>NZ_JAFBCA010000001.1:3641169-4854892 GCF_016907475.1 Nocardioides cavernae | reverse complement strand
GAGGGCATCGACCTCGAGGTCAAGGACTTCGCCGACTACACCCAGCCCAACCCCGCGCTGAGCGAGGGCGAGCTCGACATCAACCAGTTCCAGCACCTCGTCTACCTCGCGGAGTACAACGTCGCGAACGACGACGACATCGTGCCGCTCGGCTCGACCGCGATCTACCCGCTCGGGCTCTACTCGACCGAGGTCGACTCCGTCGAGGAGATCCAGGACGGCGACACCGTGGTCGTCCCCGACGACGACAGCAACCAGGCCCGTGCCCTGCTGATCCTCCAGTCGGCCGGCCTCATCACCCTGACGGACGGCGGCTCGATCTACTCCACGCTCGCCGACATCGACGAGTCCGCCTCCAAGGTGCAGGTCAAGGCGATCAAGGCCGACCTCACCCCCACCTCGCTGCCCGACGTGGCCGCGGCGGTCATCAACAACGACTTCGTCGAGAAGGCCGGCCTCTCCTTCGAGGACGCGCTGGCCACCGACGACGTCGAGGACCCCAACGCGCTGCCGTACGTCAACGTCTTCGCCGTCCGTGCGGAGGACCGCGACGACCCGACGCTGCTCAAGCTCGTCGAGATCTACCAGGAGACGCAGGCCGTCCTCGACGGCGTGCAGGACGTGTCCGGTGGCACCGCCGAGCTGGTGAAGGTCCCGCAGGACGAGCTGCAGGCGTCGCTCGACGACGTCGAGGCCGACACCGCAGCGCAGAAGTGATCCGACGCCAGTAGGGGAGGAGCCCACGATGCCGCTCGTCGAGCTGACCGACGTGCACAAGACGTTCCCGGCCGCACGCGGCCGGACGCCCGTCGAGGCGATCCGCGGCGTCGACCTGACGGTCGAGGCCGGTGAGATCGTCGGCATCGTGGGCTACTCCGGCGCCGGGAAGTCCACCCTGGTGCGGCTGATCAACGCGCTGGAGACCACCACCTCGGGCAGCGTGCGGGTCGGCGGCCGGGAGATCACCGGTCTGAAGGAGCGCGAGCTGCGCGAGGTGCGGCTGGGGATCGGGATGATCTTCCAGCAGTTCAACCTGTTCCGCTCGCGCACCGTGTGGGGCAACATCGCCTACCCGCTCGAGGTGGCCGGCGTCTCGAAGGCCGAGCAGAACGCGCGGATCTCCGACCTGCTCCACTTCGTCGGCCTCGCCGACAAGGCCCACAGTCACGTCGAGGAGCTCTCGGGCGGCCAGAAGCAGCGCGTCGGCATCGCCCGCGCCCTCGCCACCAACCCGCAGCTCCTGCTCGCCGACGAGTCGACCAGCGCCCTCGACCCGGAGACGACCCAGGAGGTGCTCGCCCTCCTGCGCCGGGTCAACCGCGAGCTCGGCATCACCATCGTGGTGATCACCCACGAGATGGACGTCGTGCGCAGCCTGGCGCACCGCGTCGTGGTGATGGAGGCCGGTCTCATCGTCGAGGAGGGGTCGGTCGTGCAGGTGCTCTCCGACCCGCAGCAGCCCGTCACCCGCCGGTTCGTCGCGACCATCGTCGACGACGAGCCGGACGTCGAGGCGCTGGCCGCCCTCCACGCCCGGCACGCCGGGCGCTTCGTCAAGCTCGCCTTCCGGGGCGACGACGTGCGCCAGAGCGACGTGTTCGCGGTGCTCCTCGAGCACGGCGTGCGCTTCGAGCTCGTCTTCGGCGGCATCGAGGAGGTCCAGGGCGAGACCTTCGGCAACCTCACCCTCGCCCTCGACGGTGATCCCGCGGCCGTGGACGCCGCCGTCGACGCCGTACGAGCACTCGTGCCCGCGAAGGAGCTGCCGCGATGACCGACTCCAACATGAGCGAGCTCTGGCCGCTCTTCTGGGACGCGGCGTGGGAGACCCTCTACATCGTCGCCATCACCCTGACGCTCGGTGGCCTCCTCGGCCTGCTGCTGGGGCTCGGGCTGTACGTCACCCGCGGCGGCGGCCTCTACGCCAGCCGCCCGGTCAACCTCGTCCTCAACGTGCTGGTCAACTTCTTCCGGCCGATCCCGTTCGTCATCTTCATCGCGGCCGTCCAGCCGTTCGCCCGGGTCGTCGTGGGCACCGGCATCGGCAACCCGGCCATCATCTTCGCGCTCACGCTCGCGGCCGCCTTCGGCATCAGTCGCATCGTCGAGCAGAACCTCGTGACGGTCGACCCTGGGGTCATCGAGGCCGCGCGGTCCGTCGGCGCCGGCCGGGCACGCATCGTCCGCACCGTGGTGCTCCCCGAGGCGCTCGGGCCCCTGGTGCTGGGCTACACCTTCGCGTTCGTCGCGCTGGTCGACATGACCGCGGTCGCCGGCGTCATCGGCGGCGGAGGGCTGGGCAACTTCGCCCTGCAGTACGGCTTCCGGCAGTTCGACACCGTCGTCACCTGGACCGCGGTCATCGCCATCGTGGCGCTCGTGCAGGTCGTCCAGCTGGCCGGCAACTCGGCCGCGCGCCGCATCCTGCGCCGCTGACCGAGGCCGCTGCTGCGCTGCCTGCTTCCGTCAGAGGAGCAGCAGTGGGATCGCCATCACGGCGGTGAGGACGGGGAAGAGCCACGGCCCGATCCGGTCGAGGCCGCGGGACAGCGTGCCCTCGCGCATCGTCCCCGTGCCACCGGCACCCTCAGGGCCGACCACGGGGTCGGCGAGGTCGGGCCCGTGCAGCGTCACGGCGGTGTGCACGGCCAGGAGCGCCAGCCCCGCGACGAGCGAGGGGAGGACCGGGGCACTGACCACGGTCTGCCTCCAGGTCACCAGCACCGCGACGAAGAGCGCGATGGGCGCTCCGCCGCCGACGACGGCGACCCACCAGTGCTTCACGACCGCGCGCAGCAGCGGCTCGGCCAGCCGGACGATCAGCACGGTGCCCAGGACCACGAGCGCCGACACGGCCAGGAAGCCGGTGGTGAGCTCGACCTCCGTGCCCGAGCTCCACGCCCCGATCGCGGCGAGCGTCAGCAGCATGCCGGCGAGGCCGAGCACCGACGTCGCCACGTCGCGCGCCAGGTCCGGGGGCGCGGGTGCCGGGGCGGGCGCGAGGTCGGCGGCGTACGCCTCGGGGTCGCCGAAGGCCGACCGCGCGGACTCGCCGCTCTCGGCGCAGTGCGCCTCGACCTCGGCGAGCGCGGACCCGATCCGGCGCCCGTCGACACCGCGCAGGCGCAGCTCGAGCAGGAAGGCCTGCGTCCACCCGTCCTCGACGTGCGGGGTGTTGGTGTCGATCCTCATGACGGTTCCTTCCGGGAGGGCTGCGCGAGGGCGGAGCCGTGGACGAACGAGCTGGTGACGTCGACGAAGGCGAGCCAGTGGGTGACCTGGCGTCGGTGCTCCTCCTCGCCGGCCGGGGTGAGGGCGTAGAACTTGCGGCCGGGGCCGCCTTCTCCCGCGCGCCACTCCACCGAGACCAGGCCGGCCTCCTCGAGGCGGCCCAGCAGCGGGTAGAGCGTGCCGCCCTTGACCGTGCCGAGCCCGGCGTCGGCGAGGGCGTTGGCGATCGCGTACCCGTAGGTCGGGCCGCCGGCGATGACGTGGAGCACGCAGACGGCCAGCGCCCCGCGCAGCCACTCCGTCGGCCAGCCGGCGTCAGTGGTGGTCGGCGTCTGCATGACTAGATGGTGACACCAACTAGTCAGTGCGTCAATACAGTCGTAGGGCGGGAGTGGCCTTCGTCACGCCGTTGTTCGGTTCCCACCTCGGAATCCGCGGGCGTACGCTCGATGTTGATCGCAGTAGATCGGTACCCGCCACGGGACTGAAACGAAGAGGTCATCACATGACGCACGACCCTGTCCTCCGCCCGGTGTCGCACCCGACGTTCGCCGTCGGCGTGATCGGCGCCGGTCGTGTCGGCGCCGTCCTGGCCGCCGCCCTCCGTGCCACCGGCCACGACATCGTCGCCGCCGCCGGCGAGTCCGATGCCTCGCGTGGCCGCATCGACGACCTGCTGCCCGGGGTCCTCGTCGCCAAGCCGACCGACGTCGCACGCGCCAGCGACCTGCTGCTGCTGACCGTCCCCGACGACATGCTGTCCAACGTCGTCACGATGCTCAGCGCGAGCGGTGCGATCCGCGAGGGCCAGGTCGTGGTGCACACGAGCGGCCGGCACGGCCTGGCCGTGCTCGAGCCCGCCCGCGAGGTCGGTGCCCGCACCGTCGCGCTGCACCCCGCGATGACCTTCACCGGCACCGAGGTCGACCTGCCCCGCCTGGCCGGCTGCGTGTTCGGCGTGACCGCCGACGACGCCGACCGGGAGCTCACGGAGTCGCTCGTCGCCGACCTGGGCGGCCGTGCGATGTGGGTCCCCGAGGGCCGCCGCACGCTCTACCACGCGGGTCTCGCCCACGGTGCCAACCACCTCGTCACCCTCGTCGCCGAGGCGATGGAGATCCTCTCCGCCGCCGGCGCCGAGGACCCCGCCGCCACGCTCCGCCCGCTGCTGACCGCAGCCCTCGACAACGCGCTCGAGGACGGCGACGCGGCCCTCACCGGCCCGATCGTGCGCGGCGACGTGGAGACCGTCCGCGCCCACGTGGCCGACCTCGAGGCCACGGCGCCGCAGACGCTGCCGTCCTACCTCGCAATGGCCCGCGCCACCCTGAGCCGGGCGGTGACCGACGGCCGGCTGCTGCCCATCCGTGCCACCAAGATGCTCGGCGTCCTCGACGCCGCGACCGCACCGACCTCGCTGGACCGGCACGCTCGATGACCACGACCCCCGCCCTCGCGTCGACCCGCGAGGAGCTCGCCGGCCTGCTCGCCGACGCCCGCCGCGCCGGCGAGCGGATCGCGTTCGTCCCCACGATGGGCGCCCTGCACGACGGCCACGCCAGCCTGGTGCGGACCGCACGAGCCGCCACCACCGGACCCGTGGTGGTCAGCATCTTCGTCAACCCGATGCAGTTCGCCCCGACCGAGGACCTCGACCGCTACCCGCGCACCCTCGACGCCGATCTCGAGGTCTGCGCGCGCGAGGGGGTGGACGTCGTCTTCGCCCCCAGCGTGGAGGAGATGTATCCCGGCGGCTTCAGCCACGACTCCGTCCACGACGGCGTCACCGTGGCACCCGGCGCGCTGGCGACGATCCTCGACGGGGCGTCGCGGCCCGGGCACTTCGACGGCGTGCTGACCGTCGTCGCCAAGCTGTTCGGCCTGGTCCGCCCCGACGTCGCGGTCTTCGGGCAGAAGGACTACCAGCAGCTCGTCCTCATCCGCCGGATGGTCCGCGACCTGTGCATGGGAATCGAGGTCGTCGGCGCCGAGACGGTCCGCGAGCCCGACGGCCTGGCCCTCTCCAGCCGCAACCGCTACCTCGACGACGGCCAGCGGGCGGCGGCTGCCGCACTCAGCCGGGCGCTGCGCGCCGCGCAGGAGCGGGCGGCGTACGGCGCGCCTGCCGCGCGCTGGGCCGCGATGTCGGTCCTCAAGGCCGAGGCCGGTCTCGAGCTCGACTACCTCGCGGTCACCTCCACCGACCTCGGTGAGCCACCCGAGACGGGTGAGGGCCGGATCCTCGTGGCTGCGCGGGTGGGCACGACGCGGCTGATCGACAACATGCCCCTCACGTTCGACCGCATCGTCCCCGATGCGGTCCTGGCGGGGACCGCGTCCGCGGCCTCGACCACCTCTGGAAGGAACAGCTGATGCTGCGCACGATGATGAAGTCCAAGATCCACCGGGCCACCGTGACCCAGGCCGACCTGCACTACGTCGGGTCGGTCACCGTCGACGAGGACCTGCTCGACGCCGCCGACCTGCTGGCGGGCGAGCTCGTCCACATCGTTGACGTCACCAACGGCGCCCGGCTCGAGACCTACACGATCGCCGGCGAGCGCGGCTCGGGCGTCATCGGCATCAACGGGGCCGCCGCCCGGCTGGTGCACCCCGGCGACACGGTCATCCTCATCGGCTACGGCCAGATGGACACCGCCGAGGCCAGGCAGCTCGAGCCGCACGTCGTCTTCGTCGACGCCGACAACAAGATCATGGGCACCGGCTCCGACCCCGCCGACACCTTCGACGACGAGACCTTGTCCCGCGGCGACCTCGTCGCTCGATAGCCTGCGCGGATGACCTCCCACCGGCCGGTCCCGGGCCGCCTCCGTGCCCCGGCGCCCGGGTGGACCACCCGCGCCGACGTCGTCGTGGTGGGCTCCGGTATCGCCGGGCTCACCGCCGCGCTGCGCATCCATGCCGCGAACCCGTCGCTGCGCCTGCTCGTCGTGACCAAGGACGTCCTCGCCGCCGGGTCGACGCAGTGGGCCCAGGGCGGGATCGCCGCCGCGCTCGGACCGGGCGACACCCCCGAGCAGCACGAGCACGACACGCTCGTCGCGGGGGCCGGCGCCTGCGACGTGGATGCCGTACGCGTCCTGGTGACCGAGGGTCCCGAGGCGGTGCGCGAGCTGATCGCCCTCGGCACGCAGTTCGACCACCACCCCGACGGCGAGCTGTCGCTGACCCGCGAGGGCGGCCACCACCGCGACCGCATCGCCCACGCAGGCGGCGACGCCACGGGCGCCGAGATCCAGCGCGCGCTGATCGCCGCGGTCGAGCGGGCGCCGGAGATCGAGGTCGTCCAGCACGCGCTGGCCGTCGACCTGCTCCTCGCCGCCGACGGCGGCGTGGCCGGCCTGACGCTGCACGTCCTCGGCGAGGGCCAGCGCGACGGGGTGGGTGCCGTGCACTGCCGGGCGGTCGTCCTCGCCTCGGGTGGCCTCGGCCAGGTCTTCAGCCAGTCCACCAACCCCAGCGTGTCCACCGGGGACGGGATGGCCGTCGCGATGCGGGCCGGCGCCCGGGTCCGCGACCTCGAGTTCGTCCAGTTCCACCCCACCGTCATGTGGCTCGGCCCCGACTCCCAGGGCCAGCAGCCGCTGATCTCCGAGGCGGTGCGCGGCGAGGGCGCCTTCCTCGTCGACTTCGACGGCAACCGCTTCATGCAGGGCGAGCACCCGCTCGCTGACCTCGCGCCCCGCGACGTGGTCGCCAAGGCGATCACCCGCCGGATGATCGAGACCGGCCACCCGCACATGTGGCTCGACGCCCGCCACCTGGGGGCGGACGCGAGCGAAGCGAGCCGCGTCGGTGATCGAGTAGGCGGCGAGGAACGAGACGTCGTATCGAGATTCTGGGAACGTCGCTTCCCGACCATCCTGCGCGTGTGCCGCGAGCACGGCGTCGACCCGGTGACCGAGCTCGTCCCGGTCGCGCCCGCACAGCACTACGCGTCCGGCGGGGTGGCGACCGACCTGTGGGGACGTACGACGGTCCCGGGCCTCTACGCCACCGGCGAGGTCGCCTGCTCCGGTGTCCACGGCGCCAACCGGCTGGCGTCCAACTCGCTGCTCGAGGGGCTGGTGTTCTCGCGCCGTATCGCAGACGTGCTGCCCGGCGAGCTGCGCGACTGGGCCGACCCTGTCGCCGACGTACGCCCCGAGGGCCTCGTCTCGGGTGAGCGCCGCCGGTCGATGCAGGAGACGATGACGACGCGCGTCGGGGTGCTGCGCAACGCGGCCGGCCTTGCCGAGGCGCGGGCGTTCCTCGGGTCGCTCGACCACGGGGCGGCCGAGGTCGGGCCCGATGCCTGGGAGACCACCAACCTGCTGACCGTCAGCACCGCCCTCGCCGAGGCGGCGGCGCTGCGCACCGAGACCCGCGGCTCCCACTGGCGCGAGGACCACCCCGACCGCGACGACACGAAGGGCGGCCACGTCGACTCGTGGCTCGACGCCGACGGTCGCGTCGCCGTCGAGTGGACGTACGCACCGTCCACCGATCCGTCGACCTCCTCCTCTTCTGCCGAGGTGCCTGCATGACCAGCCTGCGCGACGTGCCCGCCGAGGTCATCGACGACCTCACCGCAGCGGGGCTCGACCCCGACCACGTCTGGGACGTCGTGTCGCGTGCGCTCATGGAGGACCTCCCCGAGCGACCTCACGAGGACCCCACCAGCGAGTCGACCATCCCTGCCGAGGCCCGCGCCGAGGCCGTCTTCGGCGCGCGCGAGTCGGGCGTCGTCGCCGGCCTCGGGGTCGCCGCGGTCGCCTTCTTCATGGTGGGTGCCGACGCGACCCTCGCCGACCGCCTGCCCGATGGGACGGGCGTCGAGAAGGGCGACGTGGTGATGCGTGTCGAGGGGCTGACCCAGCGGATGCTCGTCGCCGAGCGCACCGCCCTGAACCTCGCGTGCCACCTCTCGGGCATCGCGACGGCCACCTCCCGTTGGGTCGACGCGCTGGACGGATCCCCGACGCGGGTGCTCGACACCCGCAAGACGCTGCCCGGCCTGCGCGCGCTGCAGAAGTACGCCGTGCGCTGCGGGGGCGGGGTCAACCACCGCTCCAGCCTCCAGGACATGGCGATGGTCAAGGACAACCACGTCATCGCCGCCGGGGGAGTGCTCCCCGCGCTCGAGGCCATCCGCGGCCGGCACCCGGGGCTGCCCGTCGAGGTCGAGGTGACGACGCTCGACCAGCTCGACGACCTGCTCGCCCTGCCCGAGCCGCCGGAGCGGATCCTGCTCGACAACATGAGCGACGAGCTGATGGCGGACGCCGTACGACGTACGCGCGGGCGGGTGCCGCTCGAGGCCAGCGGTGGCATCACGATCGAGCGGGCCGCGCGCATCGGCGCGACGGGCGTCGACTTCGTCTCGGTCGGAGCGCTCACCCACTCCGTGGTCGTGTTCGACATCGGGATGGACCTCGTAACCACCCCACAACGTTCTTCTCCTCCGCTTCGCTCCCCCGAACAACGCCGCGGGGACCCCGGACCCCGATGAAGGTGCTGCCATGACGCTTCTCGCCGCCGACATCGGCAACAGCCACACCTTCATCGGCCTCCTCGACGGCGAGGAGGTCACCGCCCACTGGCGGGTCAACACCGACGAGCGCCGCACGGCCGACGAGTGGTCGGTCCTGCTCCGCGGACTGCTCGACGAGCGGCTCGACGACGTCGACGGCATCGCCGTGTGCGCCACCGTCCCGGCGGTGCTGCACGAGTGGCGCGAGATGCTCGAGCGCCACTTCCACGACGTCAGGGCGATCGTCGTCGAGCCGGGCGTGCGCACCGGCATCCCGGTGCTGATGGACAACCCGCGCGAGGTCGGCACCGACCGGATCGTGAACTCGCTGGCCGCGGCGGAGCTCTACGGCGGTCCCGCGATCGTCGTCGACTTCGGCACCGCGACGACGTTCGACGTCGTCAACGGCAAGGGGCAGTACGTCGGCGGGGCGATCTCGCCCGGCATCGAGACGTCCCTCGAGGCGCTCGGCCGTCGCGGTGCCCAGTTGCGCAAGGTCGAGCTCGCGCGCCCGCGGTCGGTGATCGCCAAGAACACGGTCGAGGCGCTCCAGAGCGGCATGGTCTTCGGCGTCGCAGCGCAGGTGGAGGGGCTGGTGGCGCGCATGATCGCCGAGCTCGGAGCGCCGGCCGACGACGTCACCGTCATTTCCACGGGCCATTTGGCCACGCTTCTCGTCGACGATTGCGCGTGTTTCACCGAGCATTCTCCGTGGCTCACGCTGCAAGGGCTTCGGCTCGTATTCGAGCGCAATTCCTGAATTGCTTTGTCAGGTCATTCCTGACTTCTTTTGTGCGCATCAACGAGTGGTGCCACACTGCATTCGACGCGTTTGGACCAGAGCGCACGAAAAGCAAAGGAATGCACATGGCACAGAAGGTCAACATCGTTCTTGTCGACGACCTCGACGGCACCGAGGCCACCGAGACCGTGTCATTCGGCCTCGACGGAACCACCTACGAGATCGACCTGAACGACGCCAACGCCGCCTCCCTCCGCGAGGCGCTGAGCGGCTACGTCGGCCACGCCCGCAAGGTCACCGGTGGTGGCCGCCGCACCCGCCGCTCGTCCGGCGGCTCCTCCTCGTCCTCCAACACCAAGGACGTGCGCGAGTGGGCCAAGTCCCAGGGCATGGAGGTCTCGGAGCGCGGCCGCATCTCCGCCGACGTCCAGCAGGCCTACGACGCCGCCCACTGACGTACGCCGTCGGCGCTCGACGCTGACGAGCCCGTTCGCTGATAGCGGACGGGCTCGTCTGTGCCCCGGGAACACGTAGGCTGATGTCGGGCGTTGAGCCCAGTGTTCGTGCTCCCGTCCCGGCGGGGGGCCAGCGGACCACGCAGACGTAGAGGAGCGCACATGTTCGAGCGGTTCACCGACCGAGCCCGGCGAGTTGTCGTGCTGGCCCAGGAAGAGGCCCGCATGCTCTCCCACAACTACATCGGGACCGAGCACATCCTGCTCGGCCTCATCCACGAGGGCGAGGGCGTCGCAGCCAAGGCCCTCGAGTCCCTCGACATCTCCCTGGAGGCCGTGCGCGCCCAGGTCGAGGAGATCATCGGGCAGGGCCAGCAGGCTCCGTCCGGCCACATCCCGTTCACGCCGCGCGCCAAGAAGGTGCTCGAGCTCTCGCTCCGCGAGGCGCTCCAGCTCGGCCACTCCTACATCGGCACCGAGCACATCCTGCTCGGCCTGATCCGGGAGGGCGAGGGGGTCGCGGCCCAGGTCCTGCAGAAGCTCGGCGCCGACCTCAACCGGGTCCGCCAGCAGGTCATCCAGCTGCTCAGCGGCTTCCAGGGCAAGGAGTCGACGACCGCCGGCGCCCAGACCTCCGGCTCCGGCGGCGAGACCCCGTCGAGCTCGCTGGTCCTCGACCAGTTCGGCCAGAACCTCACCCAGGCCGCGCGCGAGGGCAAGCTCGACCCGGTCATCGGGCGCGAGCAGGAGATCGAGCGCGTGATGCAGATCCTGTCGCGCCGCACGAAGAACAACCCCGTCCTCATCGGTGAGCCCGGCGTCGGCAAGACGACGATCGTCGCCGGCCTCGCGCAGGACATCGTCAAGGGCAACGTGCCGGAGACGCTGAAGGACAAGCAGATCTACACGCTCGACCTCGGCGCCCTCGTCGCCGGCTCGCGCTACCGCGGTGACTTCGAGGAGCGCCTCAAGAAGGTGCTCAAGGAGATCCGCACCCGCGGCGACATCGTGCTGTTCATCGACGAGATCCACACCCTCGTCGGCGCCGGCGCCGCCGAGGGCGCGATCGACGCCGCCAGCATCCTCAAGCCGATGCTGGCCCGCGGCGAGCTGCAGACCATCGGTGCCACCACGCTCGACGAGTACCGCAAGTACCTCGAGAAGGACGCCGCGCTCGAGCGCCGCTTCCAGCCGATCCAGGTGCAGGAGCCCTCGATCGCGCACACCATCGAGATGCTCAAGGGACTCCGCGACCGCTACGAGGCGCACCACCGCGTCACGATCACCGACGAGGCCCTGGTCTCGGCGGCGACGCTGGCCGACCGCTACATCTCCGACCGGTTCCTGCCCGACAAGGCGATCGACCTCATCGACGAGGCCGGTTCGCGGCTGCGCATCCGCCGGATGACCGCGCCGCCGGACCTGCGCGAGTACGACGAGAAGATCGGCGACGTGCGCCAGCGCAAGGAGGCCGCGATCGACGGGCAGGACTTCGAGGCCGCGGCCCGACTGCGCGACGAGGAGAAGCAGCTCTCCGCCCGCCGTGCCGAGCGCGAGAAGCAGTGGCGCGCGGGCGACCTCGACGAGATCGCCGAGGTCGACGAGGAGCTGATCGCCGAGGTCCTGGCCGTGGCCACGGGCATCCCGATCGTCAAGCTCTCCGAGGAGGAGTCCACCCGTCTGCTCAAGATGGAGGACGAGCTCCACAAGCGGGTCATCGGTCAGGAGGAGGCCGTCAAGGCCCTCTCCCGCGCGATCCGTCGTACGCGTGCCGGGCTCAAGGACCCCAAGCGCCCCGGTGGCTCGTTCATCTTCGCCGGCCCCTCGGGTGTCGGTAAGACGTGGCTGTCCAAGACCCTCGCGGAGTTCCTCTTCGGTGACGAGGACGCGCTCATCCAGCTCGACATGAGCGAGTTCTCCGAGAAGCACACCGTGTCGCGACTGTTCGGTTCGCCTCCCGGCTACGTCGGTTACGAAGAGGGCGGCCAGCTCACCGAGAAGGTGCGCCGCAAGCCGTTCTCCGTCGTGCTCTTCGACGAGGTCGAAAAGGCCCACCCCGACATCTTCAACAGCCTGTTGCAGATCCTCGAGGAAGGTCGCCTGACGGATTCCCAGGGTCGCGTCGTCGACTTCAAGAACACCGTCATCATCATGACGACCAACCTCGGCACGCGCGACATCTCCAAGAGCGTCAACCTCGGCTTCCAGCAGACCGGTGACGCTGCCGGCTCCTACGACCGGATGAAGAGCAAGGTGTCGGAGGAGCTCAAGCAGCACTTCCGCCCGGAGTTCCTCAACCGTGTCGACGAGATCGTCGTGTTCCCGCCGCTGTCGCAGGAGCAGATCGTCGCGATGGTCGACAACATGATCGACGCCGTCGAGCTCCGGATGAAGGACCGCGACATGTCCCTCGAGCTCACCCAGCCCGCCAAGGCGCTGCTGGCCGAGCGCGGCTTCGACCCGGTCCTCGGTGCCCGTCCGCTGCGGCGCACGGTGCAGCGCGAGATCGAGGACGTGCTGGCCGAGAAGATGCTCTTCGGCGAGGTCGGCCCCGGCCAGATCGTGCTCGTCGGTGTCGAGGGCGAGGGCCCGGAAGCGAAGTTCACCTTCCGCGGCCAGAAGAACTCGACCGTTCCCGACATGCCTCCGCTGGAGACCGTCGTCGAGGGCTCGGCGGGCGATGGTCCTGACGACTCCGCCGGCCCGACGGACGTGCCGAAGGCCAACGAGGCCTGACCTGTCAGGCCTTCACCTGATCACCCCGGGAGCGCCCAGCGCCCCGGGGTGATCTGCGTCAGGAGGCCGTCGGCGACGAGCCCCGCCAGACACCGCTCACGCTGCTCGTCCTCGGGCCAGGCGCCCTCGAGCTGTGCGGCGCTGACCGAGTCGGCCTCCCGGGCGAGCGCCAGGATCCGCCCGCGGCACTGCCGGTCGGTGCCGGCCCAGGCCTGCCCGCGGCGGGGCGGTCCGTCGTACGCCGGGAAGCCGGCGCCGCGCCACGTGCAGTCCGCCGCGATGGGGCAGGCGTCGCACGACGGCTGGCGCGCGGTGCACACCAGCGCCCCGAGCTCCATGGTCGCCACCGCCCACGTGGCAGCCGTGGCGGGGTCGTCGGGCAGCAGCGTGGTCGCCACGTCGCGCTCGGCGCGGGTGACGGCCGGCGCTGGGAGCTCGCGCCCGGAGATCGCGCGCGTGAGGACCCGGCGGACGTTGGTGTCGAGGACGACGTGCCGTCTTCCGAAGGCGAAGCTGGCGATCGCCGCGGCGGTGTAGTCGCCGATGCCGGGGAGCGCGAGCAGGTCGTCGTACGACGCCGGCACCTCGCCGCCGTGGCGCTCCACGATGCCCGTCGCCGCCGCGTGGAGGCGAAGGGCGCGGCGCGGGTAGCCCAGCCGGCCCCACATCCGCACGGCCTCGCCGGTGGGGTCGCCGGCCAGCGCGGCCGGGGTCGGCCACCGCTCGAGCCATGCGGCGTGCACCGGCAGCACGCGCGCCACCGGCGTCTGCTGGAGCATGAACTCGCTGACCATCACCGACCACGGCGTGGCGGACACCCCGCGCCACGGGAGGTCGCGCGCGTGGTCGTCGTACCAGTCGAGCACGGCGTCGTGCAGCGCGCTGGGAGAGGGGGCGTCCATCGCGGCGATCGTAGGTCAGCCGGTGCGCCTCCGCCGAGACGGGCCGACCGCTACCTAACCTGAGCCCATGCCGACGACCGTACGACCTCGTGGGCCGCTCCCGGCCCGGGTCTACTGGACCCGACGCATCATCGTGTTCGTCGTCCCGGTGCTGCTCGTCGTCGTGCTCGCCCGCGTGCTCGGCGGCTCGGCCGACGGCAAGGACGAGGCGACAGCGAAGGCCACCCAGGCAGGCGCGACCACGGCCACGACCGCCGCGCCCACCGCGGGCCCGACCGCCGAGGCGCCCGGTGCCGGCAAGAAGGGCAAGAAGAACAAGAAGAACGGCACCGTGGAGACCACGCCGCCGGAGCCGGTCCTGGCCGAACCGACCGGGCCGTGCACCGAGTCCGACATCGTCGCCACGCCTGCCCTGACGTCCGCTGCCGGTGGCGCGGACGTCCCGATCACGATCAACCTCCGCACCGTCGTCACCGAGGCCTGCACCTGGCAGGCGTCGCCGGAGACGATGACCGTCAGCATCACCTCCGGCAGCGACTACATCTGGAGCAGCCGCGAGTGCCCGGTGTCGATCCCGCCGCAGGACGTGGTGGTCCGCCAGGCCGTCGACGCCCCGGTCGTCGTCACCTGGTCGGCCAAGCGCTCGGACGAGGGCTGCACGAAGTGGACCGACTGGGCGATGCCCGGGTTCTACCACGTCGAGGCGGCCGCCCTCGGCGGCGACGGCACCGACGTCCAGTTCGAGCTCACCGGTGGCGTGCCCGCGGTGGTCACCACCACCGCCGACCCGCAGCAGCAGGGCGGCAAGAACAAGAACAAGAACAAGAACGGCGACACCTCGCACACGCCCGGCGAGGACGGCGCGGGCAACTCCGCCGGCTGACCGCCCCTCGCGGCGCGCTCCCCGGATCGGGGTCCTTCGACCCTGTGAGCGCCGCCGCGCCCGCGCGATGCTGGAGCTGTCGCAGGAGGTGTGTCATGAGGACCCTCGGGGAGCGGGGTGCCGCGGGTGCGCACCGGGCACCCGACGCGGCGGTCTCCGTGCGACGAGCCTGGTGGTGCGTGCTCGGACTGGTGCCGTCCCTCGCACTGGCGTTCCTGGTCGGGGAGGGCATCGCCGCCGCCCTCGGGCACCCGCCCGGTGACGCCGGGACGGCCGAGTGGTGGGTGCTGCTCGCGGCCGGCGGACCGGCGCTGCTCGTGTTCGCGCTGCCCGCGGTGCTGGCGGTGCACTTCGGTCGTCAGGCCGTACGCCTCGGCGACCCCCACGGCCGGACCCCGGCCGTCGTCGCCGTCGTCGTGGCCGGCACCTTCGTGGTCCTCAACCTCGTCTCGGCCATCGGGGTGCTGGCGTCGGGCTGAGGTCGTCGTACGCCTGGGCCGGGTCGGACACGTGCGGCGGTTGTGGCCCTGGGGCCGTGGGTCGTTGTAGGTGCCGCGGGGTGGGCGGTGGCTGAGGAGGATTCGTCGGTCGCTGGATGCCCCTCAGGCACCGCTGGCGGGCGTGTCGTCGTACGACTCGGTGGTGGGCGGTGACGGAGCCACATTCTTCGGCCGGCAACTGTGGGTCAGGCACCGCTGGCGGGCCTGTCGCTGTACGACGCGGGGTGGGCGGTGGCTGAGCCACAATCTCCAGCCGGCAAATGTGGGTGGGCCACCGCTCGAGCGTCGGGGGAGATTTCGACGCGCACGTCGCGCCTTCGTCCCTCAGCCGCGGTGCTTGCTCAATCTGGCCGGCCCCACGCTGCGAGCTCCTACGTCGCTCGCAGCTGGCCGTCTCAGATGTAGCGCTCGGTGATGCTCGACTCGGCGAGGCGGGAGAGGCCCTCGCGGACGCTGCGGGCGCGGAGCTCGCCGACACCCTCGACGGCCTGGAGGTCGTCGATGCCGGCGGAGAGGAGCTGCTGGAGGCCACCGAAGTGGTCGACGAGGCGGTCGACCACGGCAGCGGGGAGGCGGGGGACCTTGGCGAGGAGCCGGTAGCCACGCGGGGCGACGGCGGCGTCGAGGTGCTCGGCGCCGCTGAGGCCGATCGCACGGGCGACCGCGGCGGGGTCGACCAGCTCGGTCGGGGAGAGCGTCTCCAGCTCGGCGATGTGGGAGGACGGGTCGGCCTGACGGCGACGGCCGCCCGGGAGGTAGTCGCGGACGACGAGGTCGCGCTCGGCGTCGACGCCGGTGACGAGCTCCTCGAGCTGGAGGGAGAGGAGGCGGCCGTCAGTGCCGAGCTCGAGGACGTAGTCCTCGATCTCGCGGGCGATCCGGATGACCATCTCGAGGCGCTGCGCGACGACGGCGACGTCGCGCACCGTGACGAGGTCCTCGATCTCGAGCGCGGACAGGGTCGCGGAGACCTCGTCGAGGCGGAGCTTGTAGCGCTCGAGGGTGGCGAGGGCCTGGTTGGCGCGCGAGAGGATCTTGCCGGAGTCCTCGAGGACGTGGCGGATCTCGCCGACGTAGGCCGCGATGATCTGCATCGACTGCGACACCGAGATGACGGGGTGGCCCGTCTGCTTGGCGACGCGCTCGGCCGTGCGGTGGCGGGTGCCGGTCTCCTCGGAGGGGATCGTGTGGTCGGGCATCAGGTGGACCGCAGCCCGGTGGATGCGGGTGATGTCCTTGTCGATGACGATCGCGCCGTCCATCTTGGCCAGCTCGCGCAGGCCGGTGGCCGTGAACGGGACGTCGAGGGTGAAGCCGCCGGTCGAGATGGACTCGACGACCCTGTCGAGCCCCAGGACGATCAGGGCGCCGGTGCGGCCACGAAGGATGCGTTCGAGCCCGTCGCGCAGGGGCGTGCCCGGTGCGATCGAGGCCAGGGTCGCGCGCAGCCTCAGCTGCTCGTCGATGCGCTCTGCCACCGGTCCTCCACGTGCTCTCCTCGGGCGCCCCCGTGCGCCATCGGGTGAAGTGTAGGGGTGGGCGGGCCCGATCCACCGATCGTTTCCTGCTGAGGGGCCCCCGACCGCGGTCGGGAGACCCCGGCTCGTCAGAGCGGCGGGGTCAGGTCGAGGGTGAGCAGGGCGCCCAGGACGTCGTCCACCTCCACCACGCGGAGGCCGTCGACCACGCGCCGCGAGGGGATCCCGCGCTCGCTGGGCAACGCCCGCCCGCGGGGGACGACCGCCACCTTGAAGCCGAGCCGAGACGCCTCGGCGATGCGCTGCGGCAGGTCGCGCACCCGGCGCAGCTCGCCGGCGAGGCCGATCTCGCCGATGGCCACGGCGCCTCGCGGCGGCGGGACGCCGAGGTGGGAGCTGGCTACGGCGACCGCGATGGCCAGGTCGGCTGCGGGGTCGTGCAGCTTGGCCCCGCCGACGGTCGCGACGAACGTGTCGCTGCCCGCGATCCGCAGCCGGGCGTGCCGTTGGAGGACGGCGAGCACCATGTCGACCCGCGACGACTCCACGCCCGAGACCGTGCGGCGGGGGCGCTCGAGCGGCGACGGCGTCAGCAGCGCCTGCACCTCGGCCAGCAGCGGTCGGCGTCCCTCCATCGTCACGGCCACGCAGGTGCCGGAGACGTCCTGGGTGTGGTGCTCGACGAAGAGCCCGGTCGGGTCGGTGACGGCGGAGATGCCCTCGGAGGAGAGGTCGAAGCAGCCCACCTCGTCGACGGGGCCGTAGCGGTTCTTCATGGCACGGACCATGCGGAAGCGGGAGTTGCGGTCGCCCTCGAAGTGGAGCACCACGTCGACGAGGTGCTCGAGCACCCGCGGGCCGGCGATCGACCCGTCCTTGGTGACGTGGCCGACGATCATGGTGGTGATGTTGCGGGTCTTGGCGACGCGGATCAGCGCAGCGGCGACCTCCTTGACCTGGGTGACGCCACCGGGGACGCCGTCGATGCCAGAGGCGCCGATCGTCTGGATCGAGTCGACGACCAGCAGCGTCGGACGTACGTCCTCGATGTGTGTGAGCACCGCCCCGAGGTCGGTCTCCGCGGCGAGGAACAGCTCGTCGTGCACACCGCCGGTGCGGTCGGCGCGCAACCGCACCTGGGCGGCTGACTCCTCGCCGGTGACGTAGAGGGTGCGCTGCCGGGTGCTCGCGGTCTGCGCAGCGACCTCGAGCAGCAGCGTGCTCTTGCCGACACCCGGCTCGCCGGCCAGCAGGATCGCGGCGCCCGGCACCAGCCCGCCACCGAGGACGCGGTCGAGCTCGGGCACCCCGCTGGGGCGGGCGACCGACTCCGTGATCGAGACCTGGCCGATGGGCACCGCCGGCGTCGAGACCGGACCGGCGGCGGCGCGCAGGGTCGGCGCGCCCGCCTCGGCGACGGACCCCCAGGCCTGGCACTCCCCGCAGCGGCCGACCCACTTGACGGTCTCCCACCCGCACTCCGAGCAGCGGTAGGAGGAGCGCACACGAGCGGTCTTCGTCGACATGGACCACACGCTAGGCGAGCCCACCGACACCCCCGCGCCCGCCGCGCGCGCCGTGCCTCACCCGTCCGGTGGGCGTGCGCGAGCGAGGCCGGGGCTTATGCTCACCTCGATTGGATCGATCTAGGGCGATCGGGAGGGGGACCATGGCGCGCAACGAGCACCGGACCGGGAGCACGCTGCCGGTCACGCCGCCCACCCTCGCCGACGTCGCGGAGCGCGCCGGGGTGTCCCGCCAGACGGTGTCCAACGCCGTCAACAACCCCGACCTGCTGCGTCCCGACACCCTCGAGCGGGTGCGCCAGACGATCGCCGAGCTCGGCTACTCGCCCAACCGCGCCGCCCGCAACCTCCGCACCCGTACGTCGTCCCTGATCGGCCTGCGCTTCGCCCCCGCCCAGGAGGGCACCGCCAACGCCGCGATGGACCGGTTCGTGCACTCGCTGGTCGAGGCGAGCGAGGGGGTGGGCTACCACGTCCTCCTCTTCCCGGGCGACGACGAGGACCCGGTCGGCGGCTACGACAACCTGCTGCGCTCGACGGCCGTCGACGCCTTCGTCGTCACCGACACCTACCTCGGCAACCCGCAGGCCGCGTGGCTGAGCCAGCAGCGCGCCCCGTTCGTCGCCTTCGGCCGGCCGTGGGACGACGACGAGGCGCGCCACGTGTGGGTCGACGTCGACGGCTCCGCGGGCATCGCGCTCGCCACCCAGCACCTCATCGACCGCGGCCACACCCGCATCGCGTGGATCGGCTGGCGCAAGGACTCCCCGATCGGCGAGGACCGCCGCTCCGGCTGGGTGCGCACGATGCACAAGAACGGCCTCTCCACCACCGGCATGGCCTCCCGCGTCGAGGACGTCGTCCACAGCGGCGCCGAGGCGGCCGCCGTACTGCTCGACGAGTCCGCCCCGACGGCGTTCGTCTGCGCGTCCGACACCCTCGCGATGGGCGTGCTCCACACGCTCTGGATCCGGCAGCTCGCGCCCGGACGCGACATCGGCGTGGTCGGCTTCGACGACTCCCAGGTGGCCCAGGTCTACCCGGTGGGTCTCACGTCCGTACGCCAGCCGCTGGAGGACGTGGCGGTCGAGATCGTCCGCACCCTGCGCGCGCTGCTGTCCCACCAGCCCGTCGAGACGCGCGGAGTGCTCCTCGAGCCGACGTTGGCGATCCGCGAGTCGAGCTGACGCCGGCTCAGAAGTGGCGCCACCAGAGGTTGACCGCGTAGTCGACCTCGGTGCCGGTGTGGGAGGCGAGCGCCTCCTCGGCCGCCTCCGGTGGCAGCTCGATGCGGACGACGGACTCGAGGTCCTCGCGCGACGTGAAGGACCACCCCATGTCGATCTGCCGGCGCTGCCAGCCGTGCATCGACCAGAACCGCTCCACCGCCTCTGGGTCGACCTCCGGGAAGCCGCGACCGAACCAGCGGCCGAAGGTGGACCGGGTCGGGTCGTTGTCGACCACGAACGCCGTGCCTCCGCGGCGTACGACCCGGTCGAGCTCGCGCAGGCCGGGCTCCGAGCCGGGGCCGAAGAAGTAGGCCCAGCGCGCGTGCGCCACGTCGACGGACGCGTCGGGCACGGGGAGCGCCTGTGCGCCGCCCTCGAGGACGCGGACGTGGTCCAGCGAGCGCGTACGACGACGGGCGAGCGCGACGAGCGGCGGGTGCGGCTCGACGCCGATGACCTGCGCGGCGGACCCGGCCCACAGTGGGAGGTGGAAGCCGCTGCCGCAGCCGATGTCGAGGACGGTGCGCCCGGCCCAGTCGTCGATCTCGCGCATCGCGGCGGCGAGGCGGTCATGGGGGTCGGCGGCGCGGTTCTCGAGCTCGTAGAGCTCGGGGGTGTTCCAGATGTTCGGGGAGGGGCGTGGCTTCATCGGAAGAGATTTCGGCGCGCCCGTCACGACCTCGTCCCTCGGTCGTGGGGCTTGCTCAATCTGGCCGAGCGACGCGACGAGCTCGTGCCTCGCTCGCCGCTGCTCGTCTCAGATCCGGACGAGCCCGTTGGGGGTCTGGAGCTGGACCGCGACGATGCCGGGGGTGCCGTTGGGGGCGACCCACTCGACCTTCACGTCCTCGAGGGGCGCCTCGACGGTCTCGCCGAGCCACTCGCTGACCCGTTGGGGGTCGCCGGCGATCTCGAGGCAGTCGAGGGAGTACGCGCCGGTCGCGCCGTTGCTGGGGTGGAGGTCCGAGGACGACTGCCACTGGATGAAGAACGGCAGCTGGGGGTCGGAGAGCAGGCCGTTGACGCCGATCTGCTGCCAGAGCAGCTCGGTGCCGTCAGGGCGACGACGGTTGCCCTTGACCGCCTCGCGACCGAGCCGGGACTCGATCTGGGCGATGTCGGCCACCGAGACGACCCAGCCGAGCCAGCCGCCGCCGAGGGCGGAGCGGGCGCGCACGGCCTGGCCGAAGGGGGCCTTGTCGCTGGCGGGGTGGTCGAGGACCTCGACGATCTCCATGTAGATGTCGCCGGCCAGCGGCAGGGTCATGTTGCGGGTGCCGAAGCGGGGATGGATGCCCCCGTCGACGAAGTCGGTGCCGAGCAGCCCCCCGATGCGCTGGGCGGTGCTGGCAAGTCCATCAGGTCCGGCGGCGAAGCTGACGTGGTCCAGGCGCATGACCAGATTCTGGTCCGCGCGCATGTGGGCCTTGACACCGGGGTCCTGTTTCTTGACGTCAAGACGTGCCGGCGAGCCTCAGCATCAGGTCGCGCACGTCGGTCGCGGCCACCGACCCGGCGACCGCGCCCGGGGTGCTGCACACGAGCATGGGGCCGAGCGTGGGGTCCTTCGGCAGGCGTCCGTGGGTGCCGCGCACCGGCGAGGGGTCGAGCGGCACGACCTTCATCGCGTACCGCAGCCCGGCCTTCTTCCTGGCGAGGGTGAGGCCGGCCTTGAGCTTGACCGCCTTGTCCTCGGGGTCGAAGAACAGCTCGGCGGGGTCGTAGCCCGGCTTGCGGTGGATCTCGACGCCCCGCGCGAAGTCGGGCGCCCGGGCGTCGTCGAGCCAGTAGTAGTAGGTGAACCACGCGGTCTCGTCGGCGACGAGCACCAGGTCGCCGGAGCGCTCGTGGTCGAGGCCGTACGCCGCCTGCGCGCTGCGGTCGAGCACCTGGTCGACGCCGGGGAGCTCGGCGCACAGCCCGCGGACCGTCTCGAGGTCGGCGGGGTCGTCGACGTAGACGTGCGCGACCTGGTGGTCGGCGACGGCGAAGGCCCGCGAGGTCCACGGGTCGAGGTACTCCATGCCGTCCTGGGTGTAGACCTCGAGCAGCCCGCTGCGGCGCAGCATCCGGTTGATGTCGACGGGCTGGTCGGCGTCGGTGATGCCGTACTCCGAGAGCACCAGCGTGGTGACGCCGGTCCGCTCGGCGTCGTCGAGCAGCGGGGCCAGTGCGGCGTCGATCTCCTGGGCGGCCCGCACGGCCTCGTCGGAGTCGGGGCCGAAGCGCTGGAGGTCGTAGTCGAGGTGCGGGACGTAGCAGAGGGTGAGGTCGTTGCGCGGCATCAGCCGGCGGGTGGCGGCGATGATCCACTCGCTGGAGGCGATCGCGGCGGTCGGGCCCCAGTACGTGAACAGCGGGAACTCGCCGAGCGCGCCGACGAGCTCGTCGTGGAGCTCGGGCGGGCGGGTGTAGCAGTCGGGCGCCTTCTTGCCGTCGGCGTAGTAGATCGGCCGCGGTGTGACCGTGTAGTCGGTCGTCATGCCCATGGCGTACCACCAGCAGACGTTGGCGACGGTGTAGTCGGGCCGCTCGCGGCGGATCGTCTCCCACACCTTCTCGCCGTCGACGAGCTTGTTGTGCTGGCGCCAGAGGAAGACCTCGCCCAGCTCGCGGAAGTACCACCCGTTGCCCACGGCGCCGTGCCCCGACGGCGGCAGGCCGGTGAGGAACGTCGACTGCACGGAGCAGGTGACGGCCGGGAGGATCGGCTCCAGGGTGGCCTGCGAGCCCGCATCGGCGAGGCCGCGCAGCCGGGGCATGTGCCGGAGCAGGTCGGGGGTCAGGCCGACGAGGTCGACGACGAGCAGCTTGGGGTGGGCCACGGTGGCGTCCTGTCTGGGTGGGGGCTGGGTGGGGGTTGGGTGGGGGAGGTCGGTCAGTCGAGCGGGGTGAGGCCGAGCCCGACGAGCTCGTCGCGGACCCACGCCAGCTCGGCGGCGAGCCCGGCGGCGAGGGCGTCGTCGTCGGCGGGGGCGCCGTCGGGGAGGACGGACCAGGTGTAGGTCTCGACCTCGAGGTGGTCGGTGCGGGCGGTGTCGCCGCCGAGGAGGGCGGCCAGCGAGGCGCGCAGGTCGTCGCGGCTGTTGCGCAGGGGCGGGGCGGGGTCGGCATGGACCGGCACGTGGAAGTGCACCCGCCACGGTGACCGGTCGTCGAGCGGCCGACGTCCGGCGAGGGCGTCGGGGAGGTCGTCGCGCGACGCGAGCCGCTGGCCGACGCGCTGGCGCACCTGGTGCAGGAAGCGGTCCTCGGAGTACGACGTCAGCGCGGCGCGGGCGTCCGGGTCGGCCGGGTCGTCGACGACGAGCGCCGCGGCCGGCTGCACCTTGACCACGTCGAGGCCGGCGGCGTCGAGCCGGGCGAGCGCGTCGGTCGCGTCCTCGAAGCCGACGGCGAGGTGGCACAGGTCCAGGCACACGCCGATCCGCTCGCGGTCGGCCGCGTCCAGCCGCTCGACCGCCTCGGCGATGGTCTCGATGACGCAGCCGGGCTCGGGCTCGAAGGCGACCCGCACGGTGCGCCCGGTCTCGGCCTCGACCTCGGCCAGCCCCTCCGCCAGGGCCTTGAGGTGCAGCTCGGCGTGCGACTGCCGGTCGGCCAGCCACGGCGCGCGCCAGGCGAGCGGCAGCGTCGAGATGCTGCCCCGGACGGCGTCCTCCGGCATCAGCGCGGCCAGCACGCGGGCCACGTCGAGGGTGTAGTCGAGACGGGAGCGCTCCGCCCAGGTCGGGTGGTAGACGCGCTTCTTGACGACCTCGTCCTGGAAGGCGGCGTAGGGGAAGGCGTTGAGGGTGACGATCTCGACGCCGTGCTCGTCGATCGCGTCCCGCAGCCGCGCCACGGCGTCGAGGTCGGAGGCGAGGCGGCGCGCCGCGGCGGCCGGGAGCCACATCCCGAGGCCGACGCGGTCGGTGTCGAGGTGCTGGCGCAGCCGGTCGCCGTACGTGCCCACCTGGGCGATCAGCCCGTCGACGTCCTCGGCCGGCAGGACGTTGGTGCCGTAGCCGAGGTGGACGACCGTGCCGTCGGGGTGCTGCAGCCTCATCGTCAGTCCCGCGAGCCGCGCAGGATCGAGTTGCCCTCGAAGGTCGCCGCGGAGTCGGAGCCGGCGGAGGCGTCGTCGGCGAGGTCCGGGTCGACGAGCAGCCGGCCGCTCTGGCCGAAGAACTCGATCGGGTTGCGCCACAGCACGCGGTCGACGTCGTCGGCGGAGAAGCCGGCCTCGAGCATCGCCGCACCGGTCTTCGAGGTCTTGAGCGGGTCGCTGCGGCCCCAGTCGGCGGCCGAGTTGACCAGCACCCGGTCCAGGCCGCGGCGCTGCAGGATCGCGACCATCCGGTGCTCGTCCATCTTGGTGTCGGGGTAGATCGAGAAGCCCATCCAGCAGCCGGCGTCGTCGACCTGGTCGACGGTGACCTCGTTGAGGTGGTCGACGACGACCATCCCGGGCGCGAGGCCCGACTCGGTGACGAGCTCGAGGGTGCGGCGGGTGCCCTGCTCCTTGTCGCGGTGGGGCGTGTGGACCATCGCCGGCAGCTCGAACTCGACGGCGAGCTCCAGCTGCCGCACGAACGCCTTCTCCTCCTCGACGGTCATCGAGTCGAAGCCGACCTCACCCACGGCGACCACGCCGTCCTTGGCGAGGTAGCGCGGGAGCACGTCGAGCACCTCGGCGCACCGCGGGTCGTTGGCCTCCTTGGGGTTGAGCGCGATCGTGCAGTGGTGGGCGATGCCGAACTGCGAGGCGCGGAACCGCTCCCAGCCCACGAGGGCGTCGAAGTAGTCGGTGAACGACCCGACGGTGGTGCGCGGCTGGCCCAGCCAGAACGCCGGCTCGACGAGCGCGCGGACGCCGGAGGCGTACATCGCCTCGTAGTCGTCGGTGGTGCGCGAGGTCATGTGGATGTGCGGGTCGAAGATGCGCATCAGGAGTCCTTCTGCTGGTGCCGGTCGTGCTCGGGGGAGGCGGCGCAGGCGTCGAGGACGACCTGCACGTCGAGGGGTACGTCGCGCCCGGCGGCCTCGCGCTCGCGCTGGTAGCGCTGCACCATCTCGGCCAGCTCGCTGTCGGCGCGACGGGCGAGCCCGGCGACCGACGCGACGGGCACGCCGGTGAACAGGCACTTGAGGACGCCCTGGCGCCAGGAGTCGTCGTCCAGCCGGTCGCTGTGCGGACCCATCGCGGCGGCGACGAGGCGGGTGTCGTTGGTGCGCAGGGCGTCGAGGAGCAGGTCGGTGCCGTCGACGCCGTCGGGTGCGCCGGACAGGGCGTGCAGGACCGCGCGCTTCTCGTCGTTGTCGCCGTAGCGGTAGACCTCGCGCAGCTCGGCCAGGAGCGCCTCGGGGTCGAGGGAGCGCGCCGCGGTCTGCACGAGGGAGACGCGTACGGCGTCCTCGAGCAGGACGTCGTCGGCCCCGGCGAGCGGGCCGCGGCCGGTCCTGCGGGCGGCCGCGGGGAACGCTCGGCCGAGCCGCGAGGGGTCCTCGGTCACCTCGGCGGTGAGCGCGTCGAGCTGAGCCCGCGCGCGGTCGTCGAGCGCCTGCCGGATGGTGTCGTCGGCGGCCAGCGGCCGGATCTCGGTCACGGCGTGGGTCCTTCCCTGTCGGAGTCGGCGAGGCGGGCCAGGGAGGCGCGCAGGGCGGCGATCTGTCGCGCGGCGACCGTGGGCGCGGCGTGGGAGTGGCGGGGCAGCTCGACGCTGGCGAGTCCGGTGAATCCGGTGGCCAGCAGCGCGCGGAGGACCGCGTCGAGGTCGAGGGTGCCGGTGCCGAGCTCGAGGTGCTCGTGGACGTCGCGCACCATGTCGTCGACCTGCACGTTGCCGATGAGCGGACCGGCGACGGCGATGGACGCCTCGGGGCTGCGCGGCTCGTTGCACACGAGGTGGCCCAGGTCGAGGGTCAACCGGAGGTGGTCGGGCTCGCCGAGCCGGCGGCGCAGCTCGAGGGCCTCGTCGACCGTGTCGACGTGCATGCCGGGCTCGGGCTCGAAGCAGACGGTGACGTCGAGCTCGTGCGCGAGGTCGAGCACGGGGCCGAGGCCGTCGGTGAGCCGGCGCCAGCCGTCCTCGGCACTGGCGCCCTCGGGCAGGACGCCCGACCAGCACGACATCGCCTCGGCGCCCAGCTCGGCGGCGATGCGCACGGCACGGATCAGCAGCTCGACCCGCGGTCCACGGTCGCCGTCGCTGACGAGGGTGGGCTCGTGCTTGTGCCACGGGTCGAGGACGTAGCGCGAGCCCGTCTCGATGACGACGGCGAGCCCGTGGTCGGCGAGCGACTTCGCGGCGCGCGCGGTCTGGGCGCCCGCGTCGTCGGCGAAGGGGTCGAGGTGCGGCTGGTCGAGGGTGAGGGCGACGCCGTCGTAGCCGAGCCCCGCGATCACCGCGCAGGCGTCGGGAAACCGGTGGCCCGAGAAGCCGTTGCTGCCGTAGCCGAGGCGGAGGGCGCCCTGTCCCGCGGCGCTCACGTCGGGCTCCAGCGGCGCGACAGGGCGCGGTAGGCCGGGCCGGCGCCCACGACGGTCGCGGCGGCGGCCAGCCGGCCGCGGCGGGCGAGCCAGGCTCCCTGCAGGAGCGAGAAGCCGCCGATCCCGGTGCGGGTGGCGGCGCGGGCCGCCTCGGCCGTGGGCTGCTGGGCCGCGCGGGCCTGGGCGCGGCCGACCACGACGGCGTACGCCGCCGACAGGCCGACGCCGGTCGCGCGGGCGAGGCGACCGGAGTGCGGGTCGTGGAACGCCGCGTGGGCCGTGGCGGCGGCCACCGCGAGGGTGCCCGCGGTCACCGCTCCGGCGACCTCGGGGCGAGTGCCGTGCACCTCTCCGCGGCTGAGCCAGGTGAGGCCCGCGGTGTGCGCGGTCATCGCAAGGGCGGGCTGCCACGCGCTGGCCGGCGAGGCGTGGGCGCCGAGGAGGACGTCGAGCCCCCGCGTCGAGGCCATCGCGAGTGGCCCGACGGCCGCGTCCTTCGCGACGGCGTCGTACGCCACCACCATGAGGGCGAGCGGGGCCGCGACCGCGACGGCCGAGCGACCGCCGACGAGGGCCGCCACGCCGAGCCCGGCGGCACCGAGCCCGGCAGCGACGGCGAGGGCGGCGTCGGGGCTGACCCGGCCCGAAGGGATCGGCCGCTCGGGCCGCTCCTCGGCGTCGACGTGCCGGTCGCACCAGTCGTTGAAGGCCATGCCGGACCAGTAGAGGCAGGTGGAGGCGATCGGCATCGCCCAGCCCCGCCCGGCGGTCGCCGCGTGCGCGGCGCCGGACCATGCGTCTCCGGGGATGGAGAACGCGGCGGGGGCCCGGGTCAGCTCGACGAGGTCGGCGACCCTCACGTCGTCACCCGGTCGGCGCAGTCCGTCGACCAGGCGAGCAGGGCGTCCCACTGCTGCGCGAGCCGGTGCTCCTGCGAGCCGATCGGCTGCTTGAAGAAGAAGCCGAGGGCCGCCAGGGGGCCGGTCTCGCCGACCGCCACGGCCCGCGCGGTGAGGCGCGCGAGGTCGAGGACCAGCGGAGCTGCGAGGGCCGAGTCGCAGCCCTCCCAGGTGAACTGCATCGTCATCCGGGTGCCGAGGAAGCCGTCGAACCGGACGTGGTCCCAGGCGGTCTTCCAGTCGCCGAGGTCCTCGACGTAGTCGATGTGCATCGGGCCGGGCACCGGGTGGCCGAGCATCGACTCCAGGCCGGAGCGCTTGGTGCTCGTCTTGCTCTCCCGGGCGGCGGGGTCGGACAGGGTGGACCCGTCGCCGCCGCCGAGCAGGTTGATCGAGGTCCACGACCGCACGGCCAGCGACCGGGTGGAGAACATCGGCGCGAGCGCCGACTTCACCAGGGTCTCGCCCGTCTTGCCGTCGCTGCCGGCGTAGGGGAGGCCACGCTCGGCGGCGAGCTCGACCAGGGCGGGGACGTCGATGCCGGGGCTCGGCGTGAAGGCGACGTAGGCCGCTCCGGCCAGCACGGCGGCGCAGGCGTAGACCGAGCTCGGCGGCAGGGGCGCTCGGCCGGCCGACCACGCGGCCTCGAGGTCGGCCCAGGTGGCGGCGTCGGTGCCGGCGTCGTGCGGCGGCTCGGTGCTCGACACGTCGACGACGACGACCCGGTCGACGCCGGCGGCGAACTCGCGGATGTCGTCCGCCAGCCGCTCCACGTCGGCGCGCTGGTCGGTGGGGTCGCTGTGGCGCACACCCGGGCGCAGCCGGGCCTCGGTCGCCTCGAGCTCGGCGGTGACCTGGTGCGCGAGGATCCCCGGCACCACGCCGCCCGCCACCAGACGCTCGGCCTGCTTGACGAGCGGGAGGGTGTCGACGTCGTGGCCGCCCACGACGATGTCGGCGTACGCCGGCAGGCCGCGCGCGTCGAGGTCGGGGTGGGCGCAGACGCAGCCGGTCTCGTCGGTCAGGTGGGCGGCGAGGGCGCTCAGGCCGATGGTCGCGGTGGTCGCGAGCGAGCCGCGAGCGCCGATAAACCAGATGCCGAGAGTGCCGCCGGGGCCGTGATCCTCGGTCCGGGGGTTGGGGGAGGGTGCCACCTGTCGAAGGTAATGCACGTCACAACCACTTTCAACGCCGGGTTCAGCACTTTTGCGCGATTGCGCTCAAAAGTGACGCGGTGACGCGGGGTGCAGGGCGAGCGCGGATCGCGAAACCACGTGGGCCTCGCAGTGCCGCACCAGCTCGGCGTACGCCTCCGCACCCATCAGCTCGACGAGCTCGGGCTCGTGGGTGACGTAGACCGGCTCGGGCGCGACGTGCGCCTCGGTGTTGCCGGAGCAGTACCAGTCGAGGTCGTGGCCGCCCGGACCCCAGCCGCGGCGGTCGTACTCGCCGATCGAGACCTCGGTGTAGGAGGTGCCGTCCTGCCGCTCGACCTCGCGGAACTGGCGGCGGATGGGCAGCTGCCAGCACACGTCGGGCTTGGTCTCCAGAGGGTTGCGCCCCTGGCGCAGGGCGAGGCCGTGGAGGGCGCAGCCGGCGCCGACGTGCCCGGCGTCGTTGGTGAAGTCGGTCCGGTTGTGGAAGACGCACGCCTGCTGTCCGTCGACCTCGACGACCCGCGTCTTGCGCTCGCCGTCGTCGTCGGTCTCGATCCAGTCCGCCTTGCGCACCGACCGACCGGGGTGGAGCTGCCAGTCGTCGGGGGTGAGCTCGCCGACGAACACCGCGACCCGCTTCTCGTCGTCGCGGTCGGCAAAGTGGGCGCCGAGGGTGCAGCAGCCGACGTCGGGGGCGTCGGCGTAGATGCCCTGGCACCCCTGGCCGAAGATGCACGTGTAGGCCGAGGTCAACCACGTCAGGTCGCAGCGGAACACCTGGGTGTCGTCAGCGGGATCGGCGAACTCGACGAACGCGCGGGGGAACACCAGGTCGACTTCGGGCACGCCCAGAGCCTAGAGCGCGTCCCCTGACCCGAGCCTGCTGCACGCCGCCTGACACGCACGCTGGCTGCGTTGTCGTCAGTCGCCATGGCTCCGCCATGTCTCCCTCCTCCGCCTTGCCATCGCACGCGCCAGACGCCGCTCGCGACGGCACGGCTCAGCGTGCACGCTCTAGTAGCGTGGCAGTCATGCGCCTGGGCGTCCTCGACATCGGATCCAACACCGGCCACCTGCTGGTGGTCGACGCACACGGTGGCGCGGCCCCCCTCCCGGCCTCCTCGCACAAGCAGCCGCTGCGCCTGGCCGAGCACCTGGACGAGGACGGTGCGGTCACCAAGAAGGGCATCAAGGCCCTCACGGACTTCTGTGCCTCCGCGACGCAGATCGCCGAGGACAAGGGCTGCGAGGAGATGCTCGGTTTCGCCACCTCGGCCGTGCGCGACTCGGTCAACTCCGACGAGGTGCTCGCCCACGTCGAGAAGCACAGCGGCGTGGCGCTCGAGGTGCTGTCGGGGGAGGACGAGGCCCGCCTGACGTTCCTGGCCGTCCGCCGGTGGTTCGGCTGGTCGGCCGGCCGGCTCGCCGTCTTCGACATCGGCGGCGGCTCTCTCGAGATCGCCGGCGGCACCGACGAGGCCCCCGACGTCGCCTGGTCGCTCCCGCTGGGCGCGGCCCGGATGGCGCGGGCCTGGTTCGGCGGCGGTCGGCCCTCCGACGACGACGTACGCGAGCTGCGTCGGCAGGTGCGCGCCGAGATCGCCCGCGACGCCGGACACCTGCTGCGCGGCGGTGTGCCCGACCGGGCGGCCGCGACCTCGAAGACCTTCCGCTCGCTCGCCCGGATCTGCGGCGCCGCGCCGAGCGGCGACGGCCCGCTCGTGCCGCGGGCGCTCGAGCTCGACACCCTCTCGAGCTGGATCCCCAAGCTGATGGACATGTCCGCCGACGAGCTCGCCGAGCTGCCCGGGGTCTCGCCGAGCCGCACGCACCAGATCGTGCCCGGCGCCCTCGTCGCCGAGGCGTGCATGGACATCTTCGACCTGACCGAGCTGGAGGTCTGCCCGTGGGCGCTGCGCGAGGGCGTGATCCTCGAGCGGCTCGACCAGATCTCCGTCATCACGAGGGTGCGCTGACCATGTCCACGTCCTCGTCGGTCCCGCTGGTCGGACTCTCCTCGGCCTCGGTCTACCCGGAGTCGACGGCGCACGCCTTCGGGTGGGCCGCACAGCTGGGCTACGACGCCGTCGAGGTGATGGTCGGCATCGACTCGCTGAGCCAGCAGGTCGACGCGGTCAAGAAGCTCAGCGACCACCACCAGGTCCCGATCTGCGCCGTGCACTCGCCCTGCCTGCTCTTCACCCAGCGGGTCTGGGGCACCGACCCCTGGGTGAAGCTGGAGCGGTCGGCCGAGATGGCCGACGCGGTCGGGGCCGACGTGGTCGTGGTGCACCCGCCGTTCCGCTGGCAGAAGGACTACGCCGCCGGCTTCGTCGAGGGCATCGCGTCCCTCGAGGCGCGCACCGGCATCGCCTTCGCGGTAGAGAACATGTATCCGTGGCGCGCGTCCTCGCGCCGCGGGATGGAGATGTACCTGCCCGGCTGGGACCCGAGCTCGGAGAGCTACGCCAACACCACGATCGACCTGTCCCACGCTGCCATCGCCCGCAGCGACGTCATCGAGATGGCCGACCGGATGGGCGACAGCCTGCGCCACATCCACCTCACAGACGGCACCGGCTCGGCCAAGGACGAGCACCTCGTGCCCGGCCGCGGGGTGATGAAGGCCGAGGCGTTCCTGCGCCACCTCGCCGGTCGGGGCTTCTCCGGCCACGTCGTGCTCGAGATCAACACCCGGCGGGCCGCCAGCAAGAGCGAGCGCGAGGCCGACCTCAGGGAGTCGCTGGAGTTCGCCCGCGCGCACCTCGCCGTACCCACGCCATGAGCCCCCCGGCGACCTCCCCTGCCAGTCAGCGCACGTCCCGCGGTCGGCGCCCCGGGGCCCCCGACACCCGGGCCGAGGTGCTCGCCGCTGCGCGGGCGTCGTTCGCCGAGAAGGGCTTCCGGGGTACGACGATCCGCGCCGTCGCGGCGTCCGCCGGTGTCGACCCCGCCCTCGTGCACCACTACTTCGGCAGCAAGGACGACCTGTTCCTCGCGGCCCTCCAGATGCCCGTCGACCCGCGCGAGCTCCTGGCGCCCGTCGTGGTCCAGGGCCCCGACGGTGCCGGCGAGCGGTTGCTGCGCGTGTTCCTCTCGGTGTGGGACGACCCCGACATGCAGGTGCAGCTGCTCGCGGTCGTCCGGTCGGTGCTCAGCGCTGATGGCGCGACGCTCCTGCAGGAGGGCTTCATCCCGGTCGTCGTCGGACCCGTGCTGGCCCAGCTCGTCGCCGACCGGCCCGAGGAACGGATCCCACTCGTCGCCAGCCAGGTCATCGGCCTGATCGTCACCCGCTACCTGCTCGCGCTCCCGCCGATGGCCGAGATGCCCGCCGACGACGTCGTGGCCCGGGTCGGCCCGGTCCTCCAGCACTACCTGACCGGCGACCTGCCCTAGCCGTCGTACGAGCGCGGGTGGCTGGACCACCGCCTGTGGGCCTTGACGGCGTACCGGCTCAGGCGCACAATTCAACACATGATGAAAAACGTCGTGGAGGTGCGCGACCTCGTCGTCGTACGCGGCGAGCGCGAGGTGCTGCCCGGCATCTCGCTCGACGTCCCGGCCGGCGTCACCGGCCTGCTCGGCCCGAGCGGCTGCGGCAAGACGACGCTGATGCGGTGCCTGGTCGGGGCGCAGCAGGTGCGGTCCGGGACGGTCGAGGTGCTGGGGGAGCCCGCGGGGAGCCGACCGCTGCGGACCCGCGTCGGCTACGTCACCCAGGCCGCGAGCGTCTACGACGACCTCACTGTCGCGGAGAACCTCGCGTTCTTCGCCCGCGTGCTCGGGGTGGACCGCGCCCAGGTCGACGAGGCCGTCGACGCGGTGGGCCTCGACGACCACCGCACGCAGGTCGTGGGCCGGCTCTCCGGCGGCCAGCGCAGCCGGGCCAGCCTGGCCGTGGCACTGCTGGGTACGCCGGACCTGCTGGTGCTCGACGAGCCGACGGTCGGCCTCGACCCGGTGCTGCGCCGCGACCTGTGGGACCTGTTCCACCGGATCGCCGACGGCGGGGCCGCCGTGCTGGTCTCGAGCCACGTCATGGACGAGGCCGAGCGCTGCCACCGGCTGCTGCTGATGCGCGAGGGCCGGATCATCGCCGACGGCTCGCCCGACGAGATCCGCCGCAGCACCGGTGCCCAGGACGTCGAGCAGGCGTTCCTCCACCTCGTCGAGGGGCCCGGTGGTGCTCGATGAACGCGCGGGTCACGCTCGCCGTCGCCGGCCGCGTCCTCACGCAGGTCCGTCGCGACCACCGGACGCTGGCCATGCTGATGGTCGTCCCGTGCCTGCTGATCACGCTGCTCTGGTGGATGTTCGCGGACCTCCCCGGCGACCTCTTCGACCGCTTCGGGCCGGGCCTGCTGGCGATGTTCCCCTTCATCGTGATGTTCCTGGTGACGAGCGTGACGACGCTGCGCGAGCGCTCGTCCGGCACCCTCGAGCGGCTGCTCACGATGCCCCTCGGCAAGCTCGACTTCCTGCTGGGCTACGCGATCGCCTTCGGCCTGCTGGCGGCCGTGCAGTCGACGCTCGCGGTCGCCGTCAGCGTCGGCCTGCTGGGCCTCGACGTCGCGGGCCCGGTCTGGCTGCTCGGCGTCGTGGCCGTCGCCGACGCCGTCCTCGGCACGGCGCTCGGGCTGCTGGTGAGCGCCTTCGCGACGACCGAGTTCCAGGCGGTGCAGTTCATGCCGGCCTTCGTGCTGCCGCAGATCCTGCTCTGCGGGCTCTTCGTGCCGCGCGAGGCGATGCCCGCCGTGCTCGAGGCGATCAGCGACGTGCTGCCGATGTCGTACGCCGTCGACGCCATGCAGGAGCTCGTCGGGGCCGCCGACACGGGCGAGGTGTGGCGCGACGTGATGGTCGTGGCGGGCTTCGCGCTGGGTGCGCTCGCGCTCGGCGCCGCCACCCTCAGGCGTCGGACACCCTGACCCGGATCCGCCGGTCTCTCACCTGCTACGCGACGGCGTCGACCGGCGGCTCCGGGACCCGGCTGAACAGCCACGCCCCCGCCGCGAACAGGCCGGCGTACATCACGGTCAGCATGATCACGTCGGCGATCGACGCGGCCGTGTCGTCGGCGGCGACCAGGACGACGGCGACGACACCTGCGACGAGCGTGGTCGCCGCGGCGGCCCCGAGGGCCAGCACCATGCCGCCCGGCCGGAACCGGGTCGCCACGGCGACGACCAGCAGGACCGCCGGTGCAGCCAGGTAGAGCCAGTCGCGGTCGCCCTCACCGACGATCCCGAGGGCGCCGATGCCGAACAGGAGGAACAGGACGGTGCCGACCGCCGCGGCCAGCGCGAGGGCGTACCGCGTGGTGGGAGAAGCGAGGCTGGAAGTCATGCCGACGACGCTAGGAGAACACCGACCCGGATGGGGTGGAGGAGGTGTGAAGGTTCGGTGCAGGTCCGAGAGAGAGGTCGGCGTAGCCTTGCCGCCATGTCGTTGCTCCGCCAGCCGATCCTGCTCCTCGCTCGCAGCCAGGGGGTCAAGAAGCTCGTCTCGACGATGCCCGTCTCGAGCTCCATCGTGACCAGCTACGTGCCGGGCGAGACGACCGCCGACGCGGTGGCGGCGACGTCGGACCTGGTCGACGGCGGCCTGCGGGTGACGCTCGACTACCTCGGCGAGGACACGACCGACGCCGCCCACGCCGACGCCACCGTCGCGGCCTACAAGGAGCTCCTCGCCGACCTGGCGACCAAGGGCCTCGCGCCGCACGCCGAGGTCTCGGTCAAGCTCAGCGCGATCGGCCAGTTCCTCCCCGACAACGGCCACAAGGTCGCCCTGGAGAACGCCCGCGACATCTGCCGCGCTGCCCGCAACGCCGGCACCACGGTGACCCTCGACATGGAGGACCACACCACCACCGACTCGACGCTCTCGATCCTGCGCGAGCTCCGCAAGGACTTCCCCGAGACGGGCGCCGTGCTGCAGGCGATGCTGCGCCGCACGGAGGCCGACTGCCGCGCCCTGGCCTACGAGGGTTCCCGGGTGCGGCTGTGCAAGGGCGCCTACATGGAGCCCGAGAAGGTCGCCTTCCAAGACCGGATCGACGTCGACAGGTCCTACGTCCGCTGCCTCAAGGTGCTGCTCGGCGGCCAGGGCTACCCGATGATCGCCACCCACGACCCGCGCATGGTGCAGATCGCCTCGTCGCTCGCCAGCCGCTTCGGCCGGCGGCCCGGCACCTACGAGTTCCAGATGCTCTACGGCATCCGTCCGGAGGAGCAGAAGCGCCTCGCGGCCGCCGGCGAGACCGTGCGCGTCTACATCCCCTACGGCACCGAGTGGTACGGCTACCTCATGCGCCGGCTGGCCGAGAAGCCGCAGAACCTCGGGTTCTTCGTCCGCTCCCTGGTCTCCAAGAAATAGCAGCACCCCCTGCTCGCAGTAGATTGCGGGCATGAGCACAGCGATCATCGGCGCCGGCGTGATGGGCGAGGCCCTCCTGTCCGGTCTCGTCCGCGCCGGGCGCCGCGTCGACCAGCTGATGGTCGGCGAGAAGCGCGCCGAGCGGGCCAGGGAGCTCGAGGAGCGCTACGGCGTGGCCGTCGTCTCCAACCGTGAGGCGGCCGCCAAGGCGGACACCGTCGCGCTGGTCGTCAAGCCGCAGGACATGGGCGACGTGCTCGCCGAGATCGCGCCCGACCTGCGGGCCGGGCAGCTGGTCGTCTCGCTCGCGGCGGGCATCACCACCGCCTTCATCGAGTCGCGCGTGCCCGAAGGGGTCGCCGTCGTGCGGGTCATGCCCAACACGCCGGCCCTGGTCGACGAGGGCATGGCCGCGATCTCGCCCGGCTCCCACTGCGACGACGCCCACCTCGCGGAGGTCGAGTCGCTGATGGCGTCGACCGGGAAGGTGATGCGCATCCCGGAGAAGCAGATGGACGCGGTCACCGCGATCTCCGGCTCGGGGCCGGCCTACATCTTCTTCGTCGTCGAGTCGATGGTCGAGGCGGGCGTCCACCTCGGCCTGCCGCGCGTCACCGCCACCGAGCTCGTCGTGCAGACCCTCGTGGGCTCGGCCGCGATGCTCCGCGAGACCGGAACCCACCCCGTCGTGCTGCGCGAGCAGGTCACCTCGCCGGGAGGCACGACCGCGTCGGCGCTCCGCGAGCTCGAGATCCACAAGGTCCGCGCGGCGTTCCTGGCCGCCATGGAGGCCGCCCGCAACCGTTCTCGCGAGCTGGCCGAGGGCAGCTGACCGCTCGGGGTGGGAGTAACGTCCGCCACATGGAGTGTGCGGGGCCTGCGTCCGTCGTTTTCGACCAGACGCTCTGTGAGTACAACTTCGGGCCCACTCACCCGATGTCGCCGGTGCGCGTCGACCTGACGATGCGCCTGGCGGACGAGCTCGGGGTGCTCGAGGGGATCAAGCGCGTCGACGCCCCGGTGGCCACCGACGAGCAGATCGCGACCGTCCACGACCGGGGCCTCATCGAGGCCGTGACCCGGGCCGGGGCGACGCCCGGGTTCGAGGACGCCGCCCGGGGTCTCGGCACCGAGGACGACCCGGTCTTCGCCGACATGCACGTCGCCAGCGCCCACGTCGTCGGCGCCACGCTGGAGGCGTTCCGCCAGGTCTGGAGCGGGGAGTCGCTCCACTCCGTCAACATCGCCGGTGGACTGCACCACGCGATGCCCGACAAGGCCAGCGGCTTCTGCATCTACAACGACGTGGCGGTGGGCATCAAGCAGCTGCTCGCCGACGGCGCCGAGCGGGTCGCCTACGTCGACATCGACGTCCACCACGGCGACGGCGTCGAGAAGATCTTCTGGGACGACCCGCGGGTCCTCACCATCTCCCTGCACGAGACCGGGCAGATGCTCTTCCCCGGCACTGGCTTCCCGAGCGACACCGGCGGCCGCGGCGCCGTGGGCACGGCGGTCAACGTCGCGCTGCCGCCGGGCACCGCCGACGCCGGGTGGCTGCGCGCCTTCCACGCCGTCGTACCCCCGATCCTGCGCGAGTTCTCACCACAGGTGCTGGTCACCCAGCACGGGTGCGACTCGCACATGAACGACCCGCTCGCCCACATGATGCTCAGCGTCGACGGCCAGCGGGCGGCCTACCTCGCCCTGCACGAGCTCGCCCACGAGGTGGCCGACGGGCGGTGGGTCGTGACCGGGGGCGGTGGCTACTCCGTCGTCGACGTCGTGCCGCGCGCCTGGGCGCACCTGCTGGCTGTCGTCGCGGGCACCCCGATCGATCCAGAGCAGGCGACGCCCCCGGCGTGGCGGGCGTACGTCGAGGAGGTGATCGGGGCGACCGCCCCGCACCGGATGACCGACGGCCGCACGCCGGCCTACCGCGACTGGTCCGGCGGCTACGACCCGGAGACCTGGCTGGACCGCGCCATCAACGCCACGCGCACCGAGGTCTTCCCGCTCCACGGGCTGGACCCGCTACCCTGAGGCAAGCCGACACGCCGCAGTCACACAAGTTTCTCTGGCATTACTCTTCCCCACGCGTCACGCGAGCCCTATTGTCAGCGAGAGCGGCACGCCTGTGACGCCGGTTCGGAAGCCGGCGCCGTCGCCGCGCAGAAGGATCGGTGCACACCCATGGCTGAGAACACCCCAGGCGACATGTCCGAGGCGCAGTTCCTGACCATCGCCGAGGTCGCGGCCAGGATGCGCGTCTCGAAGATGACGGTCTACCGGCTCGTGCACGGCGGTGAGCTGCCCGCCGTCCGCGTCGGCCGCTCCTTCCGGGTCCGCGAGGACGACGTCAACGAGTACCTCCGCAAGAGCTTCTACAACGCCGGCTGACGGCGCTCGTCCCCGGCGGGGATCCACTGGTTCGACTCGATTCCGCGCTGCCCGCACCCGGCCAGTAGGGTGTGCGGGTCCGGCCGACGAACGTCGGTCGCAAGGAAAGGTCTGATTTCGTGGGTTCTGTCATCAAGAAGCGGCGCAAGCGCATGGCCAAGAAGAAGCACCGCAAGCTGCTCAAGAAGACGCGCGTGCAGCGCCGCAAGCTCGGCAAGTAACACCCCTCGACCATGGGGCGGGTCGTGCTGGTCACCGGGATATCCCGGGACATCGGACGTCGATTCGCGCGCGCCGCGACCGGCGACCCGTCCATCGATCGAGTCATCGGCGTGGACGCAGTCCCGCCGCGCGGTGACATCGGCGACGTCTCCTTCGTCCGCGCCGACATCCGCAACCCGGTCATCGCGAAGGTCATCGCGAAGGAGGACGTCGACACCGTCGTCCACATGAGCGTGATCGCGACCCCCGGCTCGGCCGGTGGTCGCGGGACGATGAAGGAGCTCAACGTCATCGGCTCCATGCAGCTGCTCGCTGCGTGCCAGAAGTCGGCGACCGTCGAGCGGCTGGTCGTGAAGTCGACCACCACCGTCTACGGCTCCGGTCCTCGTGACCCCGCGATGTTCACCGAGGACATGGGTCCCAAGCGCCTGCCCTCCTCGGGCTACGCGAAGGACGTCTACGAGATCGAGGGCTATGTCCGCGGGTTCGCCCGTCGGCGCCCCGACGTCGACGTCACGATGATCCGGGCGGCCAACGTGGTCGGCCCCCACGTCTCGAGCCCGCTGACCAACTACTTCCGGCTCCCCGTGATCCCCCGGGTCCTCGGCTTCGACCCGCGGCTCCAGCTCCTCCACGAGGACGACCTGATGCGGGTGCTGTGCCACGCCGCGACCACCGGGGTGCCCGGCACCTTCAACGTCGCCGGTGACGGGGTTATGACGCTGAGCCAGGCCGTACGACGCCTCGGCACGCCGTCGGTGTCGCTGCCGCGCTTCGCGGTCGGTCGGCTCGGCTCGACCATGCGCCAGGCCCGCGTGTCGGACTTCTCGCCCGAGCAACTGGGGTTCCTGACCTACGGTCGGGGCGTGGACACCACCCGGATGCGCACCGTGCTCGGCTTCGAGCCGCAGTTCACGACGGCCGAGACGTTCGCCGACTTCTGCCAGTCCGTCGCGCCCGCCGTCAGGGAGGGGGCCGGCCGTGCCTGAGGAAGCCCGCCGCCGCGACGGCGACCACGCCGTCGTCATCCCGATCGGCACCGGTGGTCGCCCGGGCCGCGGTTCCGGCAGCGCCCGACCGTCCTCGGCCGCGCGCAACCTGGCCCCGACGGCCCGCAAGGCCGCGACCACCAAGCCGACCACCAAGCCGACCACCAAGCCGGCCGCTCCGGCCGCAGGGAAGAAGAAGGCCCGCACCGGTGCAGGCCGGGCGACCGGGTCGAGCCATCCCGCCGAGTCCGACGAGAAGGCCGTGCCGCCAGTCGACGTGGGGCCGCCCACCGCCGACGACGTGGATCAGCCGTCGCCCACCACCGGCATCCCGGTCGGGGAGTGGCTGGCGGCCGCCCAGGACGCCGCGCAGGAGATCTTCGGCGCCGACTGGGAGCGGCGCCTCGCCGAGCTGATGGCGTTCGTCCGCCGCCGCCTCGAGGGCGACTACGACGTCGACGACTACGGCTTCGACCGCGAGCTGACCGAGCGGTTCTTCATGGCCGCGCTGCGGCCGATCGCGGAGAAGTGGTTCCGCCTCGAGGTCCGCGGGCTGGAGAACATCCCCGCCCAGGGCGGCGCCCTCGTGGTCTCCAACCACTCCGGCACCGTGCCGCTCGACGGCCTGATGACGATGCTGACGGTGCACGACCACGCCGGCCGCTTCCTGCGCCCGCTCGGCGCCGACCTGGTCTTCAAGCTGCCCCTGGTCAGCTCGCTCGCCCGCAAGGGCGGCGCCACCCTGGCCTGCACCGAGGACGCCGAGCGGATGCTGTCGGGCGGCGAGCTCGTCGGCGTCTGGCCGGAGGGGTTCAAGGGCATCGGCAAGCCGTTCAGCGAGCGCTACAAGCTGCAGCGCTTCGGGCGCGGCGGGTTCGTCTCGGCCGCGCTGCGCACCGGCGTACCCATCATCCCGCTCTCCCTGGTGGGCGCCGAGGAGATCTACCCGCTCGTCGGCAACGTCCCGTCGCTGGCGCGGCTGCTCGGGGTGCCCTACATCCCGATCACGCCGTTCTTCCCGTGGCTCGGTCCGCTCGGCATGGTGCCGCTGCCCTCGAAGTGGATCCTCGAGTTCGGCGAGCCGATCCGCACCGACGCCTACGAGCCCGGCGAGGCCGAGGACCCGATGCTGGTCTTCAACGTCACCGACCAGGTGCGCGAGACCATCCAGCACACGCTCTTCGACCTGCTGCGCGAGCGCGGCAGCGCCTTCGGCTGACCTGCCGACGCCGACGGAGCGGCGCAGCAGCTAGGGCAGGAGACCGCCGGTCGCGTTGCCGAGCGTGCCGCCGGTGGCTCCGTCGAGGGTGCCGGTCACCTCGCCGATGAGCCCCCCGGTCGCGTCGTCGGCGCCCGACGTGAGGCCGCCGAGCGCACCGCCGGTCACGTCGTCGAGCTGGCTGGTCAGGCTGCCGGTGGTGTCGGTGAGGCCGTCGGTGACGGTGTCGGTCGTGTCGGTCACCGTGTCGGTGAGGTTCTTGGTGATGTCCTTGACCGGCTTGGTCGGGTCGGGCTTGGTCGGGTCGACGCTGGTCGGGTCGGGCACCACGGAGCCCGGTCCGGGGCCGAGGGTGGTGGACGGCTGTGCGGTCGGCACGACCTGCTGCGGGTCGAGGGCCTCGGGGACCTTGATGCCGGTGAGGTCCTGGCCGGAGATCGGCGCCCCCTCCAGCGTCAGCTGGTCGGTGTCGAGCCCGCTGAGCAGGCCGACCTGCGGGGCGCTGGTCAGCAGGAACTCGGGCGTCGTGGTGATGCCGCCGGTGCAGGTCAGGCAGACGTTGCTCACCTCGAGATCGAGGTCGGCGAGCGTCCGCCCGGCAGCCAGCAGGTCGTCGCGGGCGCTCTCCGGCAGCTCGCCCTGGAGGCGCTCGAGGCGGTCCATGCTGGTGGCGGTGAAGTCGCGTGCGACCTGGGCGTCGCCCTCGCTGCCCGTGGCCTCGTACGACACGAGCAGGCTGCGCACGCCGTCGCTGGACTGGCGCGTGAACGAGTCGAGCGTGTCGGGCACGAGCTCGTCGCGACCCGCGTCGCCGGCGGCCAGCTCCTCCAGCTCGGTGAGCCGGGTGCCGGCCTGGGCCAGCAGGGTGCGGCCGCGGTCGGCGTCGTCGGTGGCGAGGCGTACCTGAGCGGACTCGATCCCACGCTTCACTCCGTAGAGGGACTCGCCGGGCAGCGCGGTCTGCGCCGCTACGGCCATGGTGGCCGCCGAGCCCACGAGGGCGGCACCGCCGAGGACGGCGCCGATGCGGCGCTGGCGGGTGCGCGACGAGGTGGGCATCGCCAGTCGCGACGGGGCGGGCGGCTGCCGGACCAGGGCGGTGTCGGCCTCGGCCATCAGGCGCTCGCGCAACGACGCCACGAACTCGGGCCGCGCGGTCGTGGGCGGCACCGCCCGCAGGTCGGCGACGACCTCGAGCAGGTCGGCGTAGCGCTCGGTGTCACTCCCCGCGGAGGCGGTCGTGGGGTCGCGGGATAGGAGTGCCTCGAACTCGTCGGCACGTCGTCGTCCCGAGAAGGGCGCTGTCATCGCGGTCGTCCTGTCTCACAGCTGGCGGGTCCTCCCACTGGGACGAACGAGCCAGACGGGGCAGGGGTTACGGGGTGTGTCACGCGTCTCTCAACCCCTCCGGCAGCAGCTTGGCGAGATTGCGCACGCCGCGGAGCTGGAGCTGCTTGACCGCGCCGTCGGAACGGTCGAGGGCGCGCGCCGTCTCGGCGATCGAGAGGCCCTGCAGGAACCGCATGATGAGGCACTCGCGCTGCTCGACCGGGAGCTCGGTGAGCGCCTTGAGCAGCACCTCGTTGGTGAGGCCGGCGATGACCGTGTCCTCGGGCCCCTCGGTGGTGTCGTCGTGCGGGGTCATGTCCTCGGTGGTCATCTCGAGGCGGGTGCGGCCGGCCTTGAAGTGGTCCATCGTGAGGTTGCGCGCGATCGTCATCAGCCAGGCGCCGAAGTCCTTGCCCTGCCACCGGAAGCTGTTCATGCTGCGCAGCGCCCGGAAGAAGGTCTCCGAGGTGAGGTCCTCGGCGAGCGTCTGCGAGCGGGTGCGGTAGTAGAGGAAGCGGTAGACCGAGGCCTGGTAGTGGTCGTAGAGGAGGCCGAACGCCTCCTTGTCGCCGGCGCGGGCGAGCTCGACGAGCGCGATCAGCCGCTCGCGCTCGGCCCCGTCGACCTCGGACGACGTCGCGCGGTCCTCGTCTCCGACCGGGCCGGAGCCGGAGCGTCCGTCGGGGCCGCCGACGGACGCGCCGGGCGTGGCCGTCTCGGAGAGCAGCACGTGGCCTGCGGGCTGGAGGACCAGGCGGGGGGACAGGGCAGCGAGGACGGCGCGCCGGAGCGCGTCCATGCCTTGTTCGAAGGCACGATCGATGTCGTTCGTCGACCGCATGCGGTGTCCCCTCCCGGTTGCAGCATCATCCACGATAGGGGCCGGTCCCGGTCTTGTGAACCCGTGAGTAACTTTCGGTTACAGGTCAGGCGGAGCGGTCGCGACCGCGCAGGCTCACGCCCGCGGCGACAGCGCCCGTCACCGCGCCGGCCACCGCGGCGCCGAGGAAGCCGACCCGTGCCGCCTTGCGGCCGGTGCGGTAGTCGTGGATCCGCCAGCCGTGGGCGCGGGCGTGCGCCCGCAGCCGGGCGTCCGGGTTGATGGCGCACGGGTCGCCGACGAGGGAGAGCATCGGCAGGTCGTTGCTGGAGTCGGAGTACGCCGAGCAGCGGGCGAGGTCGAGTCCCTCGCGGGCCGCGAGCGCCTTGATCGCCTCCGCCTTGGCGGGGCCGTGGAGCAGGTCACCCACGAGCTGGCCGGTGTAGACGCCGTCGACGTGCTCGGCCACGGTGCCCATGGCGCCGGTGAGGCCGAGCCGTCGGGCGATGATCGTCGCGATCTCGATCGGCGCCGCCGTCACCAGCCACACCCGCTGGCCCTCGTCGAGGTGGATCTGGGCCAGGGCGCGGGTGCCGGGCCACACCCGGTGGGCCATCGCCTCGTCGAAGATCTCCTCGCCCAGCTCCTCGAGCTCGGCGGTGGTGTGCCCGGCGATGAACGACAGCGCGGAGTTGCGCGCATCCGCCACGTGCTCGGGGTCCTCGACGCCGGCGATCCGGAAGTAGGCCTGCTTCCACGCGGCGGAGGCGATCTCCTTCGTGGTGAAGAACTTGCGGCGGTACAGCCCGCGCGCGAAGTGGAAGATGCTGGCGCCCTGCATGACGGTGTTGTCGACGTCGAAGAAGGCGGCCGCGGTCGGGTCGCTGGGCCAGACGAGGGCGTTCTCGACCTCCGCCGACGCCGCCGCGGCCTCGCCCGCGAGGGCCGACCGCTGCTGCAGGTTGAGGCGCCGGGGCCGCTCGGACGGGGTCACCAGGCAAGCGTAGCCGCGCCTGCCGCCGACGCCGGGCTGTGGAAGGATCCACGCATGCCGCGCCACGACATCTCCGAGCTGGTGGCCGAGGCTGCCGACGACGTGCCTGACCGGCAGGCCCTCGTCGAGAGCGGTGGCCGCACGCTCACGTGGGCCGGGCTCGAGGACGAGGTCGGCCGCATCGCGACCGGTCTCGGAGCCCACGGCATCCGCGCCGGCCAGCGCGTGATGATCGCCGTCGGCAACCGCATCGAGTTCGTCACGACCTACCTCGGCGTCCTCCGGGCCCAGGTCGTCGCCGTACCGGTCAACCCCCGGTCGACCCCCGGTGAGCTCGCCCGGATGATCGCCGACTCCGGCAGCCGGATGGTGGTCGCCGACGAGACCGCTCTCGACGCCGTACGCGCTGCGCTGGGCGAGCTCGACCCCGACGTCGTCCGGCCGGCCGTCGTCGTCACCGGCACCCCGCCCGGCGAGGGGGAGCTCGCGCTCGACGACCTCCGCGCGGACGTCGTACGCCCGATCCCGCCGCTGCCCGACCCCGAGAAGCTCGCCGCCCTCCTCTACACCAGCGGCACCTCGGGTCGGCCCCGTGCGGCGATGCTCAGCCACCGGGCGCTGCTGGCCAACATCGAGCAGGTGGCGGCCGTCGAGCCGCCGATGATGCACGGCGACGACGTGGTGCTCGGGGTCCTGCCGCTCTTCCACGTCTATGGCCTCAACGCCGTGCTCGGCGGGGTGCTGCGCCACCGGGCGCGGCTGCTGCTCGTCGAGCGCTTCGAGCCGCAGGCGGTGCTCGACCTCATCGACGACGAGGCGTGCAGCGTCGTACCGATCGCGCCGCCCGTCTTCGCCCACTGGCTGCCCGACGAGCACCTGCGCGAGCGGCTCGGGCCGGTCCGGCTCGTGCTGTCCGGGTCGGCGCCGCTGGAGGGCGCGGTGATCGAGGAGTTCACGTCGATCACCGGCATCCCCGTGCACCAGGGCTACGGGCTCACGGAGGCGTCGCCGGTGGTCACGAGCACGCTGTGCAGCAGCGAGCCCCGGGCGGGCTCGGTCGGCGCGGCGCTGCCCGGCATCGAGCTGCGCCTGGTCGACGAGACCTGGAGCCAGGTCGAGGGGGAGGACCCCGGCGAGATCCAGGTGCGCGGGGACAACCTCTTCAGCGGCTACTGGCCCGACGGGTCCGACGGGCCCGACGACGAGGGCTGGTACGGCACGGGCGACGTCGGCTTCCTCGACGCGAGCGGCGACCTCTTCCTCGTCGACCGGGTCAAGGACCTGGTGATCGTCAGCGGCTTCAACGTCTACCCGACCGAGGTCGAGGACGTGCTGCGCGAGGTCGACGGCGTCGTCGACGCGGCCGTGATCGGGGTGCCGGACGAGGTGACCGGCGAGGCGGTGGTGGCGTACGTCGTCGCGGCCGCCGACGATGGGCACGCGGAGCGCCCGGCCGACCTGGAGGACGCCGTCCGAGCCCACGCCGAGGGCCGGTTGGCGCGCTTCAAGCAGCCTTCACGCATCGAGGTCGTCGATACCCTGCCCCTCACCGTGACCGGCAAGGTGCAGAAGGGCCGGTTGCGCGGCCTCGAGCGCCGTCGGGTCCAGGGACTCCTCGAATGAAGATCACCCCACGACGTTCTTCTCCCCCGCTTCGCTCCGCCCAACAACGCCGCGGGGACCCCGAATGAACACCGCACGGATCACCTTCTACACCCGGCCGGGCTGCCACCTGTGCGACGACGCCCGAGTGGTCGTCGAGCGCGTCTGCGCCGACCTGGGGGAGTCCTTCGAGGAGGTCGACATCACCACCGACGACGACCTGGCCGACCGCTTCGGCGAGGACGTCCCGGTGACCTTCGTCGACGGCAAGCAGCACGACTTCTGGCGCGTCGACGAGAACCGGCTGCGCGCGGCCCTGGGCTGACGTCATGGCCGGTGGTCGTCCAGGCCGCCGCGACCCATGACGTACGACGACAGCGTCATGGTGGGTGGGCACCCTGACGACCGGCCGCCATGACGTCGTGCCGGCCGGGATGCCGATCGGGTCGTGACGCGTTGATGAGGACGTGAAACTCTCCCTGCTCGACCGCTCCCGCAACCGCGTCGGGTTGCCCGACGCCGAGGCCCTCGAGGCGACGGTCGCCCGGGCGGTGCACGCGGAGCAGGTGGGCTACGACCGGTTCTGGGTCGCCGAGCACCACGCCGTCCCGGGCATCGCGTCCGGGACACCGGCCGTGCTCCTGGCCGCGATCGGCGCACGCACCGACCGCATCCGGATCGGGTCGGGCGGGGTGATGCTGCCGCTGCACCAGCCGCTGGTGGTCGCCGAGCAGTTCCTCGTGCTGGACGCCCTCCACCCCGGTCGGGTCGACCTCGGGCTCGGCCGGTCGCTCGGTTTCACGCCGCCGGTGCGTCGCGCCCTCCGACGTGACCACGAGGACGGCGACACGTTCGAGGACGACCTCGAGGAGCTGCGCGGCTACCTCGAGGGCACCGCGGAGGTGACGGCGCGGCCCTCCACAGGCAGGCCGGTGCCGATGCACGTGCTGGCCACCGGGCGCGGGCTGGAGGTCGCCTCCCGGCTGGGTCTGCCCGTGGTCGTGGGTGGCCCCGTCCTCGAGTCCGCCGAGCTGCCCGATGCGCTGGCGCGCTACCGCCGCGGGTTCCGCCCGCACCGCGGCAGCGAGCCGCGGGTGACGGTCTCGCTGGACGTGCTCGTCTCCGACGACGACGCGACCGGCCGCGAGCTCGCCCTGCCCGAGGCGTGGGCGATGGCTCGCTCGCGTCAAACCGGTGAGTTCCCGCCGCTCGAGAGCATCCGCGCCGTCCGGGAGGAGTCCTGGCCGAGCCAGGTACGCCGACGGGTCGAGGCCTCGCTGGACCGGGCGGTGGCCGGCAGCCCCGCGACCGTACGGCGCCGCCTCGACGCCCTCGCGGAGGCCACCGGCGCCGACGAGCTGCTGGCGAGCGGCTCCACCCCCGACCGCGACGCCCTCCTCGCCTCGGACCTGATGCTGGCCGACCTGCTGCGCTGAGCTCGCCCGGCGGGGCGTCGCCGCTGTAACGCCGGGTTAGTGCTGCTACCCACCCCCGAGCACCACATGGGGTACCCGTCCTAACCCGGCGTTACAGCCCGTCCGGGGAGCGGGCCTCGCCACCGAGGGGACCGGTTCAGACCAGCGGTGCGGACGCCCGCCGTTAGGCCCTCCGGCACCCTGCACGCAAGTCGAGAGACCCCCGCTTCGGGTGGGTCTTCTCACATGTGCTAGCCGCCCATTCCGTCGTTTTGTTCTCCCGTTCACAAACTCCTACAGTGGCCGGGTCACGCGAGGTTCGCGGGACTGGAAAGAAGCAGCTGTGACCGCACGGACCCCCGACTCTGCCCGGGACATTCCCGAGGCGACTGTCGCCAGGCTTCCCGTGTACCTCCGTGCCCTGACCGGCCTGGCGGACGACGGCACCACGACCTGCTCCAGCGAGGAGCTCGCCGCCTCGGCAGGCGTCAACAGCGCCAAGCTCCGCAAGGACCTGTCCTACCTCGGCAGCTACGGCACCCGCGGCGTCGGCTACGACGTGGAGTACCTCCGCTACCAGATCGCCCGAGAGATCGGCGTGACGCAGGACTGGCCGGTCGTGATCGTCGGCATCGGAAACCTCGGTCACGCGCTCGCCAACTACTCCGGCTTCCGCAGCCGCGGGTTCCGCGTCGTCGCACTCCTCGACGCCGACCCCGACCGCCACGACGAGAGGGTCGCCGGGCTCGACGTCCGCTCCTTCGAGGACCTCGAGTCGATCGTCTCCGAGGACGCGGTGTCCATCGGCGTGATCGCGACGCCGGCCGTGGCTGCCCAGTCCGTCGCCGACCGCATGGTCGCTGCCGGCATCACCAGCATCCTCAACTTCGCCCCGACCGTCCTGACCGTGCCGGACGGCGTCGACGTACGGAAGGTGGACCTCTCCATCGAGCTGCAGATCCTCGCCTACCACGAGCAGCGCAAGTCGGGCCTCCCCACGACGGAGGTGACGGCGTGAGCGAGCGCAGCGAGCGAATCATCCAGCGCAGTGCGTCGAGTGCCTCATGGGCGCACGGAGCGAAGCGAGTACGGCCATGAGCGTCCTGGTCGTCGGCATCTCCCACAAGTCCGCTCCCGTCGAGCTGCTCGAGAAGCTCGCGCTCGACGGTGAGAGCGCCACCAAGCTCATCCAGGACGTGATGGGTGGTGACCACGTCTCCGAGGCGACGGCGATCGTGACCTGCAACCGCCTCGAGGTCTACGCCGAGGTCGACCGCTTCCACGGCAGCGTGGAGGACCTTTCGGGTCTCCTCGTCGCGCGTGCCGAGCAGTCCACCGAGGCGCTGCTGCCGCACCTCTACGTCCACTACGACGAGGGCGCCGTCTCGCACCTCTTCCAGGTGGCCGCCGGCCTTGACTCGATGGTCGTGGGCGAGGGCCAGATCCTCGGCCAGACCCGTGAGGCGCTGCGCGTCGGCCAGGAGCACGGCACTGTCGGCCCGGCGCTCAACACCCTCTTCCAGCAGGCGCTGCGCGTCGGCAAGCGGGCGCACGCCGAGACCGACATCGACCGCGCCGCCCCCTCCCTGGTCACCGCCGCCCTCGAGCGCAGCTCGGTGCCCGTCGCCGGCGCGAAGGCGCTCGTGATCGGCGCCGGCGCGATGGCGTCCCTCGCGGTCGCCCACCTGTCGCGCAGCGGTGCCACCAGCATCTCGGTGCTCAACCGCACCGCCGCCCGCGCCGAGCGGCTCGCCGAGGAGTACGCCGCCACCTCGCTGCCGCTGGAGTCACTCACCGACGAGCTCGCCACGGCCGACATCGTCATCTCCTGCACCGGCGCCCCCGAGCCGCTGGTCCGCCTCGCCGACGTGGTCACCGCGCGCGGCAGCAGCGACCGGCCGCTGAGCGTGATCGACCTGGCGCTGCCGCACGACGTCGACCCGTCGCTGGCCGACCTGCCGGGCGTCGAGCTGATCAACCTCGCCGGCCTCGCCGACGAGCTGCGCGGCCTCGAGGCCACCGCGGGCGTCGACGACGTACGCACCATCGTCGGGCAGGAGATCAGCGCCTTCCTGGCCGTACGACGCCAGGCGAGCGTGACGCCGACCGTCGTCGCCCTGCGCTCGATGGCGACCTCGGTGGTCGACGCCGAGATGGAGCGGCTGTCCACCCGCCTGCCGGGCCTCGACGACGCCACCCGCGCCGAGGTCCTCCACACCGTGCGCCGGGTCGCCGACAAGCTCCTCCACGAGCCGACCGTCCGGGTCAAGGAGCTGGCCGACGCCGAGCCCGCCGTGTCCTACACCGCCGCGCTGGCCGAGCTCTTCCGGCTCGACCCCGACGCGGTCGACGCCATCTCCCGAGCGGAGGGACAACAGTGAGCGCCCGTCCGCTCCGCCTCGGCACGCGCGCGTCCGCCCTGGCCACCACCCAGTCCGGGCTCGTGGCCGGGCTCGTCGAGGCGCACCTCGGCCGCGAGGTCGAGCTCGTCGAGGTCTCGACCGAGGGCGACCGCAGCGCCGCCCCGCTCGCCCAGATGGGCGGCACCGGGGTCTTCGTCAGCGCGCTGCGCGACGCGCTCCTCGACGGCCACGTCGACTTCGCCGTCCACTCGCTCAAGGACCTGCCGACCGCGCCCGCCGACGGCATCGCGCTGGCTGCCGTGCCGGTGCGCGAGGACCCGCGCGACGTGATCGTGGCCCGCGACGGCCTCACGCTCGGCGAGCTGCCCGTGGGCAGCCGGCTCGGCACGGGCTCACCGCGTCGGGTCAGCCAGCTCGCGGCCCTCGGCCTGGGCCTGGAGCTCCACGGCATCCGCGGCAACGTCGACACCCGGATCGGCAAGGTCCGCAGCGGCGAGGTCGACGCGATCGTCCTGGCTCGCGCCGGGCTCGCCCGCCTCGGCCGCCTCGACGAGGTCACCGAGGTCCTCGACCCCCTCCAGATGCTGCCGGCGCCCGGCCAGGGCGCCCTTGCCATCGAGTGCCGCTCCGGCGACACCGAGCTGGTGGCGGCGCTGGCCCGGCTCGACGACCCCGCCACCCGCGCCGCGGTCACGGCCGAGCGCGCGGTCCTGTCCACCCTCGAGGCCGGCTGCTCGGCCCCGCTGGGTGCCCTGGCCGAGGTCGTCGAGGGGGAGGACGGCGAGGAGCTGTGGCTACGCGCCGTGGTCCTCTCCGAGGACGGCGGCCTGTCGGTGCGGATGAGCACCACCGGCCCCGTCACCGAGGCCGAACGGATCGGAACACGCCTCGCGAGCGACATGCTCGACGAGGGAGCAGCAGACCTGATGGAAGCACCACCAGTGAGGAATCAGCACGCATGACGCGAGTACAGACCCCGCAGGCCAGCACCGCGCCCACCACTCCGGCCCAGGGCTGGGTGTCGTTCGTCGGCAGTGGACCCGGTGACCCGGGCCTGTTGACGGTGCGAGCCGTGGAGCTTCTCCAGAGTGCCGAGGTGATCGTGACCGAGGCTCCTGAGCACACCGAGCTGGTCCGCCAGGTCCTCGGCCTCGTCGAGGGCCCCGACGGCCTCGAGGGCGGCCCGGAGATCGTCGACGGCGGCTTCGGCGAGGACGGCCAGCCCCTGACCCACGCGGCCCGCGCCAAGGTCGTCGTACGCCACGGCAAGAAGCAGCGTGTCGTCCGGCTGATGATCGGCGACCCGTTCCTCTACGCCTCGGGACCCGAGGAGGCGCAGGCCTGTGTCAAGGCCGGCGTCGGCTTCGACGTCGTCCCCGGTGTCTCCTCCGTCAGCGCGGTCCCGGCCTACGCCGGCATCCCGCTGACCACCAAGCGCCACAAGGAGATGGCCGTCGTCACCTGCGGCGACAAGGTCGACTGGAGCGCCTACGCCGACGACCGCACGCTCGTCCTGCTCTCCGGCGTCGGCAGCATCGGCGAGACCGCGGCCGCGCTCATCGAGGCCGGTCGCTCGCCCCAGACGCCGGTCGCGATGACCCGCGTCGGCACCACGACCGAGCAGCACACGCTCGTCTCCACGCTGGCCGACATCGCGGCCGACGCCCGCGCCGCGCGCATCGCGCCGCCGGCGATCACCGTCATCGGTGACGTCGTCGACCTGCGCCAGACCCTGTCGTGGTTCGAGACCAAGCCGCTGTTCGGCTGGCGCGCGCTGGTGCCGCGCACCAAGGAGCAGGCCGGCTCGCTGTCGCGTCGCCTGCGTGAGTACGGCGCCGTGCCCGAGGAGGTGCCGACCATCTCGGTCGAGCCGCCGCGCAACCCGCTCCAGATGGACAAGGCCGTCCGCGGCCTCGTCGAGGGCCGCTACGAGTGGATCGCCTTCACCTCGGTCAACGCGGTCAAGGCCGTGCGCGAGAAGTTCGAGGAGTACGGCCTCGACGCCCGCGCCTTCTCCGGCCTGAAGATCGCCGCGGTGGGCGACAAGACCGCCCAGGCGATCGCCGACTGGGGCCTGCGCGCCGACCTCGTCCCGTCCGGCGACCAGTCCGCCGCCGGCCTGCTCGAGGAGTGGCCGCCCTACGACGAGGTGCTCGACCCGATCAACCGGGTCTTCCTGCCCCGCGCCGACATCGCGACGGAGAACCTCGTCGCCGGCCTGGTCGACCTCGGCTGGGAGTGCGACGACGTCACCGCCTACCGCACGGTGCGGGCCACCCCGCCGCCGGCGCCGGTCCGCGACGCCATCAAGACCGGCAAGTTCGACGCGGTCGTCTTCACCTCGTCCTCGACGGTCCGCAACCTCGTCGGCATCGCCGGCAAGCCGCACCCGTCGACGATCATCGCGGTGATCGGCCCGCAGACGGCCAAGACCGCCGAGGAGCACGGCCTGCGGGTCGACGTGCTGGCCCCGACGCCCGACGTCGAGGTCCTCGTCGATGCCCTCGCCGACTTCGGCGCGACACGACGCCTCTCGATGCTCGAGGCCGGCGAGCCGGTCACGCGTCCGAGCGAGCGCACCGCGTCGGGTCGCCGCAAGGCCCGCGCCAAGTAGCTCGTACCCGCCGCTGGGGAAGGATGGAGAAGTGACCGAGGAGACGCACGTCCAGGGCCCGACCATCCGACCCCGGCGGCTGCGGCGCACCCCAGCGCTGCGCCGCATGGTCGCCGAGACCCACGTGGTGCCCAGCTCGCTGGTCCTGCCGGTGTTCATCCGCGAGGGCCTCGCCGAACCGCACCCGATCTCCTCGATGCCGGGTGTCGTCCAGCACTCCCGCGACTCGCTCAAGCGGGCGGTCGCCGAGGCGGCCGAGCTCGGCCTCGGTGGGGTGATGCTCTTCGGCATCCCCGAGCACAAGGACGCCACGGGCTCCGGAGCGCTCGACCCGGCCGGCGTCCTCAACCTCGCCATCACCGACGTCGTCGCCGAGGTGGGCGACCAGCTCACGGTGATGTCGGACCTGTGCCTCGACGAGTTCACCGACCACGGCCACTGCGGCCTCCTCACGCCCGACGGCGAGGTCGACAACGACCAGACCCTGGCGGCGTACGCCGAGATGGCCCTTGCGCAGGCTGCGGCCGGGGTCGACATGGTCGGCCCCAGCGGGATGATGGACGGCCAGGTCGCGGTCGTCCGCAAGGCCCTCGACGACGCCGGGCACAGCCACGTGTCCGTGCTCGCCTACTCCGCGAAGTACGCCTCCGCCTTCTTCGGCCCGTTCCGCGAGGCCGTCGACTCCTCGCTCGTCGGTGACCGCCGCACCTACCAGCAGGACCCCGCCAACGCCCTCGAGGGCGTCCGGGAGGTGCTCCTCGACGTCGCCGAGGGTGCCGACCTCGTGATGGTGAAGCCGGCCCTGCCCTACCTCGACGTCGTACGCCGCGTGCGCGACGCCGTCGACGTCCCGGTCGCCGCCTACAACGTCTCCGGCGAGTACGCGATGCTCGAGGCCGCCGCGGCCAACGGCTGGATCGACCGCGAGGCCGCCATCCTGGAGACCCTGACCTCGATCCGCCGTGCCGGGGCCGACGTCATCCTCACGTACTGGGCCTCGGAGGCCGCCCGCCTGCTGCGCGCCTGAGCCCCGTCAGGGGTTCATCAGGTTGTCGATGCAGGCGTTGAGCGCCGGCACGTCGAGCGCGGAGATCCCGCTGGCCAGGCACTGGGTCTGGGCCTCGGCCCAGGTCAGGGTGGCGGTGATGGTGTTGGTCGGCAGCGTCGGCGTGAGCGTCGGCAGCGGCGTCGTCGGGTCGACGGTGGGCACGACCGTCGGGTCCTTGGTCGGGTCCTTGGTGGGGTCCTGGGTCGCCGACTGGGTCGGGTCCTGGGTGGGGGTGGGGCTCTGCGTCTGGGTCGGGCTCTGGGTCTGCGTGGGGGTCGGGTCCTTGGTGGGGGAGGAGTCGTTGTCCTTCCCGCCGTTGTCGCCGTTGCCGCCCTTCACGCCGCTGTTGCCCCCCTTGCCGCCGTTGCCGCCGGTCGAGGAGGTGGGGTCGGGGACGATCACGCCGGAGGTGAGGGTCGAGGTCGGCACGGCGCTGAAGTCGCCGTCCATGTAGGCCTGCATGATCCCCAGCACCAGGTCGACGTAGGCGTTGGAGTGGTTGTAGCGGTAGACCGAGGCACGCTGGCCCTTCTCCGACGACAGGTCGTCGTCACCGGAGCAGAGGTAGACGGCCGTGGCGAGGGCCGCGTCGTCGACGTCCTGCGGGTCGCGGGTGCCGTCGTTGTCACCGTCGACCCCGACCACGGACCACGTCGAGGGGATGAACTGCATCGGACCCACGGCCCGGTCGAAGCGGGTGTCGTCGTCGTACTGCCCGGCGTCGGTGTCGAGGATCCGCTGGGTGTCGTGCTTGCCGTTGAGCGCGATGCCGAAGATGCCCGGGCGGGCGACGCCGCGGTCGTCGAGGGCGTTGCCCCCGAAGCGGCCGTGGTCGGACTCGACCCGACCGATCGCGGCGATCAGCTCCCACGGCAGGTTGCAGCCCTTGTCGGCCTCGTTGATCACGGCCTCGGCGCGCTGGTAGGCCGACAGCGCGGCCTGCGGGATGTCACTGGCGCTGCCGGGGGTGAGCGAGGCGGCACGGGCCACCGCGTCGCCCACGCTGGCCGGCGCCTCGATCGCGGCGGTCGGCAGGACGGTGCCGTCGGGGAGGGTCTGCGAGCCGTCGGGGTCGGCGCTCGCCGGGTCGACGCCCACGCCTGCGAGGTTGGCGGTCCACGCGGCGGAGAGCACCGCCAGCGGGATGATGGCGATCGCTCGGTGCAGTCGGGTGGAACTCGACATGTCGTGCGCACTCCCCTTGGTCGTCCCGCGGTGGTCGTGGAGTCCTCGTACCCCCTCCGGGCACGTCCACACCTGGTCAACGACGATTCGTCACACCAAGTTACGCGCGAGTCGCCTGTGCGCCAACCCACATCCGTGGGAAGCCCATACGCACCGAATGGGGATCCCTTGCGCGCCTGCGTGACAATGACCCGGTGACCTCCGCGACCATCCCCTCGACGACCGCGGCCAGCGAAGCCTGGTTCGAGCGTGCCCGGGCCGTGACGCCCGGCGGCGTGAACTCGCCCGTGCGCGCGTTCACCGCGGTCGGCGGGACGCCGCGCTTCATCACCTCGGCCTCGGGGGCCTGGCTCACCGACGCCGACGGCAACGACTACGTCGACCTGATCTGCTCGTGGGGTCCGATGCTGCTCGGCCACGCGCACCCCGACGTGCAGGCGGCCGTGGCCGGAGCGGTGGCCCGCGGCACGTCGTACGGCACCCCGACGGAGCCCGAGGTCGAGCTGGCCGAGGAGATCGTGCGGCGTACGCCGGTGGAGCGGGTCCGCTTCGTCTCCTCCGGCACCGAGGCCACCATGTCGGCGATCCGGCTGGCGCGCGGCGCGACCGGTCGCGACCTCGTCGTGAAGTTCGCCGGCTGCTACCACGGCCACGTCGACCCGCTGCTGGCCGAGGCCGGGTCGGGCGTCGCGACGCTGGCGGTGCCCGGCACCAGCGGCGTGCCTGCGTCGTCGGCGGCCGAGACGCTCGTCCTGACCTACAACGACCGCGCCGCCGTGGCGGCCGCCTTCGAGGCCCACGGGTCGCGCATCGCGTGCCTGATCACCGAGGCGTCGCCGGGCAACATGGGTGTCGTGCCGCCGGCGCCGGGCTTCAACGCCTTCCTCGCCGAGACCTGCCGCGCCCACGGCGCCCTGTTCATCAGCGACGAGGTGATGACCGGCTTCCGCGCGACCGAGCAGGGCGGGTGGGGACTCGATGGCGCCGTCGAGGGCTGGACGCCCGACCTGATGACCTTCGGCAAGGTGATGGGCGGCGGGTTCCCGGCAGCGGCCTTCGGCGGTCGCGCCGACCTCATGGCCCACCTCGCGCCGGAGGGTCCCGTCTACCAGGCCGGCACGCTCTCGGGGAACCCGGTCGCCACGACGGCTGGCCTCGCCACCCTGCGGCTCGCCACGCCCGCCGTCTACGCGCAGCTCGACGCCACCGCGAAGACCATCCGAGCCGCCGTCTCCGAGCACCTCCAGGCGGCCGGCGTCCCGCACGTCGTCCAGACCGCCGGCACCATGTTCTCGGTGTTCTTCCGTGACGGCGCGGTCCGCGACTTCGCCGGGGCGAGCCAGCAGGACACCGGCGCCTACGCCGCGTTCTTCCACTCGATGCTCGACCAGGGCGTCTACCTGCCCCCGTCGGCGTACGAGGCGTGGTTCGTCTCCTCGGCGCACGACGACCGGGCCGTGTCCACCATCATCGACGCGCTGCCGGCCGCTGCGTCCGCGGCCGCTGCGGCGGGAGGTCACTGACATGGGAGTCCAGACCATCGTCCACCTGCTCCGGCACGGTGAGGTCCACAACCCCGGTGGCGTCCTCTACGGCCGGATGGACGGGTTCCACCTGTCCGACCTCGGCAACCAGATGGCGCGGCGGATCGCGGAGACGATCGGCGACCGCGACATCGTCCACCTCCGCACGTCGCCGCTCGAGCGGGCGCAGGAGACCCTCGCGCCGCTGGCGGAGCGACTCGCGATCACGCCGCAGCTCGACCCGCGAGTGATCGAGTCCGGCAACAAGTTCCAGGGCATCGACTTCGGTGACGGCGCGAAGACGTTCCTCAAGCGCCCCGGCCTGCTGCGCCACATGTACAACCCGTTCAAGCCGTCGTGGGGCGAGCCCTACGACGAGATCGCCGGCCGGATGATGGCGGCGGTCCACGACGCACGCGAGTCCGCGGCCGGCCACGAGGCCGTCGTGGTGTCCCACCAGCTTCCCATCTGGACGACGCGGCTGTTCCTGGAGAAGCGCAGCTACCTCCACCACCCCAAGACCCGCCAGTGCACGCTGTGCTCCCTGACGAGCGTCGTCTTCGACGACGACCGGGTGACGCAGGTCCGCTACTCGGAGCCGGCAGGCGACCTCATCCCGGTGGGCGACCGCTCCGCCCCGTTCTCCGCCGGTGGTGCCCCACGGGAGGACCGGCCCTGAAGCTCGTCCGCCTGCTCCTCGGCCCGCTCCTGGGCCTCGCCTGCCTGCTCGCGCTCGCGGGTTGCTCCGGCCTGTCCGGGACCGGTGACAAGGGCTACATCTCCGGGACCGGCGTCCCGACGGAGGTGGCGCCGGCCGACCGCGGCGAGCCCGTCGACCTCACCGGCACCGACCTCGAGGGCGGCGACGTCGACCTCGCTGACCTGCGCGGCGGGCCGGTGGTGGTCAACGTGTGGGCGTCGTGGTGCCCGCCGTGCATCAAGGAGCAGCCCGACCTCAACGCGGCCGCCGCCGCGCTCGGCGACGACGTGCAGTTCATCGGCCTCAACATCCGTGACGCCTCGCAGGACGACGCAGCGGCCTACGTCCGCGACCTCGACGTGCCGTACTCCTCGATCTACTCCGCCGACGGCTCGGCGCTGCTGCCGTTCGCCGGCACCCTGACGCCGCGGTCCATCCCGAGCACGGTCGTCCTCGACGCCGAGGGCCGGGTCGCGGCGTCGGTCAACGGCCGGATCCCCACCACGCAGACGCTGGTCTCGCTTGTCGAGGCGGTCCGCGATGAGTGACTGGTTCCAGGAGACGGCCCTGTCCGGGTCGATGGTGCTGGCCCTCCCGGTCGCCCTCGCCGCCGGCCTGATCTCGTTCTTCAGCCCCTGCGTCATCCCGCTGCTGCCCGGCTACCTGTCCTACGCCACCGGCATCTCCGGGGGAGACCTCGACCAGGCGCGCCGCGGCCGGATGGTGCTCGGCGCGACGCTCTTCGTGCTCGGCTTCTCCGTCGTCTTCGTGCTGCTGGGCAGCCTCACCGGCGCGGCCGGGGCGTGGCTGTTCACCCACACGCGCCAGCTCAACGTCGTCCTCGGGGTCATCACGATCCTGCTCGGCGTCGCGTTCCTCGGTGCGTTCGGCTTCCTGCAGCGCGACTGGCGCATCCACAAGGTGCCCGCCGTCGGGCTGGCGGCGGCGCCGCTGCTCGGCTTCCTCTTCGGCGTCGGCTGGACACCGTGCGTCGGCCCCACCCTGGCGGCGATCAACGTGCTGTCGGTCAACGAGGCGACCGCCGCTCGCGGCGCGCTGCTCTCGGCGGTCTTCGCGCTCGGCCTCGGGCTGCCGTTCATCGCCGCGGCCTTCGCCTACCGGCGCATGCTGGGCGCGTTCGCCGTGATCCGCCGCCACCAGATGCTCGTCGTACGCCTCGGCGGCGTGATGATGATCCTGGTCGGCATCCTGCTCGTGACCGGTTGGTGGGACCGCATCGTCCAGTGGCTCCAGCTGCAGGTGGTCCAGGGATTCACGGTGCCGGTGTGACCGACCTCCAGCCCGACCTGCGGCAGCGGCCCTCCGACGACCGTCAGGCGACCGCGCTCCCGAGCGACCTCACGGCCCGCGAGCTGGCCCGGTGGTCGTGGCGCCAGCTCACCTCGATGCGCACCGCGCTGGTGCTGCTCCTGCTGCTGGCGCTCGCAGCGATCCCCGGCTCGGTGATCCCCCAGGAGAACATCGACTCCCTCGCCGTCAGCCAGTGGCGCGACGACCACCCGCGGCTCGCGCCGATCTGGGACCGCCTCGACCTGTTCTCGGTCTACGGCTCGGTGTGGTTCGCCGCGATCTACATCCTGCTGATGATCTCGCTGGTGGGCTGCATCATCCCGCGCCTGTTCGTCTACTACCGCGCCCTGCGCGCCAAGCCCCCGAAGGCGCCCCGCCACCTCTCGCGCCTGCCGGAGAGCACGTCGTACACCACCGACGAGGACCCCGACGCCGTCCTGGCCCGAGCCGCGCGCGTGATGAAGGGGCGGCGCTTCCGCGTCCTCTACGTCGAGGGCGAGTCCGATGCGGTCGCCGCCGAGCGCGGCCACCTCCGCGAGGCCGGCAACCTGGTCTTCCACCTCGCCGTGATCGTCGTGCTCGTGGGTGTCGCCGCCGGCAGCCTGTTCGGCTACAAGGGCGGCGTCATCCTGCTCAACGGTGACGACTACGGCTTCTCCAACAACCTCACCCAGTACGACGACTTCGCCCCGGGCGCGCTCTTCGACCCCGACGTGATGGAGCCGTTCTCCTTCAGCATCACCGACTTCGACGTCGACTGGCTGACCGAGGGCAAGCGGGCCGGGATGGCGCGCGAGTTCGTCGCGAAGCTCGACTACACGACCGAGCCGGGCGGCGAGGACAAGACCTACGACCTCAAGGTCAACCACCCGCTGTCCATCGGCGGCACCGACGTCTTCCTCATCGGCCACGGCTACGCGCCGGTCATCACGATCCGCGACGGCGAGGGCGAGGTCGCCAAGAGCGGCCCCGTGGTCTTCCTGCCGACCAACGCGCAGACGTTCGAGTCGTTCGGCGTCGTCAAGGCGCCGTTCGCCAAGCCCGGCCAGATCGGCCTCGAGGGCGCCTTCTACCCGACCTTCGCGATGGGCCGCGACGCCGACGGCAACCTCACGATGCCGGCGTCGGTCTTCGGCGAGGCGTTGGACCCGCTCATCTCGATGAGCCTGTGGACCGGCGACCTCGGCCTCCAGGACGGGTCGGCCTCGTCGGTCTACGTGCTCGACAAGGCCGACGCCACCCAGGTGACGAAGCCCAACGGCCAGCCGTACCGCATGGACCTGCGCCCCGGCGAGACCGCGACGCTGCCCGACGGCCTCGGCACGGTGACGTTCGACGGCCTGCAGCGGTGGAACAAGATCCAGGTCAGCCGCAGCCCGGGTTCGTTGGTCGCGCTCACCGGGGTCGTCGTCGCACTCCTCGGCCTGCTGGGCTCGCTCTTCGTGCGCCCGCGCCGGATGTGGGTGCGCGCGCGCCGGCAGGACGACGGCACCACGCTCGTCGAGGTCGCCCGCCTCGACCGGTCGTCCGGTGGGGACCCCGAGGACGGCGCCGCCGAGCTCGGGGAGGTCGTGGCAGCCTTGCACGAGGAGACGGGCGTGAAGACCGACAGCAACAGGAAGGACGAGTCGTGACCGACGCACAGTGGGAGGTGTTCAGCTACGAGGCGGTCATCGCCGCCGCGGTGCTCTACTTCCTCGCGATGCTGGCCTACTTCTTCGAGCTGGCGACCCTGCGCACGGCGAGCAAGGAGGTCGAGCCCGTGTCCGTCGGCGCGGACGGACACGGTGCGAGCAACGCCGTCGCGGTCGACCAGGAGCCCGCCCCGAGCCGCCGCGGCGAGGTGGCCGGCCGCCTGGGTCTCGTCCTCACCGTCTTCGCCGTCCTCGTGCACTTCGTGGCCCTCGTCGCGCGTGGTCTCGCGGCCGACCCCAACCGGGTGCCCTGGGGCAACATGTACGAGTTCACGATCTCGGGCACCTTCGTGGTCGCGCTGATCTTCGTGCTGGCCACGCTGCGGATCGACATCGAGTGGCTCGGGCCGCTCGTCACGACCTTCGTGGTGGCCGCCCTGATGGCGGCGTTCCTCGGCCTCGACGACGCGGTGCTGCCGCTGCCCGACGCGCTCAACTCGCCCTGGCTCGTGATCCACGTGGTGTCGGCGGTGATCTCCACCGGCGCCTTCACCCTGGGTGCGCTGCTCTCGGGGCTCTACCTCGTCAAGGCACGCTCGTCGGCGACCACGGGCTACCTCGCCCGCGTGCCCGAGCCCAAGGTCCTCGACCGGCTGTCCTACCGGATGCACGCCTTCGGCTTCCCGGTGTGGACCTTCGCCGTCCTGATCACCGGTCCGATCTGGGCGCACCAGGCGTGGGGGGCCTACTGGAACTGGGACCCCAAGGAGGTGTGGGCCTTCATCACGTGGGTGGTCTACGCCGCCTACCTGCACGCCCGCGCGACCGCGGGCTGGCGCGGTCGCAACGCGGCGATCCTGGCGCTGGTCGGTGCCGCGACGCTGTGGTTCAACTTCATCGGCATCAACTTCTTCAGCTCCAGCAGCCAGCACTCCTACGCCGAGGGAGCCGCGCCGGAGATGTCAGTCGTCCTCGGGCTTGCGGGGCCGGTCGAGGTTGCGCAGGAAGTCGGGGTCGTCGTCGGGGCCGATCACCCGCGGGCGTGACGGCCCACCTCCGTCGAGACGACGCAGCGTCAGCCTGACGAGGAACCACACGACGACCGCGATCAGGGCGACGACGAGCAGGACCTTCAGCATTCCTCCAATGTAGTCGGGGGAGCCTAGGCTGGGGGCGTGAAGGAGTTCGTTGTCTACACCGCCATGCGGGTCGTGCTGTTCGTGGCATCGTTCGGTGTCGTCGTGGGCGTGATGGCCCTCGTCTTCGACGGCCGCTACAACCTCTTCTGGGCCGTGATCCTCGCCTTCCTTATCTCCGGCATCGCGTCCTACTTCATCCTCAACCGGCAGCGCGAGGCCTTCGCGCAGCGCGTCGAGTCGCGCGCGTCCCGGGCGTCTGCGGCCTTCGAGGAGCGCAAGGCGCGCGAGGACCAGGACTGACGCGAGCCTGATCCGGTGCAGCTGCGGGTGACGCGGAGCCAGGCGCTCGCCTGGCGGATGCGCCGTCAGCACCTGCTCGCGGGCGCGGCCGACCCGACCGAGGTCGTCCGGACGCTGGCGGCGGTGTCCGTCTTCGGCTCCGACCCCGACCTGTCCGTACGCCGTCGGCTCGCGTCGCCGGGCGAGCCGGGGGAGGTGCAGCGTGCCCTGACCGACGGCCGGCTGGTGCGCACGTTCTCGTTCCGCGGGTCGGTGCAGGTGATGGCGCCCGAGACCGCCGGCGCCTACCTCGCGCTCCGGTCGGCGGGACGGCAGTGGGCGCTGAGGAGCTGGGTCGAGCACTACCGGCTCGCTCCCGACGAGTGGCCCGACCTGCGGGCGGTCGTCCGCGAGGTCGTCGCGTCCGGTCCGGTGCCACCGCAGGCGGTCGCCGACGTGCTCGCCGGGCATCAGCGCTTCGCCCACCTGGCGAAGGAGTTCGCGCAGCCCAACCACACCTTCCTCAAGCCCTTCGCGTGGCAGGGCGACATCGTGCTCGGCCCGGACCTCTTCGGCCCACTGGAGCTGCAGAGCCCCGCGCTGGCGCCCGGGTGGGCCGGCGTGCCGGACCTCGAGGAGGCCGGACCGCGCGCCGTCCTCGAGTACGTCGACGCCTACGGCCCGACCACGCCGGGGCTCGTCGACCACTGGCTCGGCGGCGGGTTGAGCGCCGGCCGGAAGCGGCTGGAGCGGTGGTGGCGCGAGGTCGAGGGCGACCTCGTCGAGGTCGACGTCGAGGGCGAGGCGCGCTGGCACCTCGCGTCCCGGGTCGACGACCTCGGGACCACCCGGCCCGAACCGACGGTGGTGCTGCTGCCGGGCAAGGACGACTGGGTGATGGGCCCGGGCACCCAGGACACCTGGGTCGTGCCGGCCGGGCACCGCACCTCCATGACGCGCGGGGCCAACCCCGTGCTGGTCGACGGCGTCGTGGCAGGCACGTGGCGGGTCCGGGCCGACGTGCTCGAGGTCGACGCCCCGGCGTCGGCGGGGCTGGCGGCCGAGGCGACCCGGCTGAGGTCGCTCCTCGGCGCCGACCTCGACCTCAGAACCCCGTGAGGTTGTAGGCCGGCTCGCGGAGGTCCGCCATCGCGGCGAAGCGTCGTACGTCGTCGTCCGCGCCGTCGACCCGCCCGGCCCGGCGCAGCTGCGGCACCGGCACGTTGCCGAGGTAGAGCGCGCCGAGGGTCTCGGCCGTGACCCGGACGGTCGCCTCGTCGTCGGTGCGGGTGACCGTCGCGACGCCGTCCCGGGTGGTCGCCAGGAAGCGCCCCGCCCCGTGTCCCTGCGGGTCGTCGACCTCGAGGACGACCGTCCCGTCGGCCGCCCAGGGGCGGGCCTCGAGCGCCCGCGGGACGTCGAGGACGCGCAGCCAGAGGAACTCCTCGAGCTCGGTGGTCTTCACCCGGTTGAGGTCGGCCAGCGCCCACATCAGCGGGTCGTCGGGGTGGACGATGTTGAAGGTCACGGTCTTCACCCGGTCCAGCGACGCCAGGAACGACCACAGCCCGAGCTGCGCCTGCGGCGTGAGCGCGGCCATCTCGTCGACCTTCACGGTGTCCTTCTCGTCGTGCTTGAAGATCGCGAAGCCGTCGACGCGCCTGCCGTCGTCGAGGTGGACCGCGGTGCGGATCTTGCGGTTGCCGCCGCTGCCGTTGAAGTCGTAGGCCCCGGTGTGCATGTCTTCGTACTGCGCCGGCCAGTCGACCGACCCGCGCTGCCGGGCGTGGAACGTGTCGAAGACCCCCTTCACGTGCGGCCAGGCCTCAGCCGGCTCGAGGAGCTCGACGCGGCCGGGGTCGGTGAACGACCGGAACGCGAAGCCGGTGGTCGTGTTGACGTCCACGCCGTGCCGGAACGTCGCCGGCCCGAAGCCCCACCGGCCGTAGATGGTGGCCTCGGACGCGGTCAGCGCCGCGATCGGGACCCCCTTCGCCACGGCGTCGTCGAGGTCGTCCTCGATCATCCGGCGCAGCAGGCCGCGGCGCCGGTGGGCGGCGCTGGTGGTGACGTCGGTGATCATCCGCAGCGGCAGCAGCTCACGGCCGGCGTTCAGCGTCTTGTCGAGGCTGGCGTACGTCGCGACCGGCATCGGCCCGGCGCCGAACTCGCCCTCGGGCAGCCACGCGCCTCGGACGACGACCTCGTCGGCGCGGTAGTGACGTACCCACCGGTCGATGAGCTCGTCCTCGGGGCGGGGGTCGCGGAAGCCGCGCAGGACAGCACCGACCCAGCCGCGGCGCCGGGCGACCGCCTCGTCGGACTCGTCGGAGAAGTCCAGGATGGCGAAGTCGTAGTCCACCCCGCCACGCTAGTGAGCGCGCCGCGTGCGGGCCACGCGTTTTCCGTTGGTCGAGGAGGGGCGGAGTCGCGTCACGAGACCAGGAGCAGCGGCACCGCGACGAGGACCGACCAGATCAGCTCCGCGGCGCCAGTGGCGGCCAGCACGGGGATCAGGGCCGGGCCCGTGGCGCCGCCCAGGACGGCCCGGGTGGGCGGCAGCGCCCGGGCCAGGAATCCGAGTCCGACGAGTGCCCACCAGGTCGTGGCGACGGCGACGGCGACCACGGCAGCGGCGGCGACGAGCACGAGGAAGGCGTAGACCGAGCGGGTGCGCTCGTCGCCGAGCCGCACCGCAAGCGTCCGCTTGCCCGCGACGGTGTCGGTGGGGATGTCACGCAGGTTGTTGGCGACGAGGATGGCGCAGGCGAGCGCTCCGACGCCGACGCCGGCGTAGAGGGCTGGCCACTCCCACGTCTCGGTCTGGACGTACGTCGTGCCGACGACCGCCACCAGGCCGAAGAAGACGAAGACCATCACCTCGCCGAGGCCGAGGTAGCCGTAGGGCTTCTCGCCCCCGGTGTAGAACCAGGCCGCGACCACGCACACGAGTCCGACCGCGACGAGCCACCACGCGGTCGTGGCGGCGAGCACCAGGCCGGCCGCGGCTGCCACGCCGAAGGCGGCGAAGGCGGCGATCTTCACGGCGCGCGGCGACGCCGCCCCCGAGCCGACGAGCCGCATCGGGCCGACGCGGTCGGCGTCGGTGCCGCGGACACCGTCGGAGTAGTCGTTGGCGTAGTTGACGCCCACCTGCAGGGCGAGGCTGACGACCAGGGCGAGCAGGGCCTTCCACCACACCGCCTGGTCGACGTACGCCGCCACGCCGGTGCCGGCGAGCACGGGCGCGACCGCGGCGGGGAGGGTGCGCGGTCGGGCGCCGGCGAGCCAGTCAGCGGAGGAGGTCACCGCGGGATTGTGTCAGGAGCTGAGTGGGCTCACGCCGCCAGGCTCCGCGGGCTGGTCGACCGTCGGCGGCCCCAGTGGCGCGGGGTCGGCCGCCTTCGCCGAGGACGTCGCGTCGGCCAGGACGTCGGCCGGCACGTGCTGCTCGAGGAAGCGGCGGGCGAGGTGCACGGACGGGTGCAGGCCGACGCTTGCCGCGGTGACGAGCGCGGCGATGACCAGCCAGCCCAGGGAGCTCCAGTCCATCACGAGGAACGTGTAGAGGGCGGGCGCCCAGACGCGGCCCAGGGTGCCCATCAGCTCGGCCGCGCCCTGGTACTCGCCGCGGCGCCGCGGGTCCATCAGCTCGGCCTCGAAGGTCCAGCTGGCGGCCGACAGGAACAGCTCGGCACCGGTGAGGGTCACGTGGCCCAGGAAGAACAGGACGACCGTCAGCAGGCCCAGCGTGTGGTGGGTCGACAGCGTGATGACGCACGACACGATGAAGAAGAAGGTGGAGATCCGGATCGCGCGCAGCCCGGTCGAGAGGTCGCGGACCCCGCGCGCGGCGGCCAGCGGCAGCAGGATGCACATGACGGTGTTGGTGCCGAAGAGGAAGGCCAGCACCACCCACGGGGCATCGGTCTTCTGCACGAGCCATAGCGGGATGACGAGGTTGAGGATGACCTGGTTGGTCCACAGCACGCCGTCGCAGAACGACGCGGCGAGCCAGCCGACGTTCCGCATCGGACCGGGACCCTCGACCTTGACCTTGCGCTCCTCGGTCGTCTTGAGGTCGTGGGAGGCCGGGGGTAGCCGGGTGATGTTCACGGCGTTGAGGGCGAAGACGACCGCGGTGAACCACGGCAGGGCCGAGATCACCGTCAACGACTCGGTGGCGAGCGCGATGCCGCCGGCCAGCGCGCCGAGGGTGAAACCGACGTTGAGCGCGGAGTACATGTAGGCGCGCGACTCCACGCGCTCCGCCGCGGGGAGGACGTCGATCGTGTAGGCCCCGTGCGCCGCGCCGCCGAGCGACCCGACCACCTCGAGCGCCACGGCCAGGGCGACGTAGCCGGCGAAGCTGTCGATGAAGGGCCAGCTGCACACCAGTGCGGCCTGGCCGGCGGAGCTGATCGCCCAGCAGCGCTTGGGGCCGAAGCGGTCGACCAGCTTGCCCATCGGGTAGGCCGCGATGAACGCCGCGATGCCGGCCAGCGTCAGGCCCAGGCCGACCTGCGGCCCGGTGAGGCCGACGACCTCGGTGAAGAACACCGCGGACCCGGCCATGAACGTGCCCTCGCCGAGCGCGAACAACAGCGACTGCGTCGAGAGGCGACCGGCGAGCCGAGAGGGTGGAGTGAGGTAAGCGATCAGCGCGATGAACATCGCCGGCCATTCTCGCCCGCCACACCGACAGTCGTCCTGCGATTTTCGGACGCGACCGTCACCAGCCCCGGCGTGGGTCGAGGTCATCGTGGAGGATCTGGGTCATCAGGTGACCCAGGTCCTCCACGATCTCCGGCTTCGCGCCGGTACGACTCACGCGGGGTGGGTCGGTGACGCCCCCTGACGCAGGGCCCCCTCGAGCTCGATCATGAGGGTGTCCAGGTCGAGTGCCCACGTGTCGTGCGAGCCCGGGGCGGCGAGCCGCTGCATGCGAGCGCGTGCGGTGCGCAAGGCGTCTCGCAACGACCGTGCGCGAGCGCCACCGGCTTCGTCCGGTGCCCTGGACTCCAGCACCGTGAGCTCGTCCTCGGCCGCGGCGACGCGTCTCTGGCTCACGGCCCAGCCGCCCGCCATCTCCTCGTGCGACCCCGCGAGGCGCAGCTCGCGCAGCAGGTGACGTGCGAACCACTCGACCTCGGACTCCTGACGCTCCAGCTCTCGGCGCCACGAGGCCCGGCGCCGTGCGCGTACGGCCAGTGGGACGGCGACGAGGCTTCCCAGTACGACAGCGGCCACGACCCACCACACCCAGGACGGCACTCCTTCGTCCTCGTCCGACTGTCCCTCGGCTGCTTCTTCCTCCGGCGCTTCCGGGGCCGTCGCGGTTGGCGTCTCGGTGGGCGTCTCGGTGACCGTCTCGGTCGGCGTCTCGGTCGGCGTTTCGGTGACTGTCTCGGTCGGCGTCGCGGTCGGCGTCTCGGTGACCGTCTCGGTGGGGGTCTCGGTGGGGGTCTGGGTGGGGGTCCCGGTGCCCGATGGCGTGCGGGTGGGGCTGGGCAACGTCGCCGTGGGTGTGCGCGTGGGGCTGGGCAGCTCGGTGGCCGTCGGTGTGCGGGTCGGGGAGACGGTCGGGCCCCCGCCTTCTCCGCCACTCCCGCCGCACGCCGCAAGCAGGCCGAGCCCGACGAGCAACAGGCCGCCGAGGCGGACTCGTCGCGTCATGACACTCGAGCGCACTGGTCCTCCCTCGAGGTCGTGGGTGTGACGCAGCCGGACAGGTGCGCCATCACGCTCTCCGACCGCCGGCCCGCAGGCATCCTCCGTTCCGGGTGAGTCGAGCGCAGCCCCGGCAGGTCGCCCCCGGAGGTGCCCGCCTCCCCCGCTGAGCGGGATGACATCCCCGTGGCCGCGGTGGACACTGGCAGCCATGCCGAGCCCCGGACGGGGTGCGGCCTCCGCGCGCGAAGGGATGATGGCGTGACGACGAAGAGCGACTTCTCCGAGGAGGAATGGGCCCGGATCGTGCGGGCACCGTTCGTGGCCGGGCTCGCGATCTCCCTGGCCGACCCGGGCGGCCCCATCGAGGCCGCGAAGGAGACGATGGCCGCGATGAAGTCGGCCACCAGCCCGCCGAGCCGCGAGGAGCTCCTGGCCGACGTGGCGCTCGACGTCCAGGCGATGGTGCAGGAACGCCGTCATCCGCTCAAGGGCTACAAGCCCACGGGCCCGGCGGTCGGGGACGAGGTGGTCGCCGAGCTCCGTGGCGTGATGGCGGTCGTGGCGGCCAAGGCGTCTGCCGAGGAGGCAGCGGCGTACGGCGCGTGGTTGCTGGCGAGCGCCCAGGCTGCGGCCGACGCCGCCAAGGAGGGCGGCTTCATGGGCTTCGGCGCGGAGCAGGTCAGCGCCGGCGAGAAGGCCATGCTCGACCGGGTCCGCGAGGCCGTCGCCACCTGAGGCTCAGCCGGCGGAGTCCGAACCCGGGCACGCCACCTCCAGCACCGGGTTGCGCGCTGCCGCGCGGTAGGCGTCCAGGTCCCGCACGCCGCGCCTCCACATCGACAGCCACATCTCGGTCGCCTTCTCGGGCGACAGCGTGCCCATCCGGAGCATGTCCATGTGGTGCACGTGGGTGTCCCAGGTGTCGATCGACGTCTTCGCTGTCTGGGCGGCACCGAGCTCTGCCTCGACGAGGCGGGAGCAGGAGCGCAGGGCTGCCGGTGCGGGACCCAGCAGCGCGGGAGCCGGGCAGTCGACGCCGGTGCGCTCGAGGGCGGTCCAGGCCTTCCGGAAACGGTCGACGTTCCGCTGGGCGCCCAGCCTTGTCTGGTTCCAGAAGGCCGTCGCCTGCTGCAGGGTGATCTCGCCGACCACGAGCTGGTTCATGGCGTCGACGTGCACGTCCCACTGCCGAAGCGCGGGTCGCGCCGCCCCGAGGGGGTCCTCGAGCGCTGCAGCCGCCTCGGAGCAGCGCGCCGCCCGAGTGTCTGCCGCCTGCTCCGGCGGTGCAGAGGCGTCACTGTCACGGGGCTCTGGACCTGGCTCGTCGGCGACGCTGCGGCTGCTCGCCTGCAGCCTGGCGTCACCAGCGTCGTCATCCACGACGTTGACCCAGAGGACCACACCCAGCAGGCCCAGGACGGTGCCCACCAGGAAGGTGAGGCCCAGCAGCTTGGCCGGGGCCATCGATCCCACGTTGGTCTCCATGCCTGTCCCTCCACGACAGAGATCCAGCCTTTTCTGGACCGTAGGTCGTGACCAGCCGTCGGTCACCACCCTGAGGTGGGTAATACGACGCGCCCCGGGCGTCGGTCCCGCGGCTACGGAGCCCGGCCGTCCTCGTCGTCGGCCTCGTCCTGGGGGCGGCCCTGCGCCATCCGCGCGGTGTCACGCCTGATCTGCTCGGCCCTGCGTCGCTCGAACAGCAGGATGGCCACGACGACCCCCACCATCACGACGACGGTGGCGACGAGCCGGAAGGCGTCCATCCCTCCACCATGCCACGCAGCCGGCGGGGAGCACGGCGGGCGAAGGGCGACGAAGGGCGGCGGAGGGCGGCTACGCGCCGGGCACCACGCGCATGTCGCGGTCAGCGCCGCCGTCGAGCGCGCGGAGCGCCTCCTGGTAGGCCTCGCTGTCGTGCGCAGCGACGGCCGCCTCGACCGACGGGAACTCGATCACGATCGTGCGGGTGGACTCGCCCTTCTCGAAGGTCACCTCCGGCACGCCGCGCACCAGGAACCGGCCACCCGCCGCGGTCAGCGCCGGACCGGCGAGCGTGGCGTAGGCCGCCACCTTGTCGGAGTCGTGGACGGCCTTGTAGGTGGTGATCCAGTACGCGGTCATGGCCGCGACCCTACGGCGTACGACGGGTGCCGCGGCCGGTCAGGTCGCCGAGCCGTGCCGTGCGAGGTAGCGCTCGGCGGCCCGGGCCGACGGGCCCATGGTGAGCGTCGAGACCGCCACGATGGCCGCGATCGTGATCCACCCGAACGACCCGTGCTCCATCGCCAGCCAGGTGTAGAGCGCGGGCGCCCACACCGAGCCGAGCGTGCCGCCGATGTGGGCGGCGCCCTGGTACTCCGCGCGCTGGTCGGCGTCGGTCAGGTCCGACATGAAGCCCCAGTGACCGGCCGACTGGAAGAGCTCGGCGCCGGTGACCGTGACGTGGCCGAGCCAGACCAGCGCGATCGTGAGCCAGCCGATCGTGTCGTGGGTGACGAGCACGATGGCGCAGGACAGGACGAAGAAGCCGGACGAGATGTACGACGCCCGCAGCGACCGTGCGACGGAGTCGACGCCGCGTGCAGCGGCGACCTGCAGCAGCACCGCCATGACGGTGTTGGTGGCGAAGAGCCACGCGAGCAGCACGCGCGGGGCGTCGGTCTCCTCCACGAGCCACAGCGGGATCACGATGTTGAGCAGCACCTGGTTGGTGCCGAGCACGCCGTCGCCCGTCATCAGGGCGAGGAACGGCCGGTTCTTCAGCGCACGCGGCTTGATCACCTCGTCGTCGGTGTGTCTCGGGGCTTTCGCCGGCGGGTCGGGCAGCCGGGTGATCCAGTACGTGTTCGCGAGCAGGATGGCGCCGGTGAGGAGCGGCACGGCGCGCACGACGGCGTCGCTGTTGGTGGCCAGGGCGAGGCCGCCGATGAGGGCGCCGACCGTGAACCCGATGTTGAGCGCGGCCCGCATGAAGGCCTGCGACTGGACGCGCTCCTCGCGGGTGAAGATGTCGATCGTGTAGGCACCGCGGCCGCTCCAGCCGGCCTGGCTGACCACCTCGAGCACGACCATCATCGCGAGGTACGCGGCGAAGCCGTGGATCAGCGGCCACACGAGGTAGAGCAGGGCGGTGAGCCCGGCGCCGATCGCCCACATGCGCCTCGTGCCGACCCGGTCGGCGAGCTTGCCCGCCGGCACCGCGAAGAAGAACGACACGAGGCCGGCGACAGTGAGGCCGATGCCGACCTGGGCGGCCGAGAGGCCCACGATCTGGGTGAAGAAGACCGCCGAGCCGGTGATGAACGTGCCCTCGCCGACCGCGAAGAGGATCGACTGGACCGACAGTGACCGTGCGAGCGGTGACGGCGGGAGCTGGCGCTGCCACCACGACTGCGTCCCGGGCTCACGCCGTGTCTCGGTACCGTCCATCCTGCTCATGCTGGCAGAGCCACTAGCGTTCGTCGTGTGAGTTTCCTGCGGCCCTCGGACGAGCCCTCCGTCGCCATCCGGCAGCTGTCGGCGTGGCTGGAGGCCGACGCCCCACCACCGCTGCTCATCGAGACCTCCGGCTCGACAGGCAGGCCGAAGGGGGTCGTCCTCCCGCGCCGCGCCGTGCTCGCGAGCGTCGAGGCGTCCGCCCGTCGGCTGGGCGGGACGGGCCGGTGGCTGCTCGCGCTGCCGTCGTCGTACGTCGCGGGGGTGCAGGTCATCGTCCGCTCGCTGGTCGCCGGACACGAGCCCGTCGTCGTGGACGGCCTCGACATCGGGCGCGTGGTCGCGGCCGACCACGCCGGCACCCCGACGTTCGCCTCGCTCGTGCCGACGCAGCTCCACCGCATCGTGGGCGACCCCGAGCAGGTCGCCGCCCTCGCCCGCTGCCACGCGGTCCTCGTGGGCGGCGGCGGCCTCGACCCTGACGTGCGCAGGCGCGCCGAGGAGCAGGGCGTCCGCGTCGTCGCCACCTACGGCTCGTCGGAGACCGCCGGCGGGTGCGTCTACGACGGCATGCCGCTCGACGGGGTCGGCGTCACGATCGGCGCCGAGGGACGGGTGCGCATCGCCGGCCCGACGCTCTTCAGCCACTACGCCGACGACCCCGGGCTGACCGCCGAGTCCGTCGTCGACGGCTGGTTCCTCACCTCCGACGCCGGCCGCTTCGACGAGGACGGACGCCTGCAGGTCATCGGCCGCGTCGACGACGTGGTCGTCAGCGGCGGCGTGAAGGTCCCGGTCACCGCCGTCGCCCGACGACTCCGCGAGCACCTCCTCGTCACCGACGCCGAGGTCCTCGGTGTCCCGGACCCCGAGTGGGGCCAGCGGGTCGTCGCCGTCGTGGTCGGCAGCGTCCGTGAGGCCGAGCTGCGCGACTGGGTCAGCCTCGAGCACCCGAGGTCGTGGGCGCCCCGCGAGTTCCGGTGGGTCGAGAGCCTGCCGCTGCTGCCCAACGGCAAGGTCGACCGGCAGGCGATCAGGGCCGCGCTCTGATGGCCCGGCCCGTGGACGACCTGCACGTCTTCTCCATCCCGCTGCGCACCAGGTTCCGTGGCATCACGGTCCGCGAGGGCGTGCTGCTGCGCGGCGACGCCGGTTGGGGGGAGTGGTCGCCGTTCCTGGAGTACGACGACGCGACCGCCCGCCCGTGGCTCGCCTGCGCGCGCGAGGCGGCTGACGTGGGGTGGCCGGAGCCGCTGCGCACCGTCGTACCCGTCAACGTCACCGTCCCCGCGACCGACCCCGACCGGGCGCACGCCATCGTCACCGCCGGCGGCTGCCGCACGGCCAAGGTCAAGGTCGCCGAGCGCGGCCAGACGCTGGCCGACGACCTGGCACGCGTCGAGGCGGTGCGCGACGCCCTCGGGCCGGACGGCCTGGTGCGGGTCGACGCCAACGGCGCGTGGGACGTCGACGAGGCGGTCCGCGCGATCGCCGCGATCGACCGCGCGGCCGGCGGCCTGGAGTACGTCGAGCAGCCGGTGATGGCCGTCGAGGACCTCGCTGTCGTACGACGACGCGTGCACGTGCCGGTGGCCGCCGACGAGTCGATCCGCCGGGCCGAGGACCCCTACCGGGTCCGCGACCTCGAGGCCGCCGACGTGGCCGTGCTGAAGGTGCAGCCGCTCGGTGGGGTGCGGGCGTGCCTGCGCATCGCCGAGGACATCGGCCTGCCGGTGGTGGTCTCCAGCGCCGTCGAGTCGAGCGTCGGCATCGCCGCCGGCGTCGCCCTCGCGGCGGCGCTTCCCGAGCTCCACCACGCGTGCGGGCTCGCGACCGTGCAGCTGCTGACCGACGACGTGGTCACCGATCCGATGCTGCCGGTCGACGGCATGCTGCGGGTGGGTCGACCCGAGGTGGATGACGCGGCGCTGGCACGGCTGGCGGCTCCTGCGGACAGGGTCGCCCACTGGCGCGACCGGCTGGCGTCGGTACGGCAGGATCAGCGAGCGTGACCAACCCGTCGACCGAGCTCGCCCGCGCCGTGGTGACCGCGCTCCGCGGCGCCGGCGTGCGTGAGGCGGTCATCGCGCCCGGCTCCCGCAACGCGCCGCTCTCCTTCGCGCTCTACGACGCCGCCACTGCCGGGGCCCTGCGCCTGCACACGCGCATCGACGAGCGGACGGCCGGCTTCCTCGCCCTCGGCCTCGCGAAGGTCGGCAACCGCCCCGCCGCGGTGTCGTGCACCTCGGGCACGGCCGTGGCGAACCTCCTGCCCGCCGTGGTCGAGGCCGCCCACGCCGGTGTGCCGATGGTGGTCGTGACCGCCGACCGGCCTGCGCGACTGCGCGGCTCCGGCGCCAACCAGACCACCGACCAGGTCGGGATCTTCGGCTCCTTCGCCCCGACGCTCGACGTCGTCGCCGCCGATCTCGACGCGATCCTCGCGTTCGTCCGCAGCCACGGGGGCAACCGGCCGGTGCACCTCAACGTGCAGCTCGACGAGCCGCTGCTGCCCGACGACGGGGGCTGGGGGGGCGCCGCCGAGGACCCGCCGTCGTGGCCGGCCACGCCCGCCGCTCCCGTGGAGCGACTGGTCCTCGAGCCCGGGCCCCGCACGGTCGTCGTCGCCGGGGACGACGCCGGTCCGCCCGCCCGCGTCCTCGCCGAGAAGGCCGGCTGGCCGCTCCTCGCCGAGCCGTCCAGCGGCTGTCGCACCGGTGACAACGTGGTGCGCACCTACCGGCTGCTGCTGGGCGGTGAGCTGGGGCAACAGGTCGAGCGGGTGGTGGTCCACGGCCACCCCACGCTGTCGCGCCCGGTCGCGCGCCTGCTCGCCCGCGACGACGTCGAGGTCGTCTCGACCCGCCACCGCGGCAGGTGGGCCGAGCGCCCGTTTGCCGTGGCCCACGAGGTGGACCAGGTCGACGTCACCGGGCCCGGCGACCCGGCCTGGCTCGAGGCCTGGCGCGAGGCGGACCGCGCCACGTCGCGCGGGCTCGACCGGTTCCTCGCCGCCGAGGCCGACCTCACGCCGTACGAGGTGGCCGGGGCGGTCAGTCGTGCCCTGCCTGCCGGCGGGCTGCTGTTCGTCGGCGCCTCCAACCCGGTCCGCGACCTCGACCTGATGGTCGCCCGCTACGAGGTGGGCGGCCGCCGCAAGGTCATAGCCAACCGGGGCCTGGCCGGCATCGACGGCACCATCAGCTCGGCGATCGGCGCGGCGCTGGGCCGGCCGCGGTCCACGCGCGCGCTGGCCCTGATGGGCGACGTGACGTTCCTGCACGACACGACGGGCCTCCTCCTCGGCCCGCGCGAGGAGCGCCCGGACCTGACGATCGTCGTGGTGAACGACGACGGCGGGTCGATCTTCGCGACGCTCGAGCAGGGCGCACCGGAGCACGCCGACCGCTTCGACACCCTCTTCGGCACCCCGCACGGCGTCGACGTCGCCAGCCTGTGCGCGGCCGCCCGGGTGCCGCACCTGCGGGTCACCGGGCTGCCCGAGCTGGAGCAGGCCCTCGCCACCCCCAACGGCGGGATCGAGGTCGTCGAGGCGCGCGTACGACGCGACAACCGCGCCGAGCTGGACGCAAAGATCCGCGCCCTGGTCCTTCCCTGAATCAGGGAGTGCGGTCCAGGGCGCGGATCGTCGTGCCGGTGAGTCAGTCGATCAGGGCTGCGGGGTCTCCCACACGCGGACCCAGTCGACGTACATGTGCTGCGGGAGCTTCTTGTCCGACATCTCCAGCGCCTCGTAGTCGGAGGCGAGCAGGCTCAGGATGAGGTACTGCCGGGCCTTCGAGACGCGGGCCGACGTGCGCCAGGTCTCCTTGCCGTCGATGCGGAAGATGATCGTCCTCGGCGTCCACTGGACCGAGAAGACGTGGTAGTTCTTCGACCAGCCGTCCTTCTTGTTGGTCAGGTAGGACTTCGAGTCCTTGATCCACGAGCCGGTCTTGATCAGGCGCTTGCCCTTGTACCAGTGGATGAAGCTGGTGAGGCCACCCTGCGGGTGCTTGTCACCGAAGTACTCGATGATGTCGATCTCGTGGCCGTCGCTGCCGGGGCCGTTGCCGCCGACGGGCTGCGACCAGAAGCTGGAGTGCTGGCCCTGCGACTTGTGCATCTTGACGCGGGCGGCGGCAACGCCGTAGCGGAAGTCGAACCCGCCCTCGGTGCCGACGTGGCCGTTGAGGCGGTAGGAGATCTTCTTCTTCATCTTGCGCGAGGTGGCCTTGCACTTGCCCTTGGCCGACTTGTCCTTGATGACGCTCAGGCGCAGGGCGCCGCTGCCGACCTTGACGGCCTTCGGGTCACCCTTGGAGCACTTGCGCTTGCTCTGCGGCTCGTACTTCTGGCCGCGCATGTTCCACACGGGGCTGAGCGTGCTGCCGGAGAACTCGTCGGTGAAGGTCGGGGTCAGCCACTGCGTCGTGTCGGCGGAGGTGCTGGAGACCTTCTTGAGGCCCTTGAACTTCTGCGCGGTGACGCGGTAGGTCACGGCGGCGCCACCGCTGGAGACGGCGGCCTTGAAGTTGGCGTCACCGGACTTCTCCTGCTTGGCGGTGCCGACCTTCTTCCAGGACGTGCCGACCAGGCGCTCGAGGACGACCTTGCGGCCGACCTTGACCGGCTTGATGGTCGCGGTGACGGCGCCCTTGGCGGAGTCGGCGCTGGCGGTGCGCTTGCCCTGCTGGACGATCTGCGGGAGCACCTCCACCGAGATCTTCTGGCCGGCCTTCTTCGTCACCGACGTCGACGCGGGCTTGGCCGCGGAGTCGGTGGCCGAACCGGTCTCGACCGTCAGGAGCAGGGACGCGGGCAGGAGCAGCGCGACGGCGCTGCCTGCGAGCACGCGGCGTGCAGACATGTAGGACTCTCTTCGTCTCGGGTGCGATTGGCAATTCCCCCAGGGCACTCCACCCGTCGGAGGCTGCCCCACCCTAACCTTCTGCCCCACCCGTACGACGATTCCCCAGCCGCGGGGCGCGCCTAGGGTGGGGACCATGCGGATCACCAAGTTCGGCCACGCGTGCGTCCGGGTGCAGGGCGACGGCGGTGTCGTCGTCATCGACCCGGGAGTGTTCACCGACCCCGCTGCGCTCGAGGGCGCGGACGCCGTCCTGATCACCCACGAGCACGCCGACCACGTGCATCCCGACCATCTTCGCGGGAGCGGTGTGCCGATCTGGACCATCGCCGCGGTCGAGCGGCTGCTGCGCGAGCAGGCACCCGAGGTCGCCGACCGCGTCACGGTCGTGCGGCCAGGTGACCGGCTCGAGGTCGCCGGCACGGCGGTCGAGGTCGTGGGCGAGAAGCACGCGGTGATCCACCCCGACTACGACCGCTTCGACAACTCCGGCTACGTGCTGGAGTCCGGGGGAGCGAGCGTCTTCCACCCGGGTGACGCGCTGACGCCGCCCGGTCGCGAGGTCGACGTCCTCCTCGCGCCGGTGAGCGCTCCGTGGCTCAAGGTCAGCGAGGCGATCGACTTCGTGCGCGAGGTCGCGGCGCCCCGCTCGCTGGCGATCCACGACCGCGTCTACAGCGACATCGGCCTCGACATGGTCGCCACCCACATGGGCAACCTGCTGCCGGCGGGCCAGGCGTTCGAGCGTCGCGAGCCGGGCCGGGACCTCTGAGGAGGCGCTTCGGTGGTCGAGTGGCGAGCGCCAGCGAGCGTATCGAGACTCAGCCGGCGCCGAGCGCGTCGCGCACGGGCACGAACTTCGCCTGCGACTCGGCCAGCTCGGCCTCGGGGTCCGAGCTCGCCACGATGCCGCAGCCGGCGAAGAGCCGCACCCCCGACTCGGTCACCGTCGCTGAGCGCAGCGCGATGCCCCACTCACCGTCGCCCGAGGCGTCCATCCAGCCGACGGGGCCGGCGTAGCGCTCGCGCGGCATCCCCTCGATCTCGGCGATGAGCCGGGTGGCGTCGGTCGTCGGGGTGCCCCCGACCGCTGCCGAGGGGTGGAGCGACTCGGCCAGCTGCAGCGACGTCGCGTTGTCGTGGACCACGCCGTTGACGTCGGTGGCCAGGTGCATGACGTTGGGCAGGTGGAGGACGAACGGCGCCTCCGGCACGTTCATCGACGAGCAGTGCGGCTCGAGGGCGTCGGCGACCGAGCGCACGGCGTACTCGTGCTCCTCGAGGTCCTTCGACGAGCGGGCCAGGGTGGCGGCCAGCGCGAGGTCGCGCTCGTCGTCGCCCGTACGCCGGATCGTCCCGGCCAGCACGCGGGAGGTCACCAGGCCGCGCTCGCGGCGTACGAGCATCTCGGGGGTGGCGCCGAACAGGCCGTCCACGTGGAAGGTCCAGCACATCTCGTACTGCGCGGCCAGCCGGTGCAGCGGCCAGCGGACGTCGAGCGGCTCGTCGGTGGTCGCGATGAGGTCGCGGGCGAGCACGACCTTCTCCAGGTCGCCGGCGGAGATCCGGCGGACCGCCTCGGCGACGACCGTCATCCACTCCTCGCCGTTGCGGGCGCCGTCGGAGAACGCGAGGCCGACGGGCGGCTCGGGGGCAGGGGCGGGGACCAGCGTGGGTGCCTCGACCGAGACGGTGGTCAGCCAGGTCCGGTCGCCGCGGCGGCCCACGATGACCTGCGGGATGACCAGCAGGGACTCGCCGGGCTCGTCGGCGAACGCGAAGGCCCCGAACGAGACCAGGCCCGTGCCGGGCTCGGCCACCTGGTCCTCGACCCGGGCGCGCGCCACGGTCTCGGACCACCACTTCACGGCGTCGCTGAACCGGGTCGGTCCGGACGTCTCGAGGCGGGCCGCGACGCCCCAGCCCACGAGGCCCTCGCCCCGGCGCAGCCAGCTGACCGGCTCGTGCCGCGGCAGCAGGTCGAGGAGGGGGAGATCCGCCAGGTCCACCGGGACGGTGCGCACGACGAGCGGCGGGGTGGAGGCGGACGCGGGGATCGTCACGAGGGCGCAGCCTACGCCGAGGCGTGGAGGGGGAGGAGGGGAGATCGGCCAAACGGCGAACAGGAGAGGCGCACGTCACCTAGGTTGCCTCGGTAACCGACACCCCCTAGGAGCCCGCACGTGCCTGCCCACGAATCTCCTCTCGTCCGGTTGGAGCGCCACGCGCGCAACCGCGCGCTCGAGGTCGCCGTGACGGAGGTGCGCGACGGGACGTGGACCTCGCTGACGTGGAACGAGCTCTACCGGCGGGTGATCGACGGCGCGGCCGGCATGATCGAGGCCGGGGTCAACCCCGGCCAGGTCGTCGTCATCCGGGTCGCGACCGGAGCCCGCCAGCTCGAGCTCGAGCTCGCCACCCGTGTCGCCGGGGCGGTGCCGCTGCTGCTCCCCGAGCACCTCGACGCCGCCGAGGTGGGTCGGCTCCTCGACGAGGTCGAGGTGCGTCTCGTCGTCGTCGACGACGAGAGCCGGCTGTCGCTGCTGCGGCGCGCGGCCCTGGCCGACGCCCAGCTCTTCGAGTGCGACGACCGCTCGTGGGAACGCCTGCGGGGGATGGGGCTCGAGCGGCGCAAGCGCCAGCCCGACCTGCTGTCCTGGGTCGCCAACGCCCGCGCCGGCGCATCGTCCTCGCCGGTGCTGGGACTGCCGCGGGAGAAGAGCCAGGCGTGGCTCTTCCGGCCCGAGTGCTCCGGCGCGCTGTCCGACCTCACCGGCACCGACGTCGTCCTGCTGACCGGCGAGGCGACCGACCGCTTCACGACCGTCGCGCGCGACGCGCACCTGACGTCGGGGTGCACCCTCGCGTGGGTCGCGACGCCCGACCAGCTCGAGGGCGCCCTCACCCACGTCCGACCCACGCACGTGCTGCTCGACCGCGAGGCGGCAAGGGTGCTGGAGCAGCTGCTCGAGTCCGCGACCGTCGACGGCTCCGCGTGGCACGAGACGCCCCGCGACGTGCTCGAGGCCATGTCGGCCCACGTGGCCGAGGCGCGGCAGGGCTCGCGGGCGCGCAAGCTCGCCGCCGAGGTGTCCGCCCTGGCTCCCTGGTGGGGTGACCGGCTGCGGGTGCTCGTGATGGACGCCCGGGTCAACCGCACCATCAGCGGCCTGGCGACGACGCTGGGCTTCCGCATCGGTCGCGTCGCGCACCACCCGGCCATCCGGCTCGAGCTGTCGCGCGAGCACGCCGTGGTCGCCGTGCCTGCAGCACTGCAGGTCGAGGCGGCCTCGGCGTCCCTCCCGCGCCGTGGGCGGGCCGGCGACGGCCTGGACTCCGCCTTCTCGCTCGCCGGCAGCACCGGCTCCTGAACCGGCTCGCTCAGGAGCGGTAGACGATCACCTTGTCGCCGAGCCTGACCCGGTCGAACAGCCAGGCCACGACCGCGCGGTCGCGCACGTTGACGCAGCCGTGGGACGCCCCGTTGTAGCCGTTGGCCGCGAAGTCGGGGGAGTAGTGCACGGCCTGGCCGCCCGAGAAGAACATCGCGAACGGCATCGGGGTGTCGTAGAGGCTCGAGACGTGGTCGCGCGACTTGCGGAACACCGTGAACGCCCCTTCGCGGGTGGGCAGCTCGTCGGACCCGAAGCGCACCTCGACGGTCTCCAGCACCGCGCCGTCGACGACCCAGCGCAGCGAGTTCGACGTCTTGTCGACGCACATCGCCCGGCCCGTGAGGCAGCGCGGGTCGAGGGCGGGGCCGGAGGGCACGACGTTGAAGAGCTCGGCCTTGGTCGGCTCGCGGGTCATCTCCTTGAGCCGCGTGAGGGTGCGCCGGTCGACCGCACCGGTCACCGGGATCCGGCGCTTGGCCTGGAACCCCTCCACCGCCTTCACGGTCGCCTGCGTGTAGCGCCCGGTCACCCGGGCGTCGTACCAGCGGACCTGCTTGAGCCGGGCCTGCACCTGGCGCACCCACATGCCGGCGTCGCCCTGCTGCAGCAGCGGCTTGCCGGGCGCGTAGACGTTGTGCAGCGCCTCGGTCGTCGGCTGGGTCGTCAGGCTGACGATCTTGAGCCACGTGCGCTCGTCCACGACGCCGTCGGCGGTCCAGCCACGCCGACGCTGGACGGTGGCGACGCCGTCGCGGGTCTCGCGGTCGAAGCTGTTGGTCACGACCTCGGAGTGGAGGCCGAGCTGGTGCAGCCGGCTCTGCAGCACCCGAACCCGCCAGCCCCGGTCGCCGAGCTGCATCGGGGCGAAGTCGGCGCGTGAGCTCGACGCGGACGGCGCGGCGGCGGACGCGGAGCCGGTCGCGGCGACGCCCGTGAGGGTGGTCAGGGCGCAGAGCAGAGCAAGGACGAGCGCGAGTGCGCGGTGGCGTGACATGTGGGTCCTCCCCCGGGAAGCCAGCGACGTGGTGATCATAGGGACGTCCGACGACACCCCCACGTTGCGCCTCCCGGGGTTCGGACGCCTACGCTCGCGGCGTGGCCCGCGCTGACCTGGACAAGCAACCGACCGACGTACGTCGCATGTTCGACACCGTGGCCAAGCGCTACGACCTCACGAACGACCTGATGACGGCCGGCATCCAGCGCACCTGGCGCCGGGCGATGGTCGACGCCGTCGCACCGCAGCGCGGCGACCTGGTCCTCGACCTCGCGGCCGGCACCGGGTGCTCGAGCGAGCCCTTCGGCGCCCACGGGGCGACCGCCGTGCCGTGCGACTTCTCCGTCGGCATGCTCCAGCAGGGCAAGAAGGACCGGCCCTCGCTGCCGTTCGTCGCCGGCGACGGCACCCGGCTGCCGTTCCTGGACGACACCTTCGACGCGGTCACGATCTCCTACGGGTTGCGCAACTTCGTCGACCCGGTCGCGGGGCTCGAGGAGATGCTCCGCGTGACGCGCCCGGGCGGCCGCCTCGTCGTCTGCGAGTTCAGCACGCCCACCAACGGCGCGCTGCGCACGCTCTACCTCGACGGCTTCATGCAGGCCCTGCCCCGGATCGCCTCGCTCACCGCGAGCGCGGCCGACGCCTACGTCTACCTCGCGGAGTCGATCCGCGCCTGGCCCGACCAGGAAGGGCTCGCCGCGATGGTCGCCGAGGCCGGCTGGCAGCGTCCCGAGTGGCGCAACCTCACGGGCGGCATCGTCGCCCTGCATCGCGCCACTGCCTGATCGCGGCACGCCTATTTAGGTGACGGCATCGTTGCCTAAATGCGCAGGTCAGGGCGGCAATCGCCGCTGCGGAATGGTCTGCACCCCGAGGTGACGCACGCCGCACCGGAGTCCTAGACTGTGGCCCGCGCCACTCGTGAAGCCGTTCACAAAGTCACATGCCCGTCTGGGCGGGGCGCAGGTCCACCGGAAGGGAAGCGATGGAGCTCTACACGCCGATCCTGGCGCTGGCACTCATCGCGACGGGCTTCGCGGTCTTCTCCGTGATCATGAGCGCCGTCGTGGGTCCCAAGCGCTACAACCGGGCCAAGCTCGACTCCTACGAGTGCGGCATCGAGCCGACGCCGCAGCCCGTGGGCGGCGGCAGGATCCCGGTGAAGTACTTCATCACCGCGATGCTCTTCATCGTCTTCGACATCGAGATCATCTTCCTCTACCCGTGGGCCGTCCACTTCGACCAGATGGCCCTCTTCGGCCTCGTCGAGATGGTGCTCTTCATCGCGACTGTGTTCGTGGCGTACGCCTACGTATGGCGTCGCGGCGGCCTGGATTGGGACTGAGGCCCGTGATGCACGCACATTGCCCGCGTTGTCGTCGGTCGACGACCGCTCCGCTGCGCTCCGCTGAAGGTCGCCTTCCCTCCTCCGCCTTGGCACTGCACGCGCCTCACGACCCTCAGAGGGAGATCTGAAATGGGACTTGAAGAGAAGCTGCCGAGCGGCGTCCTGCTGACGACCGTCGAGGGCGTCGCGGGCTACATGCGCAAGGCGTCCTTCTGGCCCGCCACCTTCGGCCTGGCCTGCTGTGCCATCGAGATGATGACCACCGGCGGCCCCAAGTACGACCTCGCGCGCTTCGGCATGGAGGTCTTCCGCGCCAGCCCGCGACAGGCCGACCTGATGATCGTCGCCGGCCGGGTGAGCCAGAAGATGGCCCCGGTCCTGCGCCAGATCTACGACCAGATGCCCGAGCCCAAGTGGGTCCTCGCGATGGGTGTGTGCGCCTCCTCGGGCGGCATGTTCAACAACTACGCGATCGTCCAGGGCGTCGACCACGTCGTCCCCGTGGACATGTACCTCCCCGGCTGCCCGCCGCGTCCGGAGATGCTCATCGACGCGATCCTCAAGCTGCACGACCAGGTCCAGCACACCAAGCTGGGTGCCAACCGTCGTGACGAGGTCGCCGAGCTCGAGACCGCCGCGCTGCGCGCCCTGCCCACCTCGGAGATGAAGGGCCTCCTCCGGTGACCGACAAGCCAGACGAGAAGCACGCCGGCAAGGCCCAGGACGAGTCGGACGACAAGACCGACAAGAACGAGGCGGCGCGTCCCGCCGAGGAGCGCAACCTCGAGAAGGCCAAGTCCGAGACCGGCACCGGCAGCGGCGTCGGGCAGCCGGCTCCCGAGCAGTCGCCGGAGAACCTCCCCGCCCCGACCGGTGAGGTGCACGCGGTCGGCGAGCGCCGCGGCATGTTCGGCGTCAGCGGCACGGGTGACACCTCCGGCTACGGCGGCCTCGTCAGCGCGACGGTCTTCCCGGCCCCGTCGCAGAAGCCCTACGGCGGCTGGTTCGACGAGGTGGCGGGAGCGCTGGAGGCGCGGCTCGAGGCCACCGACCTCACCTCGGCCATCGAGAGCGTCGTGGTGCACCGCGGCGAGATCACCTTCCACGTCCGCCGCGAGGACCTGCCCTTCGTGGCGCAGATGCTGCGTGACGACGAGGCGCTGCGGTTCGAGCTCTGCTCCGGTGTCAGCGGTGTCCACTACCCCGACGACCACGGTCGCGAGCTGCACGCGGTCTACCACCTGACGTCGATGACCCACAACCGACTCATCCGCGTCGAGGTCACTGCGCCGGACAGCGACCCCCACGTGCCGAGCCTGGTGAGCATCTACCCGACGCTCGACTGGCACGAGCGCGAGACGTACGACATGTTCGGGCTGATCTTCGACGGTCACCCCGCTCTGACCCGGGTGCTCATGCCGGACGACTGGCCGGGCCACCCGCAGCGCAAGGACTACCCCCTCGGCGGCATCCCCGTCGAGTACAAGGGTGGGTCCATCCCTCCGCCGGACCAGCGCAGGAGCTACAACTGATGACCACCGAGCAGGACTTCTACGCCGCGCCCGGCGACACCAGCCAGGGCAAGGTCTTCACCGTCACCGGCCAGGACTGGGACTCGATCACGCAGAGCATCGGCGAGTCCGCCGAGGAGCGGGTCGTGGTCAACATGGGCCCGCAGCACCCTTCGACCCACGGGGTGCTCCGGCTCATCCTGGAGCTCGAGGGCGAGACGGTCACCGAGGCCCGCTGCGGCATCGGCTACCTGCACACGGGCATCGAGAAGAACATGGAGTACCGCACCTGGGTGCAGGGCACGACGTTCTGCACCCGCATGGACTACCTCTCCCCGTTCTACAACGAGGCGACCTATGCGCTCGGCGTCGAGCGGCTGCTCGACATCGAGGACGACGTCCCGGAGAAGGCGCAGGTCATGCGGGTGCTCCTCATGGAGCTCAACCGGATGTCCTCCCACCTGGTCGCCATCGCGACCGGCGGGATGGAGATCGGCGCCCTGACCGTCATGACCATCGGCTTCCGCGAGCGTGAGCTCGTGCTCGACCTGTTCGAGCTGATCACCGGCCTCCGGATGAACCACGCGTTCATCCGTCCCGGCGGGGTCGCCCAGGACCTGCCGCCCGGCGCGCTCGACGAGATCCGCGACTTCATCGCCCTGATGAGGAAGCGGCTGCCGGAGTACGCCGCCCTCTGCAACGCCAACCCGATCTTCAAGGGCCGCCTCGAGGGCGTCGGCCACCTCGACCTCGCCGGGTGCATCGCGCTCGGCCTCACCGGCCCGGTGCTCCGCTCCACGGGCTACGCCTGGGACCTGCGCAAGACCCAGCCCTACTGCGGCTACGAGGACTACGACTTCGAGGTCCAGACCTGGGACACCGCCGACTCCTACGGCCGGTTCCGGATCCGCCTCAACGAGATGTGGGAGTCGCTCAAGATCGTCGAGCAGGCCGCCGACCGCCTCGCCGGCCTCGAGGGCGCGCCGGTGATGGTGGGCGACAAGAAGATCGCGTGGCCCAGCCAGCTCGCCATCGGCAGCGACGGCATGGGCAACAGCCTCGACCACATCCGCCACATCATGGGTGAGTCGATGGAGGCGCTGATCCACCACTTCAAGCTGGTCACCGAGGGCTTCCGCGTCCCGGCCGGCCAGGCCTACGTCCCGATCGAGTCGCCTCGCGGCGAGCTGGGCGCCCACGTCGTCTCCGACGGCGGCACGCGTCCGTTCCGTGCGCACTTCCGGGACCCGTCGTTCACCAACCTGCAGGCGACGAGCGTGATGAGCGAGGGCGGCATGGTCGCCGACGTCATCGTCGCCATCGCCTCGATCGACCCCGTCATGGGAGGAGTCGACCGATGAGCCACCCCACGAACTTCTCGTTCTCCCCCGCTTCGCTCCTCCGCCCGACAACTTCGAGGGGACCCCGCCGATGAGCCACGAGTCCAACGGGGCCAACGGCCTCGAGCGCGCCGGCCTGGGCGAGAAGACCTGGGCGGAGCTGCGCGAGATCGCGGACCGCTACCCCGAGAAGCGTTCCGGCCTGCTGCCGATGCTGCACCTCGTGCAGTCGGTCGAGGGCCGGATCACCCCCGAGGGCATCGAGGCGTGCGCGGAGATCCTCGGGATCAGCGCCGCCGAGGTCAACGGGGTCGCGACGTTCTACACGATGTACAAGCGCAAGCCGGTCGGCGACTACCACGTCGGCGTCTGCACCAACACGCTGTGCGCCGTCATGGGCGGCGACCTGATCTTCGAGCGGCTCAAGGACCACCTCGACGTCGGGAACGACGAGACCACCGAGGACGGCAAGATCACCCTCGAGCACGTCGAGTGCAACGCGGCCTGCGACTACGCCCCGGTGATGATGGTCAACTGGGAGTTCATGGACAACCAGACGCCCGAGTCGGCCGTCCAGGTCGTCGACGACCTGCGCGCCGGCCGGGAGGTCCACTCGACCCGCGGGCCGCGGCTCTGCACCTGGCGCGAGGCCGAGCGCGTGCTCGCCGGCTTCCCCGACGACCGCGCCGACGAGGGGCCGGCCGCCGGCCCCGCCTCGCTGGCCGGCCTGGCCATCGCCCGCGAGAAGGGCTGGACGGCGGGCGCCGCCAGGTCAGCCACGGAAGCCTCGGGAGCCAAGGGAGAGAACTCGTGACGGACACCCTGACGCCGGTCCTCACCGACAACTGGGACGCCGACCGCGCCTGGACGTTGGCGTCGTACGAGGAGCGCGGTGGCTACGCCGCCCTCGACAAGGCGTTCGCGATGACGCCCGACGCCGTGATCGACACCGTCAAGGAGTCCGGTCTCCGCGGCCGCGGCGGCGCCGGCTTCCCGACGGGCATGAAGTGGGGCTTCATCCCGCAGGACAACCCGAGGCCGAAGTACCTCGTCGTCAACGCCGACGAGTCCGAGCCCGGCACGTGCAAGGACATCCCCCTGATGATGGCCAGCCCGCACACGCTGGTCGAGGGCGTCATCGTCAGCTCCTACGCCATCCGCGCCAACACCGCGTTCATCTACGTGCGCGGCGAGGTCCTCCACGTCATCCGCCGCCTGCAGCGCGCGGTTCAGGAGGCCTACCTGGCCGGCCACCTCGGCAAGAACATCCACGGCTCGGGCTACGACCTCGACCTCATCGTGCACGCGGGTGCCGGCGCCTACATCTGCGGCGAGGAGACCGCCCTGCTCGAGGGCCTCGAGGGCCGTCGCGGCCAGCCGCGCCTGCGGCCGCCGTTCCCCGCCGTCGCCGGCCTCTACGCCAGCCCGACGGTGATCAACAACGTCGAGTCGATCGCGTCGGTGCCGAGCATCATCACCAACGGCGCAGCCTGGTTCGCCGGGATGGGCACCGAGAAGTCCAACGGCTTCGGCATCTTCAGCCTGTCGGGGCACGTGACCAACCCGGGCCAGTACGAGGCGCCGCTGGGCATCACCCTCCGTGAGCTCATCGACCTCGCCGGCGGGATGCGCGAGGGCCACGAGCTGAAGTTCTGGACGCCCGGCGGGTCGAGCACCCCGCTCCTGACGCCGGAGCACCTCGACGTGCCCCTCGACTTCGAGTCAGTCGGCGCTGCCGGATCCATGCTGGGCACGCGCGCCCTGCAGCTCTTCGACGAGACCACCTGCGTGGTGCGCGCGGTGCTGCGGTGGACCGAGTTCTACAAGCACGAGTCCTGCGGCAAGTGCACCCCGTGCCGCGAGGGCACGTGGTGGCTGACGCAGACGATGGCGCGCCTGGAGAAGGGGCAGGGCGACGAGGGCGACCTCGACCTGCTGCTCGACCAGTGCGACAACATCCTGGGCCGCTCGTTCTGCGCCCTCGGCGACGGTGCGACCAGCCCGATCTCGAGCTCGATCCAGCACTTCCGTGACGAGTACCTCGCACACCTGACCCACGGCGGCTGCCCGTTCGACCCGGCCGCCTCGACCGCCTTCGCACCCGTGGGAGCAAGTGCATGAGCACCACCGACAAGGCGCCGGAGAAGACCGACACCGGCCTGGTCACCCTGACCATCGACGGCGTCCAGGTCAGCGTCCCCAAGGACACCCTGGTCATCCGCGCCGCCGAGCAGGTCGGCGTGCAGATCCCGCGCTTCTGCGACCACCCGCTGCTCGACCCGGTGGGCGCGTGCCGCCAGTGCCTGGTCGACATCCCCGACGCCGGCAACGGACGCGGCTTCCCCAAGCCGCAGGCCTCGTGCACCCTGCCGGTCGCGGAGGGCATGGTCGTCAACACCCAGGCGACCAGCGAGGTCGCCGACAAGGCGCAGCAGGGCATCATGGAGTTCCTGCTCATCAACCACCCGCTCGACTGCCCGGTCTGCGACAAGGGCGGCGAGTGCCCCCTCCAGAACCAGGCCATGAGCAACGGCCGTGGCGAGAGCCGGTTCGCCGAGCGCGGCGGCATCAAGCGCACCTTCCCCAAACCGATCAACATCTCCGCCCAGGTCCTGCTCGACCGCGAGCGCTGCGTGCTGTGCGCGCGCTGCACCCGCTTCTCCGAGCAGGTCGCCGGCGACCCCTTCATCGCCCTCGCCGAGCGCGGCGCGCTGCAGCAGGTCGCGATCTACGAGCGCGAGCCCTACGAGAGCTACTTCTCCGGCAACGCGATCCAGATCTGCCCGGTGGGTGCGCTCACCTCGGCCGACTACCGCTTCCGCTCGCGTCCCTTCGACCTCGTCTCCACGCCGGGTGTCGCCGAGCACGACGCCTGTGGTGCGGCGATCCGTGTGGACCACCGCCGCGGCAAGGTCATGCGGCGCCTCGCCGGCAACGACCCCGAGGTCAACGAGGAGTGGATCAGCGACAAGGACCGCTTCGCGTTCCGCTACGCCCAGGTCGCCGACCGGATCACCTACCCGCAGATCCGCGAGGACGGCCAGCTGCGCCCCGCGTCGTGGACCGAGGCGTTCGCCGTCGCCGCCCGCGGCCTCCGCGATGCCGGCGCCGCTGCCGTGCTCACCGGCGGTCGCCTCACCGCCGAGGACGCCTACGCCTACGCCAAGTTCGCCCGCGTCTCCCTCGGCACCAACGACATCGACTTCCGCGCCCGCCCGCACTCCGCGGAGGAGGCGAGCTTCCTCGCCTCCCACGTCGCGCTGTCCGGTGACGTCACCTACGCCGACCTCGAGGCCGCACCCGTCGTGGTCCTGCTCGGCCTCGAGCCCGAGGACGAGGCGGCCACGCTCTTCCTGCGCCTGCGCAAGGCCGCCAAGCGCGGTCGTACGCAGGTCGTGTCCGTGGCGTCCTACGCCTCGCGCGGGCTGACGAAGATGAACGGCCGGCTCGTGCCCGCCGCTCCCGGCACCGAGGTCGAGGTGATCGGCTCCCTCAAGGACGCCGAGCACGGCGTCACCAAGGACGCCGTCATCCTCGTCGGCGAGCGCCTGGCCCAGACGCACGGCGCGCTCAGCGCCGCCGCCGACCTCGCGGCCGGCACCGGCGCCCGCATCGCCTGGGTGCCGCGACGTGCCGGTGACCGCGGCGCGGTCGAGGCGGGCGCGCTGCCCAACCTGCTGCCCGGCGGGCGTCCGCTCACCGAGGCGTCCGCGCGCGTCGACCTGGGCGCCGCGTGGGGCGCGGACTCCCTCCCGGCCAAGGTCGGCCGTGACGGCAACGCGATCGTCGCGGCGCTGGCCAAGGGTGACCTCGGTGGCCTCGTCGTCGGTGGGGTCGACCCCGACGACACCGCCGACCCGGCCGCGTTCCGCGCCGCCCTCGACGCGGCCCGCTTCGTCGTCAGCCTCGAGCTGCGCGAGACCGACGTGACCCGCGTGGCCGACGTCGTCCTGCCGGTGGCCCCGGTCACCGACAAGGCCGGCACCTTCGTCACGTGGGACGGACGTGCGCGGTCCTTCGACGCGGTGTTCGCCAACCCGGCCTCGCTGCCCGACCTGCGTGTCCTGTCGGGCATCGCCGACGAGCTCGCCGCGATCGGTCACGGACGCCCGCTCGGCTTCCGCACCGTCGCCGAGGTGCGCGACGAGATGCAGTCCCTCGGCCCGTGGGACGGTGCCCGTCCGGCGCTCGACGCCGGCAAGCCGCCGAAGCCGGTCAAGGCGGCGAAGAAGGGCGAGACCGCCTTCGCCCTCGCCACCTGGAAGCAGCTCGTCGACCTCGGCTCGATGCAGGACGGCGAGGAGCACCTGCGTGCCACCGCCCGCAGGCCGGTCGCCCGCGTGAGCCGCGCGTCGTACGAGTCCGTGCTCGGCATGCTCGAGGCGCAGCCCGGCGGCGAGCAGCTCGTCACGGTCACCGGTGACCGGGGCAGCGTGACGCTGCCCGTCGTCGTCGCCGACATGCCCGACGGTGTCGTCTGGGTCCCGGCCCGGTCCTTCGGCCGCGGCGTCCTCGCCGAGCTGGCCTCTCCCGGCAGCACGGTCACCCTGAAGGGAGCCACCTCATGATGCAGCTCGCTCCGCTCGCGGCGGACCTGCCCGACCCGGGCCTGGCCGCCTTCGGCCAGGACCCCTGGTGGGTGATCCTGCTCAAGGCCGTGTTCATCTTCCTGATCCTGGTGCTGCTGACGCTGTTCAACATCTGGTTCGAGCGTCGTGTGGTCGCCCGGATGCAGCACCGCGTCGGGCCCAACGTGCACGGCCCCTTCGGCCTCCTGCAGTCGCTCGCCGACGGCGTGAAGCTCGCGCTCAAGGAGGACATCGTCCCCAAGGCGGCCGACAAGGCCGTCTTCCTCATCGCGCCGGTCATCGCCGTCGTGCCCGCCTTCGTCACGTGGTCGGTCATCCCGCTCGGCCCCGTGGTCAACTTCTTCGGGCACGAGACCCCGCTGCAGCTCACCGACATGCCGGTGGCGGTGCTCTTCATGCTCGCGATCGCCTCGATCGGCATCTACGGCATCGTCCTCGGCGGCTGGTCGTCCGGCTCGACGTACTCCCTGCTGGGCGGCCTGCGCTCGAGCGCGCAGATGATCTCCTACGAGGTCGCGATGGGCCTCGCGCTCGTGGCGGTCTTCCTCTACGCCGGGTCGATGTCGACGTCGGAGATCGTCGCCGCGCAGGACCGCCTGTGGTTCGGCCTGATCCTGCTGCCGTCGTTCGTCATCTACGTGATCTCGATGGTCGGCGAGACCAACCGTGCCCCCTTCGACCTCCCCGAGGCCGAGGGCGAGCTGGTGGGCGGCTTCCACACCGAGTACTCCAGCCTGAAGTTCGCGCTGTTCTTCCTGGCCGAGTACATCAACCTCGCCACCGTGTCGGCCATCGCCACGACGCTGTTCCTCGGCGGCTGGGCCGCGCCGTGGGGCATCGAGAACGTGTGGGAGGGCGCCAACAGCGGCTACTGGCCGCTCCTGTGGTTCTTCGGCAAGGTCTTCATCTTCATCTTCCTCTTCGTCTGGCTGCGCGGCTCGCTGCCCCGCATGCGCTACGACCAGTTCATGGCGCTGGGCTGGAAGATCCTGATCCCCGTCTCGCTGGCCTGGATCGTGGCCGTCGCGACCATCCGCGTCATCTCGCTCGAGGGCAACATCAACCGCACCTACCTCGTCGCCGCGATCGCCGTCCTGCTCGTCCTCACCGTGGCGCTGATGTTCGTCGGCGACCGGGGCGACAAGGCGGACGAGGAGAGCCCGACCGAGGCGAGCGAAGAGCCGCACGACGCCTTCGCCGGCGGCTTCCCCGTGCCGCCGATGCCCGCGGGCGGCGCCGTGCGCGGAGGCGCAGCGCCCCTGACGTTCGCCCAGAGCCGCACCACCGTCACCGCTTCAGCGGAGGAGAACCATGAGTGAGTCCCCTCAGTCCGGGCAGGGGTCCAAGGGCATCAAGGAGAGCCTCTGGGACCCGATCGCCGGGTTCGGCGTCACCTTCCGGACCATGTTCAAGAAGGTCGTCACCGAGCAGTACCCGTTCGAGAAGCTCCCGACGGCACCGCGCTTCCACGGCCGCCACCAGCTGAACCGCTGGCCCGACGGCCTGGAGAAGTGCATCGGCTGCGAGCTGTGCGCGTGGGCCTGCCCGGCCGACGCCATCTACGTCGAGGGCGCGTCCAACGTCGACCTCCCCGACGGCTCGGGGCGTTTCAGCCCCGGCGAGCGCTACGGCCGCGTCTACCAGATCAACTACCTGCGCTGCATCCTGTGCGGGCTCTGCATCGAGGCGTGCCCGACCCGCGCGCTCACGATGACCAACGAGTACGAGCTGGCCGACAACAACCGCGCCGACCTCATCTACGAGAAGTCCGACCTGCTCGCCCCGCTGTTGCCGGGCATGGAGGAGCCGCCCCACGCGATGCGGCTCGGTGACGACGAGGGCGACTACTACCGGGGGGCCACCCGATGACCTTCTGGATCCTGGCCCCGATCATGGTGGCCGCCGCGTTGGGCATCCTGTTCGTCCGCAAGGCCGTGCACGCCGCACTGCTGCTCGCCGTGGTGATGATCAGCCTGGCGTTCCTCTACGCCGTGCTCGACGCCCCGTTCCTCTTCGCGGTGCAGATCATCGTCTACACCGGCGCGATCCTCATGCTGTTCCTCTTCGTGATGATGCTGATCGGCGTCGACGCGACCGACTCCGTCGTGGAGACGATCCGCGGCCAGCGCGTGATGGCGGTCGCCCTCGGCCTGCTCTTCGGCGTCGTGCTGGTCCTCGGCATCAGCCAGGTCACGCTCGGCACGGTGGTCGGGCTCGACGAGGCCAACGCCGGCGGCAACGTCCCGGCGATCGCCAACATCCTGTTCTCCCGCTACGTGTTCGCCTTCGAGGCGACCAGCGCCCTGCTCATCACCGCCGCGCTCGGCGCGATGGTGCTCGCCCACCGCGAGCGCCTGACCCCGAAGCAGACGCAGGCCGACCAGGCCGCCCAGCGCATGCGCGACTACGCCGAGCACGGCAAGCACCTCGGCCCGCTGCCGTCACCGGGCGTCTACGCCCGCCACAACGCGGTGGACACCCCGGCCCTGCTGCCCGACGGCACCGCCGCCGAGTCGTCGGTCTCCCGGGTGCTCGCCGCCCGCGGCACGGTCCGCTCGGCTCCCGCGCTCGCCGACGACATCGACGACGTACGCCGCCAGATCGGTGACCCCGCCACGATGCCCGAGACCTCGGGCAAGGCCGGCGCGCCCGCGACGACCGAGGAGGACGTCAAGTGACGCAGTACATCGTTCTTTCGGCGATCCTCTTCACGATCGGCTGCGTGGGTGTCCTCACGCGCCGCAACGCCATCGTGGTGTTCATGTGCATCGAGCTGATGCTGAACGCCTGCAACCTGGCCTTCGTGGCCTTCGCCCGGCAGCACGGCAACCTCGACGGCCAGATCACCGCCTTCTTCGTGATGGTGGTGGCTGCTGCCGAGGTCGTGATCGGGCTCGCGATCATCATGACCATCTTCCGCACCCGACGCTCGGCCTCGGTCGACGACGCCAGCCTGCTGAAGTACTGAGGGAGCGCTCGTGAACCTGTTGTCCCACTCAGTCCTCGCGGCCGGCCTGCCGATGGCCGAGGAGGGCGCCCACGCGCCCGTGGTCGCGCCCGACATGGGCGCGGGCGGTGTGTTCGACCTGCTCTGGCTGGTCATCGCGCTCCCGGCGCTCGGCGCGGTCCTGCTGCTCGGCGTCGCGCCGTTCCTGCCGGCCTCGCTCAAGGCCGCCGCCGACAAGCACGGCCACCTCCTCGGCACCGCGATGTCTGCGCTGTCCTTCGTGCTGAGCCTCGTGCTGTTCTTCGCGCTGCTGGGCCGCGACGCCGAGTCGCGCCAGGTCGGCCAGCAACTGTGGACGTGGTTCGAGACCGGCTCGCTGACGGTCGGCATGGACCTGCTCTACGACCAGCTCGCCGCGCTGTTCCTGCTCCTCATCACCGGCGTCGGGACGCTGATCCACGTCTACGCCATCGGCTACATGGAGCACGACCCGCGTCGCCGCCGCTTCTTCGGCTACCTCAACCTGTTCGTCGCCGCGATGCTGACGCTGGTCCTGTCGGCCAACTTCGTGGGCCTGTTCCTGGGCTGGGAGGGCGTCGGCCTGGCGTCGTACCTGCTCATCGGCTTCTGGCAGCACAAGCCGTCGGCCGCTGCCGCTGCCAAGAAGGCGTTCGTCATCAACCGTGTCGGTGACATCGGCCTGTCGCTGGCGATCGCGCTGATGTTCGCCACCTTCGGCACCGCCGACTTCGGCGCCGTGAGCGAGCTGGCGGGCGAGGCGAGCCAGGGCACGCTCAACGCCCTCGGCCTGCTGCTCCTGCTCGGCGCGTGCGGCAAGTCCGCGCAGGTCCCGCTTCAGGCGTGGCTGCTCGACGCGATGGAGGGCCCGACCCCGGTCTCGGCCCTCATCCACGCCGCGACGATGGTCACGGCCGGCGTCTACCTCGTCGTCCGGTCCAACTTCATCTTCGACCTCACGCCCGTCGCGCAGACCGCGGTCGTCATCGTCGCCACCGTCACGCTCCTCTGGGGTGCGATCCTCGGCTGCGCCAAGGACGACATCAAGAAGGCGCTGGCCGGCTCGACCATGAGCCAGATCGGCTACATGATGCTCGCCGCGGGCCTCGGTCCGGTGGGTTATCCGTTCGCGATCTTCCACCTGCTCACCCACGGCTTCTTCAAGGCCAACATGTTCCTCGGAGCCGGCTCGGTCATGCACGGGATGAACGACGACGTGGACATGCGCCACTACGGCGCGCTCAACAAGGCGATGCCGGTCACCTTCCTGACCTTCGCGATGGGCTACCTCGCGATCATCGGCTTCCCGGGCTTCTCCGGCTTCTGGTCCAAGGACCGGATCATCGAGACAGCGCTGGCCGAGAACCTGTTCATCGGCATCCTGGCCATGATCGGCGCGGGCATCACCGGCTTCTACATGACCCGCCTGATGCTGATGACGTTCTTCGGCGAGAAGCGGTGGGAGAAGGACGTCCACCCGCACGAGTCGCCCAAGGTGATGACGGTCCCACTGATCGTGCTGGCCGCGCTGTCGGTGCTCGGTGGTGCCCTGCTGCTCAACGACTGGATCGTCACCTGGCTCGAGCCGGTGACCGGTCACGTCGTGCACCACGAGCCGCCGCTGCCGCCGATCGTGATCACGCTTCTCATCACCGCCGTCGTCGCGCTCGGCGTCGCTGCGGCCTGGTTCCTGGTGGGCAGGCGCGAGGTCCCGCGCGAGGCTCCGCAGGACGTGTCCTTCGCGACCCGCGCCGCCCGCGCCGACCTCTACGGTGACGCGATCAACGACGCAGTCGTCGTACGACCCGGAGCCGCGCTCGTCGGTGGTCTGGCCACCTTCGACCGCATCGGCGTCGACGGTGTCGTCGAGGGCGGCTCGTCCGCCGTCGGCGGCCTGTCCACCACGATGCGTCGAGTCCAGAACGGCTTCGTCCGCTCCTACGCCCTGTCCCTCCTCGGTGGCGCCCTCCTGGTCGTCCTCGCTCTGCTGGCGGTGAACCTCGGATGATCCTGACTGTCCTGATCCTGCTGCCGCTCGTCGGCGCCCTCGTCACGGCCTTCGTGCCGGCCGCGGTCGCCCGGCTGGTCGGCCTCGGCTTCGCCGCCGCGACCCTCGTCGTCGGCGTCGTTGTCGCTGCGCAGTACAACGCCGGCGACGGCATGCAGCTCACCGAGACCCGCACGTGGATCGAGTCGCTCGGCGTCCACTACGCCCTCGGCGTCGACGGCCTCGGCCTGCTGATGGTCCTGCTCACGGTCGTCCTCGTGCCGATCGTGCTGCTGGCCGGCTGGCACGAGTCGGAGGCACCGGGCAACAACGGCGCGAAGGCCTTCTTCGCCTGGACCCTGGGCCTCGAGGCGATGTCGCTGGCGGTCTTCACGGCCACCGACGTGCTGCTCTTCTACGTCGTGTTCGAGGCGACGCTGATCCCGGCGTACTTCCTGATCGGCGGCTTCGGCCGGTCCGGCCGGGGCCGTGCCGCGACCAAGTTCCTCATCTACCAGCTCGCCGGCGGGCTCATCATGCTCGCCTCGGTGATCGGGCTCTACGTCGTCTCCGCCAACGCGGGCAACCCGAGCTTCCTGATCAGCGACCTGGCCGCGCTCGACATCGACGAGACCACGCAGCGCTGGCTGTTCGTCGGCTTCTTCATCGCCTTCGCGATCAAGGCGCCGATGTTCCCGGTCCACACCTGGCTGGCCGACACGACGGAGAAGGCGACCACCGGCACCTCGGTCCTGCTGGTCTGCATCCTCGACAAGATCGGCACCTTCGGCATGCTGCGGTTCTGCCTCGGGCTGCTGCCCGACGCCTCGCAGTGGGCGACGCCGGTCGTGATCGTGCTCGCGCTGATCTCCATCGTCTACGGCGCGCTGGTCGCCATCGCCCAGGACGACGTCCTGCGCCTGATCGGCCTCACGTCGCTCTCGCACTTCGGCTTCATCGTGCTGGGCATCTTCGTGTTCAGCTCGAACGGCAGCTCCGGCGCGATCCTCTACATGGTCAACCACGGCATCGCGACGGCGCTGATGTTCCTCGTCGCCGGGTTCCTGATCCGTCGCACCGGCACCGCGTCCATCCGTGAGATGGGCGGGGTGGAGAAGGCAGCCCCGGTGCTGGCCGGCTTCTTCCTCGTCGGTGGCCTCGCCGCGGCCGGTCTCCCCGGCCTGTCGCCGTTCGTGTCCGAGATGCTCGTCATCATCGCCGCGTTCGACCACCACTGGCTGGTCGGCTCGGTCGCCGTCCTCGCGATCGTCCTCGCCGCGTTCTACGCGCTCTGGATGTACCAGCGGACGATGACCGGACCCGACCGGGTCGGCGTCGAGCCGGTGGCCGACCTGGACCGGCGCGAGGTGGGCATCCTCGCCCCGCTGCTGCTCGCGCTCCTGCTGTTCGGCTTCTACCCGATGCCGCTGCTCGACGTCATCAACCCGTTCGTCCACGAGTCGCTCGCGAGTGTGGGCATCGGCCAGGAGGGTGGTCCCCAGTGACCGAGTTCGTGAAGCCCAGCGTCGAGTACTTCGAGCTCTGGCCGCTGCTGGCCGTCTTCGGTGTCGCCTGCCTCGGCGTCGTCGTGGAGGCGTTCCTCCCGCGCTCGATCCGCTACACGGCCCAGGTCGTGCTGGCGCTCGGTGGCCTCGTGCTCGCCCTCGTCGGCGTGGTGCTGGTGGCGCAGAAGGTGCAGACGCACGACGACGGCGCCGCGCGCGGCGTGCTCACCGTCGGCGGGACGATCGCAGTCGACGGGCCGAGCCTCTTCATCTGGGGCCTCGTCCTCGCGCTGGCCATCGCCGGAGTGCTGCTCTTCGCCGAGCGGCACCTCGACGGCGGGGTGTCGGCGTTCGCCGGCCAGGCTGCCGCCGTGCCGGGCACCGACGCGGAGACCGCGTCGATCGCGGCCAACCGCGAGCACACCGAGGTCTACCCGCTGATGATGTTCGCGGTCTTCGGCATGATGCTCTTCCCGGCGGCCAACGACCTGCTGACGATGTTCGTCGGCCTCGAGGTCCTGTCGCTCCCGCTCTACCTGCTGAGCGGCCTCGCCCGCCGCCGCCGCCTGCTCAGCCAGGAGGCCGCGCTCAAGTACTTCCTCCTCGGTGCGTTCTCGTCGGGCTTCTTCCTCTACGGCGCGGCACTGCTCTACGGCTTCGCCGGCGCCCTGGACTTCGCCTCAATCAACGAGGCGGTGCGCAACGACGTGGGCAACCAGACCCTGCTGCTCATCGGCACGGGTCTGCTCTCGGTCGGCCTGCTCTTCAAGGTCGGCGCCGTGCCGTTCCAGGCGTGGACGCCCGACGTCTACCAGGGCGCCCCGACCCCGGTCACCGCGTTCATGGCGGCCGGCACCAAGGTCGCGGCCTTCGGCGCGATCATGCGCCTGTTCTACGTCGCCCTCGGTGCGGACCGCTGGTCGTGGCAGCCGATGCTGTGGATCATCGCCGTGCTGTCGATGTTCGTCGGTGCCGCGCTGGCCATCACGCAGACCGACATCAAGCGCCTGCTGGCGTACTCCTCGGTCGCCCACACCGGCTTCATCCTCACCGGCGTCCTCGGCCTGCAGGCCGCCGACCAGCTGGCCGTCGGCGAGATCAGCTCGGTCCAGGCCGTGCTCTTCTACCTCGCGACCTACGGGTTCGCGACGATCGGCGCCTTCGCCGTGGTGAGCCTGGTCCGCGACGGCGGCGGCGAGACCACCGCGATCGACCGGTGGGCCGGCCTCGGCAAGGAGTCGCCGGTGGTGGCTGGGGTGTTCGCCTTCTTCCTGCTGGCGATGGCGGGCATCCCGCTCACCTCCGGCTTCGTGGGCAAGCTCGCGGTCTTCTCCGTGGCCCTCGCGGCGGGCGCCTGGCCCGTCGTGGTGGCGGCCGTGATCGCGAGCATCATCGCGGCGTTCCTCTACGTCCGGGTCATCAAGGTCATGTACTTCGACGAGCCGATCGGCGACGGCCCGAGCGTGGCGTACCCGTCGGTGCTCACCGCGACGACGATCGCCGTCGGTGCCGCGATCACCCTCGTCCTCGGCGTGCTGCCGGGGCCGGTGCTGGATCTCGCGGCTGTTGCGGGAGAATTCATCAGGTGACCGACTCGCCCCTTGCAATGCCCGTCGTCGACGCCGCTCTCCAGCAGCGGCTGGTCGAGCGGATGGCGCGCATCGAGGAGATGCTCGCCGACCACTGCCGGGGACGTGCGCAGTTCGTCTCGGAGGCGGCGGCGCACCTGATGATGGCCGGTGGCAAGCGCTTCCGCCCGTTGCTGGTGCTGCTCGCCGCGGAGGCCGGCCCGGACCCCGACGCCGACGCGGTCGACACCGCCGCCTGCGTCGTGGAGCTCACCCACGTCGCCTCGCTCTACCACGACGACGTGATGGACGAGGCGTCCCTGCGCCGCGGCGCCCACACCGCCAACGCGCGCTGGGACAACAACGTCGCGATCCTCACCGGCGACTTCCTGTTCGGGCGCTCTTCCGAGCTCACCGCCGAGCTGGGACCCGAGGCGGTCCTGATCCAAGCGCGTACCTTCACCCGGCTCGTCGAGGGCCAGATCATGGAGACCGTTCCGCCCGGCCCGGGCGAGGATCCGCTGGAGCACTACCTCGACGTCGTCGCCGGCAAGACGGGCTCGCTGATCGCCACGTCCGCCCGCTACGGCGCGATGTTCAGCGGCGCCCGCCCGGACGTCGTCGAGGCCCTGAGCTCCTACGGCGAGATCGTGGGCTCGGCCTTCCAGCTGACCGACGACATCCTCGACATCGCCTCGGAGTCCGACACGTCCGGCAAGACGCCCGGCACCGACCTGCGCGAGGGCGTACCCACCCTCCCCGTCCTCATGGCCCAGGCCTCCACCGACCCGGCCGACGCCCGGCTGCTGTCGCTCCTCGGCCGCCCGCTGACCGACGACGCCGAGCACGCCGAGGCCCTCGAGCTCATGCGCCGGCACCCGGCCATGGACCAGGCCCGCGACCACGTGCTGGCCGAGGCCGCCCGCGCCAAGAAGCTCCTCGAGGCCCTCGACCCCGGCCCCGTGCGCACGGCTCTCGAGTCGTTCGCCGACATCGTCGCGACCCGCTCGTCCTGACCCCGCCTCCGGGCGGTGCGTGAGCCACATTCCGGGAGGTCGGAATGTGGGTGGACCACCGCTGACGCGCGTGTCGTACGCCGCCGCGCCGGCGGGCGGTGCGTGAGCCACGTTCCGAGCACCCCGAATGTGGGTGGGCCACCGCTAGCGGTCTGGCTCACACTTTGCTCGTACCCAGTACGAGCAGACTTCGACCTTGGCGTGCTGGCGGTGAGTGATGCAGGTCTTCAAGCGCCAGAACATGCGTGGCTCACCGCTGACGCGCGTGTCGTACGCCGCCGCGCCGGCGGGCGGTGCGTGAGCCACATTCTGAGCACCCCGAGTGTGGGTGGCCACCGCCGGAGCGCGCTCTCAGACCGCGCTGGCGTGCGCCACGAGGCGCAGCTGGCGGCGGCGGTGGTTGACCGCCTCGACCGTGAAGATCGCGAGCGCGACCCAGACCAGGCCGAAGCCGATCCAGCGGCTGGCGGGCATGGCCTCGTCGAAGACGAGGATGCCGAGGGCGAACTGGATGGTGGGGGCGAGGTACTGCAGCAGCCCGAGCGAGACCATCGAGACCCGGATCGCCGCGGCGCCGAAGAGCATCAGGGGGACGGCGGTGATGATGCCGGTGGTGGTGAAGAGGAGCGCGTGCCCGGCGCCGTGGCTGCCGAAGCTCGACTCGCCGGTGGCGACCAGCCAGGCGATGTACGCCGCTGCGAACGGCGCGATGACCAGGGTCTCCAGCGTGATGCTCTCCACGGCTCCCACGCCCGCCTGCTTCTTGAGCAGGCCGTAGGTGCCGAAGGAGAAGGCGAGGACGAGCGCGACCCAGGGCGGCCGTCCGTAGTCGATCGTCAGCACGGCGACCGCGATGAACGCGATGGCCATCGCGATCCACTGCAGGCGCCGCAGGTGCTCGCCGAGGATGAGCACGCCCATCAGCACGGTCACGAGCGGGTTGATGAAGTAGCCCAGAGAGGTCTCGACGACGCGGCCGTTGTTGACGCCCCAGATGTAGCCGCCCCAGTTGATGGTGATGACGAAGGCCGCGCTGCTGATGAGGAGCAGCTTGCGGCGGTCGCGCAGCAGTGCGCGGAACTGGCCCACGCGTCGCGCCAGCACGAGGATGACGAGCATCGTGAGCACGGACCAGACGATGCGGTGCGCGAGGATCTCGATCGCACCGGCCGGCTCGAGCAGCGTCCAGTAGAGGGGGAAGGTGCCCCAGAGGATGTAGGCGACCGCGCCGAAGATCAGTCCGCGTCGGCTATCTGGCACTCCCGGAGTGTAGAGGCGGCCAGTCGCCTACGATGGAGCGGCCTCGGGGCGTGGGACCCCGTCAGGCCACGAAGTCATCATCACTCGAGGGGGAACTCACATGCGGACTCTCCGCACCGTCCTGTCGGCCCTGGTCGCCGCACTGCTCCTGGTCGGCGGGCTCAGCACGAGCGCCGGCGCCGGGTCGCTCCCGAAGCGCGTCATCGAGGAGGTGCCGCCGAAGACCAAGCAGGTCTCCTACAACGCCTTCAAGCTCAAGGGCACGGTGACGGAGCCGCAGCTCGACGGCACCCTGCTGCCCTACGCCAACCAGAAGGTGAAGATCCTCAAGAAGGCGTGCGGCTCCTGCAAGTGGAAGACGGTCAAGAAGGTCAAGACCAACGACAGCGGCGTCTTCAAGACCCGCATCTTCGCCCCGGACAAGGGTCGCTGGAAGTGGCGCTCGAAGGTCGACCACTCCAACGGCTTCGGCAACACCAAGGGCAAGGTCTGGACGCTCTACTTCGACTGAGCCCTGGTCACCGCACCTGGACGATCCGCGCGACGATCAGCTGATCGTCAGATGATCGTCCAGGTGTCGCCGCCGCCGATCAGCGACGCCAGACGGGCGGAGCGGTCGGCGGCGTCGCCATTTCCGACCTCGTCGACGGCCGCGGCGACCTGCTCGCGAGCCTGGTCGTCGTACGTCGGTCGCTCGACCTGGCGGAAGACGCCGATCGGCGAGGTGTTGAGGTAGCCGGAGTCGGTGAGCCGCGAGATCGCGAAGGCCATCGTCGGGTCGGGGCTGTGCGCGTCGTGGACCAGGACCTCAGCAGCGTCCACGTCGGCGGTCGCCACGACCTGGACACCGCCGGTCGCCGTGTCGCGGACGAGGGCCTTCGCCCCGCGCCCGTCCTCGAGCGTGCTGCCGAACGTGATCGGCTCGCCGTGCACGAGCGGGATGATCGCGTCGGCCTTGGTGTCGGGCGACTTGATGGCGTCGAACGCGCCGTCGTTGAAGATCGGGCAGTTCTGGTAGATCTCCACCAGCGACGTGCCGCGGTGTGCGGCGGCGGCGGCGAGCACCGAGGTGAGGTGCTTGCGGTCGGAGTCGATGGTGCGCGCCACGAACGACGCCTCGGCCCCCAGGGCCAGCGACACCGGGTTGAACGGGTGGTCCAGAGACCCCATCGGGGTCGACTTGGTGACCTTGCCGGTCTCCGACGTGGGGGAGTACTGCCCCTTGGTCAGGCCGTAGATGCGGTTGTTGAAGAGCAGGATCGTCATGTTGACGTTGCGACGCAGGGCGTGGATCAGGTGGTTGCCACCGATCGACAGCGCATCGCCGTCGCCCGTGACGACCCACACCGACAGGTCCTCGCGCGCCGTGGCGATGCCCGTCGCGATCGACGGCGCGCGGCCGTGGATCGAGTGCATGCCGTAGGTGTCGAGGTAGTAGGGGAAGCGCGAGGAGCAGCCGATGCCGGAGACGAACACGATGTTCTCGCGGCGCAGGCCGAGGTCGGGAAGGAACGACTGGACGGCCTTGAGCACGGCGTAGTCGCCGCACCCGGGGCACCAGCGCACCTCCTGGTCGGAGGTGAATTCCTTGCCCGTCTGCGGCCCGTCGGCCGCCGGCACCTGCTCGGTGCCGGAGCGCAGGCCGGGGAGGCCCAGCTCGATGGGCGTGCCGGTGAGGGGAGTGCTCATCAGATGTGCTCCTTCTGGGTGGGCTCGCCCCACACGCCGAGCTCGACGTCGATGCCCTCGGCCTGCCCGACCAGCTCGCCGATCGCGTGGGCGAGCTCAGTGGCCTTGAGGGGCAGTCCGCGGACGTGGTTGTAGCCGACGGCGTCGACGAGGTACTTCGCGCGCAGCAGCAGCGACAGCTGGCCGAGGTTCATCTCGGGCACGAGCACCTTGTCGTAGCCCTTGAGGACCTCGCCGAGGTTGCTGGGGAACGGGTTGAGGTGGCGCAGGTGCGCCTGGGCGACCTTGTAGCCGGCCTTGCGCACCCGGCGTACGCCGGCGCCGATCGGGCCGTAGGTGGACCCCCAGCCGAGGATCAGCACCTTGGCCTCGCCCGACGGGTCGTCGACCTGGACCAGTGGGATCGAGTCGGCGATCCGGTCGACCTTCGCCTGGCGCGTGCGGACCATGAAGTCGTGGTTGGCGGGGTCGTAGGAGATGTTGCCGTGCCCGTCGCCCTTCTCGAGGCCGCCGATGCGGTGCTCGAGGCCGGCGGTGCCCGGGATCGCCCACGGCCGCGCCAGCGTCTTGTCGTCGCGCAGGTAGGGCCAGAACTCGGCGTCGTCGCCGCTGCCGTGGTTCTTCTCGGTGGCGAAGTCGGGGTCGATCACCGGCAGGTCCTCGACGGCCGGGACCCGCCACGGCTCGGAGCCGTTGGCGAGGTAGCCGTCGGACAGCAGCAGGACCGGCGTGCGGTAGGTGACGGCGATCCGAGTGGCCTCCACGGCCGCGGCGAAGCAGTCGCCGGGGGACTGGGGCGCCACGATCGGCACCGGCGCCTCGCCGTTGCGGCCGAACATCGCCTGGAGCAGGTCGGCCTGCTCGGTCTTGGTCGGCAGGCCCGTCGACGGGCCGCCGCGCTGCACGTCGACGACGACGAGCGGCAGCTCGGTCATCACGGCGAGGCCGATCGCCTCGGACTTCAGCGCCACGCCGGGGCCCGAGGTGGAGGTCACGCCGAGGTGGCCGACGTACGACGCACCGATGGCGGCACCGACGCCGGCGATCTCGTCCTCGGCCTGGAAGGTCGTCACGCCGAAGGACTTGTGCTTCGACAGCTCGTGGAGGATGTCCGAGGCGGGGGTGATCGGGTACGTGCCGAGGAACACGGGGAGCCCGGCCTGGACGCCACCGGCGACGAGCCCGTAGGCCAGCGCGAGGTTGCCCGTGATGTTGCGGTAGGTGCCGGGCGGCAGGACCGCCGGCTTGACCTCGTACTGCACGGCGAAGGCCTCGGTGGTCTCGCCGAAGTTCCACCCGGCCTTGAACGCCGCGAGGTTGGCGTCGCGGATGTCGGGCACCTTGGCGAAGCGCTTGGTGAGGAACGTCGTCGTCGGGTCGGTGGGGCGGCCGTACATCCAGGACAGCAGGCCGAGCGCGAACATGTTCTTCGCCCGCGAGGCGTCCTTGCGCGAGAGGCCGAACTCCTTGACCGCCTCGACCGTCATGCCGGTCAGGTCGACGGTGTGGAGGGCGTACGCGTCGAGGGTGTCGCCGTCGAGCGGGTTCTCGGTGTAGCCCGCCTTGGTCAGGTTGCGGGCGGTGAAGTCGTGGGTGTCGACGATGATCGTGGCGCCCTTGTGGAGGTCACCGAGGTTGGCCCGCAGCGCGGCCGGATTCATCGCGACGAGCACGTCGGGGGCGTCGCCCGCGGTGAGGATGTCGTGGTCGGCAAAGTGCACCTGGAACGACGAGACGCCCGGGAGCGTGCCCTGGGGCGCGCGGATCTCCGCCGGGAAGTTGGGCAACGTGACCAGGTCGTTGCCGAACGCCGCGGTTTCCTGGGTGAACCGGTCACCGGTCAGCTGCATGCCGTCACCGGAGTCTCCTGCGAACCGGATGATGACGCGGTCGAGCTGCTTGACCTGCTTGTCGGTCTGGGTCACCTCTGCCCTGCTTCCTACGTGTCACGAGAGTCGTCTCCCAGCTGCCCACGATAGTCGCGGACGGGGCGGAATCCCGCCGTTCCCCACGTGATGGACGCCTCCCCGGTACCCCGTCCGCCGGGTGCGTGACCCACGACACGCGACCGAACTGCGGTCAATGTCATCGCGGTCAATAAAGTCATGTATCTTTCTCGACATTGCACACCGATCGAGAAAGTCGAGCATCCCCCATGCAGATCCGTTCACGTGCCGCTCTTGCGGCCGCACTCGTAGGGGCACTGGCCCTGTCCGCATGCGCCCCCGGTGGCGCCAGCAGCAGCGAAGAGGATGACTCCAACACCATCCACATCGTCGGCTTCGCTGTCCCCGAGGCCGCCAACAAGAACATCGCCACGGAGTTCACCAAGACGCCCGAGGGCGAGGGCGTGAAGTTCCAGACCTCCTACGGTCCTTCGGGGGACCAGAGCCGCGCGGTCGCCGCCGGGCTCAAGGCCGACTACGTCCACTTCTCGGTGCCGACCGACGTCACCCGTCTCGTCGACGAGGGCCTCGTGGCCGACGACTGGGACGCCGGCGACAACAAGGGCGTCGTCTCGCGCTCGGTCGTGGTGTTCGGTGTCCGCGACGGCAACCCCAAGAACATCAAGACCTGGGCCGACCTGGTCAAGCCGGGCGTCGAGATCGTCACGCCCAACCCGGCGTCCTCCGGCGCCGCGCGCTGGAATGCCCTCGCCGCCTACGGCCAGGTGATCAGCGACGGTGGCACCGAGAAGGAGGCCACCGAGTACGTCAACAAGTTCTTCAAGAACGTCGTGTCGCTGCCGAGCAGCGGTCGCGACGCCACCACCGCCTTCCTCGGCGGCACCGGTGACGTCCTCATGGCCTACGAGAACGAGGCGATCCTCGCCGCCCAGAACGATGAGGGCTTCGAGTACGTCCTCCCCGAGACCTCCCTCCTGATCGAGAACGCGGGCGCCATCCTCGAGGACGCCTCCGAGCCGTCGCAGGCCTGGCTGGACTTCGTCCTCTCGGACGAGGGCCAGAAGCAGTTCGCGCTCACCGGCTTCCGCCCGATCCGCGACGACGTCGACTACGGCGGCACCGTCGAGGGCGCGGCCGACCCGTCGAACCCGTTCCCGGAGGTCGGGACGCTGCTGACCGTCGACGAGGACTTCGGTGGTTGGGACGAGGTCTCGACGAAGTTCTTCGACGAGGAGAACGGCCTGATCTTCGAGGCCATCCTCGGCGCCGGCCTCTCCCTCGAGTGACCTGCGACGTCACTCACCTCCACCCCCATCTCTGTCATGACCTCAACTGAGATCGCAGCGGTCCGACCGGCGAGGACTCCTCGCCGGTCGGGGCCGCGCTCCACGCTCACGCGGTCGTCGGGACTCGGGCTCGGCATCGCCATGATCTGGTTCAGCGCGCTGGTCCTGATCCCCCTGGCGGCCGTCGTCGTCACCGCGATCGACGGTGGCTGGGACGTCTTCTGGACGACCATCACCAACGGCCAGACGGCCGCCGCCATCAAGCTCACCGTCTTCACCGCCGCCGGCGTCACGGCGGTCAACGTCGTGATGGGCCCGCTCATCGCGTGGGTCCTGGTCCGCGACCGCTTCTGGGGCAAGTCGGTGCTCGAGGTGCTGATCGACATCCCCTTCGCGCTGCCGACGATCGTCGCCGGCCTGGTGCTGCTCTCGCTCTACGGCACCGACAGCCCGATCGGCATCGACATTGCCAACCAGCGCCCGGCCGTGTTCCTCGCGTTCCTCTTCGTCACGCTGCCGTTCGTGGTCCGCATGGTCCAGCCGGTGCTCGAGGAGCTCGAGCACGACGTGGAGGAGGCGGCGGCCTCGCTCGGCGCGAGCCGGTTCACCACCTTCCGCCGCATCATCCTGCCCAGCCTCACGCCGGCGATCACCGCCGGCGCGGCCCTGTCATTCGCCCGCGGCGTCAGCGAGTACGGCTCGCTGGTCCTGCTGTCGGGCAACCTCCCGTTCAAGACCGAGGTCACCTCCGTGCGCATCCTCAGCAGCATCGAGAACGACAACGTCGCGGGGGCCGCGGCCGTCGCGACCGTGCTGCTGGCCATCTCGCTCGCGGTGATCGTGGTCCTGGACCTGATCCAGAGGCGGGTGGCCGCACGTGGCTGACACGCTGATCCACCCGACCGCCGACGCGCTTCCTCCTGTCGAGGAGCGCCGTCGGCCCCCGCGGGTGCGCAAGACCCCGGTCACCTACCTGCTCCGGTTCATCGTCACCGCCTACCTGTTCTTCCTGGTGGCGTGGCCGGTGTCCCTGGTCGTGACCCACACCTTCGACAACGGGTGGGAGTCGATCCGCTCGCTCCTCGAGGACCCTGACATGGTCGTGGCGCTGCAGCTGAGCGCGTACGTCGCCGTGTGGTCGGTGCTCATCAACACGATCTTCGGCGTGGGGATGTCGCTGCTGCTCGTCCGTTACGAGTTCCCGGGCAAGCGACTGCTCAACTCCCTGCTCGACCTCCCGCTCTCGGTGTCGCCGATCGTCGTCGGCCTCGCGCTGGTGCTGGTCTACGGCGGCCGCAACGGCTGGCTCGGGCCGACGCTTGCCGGCTGGGGGTTCGACGTCATCTTCTCGACGCCGGGCATCATCATGGCGACCACCTTCGTGGCGCTGCCGCTGATGATCCGCGAGCTCGTGCCGGTGCTCGAGGAGATCGGCATCGAGCAGGAGCAGGCGGCCCAGAGCCTCGGCGCCAGCGGGCTCCAGCGCTTCTGGCGGATCACCCTGCCGTCCATCAAGTGGGGCATCACGTACGGCGTCGTGCTGACGCTGGCGCGCTCGCTCGGTGAGTTCGGCGCGGTCAAGGTCGTGTCGGGCAACGTGCTCGGCCAGACCCGCACCGCGACCCTGGCGGTGGAGGAGAAGTACCTCAACTTCGACCAGCAGGGCGCCTACGCCACGGCCTTCCTGCTCGCGATGGTGTCGGTCGCCTGCATCGTCATCGTCGGGATCATCCGGCCCAAGAACAACCACTGACCTCCCCCGCACACGCACCCCTGACTCACACCCCTGATCGACCAGAGAGGCACCACCATGAGCATCGAAGTGACCGGCCTGAACAAGAAGTTCGGCGACTTCGTGGCGCTCGACGACGTCAACGTCACGATCCCTACCGGCCAGCTCACCGCCCTGCTCGGCCCCAGCGGCGGCGGCAAGTCGACCCTGCTCCGCATCATCGCGGGCCTGGAGAGGGCCGACACCGGCTCGGTCACCATCGAGGGCGTCGAGGCCACCCACCTGCCCGCGCAGAAGCGCAACGTCGGCTTCGTCTTCCAGCACTACGCCGTCTTCAAGCACATGACGGTGGCCAAGAACGTCGCCTTCGGCCTCGAGATCCGCAAGCGCCCCAAGGACGAGATCGAGCACCGCGTCCAGGAGCTGCTCAAGCTCGTGCACCTCTCGCAGTTCGCGCACCGGCTCCCCTCCCAGCTCTCGGGCGGCCAGCGCCAACGCATGGCGCTCGCCCGGGCCCTCGCCGTGGAGCCGTCGGTGCTGCTGCTCGACGAGCCGTTCGGCGCCCTCGACGCCAAGGTCCGCAAGGAGCTGCGCGACTGGCTGCGCCGCCTCCACGACGACGTACATGTCACGACCGTCTTCGTCACGCACGACCAGGAGGAGGCCCTCGAGGTCGCCGACGAGATCGTGGTGATCAACGAGGGCCGCGTCGAGCAGGTCGGCACCCCCGACCAGCTGTACGACGAGCCGGCCAACGACTTCGTGATGTCGTTCCTCGGCGAGGTGACCCACCTCGGTGGCGTCTCCCTCCGCCCCCACGACATCGAGCTCGAGTCGTCTCCCCAGCTCGCCGGCAGCGTCGAGGGCACGGTCGCCCGTCTGGTGCGCATCGGCTTCGAGGTGCGCCTCACGGTCCTCACCGTCGATGGTGACGAGGTGTCGGTCGTGGTCACCCGCGCCCACGCGCGCAGCCACGGGATCGAGGAGGGCAGCACCGTCTGGCTCACCCCTGCAGCTGGCGCGACCGTGGTCCCGCGGATGGCTGCGGCCGTCTGACCACCGCCGGGTCGGCAAGAAGGTCACGCACAGGTGTGACGAGGGCTAGCGTGCGCCTGTGACCACCACGACGACCGCCGACGAGCTGTGGGCCGCCGTCGAGACCTTCGACGCCGAGGCCGCGGAGATCGCCATCGCCAGGCTCCTGTGGGACGTGCCACTGTCCGCCGCGGTGACCGGTGTGGTGCTGCCCTTCCTGCAGGAGGTCGGCGACCGCTGGGAGGCCGGCACGATCTCGGTGGCCCACGAGCACTTCGTCAGCGACATGCTGCGTCGCACCCTGACCGCGCTGGCCGCAGTGCCCCCGGCCCCGGTGCTTGCGGACGCCACGGTGGTCGCGCCGGTCGTCCTGCTGGCCTGCCCGCCGGGGGAGCGGCACGACATGGTGCTGCTCTGCGTGGCGCTGATGCTGCGCGAACGGGGCGTGCGGGTGCGGTTCCTGGGGGCGGACACCCCGGTGCCGGCCATCCTCACCGCGGCGCGCGGCTCGCGAGCCGACGCCGTCGTGCTCGCGGCGACGCGTCCGACGATGTACACCTCGCACGCGTCGGCGCTGCGCAAACTCGCCACCGACCACCCGTTGTACGCCGCCGGGCGCGGCGCCGACGAGCAGACCCTTGCCGAGATCGGGGCGCTGCCGCTGCCGGCCGACCCCGTCCGGGCGGTCGTGGTGCTCGTGGGTGCGCTGACCACGGTCGGCAGTGGCTGGTGAAGCGCTGAGCCCCGCCAGCCCCCCAGGCCTGACGGGGCTCGACCCCATCCCCACATCTGCTCACGACGGTACGCCCGAGGTCGGGATTCGGTAAGAGGCGTTGTCGGACTCCACCGTTCGGGGTGGGAGCGGTCTGGACCATCGGCGAGATCGCCTCGGTCGCCGCGCTGTGAAGCGAGTCACCACGTCTTTACCTTCGGTGGGCCCGGTCGCCCTGCCTACACTCGTCCACGACCCCGGTCGTTCAACCCCCGTGAGCGATCGGGGTCGCCCGTCTCCCTGGCGCCATTCCTGACGTCCGGCGACAGGAAGAACGCCCCACGACCAACCCCCTGGTCGCGGGGCGTTCCCGTCTCCGGCGACGGTGCAGTCGCCCCCGTGGGGCTGCCCGCCGCTCGCGTAGCAACGTAGGCCGCGCAGCCCGTGGCGTCCCGGGCTTCGAGAGATCTTCGACGTTCCACCCAGAAGCACCCGGGCGACGTCGTGGTGCTGCCGGCTAGACCACCGCGATGCAGCCCGCCAGGCGGCTTACCCTCGCAGGGGAGGTGGTGCCGTGGTGATCCTCTGGATCCTGCTGGGGCTGCTCGTCGGCCTCATCGCGTGGGCGGCCTGGCGCCAGAAGCGGTACGGCGCAACGTCGTCCTTCGACCGCGACACCATGCAGGCGGAGCGGTGGCACCACTCGGAGTACCACCCGTGGGGACTCGGTCGCCAGGCGGGCAAGGAAGACCCGGAGCACCGCTAGTCGTCGTACCGCCCTGACGTGCGAAGCGTGGTGGGTCAGCGGTAGTTGGTGAACTGCTGGGCACGTGCGCAGCAGCGTGCGACCTGCGTGCCGGTGCGTGCTCGTGCACGCTCAGCGCGCCGGTGCATGTTCGATGGATGTTCGAGGCTGACTCCGGCGGCACAGGGGTCGTCTTCACGACCATGTGAGGGTGACGTCGCTCCATCGGCGTACCTACTCCCTACCAACAGTAGGTCCCTCACCGCCCACCGCGGGCCTCTCGTCGATAGCGTGCGGCACCACCCGCGCGGCGGACTCGCCTCCGCGCGCAACCGATCCTCCGTTAGCGTGTCGCAACACATCGACGCGCGTCCTCCCCCGCAAGCCCTATGCTCCGGATGTGAGGCGACTCAGGAGGTCGAACTGACAAGCGCAGACTTTGAGGACCTTCCGGGACTGGAGCTCGGCCGGCAGTACAAGAACGCTCCAATCACCGAGGCGATCCTAGAGTTTCAGGTCAGGAACCCCGAGGGACTGACCGTCGATGACCTTGCGCGGTCGACGCTAGGGGATGGAGCAACCTCCGCCTCGCCACTGTTCACTCTCCAGGGTGAGGTATCGGTCGTTAACGGCGAACTCCTGAACGATGCTCGCAGCGAGCAGGTTGGGCTCGCCTTCGCGCGCAAAGACGGTACGCGCGTGGTGCAGGCCGCGCTCGACCGCTTCTCCTTCATCTGGAACGGGTCGTACGAGCACTGGGGAGCCTTCTCGGATGAAGCCGAGGCCGCTTGGCTCCAGTACCGCGAGGTTGCCCAGCCAGAGTGGGTCGGCGTGGTGGGAGTCCGCTTCGTGAACCGGATCCCGATGCCGAAGCCGTCAATCGAGATCAAGGACTACCTACGGACGTCCGTCGACGTGTCGCCGTACCTTCCGCAGGCCGTGAACTCTCTATTCATGCAGGTGGAGGTGCCCATCCCGCGACTTCAGGCCGCGGCGACCATCACATCTGCAATGCTCACACCGGCACCGGGCACCACGTTCGACAAAGTGCCGCTGCAACTGCTGTTGGATATCGATGTCAAGGCCGAACTAAACATGGCCACACAGGAAGAGGGCTTCAATTCTTCCGTTACGGGTATATTGACAAGACTGCGGATGGCCAAGAACTTCGTGTTCGAGGCGTGCATCACAGACGCAACGAGGGGACTGATTGACTGATGGCCGTTGTGACTTCTACCTACCTGCGCCACTTTTCTCTGCCGCAGACTCAGACGGATCAGCGGCGCCAACTCATGCTTGCTGGGCAGGCGCGCCTCAGTGGCGCTCGGGCATGCGGTCCGGCTTCCAATCCAGTCGACCTGACGGTCCCGTCGTTCCTGAGGATCTCGCACATCTCCACCGAGGACACCGAAGTGGTGCCGGTGCGCGGCAGGCGGGTTGTTGAAGACGACATCGACTGGTGACCGGCCAAGCCGCGCCGGTCATCGTTGCGGCCTCACATAATCCGTGGCTCAGCCAGGGCGACATCTTCTCGTCCGTTCTGATCGTGCGCGCCGGGGTGTCTCAGGCGGTCGCCACCCAAGGCATCGCACGGGGACCAGCACTACTCATCAGCCATGGGTGCGCGATCGACAAGAAGACCAACAGCGGCCGGTCGAAGTTGGAGTACCTCTCGTTCCTCCCTCTTCAGAGCGTGGCTGAGTTGGAGGAGCAGAGTGCGGGGAACCTGCGTCGCTCGGCGGTGGACCCGACCCTGCGGCCCTTCGAGGCGTTCTACCTCGGCGAGGTTCCGTCCGTCGGCGAGTCGTACGTAATGCTGACGCAACCGTTCACCCTCCCGGCAGACTTCTTCCGGCCAGAACTCCAACCGTTCACCGCTGAGGACACGGGCGACGCGGAGGACACGCGCCCCGTGCCCGCGATGGGCGATACCCGCGTAGGTCAACTGACCGAGGACGCCGTTGGGGTCTTCAGCCGCAAGTGGGCGATCCAGTGGACTCGCCGCGACATCGTTCTTGACGATGAGGCCTGAGACGGGCCAACTCCCAGAGTGGATCACCGTTCGAGAGGCGGCCCAACTCCTAGGCGTGCACATCTCGGCTATACCGAAGATGATCCGGCGCGGTGACCTAGGCAAGCGCTCCCGTCGCCCCGTCCTGAACCGTGACGAGGTACTGGCGCTGCGGTCTGCTCGCGAGGCCAGCGCCGCTGCCGCCCAGGCCGCCGCTCGTCGAGATCGGCCACCCAAAGCCCCTTCCCCACCCGATGATCGGCACGAGTGGCTATTAGCGGACGAGCACTCGACGGCAATCGACATTGCGGACGCAAGTCCCAACGTTCAGCGCGACTCGATCGCTTCGTCCATCGACGCCGATGAGGCTGTCGCAAAGGCCCAGAGCGTGCATCCGCTTCTCGGATCACATCAGGAACTCGTGATTCGCGCGCTGGCGGTCTCGCACCCCGCAGGGCTGTCGGCGCCTCAGATCAACCCGAATGCGAGTACCCAACCCAACACGTACATCACATGCGACAAGCTCGAAGCGCTCGGCCTGATTCGATGCGACACCAACACGCACCCCAAGCGGTACTACCTCGGGCCGCGCATGCTGCGTTGACTGCGTCGTCCCGCGCTCTCATGTTCGATAGGCGTTAGAGGACTGCCCCGTGAGGATGGAGTTCCACGCTCACGAGCGCGGGGATCATCTGTAGTTGGTGAACTGCACCGCGAAGTCGTAGTCCTGCGACTTCACCAGCTGCTGGACGGCCTGCAGGTCGTCGCGCTTCTTCGACGACACGCGCAGCTCCTCGCCCTGGACCTGCGCCTTGACGCCCTTGGGTCCCTCGTCGCGGATCAGCTTGGAGATCTTCTTGGCGTCCTCGGAGGTGATGCCCTCCTTGAGCGCGATGTCGATCTTGGAGACCTGGCCGGACTGGCGCGGCTCGGAGGCGTCGAGGATCTTCAGGCTCTGGTTGCGCTTGATCAGCTTGTCCTGGAAGACGCTGAGCACGGCGCTGGCGCGGTCGTCGGCCGAGGCGGTGATCTCGATCGCCTGCTCGCCCTTCCACTCGATGGACGCCCCGGTGCCCTTGAAGTCGAAACGGTTCGCGATCTCGCGGGCCGTCTGGCTGAGCGCGTTGTCGACCTCCTGGCGGTCCAGCTTGCTCACGATGTCGAAGCTCGAGTCAGCCATGGTTGTGCCTCCTGAGGGGCTCGTCGTGGGGCTCGCTCCAGCGTGCCCCGGCAATTCGTGGTGAAGTGCGTGCCTTGCTATTGTTCCGCACGGCCCGGCAGGTTGCCCGAGCGGCCAAAGGGAGCTGACTGTAAATCAGCCGGCATTGCCTACAGAGGTTCGAATCCTCTACCTGCCACTGGACGTCGTCCAGTCGCGAGACCCCCGCACCGGTGTGCGGGGGTCTCGTGCGTCGTGGGTCGTGACTGCTTGACTGCCCGGATGGACGACGCCTCCCTCCACGACGCCGCCCCCGACGACGCCCCCGACGACGCCTGGCTCGACGCCGAGTGCCGGCGCCTGCTCGGCTTCGGCCGGCGCGTCGTGCACCCCCGAGGCGGTGCCGCGTGGCTCGACGACGACGGCGCGCCCGACCTCGGCCGTCCCGTGCACACCTGGATCACGAGCCGCACCGTCCATGTCCACGGGATCGGCGCCTTGCTGGGCGTCGACGGAGCCGCCTCGACCGCCGCAGGGGCCCTCGACGGCCTGCGCGGCGTGCTCCGCGACCCCGAGCACGGCGGCTGGTTCGGCGAGGTCGGTCCGGACGGCGAGCCCGACGACACCAAGTCCTGCTACGCCCACGCGTTCGTGATGCTCGCCGGTTCGACCGCCGTCGTCGCAGGCCTGCCGGGCGCCGACGACGTGCTCGCCGAGGCGACGCAGGTCTTCGAGGAGCGCTTCTGGGACGAGGACCTCGGCCGCGTCGTCGACGAGTGGGACCGGTCCTGGACCACCCCCGCGCCCTACCGCGGCCTCAACTCCACGATGCACTCGCTCGAGGCGATGCTCGCGGTCGGCGACGTCACCGGCGACGGCGTCTGGCACCGGAGGGCGGCCCGGCTGGCCGGCCTGGTGCTCGAGCTCGCGCCGTCGTACGACGGCCGGCTGCCCGAGCACTTCGGCCCGGACTGGTCGGTCGACCTCGAGCTCAACCGCGACCGCCCCGACGACCCGTTCAAGCCCTACGGCGCGACCGTCGGGCACGGCCTGGAGTGGTCGCGGCTGCTGCTCCACCTCGAGGCCACCCTGGGCGACGCGGCGCCCGCCGGGCTGCTCGACACCTCGCGTCTGCTCTTCGACCGCGCGGTCGCCGACGGCTGGCACGCCGACGGCGCGCCGGGCTTTGTCTACACGACCGACTGGGAGGGCCGACCCGTCGTGCGCCAGCGGATGCACTGGGTGGTCGCCGAGGGGATCGCGGCCGCCGCGGCGCTGCACCGCCGCACGGGCGAGGAGGACGACGCCCGGCGCTACGCCGAGTGGTGGGCCTACGCCCGCGACCACCTGATCGACCTCGAGCGGGGGTCCTGGCACCACGAGCTCGACGCCGCCAACCGGCCGCAGGCCAGCGTGTGGCCCGGCAAGCCCGACCTCTACCACGCGGTGCAGGCGACCCTCCTCCCGCGACTGCCCCTCGCCCCGAGTCTCGCCCGCGCGGTCGCGATGTCGGGCGGGCTCCGGGCACCGGCATGATGGGGGCATGACCGACGCGCAGCCCCGGATCCTCGTCGTCGGCGAGGCGCTCGTCGACGTGGTGCCCGGCCCCGACGGCACGACCCGCGACCACCCCGGCGGCAGCCCCGCCAACGTCGCGATCACCCTCGGTCGGCTCGGGCGCGACGTACGCCTCGTGACGCTGCTCGGAGACGACCAGCGGGGTGCCGCCGTGCAGGCGTGGCTGGAGGCCAGTGACGTCACCGTGCTCGCGGGCCCGACCGGCTCCGGCCGTACGTCGACCGCGGCGGTGACGCTCGACGAGTCGGGAGCCGCGACCTACGACTTCGACCTCGACTGGGACCTCCGCTCGGTGCCTGACGAGCCGTGCGACGTGCTCCACGTGGGCTCCATCGCGACGGTCCTCGACCCGGGTGCCGACACCGTGCTCGAGGCGTTCCGCACCCACCGGGGGCGGGCGCTGCTCTCCCTCGACCCGAACGCGCGCCCGGCGATCACCCCGGACCGCACCGGCCCGGTCGCCCGCGTCGAGGAGCTCGTCGCGCTCGCCGACGTGGTCAAGGTGAGCGACGAGGACCTCCACTGGCTCCACCCCGACGACGACCCCGTCGCGACAGCCGCCCGCTGGGCCGAGGCCGGTCCCGGTCTGGTCGTCGTGACGCGAGGCGGCGCCGGGGCGGTCGCCGTACGCCCCGGCGGGACCGTGCTCGACGTGCCCGGCGTGCCGGTCGCCGTGGCCGACACCGTGGGCGCGGGCGACACCTTCAGCGGCGTGCTGGTCGACGCCCTGCTGGCGCACGGCGTGCACGGCGCAGCGGCCGCCCAGGCGCTCCGTGCGCTGACCGACCGCGACCTGCTCGAGGTCGTCACCACCGCCGCCATCGGCGCGGCGATCAACGTCTCCCGACCCGGCGCCGACCCGCCGACGCGCGCGGAGCTCTCCGCCGCGCTCGGCGTGGACCACGAAGCCGGGCAGGAGTGACCGCGGAGCAGATCCACGACATCGGGAGGCGGCGGGCCTGGGTCATCTGGCTGGTCTCGCTCGCCGTCTACGTCCTGGCGGTCTTCCACCGCAGCTCGCTCGGCGTCGCAGGGATCATCGCGTCCGAGCGGTTCGACATCAGCGCCACCCGGCTGGCGACGTTCACCGTGCTGCAGCTCGTGGTGTACGCCGGCATGCAGGTGCCGGTGGGCGTCCTGCTGGACCGCTACGGCTCGCGCGCCATGCTGCTGGCCGGCCTCGTGCTGATGACGGCAGGCCAGCTGGGCTTCGCCTTCTCGACGTCCTTCGGCTGGGCCGTCGCGTCCCGCGCGGTCGTCGGCGCGGGCGACGCGATGGTGTTCGTGAGCGTGATCCGGCTCGTCACGATCTGGTTCCTGGTGCGGCAGGCCCCGATGGTCACCCAGCTCACCGGCCTGACCGGGCAGCTCGGCGCGATCGCCGCGGCCGGCCCGCTGTCGTACCTCCTCCACCACCTGGGCTGGACGCGGACGTTCGCGCTGACCTCCAGCTTCGGCGTCGTGCTGCTGGTCGCGGTCCTCGCGCTCGTCAAGGACTCTCCCTACCGGCGCGACCAAGTCGTCGCGATCAAGCTCCGCGCGCTCGCCCAGTCGGTCCGCACGGTCTGGGGCAACCCCGGCACGCGGCTGGGGATGTGGTCGCACTTCGCCTCGCAGTTCTCCGTCACCGTCTTCGCGCTGCTGTGGGGCTACCCCTTCCTGGTGCAGGGGCTCGGCTGGTCGTCCGCCGAGGCCAGCACCCTGCTGATGGCGATGACCGCGTGGGCCGTGGTCAGCGGGCTTGCGCTGGCGCGGCTCGTGGGCCGGCTGCCCTACTACCGCTCGTGGATCGTGGTCAGCGTCGTGATCACCATGGTGGTGCCGTGGACCGCGGTGCTGCTGTGGCCGGGCGTCGCACCGACGGGGCTGGTGGTCGTCATGGCGTTCGCGACCGCCAGTGGCGGGCCGGCGTCGATGGTGGGCTTCGACCTGGCCCGCTCGTTCACGCCTCCGCACGAGACCGGCCGCGCCAACGGGCTCGTCAACATCGGAGGCTTCACCGCGTCGCTGCTGACGATGGCCCTGATCGGCGTCGTCCTCGACCTGACGGCCTCCGGCGGCATGGAGACCTACACGCTCGGCGACTTCAAGCTCGCGATGTCCGTGCAGTACGTCTTCTGGACGCTCGGCGTCGTCCAGACCCTCCGCTACCGCCGCCGCGGGCTGGCCCACCTCGCCCGGGTCCACCCCGGATCGGTCGAGCAGATGCGCGCCGGCCACCCGTTCGTCCACCCGGGGATCGGCACTGAGGGCGTCTAGCCCTGGGCCAGCGGGTCCTTCGGGAGGTCCTGCGGGTTGACGACCGCGGGATCGACGAACTGGTGCGCGTCGCCCATGAACGTGTGCACGAAGCCACAGCGGATGCAGATCACGCCCTCCGCCGAGCGGTTCAACCAGTCGAGGTCGAGGAACGTCATCCCGGTCGTCGTCATCTTCACCTCGCGCCGCGCGAACACCAGCCCTTCGCAGACGTGGCAGGCGAGGAAGGACTGGGTCGGGCGGATGAAGACGTGCACGGGACGAACGTAGCGGCGCGACTGACCGAGAGGGCCACAACCGCCGCACGTGTGCGGGATGTGGCCCTCGAACGGCCGATCCGAGGGCCACAACCGCCGCACGTGTGCGGGATGTGGCGCTCGGCGTGCGGGTCAGCCGATCTCGCCGTCCCCGTCGGGGTCGAGGTCGCCGGTGGGGTCCTCGGCGGTCGGGTCCTCGAGGATGGCGCCGCCGACGGGGTGGCCCTGCCAGGACACCATCTCCCAGCCGGAGTCGTGGTCGCCCTCGAGCACGACGAGCGCGGTGTTGTGCAGCGGCTGGGTCGCGGGCGGCGCGTCGGGGTGGGGCGTCATCCGGGTCGAGACCCAGGTGCGGAGCGCGGCCCCGTGGCTGACGACCAGCGCGGCGTCGTGGCCCGCCTCGACGATGGTGCGCACGGCCGCGTCGTAGCGGGCGAGGAACTCCTCGCCGGTCTCGCCGCCCGGCATCCGGTGGGTGAGGTCGCCCTCGAGCCAGGTGGCGACGGCGCCGATGTAGCCCGCGACAGCGTCGTGGTCGCTGCGCATCTCGAAGTCGCCGGCGTCGATCTCCTGCAGCCCGTCGAGCTGGACCGGCTCGATGCCGCGGTCCTCGGCGGTTGGGGCGGCGGTCTGGTGGGTACGCACCCGGCTGGAGACGTAGATCGCGTCGAGCCGCTCGCCGGCGATCGCCTTCGCGGCCGCCGCGGCCTGGGCGCGACCGAGGTCGGTGAGGTCGAGCCCGGGGTGGGCGGTGTCGAGCTCTCCGGAGACGTTGGCGTGGGTCTGGCCGTGGCGCATGAGCAGGAGTCGCAAGGAGGGTCCTCTGAGCGGGCTGGTCGCTGGCTAGTCGTTGAACGGGGACGTCTTGCTGGAGGCGAGCTCGCGGGCCTGCTCGAGCGGCACGCCCTCCAGCGCCTCGGCGATGTCGGAGCCGACGTGGCTCACCTCGGTGCCGCGCTCGAGCAGCACCTGGGTGTGCACGAGGCGGTCGTCGTAGGTGTGCACCATCGTGAAGCCCTGGCCGGCGTCGACGCCCGACACGAAGCGGTCGACCGGCGCCGGGTCGATGGTGTAGCAGCTGGCCGCGGTCACCGAGACGGGCACGCCGGCGAACGTCGACCACGTCGGCAGGTGGAGGTGCCCGGCCAGGATGCCGCGCACGTCCGTGCCGGTGATGACGTCGGCGAGCGCCTGCTGGTCGTGCAGCTCGATGAGCTCGGCGGCGCGGATCATCGGGAGGGGGAGCGGCGGGTGGTGCATCGCCAGGAGCGTGCCGTGCTCGGCAGGCGTGGCGAGGACGTCGGCCAGCCACGCCAGCTGCTCGGGGAGCAGCTCGCCGTGGTGGTAGCCCGGCACGCTGGTGTCGAGGGCGACGATCCGCAGCCCGTCGACCTCGTGCACCCGGTCCTGGCAGCCCGCGTCGTCGGAGTCGAAGAGGGCCTTCGCGAAGGGTGCTCGCTCGTCGTGGTTGCCCATCGTCCAGACCAGCGTCGCGCCGATCCTGGCAGCGAAGGGCTCCACGATCGAGCGGAGCCTGTCATAGGCGTCGGGCTCGGCCCGGTCGGCGAGGTCGCCGGTGAAGACGATCGCGTGCGGCGCCGGTTGCACGGCCGCCAGCCGGTCGAGCGTCCGGTGCAGGTTGGCGTCGTTGTCGATGACGCCGTAGTGGAGGGCGCCGCCCCCGATGAGGTGCGGGTCGCTGAGGTGGGCGACGACGTGCCGCGGGGCGGCGTACTGGCCGAGCTGCATCACGGTGAGCAGCCTAGGACCCCGGACGGGCGTGCCGGGAGTCCCGGCGGTACGTCAGCGCGCGGGCAGGATCCGGCCGGTGACCTCGCCGAGGGTGACACGGCCGCCGCCGGTGCCGGGCGCGGAGTAGCGCAGCGTCACCTCGTCGCCGTCCTCGAGGAACGTGCGCTCGCGCCCACCGGCCGTGAACGGCTCCTTGCCGCCCCAGCTCAGCTCGAGCAACGAGCCGCGCTGGCCGGGCTCCGCGCCCGAGATCGTCCCGGAGGCCCACAGGTCGCCGGTGCGCAGGCTGGCGCCGTTGACGGTGGTGTGGGCCAGCATCTGGGCCGGCGACCAGTACATGGTGCGGTAGGGCGGGCGGGCGACGACCTCGCCGTCGAGCACCACCTCCACCTCGATGTCGAGGCCGGCGGGGCCGTCGACGCGGAGGTAGTCGAGCACCGGCGGGTCGTCCTGGCCGGGCAGGTCGGTCCAGGCGGCCTCGAGTGCCGCCAGTGGGGTGACCCACGCGCTGACCGAGGTCGCGAACGACTTGCCGAGAAAGGGCCCGAGCGGGACGTACTCCCACGCCTGGATGTCCCGCGCCGACCAGTCGTTGAGACCCACGACACCGAAGGTGTGCCGCGCGAACTCTGCGGTGGGCACCCGCTCGCCCAGCGCGGACGGCACGCCGACCACGAAGCCGAGCTCGGCCTCGATGTCGAGGCGCTGCGAAGGACCGTAGGTCGGGAGCTCGTCCATCGGCGCCTTGCGCTGCCCGCACGGGCGTACGACGTCGGTGCCCGACACCACGACCGTGCCGGACCGGCCGTGGTAGCCCACCGGGAGGTTCTTCCAGTTGGGCAGCAGGGGCTCGGAGTCGGGCCGGAACATCCGGCCGACGTTGGAGGCGTGGTGCTCGGAGGCGTAGAAGTCGACGTAGTCGCCGACCGCGAACGGCAGCAGCATGGTGACCGAGTCCACCGGCGCGAGCGCGGGCTCAACGAGGTCGCGCTCGGTCTGGTCGGTGAGCAGGCCCGTCACCCACGCCCGGGTGGACTCCCAGACGGCAGGCCCGGCCGCCATGAACGGGTTGAGGGTGGGCTGGTCGAACAGCTCGTGGGTGTCGACCATGTCGGCGGCCGCGACGATGCTCAGGTCGAGCACCTGGTCGCCGATCCGCACCGCCACCCGCGGTCGTTCGCCGGAGCGGGCGAAGACGCCGTAGGGCAGGTGGTCGACGTCGAACCCGGAGCCCGCGGCTCCCTCGACCCAGCTGGTGCGGCTCATCGGGGTGTTCATGCGTGGTCCTCCACGAGTCCGAGGGCGATCAGGTCGTCGAGCGGCTCGGTGACCGAGCACGAGCCGAACGAGGTGAACCAGCGACGGGCGGCGGCGACGCCGCCGTCGGCGAGGCCGGCGGAGAGGGCGGCGCCGTCGCGCTGCTCGAGCTGCGCGGTCGCGTCGTCGACGGAGCCGCCGTCCCACAGTGTCCTCGTCGCGGCCAGCACGTTCAGGAAGCCGTGCGCGCCCCCGCCCTCGGGGTCGTGGCGGACGGCCCGGTGCAGCCCGGCCGTGGCCTTGAAGCGGGTCTCGCGGTCGAGCGCAGCGTCGATCCAGGCGGCGACGGTCGCGGCGTCGGGGACCAGGTCGTGGTCGAGGTTGCCGAGGCGCAGCTTGAGGCGGTGCCCGCAGGCCGCGACCTCGTCGGCGGCGGTGAGCCAGCTGGCGGTGGCGGGCCCGGACAGCTCGATGAAGAGGGGTACGTCGACCTCGGCCGCACGCAGGGCGGCGTCGATGCGGCGGACGTTGCCCACCGGGTCGTCGACGTCGCGGACGGCGATCTCGACGGCCGCCACCTGCAGCCCGAGCCGCGTGGCCAGGCCGAGAGGTCCGGCGAGCTGACCTGCTCCGCCGGTGACCACCACCGACAGCGGCGCGCCGAACCCGCGGACGAGCGGCAGGTCGGTGTCGCGGAGCACGAAGGTGCCGACGAGGTCGGCCCACCACTCGCCACGGTGCTCGGTGTGGGCGGCGGTGGCGTCGTGGAGGGGCGCGTCGCCCGGCGGGAAGATCGCGGCGTCGTCGACGAGGCCGCGCCACTCCTCTGGCCAGGCGGAGGCCCGCGGTGCGGGATCGACAGGTGCGTGACTGGGGACCACGGGGTTACTCTAGCCACCAGATAGCGGACGCCCGCGTCCGATAGTCGGATGATTGGATCCCACCCCGATGGCTCACTACCGCGCACTCGGCCGGCTGCCCCGCCAGCGCCACACCCAGCTCCGCGACGACGACGGCCACCTCTTCCGCGAGGAGCTGATGGGGGAGGAGGGCTTCTCGTCCGACTCCTCGCTGCTCTACCGCCGGGGCGTGCCGAGCGCGATCACCGACAGCCGGGTGTGGGACCTTCCCGACCAGTCGCGCACGCCCAACCACCCGCTCAAGCCGCGCCACCTCAAGCTCCACGACCTTGCGACCGGGGACTGCCCGGTCGAGGGCCGCCGGCTGGTCCTCGGCAACAACGACGTCCGGATCACCTACGTCGTCACCGGCACCGACCCCTCGCCGCTCTACCGCAACGCCATCGGCGACGAGTGCGTCTTCGTCGAGTCCGGCACCGGGGTCGTCGAGACCGTCTTCGGCGTCGTGCCCTACCGCGCCGGCGACTACGTGCTCGTCCCCCGCGCGACCGACCACCGCTGGGTGCCGGCCGAGCCGTCGCGGCTCTACGCGATCGAGGCCAACAGCCACATCCACCCGCCCAAGCGCTACCTCTCGCGCTTCGGCCAGCTCCTCGAGCACGCGCCCTACTGCGAGCGCGACCTCCACGGTCCCGCCGAGACCTTCCAGAGCGAGGGCACCGACGTGGAGGTGCTGGTCAAGCACCGCACGAGTGCGGGCATCGTCGGCACGCGGATGACGTACGCCACCCACCCCTTCGACGTTGTCGGCTGGGACGGCTGCCTCTACCCCTACACGTTCAACATCGAGGACTACATGCCGATCACCGGCAAGGTCCACCAGCCGCCGCCGGTGCACCAGGTCTTCGAGGGCTGGAACTTCGTCATCTGCAACTTCCTGCCCCGCAAGGTCGACTACCACGACCTCGCCATCCCGGTGCCCTACTACCACTCCAACGTCGACTCCGACGAGGTGATGTTCTACGTCGGCGGCGACTACGAGGCCCGCAAGGGCTCGGGGATCGGCATCGGCTCGATCAGCCTGCACCCCGGCGGCCACGCGCACGGTCCGCAGCCCAGCGCGATCGAGGCCAGCCTGGGGGTCCAGTACTTCGACGAGTCGGCTGTCATGGTCGACACCTTCGCCCCGCTCGAGCTCGGTGAGGGCGGCCTCGCCGTCGAGGACCCGGCGTACGCCTGGACCTGGGCCGGGCGCGGCCCCAGCCCCGCGAACGGAGCGGCCGGCGACGACGGCGGGCCCGCGGTCTACAGCAACAGCTGAGGCCGCCGCCGGACGCCGGTGACGCCACCGACGATGGCCAGTCGGCCGTCCGGACTGTGCACCCGAGTTTCCCGCTTGGTCACCCAGATCTGGTGTGACAAGCGGGAAAGTCACCGGATATCCGGTGACTCCACCAGGCCGGAGGCGCACGCGGGCGGGCCGGGTCAGGACGTCCAGGCGTGCCAGAGGTCGGCGTACTCCCCGTCGAGGTCGAGCAGCTCCTCGTGGCTCCCGAGCTCGACGATGCGGCCGTCGATGACCACCGCGATGCGGTCGGCGTCGTGGGCGGTGTGGAGCCGGTGGGCGATCGCCACCACGGTGCGGCCCTCGAGGAGGTTGTTCATCGACCCCTCGAGCGTGCGCGCGGTGCGGGGGTCGATGAGCGACGTCGCCTCGTCGAGCACGAGCGTGTGGGGGTCGGCGATGATCAGGCGGGCCAGCGCGACCTGCTGCGCCTGGGCAGGCGTGAGGAAGAACCGGCCGGAGCCGATCATCGTGTCGAGCCCCTCGGGCAGCCGCTCGACCCAGGCCAGCCCGCCGACCGCGGCGAGCGCCTCCCGCACGGCGTCGTCGGGGGAGTCCTCGCGGGCCAGCACGACGTTGTCCCGCACCGTACCGATGAAGACGTGGTGCTCCTGGGTGACGAGCGCGACCTCGGTGCGCAGCACCTCCAGGGGCAGGTCGACGAGGTCGACGCCGCCCACGCGGGCGGAGCCGGTGCGGGGGCGGTTGATGCCCGACAGCAGCCGACCGAGCGTCGACTTGCCCGACCCGCTGGGCCCCACGACCGCCAGCCGCTCGCCCGTGCGCAGGCGCAGGTCGACGCCGTGCAGCACGTCGTGGCCCTCCCGGTAGGAGAAGCGGAGGTCGTCGGCCACCAGCTCGACGCCGTCCGGCAGCCGGTCGCCGGGCTCCCGGTCGGGCGGCACCTCGGCGATGCCGAGCAGGCGGCTGGTCGACGCCGCGCCGACCTGGAGGCGGTCGACCTCGCCGATCACCGCGTCGAGCGGCTCGGCCAGCGCGACGACGTACAGCAGGGCGGCGGTGATCTGGCCCAGGTCGACCCAGCCCTGGCTGTAGCCGTAGGCGCCCGCGACCAGCGTGACGACCTGCGGCACCTGGAAGGCGCCGTTGAGGGCCGCGAAGAGCACGTTGCGCAGGGTCATGCCGTAGCGCTCGGCCTGCGCGGAGACGGCGATGTCGTCGGAGCCCGCCTGCACGCGTGCCTGCGAGAGGCCGAGCGCCTCGACGGTGCGCGAGCCCTCGACGGTCTCGGTGAGCGTGGTGTTGATGCGGGAGTAGGTCGCGCCCTCGGTGATGTACGCCTTCGGAGCTCGCCGCAGGTAGGTGCGCACGGCCGGGGTGCACAGGGCGAAGACGACGAGTGCGGGCACCGCGAGCACGAGCGAGTTGAGCATCATCGCCACGATCGACAGCAGGACGGTCATCAGCGAGATCAGCAGGCGCGGGACGCCCCACTGCACCGAGCGCGCCATCGTCCCGACGTCACGGGTGACGCGGGTGACGAGGTCGCCCGTGCTCGCTCCCTCGACGCGGCCGACCGGGAGCCGCAGGATCGTGCTGACCACGTGCTCGCGCGCGGAGGCGAGCAGGTCCTGCCCGAAGTGGGTCGAGGTCCACTGGGCGCCGAAGGTGAAGATCGACTGCAGGATCACCACCCCGACCACGGCCAGGGCGAGCGTGTCGAGGCCCGCTGCCGCGGCGCCGGCGTCGTCGACCCGGTTGACCAGCGACCCGAGCAGCCGTGGGATCACCAGCGCGGAGCCGGCGGCGAGCGCGTTGAGCAGGACCAGCAGCGCGAAGGAGCGCTTGCGGGTGCGCACCAGGTCGCCGAAGAAGGCGAGCACGGCGCGGTTGCCCGAGACGGGCCAGCCACGCACCGGGTTGCGCGAGGCGGCGTAGACGTCCTCGGCGCGCTGGCGGCGCAGGTCGTGGCGCTGCCAGAGCGCGCGGTTGCGCTCGCGCAGCCCGACGCGACCGGGAGGATCCAGCTCAGGCGGGACGACCGGCGGGTCGCCGGCCCGGTCGCGCCACGTGTCGGAGGAGGTGGCCAGGAGGTCGGTGGTCATCGGACCGGCTCCTCCTCGTCGAGCTCGCGGATGACGACGCGCCGGTAGGCCTCGTCGTCGGCCAGCAGGTCGGCGTGGCTGCCCTCGGCCACCACGGTGCCGTCGTGGAGGAGCGCGACGCGGTCGGCGTGGTGCAGCCACAGGGGTGAGACGGTCGTGACCACGGTCGTGCGACCGCGGCGGGCCTCGGCGACGCGGGCCGCGATGCGGGCCTCGGTGTGGGCGTCGACCGCGGAGGTCGGCTCGACCAGGACGAGGACGGGTGCGTCGACGGCCATGGCGCGGGCGAGCACCACCCGCTGGCGCTGGCCGCCGGACAGGCCCCGGCCGCGCTCGTCGAGCTCGCCCTGCCAGCCCTCGGGCAGCGCGTCGTAGACGTCCTCGGCGCTGGCGATCCGCAGCGCCTCCTCGGCCTGCTCCCGGGTCAGCCGGGCGTGCGGGTCGACGGCGTCCTGGAGGGTGCCGGCGAAGAGCTGGCTCGTCGCGTCGCTGACCAGCACCTGGCGTCGTACGTCGTCGAGGCGGGCGTGGGAGAGGTCGACGCCGCCGAGGGTGACGCCCCACTCGCGGCGCACCCGCTCCTCGTCGAGGGCCGCGATCCGGGCGCGCTCCTGCGCCCGCTCGGCCCTCGAGCGACGGGCCGCGCGGCCCTTGGTGCCGGTCTCCTCGACCGAGGGGACGGGCTCGGTGTCGGCGGGCAGGTAGCGGCCGAGCCGGTCCGCGAGGGCCGCGCTCTGCTCGGGCACGGCGCTGACGACGACGGTGAGGATCCCGGGCTCCACGGTGAGACCGCTCGCCACGTCGTGGAGCGGCGCGTTGCCGTCGACGGAGACCGGGGCGTCCGGGTCGCGCCACGGGGGGCGCTCCTCGAAGAGCGCGATCGCCCTGCGGGCGCTGACCAGGGACCGCACGCCCTTCTGGGCGAACTCGAAGAAGGTCCGGATCGGGCCGACCATGAAGAGGCCGTAGCCGAGGAAGGTGATCAGCTCGCCGACGGTGAGCAGGCCGTCCTGCACCTGCCGGGTGCCGAGCCACACCAGCGCCACGAGGAAGATGCCCGAGAGCAGCACGCCGACGGCCTCGACCACGGCCTGCCAGATGCCGGCGGCCACACCGGCCTCGCGGGCCGACTGCGACTGGCGGGCGTAGTTGGTGCCGAAGGTCTGCTCGCCGCCGATGCCGCGCAGGATCCGCAGCCCGGCGACGATGTCGGTGGCCAGCGAGGTCAGGTCGGAGGTGCGTGCGCGCTCCAGCTGCTGGCGGCGGTGCAGCGGCCGCAGCAGCGGCAGCGCCGCGCCCACGAGGACCGGCGCGGCCACCAGGGTCAGCAGCCCGAGCTGCCACGACATGGTCAGCACGATGAAGGCGACGGTGAGGTACGACGACAGCTGGCCCACCGTGCGCGCCAGGATCTCGCTGAGCGCACCGAACTCGTCGGAGTCGCTCGAGGCGACGCTGAGCACCTCGCCGGTCGGCGACCGGCGGGGCAGCACGTGGCCCATCTGCGCCACCTTGCGGGTGACCATCTCGAGGGCGCCGTAGAGCGCGACCAGCCAGCTGCGCACCACGAGCGTGTGCGACACGACGCCGAAGACGCCGCCGATCACGACCACGAGGAGCAGCAGCGCCGCCCAGCCGGCGAGGGCCGCCTCGGAACCGCCGACGATGCCCTGGTCGACCGCCCGGCCGAAGATCCACGGCCCGAGCGTCATCGGCAGGAACCACAGCGCGTAGCAGAAGGACGAGAGGGCGATCAGGCCCTTCTGACGCCCCAGGATCCAGCGCAGGAACGCCAACGGCGACCGGGTGTCGGGGTCCGGCGTGGGTGCGGCGTCCGTGCCCGTGTAGAACGTCGCGATCCGAGGTGGGTAGTCCTGCATCTCGTGTCGAACCCTAGGCGCCGGTGCCGCGCGGGCACGAACCGTTATCGGCAGGGGCTCAGGCCGCGCCGTACGCCGGGTAGTCGGTGTAGCCCTCGGCGTCGCCGCCGTAGAACGTCTCCGGCCGCGGCGGGTTGAGGGGCAGGCCATCGGCGAGGCGGCGCGGCAGGTCGGGGTTGGCGATGAACGACCGGCCGAAGGCGGCGGCGTCGATGAACCCCGCACCGAGCAGTCGCTCCGCCTTGGCGAGGTCGTAGCTGCCGGCCCCGACGATGGGGCCGGGGTGGGCTGCGCGCAGGGCGCGGCGGTAGTCGTCGTCGAGCTCCGGGCCGCCGGCCCAGTCCGGCTCGGAGAGGTGCAGGAAGGCGAGGTCGCGGCGGCCCAGCTCGGCGGCGACGTACAGCCCTGCCGCGGCGCCCTCGGGGTCCTCGGTGCCGTTGAACGAGCCGATCGGGGAGATCCGGATGGCGACGCGGTCGGCGGACCAGGCGTCGACGACGGTGTCGGTGACCTCGAGCATCAGGCGGGCACGGTTGGCCAGCGAGCCGCCGTACTCGTCGGTGCGCTGGTTGCTGTCGGCGGCGAGGAACTGGTGCAGCAGGTAGCCGTGGGCGCCGTGGATCTCGACGAGGTCGAAGCCGGCCTCGCGGGCGTTGAAGGTCGCGCGCCGGTAGTCCTCGAGCAGCCGCGGGACCTCCTCGAGGCCCAGCGGCCGTGGGACCGGGCAGCTGACCCGGGTCGGTCGGCCGTCCTCGCCCCGCACGGTGGTGCGGTTGCGGTAGGGCCCGTCGCTCGCCGACACGGGCAGCTCGCCGCCGTGGAACGACTCGTGGGAGACCCGGCCGACGTGCCACAGCTGGGCGGCGATCAGCCCGCCCGCCTCGTGCACGGCGTCGGTGATCCGGCGCCAGCCCGCGACCTGCTCGTCGCTGTGGATGCCGGGGGTGTCCATGTAGCCCTTGCCCTCCGGGCTGATCTGCGTGCCCTCGGAGATGAGCAGGCCGGCGCCCGCGCGCTGCACGTAGTACTCGCGCATCAGGTCGTTGGGCACGTCGCCCGGCGACGTGGCACGCATCCGCGTGAGGGGAGCCATCAGCACGCGGTTGTCGGCGCGGACCGCGCCGAGGGACAGGGGCTCGAAGAGGGAGGGCACGACAGCCGCCAACAGGCACCGACCGCCGGTTGTTCCGACGCCCGGTGCAGGGTGACCCGGCTCACGTCCGGGCCGTGCCCGAGTCCGGTGACACGGCTGCGCGCATTCACCCCTGCGGGTAGCGTGGCGGTCGATGACCGACGTCGAGGTGCTCGCTCCGCGTGAGGTTCCGCTGGGAGGTCCCCGGGCCATGCGCGTACGACGCACGCTCCCGCAGCGCCACCGCTCGCTGATCGGGGCGTGGTGCTTCGTCGACCACTACGGCCCCGACGAGGTCGACCGGACGGGCGGGATGGTGCTTCCGGCCCACCCGCACACGGGGTTGCAGACCGCCAGCTGGCTCTTCGGCGGCGAGCTCGAGCACCGGGACTCCGTCGGCAGCCTGGCCACCGTGCGTCCCGGCGAGCTGAACCTGATGACCGCCGGTCGCGGGATCAGCCACACCGAGGTCTCCACGCCCGACACCACCATGCTCCACGGCGCCCAGCTCTGGATCGCGCTCCCCGACCACAGCCGCCACGTCGATCCCCGCTTCGAGCACTTCGCGCCCGAGCCGGTCCGCGGACCGGGGTGGGAGGCCCGGGTCTTCATCGGGTCGCTGCTCGGCGCCACCTCGCCCGTCCACGTGCACACGCCGCTCCTCGGCGCCGAGATCATGCTCGCCCCGGGCAAGAGCCTCGAGGTCGACGTCGACCCGACGTTCGAGCACGGGGTGCTGCTCGACGTCGGCGCGATCGACGTCGACGGCCAGGAGCTCGCGCCCAGCGACCTCGGCCACGTCCCCCACGGGCGGTCCACCATCGTCGTGACGGCCCAGGAGGAGGCCCGGCTCCTGCTCCTCGGTGGCCCGCCCTTCGGTGAGCCCATCGTGATGTGGTGGAACTTCATCGGCCGCAGCCACGACGAGATCGCCGCCTACCGCCAGGAGTGGCAGGACCAGATCCTGGTGGGCGACCACGGGGACGTCGTCGCCGACGGTCGCGAGGTCGCCGAGGGCCGGTTCGGCACCGTCGACCTCGGCATGCAGCCCATCCCCGCGCCGGTCCTGCCCAACGTCAGGCTCAAGGAACGGCGCTGAGCCCAGCGCGCCGGTCCTCGGCTGCGGCGAGGTCGGCCTCGGCCAGCGCCAGCAGCCGCCCCACCGGGAGGTCCGGGCGCGGCGCACGCGTCCGGTCGGTGGGCGCGAGGCTGCGTGGCTCGTCGTCCACGAGCGTGATGTGCCCGTCGAGCCGCAGCAGCGGCACCCGGAACAACCGCGCCACGAGGTGGATGGTGATCCGCACCGGGATCACGACCCCCCGAGCTTGATGTCCGAGTCGTCCCAGGCGCGTCGGGCGGCGCCTGCCACGGTCGACGGGGAGGAGTCAGGTGCGTCGGCCAGCTGCTTGCGCAGCTGACCGGCGAACGAGCGTCCCGCCGTGCTGAGCTGGTCGTAGCGCTCCTTGCCGGCGCGACTGCCCGCGAGGTAACCCAGGCCGAAGACCAGGCTCCGGCCGATCGTCTTGGTGCCGAGCATCAGGTGCTCCCTTCGTCGGCGGTCGGTGGTCAGGCGGACGCGCGCGAGCGGGCCCGGCGGATGGCGGTGACGAGCTCCTTCTTGAGCTGGTTGCCGTTGACGTCCATGCCCATGTCCCTGGCCAGCTCGAGCAGCTCGGTCTTGTGCAATGCCTCGAGGTCGAGCGGGTCCTCGTCGGCGGTGCCGGCGAGGCTGCGGCCCGTGTCGGTCACGGCCCGGGTCCGGCGCTCTGCCTCGCCCACCCGTTCGTCGGCCTCGCGAGCGAGCTCGTCGGCGCGCTCTCGGGCCTGCTCGGCCGCCTCTCGGGCGGACTGCGCCGCTTCGTCGGCCATCCGCCGCGCCTCGTCCATCTGCTCGCGGGCGTGCGCGACCGCCTCCTCCGCCTCGCCCCGTGCCCGTGCGGCGCGTTCCTCTGCCTTGGCGGCGCGTGCGTCGGCCTTCTCCTGCGCCTCGGCGACGTCGCCATCGGCGTTCTCGCGCGCTCGTTGGCGCTTCGCGGCGACGTACTCGTCGGCCTCCTTCTGCGCCTCGGCCACCACCTGCTCGGCGCGTCGGTCGGACTCCTCGCGGGTACGGCGTACGTCGTCCTCACCGCCCTCCCGGACCGCCTTCGCGTCGTCGGAGGCCTCGCGGGCACGGACCGCCTTCTCGGCGGCCCGGGCCTCGAGCTCCTTCGCCCGTTCGATGGCGGCATCGGCCTGGTTCAGCCTGGCCTCGACGCCGTCCGCGAACGGCGCGGCATCCGCGACGGTCGTGCGTGCCTGCCGAACGGGCTCCGAGACCGCCTTGTCGAGGACGCGTCCGACGGCGTGGGGCAGTCGTGGTGCGTGCTGCGCCAGCCATGAGCTGCTGTTCTGAATCTTTGACATGTGGGTTTCCCTCCCCAGTGGGTCCGCGTGACGCGGCTCACACTTCGACCGTACGAAATGCTGTTCCGCTCTGCGCCACCCTGCGGGGTGGTCGCCGCGGGGCGTGCGTCGCTCAGCGAGAATGCGTGACATGAGCGGAGCAGTCATGGGTGCCGACGGCCTGGGCCGGTGCCCCTGGGGGGCGGGCGACCCCGTCAACCTCGCCTACCACGACACCGAGTGGGGGCTGCGCGTCGACGGCGAGGCGGCCCACCTCGAGCGGCTGACGCTGGAGGCCTTCCAGTCGGGCCTGTCGTGGCGCACGATCCTCGACAAGCGGGACAACTTCCGCGCCGCGTTCGCCGGGTTCGACGCCGACGCGGTGGCTGCCTTCGACGACCGTGACGTGGAGCGGCTGATGGGCGACGCCGGCATCGTCCGGAACCGCCGCAAGGTCGACGCGGCGATCACCAACGCCCGTGCCACGGTCGCGCTGCGCGAGCAGGGTGGGTTGGAGGTGTTCATCTGGTCCTTCCGTCCCGAGCCGGGGCCGGCGCCGCGCACGACCGCCGACGTGCCCACCACCTCGGCGGAGTCGGTCGCGTTGTCCAAGGCGCTCAAGAAGGCGGGTTTCGCCTTCGTGGGCCCGACGACGATGTACGCCCTGATGGAGGCCGTCGGCCTCGTCGACGACCACCTCGAGGGGTGCCACCGACGCGGGTGCGCCGGCTGACCTGGCTCACGGTCAGGCGGGCTTGCGCCACACCGAGACGTGGCTCTCGCTGTCGTTGGTGAAGGGCGCCCCGTGCCAGTCCGCGACGCGGCGCTCCAGCTCCATCCCGGCGAGCTGGGCCATCAGGTCGCACTCGGCCGGCCAGATGTAGCGGAAGTTGCTCTCGCCGTAGGTGACGGTGCCGTCGTCGTGCCGGTGGTAGTGGTGGGACGTGCCCTGCTGCGTGGTCATGTCATAGGTGTCGAACCCGACGTGGCGGCGCCCGACGTGGAACGGCACCGCGGCCTGGCCGGGCGGGAAGCGCCGGATGCCGGGCACCCGCAGCTCGACCACGAAGCGGCCGCCAGGTGCGAGGTGGCGAGCAGCGTTGCGGAAGCACTCGACCTGCTCGGCCTGCGTGCGCACGTTGCCGATGCTGTTCCAGACGACGTAGACGAGGTCGACCTCGCCGTCGACGCGGGTCGTGGCCATGTCGCCCACCGCGACGGGGATGTCCGCCCGCTTGCGGTGCAGCTCGTCCGTCATCGGCTGCGACAGCTCGATGCCGGCGACCCGCACGCCGCGCTCGGCCAGGGGGATCGCGACCCGTCCGGTGCCGATGGCCATCTCGAGCGCGCCCCGGTCGCCGGCGAGCGCGGCGAGGAAGTCGACCGTCGGGTCGAGGACCTCCGGCGCGAACATGAACGCCGAGCTCTCGTCGTACGTCGCCGCGGTCTCGGCGTCCCAGTAGTCGCTGCTGGTCATGCCGCCACGGTGCCCCACAACAGCCGTGGCGGCCACCGAATTGACCCTGCCGCACGGCGCGGCCAGTCCGTAGGCTGCGCGTCCATGACGACGCGCGTGCACGCATTCTCCGCCGACGACGCCCTCGCCGACCTCGACGCCACGGGTCTGGTCGAGGCGCTCGGCTCCGGGATCGTGTCGGTGCCGGAGGTCGTCGAGGCCGCGATCGCCCGCACCGAGCAGGTCGACGCCGCCCTCGGCGCCGTGGCGTACGCCGCCTACGACCGCGCCCGGGAGGAGGCCCGGCACCCGCGCGGCGGCTGGTTCGCGGGCGTCCCCACGTTCGTCAAGGACAACGTCGACGTCGCCGGCATGCCCACGCAGCACGGCTCCGACGCGTTCACGGCCCAGCCGCAGGCCGGCGACGGCGACTTCGCCCGGATGTACCTCGCCACCGGGCTCCTCCCGCTCGGCAAGACGCAGCTCTCGGAGTTCGGCTTCTCCGGCGCCGCCGACCACGTGCGCCTCGGACCGGTCCGCTCCCCGTGGAGCCCCGACCACTACGCCGGCGCGTCGTCCGCGGGCTCCGCCGCCCTCGTCGCCGCCGGTGCGGTGCCGATCGCGCACGCCAACGACGGCGGCGGCTCGATCCGGATCCCCGCCGCGGTCAACGGGCTCGTGGGCCTCAAGCCCACCCGCGGTCGCCTCGCGCAGGACCGGATGATGCGCGACATGCCGGTGCGGATCGTCTCGGACGGCGTCCTGACCCGCAGCGTCCGCGACACCGCCGCGTTCTACCGCGAGGCGGAGAAAGTCTGGCGCAACCCGCTCCTCGCGCCCGTCGGTGACGTCACCCGCCCGAGCCGGGCCCGGCTCCGCATCGCGGTCGTGACCGAGGGGGTCGGCCGCTCGTGCAGCACCGAGGTGCGCGAGCTGACGCTGCGCACGGCCGCCCTGCTCGAGCAGCTCGGCCACCACGTCGAGGAGGTCGACAACCCGGTGCCGGACAGCTTCCCCGATCACTTCGTCCGCTTCTGGTCGATGCTCGCGCTGGCCATCGCTCGCCGGGGCAAGAAGGACTTCGGGCCCACCTGGGACCCGACCAAGCTGGACAACCTGACTCTCGGCCTGGCCCGGCACGCCGCGCGCAACCTGCACAAGCAGCCCTGGTCGATCGCCGTGCTGCGGGGCTCCCAGCGCCTCGCCGCGCGCCACCGGGCGTCGTACGACATCACGCTGACGCCCACCCTCGCGACCGAGACGCCGCGTGTCGGCCACCTGCGCCCCGACCAGGACTACGACGAGATCATGGGCCGGCTGATGGACTGGGTGGCGTTCACCCCGCTGCAGAACGCGACCGGCGAGCCGGCCGTCTCGCTGCCCCTCGCCACCACTGCCGCCGGGCTGCCGCAGGGGATGATGCTCGGCGCCGGAGCGGGTCGGGAGGCACGCCTGCTGGGGTTGTCGTACGAGCTCGAGGAGGCCGTTGGATGGCCCCGGATCCAGGCGTCCTGAACGGCCGGATCAGGGGGAGAGGCAGCCGATTTTTCAACACGGCGGGGCGTGTGTATCGTTCTCCGTCGTTGCCCCTTTAGCTCAGTCGGCAGAGCGTCTCCATGGTAAGGAGAAGGTCTACGGTTCGATTCCGTAAAGGGGCTCTGGGTCGGATCTCCTCCGGGAAGTCCTTCCTCCGCGGCGGGGTAGCTCAGGTGGTTAGAGCACACGGCTCATAATCGTGGTGTCGCGGGTTCGAGTCCCGCCCCCGCTACCACCAAATCGCAGCAGCCCCCGCACCACTCGCAAACCCAAGGATCTCCTCATGGCCAGCAAGAGCTCTGACGTTCGCCCCAAGATCACGCTCGCGTGCACGGAGTGCAAGGAGCGCAACTACATCACCAAGAAGAACCGTCGCAACGACCCGGACCGGATCGAGCTGAAGAAGTTCTGCCCGCGCGACCGCCGGCACACGATCCACCGCGAGACCCGCTGACGTCGTTCTTCGTCACACCCGACCCGTCCGAGCACTCGGACGGGTTGTCGTGTTTGTAGGCTCGGGCCCATGCCCGTCGACCCCTCGCTGGTGGGGCGCGCGTTCCCCGCACCGGCGCCCCTGTCCGTGACCCCCGAGCGGGTCAACGCCTTCGCCGCCTCCGTCGGGCACCCCGGCGCCGACGGTGGGGCGGTCCCACCGACCTTCCCGATCGTGCTGGCCTTCGACGCGATGCAGGCCTTCCTCGACGCCGAGGCGATCGACCTGCACCGGATCGTCCACGGCGAGCAGCGCTTCGCCTACGTGCGCCCCGTGGCGGTCGGCGACGAGCTCAGCGCGACGCTGACCGTCACCGGCCTCCGCCAGATCGGGGGCGCCGACATCATCGCCACGACCAGCGAGATCACCGACGCCACCGGCGCGGTCGTCTGCACCGGCAAGGCGACCCTCGTCCACTCCGGAGGTGCCGCATGAACGCCGGTGACGTCCTCGAGACCACGACCTTCACGGTCACCCGCGCCGACCTCGTGGCGTACGCCGACGCCAGCGGCGACCACAACCCGATCCACCAGGACGAGGACGTCGCGCGCAGCGTCGGCCTCCCCGGCGTGATCGCCCACGGCATGTACACCCTCGCGCTCGTCGGCCGCGCGGTCGCCGAGTGGACCGGTGGCGCCGAGGTGGTCGACCTCGGGGCGAAGTTCACCAGCCCCGTCGTCGTACCCGCCGAGGGCGGCGCCGAGGTGGTCGTCGGGGGCACCGTGAAGTCGGTCGCCGACGGCCTGGTCACGCTCACGCTCGAGGTGACGTGCGAGGGCAAGAAGGTGCTCGGCATGCCCAAGGCCGTGGTGCGCGAGGCCACCGTCCGTGCCTGACCTGCGCGACCACACCACCCTGCGCCTGGGTGGACCCGGCCGCGAGTGGGTGCGCGCCACCTCCGAGGCCGAGCTGGTCGCCGCGGTGGCGGACGCCGACGCCGCTGGCACCCCCGTGCTGCTGCTGGCGGGCGGCTCCAACCTCGTCGTCGCCGACGCGGGCTTCGACGGCCTGGTCGTGGAGGTCGCGACCACCGGCGTCGACGCCGACACCGACACCTGTGATGTCGACGCCCTCGCCCAGTGCGGGGGAGTCGTGGTCACGGTGGCGGCCGGTGAGGACTGGGACGAGCTGGTCGCCCACGCCGTCGACCAGGGATGGGCGGGCATCGAGGCGCTCTCCGGGATCCCCGGCGCCGTCGGCTCGACCCCCATCCAGAACGTCGGCGCCTACGGGCAGGACGTCTCCCAGACCATCGCCCGTGTCCGCACCTGGGACCGCGTCGACCGCACCCAGCGCACCTTCGCCGCCGCCGACTGCGGCTTCGGCTACCGCCACAGCCGCTTCAAGGCCGAGCCCGGGCGCCACGTCGTGCTCGAGGTGACCTTCCAGCTGCGACAGGGCGACCTGTCCGAGCCCGTGGCCTACGCCGAGCTCGCCCGCACCCTCGGTGTGAGGGCCGGTGAGCGCGCCCCGCTGAAGGCCGTGCGCGACGCGGTGCTGGCGCTGCGCTCCGGCAAGGGGATGGTGCTCGACGCCGACGACCACGACACGTGGAGCGCCGGGTCGTTCTTCACCAACCCCTTCCTGACGCCCGAGCAGGCCGCGGCCCTGCCGGACGACGCCCCGCGGTGGGAGCAGCCCGACGGCACCGTTAAGTCGAGCGCCGCGTGGCTCATCGAGCACTCCGGCTACGGCAAGGGCTACGCCAGCCCGGCCGCGGGGGAGCGGGTGCGCCTGTCCACCAAGCACACCCTCGCCCTCACCAACCGCGGCGGCGCCACCACCGAGGAGCTGCTCACCCTGGCCCGCGAGGTGCGCGACGGGGTGCGCGAGCGCTTCGGCGTCGCGCTCGTCAACGAGCCCGTGACGGTCGGCTGCTCCCTCTGAGCACTTCCTCCGTGCGGCGTATCTAGGGACGAACTGGTAGGCCGGGACCCTCCGATCGCTACCAGAACCGCCCTAGATACCGCGGCTCAGGCGAGCCAGGCGGCGATGTCCCGCTGGGCCGCGGCCACGACGTCGGACGGCGCCTGCGAGGCCGTGAACGACATCTCCGCCAGCCGCGCCAGCGTCGCGTCGTCGAGGTCGTGCGCGGCGCGCATCGTGGCGTACTGGCCGGCGAGCCGGGAGCCGAAGAGCAGCGGGTCGTCGGCCCCCAGGGCGATCGTCGCGCCGGCGGCGAGGAGCTGGGGCAGCGGGACCGACGTGAGGTCGCTGTAGACGCCGAGCGAGACGTTGGAGACCGGGCACACCTCCAGCGCGATGCCGGCCTCGACGAGCCGGTCGAGCAGCGCCGGGTCCTCCACGCTGCGGACGCCGTGCCCGAGCCGGTGGGCACCGAGGCCGTCGACGCACTGCCGGACGTGGTCGGGTCCGCGCAGCTCGCCGCCGTGCGGCACGAGCAGCAGGCCGGCCCGCTCGGCGATCCGGAAGGCGCCCTCGAAGTCCTCGGTGCGGCCGCGACGCTCGTCGTTGGAGAGCCCGAAGCCGACGACGCCCCGCCCGGCGTACTGGGCCGCCAGGCGCGCGAGCGTACGGGCGTCGAGCGGGTGGCGGGTGCGGTTGGCGGCGATCACCACCGCCATCCCGAGCCCGGTGCGCTCGGACGCGTCGCGCACGCAGTCGAGGACCAGGTCGGTGAACTCGGTGATCCCGCCGAACCTCGCCGCGTAGCCGCTCGGGTCGACCTGGATCTCCAACCACCGGCCGCCGTCCCGGACGTCGTCCTCGGCCGCCTCGAGCACCAGACGGCGTACGTCGTCGGGCGTGCGCAGCACCGAGCGCGCCACGTCGTAGAGGCGCTGGAACCGGAACCAGCCCTTCTCGTCGGCGGCGCTGAGCAGGGGCGGCCAGTCCTCGACCAATGAGTCGGGCAGCACGATGCCGTCGCGCTCGGCCAGCTCGAGCAGCGTGCCGTGGCGCATCGACCCCGTGAAGTGGAGGTGGAGGTGCGCCTTGGGGAGCCGCGACACCTCGCGACGCGACTCCGCACCCCCCTCCGGCCCCGCCCCCGCACCTGCCATGCCCGCATCGTAGGGGGACGCCGTGCCGGTCCCGGCGCCCGGTGGGGTGCCTCGGTTCGACTGGGACTGGGACTGGGCCGTATGCTTCCGGACTGGTGGTTTCGCCACATGCTTCGGCATGCCCCCAGCGATGGGGAATGGAACCGCCGGAGGGCACTAGCTCAACTGGCAGAGCATCGGTCTCCAAAACCGAAGGTTGGGGGTTCAAGTCCCTCGTGCCCTGCGAGGAACACTGCACAGCAACAACGAGAAGGTGGATGACGTGGCTGACGGCAACGCGGTTCAGGACCGGCGCGACTCGCGCGGCGACGACCGTGGGCGCACCAGCCCCGCCACGTTCCTGCGCCAGGTGGTGGCCGAGCTCCGCAAGGTGGTGTGGCCCACCCAGCAGCAGCTGATCACCTACTTCTTCGTCGTGCTGGTCTTCGTCGTCGTGGTGATGGCGCTCGTGACGGTCCTCGACCTGGCTTTCGGAAAGCTGGTCTTCGAGGTCTTCACCGGTGGCGGCAGCGTCCAGTGACGACGGGGGAGACAGTTCCCCGCCCCCCAGCTACGAATTACGGAGTGAGACGTGTCTGAGAACAATGACGTGGACCGGGTCGACGACCAGGTCGAGTCCGTCGACGAGGCGACCCCGGAGGACGCCGTCGAGGACGTCGTCGAGGACACCCCCGCCGACGAGGCCTCCGACCACGCTGACGAGGACGTGACCGACGAGGTCGACGACGAGGCCGCCGACGTCGAGGCTGACGAGGACTCCGCCGAGGGCGACGACGCCGCTGACGACGAAGCCGCTGAGGACTCCGCCGAGGAGAACGACCCGCTCGAGGCGTTCCGCCGCGAGCTGTGGGCAAAGCCCGGCGACTGGTTCGTCGTGCACACCTACTCCGGCATGGAGAAGCGGGTCAAGCACAACCTCGAGAACCGCATCATCTCCCTCAACATGGAGGACTACATCCACGAGATCGTGGTCCCCACCGAGGAGGTCGCGGAGATCAAGAACGGCCAGCGCAAGATGGTCACCCGCACCGTCCTGCCCGGCTACGTCCTGGTCCGCATGGACCTCACCGACGAGTCCTGGTCCGCCGTGCGCCACACGCCGTCGGTCACCGGCTTCGTGGGCCACAGCCACCAGCCCGTGCCGCTGAGCATGAGCGAGGTCGAGGACATGCTCGCGCCGGCCGTCGTGGCCGTAGCCGAGGCCGAGGCCGCCGCGTCGGGCGAGAAGGGTGCCTCCACCACGCCGCGCAAGCCGGTCGAGGTCGCCGACTTCGACGTCTCCGACTCGGTCATGGTCGTCGACGGCCCGTTCGCCACGCTCCACGCGACGATCACGGAGATCAACGCCGAGTCGCAGCGCGTCAAGGCGCTCGTAGAGATCTTCGGCCGCGAGACGCCGGTCGAGCTCAGCTTCAGCCAGATCCAGAAGGTCTGACGATTTCCGCCGGCCCGTTCTCCGGGCCGACAATGAACTAGCGACAACCCGTGGCAGGGGGCAGGTGCCCTCGTCATGACCACACGAGAGAAAGTAGAAGGCAATGCCTCCCAAGAAGAAGATCGCCGCACTCGTCAAGGTGCAGCTGCAGGCCGGTTCGGCCACCCCGGCCCCGCCGGTCGGTACGGCGCTCGGTCCGCACGGCGTCAACATCATGGACTTCTGCAAGGCCTACAACGCCCAGACCGAGTCCATGCGCGGCAACGTGATCCCCGTCGAGATCACCATCTACGAGGACCGCACGTTCGACTTCATCACCAAGACCCCGCCGGCCGCCGAGCTCATCAAGAAGGCTGCCGGTCTGTCCAAGGGCTCCGGCGTCCCGCACAAGGACAAGGTCGGCAAGCTGACCAAGGACCAGGTCCGCGAGATCGCGACCACCAAGCTGCCCGACCTCAACGCCAACGACATCGACGCGGCCATGAAGATCGTCGAGGGCACTGCGCGCTCGATGGGCGTCACGACCGACTGAATCCCTGTGGGAGAGCCGCGCTGGCTCGCTGACCACATCCTTCGCACCACAGAAACGAGAAGACTATGCAGCGCAGCAAGACCTACCGCGCGGCCGCCGAGACGTTCGACATGGACGAGCTCTACGCGCCGCTGGCCGCCATCAAGATCGCCAAGGGTGGCTCCAAGAAGAAGTTCGACGAGACCCTCGACGTCGTCATGCGCCTGGGTGTCGACCCGCGCAAGGCCGACCAGATGGTCCGCGGCACCGTCAACCTCCCGCACGGCACCGGCAAGACCGCCCGTGTCCTCGTGTTCGCCAACGCCGACAAGGCCGACGCTGCCCGTGAGGCCGGCGCCGAGTTCGTCGGTGGCGACGAGCTGATCGAGAAGGTCGCCGGCGGTTGGCTCGACTTCGACGCCGTCGTCGCGACGCCCGACATGATGGGCAAGGTCGGCCGCCTCGGTCGCGTCCTCGGTCCGCGCTCGCTCATGCCGAACCCGAAGACCGGCACGGTGACCCCCGACGTCGCCAAGGCCGTCACGGACATCAAGGGCGGCAAGATCGAGTTCCGCGTCGACCGCCACTCGAACCTGCACTTCATCATCGGCAAGGCGTCCTTCTCCGAGGCCCAGCTCGCGGAGAACTACGCCGCAGCCCTCGAGGAGGTGCTGCGTCTCAAGCCGGCCAGCTCCAAGGGCCGCTACATCAAGAAGATCACCGTCTCCACCACGATGGGCCCCGGCATCCAGGTCGACCCCAACCGCGTGAAGAACGTCGCGTCGGAGGACGAGGCCGTCCAGGCCTGATCCACCCCGCACCGTGCGGCCCGGTCTCCCCTTCGGGGGCGGCCGGGCCGTTCTGCGTCCCGCCCGCGTCCCCTCCCGCCGTTTGGCTGCGGGGCCATCGGGTAGAACGTCAGTGGCACACCTGCCGCAGCCATCGTCGTACGACTCGTCCCAGGAGACACACATGCGCGTCCCGTCCCTCGCCCGCCGCCTCGGCTCCGCCGCCCTGGTGCTGACCTTGGGGGTCGGGCTCGCCGCGTGCAGCGACGACTCCGGTTCCACCGACTCCTCGAGCTCGGCGACCGACGAGAGCACCGACGACGGTACGACGACCGACGACGGCGCCGACGAGAGCGAGGAGCCGGCCGAGGCCTCGCTCGCCGAGCTCTCCGCCGACGACTTCTACCCGGCGGTCATGGACGCGATGCGCGAGGCGGAGACCTTCGTGTTCGAGACCACCTCGGGCTCGGCCGGCCAGACCCAGACCATGACGGGCGAGGCCCGCTTCGGCGACGACGGCGTCGAGATGAAGGCCTCCAGCACCGGCGCCCAGGCCATGGAGATGATCCTGGTCGGCAAGGCGATGTACATGAAGTCGCCCGACCTCGGCACGGGCGACAAGTGGCTCAAGATCGACCTGAGCGACCCGGACTCGCTCTTCGGGATGATCGGCAAGGCAACCGACCCCGAGGTCATGTTCAAGGCCATGGAGGCGCCGAAGAAGCTCGAGCTCGTCGGGGCCGAGGACGTCGACGGGGTCGAGACCAACCACTACCGGATCACCCTCGACCCGACGCAGTACCTCAAGGCCATGGAGTTCCCGGCCGCGATGGCCGACATGCTGCCCGACGAGCTGGTGACCGAGATGTGGGTCGACGCCGACGACCTGCCGCGCAAGTTCACCCAGACCATGGAGATCCCCGCCGCGGGCGGCGGCAAGCCGACCACGACGACCACCGAGGGTTCCTACTCCGACTTCGGCACCGACGTCGAGATCGAGGAGCCCCCGACGAGCCAGGTCACCGAGCAGCCCGGGATGTGAGCCACGGCGGGCGGGTCGCCAGACTGACACGGCCGAGGGGCGTCGCACTGCAAGCAGTGCTGGCGCCCTTCGGCCGTCTCAGCGCATTCGGCTTCGCCTCACTCCCGGAAGACCCGCTCGTCGATCAGCTGCTCCTTGACCTCCGAGCCCTCGGGCTCGTAGCGGCCCTGGTCGAAGCGGGTGCGGTACTGCAGCACGGCACCGTCGCGACCGAACCGGTTCTTCTCCACCGTCAGGACGGCGTACTCCCGGAACCGCTCGGCGTTGCCCAGGTCGTAGGTCAGGTGGTGGCGCGCGACGATGTCGAACTTGTTGTTGAGCACGAGCACGACGTCGGCCTCGTAGGCCAGGGCGCTCGACCCGCGCAGGTCGTTGGCGCGCATCCGCCTGCCCGAGCGGAGGGCCTCCTTCTCGGCAGCGGCGATCGCGAGGACCGGGGCGCCGATGTCGATGGCAAGGTCCTTGAGGCCCTCGACGATCTCGGTGGTGCTGGACTCCTCGTCGGGGTGGCTCGACTTCACCTTCTGCAGGTAGTCGACGATCACGAGCGGCGTCGAGCCCGACAGCTCACGCACCGCCTCGATGGCGGCCTGGATCGCCGCGAGGTCGGTGCGCGTGCCGGTCGAGCGGTGCACGAAGAGCATCTCGGAGTACTGCGCGACCCGGGTCAGGGCATCGACGCCGGCGGGGACCGACTCGAGGCGGTGCTCCAGGGAGCTCACCCAGAGGTCGTCGAAGATCGACCGGATGCTGTTCACCCGCACCTGGTCGGAGTCGTCGAGCTCGCCCGCCTCCATCGCGATGAGCTTCTGCGTCAGGTCCTCGGCGTCGTGCTCGTAGGAGAAGTAGAGCACCGGGCGGCCGGTGGCGGCATTGTTGCGGGCGACCTGCAGTGCGAACGTCGACTTGCCGAGGCCCTGCGGCCCGGCGAGCAGCACCAGCGAGCCGGCTCGCATCCCACCGCCGATGAGCGGGTCGAGACCCACGAAGCCGGTCTTCCAGAGGCGTCCGGCGGCGTTGCGTCCGGTGAGCATGCGTTCGTCGCTGCGGGCCAGGGAGGCCCCGACGGTCATGAGCTGGTGATCCACGGGGCCATTGGACCAGTGATGGGCGACCGGCGTGGGGGGATTGACCGGTTTGCAGGTCGGCTCCGCCGATTTGTCTGGTCCGCGCCCCGGCGCGTACTGTTCCATCTCGAAACCAGAGACCGCAGGTTGTCACGAGCTCCTCGCCCGTGACCGAAGGTTCGCAGGAGCGGACGCCGGCGCAGGATTCAGAGCAGCGGCCTTCGCCGCATCCACGCCCTGAGCCTGTGCTCAGGGCGTTCGTCTTTGTGGGCCGGACGCCGGTGGTCAACCCCGGAAGGAGACCCATGGCGCGGGCAGAAAAGACTGCCGCCGTCGCAGAGATCGTTGACTCGTTCAACGACTCGGCCGGCGCTGTACTGACCGAGTACCGCGGGCTCACCGTGAAGCAGCTGCAGGACCTGCGGCGTGCCCTCGGCGAGAACGCCAACTATGCCGTGGTCAAGAACACGCTGGCCAAGATCGCCGCCACCGAGGTGGGCATCGAAGGCTTCGACGACCTGCTGACCGGCCCCACTGCCATCGCCTTCATCAATGGAGACGTGGTCGAGGCCGCCAAGGGTCTGCGTGACTTTGCCAAGGCGAACCCCGCCCTTGTGATCAAGGGTGGAGTCCTGGACGGCAAGCCGCTCGACGCTGCCGAGGTGGCCAAGCTGGCCGACCTCGAGTCGCGCGAGGTGCTGATGGGCAAGCTGGCGGGCGCAATGCTCGCGAGCCTCTCCCAGGCCGTCTACCTGCTCAACGCGCCGATCGCCCAGGCCGCCCGTCTCGCGGGTGCGCTCCAGGCCAAGGCCGAGCAGGACCCCTCGATCCTCGCAGGTGGTGCCGGTACGCCGGCTGCTCCGGCTGCCGAGGACGCCCCGGTCGAGGAGGCCCCCTCTTCGGAGGAGGCCGCCGAGCCCGAGGCGACCGACGAGGCAGCCGAGCCGGCCGCCGAGTCCACCGACGCCTGACCAGGCCGACGTACACCACCTGAAACCCCGGCGCAGCCGCACTCCGCGACCGCGCCACAGACGAAAGGTTTGCCATCATGGCGAAGCTCAGCACCGACGAGCTCCTTGACGCGTTCAAGGAGATGACCCTCATCGAGCTCTCCGAGTTCGTGAAGCAGTTCGAGGACACCTTCGGCGTGACCGCCGCTGCCCCCGTCGCCGTGGCCGCCGCCCCGGCCGCCGGTGGTGCCGCTGGTGGCGACGCCGCCGCCGAGGAGAAGACCGACTTCGAGGTCGTCCTCGAGGCCGCCGGCGACAAGAAGATCAACGTCATCAAGGAGGTGCGCGCCCTGACCTCCCTCGGCCTGAAGGAGGCCAAGGACCTCGTCGAGGCCGCGCCCAAGACGATCCTCGAGAGCGTCGACAAGGCTGCCGCGGACAAGGCGAAGGAGGCCCTCGAGGCCGCCGGCGCCACCGTCACCGTCAAGTGACAATCCGCTAGCACTCGCTGCTCCGCAGCAACCGTCGAAGGGCGGTCACCCCGGTCCGGGGTGGCCGCCCTTCGTCATGCCCGCGTCCCTTCTCCTCCGATCCTGGAACCACTACAGTGAGCACTTCTGATGCGTATCATGAGATGGGTTGCTCCATGCGCAACAAACGATCGGCCGCGACGCTCATCCGGCTCCTCCAGCACGCTCGCTACGAGGTCCTGCCGACGGCCGCCACGGAGGACAAGGTCCTCGAGCACCTGCCCCGCGATCGCGTGGTCACGGTGACGGCGTCGCCGGGCAAGGGACTGGGAGCGACCTTCGACCTCGCCGAGCGCCTCACCGGCCACGGCTACGTCGTGGTGCCCCACGTCGCCGCCCGGATGGTGACCGGGCGGACCGAGCTCGAGGAGATCGCGGACCGGCTCGTCGGCAAGGGCATCAGCCGGGTCTTCGTGCCCGGTGGCGACGCCGACCCGGCGGGCGACTATCCCGACGCGCTCGCGCTGCTGCAGGACCTCCGCGACATGGGGTCGCCGTTCGCCCACGTCGGCATCACCGGCTATCCCGAGTCCCACCCGACGATCAACGACGACCTCACCGTCCAGTCGATGTGGGACAAGCGGCACTACGCCACCCACATCGTCAGCAACCTGACCTTCGACCCCGCCCTCGTCCGCGACTGGATCCGCCGGCTCCGCAACCGGGGAGTGGCGATGCCGCTGCTGCTCGGCATCCCGGGGCCGGTCGAGCGCGCCAAGCTGCTCGGGATGGCCACCCGCATCGGAGTGGGGGAGTCGACGAAGTTCCTTGCCAAGAACAAGGGCCTGTTCGCCCGGCTCGCGGCGCCCGGCGGATTCACCGGCGAGAGCTTCTTGGAGAAGTGCGCACCGGCCCTCGGCGAGGAGGGTGCCCTCGTCGAGGGCCTCCACGTCTTCACCTTCAACCAGATCGGCGAGACCGAGGCCTGGCGCACCGACCTGCTCCGGCGGCTCGGCGCCTAGGGCGTGTCTCTCAAGTCCATGGCCTGCTGCGCGCCGGCCGAGTCTTGACAGACACGCCTAGCGCACGAGGTCGGCGAGCGCCTGCTCGAGGCCGTGGTCGCCCGTCGCCACCACGGTGAGCGGCAGCCCAAGGCTCTCCGCCGCGTCGGCGGCCTGGGCGCCGAGCTCCTCGTCGGGCTCCTGGGCCAACCAGACGACGCGCGTGTAGTGGCCGAAGTAGGTGTCGCGGAGCTCGGGGTGGCGGTCGAGGCCCAGCTCCTGGATGACGGTGCGGTCGAACGACCGGACGAGGAAGTCGGTCAGGAGGTAGGTGCCCGGCTGCTCGTCGAAGAACCGCTCCAGGCGCGACTGCCCGGCGAAGACGTCGTAGCAGTGCAGCCCCGGGAGCCGCTGGAGCCCGAGGTCGTCGCAGACGCTGTCGAGGGCGCCGTACGTCCCGCAGTCGGCGTAGCCGACGACGACCCGACCGTAGGACGGCCCGAGCCGGACGGCCAGCGCGCGCACCTGGTCGGCGATCCGGTCCGGGTGGTTGTGCAGGAGCGGGGGGAGGGGGTGTACGTCGACGGGCCAGGCGTGGCGGTCCACGACGGCCGCCGCGGGCTGGGCGATGGCGCCGCAGGCGATGAGCGCGGTGCGACCGCTGCGGTCAGGGGGTCTGGAACCCGAGCTGGTCGACGAAGGCGTCGTTGAAGTCGGGACGGTCGGAGAGCTCGACATAGGTCACCTCCTCCAGCAGGGCCAGCGCACCGGCCCGCTCGCGCACCGACAGCAGGGCCATCTTCGCGCCCTCGCCGGCGACGTTGCCCGCGGCCACGATGCGCAGCACCGGCAGCTGGGGCACCAGACCGATGCGGACGGCCGATGCGGGGGAGAGGTAGCTGCCGAACGAGCCCGCGAGCAGCACCTGCTGCACGTCGCGGTGCTCGAGGCCGAGCTCCTCGAGAAGCAGGGACCAGCCGGTGGAGATGGCCGCCTTGGCGAACTGCAGCTCGCGCACGTCGCGCTGGGAGAGGTAGACGCACTCGGCGGCCTCGGCGTCGGGCGTGGGCCGGTGCAGGATGAACACCCGTTCCTCGCCGATCCTGGCCAGCCGGTCGGCGAGCGCGGGGGCGATGCCCTTGGCGTCCTCCTCGGGCACCAGCCGACCCGAGGCGTCGAGGAGGCCGACGCGGACGAGCTCGGCGACCGCGTCGACCAGACCGGAGCCGCAGAGGCCCCGGGGCTCGACCTCGCCGATGACCTGAAGGGTGACGGCGGGGTCCTCGCCCTGGGCGTGTGGGTCCACCTTGATGACCTCGATGGCGCCGTCGGCGGCGCGCATGCCGCACCGGATCGCCCCGCCCTCGAACGCCGGACCGGCGGGCGCGGCCGTGGACAGGATGGTCTCCCCGTCGCTGAGCACGATCTCGCAGTTGGTGCCGACGTCGATGAACAGCCGGGTGCGCTTGTCGCGGTCCATCCCGCTGGCGAGCATCCCCGCGACGATGTCGCCACCGACGTAGGCGCCGAGGGCGGGGAAGAGGAACGCGCGCGCGCGCGGGTGCAGGCTCAGGCCCAGCTCGGAGGCGAGGACCGACGGCGGCTGGGCGGCCGACATCACGAACGGGGCGACGCCGAGCGGCTCCGGGTCGATGCCCAGCGCGAGCGCCGTCATCGTCGCGTTGCCGGCGACGGCCACCTCGTAGACGTGGGCGGGGTCCACCCCCGCCTCGCGGCACACCTCCCCCGCGAGCGAGGAGAGCGTGCTGCCGGCGGCCCGCTGGAGTCGCCCGAGGGCCTCGGGGTCCATCATCGTGGCGCTGATCCGGGTGATCACGTCGCCGCCGAAGGGTTGCTGCGCGTTGAGCGTCGAGGCAACGGCCAGCGGCGTGCCGGTGCCGACGTCGAGCAGCGTGCCGACGACCGTCGTCGTGCCGAGGTCGAACGCGATGGCGTAGCGCACACCGGTGGTGTCGCCGGGCTCGACGTCGATGAGCGCCTCGTCGAGGATGACCGCGGTGACCTTGAAGTCGGCCGCGCGCAGCACCGTGGACAGCCGGCGCAGCACATGGAGGTCGGCGGTGAGCTCGAGGTCGTCGATGGCGTCGGTGAGGCGTACGAGGTCGGTGCGCTGGTCGGCGAGGGTGGCCTCGTCGAGCTCGACGTAGCGCTTCTGGAGGGCCGGGCGCAGGATCACCTGACGCCCGATCCCGACGGTCGCGGCCTTCGGTCGGGTGGTCAGCGGAGGGACCTCGACAGCGAGGTCGCGGGTCGCGTGGAGCAGGCAGCCCAGGCGCCAGCCGTCGGCGAGCTGGGCCGCGGTGAAGGTGCGCGCGTCGTGTCGGGTGATCGGGGTCGCGGCGTCGGAGGTGACCCGGATGCGGCACTTGTGGCAGGTGCCGTGGCCGCCGCAGGTGGAGTCGATCGCGATGCCGTTCCACGACGCGGCGTCGAAGACGGTCACCCCGGGTGGCACGCGGACGTCGCGCAGCGCCGGGGGGACCTCCGCCCCGCCCTCGGCCTTGGTCATGACGGTGAACGCGAGGCCGACACGGCCGGTCCCGTCGTGGGCCGCGGGCTCGACGCCCGGCCTCTCGATGAGGCCCTCGCGGGCCACGTCGGCGAGCGAGAAGTCGGGCCCCTCTGTCGTCACGGGGCCCCCGCGGCGTTGTCCGGGGGAGCGCAGCGGCGGAGGAGAACGCCGTGGGGTGAGCTCACGCTCGCTCGGCCTCCTGCTTCGCGCGGTGTGCGGTGATCCATGCCATGCCCCAGTCGTCGTGGCCGAGGAACACGTCGGCCGCCTTGACCGCCTCGACCACGTGGGGCGTGCGGGCGTCCATGATCGCGCTCGTCAGCCCCGAGGTCATCGCCATGGGGAGCCAGGTGCCGTTGAGGGTGTGCCGGCCGGGCATGCCGAAGGAGACGTTGGAGGCGCCGCAGGTCATGTTGACGCCGAAGTCGTCGCGGATGCGTCGCATCACCTCGAAGGTCACCAGGCTCGTGGCGGTGTCGGCGCCGATGGGCATGGCCAGGGGGTCGATGACGATGTCGGCCTGGGCGATGCCGTACTCCTGGGTGGCGACGCGGACGATCTTGCCGGTGAGCTCGACGCGCTTGTCGGCCTCCATCGGGATCTCGTCGTGGTCGTTGGGCAGGGCGATGATCGCTGCGTCGTACTTCTTGACCAGCGGGAGGATCGCCGCCATGCGGTCGTCCTCGGCGGTGATCGAGTTGACCAGGGCACGGCCCTGGTAGACCGAGAGGCCGGCCTCGAGCGCCTCGACGACCGAGGAGTCGATGCAGATCGGGAGGTCGGTCAGCTCCTGGACCATCGTGATGGCCTTTGCCAGCAGCTCGGGCTCGTCGGTCAGCGGCACGCCCATGTTGATGTCGAGGACGTCGGCGCCGCCCTCGACCTGCGCCTTGACGTCGCGCTCGATCGCCGAGAGGTCGCCGTCGCGGAGCTGCTGCTGGAAGATGCGGCGCCCGGTGGGGTTGATCCGCTCGCCGATGAGGGTGAAGCGCGTGTCGTGCCCGATGACCACCTCGCGGGTGGCCGAGCGCAGGACCGTGCGCAGCGGCTCGGCGGGACTCATGCGGGGTCCCCGTGCGAAGCGGAGCGAAGCGAGCATTCGGATGGGGTGTTCATGCGGGCACCTTGGTGCGCTTGGCCTCGATCAGGCTCTTGGCGCGCTTGACGGTCTGGGACGCGTCGGCGGCGTAGCCGTCGGCCCCGACCGCGTCGGCGTACTCCTGGGTGACGGGTGCGCCGCCGACCATCACGATCACCTCGTTGCGGATGCCGGCCTTCTCGAGGGCGTTCATGTTGGCCTTGAACATCGGCATGGTGGTGGTGAGGAACGCCGAGAAGCCGACGATGTCGGGCTGGTGCTCCTCGATCGCCGCCACGAACTTCTCCGGGGCCACCTGCACGCCGAGGTCGATCACCTCGAAGCCCGCGCCCTCGAGCATGATGTTCACGAGGTTCTTGCCGATGTCGTGCACGTCGCCCTTCACCGTCCCCATCAGGAACTTGCCGACGGTCGCCACGCCCGTCTCGGCCAGCAACGGCCGGAGCCGCTCCATGGCGCCGGCCATGGCGCGCCCGGCGATGAGCATCTCGGGGACGAAGAAGTCACCGCGCTCGAACCGCGCACCGACCTCCTCCAGCGAGGGGATCAGGGCGTCGAAGAGCAGCGTCTGCGGCTCCATCGAGAGGCCAAGGCCCTGCTCGGTCAGCTCGAGCACACGCGGGGCGTTGCCCACGAGCGTCTCGTCGTAGAGGGCCTGAAGGATGTCCTCGGGGGTCATGCGACCACCTCCTGGGTGCGGGCAGCTGGGTGTGCGGGGTCGGTTCGGGCGGGGCCGCGCAGCAGCGTGGACAGCGCGGTGGACTGGTCGAGCAGGTGGCGTCCGAGCTCGTCGACCCGCTCGGCAAGCCGGGCCGTGGGGCCCGAGATCCCGAGCGAGGCGACCACGTCGCCGCGGAGGCCGAAGACCGGGACGGCGATGCCGGTGAGCCCGATCTCCAGCTCGTCCTCGGTGACGGTCCAACCCCGGTCGCGGGCGCGCCGGCCGTCACGGCGTACGGCGTCGGCGTCGGGCAGCGTCGCCGGGGTGAGCCGCTCCAGCTCGCCCTCGGGGAGGTCGAGCGCGCCCCAGGCGAGGAGCACCTTGCCCAGCGCGGAGCAGTGGGCGGGGACCTCGATCTCGGTCCAGTCGCGGGTGCCGAGGAGGTAGGTCGAGTCGACCTGGGCCACCTGCACCACGCGGTCGCCGCGGGCGACGCTGAGGTGGACCGTCTCGCCGGTGTCGGAGCCGATGCGCTCCATGACCGGGCGGGCCAGCCGGACCAGCTCGTCCCACGGGTCGTGCCGCGCGGCGTAGAGCCAGAAGAGCCGGCCGGCGACGTAGGACCCGGAGCCGACGCGCTCCACCAGCCCCGACCGCTCGAGGGCGGCGAGCAGCCGCGAGGTCGTCGACTTCGCCAGCCCGCTCGCGTCCTGGAGCTCGGCGAAGGACATCGGCTCGTCGGCGTGGACGACCGTCGCGACGAGGTCGGCGGCGCGGTCCAGTGCGCGCGTCCCGGTGGCGGCCTCGCTCACGGACGGCTCCTTCGGTCGAGGGGTTCACAGGCGTTCCATGATGTGGAACCGTGGTTCCACATCATGAGGCTAGAAGCCGCCGCGAGCCGAGGTCAAGGGGGTCAGCGGAGTCGAGCCGCGAGCGACCCAGGAGGTCCCGTGTTCCGCAACGCGATGCCGCGCTACGAGGTTTTGTCCCAGGAGGCGATGGCCACCCTCGACAAGGGGTGGCGACGGCTGATGACCGAGATCGGCGTCGAGTTCATGGATGACCGTGCGCTCGAGCTGTTCCGCAAGGCCGGCCAGCGGGTCGAGGACAACACGGTCTTCCTCGATCCCGACTTCGTCCTCGAGCAAGTCGCCAAGGCGCCGCGTGAGTTCGACGTGCAGGCCCGCAACCACGACAACGACATCCACATCGGCGGCGACTCGATGGCGTTCGGCGCGGTCTACGGTCCTCCGTTCGTGCGGCAGGGCGACGTACGACGCGACGCGACGATGGACGACTTCCGGAACTTCACCAAGCTCGCCCAGTCGTTCGCGGTGCTCGACTCCGCGGGCGGCGTCATCTGCGAGCCCAACGACACCCCGCTCGACAGCCGGCACCTCGACATGACCTACGCGCTCCAGACGCTGACCGACAAGATCTACATGGGCAACGTGGTCTCGGGGGTCAACGCCGCTGACACCATCGCGATGAGCTCGATCCTCTTCGGATCCCGCGAGGCGATCGAGGAGACCCCGGCGACGATCTCGCTCATCAACTGCAACTCGCCCCTGCGCTGGGACGACCGGATGCTCGAGGCGCAGTTCGAGTACTCCGGTGCCGGCCAGCCCGTCGTGCTGACCCCGTTCATCCTGATGGGCGCGATGTCGCCCGTGACGATCCCGGCGGCCCTGGTGCAGCAGATCGTCGAGGCCCTGTCGGGCATCGCGCTGTCCCAGCTGATCCGGCCCGGGACGCCGGTGATCTTCGGGTCCTTCCTGTCCAACATCGACATGCAGTCGGGGTCGCCGACCTTCGGCACGCCCGAGTCCGGCATCGGCCTGCTCTGCACCGGCCAGATCGCCCGGCACTTCGGGCTGCCCTTCCGCACCGGCGGCGGGCTGACGTCGTCGCAGGTGGCCGACGCCCAGGCGGGCTACGAGGCGCTGATGACCCTGATGCCGACCTTCCTGGCCGGCGCCAACTGGGTGATGCACTCCGCTGGCTGGCTCGAGGGCGGCCTGGTCGCGGGCTACGAGAAGTTCATCGTCGACATCGAGCTGCTCCAGATGCTCCGCCACGAGTTCACGCCGCTCGAGATCGACGAGGCGTCGATGGCCTTCGACGCCCACCAGGAGGTCGGCCACGGGGGCCACTTCCTCGGCGCGATGCACACGATGGAGCGCTTCCGCACGTGCTTCTACCGGCCGTTGCTCTCGTCGTCGGAGAACTACGAGCGCTGGATGCGGAACGGCGGGCACGACGCCAACCATCGCGCCCAGGTCGCCTACCAGAAGACGCTCGAGGACTACGAGCAGCCCGCGCTCGACGACGCGATCCGCGAGGAGCTCGAGGACTACGTCATCCGCCGGCGCGCCGAGCTCGGCGACTGACCGCCGGTCCCAGGGGTCGGCCGGCCTGGACGAACGCCCGGGGTGGCGGCACATCACACGGATCGAGGGTCCAGCGCCGCGATCTGCCGCCACCATCGCAGGTGAGCCGGCTCAGTGCTCCGGTCTCGTGACAGGACTTCGTCCTTCCTCGACCAGCGTTGGTCGGGAGGTCAGCTGAGGCCGAGGATCGTTCCGTCGTCGGCGAGGTCGATGCGTGCGGCCGACGGGTCCCTGGGCAGGCCCGGCATGGTCATCATGTCGCCGCAGACCACGACGACGAACCCGGCGCCGGCGGAGAGGCGTACCTCGCGCACGTGCAGCTCGTGGCCCGACGGCGCGCCCAGTGACGTCGGGTCGGTCGAGAAGGAGTACTGGGTCTTGGCGACGCAGACCGGGAGCTCGGCGTAGCCGTCGCGCTCGATGCGCAGCAGCCGGCGGCGGGCCTTGGCGTCCCACGTGACCAGCCCCGCGCCGTAGAGCCGGGTGGCGATCGCCTCCACCTTCGCCGTCAACGAGAGATCGTCGTCGTAGGTGAAGGAGAACTCGTACGGCGACGGCTCCGCGAGCGAGGCGAGCACGCCCTCGGCGAGGCCCTTCGCGCCGTTGCCGCCGTCGACGAAGTGCGTGGCGGGGAAGGCCTGCACGCCCTCGTCGGCGACCAGCTCGACGACCCGCGAGACCTCCCGATCGGTGTCGGTGGGGAAGCGGTTGACCGCGACGACGGCGGGGATGCCGTAGACGTCGCGGATGTTGGCGAGGTGGCGGCGCAGGTTGACCATGCCGGCCTCGACCGCGGCGACGTCCTCGGTGCCGAGGTCCGCGAGGGGCACGCCGCCGTGGTACTTCAGGGCTCGCACCGTCGCGACGACGACGGCCACGTCGGGCCGCAGGCCGGACTTGCGGCACTTGATGTCGACGAACTTCTCCGCCCCCAGGTCGGCGCCGAAGCCGGCCTCGGTCACGACGATGTCGGCCAGCCGCAGCCCGGCGCGGGTCGCCATCACCGAGCTGCAGCCGTGGGCGATGTTGGCGAACGGGCCGCCGTGCACGAAGGCCGGGGCACCCTCGAGCGTCTGCACCAGGTTGGGCGCCAGCGCGTCGCGGAGCAGCGCCGCCATCGCGCCGTGCGCACCTAGGTCGCGCGCTGTGACGGGCTTCGTCGAGCGGTCGTAGCCGATGACGATGTCGCCGATGCGGCTCTTGAGGTCGGCCCACGACTCGGTCAGGCAGAAGATCGCCATCAGCTCCGACGCCACGACGATGTCGAAACCGTCCTCGCGGGGGAAGCCGTTGGCGTGGCCGCCCATGGCGACGACGACCTCGCGCAGGGCGCGGTCGTTGGTGTCGAGCACGCGCTTCCACGTCACGCTGCGGACGTCGATGTCGAGCTCGTTGCCGTGGTGGACGTGGTTGTCGATGAGGGCCGCGAGCAGGTTGTTGGCCGCGGCGATCGCGGCGAAGTCGCCGGTGAAGTGCAGGTTGATGTCGGTCATCGGCACGACCTGGCTCCAGCCGCCGCCGGCCGCGCCGCCCTTCATGCCGAAGACAGGCCCCATGGACGGCTCGCGCAGGCAGGCGACCGTCCGGTGGCCCAGGCCGTGGAGCGCGTCGGTGAGCCCGACGGTCGTGGTCGTCTTGCCCTCGCCCGGCGGGGTCGGGGACAGCGCCGTGACCAGGACCAGCTTGCCGAGGGGGCGGTCGGCCAGGGACGTGAGGTAGCCGATGTCGACCTTCGCCTTGTGGTGGCCGTAGGGCACCAGGTGCTCCTCGGCGATGCCGAGCGTCTCGTCCGCGATCTCGCGGATGGGCCGCAGGACGGCGGCGTTGGCGATCTCGATGTCGGACTGCATGGTGCTCCTTCGGGTGGTTGCCTGAGGGGTCAGCGGAAGACGACGGTGCGATCGCCGTTGAGCAGGACGCGTGACTGCGCGTGCCAGCGCACGGCGCGGGACAGGACCTGGGCCTCGACGTCGCGTCCTGCCGCGACGAGCTGGTCCTGGTCGTAGCCGTGGTCCACGCGCAGGACGTCCTGCTCGATGATCGGTCCCTCGTCGAGGTCGGCGGTGACGTAGTGGGCCGTGGCGCCCACCAGCTTGACCCCGCGGTCGAAGGCCTGGTGGTAGGGCCGGGCGCCCTTGAAGCTCGGCAGGAACGAGTGGTGGATGTTGATCGCGCGCCCGGACAGCCGGCGGCACAGGTCGTCGGACAGCACCTGCATGTAGCGGGCGAGCACGACGAGGTGGCTGCCCGTGGAGTCGACGATCTCCATGAGCTGCTCCTCGGCGTCGGACTTGGTCGCTGACGTCACGGGCACGTGGTGGAACTCGATGCCGTACGACCGGACGAGCGGACCGGCGTCGGGGTGGTTGGAGACGACGGCCGGGATGTCGATCTGCACCGCCCCCGTGCTGGCGCGGAAGAGCAGGTCGTTGAGGCAGTGCAGGTGCTTCGACACCATGATGAGCGTCCGGTAGGGCGCGTCGGCGGCCCACAGCTCGAAGTGCATGCCGAATCTCTGGGCGGTCGGCGCGAACGCCTCGCGGAGGGGGTCGGCGTCGGTCGGGGTGGCGGTGCTGAAGCCGATCCGCATGAAGAAGCGGCTGGTCAGGCGGTCGCCGAACTGCTGGCTCTCGACGATGTTGGCGCCCTGGTCGACGAGGTAGCCGCTGACTGCGTGGACGATCCCCGGACGGTCGGGGCAGGACAGGGTCAGGACGAAGTCGCTCACGCTTCCTCCCCTCGATGTTGCGCTTGACGGAACAGAGTTTGCGATACGCAACAGCCGCTGCGCTAGTGTCGCGCCATGCGCAACAGCGACGAGACCGGCGCCGGAGGCGGTGGCGTCCAGTCCGTCGACCGTGCGCTGAGCATCCTGGAGGTGCTCGCGCGCACCGGCGAGTCGGGGGTCACCGAGATCGCGAGCCAGCTCAGCGTCCACAAGAGCACGGCGTTCCGCCTGATGGCGACGCTCGAGTCACACCGGCTGGTCGAGCAGACGGGCGACCGCGGGCGCTACCGCCTCGGGGTCGGCATCCTCCGCCTGGCCGGCGCCACCACGGCCCGGCTCGACCTGGTGCAGGAGGCGCGTCCGATCTGCCGCCAGCTCGCCGCCGACACCGGCGAGACGGTCAACGTCGCGGTGCTCGCCGACGGGTCCGCGCTCTACCTCGACCAGGTGGCCGGCACCTCTGCGCTGCAGCCCCACAACTGGGTCGGGCAGCACATCCCGTTGCACGCGACCAGCAACGGCAAGGTCCTGCTGAGCGGCCTCGACGAGGCGGAGCTCGAGCAGGCGCTCGGCGCGCTGACGACGTACACCGCCCAGACGATCACCGGACTTCCGCAGCTGCGCGAGGAGCTCGCCCGGGTCCGGGACCAGGGCTACGCCGTCGCGATCGACGAGCTCGAGGTCGGACTGACGGCCGTGGCGGCCCCGGTCCGCAACGCCCACGGGGACGTGGTGGCGTCGATGAGCGTGTCGGGCCCGTCGTTCCGCCTCGGTCCGGACCGGATCAACGAGGTCATCGCCCTGCTCGAGGAAGCAGCCGGTGAGGTGTCGCACCGGCTCGGTTGGGGTCATCGATAGTCGGCACATGCGCCGCTGAGCCCTTGACGACCACGGGTCGTCGCAGGATCCTGCGAACGTGGCTGGTTGCGCTCGGAGCACCCGGTTGCGACATACGCAACAAGTGCCGAGGTGGTCGGAATGCCTGAGCTGTACGTCGACGGGTCGTGGACGAGCGCTGCCGCGGGTGGCCGGCGCGAGATCCGGTGCCCCGCGGACGGCTCGCTGGTGGCCGAGGTCGACGAGGCCGGGGCGGAGGACACCGAGGCCGCGATCGCCGCGGCACACCGCGCGTTCCACGACGGCGGCTGGTCGACGACCTCCGGCCGCGAGCGCGGGGACCTGCTCCTGCGCGTGGCCGACCTGCTCGAGCGCGACGCCGACGAGGTGTCCCGCATGGAGTCGCTCGACACCGGCAAGCGCTTCGTCGAGAGCCAGTACGACGTCGCCGACGTGGTCTCGGTCTTCCGCCACTACGGGCGGGTGGCGGCCGAGGACGCCGGCCGCGTCGTCGACACCGGGAACGCCGACGTGGTCAGCCGCATCGTGCACGAACCGATCGGCGTGTGCGGCCTCATCACGCCGTGGAACTACCCGCTCCTCCAGGTCTCGTGGAAGGTCGCGCCGTGCCTCGCGGCGGGCAACACCTTCGTGCTCAAGCCCAGCGAGCTGACGCCGCACTCCGCGATCCACCTGATGCGGCTGCTGGCGGAGGCCGGCCTGCCCGCGGCCGTCGCCAACCTCGTGCTGGGGGCCGGCGCGAGCGCTGGCGCCCCGCTCTCCTCGGACCCGCGCGTCGACCTGGTCTCGTTCACGGGCGGGCTGGAGACGGGCCGGGCGATCATGTCGACCGCCGCGGCGACGGTGAAGAAGGTGGCCCTGGAGCTGGGTGGCAAGAACCCCAACATCGTCTTCGCGGACGCCGACCTCGAGGTCGCCCTCGACTTCGCGATGACCGCGGTCTTCCTGCACTCCGGCCAGGTGTGCTCCGCGGGCGCCCGGCTGCTGGTCGAGGAGTCGATCCACGACTCCTTCGTCGACGCCCTCGTCGAGCGGGCGGGCGCGATCCGGCTCGGCGGCCCCTTCGACGACAAGGCCGAGACCGGCCCGCTGACCAGTGCCGCCCACCGCGACAAGGTGGAGGCGTACGTCGCCCGCGGGATCGCCGAGGGAGCGGTGCTGCGGTGCGGGGGAGCGCGTCCCGAGGACCCCGCCCTGGCCGACGGCTTCTACTACCTCCCGACGATCCTCGACGCCTGCACGACCGGCATGTCGGTCACCCAGGACGAGTCCTTCGGCCCGGTGCTGACCGTGGAGACCTTCCGCGACGAGGACGAGGCGGTGCGCATCGCCAACGACTCGATCTACGGCCTGGCCGGGGCCGTCTGGACCCAGGACGCCGGTCGGGCGCAGCGGGTGGCCGGGCGGCTGCGGATGGGCACGGTGTGGATCAACGACTACCACCCGTACGTCCCCCAGGCCGAGTGGGGCGGCTACAAGCAGTCCGGCACCGGGCGCGAGCTCGGGCAGGCGGGCCTCGACGAGTACCGCGAGACCAAGCACGTGTGGCACAACATCCGCCCCGTGCCGCAACGCTGGTTCGGCGGATAGGCGGGACCATGGGAGCGGACCGGTACGACGTCGTCATCGTGGGAGGTGGCTCGGCCGGGTGCGCGCTCGCCAACCGGCTCTCCGCCGACCCCGGCACCTCGGTGCTGGTCCTCGAGGCCGGACGCACCGACCGGTTCGACCCGCTGATCCACGCCCCGGCGGCCCTGCCGTTCCCGATCGGCAACCCGCTCTACGACTGGAAGTACGAGTCCGAGCCGGAGCCGGCGATGGACGGTCGCCGGATCTACCACGCCCGCGGCAAGGTGCTCGGTGGGTCGTCCTCGATCAACGGGATGATCTTCCAGCGCGGCAACCCGATGGACTACGAGCGGTGGGCCGGTGAGCCCGGCATGGAGTCGTGGGACTACCGGCACTGTCTGCCCTACTTCAAGCGGATGGAGTCGCTGATCCTGCCCGACGGGCAGGTCGGGGCCGACGCGTGGCGCGGCGGGTCGGGACCGCTGAAGCTCGAGCGGAGCCCGGCCACCAACCCGCTCTTCAGCGCGTTCTTCGAGGCCGCCCAGCAGGCCGGCTACCGCTTGACCGACGACGTCAACGGCTACCGGCAGGAGGGCTTCGGGCGCTTCGACCGCAACATCGTCAAGGGCGTTCGGATGTCCGCGGCCCGGGCCTACCTGCACCCGGTGATGAAGCGCAAGAACCTCACCGTCGAGACCTTCGCCCACGCCACGCGGATCCGCTTCGAGGGCCGCCGGGCCGTCGGCGTCGACTACCTCCGCGCCGGCCGGCGGCACGAGCAGGTCCGCGCGGGCGAGGTCATCCTGTGTGGCGGCGCGATCAACTCCCCGCAGCTGCTGCAGCTCTCGGGCGTCGGCAACCCCGAGCACCTCCGCCCGCTCGGGGTGGAGATGGTCCACGACCTTCCCGGCGTGGGGGAGAACCTCCAGGACCACCTCGAGGTCTACATCCAGTACTCCTCGCTCCAGCCGGTGTCGATCGTCGAGGGGCTGAAGTGGCGCAACCGCCCCCTGATCGGGCTCGAGTGGCTGCTCAAGCGGACCGGAACGGCCGCGTCCAACCACTTCGAGGGCGGCGGCTTCTGCCGGTCCAACGAGGATGTCGACTGGCCCAACCTGATGTTCCACTTCCTGCCCATCGCGATCCGCTACGACGGCTCGGCGCCGGCCGGGCAGGACAAGTACGCCCACGGCTACCAGGTCCACATCGGCCCGATGTACGCCGACACCCGCGGGTGGGTGCGCATCTCCTCCACGGACCCGCGGCAGAAGCCGAAGATGCTCTTCAACTACCTGTCCACCCACAACGACCGTCGAGAGTGGGTCGAGGCGGTGCGCGTGGCGCGCGACATCCTCAACCAGCCCGCCTTCGCCCCGTTCAACGGCGGCGAGCTCTCGCCCGGGCCGGTGGTGGGGACCGACGAGGAGATACTCGACTGGGTGCGCAAGGACGCCGAGACCGCACTCCACCCCTCGTGCACCGCGAAGATGGGCACCGACGACCTCTCGGTCACCGATCCCACCAGCATGCGCGTGCACGGCACCGAGGGCCTGCGGGTCGTCGACGCCAGCGTCTTCCCCTTCGTCACCAACGGCAACATCTACGCCCCCGTGATGATGGTCGCCGAGAAGGCGGCCGACCTGATCGCGGGCAACACCCCGTTGCCCGCGGCCGACGTGCCCTACTACCGGCACCGCGACGGCACTCCGCCGTACCCGCCGGGCGACAGTCGCAACGACGAGGAGCAGCCATGAGCACCATGACGGACAAGGCGACCGGCACCGACGCGTCCAACGGCGAGTCGGCGCTGTCGGTGCGCAACCTCTGGAAGATCTTCGGCAAGGGCGCGGACTCCATCATCGGGACGGCTGACGCCGAGCTGTCGCGCGCCGACCTCAAGGCCAAGACGGGATGTGTCGTCGGGGTCAAGGACGTGTCCTTCGATGTCGCCCCGGGCGAGGTGTTCGTGGTCATGGGCCTCTCCGGCTCCGGCAAGTCGACGCTGGTGCGGCTGCTGACGCGACTCATCGAGCCGACGAGCGGCACGGTGTCGCTCAACGGCATGGACGTCACGTCCGCCTCCGCGGGCCAGCTGCGCGACGTACGCCGCAACCAGGTGTCGATGGTGTTCCAGCACTTCGGCCTGCTGCCCCACCGCCAGGTGATCGACAACGTCGCCTACGGCCTCGAGGTGCGCGGCGTCGCCAAGAAGGACCGCCGCGCGAAGGCCGGCGAGATCGTCGACCTCGTCGGCCTGACGGGCTACGAGAAGTCCTACCCCGACCAGCTCTCCGGCGGCATGCAGCAGCGGGTCGGCCTGGCCCGGGCCCTCGCGGGCGACCCGGAGATGCTGCTCTTCGACGAGCCGTTCTCGGCGCTCGACCCGCTCATCCGGCGCGACATGCAGAACGAGGTCATCCGCCTGCACCGCGAGCTGGGCAAGACGATGGTCTTCATCACCCACGACCTGGCCGAGGCGCTCAAGCTCGGTGACCGGATCCTCATCATGCGCGATGGCGCCATCGTCCAGATCGGCTCGCCCGACGAGGTCGTGGCGCGGCCGGCCGACGACTATGTCAAGGACTTCGTCTCCGAGGTGCCCAAGTCGCACGTGCTGACCCTGAAGTGGGTGATGCGCGAACCGCGGCCCGGTGAGTCCCTCGAGGGCCCCGCGCTGCCGATCACCACGATCGTCCGGCAGGCCGCCCGGGCCGCCATCGCGTCGGAGCATCCGATCCGGGTGATGGACGGCGACCGGATGGTGGGCGTCGTCGACGAGGAGGACATCATGCGCGTGGTCGTGGCCGAGGAGGAGTCGTGACCGCCACCGCCCCGGCCCCTGCCGCGCGCAAGCCCGTCGAGCCCGGGGCCGAGCCGCCGCCCCCCGAACGCACGTCGGTCAGCCGCTGGATCCCCGCCGCCGTGATCGTCGCCGTCTGGATCGTCGTCTACTTCCTCACCGAGGGCACCGACACCCTGGCCCTGCCCGGCGTCGCGCGCACCGACCTGCACGACCGGCTCACCGAGTTCAACAACGACCTCCTCGCGAGTCGCGACACCAACCCGATCATGCAGTTCACCAACTCGATCTCCGACCTGTTGCGCAGTGTCTTCGAGTGGGTGCAGCGGATGGTCGTCGTGCCGAACCCGCCCCGCCCCGTACCCGAGATCGGCTGGCTGGGCGTCGTGGCGATCGCGACCTACGTCGGCTTCGTGATCGCCAACTGGCGCATCGCCGTCCTGGTCTGCCTCTCGTTCCTCTCCTTCGGCGTCTTCGGCTTCTGGCAGGACTCGCTCGACCTCCTCATCGTCACCGGCATCTCGGTGGCCATCGTGATCCTCCTCGGGATGCCGCTGGCGGTCCTGGTCGGCACCAGCGCGCGGGCCAACAAGGTGATCACCGTGGTCCTCGACCTGATGCAGACGATGCCGACGTTCGTCTACCTCCTGCCGGTCGTCCTGTTCTTCGGCATCGGCGTGAGCGCGGCCGTCGTGAGCACGATGATCTACGCCCTCCCGCCGCTCGTCCGGATTGCCGGCTTCGGGATCCGGGAGGTACCGACGACCACGATCGAGGCCACCGACTCGGCCGGCCAGACCTACTGGCAGCGGCTGTTCAAGGTGCAGCTGCCGATGGCCCGCAAGACCATCATCGTGGGCCTCAACCAGACCACGCTGGCCGCGCTGTCGATGGCCACCCTGGCTGCCTTCGTCAACGGCCCGGGTCTCGGCAAGCCCGTGCTGGCCGGCCTGCGCATCAACGACGTCGGGGCTGCGTTCGTCCCGGGCGCGCTGATCGTGGTCATGGCCGTCATGCTCGACCGCACGACGACGGCGGCCAGCGAGCGATCCGAGAAGGTGGCCCGCGGCGGCGGCGGCAACATCCGGCAGCGGCGCATCCTCCTCGCCGCGGGCGGCGTCGGCACCCTCGTCGCCGTCTATCTCTCGCGCACCTACATCGGGCTCGCCGAGTTCCCCGTCTACACGATCGGCGACAAGGTGGCCACCGTCGTCAACGACGTCATGGACTGGGTCACCAGCACCTTCGGCGGGGTGACCGGCGCGTTCAAGGACTACGTGACGGAGTGGCTGCTCAACCCGATGCAGTCACTCCTGGCGGAGTCGCCGTGGTACGTCTCCTTCATCGGGATCGCCGCGCTCGCGTTGGTCTTCGGCGGTGCCCGGGCGTTCGTGTCCGCCCTCGTGTGCCTGACCGGCATCTGGTACTTCGACCTGTGGCACGACGCCATGATCACCCTCACCATGACGCTGGTCGCCACCGTGCTGGTGATGATCCTGGCCCTGGTCTTCGGGGTCTGGATGGCCCGCGACCGCAAGGTCGACCTAGGCATCAGACCCTTGCTCGATGCAGGGCAGACGATCCCGCCGTTCGTCTACCTGATCCCGGTGCTCGCCCTCTTCGGACCCTCCCGCTTCACTGCGATCGTCGCGGGCGTCGTGTACGCCGCACCCGCCGCGATCAAGCTGGTGGCCGACGGGGTCAAGGGTGTCTCACCCACGACCATCGAGGCGGGCCGATCGACCGGCCAGACGACGTGGCAGGAGATCACCAAGGTCCAGCTGCCGATGGCCAAGGGCTCACTCGTCCTCGCCACCAACCAGGGCCTGCTCTACGTGCTGTCCATGACCGTGATCGGCGGCCTGGTCGGCGCCGGCGCGCTCGGCTACGACGTCGTCTACGGCTTCTCGCGCAGTGAGGCGTGGGGCAAGGGCCTGGCCGCGGGCATCACCATCGTGCTGCTCGGCGTGATGCTCGACCGGATCACCCGGGCTGCTGCCGACGTCCGTCGTGACGACGGAGCCGGGCCGCGGCGGGCGTTCCACACGCGACTGCCGATCGGCTTCCCCGGCGACCGGAAGGTCGTCGAGACCTGACGCCCTCGACATCCGAGACCCCCAACCATGTGCCGATCAACCATCAGATGAGGAGAACCACCATGAGAACTGCCCGCAGCCGGGGTGCGCGACTCGGGGCAGTAGCCGCCGTCGCCACGCTGGCCCTCTCCGCCTGCGGCGGAGGTTCGATCGACGAGCAGACCGAGGCCAACGAGGAGCAGGCCGCCGAGAGTGGTGGCGAGTGCGGTGACCTCAGCATGGCCGTGAACCCGTGGGTCGGCTACGAGGCCAGCGCCTACGTCGTCGGCACGGTCGCCGAGCAGGAGCTCGGCTGCTCGGTCGAGTACAAGGAGCTCAAGGAGGACGTCTCGTGGCAGGGCTTCGGCACCGGCGAGGTCGACGTCGTCATCGAGGACTGGGGTCACCCCGACCTCGAGAAGAAGTTCTTCGCCGACCAGGGCGACGGGACCGCGACGGACTTCGGCCCGCAGGGCAACGTCGGCATCATCGGCTGGTTCGTCCCGCCGTGGCTCGCCGAGGAGCACCCGGACATCCTGGAGTACGAGAACCTCAACAAGTACGCCCAGGAGTTCGCGACGTCGGAGTCCGGCGGCCAGGGCCAGTTCCTCGGCGCCGACCCGTCGTACGTGCAGTTCGACGAGGCGATCGTGAGCAACCTCGACCTGGACTTCAAGGTCGTGTTCTCCGGGTCGGAGGCCGCCTCGATCGAGGCGTTCCGCAAGGCCGAGGAGAACAAGGAGTGGGTCATCGGCTACTGGTACGAGCCGCAGTACTTCAACGCCGAGGTGGCGATGCAGCGCGTCGCCCTCCCGCCGTACGAGGACGGCTGCCAGGACGACCCGCAGACGGTCGCCTGCGACTACCCGGAGACCGAGCTGAAGAAGATCGTCAGCACCGAGTGGTCCGAGGGTGACTCGACCGCCGTCGACCTGGTGCAGAACTTCACCTGGACCAACGAGGACCAGAACGTCGTGGCCGGTTACATCGCGTCCGACGGCATGTCCCCGGAGGACGCAGCCGCGAAGTGGGTCGAGGAGAACCAGGACAAGGTCGACGCCTGGCTCGGCTGACGCTGTTCGATGACCCTCCCCGGGGTGACCCTTGACAGTCGCCCGGGGGAGGGTCATCGTACGTTCGTTGCAAGTCACGCACTAGGTTGCGCAAGACGCAACCGGATGGGTAGGCGGCATGGCTCTCAAGGAACCCGTCGATCACTCCCTGGTCCCACCGCACAGGGAGGGCCGCGACCTCTCCCTCGACAAGGTGACGTTCGGTGTCGCGGCCGCGCTCGCCATCGCCTTCCTCGTCTGGGGGGTCGTCGACTCCGAGGGAATGGGCACGACCACCGGTGAGCTGCTCGGGTGGCTGGAGACGACGTTCGGCTGGCTGTTCATCCTGGTCAGTGCGTCGTTCCTGCTCTTCTCCGGCTACCTCGCGGTGACCCGCTACGGCAACATCCGGCTCGGCCCCGACGACTCCGAGCCCGAGTTCTCGACGTTCTCCTGGGTCTCGATGATGTTCGCGACGGGGATGGGCATCGGCCTGATGTTCTGGGGCGTCGCCGAGCCGCTGACCTACCTCACCGCGACCGACGCCTCGAGCATCCCGCCGGGCCGGGGCGACCCGTCGACCCCTGACAGCGCCCGCGTCGCGATGGAGTACGCCTTCTTCCACTGGGGCTTCCACCCGTGGGCCATGTACGCCGTGATCGGTCTCGCGATCGGCTACTTCGCCTACCGCAAGGGCACCGGCAACCTGGTCTCGGGCGCGTTCGGCCCCCTTCTGGGACGCCGCGCGACGGAGGGGCCAGGCAAGGCGATCGACATCATCGCGATCTTCGCGACGCTCTTCGGCTCCGCCACCTCCCTGGGCCTGGGCGCGCTGCAGATCACCGGCGGCCTCGACGACGTGTTCTCCACCGGCGAGTCCAAGTGGCTCACCGTGGTGGTGATCGCCGTCCTGACCACCTGCTTCGTGCTCTCCGCCGTGACCGGCATCGAGAAGGGCGTGCAGTTCCTCTCCAACGCCAACGCCATCGCGGCCCTGCTCCTGGTCTTCTTCCTCTTCGTCGTCGGCCCGACGGTCTTCATCCTGAGCACCTTCACCGAGTCACTGGGCGGCTACCTGACGCACCTGCCGACGATGGCGTTCCGCACCGGTGCCTTCGGCGGCAGTGAGTTCCTCGACACCTGGACGATCTTCTACTGGGCGTGGTGGATCTCCTGGACGCCCTTCGTCGGGATGTTCATCGCCCGCATCTCCAAGGGGCGCACCATCCGGCAGTTCGTCGTCTACGTGATCCTGGTGCCGAGCCTGGTGTCGTTCGTCTGGTTCTCGATCCTGGCCGGCTCGGCGTTCGACCTGCAGCTCTCCGGCGCCAAGGACCTGGGCGCCGTGCTCGCGAACGAGGGCACCGAGAGCGCCCTGTTCGCCACGCTGCGCGAGTACCCGCTGTCGAGCATCACGGTCGTGCTGGCAGTGTTCCTCGTCGCGATCTTCTTCATCACCGGCGCCGACTCGGCCTCGATCGTCATGGGGATGCTGAGCCAGCACGGCGAGGAGCACCCGATGCGCTGGCTGGTGATCTTCTGGGGCGTCGCCCAGGGGGCGGTGGCCGGGGTGCTGCTGTTCTCCGGCGGGCTCGGGGCGCTGCAGACACTGGTGATCATCGTGGCCGGGCCGTTCATGCTGGTCATCTGCGCCATGTGCGTGTCCCTGATGAAGGCGCTGCGTGAGGAGCCGTACGAGTCGACGCTCCCCTCGCGGGTGCGGAAGGCCGTGCTGCACGCCCAGAAGTACGACTCGGTGGAGAACCACTCGGTCGCCCTGGCCGCGCTCGGCGCGGACCCGGAGGAGGTCACCAGCACCCCCGAGGAGGACGCCAAGGCCTGAGGCCCGACGCCCGGCCCCGGACCGCCGTCCGCTGCCGTCCCGAGCACCCTTGACAGTGCTCCGGGGCGGCGGCGTACATTTCGTGCATTCGCGTATGGCGCAACCCGTTGCGTGATGCGCAACCCGTAGGAACGCCCCGGAGGAGACCCGTCATGGCAGACGTCCCCACGACCGCAGGTGTCGTCGTGATCGGTGCCGGCATCGTCGGCAACAGCCTCGTGCACCACCTCACCCGGCTCGGGTGGACCGACGTCGTGCAGATCGACAAGGGCGCGCTGCCCAACCCGGGTGGGTCGACGGGCCACGCGTCCAACTTCATCTTCACCGTCGACCACTCCCGCGAGATCACCGACCTGACGCTCGACTCGGTCGCGCAGTACCAGGAGATGGGCGTCTTCACGCAGTCCGGCGGCTTCGAGATCGCGCGCACCGAGGAGCGCATGGAGGAGCTGCGGCGCCGCATGTCGAGCGCCAAGGCATGGGGGATCGAGTCCGAGCTCGTCAGCCCGGCCTTCGTGAAGGAGAAGGTGCCCTTCATCGAGGAGGACCAGTTCATCGGCGCGTTCTGGACGCCCGGGGTGGGCGTCGTCGACTCGCTGCGCGCCGGCACCATCATGCGCGAGCGCGCCCTGGCCACGGGCGAGCTCACCGTCGTACCCACGGTGGAGGTCACCGGCCTCGACACCGAGGAGGGGCCGCAGGGTCGCCGCCGGATCACCCGGGTGCGCACGTCGGGCGGCGACATCGAGGCGAAGGTCGTCGTCATCGCGGCCGGCGTGTGGAGCCCCAAGCTCGGCGACATGGCCGGCATCAGCATCCCGCTGACGCCCGCGGTGCACCAGATGATCAGCGTGGGGCCCTGCCCGCAGCTGACGGGGACGGAGGGGGAGATCTCCTTCCCGATCGTCCGCGACATGGACACCTTCTGCTACGAGCGCCAGCACGGCGCCGACATGGAGGTCGGCTCCTACGCCCACCGCGCGATCCTCCACGAGCCCGAGGACATCCCCTCGATCGAGCAGGCCAAGCTCTCGCCGACGGAGATGCCCTTCACCTCCGACGACTTCGACCCCCAGCTCGAGCAGGCCTACGAGCTGATGCCCGAGCTGCTCGGCGCCGAGGGCGCGGAGATGCGCTACGCCATCAACGGCCTGCTCTCGCTGACCTGCGACGGCAACCCGATCCTGGGGGAGAGCGAGGTCGCCGGGCTCTGGACGGCCGCGGCGGTCTGGATCAAGGAGGGCCCGGGCGTCGGCCGCGCGGTGGCCGAGTGGATGACCGACGGCCACTCCGAGATCGACCTGCACCACAGCGACATCGCGCGCTTCCACGAGCACCAGAAGCGCCGCGAGCACACCCGGCTGCGCACCACCGAGTCGTTCATCAAGACCTACGGCATCGTCCACCCGGGCGAGCAGTACGAGTCGGACCGCGACCAGCGCCTCTCCCCGATGCACGACTCGCAGGAGAAGCTCGGCGCCGTCTTCTTCGAGACCGCCGGGTGGGAGCGCCCGTTCTGGTACGAGACCAACGCGTCGCTGCTCGAGGCGTACGGCGACGCGGTGATGCCGCGCGATCACGAGTGGGACTCCCGCTGGTGGAGCCCGATCATCAACGCCGAGCACCTCCGCATGCGCGAGGCGGCCGCGGTGATCGACCTGTCGGCGTTCTGCATCTTCGACATCGAGGGCCCCGAGGCGCTCGACGTGGTGCAGAAGACCTGCGTCGCGCAGTGCGACGTCGCGGTCGGCAAGGTCGTCTACACGCCCGTCCTGGACGCGAAGGGCGGCTTCCGCTCCGACCTCACGGTGATGCGGCTGGGCGACGAGCACTACCGGGTCGTCACCGGCGGCGCGCACGGCATGGCCGACCGGGCCTGGTTCTCGGGACACCTGCCCGAGACTGGTTCCACGACACTGACCGACCTCACCGACGCCGTGTCCACCATCGGCATCTGGGGGCCGCGGGCACGCGACATCGTCTCCTCGCTGACGTCGGACGACGTCTCCGACGCCGGCTTCGGCTTCCTCACCTGCCGGGAGATCGAGCTCGCCGGCACGTCCGTCCTCGCCTCCCGCATCTCCTACGTCGGCGAGCTGGGCTGGGAGCTCTACGTCCCGATGGAGCACGCCGCCGGGCTGTGGGAAGCGCTGCTCGAGGCGGGCGCGCCGCACGGTGCGGTGCCCGCCGGCATCGGTGTCTACGGCACGACGGGCCGCATCGAGAAGGGCTACCGGGCCTACGGCGCCGAGCTCGACAGCGAGCGCACCATCATCGAGGCCGGCATGCAGCGGCCCAAGGTCAAGGCGGCCGACTTCGTGGGCAAGGAGGCCTACCTCGCGCAGCGGGAGGCGGCTCCCAGCACCGTGCTGTGCACGCTGACGGTCGACGACCACACGTCCGCCTCCGGCACCCGCCGCTACATGCTCGGCGGGGAGCCGATCCTGACGCGCGACGGCGGCACGCTCACCGACGGCCACGGGCACCACCCCTACGTCACCAGCGCCGGGTCCGCGCCGTCCCTCGGCAAGCACGTGCTGCTCGCCTACCTGCCGCCCGACCAGGCCGTCATCGGCAACGAGCTCGCGGTCTCCTACATGGAGGAGCTCTACCCGGTCACCGTCGGCTCCGTCGACGCCACCCCGCTCCTCGACCCCTCCAACGAGCGCATCCGTTGATCACCCCACGACGTTCTTCGTCTCCCCCGCTTCGCTCCTCCGTCGAACAACGCCGCGGGGACCCCGATCCCTCCCAAGAGGTGTCCGTATGAGTGTCAGCCCGCTGGTCTGCGTCAAGCGCGTCGTCGACGCGACGAGCGAGGTCGTCCTCACCGAGGACGCCCAGGGGGTCGACGGGCGCTACGCCGGCTTCACGACGAGCGCGCACGAGGAGTGCGCGGTCGAGCTCGCGGTCCGCATCGCCGCCGACGGCGGCGCCGCGACCGTCATGACGCTCGGGGACGACGACGCCGTGGAGCAGCTCCGGGCGGCGCTCGCCGTCGGCTGTGCCGCGGCCACCCACGTGGTGGCCGACCCGCAGGCGTTCGGCCCGGCCGACGTCGCCCGCGAGATCGCCGCGGTCGTCCGCGACCACGAGGCGGCGGGCACGCCCCACGAGCTGGTGCTGCTCGGCAACGACGCGGCCGACACCGGTGACTTCCAGGTCGGCATCCGCCTCGCCTACGAGCTCGGCTGGCCCGTCGTCAACGGCGTCAACACCGTCACGGTCGCGGACGGCGAGGTCACGGCGACCGGCTCCGGGCCCGACGGCCACGAGACCTTCCGCCTGCCCCTGCCTGCCGTGGTCACGGTCCTCGAGGGCGGGGTCGAGCCCCGCTACCCGAGCGTCCCGGGCCGGATGAAGGCCAAGAAGGCGCCGATCGAGGAGCGTCGGCCGACGGCCGACCCGGTCGGACCGTCCCGCGTCCGGCTGGTGCTGCCTCCTCCCTCCCCGTCCACCGTGCAGGTCCTGGGCGAGGGCCCGGCGAGCGCACCCGCGGTCGTCGACCTCTTCGAGCAGCTGGGGGTGCTCGCGCGATGATCGTCGTCCTGGTCGAGGTGACGCCAGCGGGGGAGGTCGTGGAGACCTCGCGTGAGGCGATGACCTTCGCGCGCGACCTCGCCGCCGCCGGGGGCGGCGTGCCCATCGACGCCGTCGTCGTCGGCCACCCCGACGACGCGCTCGTCGGCACCCTGGCGTCGTACGGCGCCCGCCGCGTGCACGCGCTCACCGGTCCGGCGTACGAGTCGTTCTCCGGCGCCGCGTGGGCGGCCGGGCTGATGGCGGTGCGCGAGCGCGCGGGGGCGGTCGTCGTCACCGCGGCCGGCACCGCGCGCGGCAACGAGGTCCTGGCCCACGTCGCGGCCCGGTCCGGGCTGCCGATGGCCGCCAACGTGGTGTCGTTCAGCAGCCTGTCACCCTTCACGGTGACCCGCCAGGTCGTCGGCGGTGCCGCGCTCGAGGAGATGAGCCTGTCCCAGCGGCCGGCGATCTTCACCCTGGCCGGCCACGCGGTGGAAGCCACCCCGGCTGCCACCGCGGGTGCCGGTGAGCTGGTCGTCGAGACGCCCGACGTCGCCGACGCCGACCTCCTGGCCCGGGTCGTCTCCACCGAGGAGCCGGAGCCCGACCTCTCGGGCACGCTGAAGTCGGCCCGCGTCGTCGTCGGCGCCGGTCGCGGCGCCGGCTCGGCGGAGGGCTTCGACGACCTCCTCGAGCTCGCCGAGCTGCTCGACGCCTCGCTGGGTGTCTCCCGCGTGGTGACCTCCCTGGGGTGGCGGCCCCACCACGAGCAGGTGGGGCAGACCGGCAGCCGGATCTCGCCGGACCTCTACATCCCCTGTGGCATCAGCGGCGCGATCCAGCACTGGGCCGGGTGCAGCAGCGCCAAGGTCATCCTCGCCATCAACACCGACCCCGACGCCCCGATGGTCACCAAGGCCACCCACGCCGTCATCGGCGACCTCCACGAGATCATCCCAGCCGTCAACGCCGAGATCCGCCGCCGCCGCGGTTGAGGGTGCGGGTGACGTCCGCGAGCGTCGATGCCGAGGAGTCCAAAGTCACCCCACTGAGGTCCAGCACCCTCGTCCCACATGATCCGCAGACTGGTTCCGTCGTAGGAGAACTGCTCCTCTGGGGTGACGCCCCGCTCCTCCGCGCCCGCGGGACGGTCGGCCGACCAGTAGGCCCGATTGGGTTAGTCGCCGAAGTACGGCTCCATGCGCTCGTCGTTCCCCATGACCGGATACAACCACCCGCTTGGCCACACATTCGCTCATCGGCATGAGCGTGTGCTCATCGCGGGCAGGTCGGGACGTCCGCTTGCGTGAGCCAATCCATAGCGCCCTACTGATCCCCCAGGAAGAGCCACGGCACCTTGCGCTGGATTCGTCGCAAGACCCCGATCCAGTGAGCGTCGGTCCCTCCGCGGATGGTGGTCCACTCGTCCCCCTCAGCAAAGAAGGCGATCCCGGTTGCAGAGACGGCTCGGGACCAATCCCTCGCAGTGAGCGGTTGTCCTGTGGCGATGGCCTGGGCGATCCTTTCGCTCTCCGTCCGCATGTCTTCGACGCCTCGGAACCCAAGAGCCACTGCGAGGGGCTCCCCGATTTCGAGCGGGCCGAACCAGTCCATCAGGCCATCGCACAGCATGGCAGTTTCGTCCGCGTCCAGGTCGAAGGTCATGCGCGAATCCATGCCGTCAGGGTGACACGGCAGATGCGCGGAGTCCTCCAGTAAGACGTCCGCTCATCGGTGCGGGCTCAGGCGGATCCGGATGTTCGAGTTTCGCCAACAGCGGCGGAATGACGCACGTCTACCTCGGCGTGAGTTTGTGGCGACCTCTCTCGCGGAGCCCAGCTGTTCTGAGACCAGCTGCGCGTTTCAGGTCGCTGACGTCGACGAGCCGTTCGGGAGGGGTGCTAGTCGTTGTCCGTCAACCGGCGATCCGCGACCTGGTGGTGAATCCGCCACCAACCCCAGGCCAGCCCGCCAATCGGGATCGGCAGCCAGAACGAGAAGAGTCGGTAGAGCAGCGTGCCGATGAGCGCGGTGTCGGCCGGGACGCCGACCAGGACTAGAAGCGCTGTCAGTCCCGCGTCGACGAAGCCCACACCACCGGGGGTGATCGGGATGATCGCGAACGCCTGCGCGACCACATACGCGAGCAGCACCTCGGCGGGACGCACGTGCGCTCCGAATGCCACCAGGGCGGCGACAAGAGCGGCGTAGTCGAACATGCGGTTCGCGGCCGCAGCGAACACGGCCGTCCACCAATGACCGCGAAACGCAGCGGCGACCCGCGCACGCTGCGCCAGGAGCCCGTCCGCAAGACCGTGCGGCGTCACAGACTTCCGAAACACATGGACTACACGTCCGGCGACCATGCCGGTCGCGGCCACGACTGATGGCCAGGTCAGCGCCGTGACCCCGATGGCAACGATGACTGCGGCCAAGATCAACGAGACCAGCAACCCCAGCTGCAGCTGCTTCGCCGGTGGCGGTCCGATGATCAGGGCCGGGATGGTGAGCACGGGCAGGATCAAGAGCACCGCTGTCCCCAGCAGGTTGGTGGCCGTGAGCCCCGACGCCACCGCACCGGCTCGCTGCCCCGACTGGATGAGGACCTTCGCCTGGACGACTCCACCGGTGGCGGCACCCCCCGGGACGACCTTGCTGGCGGCGTTGCCAGCGAGCTGGGCAGCCGCGGCTGTCCCCCAACCCAATCGAGGTGGCGTCTGAGCCTGTCGATCTGTCGCCCCCTCAGGGACCGCGTCGTCGGGGCTCGCGAGCGCGATCCGCGCCAGCCACCACAGACAAGCAAGGCTGCAGGCCTCAAGTACGGCGAGGATGGCGAACCAGGGCTCGTCAACGTCCGAGAGTCGGGGCCACGCCCCGAACATGGTCAACAGGCTCGGCGCCACGATGTACAGGCCGACGCCTGTGACAGCCAACCCGACTGCACGACCACCCCACCGACGGACCAGTCTGCTGCCGGAGATGCTCATCCTCGCCCCGCCTGCCGAGTCGCCCATCCGCGCCGAAACTCGGCACCCTGCACACCCAGTCTCCAGAACCGCTCGGAGATGAACAAGGAACACCTGGTTCGGAACCCCGCTCCCGCTACCCAGGATCCAGGTTTTCGTCGCCATCACCGCGCGTCATACCGGCATATGGGCAGCATGGCTCGACGACGACGGCAACGTGAGTCCCGTCTGTGTGGATCCAAGACAGCCGTCCATGGATCCGGCGCGCTCGCGATCGCGGCGGATTGACGCCTAGCGGGTGGGGGTGTCTATTGGTGGGGCCGGTTCGGCAGCCCGACGCCAGGGAGCAGACGATGACTGCAGCGACGTACCTCGACGGCAACTTTGCGCCGGTGGCCACCGAGTTGACCGCTACGGATCTCGAGGTCACGGGCGCGGTGCCGCCGGGCCTGGCGGGCAGGTACATCCGCACCGGGCCCAACCCGTTCGCAGCGCAGGCCGACACGTACCACTGGTTCGCGGGCGACGGGATGGTGCACGGGGTCGACCTGCACGGCGGCCGTCCACGCTGGTACCGCAACCGCTGGGTGCGCAGCCCTGAGGCCAGCGCGCACCTCGATGAGTCCCCCGTGCCTCACGAGGACGGCGGGTGGTACTCCGGGTCGGGCAACACCAACGTGTTCGCCCACGCCGGCCGGATCCTGGCCGTGACCGAGGGGTCGCTGCCTTACGAGCTGACGGGCGACCTGGACACGGTCGCCACCCGCAACTTCGGCGGCCCTCTCCCTGCCGGCATCAACGCTCACCCCAAGTTCGACCCGAACACCGGCGAGATGCACGTGATGAGCTACGGCTTCGACAACCCCGCGTTGCGCTATCACGTGATCGACCCTTCCGGGGAGCTCGTCAGCACCGTCGACATCGACCTTCCGGCTCCGGTCATGCTCCACGACATGGGCCTGACCGCCTCCCGTGTCGTCCTCTTCGACCTGCCTGTGCTCTTCGACCTGGAGCTCGCCCTCCAGGGCGTTGCCCTGCCCTTCCGCTGGCGCCCCGACAACGGGGCCCGGGTCGGGCTCCTGCCCCGGGCCGGCACCGCGTCCGACGTCGTGTGGATCGACGTCGAGCCGTGCTTCGTCTACCACCCCCTCAACGCCTTCGACGCCGGTGACCGAGTGATCATCGACCTGGTGGTGCACGACCATGCCTTCGCCGAGGACGGCGAGCCCGTGTCCGATCGCCCCCGTCTGGAGCGCTGGACGATCGACCCGCGGGCACGCAAGGTCCTCACCGAGACCATCGACGATCGCGGCACGGAGTTCCCACGCGGGGACGAACGACTCACTGGCAGCCGCCACCGCTACGGCTACACGATCGGCGCATCCTCGGTGCGCGACCTGGGCGCCCTGGGTGATGACCCTCGGACAGCTGTGCGCAAGCACGACCTCGTCGGCGGCACCACCGTCGAGGTGGACCTGGGCTCCGGGCGCATCGCCAGCGAGATGGTGTTCGTCCCGGCCGGCAGCGCGGTTGGCGAGGACGACGGTTGGCTCATGGGCTACGTGTACGACGCCGCGCGCGACGCCAGCGACCTGGTGATCATCGATGCCCACGACTTTGGGCATCCGGTGGCCACGGTCCATCTGCCGGCCCGGGTGCCGCAGGGATTCCACGGGAACTGGATCCCCGACTCCGCCCTCGCCTGAGCAAATGAATTCCGGGATCCGAGCGGGTCGTCCTCGCGCGAGCCGCCTCCAGGGCAACGTCCAGGTCGCTCTGCTCACCCGTCACATCTCATCGAAGCACCCTCCACACACGGGGGGAGCTCGAACGACGGTGGCTGAGCGAGGTCAGCGGGTACTCGCCTGTGACTGTGCAGGCGATCGGTCACCACACGTACCGGGGTTGGACTCGCCGAGAAGCGATCGGAAGCCTGCACGTGCTCACACAAGTCGCTGAAGGCGTTCTGGTCCACCAGAGCGAGCTACTTCTGAACAACACCACCGTCGTGCAAGGCCGTGCCGGCGTACTGGTCATCGACGCGGGGATCACGGGCTCTGAGATGGTTTGCCTCGCGAACGATGTTCGCGAACTCGGCCAGGCGGTGGTAGCGGGCTTTTCGACGCACCCCGATTGGGACCACGTGCTCTGGCACACCGACCTCGGCGAAGCGCCCCGCTACGCAACGGCGCGCTGTGCGGCCGTCATGCGGGAGGTGCGGTCGAACGCGGACTGGGCGGCGCGCGCCGCCGAGGGGCTACCGCCCGAGATCGCCGAGGAGACGCCACTGGACCTCTACGGCCGCATCATCGGCCTGCCAGCCGGAACGCAGCGGATCCCCTGGAACGGACCGGAGGTCCGAATCATCGAACACCCGGCTCATGCCCCGGGCCACGCGGCGCTGTACATCGAGGAACGACGAGTCCTCGCCGCCGGCGACATGCTCTCCGACGTCTTTGTTCCCATGCTCGACGACTTCGACGGCACCAACGACCCGGTCGAGGACTACCTCGTCGGGCTGCAGCTGCTGGAAGACCTGACGTGCGAGGTCGACGCGGTCGTCCCCGGCCACGGGTCCGTCGGCGGAGCCCGTCACCTACGCGCACGGATCGACCAGGACCGCGCCTACGTGCGCGCCTTGCGCGATGGCCATGCTCCCGACGACCCACGAGTCAACTCGCCCCAGCCCGGCTGGGAATGGGTCGCCGACATACACGCAGGGCAGGCCCGGAGCATCGCCCAACGCCGACGGCACGGCGACACCCTCGGCTAACCACTCCACCAACGAGTGCTGGTGCCTCAGCTTCTGTGCCGGCTCCACGTACCGGTGGGGTTCGGGCGGATGATGAGGCTCAGCCCCAGTTGGCCGCAAGCGTGAGGCAGAAGGGATGCCCGCTGGGATCGAGGAGTACTCGCCAGGTCTCACCCGGCTGCTGGTCCGGCAGCATCGCACCGAGCTCGATGCACTCGTGCGCCGCCGCATCGATGTCGTCGACCGCGAGGTCGAAGTGGAACTGCTTGGTACCGCGCTCGTTGGGCCACGAGGGCGGCTCGTGGTCAGGAACGACGCCGAGTCCCAACGCGACCCCACCAGGAGACGATGCCAGCAGTGGCCGGATCCGCATCCTTGGCGGCTCAGCCCTCAGCCGTGATGGTGGAGGAAGCCGCGAACGAGCTCATTGAACGGACCGGGTGCCTCGAGGTTGCTGACGTGTCCGCAGTTGGGGATCACCGCCAGGGTCGCTCCAGGGATCTGGCGCTCGAACTCGCGCGCGACCGACAGCGGCGATCGGGCGTCGAGCGCACCCCAGATCAGCTGTGTCGGCACCTGAACGGTTGGCAGCACCTCGGTGAGATCGGCCTGTGCCATCGCGGTCAGCGCCGTCAACATGCTGTGGCGTCTGACGTCAGCGGCCATCGCCTCCAGGAGTGGTGCGAAGAGGGCGGGTGGCTCACCCGCGAAGAGCCCGGGCAGGGTCGGATCGAACGCATCGTCCGGCTCAGCCAGCGCGGCGCGCACGGCGGCCAACCTGGCGTCTGCCTCCTTCGCGCCCAGCGACCCCCGCCATCCGGCGTACCCGTCAGCCAGCACCATGCTGCGGACCACCGCGGGATGGCGTCGATACGCCTCGAGGATCACGGTCGTACCCCACGAGAGCCCGACCACCGACGTCGGCGAGCCGACAAGCGCGCGGACCATGGCGGCGAGGCAATCGGCGTAGTCGGCAAGGCCGAACTCGTCGGGTACGTCTTGAGATCCGCCGGCGCCGGGCTCGTCCCACGCGATCACTGTGAACTCGTCGGAGAGTGCGTCGAGCTGTGGTGTCCAGCCGCGGCTGTCCTCGACTCCACCGTGGACGAACACGACCGGTGGTCCGTGCCCGGTGCGGTGATAGGCGAGGCGGAGGCCATGGACCTCGACCGTCTCCATGGACGTGACGGTACTCCCGATGTGACCGCGGACCTGGTCGACCGGCTGCTTCCCGAGGAAGCACCGCTGGTGCGACCTGAGTGGACCACGCAGACCAGCAGGCCGCCCTTGCCCAGGTTCCTGCGGGATCGGCATGTGTCACGGGGCCCGGCGCGCGGCCGGGCCCCGCGGGAGGTGCCGTCGCGTCAGGCGTTGACGGCGACGGGCTCGGTCGCGGCAGCGACCTCGGCCGTGCCCTTCGCGGCACGGAGCAGCACGACGCCGTACGTCGCCAGCCAGACGACCCAGGCAAGGAAGCCGGCCAGGCCGAGCAGGCCGAGCGGGCCGCCGTCCATGTGCAGCGGGGTGGTCACCGACACGACCGTCATCGCCCCGGCGCTGACGCAGCCGAGCGTGGCGTGCCAGCGGCGGATGAGGCCGGTGCGGACGCCCGCCAAGGACAATGAGGCCATGATGATGGCAAGACTGACCGCGTTGAGGGAGAAGAAGGCTGTGTGCAGCTGCCACACCCCCCACTCCACGTCCGCGGAGAGGCTGCCTGCGCTGAGAACTGCCTGCGTGGCGACGACTCCGCCGAACAGGCAGTTCTGCATGATGGCCGCTCCGAGACCCACCAGCGGCCAGGCGTCGCCCTGGACCACCGACCGGCGGCGGGCTGCCGCCGCGACGCCGGCGGCGAAGACCGGGAGGAGGATCCACGCGATGGGCGCGAGGGCGGTGGACACGGTGACGCGGGCGTCGGTCGTCGCGAAGAACTCACGGACTTCCTCCGGCGTCGCGCCAGGCTGGGGCAACCCGGCAGTGCCGAGCAGGAGGTTGACGACCATGACCAGAACGGCAAAGCCGAGGGCGGCGATGCCACCGACGCGAATGGAGCTGAGATTCATGACGGACCTTCTCAATGAGATTCGGGATAGACTGACTCAATGAATGTAGAGAGACTCAACGAATCTGTCAACGCCCGTTCCTACGATTCGCCGGCCCGTCGAGCGCAAGCGGAGAGGACCCGGCGTCAGATCGCCGACGCCGCCCGGACCCTGTTCGTCGAACGGGGGTGGTCGGGGACTCGGGTTCGGGACGTGGCTGCTGCGGCCGGCGTCTCCGAGCCCACTGTGTACGCGGTGTACGGCAACAAGGCCGGACTGGCGACGGCCCTGCTCGACTCGCTCACTGCGGCCGTCGACCTTCCTCGGCACATGTCCGAGCTCAAGGCTGCGGAGGGAAACCCCGCGCGCCAGATAGCCGCACTGGTCGGCATCGACCGAGACCTGTTCGAGCACGGCGCCGACGCGATCACCGTGATCAGGGAGGCCGGTCGGTCCAACCCGGACCTCGCTCCCGTCTATGCCGCCGGCCGCCAGCAGGGCGACGAGGCCCGCAGACGGGTGTACGGCTCCTGGTCGGCGCCGGTATGGCGCGACGGCGTGGGTCTGGAGGACGCACTGGACACGGCCGCCGCGCTGCTCAGCGTCGACGTCTACCTCGAGCTCACCCAGGCGCGCGGATGGTCGCCGGACCGTGTCCAGGCGTGGTGGTCCGACACGCTCGTGCGCCTGCTGCTACGAGATCCTCGGCCCGGCGCCTCCTAGGTCCCGTGCCGGAGCAGAACGCCACCGCTGCCAGAGCCGAGAGCCTGCCGTCCCAGTGGACCGCATCGCGGCTGCTCGTCTCATCGACCGCACGACCGATCCCTGGCTGACGCCGACTCACGGCGATGTGACGCCCTTGCCACCTTCAGCCCAGTTGAGTCAGTCGACGCCGAACCACGCGTCGGCTGCGGCTTGCAGACCGTCGCCCGGCGGATCAGACAACACACGGAAGAACTTCCACGCGTATCCGTACGGATCCTCGACCTCCACGTATCGCTCACCCCACGGAGCAGACTCGGGGCCTGCGGCGATGATGCATCCCGCGGCCGCGGCGAGTCGGGCGGCCTCGTCCACATCCGCCACCTCGATGCCGATGACCACGCCGAGTCCACGTGGGCCGGACCTGGTCAGCTGCTCGCGCGCACTGTCGGGGAAAGGGATCCCCTCCAATGCGTCGACGAGCAGCTGCAAGGGTCCTCGTCTCAGGATCGCCATGAGCACGAGGCCGTTCGGATCCGGGACTGTCCCTACCTGCACGAAGCCGAGCCGCTCATACACCTCCGTGGCTGCGGCCACGTCAGCGACCCGGAGCGCCACACGCACGGGGGGTTCATCGCTCACGCTCCGACCGTAGCGTGCTCGGTCCGCGGCACCTGGCGGGTCCTCCCAGCCCGCCGCACCCGCCCCGGCTGATCCTCCGCGGTGGTGACGACCGTCTCCTCCCGCCCGTAACCTCCCACGACCTGCTGCGTTGTCCACCCCGTAAGCAGCGCGGGGCGGAGTCGCCCGGCTCAGTCCGAGCCAGACGGCAGGGAGGGTTCACATGGGTGTCGAGATCCAGGTCAACGACCTCACCAAGTCCTTCGGCAAGCAGCTGATCTGGGGCAACGTGACCCTGACGATCCCTGCGGGCGAGATCTGCGTGATGCTCGGCCCGTCGGGCACGGGCAAGTCCGTGTTCCTCAAGACGCTCATCGGCCTGCTCAAGCCCGACAAGGGCTCGATCCTCATCGAGGGCACCGACATCGCGAGCTGCTCCGAGCGCGACCTCTACGAGATCCGCAAGCTCTTCGGCGTGCTGTTCCAGGACGGCGCCATGTTCGGCTCGATGAACCTCTACGACAACGTCGCCTTCCCACTGCGCGAGCACACCAGGAAGTCGGAGTCGGAAGTGCGCGCCATCGTGATGGAGAAGATGGACCTCGTCGGCCTCCTGGGCTCCGAGGACAAGCTGCCCGGCGAGATCTCCGGCGGCATGCGCAAGCGTGCCGGGCTGGCGCGCGCCCTGGTGCTCGACCCCGAGATCGTGCTCTTCGACGAGCCCGACTCGGGCCTCGACCCGGTGCGGACGGCGTTCCTCAACCAGCTCATCATCGACCTCAACGCGCAGATCGACGCCACCTTCCTCATCGTCACCCACGACGTGAACACGGCCCGGACGGTGCCCGACAACATCGGTCTCCTCTACCACCGCCACCTGGCGATGTTCGGCCCGCGCGAGCAGCTGCTGAGCTCGGAGGAGCCCGTCGTACGCCAGTTCCTCAACGCCCAGCGCGTCGGGCCGATCGGCATGTCCGAGGAGAAGGACGCCGACGAGCTCGCGGCCGAGGAGGGCCAGGAGCTGCCCCCGCTGCCGCCCATCCCGCTCCAGCAGGAGCCGTCCAACGGCGTCCCGCGCCGCAGCCAGCGCGCGGCAGGGGAGTGGTGCCGCGAGAACGGCGTGACCCCGCCGCCGGGATCCTTCGAGTCCAGCAACGCCGGCCTGGCGCCGGGAGCCTGAGGCCGCCATGTCCATGTCGACGTCCTCGCGCGCCCTCGCACCGATCGGTGCCGCGGGCAACCTGTTCGCCTTCGCCCTCGACGTCGGTCGCGGGCTCTTCCGGCGCCCCTTCCAGCTGCGCGAGTTCATCCAGCAGGCCTGGTTCATCGCCTCGGTCACGATCGTCCCGACCGCCCTCGTCGCGATCCCCTTCGGCGCGGTCATCGCGCTACAGGTCGGTGGCCTGATCAAGCAGTTCGGCGCGCAGTCGTTCACCGGCTCGGCGTCGGTGCTCGCGGTCATCCAGCAGGCGGCCCCCATCGGCACGGCACTGCTGATCGCCGGGGCCGGCGGCTCCGCGATCGCGGCCGACCTCGGCGCCCGCAAGATCCGCGAGGAGCTCGACGCGATGATGGTGCTGGGCATCGACCCGATCCAGCGCCTCGTCGTGCCCCGCGTGCTCGCGTGCATGCTGGTGGCGTTCTTCCTCAACGGCATGGTCAGCGTCGTCGGGGTGAGCGGCGGCTACGTCTTCAACGTGATCCTGCAGGACGGCACCCCGGGTGCGTACCTCGCGAGCTTCACCGCCCTGGCGCAGCTGCCGGACCTGTGGATCGGCCTGATCAAGGCGCTCGTCTTCGGCCTGATCGCCGCGGTGGTGGCGTCCTACAAGGGGATGAACGCCAAGGGCGGGCCGAAGGGCGTCGGCGACGCCGTCAACGAGTCCGTGGTCATCACGTTCCTGCTGCTCTTCGTGGCGAACTTCGCCCTCAGCATGATCTACCTGCAGGTCGTGCCCCCGAAGGGCGGATGAGCGATGGCCCTACGAGACGTCTACGCCAAGCCGCTCGCCTCCCTCGACGACCTGGGAGGCCAGCTGGCCTTCCACATCGCGGTGCTCAAGGCCGTGCCGCGCTCGGTCACCCGCTACCCGCGCGAGATCATGCGGATCCTCGCCGAGGTCACCCTCGGCTCCGGTGCGCTCGCCGTCATCGGCGGCACCGTCGGCGTCATCATCGGCATGACGTTCTTCACCGGTGCTCAGGTGGGGCTGTCGGGCTACGCGGCGCTCAACCAGCTCGGCACCGCTGCCTTCTCCGGCTTCGTCTCCGCCTACTTCAACACCCGCGAGATCGCGCCGCTCGTCGCGGGCATCGCACTCGCCGCGACGGTGGGCTGCGGCTTCACCGCCCAGCTGGGCGCCATGCGGATCTCGGAGGAGGTCGACGCCCTCGAGGTGATGGCGATCCCGTCGATGCCGTTCCTCGTCGCCACCCGCGTCGTGGGCGGGCTGATCGCGATCATCCCGCTCTACGTCGTGGGCCTGCTGTCGTCCTACTTCGCCAGCCGGCTTGTGGTGACCCAGTTCTACGGCCAGTCCGCAGGCACCTACGACCACTACTTCAACGCGTTCCTGCCGCCCGGCGACGTGCTGTGGTCCTTCGGCAAGGTGCTGGTCTTCGCGGTCACCGTCATCCTCATCCACTGCTACCACGGCTACACCGCCGCCGGCGGGCCCGCCGGCGTGGGCGTCGCGGTGGGCCGCGCCGTCCGGACCAGCATCGTCGCGATCAACGTGCTCGACCTGCTGATGTCCATGGCGATCTGGGGCGCGTCGACCACCGTGCGGCTGGCGGGGTGATGGGTCGATGAAGACGAAGTCCCTGGGAGTCGTGTTCCTGGTCCTCATGCTCGGCGCGGTGTGGGCGACTTACGGCGTGTTCACCAAGAAGTTCACCGACTACGACGAGGTCACGGTCAAGGCGTCCAGGATCGGGCTCCAGCTGCCGCAGCGCGCCGACGTCAAGATCAAGGGAGTGATCGTGGGCGAGGTGCTCGACTACGAGCCCACCGCCGAGGGCGCCGACATCACCCTCGGCCTCTACCAGGACCGCACCACCGACGTCCCGCGCGACGTCACTGCCTCGATCCTGCCCAAGACGCTCTTCGGCGAGAAGTTCGTCTCCCTGGTCGTCCCCGACGGCGGGTCGTCCGCCCAGCCGATCGCGGACGGCGACGTCATCCAGCGCACCGACCTCTCCATCGAGGTCGAGCAGGTGCTCAGCGACCTCTACCCCCTGCTGCGTGCGGTGCAGCCTGCCGACCTCAACACCACCCTCAACGCGGTCGCGACCGCCCTCGAGGGGAGGGGCGAGCAGCTCGGCGAGACGCTCGAGACGCTCGACGACTACCTGACCCGCTTCAACCCCCAGCTCCCCGCCCTGATCGAGGACCTGCGGCTCACGGCGCGGGTCTCCGACACGTACGCCGACGTGCTGCCGGAGGTCGCCACGATCCTCCGCAACACCATCACCACCACGTCGACGCTCGAGGACCGCGAGGACCGGCTCAAGGCGCTGTTCAACGACGTGTCGAAGCTGGCCACCGTCGCCGATCGCTTCACCCGCGCCAACGGCGACAACCTGGTCCGGCTCGCGGACCTCGGCGCGGCACAGCTCGAGGTGTTCGCGCGCTACGCCCCCGGCTACCCCTGCCTGCTCGGCGGCATCGTCGGGGCGGGCAAGCTCCAGGCGGAGGCGTTCCGCGGCTTCACCCTCCACATCGTGCTGGAGACGCTGCCCAACCAGCCGCGCGGCTACGGCCCGCAGGACGCCCCGGTCTACGGCGACAAGAGCGGCTACCACTGCGGCACGCTGCCTTCTCCGCCGTGGTCCCAGAGCAACCCGCTGACCTCCCAGCCCGACTTCGTCGACGGTGTCGACGAGCCCACCGGCAAGGGCACCAGCCGCGTGGGTCCTGGCTGGTCCGGCACCGCTGCCGGCTTCGCGGGAGGGCGCGACGAGTCGGCGCTGCTCAAGTCGCTGCTCGCCCCGGGCCTGGGCGTCAGCACCGACGACGTGCCCGACCTCGGTGTGCTCCTGGTCGGGCCGATGGCGCGCGGGGCGGAGGTGTCGCTGCGATGAGCCGGATCCTCGACCTCAGGACCTCGATCGACCTGGTCAAGCTGCTCGTCTTCGTCGTCGTCACCTCGCTCGCGACCGCGGTGCTGGTGGTGACCATCGGCAACCTCGACTTCGGGTCGTCGCGGGAGTACAAGGCGGAGTTCACCGACGCCACCGGCGTCAACAAGGGCGACGACATCCGCGTCGCCGGCGTCCGGGTCGGCACGGTCAGCGAGGTGGAGATCGTCGACCGCACCCGTGCGCTCATCACCTTCTCGGTCGACCGCGACACCGCGGTCAACGGCGGTACCAACGCTGCCATCCGCTACCGCAACCTGGTCGGGCAGCGCTACCTCTCGCTCACCCAGGAGGTGGGCGACACCCGGCGGCTGCCGGCCGGCTCGACGATCCCGGTGTCGCGGACCACGCCCGCGCTCGACCTCACCGTGCTCTTCAACGGCTTCAAGCCGCTCTTCGAGGCGCTCTCGCCCGACGACGTCAACCAGCTGTCGTACGAGCTCGTCCAGGTGTTCCAGGGCGAGGGCGGGACGTTGGAGGGGCTGCTCGCGCACACGGCGTCGGTCACGTCGACGCTCGCCGACCGCGACGAGGTCATCGGCGACCTCATCGACAACCTGTCGCTGGTGCTCGACCACGTCGCCGACCGCGACAAACAGCTCACCCGGCTGATCCAGTCGTTCCGCACGCTCGTCGGCGGGCTGAAGAAGGACCGCAACGCGATCCTCGGCTCGCTCGAGGAGGTCTCCACGCTGTCGGTCGAGACCGCCTCCCTCATCGACGGCATCCGCGAGCCCTTCGTGAAGGACATCAAGGAGCTACGCACGGTGGCCGGCAACATCGACAAGAACAAGGCCGAGCTCGACCGCGCCATCCAGGTGCTGCCGATCAAGCTCAACAAGATCGGACGCACGGCGATCTACGGCTCGTTCTTCAACTTCTACCTCTGCGAGTTCCAGGGCCGCGTGAACCTGCCCCAGGACGTCTCGATCCCGGTGAAGTACAACACCGGCTCCGACAGGTGTGATCTCGGATGAAGTCACCCCACGCCGTTCTTCTCCCCCGCTGCGCTCCTCCGAACAACGCCGAGGGGACCCCGAAATGACGCCGGTCAGGGAACGCAACCCGATCATCGTGGGTGCCGTGAGCCTCGTCGTGATGGCGATGGTCCTGGCGGCCGCGCTGCGCGCCGACGACCTGCCGATCATCGGTGGTGGCGACACCTACCACGCGATGTTCACCGAGGCCGGCGGGCTCAAGGTCAACGACGAGGTCCGCATCGCCGGCGTACGCGTGGGCAAGGTCGACGAGGTCGAGCTCGCCGGCGACGAGGTGCGGGTCAGCTTCAAGGTCGACGACGCCGCCGACTTCGGCAGCGACACCCGCGCCGCGATCAAGGTCAAGACGATCCTCGGGGCGATGTTCCTGGCGCTCGAGCCGGCCGGCGGCGGCCGCCTCGACGAGGGGGCCACCATCCCCGCGGCGCGCACCTCCTCGCCCTTCGACGTGGTCGAGGCATTCGAGGGCCTCGCCTCGACCTCCGACCAGATCGACACCGACCAGCTCGCCGAGTCGCTCACCACGCTCGCCGACCTCACCCGCAACACCCCCGAGGAGTTCCGCGGCGCGCTCGACGGCCTGAGCCGGCTCTCGTCCAACGTCGCGGCCAAGGACGAGCAGCTCAACACCCTGCTGGTCAACCTCGAACGCGTCTCGACCGTCCTCGACGAGCGAGACCAGGACATCGTCAAGCTGATGGAGGACAGCGACGTGCTGTTCCGGGCCCTCGTCGCCCGGCGCGAGGCCGTGCACGACCTGCTGGTGTCCAGCACGACGCTCTCGAAGGAGCTCACGCTGCTCATCGACCAGTCGCGCGAGGACCTCAAGCCCGCGCTCGCCCACCTCGAGAACGTCGTTGCGGTCCTCAACAAGAACGAGGACAACCTCGACAGCAGCCTGCGGCTGATGGCGCCCTTCTACCGCGTCTTCGCCAACACGCTCGGCACCGGTCCGTGGTTCGACACGTGGATCTCCAACTTCCCGCCTGTCCCGCAGGTGGGCTGACCCATGGACCTCGTGAAGCGCTTCCTCGTCCCGCTCGTCGTGCTGGGCTTCGTCGTCGCGGCGGCCGTCAGCGTCCTGGGCGGCGACACGTCCAAGACCCTCGTCGCCCACTTCCCGCGCGCCATCTCCGTCTACGAGGGCAGCGACGTGCGCGTGCTCGGCGTGGCCGTCGGGACGGTGACGCGGGTCGCGCCGACCGGCACGGACGTGACCGTGACGATGACGTACGACGACGAGGTGAAGCTGCCGGCCGACGCCAGGGCGGTGATCATCGCGCCGTCGGTGGTGGGCGACCGCTACGTCCAGCTCACGCCCGCCTATCCGGGCACCGGCAAGGTCCTCGCCGACGACGCCGAGCTCACCGTCGAGGAGACGGCGCAGCCGCTCGAGCTCGACCAGATCTACGAGAGCCTCGACCGCCTCAACGTCGCCCTCGGGCCCCGCGGCGCCAACAAGTCCGGCGCCCTCTCCGACCTGCTGTCCGTCACGGCCGACAACTTCGGCGGCCAGGGCACGACCTTCCGGCAGACGATCAAGGACTACTCCCGGCTCAGCTCCACGCTCGCCGACAACAAGGAGGAGCTGTTCGGCTCGGTCGAGGCCCTCGGCGGCTTCATGGAGACCCTCGCCGACAACGACCAGACGGTGCGCCAGTTCAACCAGTCCCTCGCCGACGTGTCCACGATGCTGGCGGGGGAGCGCGAGGAGCTGGTCGCGGCGACGAAGAACCTCTCGGTGGCGCTCACCTCCGTCAAGGAGTTCGTGGAGGAGAACAAGGGGTCGCTGAGCCGCAACATCACCGGCATCAACCGGGTCGCCAAGGTGCTGGTGCGCCAGCGTGCGGCTCTCGATGAGATCCTCCACGTGGCCCCCGGTGCGCTCAACAACCTCGCGCTGACCTACAACCCGCAGGCCGGCACGCTCGACACGCGCGCCAACTTCGGCGAGTCCATCAACCAGCTCGAGATCGACCCGGCCGCGTTCCTGTGCGGCTTCGTCGGCCAGGTCGAGCGCTCGGGGCAGGTCTGTGACCGGATCACCGATCTGCTTGCCCGGCCCCGCGCCGGTGCGCTCGACCGCACGGCAGCGCCGCTGCCCGCGCAGGACGTCTTCGACCCGACCCTCGGCGGCCTCGTCGCGCCGGACACGGAGGTGGAGCGGTGACCCGGCTCAAGGTGCTCGTCCTCGGCGTGCTCGTCACGCTGTTCCTGTCCGCCTGCGAGGCCAGCGTCTACTCGCTGCCGCTCCCGGGCGGACCCGACGTGGGCGAGGACCCGATGACGGTCAAGGTGGAGTTCGCCGACGTCCTCGACCTGGTGCCGCAGTCGACGGTCAAGGTCAACGACGTGAGCGTCGGCAAGGTGTCCGCCATCGACCTCGAGGGCTACCAGGCCCTCGTCACGCTCGAGATCCAGCGCGACGTGGACCTCCCCGGCAATGCGGTCGCCGAGCTGCGCCAGACCAGCCTGCTCGGCGAGAAGTTCGTCGAGCTCAGCGCCCCCGACGAGGGCGCGATCCCGTCCCGGCTCCGGGACGGGGCGGTCATCCCCATCGAGCGCGCCGGTCGCAACCCGGAGGTCGAGGAGGTGCTGGGCGCCCTGAGCCTGCTGCTCAACGGCGGCGGCGTCGCGCAGCTCAAGACCATCACCCAGGAGCTCAACCGGGCCCTCGAGGGCCGCGAGGACTCCGCGCGCTCCGTGCTGCGCAACCTGCGCACCTTCACCGGCCAGCTCGACGAGAACAAGACCGACATCGTCGACGCCATCGAGTCCCTCAACCGGCTCGCGCTCGCGGCGGAGAAGCAGCTGCCGACGATCGACAAGGCGCTGGACGAGCTGCCCAGCGCGCTCGACTCCATCGACCGCCAGCGCGACGACCTCGTCGAGATGCTCGCCGCCCTCGACCGCCTGTCGTCGGTCGCGGTCGACGTGATCACCCGCTCCAAGGGCGCCACCATCACCTCGCTCCAGCGCCTCGACCCGGTGCTGACCCAGCTCGCCGCGTCCGGTGACGACTTCACCAACGCGTTCCACGTCTTCCTCACCTACCCGTTCGTCGACGAGGTCGTCGGCCGGGACCCCCAGGTGGCGCGCAACCTGCACATGGGCGACTACACCAACCTGTCGATCACCCTCGACGTCGACCTGACCGGGATCCCGACGACGATCCCGACCACGTTGCCGACCGAGGCGTGCATCCCGCTGAGCGCCCTGCCGCAGGACGGCCCGCTGCCCGACACCAGCAAGCTGTGCCAGGACGCGCTCGACGCGATCAACAAGTGCCTGGAAGGACTGCGTCGCGGCGACGTGGCAGCGTGCGTCGGCCTGCCGGGGTCGGTCATCAGCGTGGTGTGCCAGCAGTACCCCGTGCCCGGCCTCTGCGGTGGCTCGGGGGACCCGACCGTCCCGCTGCCGACGCCCACGGTGCCGAGCCTCCCCGTCCCGTCGATCCCGACGATCACCCTTCCCGGCCTGCCCCGGCCCGGGGCGTACCCAGCCGACGCCCCACCCGACAGGGGACGGGGACCGACGATCGGCGAGCTCGCCGAGGTCTACGACCCCGCGCTCGTGAGCCTCCTCGTCCCGGCGATGGTGACGCGATGATCACCCGCCGGACCAAGCTGCAGCTGCTCGTCTTCGCGATCATCACCCTGGTCGGCGTCAGCTTCGTGGGCGCCCGCTACGCGCGGCTCGACCGCCTCGTCATGGACCAGAGCTACGCCGTGGTGGCGCACTTCGCCGACTCGGGCGGCGCCTTCGCGGGAGCGGAGGTGTCCTACCGCGGCGTGCGCGTGGGAGAGGTGAAGGAGCTCGTCCTCACCGACGACGGCGTCGACATCGTGCTCGACATCGACGAGGAGCACGACGACATCCCGGCCGACGCGCACGCGCTGGTCGGCAACCGGTCGGCCGTCGGCGAGCAGTACGTCGAGCTGCAGCCGCAGAGCGACGACGGCCCGTACTTGAAGGACGGTTCGGAGATCGCGCGCGACGTGACGACGACCCCGATCCAGACCGACACCTTGCTGACCCACCTCGACGAGACGGTCCGCAGCGTCGACCAGGACGACCTGCGCACCGTGACCTCGGAGCTCGGCCTCGCGTTCAACGGCGCCGGCGACGACCTGCAGACCATCCTCGACAGCAGCAGCGCGTTCATCACGGCGGCCGAGCAGAACTTCGACGTCACCGTCGACCTCATCCGCGACAGCAACACGGTCCTCAACGGGCAGATCGACTCCGAGCGCGCCTTCCGTCGCTTCGCGCGGGACCTCTCGGTGTTCTCCACCACGGTGGCCGACCACGACCGCGACCTGCGCCGGCTGATCGAGGACGGCTCGCTCGGCGCCAACGAGCTGCGCGTCTTCCTCGAGGACAACGAGGTGGAGCTCGGCGACCTCATCAACAACCTGGTCACCACCGGCGAGATCGTGGTCAAGCACCTCGACGGCATCGAGCAGCTCCTGGTGATCTACCCCTACGTCGTCGAGGGCGGCTACACCGTCGTGTCGAGGTCACCCGGCACCGGCCTGTACGACGCCCACTTCGGCATGGTGCTGACCTCCGACCCGCACGTGTGCCTGGGCGGCTACGAGGGCACCGACCGCCGCTCGCCCCTCGACGGCAGCGACGCCGCGATGGACGAGGGCGCCGGCTGCACCGAGCCCGCCTCGAAGTCCAACGCACGCGGCGCGCAGAACATCCAGGCGCCCCGGGCGGCCACCGGATGGGGTGCCGCGGACTTCGCGTACGACCCGGAGACGGGCGCCGTGACCTCCGACCCCGCGGAGATCGAGCGGCTCACCGGGTCGCGTGCGGCGGCGCCGCGCACGCTGGGGGAGGACAGCTGGAAGTGGCTCTACCTCGAGCCGCTGCTGGGTGACGGCGTGACCTCCGGGGCAGAGGGTCGTTGACCCTCCAGACCCCTTGGAGGAGGGGTCGGAGCTCCAGGGAGGGAACATGTCCGTGCTGACCGACCTCGCCCGACCGGGCGAGTCCGTCGAGACCGGGTCCGTCGGGACCGGGTCCGCCACCCGCGACCCCGAGCGGCCGCCGCGGTGGAGGACCGTCCTCGCCGTCGCGCTCACGCTCGTCGTCGTGGCCTGCCTCGCCCTGCTCGTGTGGCTGACGGCCGGCGGGCGCGCGACCGCGGACGGCGGCCTCGACCACACCGAGGAGCGCGAGCAGGTGATGAGCCTGACCGACCAGTTCGTGAAGCGGCTCGGCACCTACAGCCCCGACATGCTCGACGACTCCGGGCAGATGCCCGACTACCGCGACCAGGTCCGCGAGGTGATCACGCCCAAGTTCGCCGCCGACTTCGACAAGGAGGTCGCCACGGCCGAGCAGCTCGTCGCCCAGGGCGGCATCACCCGCACCGCAGACGTCTTCGCCACGGCCGTCTCCTCCGTCGACGACGACTCCGCCCGGGTGCTGGTCGCCGGGGCGTTCACCGACAGCTACTCGCAGGGCAAGCAGGGATCGGGGCAGGGATCGGGGCAGGCGCGGACCGTCGACCAGGAGCCGCTGCCGTTCCGCTTCACCGTCGATCTGGTGGTGATCGAGGGCGAGTGGCTCGTCGACGACTTCACCCCCGTGAGCGCGCCCGCCGAGCCCGGGGCCGGCGACGGCACCACCGAAGGGAGCGCCCCGTGAGCGACGCACCCACCTGGTACGACGTCCTCGACGTGCCGCGCGACGCCTCGAACGACGACGTCCGCACCGCCTGGAAGGGCCGGATCGCCGACCTCGAGCCGGGCGACCGCCGCTTCGACACCCTCAACCGGGCCGCGAAGGTGCTCCTCGACCCGCCCGCACGTGAGGCGTACGACGCCCGCCTGGACCCCGAGCCCGTGCTCCCGCCGGACGAGGAGAGCGCCCCGGCGCCCGTCACGGGACCCTCGCGCACGAGGCCGGGCCTCGCCACCCTCCTCCGCCGTCCCCCGACCGACGGAGCACCGTCGCGAGGGGTGCCGACCTGGCTCCTTGCCGGGCTGGGCGTCCTCGCGGCCGGGCTCGTGGTCGCGACCGCCTGGACGTGGACGCAGGGCGAGGCCGCCGGGGACGACTCGGCTGCCCGGGCCGCCCAGGTCGCCGCGGAGCGCGCCGTCGTACCCGTGCTGTCCTACGACTACGAGTCGCTCGAGGCCGACCAGCAGGAGGCCCAGGCGCTGATGACCGGCGGCTACCGGGAGGAGTACGACAAGCTCTTCACGGTCCTGGAGGACAACGCACCGCAGACGCAGACGAAGGTCGGCGCCTCGGTCGTCGCCTCCGGGGTCGTGCGGGCGAGCGCCGACCGGGTGCAGGTGCTGGTCTTCGTGGACCGCCCCACGACCAACAAGCTCAACGCAGAACCGGTGGTCTACAAGGACCAGGTGACCGTGTCGATGCAGCGCGTGGACGGCGACTGGCTGGTCGACGACCTGGTCACCTCCCCCACCCCGGGGTAGGTGGGGCGCCGGCGGAGGCCGGCAGAACGGGGGAGCAATCGGCGCGTTCTGCTTGACCCGGGGCGGTGTGGCGTTCATAGTCATGGCCAACGCGTGGAGCTGACCCTCTGGGAAATCGACCCCGCGTTTGTGGCGTGTCCTGAGTTGCGCTATCGTGTCCCCTTGCGCCTGCCCTCAGATGCCCGACGCCTTCCGGACGGCCGTTGTGGTGGTCGGCAGCGCCGATCACTCGCTCATCTGTGAGGACACCTCTTGGCCGTGCGCAGCTCTGCTGGTAACCACCGTCGCACCTCTTTCGCAAAGATCACCGAACCTCTCGAGGTTCCCCCCCTCATCTCGCTCCAGACGAGCAGCTTCGACTGGCTGGTCGGCGGAGAGCGCTGGGAGGCGGAGGTGGCCGCCCGTCGGGCTGCCGGTGAGGACGTCTCCGAGAAGACCGGTCTGCAGGAGATCTTCGAGGAGATCTCCCCGATCGAGGACTTCTCCGAGACGATGATGCTCTCCTTCGACAACCCGGTCTTCCTCGACGAGAAGTACACCGAGGAGGAGTGCAAGGAGAAGGACTTCACCTACTCCCGCCCGCTCTACGTCTCGGCCGAGTTCATGAACCACGAGACCGGTGAGATCAAGGGCCAGACGGTCTTCATGGGCGACTTCCCCATGATGACCCGCAAGGGCACCTTCATCATCAACGGCACCGAGCGCGTCGTCGTGTCGCAGCTCGTGCGCTCGCCCGGCGTCTACTTCGAGTCGAGCCCCGACAAGACGTCCGACAAGGACATCTTCACCGCCAAGCTCATCCCGAGCCGCGGCGCCTGGCTCGAGTTCGAGATCGACAAGCGCGACCTGGTGGGCGTGCGTCTGGACCGCAAGCGCAAGCAGAACGTCACCGTCCTGCTCAAGGCGCTCGGCTGGACCACCGACCAGATCCGCGAGGAGTTCGGTCAGTACGAGTCGATGATGCTGACCCTCGAGAAGGACAGCGTCCGCTACGAGGTCGTGTTCGAGGAGCTGCAGAAGAAGGCGCGGGGCGAGGCCCCGACCGCCGAGCAGGTCAACGACGAGGTCACCCGCCTCGCGCTGCTCGACATCTACCGCAAGCTCCGTCCCGGCGAGCCGCCGACGGCCGAGGCGGCGCAGACGCTCCTCAACAACTACTACTTCAACCCGAAGCGCTACGACCTGGCGAAGGTCGGCCGCTACAAGATCAACAAGAAGCTCGGCCTCCACGAGGCGTTCGACCAGCAGACGCTGACCATCGACGACGTCGTCGCCGCCATCCGCTACGTCGTGCAGCTGCACGCCGCGGGTGTCCAGGCCGACTCGCCCGACCTGGTCGACGCCGAGGGCAACGTCGTCGAGGGTCCTGACGGTGCTCCCGTCAAGGTCCAGCCCGACGACATCGACCACTTCGGCAACCGCCGCATGCGCACCGTGGGCGAGCTCATCCAGAACCAGCTCCGCACGGGCCTGGCCCGCATGGAGCGCGTGGTCCGCGAGCGGATGACGACCCAGGACGTCGAGGCCATCACGCCGCAGTCCCTGATCAACATCCGTCCCGTGGTCGCGGCGCTGAAGGAGTTCTTCGGCACCTCGCAGCTCTCGCAGTTCATGGACCAGACCAACCCGATCGCCGGCCTGACGCACAAGCGTCGCCTGTCGGCCCTCGGTCCCGGTGGTCTGTCGCGCGACCGCGCCGGCATGGAGGTCCGTGACGTCCACCCGTCGCACTACGGCCGCATGTGCCCCATCGAGACGCCTGAAGGCCCCAACATCGGCCTGATCGGCTCGCTGGCCTCCTACGGTCGGATCAACCCGTTCGGCTTCGTCGAGACCCCTTACCGCCGTGTGGTCAAGGGTGTCGTCACCGACGAGATCGACTACCTGACCGCCGACGACGAGGACCGCTACGTCATCGCCCAGGCCAACGCGCCGCTCGACGCGAAGATGAAGTTCGTCGAGGACCGCGTCCTGGTGCGTCAGCAGAAGGGTGAGGTCGACGCGATCCTGGCCGAGGAGGTCGACTACATGGACGTCTCGCCGCGCCAGATGGTGTCGGTCGCGACGGCCCTGATCCCCTTCCTCGAGCACGACGACGCCAACCGCGCGCTCATGGGCGCCAACATGCAGCGTCAGGCCGTCCCGCTGGTCGTCAGCGACAGCCCGCTCGTCGGCACCGGCATGGAGTACCGCGCCGCCGTCGACGCCGGTGACGTGGTCGTGGCCGACAACGCCGGAGTGGTGAAGGAGGTGTCCGCCGACGCCATCGAGACGATGAACGACGACGGCACCTACCAGACCTACAAGCTGGCCAAGTTCAAGCGCTCCAACCAGGGCACCTGCATCAACCAGCGCCCGCTGGTGAAGGCCGGCGACCGCCTCGAGGTCGGCACGCCGATCGCCGACGGTCCCTGCACGGACGACGCCGAGATGGCGCTGGGCACCAACCTGCTCGTCGCCTTCATGCCCTGGCAGGGTCACAACTACGAGGACGCGATCATCCTCAGCCAGCGCCTGGTGCAGGAGGACGTCCTCACCTCGATCCACATCGAGGAGCACGAGGTCGACGCCCGCGACACCAAGCTCGGCCCCGAGGAGATCACGCGGGACATCCCGAACATCTCCGAGGAGGGCCTGGCCGACCTCGACGAGCGCGGGATCATCCGCATCGGCGCCGAGGTCACCACCGGTGACATCCTGGTCGGCAAGGTCACGCCCAAGGGCGAGACCGAGCTCACCCCCGAGGAGCGCCTGCTCCGCGCGATCTTCGGTGAGAAGGCGCGCGAGGTGCGCGACACCTCGATGAAGGTGCCCCACGGTGAGTCCGGCACGGTCATCGGCGTGCGGGTCTTCGACCGCGAGGAGGGCGACGACCTTCCCCCCGGCGTGAACCAGCTGGTCCGCGTCTACGTCGCCCAGAAGCGCAAGATCTCGGTCGGCGACAAGCTCGCCGGACGCCACGGCAACAAGGGCGTCATCGCCAAGATCCTGCCCGTCGAGGACATGCCGTTCATGGAGGACGGCACCCCGGTCGACGTCGTGCTCAACCCGCTGGGTGTGCCGCGACGGATGAACATCGGCCAGATCCTCGAGCTCCACCTCGGCTGGCTCGCCAAGCAGGGTTGGGACCTCGACCTGTCCGGTGAGAAGGGCAACGCCGACTGGAAGCAGCGCCTGATCGACATCGGCGCCGACAAGGCCACGCCCAACACCAAGGTCGCCACCCCGGTGTTCGACGGTGCGCGCGAGGACGAGATCACCGGCCTGCTCGGTGCCACGCTCCCCAACCGCGACGGTGAGCGGATGGTCAAGGAGGACGGCAAGGCCGCCCTCTTCGACGGTCGTTCGGGTGAGCCGTTCCCGGAGCCGGTGGCTGTCGGCTACATGTACATCCTCAAGCTGCACCACCTCGTCGACGACAAGATCCACGCTCGCTCGACCGGCCCCTACTCGATGATCACGCAGCAGCCCCTGGGTGGTAAGGCCCAGTTCGGTGGCCAGCGGTTCGGTGAGATGGAGGTCTGGGCGATGGAGGCCTACGGCGCCGCCTACGCCCTGCAGGAGCTGCTGACGATCAAGTCGGACGACGTTCCGGGCCGCGTGAAGGTCTACGAGGCCATCGTGAAGGGCGAGAACATCCCCGACTCGGGCATCCCCGAGTCGTTCAAGGTGCTCGTCAAGGAGATGCAGTCGCTCTGCCTCAACGTCGAGGTGCTGTCGCAGGACGGCAGCGCGATCTCGCTCAAGGACGCCGAGGAAGACGTCTTCCGGGCGGCCGAGGAGCTTGGCATCGACCTGTCCCGCCGCGAGCCCAGCTCCGTCGAAGAAGTCTGAGGTGACGTCCGGGCGGCGCCCGCGCCGCCCGGACTCCCCAGTCCCACAGCTACCTGACTCAAACAGCAACCAAAGGAACACATCTTGCTGGACGTGAACTTCTTCGAGCAGATCCAGATCGGCCTGGCCACTGCGGACGACATCCGCACGTGGAGCCACGGCGAGGTCAAGAAGCCGGAGACCATCAACTACCGCACGCTCAAGCCCGAGCGTGACGGCCTCTTCTGCGAGAAGATCTTCGGTCCCACCCGGGACTGGGAGTGCTACTGCGGCAAGTACAAGCGCGTGCGCTTCAAGGGCATCATCTGCGAGCGCTGTGGCGTCGAGGTCACCCGCTCCAAGGTGCGCCGCGAGCGCATGGGCCACATCGAGCTCGCCGCTCCCGTGACCCACATCTGGTACTTCAAGGGCGTCCCCTCGCGCTTGGGCTACCTGCTCGACCTGGCGCCGAAGGACCTCGAGAAGGTCATCTACTTCGCCGCCTACATGATCACCTCGGTCGACGAGGACTCGCGTCACCGCGACATGGACTCCCTGGAGAACAAGGTCGGCCTGGAGCGCGAGCGCCTCGAGAAGCGCCGCGACACCTCCGTGGAGGATCGCGCCAAGAAGCTCGAGGACGACCTCGCCACCCTTGAGGCCGAGGGCGCCAAGGCCGACGCCAAGCGCAAGGTGCGCGACGGTGCCGACCGCGAGATGAACCAGCTCCGCGACCGCGCCAACCGTGAGATCGCGCGCCTCGAGGAGGTCTGGGACACCTTCAAGAGCCTCAAGGTCCAGGACCTGCTCGGCGACGAGCTCCTCTACCGCGAGATGAAGAACTGGTTCGGCAAGTACTTCGAGGGCCACATGGGCGCCACGGCGATCCAGAAGCGCCTCCAGGACTTCGACATCGAGGCCGAGGTCGAGTCGCTGCGCGACACGATCGCCAACGGCAAGGGCCAGCGCAAGGTCCGCGCCCTCAAGCGCCTCAAGGTCGTCGACGCGTTCCGCAAGACCGGCAACCAGCCCATCGGCATGGTGCTCGACGCCGTCCCGGTGATCCCGCCGGACCTGCGTCCGATGGTCCAGCTCGACGGTGGCCGCTTCGCCACCTCCGACCTGAACGACCTCTACCGCCGCGTCATCAACCGCAACAACCGCCTCAAGCGCCTGCTCGACCTCGGCGCGCCCGAGATCATCGTCAACAACGAGAAGCGGATGCTGCAGGAGGCCGTGGACAGCCTCTTCGACAACGGTCGTCGCGGTCGTCCGGTCACCGGCCCGGGCAACCGGCCGCTGAAGTCGCTCTCCGACATGCTCAAGGGCAAGCAGGGTCGCTTCCGCCAGAACCTGCTCGGCAAGCGCGTGGACTACTCGGGCCGTTCGGTCATCGTGTCGGGTCCGCAGCTCAAGCTGCACCAGTGCGGCCTGCCCAAGCAGATGGCGCTCGAGCTGTTCAAGCCGTTCGTCATGAAGCGCCTGGTCGACCTGTCGCACGCGCAGAACATCAAGTCCGCCAAGCGGATGGTCGAGCGCGCCCGCCCGGTCGTGTGGGACGTCCTCGAAGAGGTCATCACCGAGCACCCCGTGCTGCTCAACCGTGCGCCCACCCTGCACCGCCTCGGCATCCAGGCCTTCGAGCCGCAGCTGATCGAGGGCAAGGCCATCCAGATCCACCCGCTCGTGTGCGGCGCGTTCAACGCCGACTTCGACGGTGACCAGATGGCTGTGCACCTGCCGCTGTCCGCGGAGGCGCAGGCCGAGGCCCGCATCCTGATGCTGTCGACCAACAACATCCTCAAGCCGTCGGACGGCCGTCCGGTGACCATGCCCTCGCAGGACATGATCATCGGCCTGTTCTGGCTGACCGCCGACCGCGAGGGCGAGCCCGGCGAGGGTCGCGTGTTCTCCAGCCCGGCCGAGGCCATCATGGCCTTCGACCGTCGCGAGATCACGCTGCAGAGCAAGGTCCGCATCCGCCTCACCGACGTGGTTCCGCCGCTCGACCTCGAGCTCGGCGCCGACTGGGAGGAGCGGACCGCACTCCTGCTCGACACCACCCTCGGCCGTGTCCACTTCAACGACACGCTCCCGGCGGACTACCCGTTCGTCAACGAGGAGGTCGGCAAGAAGCGCCTCGGCGCGATCGTCAACGACCTCGCCGAGCGCTACACCAAGGTGCAGGTCGCTGCCTCGCTCGACGCCCTCAAGGACGCCGGCTTCCACTGGGCCACGCGCTCGGGTGTGACCGTCTCGATCGACGACGTCACCACGCCCGACAGCAAGGCCGAGATCCTGGCCCGCTACGAGGCCCAGGCCGAGAAGGTCCAGAAGAACTACGAGCGCGGTGTGATGACCGACGACGAGCGTCGTCAGGAGCTCATCGAGCTGTGGACCCAGGCTGCTGCCGAGGTCGGTCGCGCGATGGAGGCCAACTTCGACCGCAAGAACCCGATCTACATGATGGTCGACTCGGGTGCCTCCGGAAACATGAACCAGATCCGGCAGGTCGCGGCCATGCGTGGTCTGGTGGCCAACCCGAAGGGCGAGATCATCCCGCGCCCGATCAAGGCCAACTTCCGCGAGGGCCTGACGGTGCTCGAGTACTTCATCGCCACCCACGGTGCCCGCAAGGGTCTCGCCGACACCGCGCTCCGCACCGCCGACTCGGGCTACCTGACCCGTCGTCTGGTGGACGTGTCGCAGGACGTCATCATCCGTGAGGACGACTGCGGCACCGAGCGTGGCTTGCCCAAGCGGATCGACGACGAGCACGTCGAGACGTCGGCCTACGCCCGCTCCTCGGCGACCGACATCCTCCACCCGGAGTCGGGTGAGGTGCTCGCCACCGCCGGCGAGGACCTGGGTGACGTCAAGATCGGTGAGCTCGTGGCCGCCGGTGTCACCGAGGTCAAGGTCCGCTCGGTGCTGACCTGCGACGCCCGCACCGGCACCTGTGCCAAGTGCTACGGCCGCTCGCTGGCCACCGGCAAGCTCGTCGACATCGGTGAGGCGGTCGGCATCATCGCCGCCCAGTCGATCGGTGAGCCCGGCACGCAGCTGACGATGCGCACGTTCCACACCGGTGGTGTGGCCTCCGCCGACGACATCACGCAGGGTCTGCCCCGTGTGGTCGAGCTCTTCGAGGCCCGCTCGCCCAAGGGTCGTACGCCGATCTCGGAGTCCGCCGGTCGCGTGAAGATCGAGGAGACCGACAAGGCCCGCGTCGTCGTGGTCACCCCCGACGACGGCTCCGAGGTCCAGGAGATCCCGGTGTCGAAGCGTTCGCGTCTCAACGTCGAGGACGGCGACCACATCAACGTCGGTCACCACATCACCTCCGGTACGCCCGACCCGCAGGACGTCCTGCGCATCCTCGGTGTCCGCAAGGCCCAGGAGCACCTCGTGGACGAGGTCCAGGAGGTCTACCGGTCGCAGGGCGTGGCGATCCACGACAAGCACATCGAGATCATCGTGCGGCAGATGCTGCGTCGCGTGACGGTCATCGAGTCCGGTGACACCAACCTGCTCCCGTCCGACCTGGTCGACCGGGTGCGGTTCGAGGAGGAGAACCGTCGCGTGGTCTCCGAGGGCGGCAAGCCGGCCTCGGGTCGCCCGGTCCTCATGGGCATCACCAAGGCCTCGCTCGCGACCGAGTCGTGGCTCTCGGCGGCCTCCTTCCAGGAGACCACCCGGGTGCTCACGGACGCCGCGATCAACGGCCGCTCCGACAGCCTCCGTGGCCTGAAGGAGAACGTGATCATCGGAAAGCTCATCCCGGCCGGCACCGGCCTCGAGCGCTACCGCAACATCCGGGTGGAGCCCACCGAGGAGGCGCGCGCCGCTGCCTACTCGGTCACCGGCTACGACTCCTACGACTACGACTTCGGTCCGTCGTCGCAGGCTGTCGCGCTCGACGACTTCGACTTCGGCTCGTACCAGAACTGATCGCGAAGCGATCCGTTCTGGCGTGACGAGCCAGATCGAGTAGCACCAACGCCCGTCCTCGCATGCGAGGGCGGGCGTTGTGCGTATCGAGATCGACGGGTGGGCGGCACGACCGGCCGGGGTCTCGCGACAGGCGCGGCGCGCCTTCCTCGACCATCGATGCCGGGGCGGTGGACGTCCTCTGAGAGAATCCCGCCGTGACGACCCCCTCCTCGCGCCCCACCTCCGCCGACGTGCTGGTGGTCGGCGCCGGCCCCGCCGGCTCGGCCGCCGCGGCGTGGGCCGCCCGTGCCGGGCTCGACGTCGTGCTGGCCGACGCGGCGACGTTCCCGCGCGACAAGACGTGCGGTGACGGGCTGACCCCGCGCGCGATCGGCGAGATGCAGAAGCTGGGTCTCGAGGACTGGCTGCGCGCCCACACCGTCAACGAGGGGCTGCGTGCCCACGGCTTCGGCCAGACCCTCCTGCTGCCGTGGCCGGGCGGCTCGCTGCCCGACTGGGGCTCGGCCGTCGCCCGCACCGAGCTCGACGACCACCTGCGGACGGTGGCGATCAAGAGTGGCGCGCGTGCCGTCGACGGCGCCCGCGCGGTCGGCGTACGACGCGAGGGGGAGCGGGTCGCGGCGGTCGAGCTGCGCGACGCCGAGGGCACCTACGAGGTCGCCTGCCGGTGGCTGGTCGTGGCCGACGGCGTCCGATCGCCGCTCGGCAAGCTCCTCGGGCGCGAGTGGCACCGCGACACCGTCTACGCGGTGGCCGGTCGCTCCTACGTCGACTCGGAGCTGAGCGACGACCCGTGGATCAGCTCGCACCTCGAGCTGCGCGACGACCAGGGCGAGCTGGTGACGGGCTACGGGTGGATCTTCCCGCTCGGCGACGGCACCGTGAACCTCGGCGCCGGCACGCTGGCGACCAGCCGGCGGCCCACCGAGGTCGCCATCAAGCCCCTGATGCAGACCTACGCCGACACGATCGGCGCGGACTTCGGGCTCTCGGGCGAGCTGCGGATGCCGACCTCGGCGCTGCTGCCGATGGGTGGCGCGGTCAGCAACGTCGCCGGCCCCAACTGGGCCCTCATCGGTGACGCCGCCGCGTGCGTGAACCCGCTCAACGGCGAGGGCATCGACTACGGCCTCGAGACCGGCCGCCTCGTCGCCGAGCACATCGCGAGCGGCGTCGGCCTCGGTGAGGCCTGGCGCTCGACGCTGGTGGAGCACTACGGCGAGGCGTTCTCCATCGCCCGCCGCCTCGCCGGGATCGCCACCCAGCCGAAGGTCGTGGCCGCGCTCGGCCCGGCCGGGATGCGCTCCGACTGGCTGATGACGCTTGCCCTGCGCTGGATGGGCAACCTCGTCGACGACGCCGACCGCGACCGCGCGGCACGGGTCTGGCGTTGGGCGGGCCGCCGGTCGATGGCGCGCGACGCCCGGCCACCGTTCGCGTGAGCCGCGAGCACACCTACCGGGCGGCCGTCGCGCTCGGGAGGGCCGGCATGCGTGCGCTCGGGATGCAGGTCACCGGCCTCGGTGCCGAGCACGTGCCGACCGAGGGGCCCGTGCTCCTCGCGGCCACGCACGTGTCCTACCCGGACTTCATGTTCGTGCAGGACGCCGCCCGGTCCTCGGGCCGCTACATCCGGTTCATGACCCGCCACGACGTGTGGCAGTTGCCCGGCGTGGCCCGGGCGATGAGCGCCATGCGGCACGTCCCGGTCGACCGCGAGGCCCCGGCCGGGGCGTACGTCGCGGCGCGCCGGCTGCTGCGCGACGGAGAGGCGGTGTGTGCGTTCCCCGAGGCGGGGATCAGCTACTCCTACACCGTCCGGTCGCTGATGCGCGGGGTGGCGAGCCTGGCCCGGGAGACCGGGGTCCCCGTCGTCCCCGTGGCGCTGTGGGGCGCGCAGCGCGTCTACTCGGTCGGCGTGCCCGACGCGCGCGGTCGCGAGCCGCGCCCCGACCTCACCCGCGGTCGTCGGATCGACGTCAGCTTCGGCCCGCCACTGACGATCGCCCCCGACGAGGACCTCACGTCGTGGACGCACCGGCTGGGCGCCGTGCTCACCGAGCAGCTCGAGGAGCTCCAGCAGCTGGCGCACCACCGGCCGCGGCCCGACGAGCACGCGCCGTGGTACCCCGCACACCTGGGCGGGCACGCACCGACCCGGGTCGAGGCCGCCCACCTCGACGTGGTGCCGCGCGCCGCGGTCAGACCGACGTGGGGGCCGAGCCAGCCCGGGACCGGCGGTGCGCCTCCAGCCAGCCGAGCGGGTTCGTGAACGGCTCGAGCACCCGCCGCACGGGCGGGCACGCGAGGAAGAAGGTGAGGCCGACTGCGCCGATGACGGTCAGGACCAGGCCGAGCGTCGGGTAGGAGGCGGTGAAGTCCGGCCAGCCCAGCGCCAGGAACGTCTTGATGACGAAGCCGTGGAACAGGTAGATGACCATCGTGGCGGTGCCCATCGTGGTGAACCAGCCGAGGTTGCGCCGCGGCACCAGCGACATCGCGGAGAAGGCGCCGAGCAGGCCGACCATCATCACGGTGAGGCGGGTCTGGAAGACGATCTCGTTGTCGATCGGGATCTCGGAGTACCCGGTGTCGTACCAGAGCAGCGCCGACTCCGCCCAGGTGTCGGTGTAGACCGCCATGATCCCGATGCCGATGAGCATCGGCACCGCCGCGACCTTCACCCACACGTCGTCGAGGTGCGCGAGGTGACGGGGCTTGAGGTGCAGGCCGAGCACGAAGAACGGCAGCAGGCCGAGGAAGCGCGGGATCATCAGCGCCTCGGTGTCCCACACCCCGCCGACCAGGCTCACGATCACCGACAGCGGCAGGAAGAGCCAGTGCAGCTTGAGGATCGGGGTGATCAGGCGCCACATCAGCAGCACGATGAGGTACCACATGGTCCAGTGCGGCTCGATCCACAGCGGACCCGTCACGCCCTCGCCGACGACCCCGCGGCGGTAGTAGAACAGGGCCGGCTCGAACAGCAGGTAGGGGATCAGGAGGGTGTAGAGCAGGCTCTTCATCCGGCGGCGGTCCCACTCGAAGGACTTGGAGAGGTAGCCGCTGACGAAGACGAAGGCCGGGATGTGCCACAGGTAGATGAAGTCGTAGACCCAGTGGCTGCCCGCGCTGGCCTCGACGAGCCCGATCGAGTGCCCCACGACGACCAGCGTGATCAGGACCATCTTGACGTTGTCGAGCCACGGATCTCGGGACGCGGGGGGCACGGCGCTCACCGTACTTCACTAGGTTGGGCGCATGGGATCCCTGCCGAGGCGACAGCGGGTGGCGGCGTACGCCGTCATCCTCCGCGAGCGCGGCGGTCGGGTCGAGATCCTGCTGAGCCGCCTGGCGCCGCGCGTCTCCCGCTCCGAGCTGTGGACCCTTCCGGGCGGCGGCGTCGACCACGGCGAGGACCCGCGCGACGCCCTGATCCGCGAGGTGCACGAGGAGGCGGGCCTCCACGCCACCGTGGGTGACCGGGCCCGGGTCTACAGCGCCCACATGCCCCGCTCGCCGCGCGACGGGCAGCTCGTCGACGCCCACGCGATCCGGCTGGTCTACGAGGGCTGGGTGCCCCCGGACGCGCCCGCCCCGCGGGTGGTCGAGGTCGACGGCTCCACGGTCGAGGCCGCCTGGAAGGCGCTCGACGACGTCGCCGCGGGCGCCGTCCCGGTGTCGTCCGTGGTGACCGAGGCGCTCGTCGACCACCAGCCGTTCCGGCTGCAGCGCGTCGCGGCGTACGCCGTCGTCACCCGGTGCGCCGGAGACGGCGACGAGGTGCTGCTGACCCGGCTCTCGCCCACCGCCGCGCACCCGGGTCGGTGGACGCTGCCAGGCGGGGGCGTGGACCACGGCGAGCACCCGTCGGTCGCGCTGGCCCGCGAGGTCGAGGAGGAGTGCGGGCTGCCGTGCGAGGTCGGCCCCCTGCTCGGCGTGCACGACACCCACTTCTCCGGCACCGCCCCGTCGGGGCGGATCGAGGACTACCACGGCGTGCACCTCGTCTACCGGGCGAGCGTCGCCGACGGGGAGCCCCGGGTGGTGGAGACGGACGGCACCACCGACGCTGTCGCGTGGGTGCCCACGACGCAGATCGCAACGGGCGAGGTCGACGTGCTCGACGTCGTCACCTACGCGTTGGGAGCAGAGCGTGACTGAGAGCGTCTTCACCTACGCCGCGCCCGGGCTGAAGTTCGGACGCGGCGCCAGCGACGAGATCGGCTGGGACGTCCAGCAGCTGTGCCGCGACGTCAGGGGCGAGGCGGCGCGGCGGGTCCTGCTCGTCACCGACCCCGGTGTCGCGGCCACCGGGCACCCCGAGCGGGTCGCCGACGGCATGCGGTCGCGTGGCCTCGAGGTGGTGGTCTACGCCGAGGCCCGTGTGGAGCCGACCGATGCCTCGCTCGAGGCGGCCGTCGCCGCGGCTCGCGGGAGCGGTCCCTTCCACGCCGTGGTGGCGGTCGGAGGCGGCTCGTCCATCGACACCGCCAAGGCGGTCGACCTCATGCTGACCAACCCCGGCGAGCTGATGGACTACGTCAACGCGCCGGTCGGCGGCGGCCGGGCGCCCGAGCACCCGCTCCTGCCGCTAGTCGCCGTTCCGACGACCACCGGAACCGGAGCCGAGTCGACCACCATCTGCGTGCTCGACGTCCTGGCGCTCGCGGTGAAGACCGGCATCTCCCACGCCCGGTTGCGGCCCACCCTCGCCGTCGTCGACCCCGACCTGACCATGACGCAGCCCGCGATGGTGACCGCGTCGGCAGGCATGGACATCCTCTGCCACGCGCTCGAGAGCTGGACGGCGCGGTGGTTCGCCGACTTCGACGCCAAGCAGCCCGAGCAGCGGGTGCCCTACTGCGGCGCCAACCCCATCGCCGACATGTGGGCCGAGAAGTCCCTGTCGCTCCTCGCCGGAGCGTTCCGTCGCGCGGTCCGCGACGGCTCCGATGCAGAGGCGCGCGAGCAGATGGCCCTCGCCGCCACCTTCGCCGGGCTGGGCTTCGGCAACGCCGGCGTCCACGTCCCGCACGCCTGCGCCTACCCGATCGCGGGCCGGGTCCGCGACTACCGACCCGAGGGTTACCCCGCGGACGAGCCGATCGTCCCGCACGGGATGGCCGTCGTGATGACCGCGCCCGCAGCCTTCGCGTTCCTGCACGACGCCGCGCCCGAGCGCCACCGCCGCGCGGCCGAACTCCTCGGCGGCACCGGCGAGCCGCTCCCCGACGTGCTGCGCGGGCTGATGCGGGACGTCGGCCTGCCGAGCGGCCTGGCCGAGATCGGCTTCGGTCAGGCCGACGTCGACGACCTGGTCGAGGGGGCACTCAAGCAGCAGCGCCTGCTCGCCACCGCACCGGTGGAGGTCAGGGCCGAGGACCTGGCCACCGTGTTCCGGGAGTCGCTCGAGCACTGGTGACCCTCGCCCGGGCGGCGACGCGCGAGGAATGAGTGGCCGCCCTGCCGGTCACTAGGATGAGGGCATGAACCCCCGCCACCGTCGACTCGTGATCCCGGTGGCGCTGGGGGCACTCATCCTCATCGTCGTCCTCGCCGCCGTCCTGTGAGCACTCCTCCGGAGGCGGGGTTCGCAACCGTACGCTCGGCGATCCTCGACGCCGACCACCTCGTGCGGGCGCTCGCGAGCGGGCGGCGCAAGGGCAAGCCGGCCCCCGTCGTGGAGGGACGCGAGGTGCGTCGCGTCGAGGTGCGGGTCGTCGACCTGCGGGCCGGGCGCCACCTGCAGGTGACGTCGTACGACGCCACGCAGGCACACACCACCAACCACCTGGTGGGCGAGGCGGCCGAAGCAGCAGTGGACGCGCTGCTCGCAGAGCCGTTCGCCAACTGGCACGTCGACACCGCCACCGAGACCCACCAGCTGCGGGTGACCAAGAAGGGCGTGCCGCTGCTGCACACCTCGACGCGCGCCGGCGAGGTCGCGCCGTCCCGGGGCCACGACCGGCCCAAGGACCGGCTGCTCGCCGAGGACCACCCGGTGCTCGTCGCGCTCGGGATCAGCGACGCCCAGGGGCGGGTCAAGCCGACCCGGCAGGCAAAGTACCGTCAGGTGGAGGAGTTCGTCCGGCTCCTCGACGCGAGCCTCACCGAGGCCGTCGCGCAGGGCCGGGTGCGCACCCCGACCGCCGACGACCCGTTGCGCGTGGTCGACCTGGGCTGCGGAAACGCCTACCTCACGTTCGCCGCCCACGCCTACCTGTCCGACCGGCTCCCGGTGCGGGTCACCGGCGTCGACGTCAAGCAGCAGTCCGCCGACCACAACGCGCGCGTCGCGGCCGACCTGGGTATCGACGCCGACTTCGTCGTCGGGTCGATCGCCGACGCCCGGCTCGAGCAGGCGCCCGACGTCGTGCTCGCCCTGCACGCCTGCGACACCGCGACCGACGACGCCCTCGGGCGGGCGCTGGAGTGGCAGGCTCCGCTGGTCCTGGCCGCCCCGTGCTGCCACCACGACATCGCCGCCCAGCTCCGCACGACGGACGTGCCCGAGCCCTACGGGATGCTCACCCGCCACGGCATCCTGCGCGAGCGCTTCGCCGACACCCTCACCGACGCGCTGCGCGCCGTGCTGCTGCGCCGCGAGGGCTACCGCGTCGAGGTCGTCGAGTTCGTCGAGAGCGCCCACACCCCGCGCAACACGCTGTTGCGAGCCGTGCGCACCGGTGCCGACGGCTCCGACGCCGCTCGGGAGTACGACGACCTGCTCGCCGCCTGGGGCGTCCGGCCCCGGCTCGGGGAGCTGCTCGACCCGCCTGCGCTCAGCCGGTGAAGAGCGCCGACGCCTTCACCAGGGTCTGCCACAGGCCGTAGGCGAGCGGCACCCCCACGAGGGCCCACGCCAGCGCCACCAGGACGGGGCTCGTGGTCTCTGCGGTCGTGCCCGTGCGGGTCAGGTCGTCGCTCATCGGGTGGCCTCCATCCGGGTCGTGATGCGTTGCTCGTTGGCGGTGTGGGCCTCGTCGTCGAAGTGGCTCTCGTCCACGGGCTTGATCAACAGGTTCGCGACGAAGCCGACCGCCATCACCCCGACCATGGTCAGCAGCGCGGGGCGGTAGTCAGCGGCGACGAGGTTGCCCGGCTCGCCGACGGTGTCGAGGATGCCGTTGACGATCAGCGGTCCCGCCACCCCGGCGGCGGCCCACGCCGTGAGCAGGCGTCCGTGGATGGCTCCGACCTCGAGGGTGCCGAACAGGTCCTTGAGGTACGCAGGAACGGTCGCGAATCCTCCGCCGTAGAAGGAGATGATCACCGCGGCCAAGGACACGAAGACGAGGGTCGAGCTGCTGCCGATGAGGGCGAGCAACAGGTAGAGCAGCAGGCCGACACCGAGGTACATGACATACGTGGGCTTGCGCCCGATACGGTCCGACAGGCTCGACCAGACGAACCGGCCGAGCATGTTGGCCAGCGAGAGCACACCGACGAAGCCGCCGGCGGCGGCCGCGGAGATCGAGCTCTCGCCGTTCTCGCGGAAGAAGTCCTGGATCATCGGTGCGGCCTGTTCCAGGATGCCGATCCCGGCGGTCACGTTGCAGAACAGCACGACCCAGAGCAGCCAGAACTGCGGCGTGTGGATGGCTTCCGAGGCCCGCACGAGCGCACCGTTGCTACCGGGGGAGTGCTCGGCCGTGCTGTCGTCGCCGTGGCCGGGCGGCACTCGGACCAGCGCGGCGCCGACGAGCATGAACGCGGTGTAGACGATGCCGAGCGTGACGAAGGTCTGCGCCAGCGCGGAGCTCGACGCCACGGCGCCGGGCTCGGTCGGGACGAAGTCGGGGTCGAACACCGACATCAGCTTGTTGGACAACGGCGAGGCGATGAGTGCGCCGCCACCGAAGCCCATGATCGCCATGCCGGTGGCGAGGCCGGGTCGGTCGGGGAACCACTTGATGAGCGTCGACACGGGAGAGATGTAGCCGATGCCGAGTCCGATGCCACCGATGACGCCGTAGCCGAGGTAGAGGAGCCAGAGCTGGCCGGTCGCGATGCCCGCCGCGCCCACCAGGAATCCGGTGCCCCAGCAGGCCGCGGCTGCCACCATCGCCTTGCGCGGCCCCGAGCGCTCGACCCAGGTGCCGAGCACCGCGGCGGACAGGCCGAGCATCACGATGGCGAGGGAGAACACCCAGCCGATCGCGGTGAGGCTGGTGTCGAAGCTGGCGACCAGCGAGTTCTTGAAGACCGAGAAGGCGTAGACCTGGCCGATGGAGAGGTGGACCGCGAGCGCGGCGGGTGGGATCAGCCACCGGCTGTAACCCGGCTGGGCGACGATCGCCTGCTTGTCGAGACGCGACATGCGCATCTCCTTTCCCGAGAGAGACGCCCGTCACGTTACGGACAGGTGGTTGACCTGTCCCCACACCTGAGGAGGAGACGCGGCGAACGGTCGTCCGGGCACGACGGACGGCCCGCGGCTACGGTGTCGGGGTGAAGGGGACGCATCTGCTGCTGCGTGTGGTCGTGACCGTCCCGTTCCTCCTCGGTGCCGCTGCCGGCGTCCCGGACGCGACGGACGAGGTGGCCTTCCGGTTCACCGACCGCGACATCGTCGAGTCCAGCGGGCTGGTTGCCGTGGACGGCCTGGTCGTCACCACCAACGACTCCGGCGACTCCGGTCGGGTCTTCGCCGTCGACCCCAGCACGGGCGCCACGGTCGGCGTCACCAGGTGGGCGACCGACCCCGAGGACGTGGAGGCCCTGGCCCCCGCCGGCCCCGGCCGCGTGTGGGTCGCCGACATCGGCGACAACCAGCACGCCCGCGCCTCGGTGTCGGTGCTCCGGGTGCCGGTCGGACGCGGCGACCGCGACGTCGTTCCGGAGGCCTACGAGCTCGTCTACCCCGACGGCGCGCGAGACGCCGAGGCGCTGCTCAGCCACCCCGTGACCGGCCAGCTCTTCCTCGTCACCAAGGGCGTCTTCGCCGGCACGGTGTACGCCGCGCCGCAGCGGCTGCGCCCCGACGGACCCAACCGCCTGACCGAGGTCGGCCAGGCGCCCGGCCTCGTCACGGACGCCACGTTCCTGCCGGGCGGGGGAGGGGTGGTCATGCGCACCTACACGGCGGCCCACCTGTCGGCGTTCCCGTCGTGGCAGGGCGTCGAGTCGTGGGAGCTGCCCGACCAGGACCAGGGTGAGGGGGTCGCCCTCGCCGGCGACGAGCTGCTGGTCAGCACCGAGGGAGCCCGCTCCCAGGTGCTCCGGGTCGGACTGCCGGCGTCGGCCGGCGCGACCGACCTGCTCTCGCCCGCGTGGACAAGCCTGCGCTGGCTCGCGACGGCGTACGCCCGGCCGCTCTAGCCGTCAGCGAGGGCCTCGTCGAGCGCGGCCTGGACGTGCAGCGTGGTGCAGGGGAAGACCGGCAGCTCGACGTCGGCCTGCTTGACGAGCAGCTCCAGCTCGGTGCACCCGAGCAGCACGCCGCCGGCGCCGGCGTCCCACAGCTCCTCGATGATCGACACGACCCGGCTGCGGGTGCGGGGCAGCACGACACCGTGCACGAGCTCCTCGTAGATCGCGTCGTTGAGGAAGTCGTGGTGCGAGGCGTCGGGGACCACGACCGAGAGGCCGTGGGCCTCCAGCCGGTCGACGAAGAACGACTCCGACATCGCGACCTTGGTGCCGATCAGCCCGACGGTCTCGACCCCCGCGGCCTTGACGGCCTCCGCCACGACGTCTCCGAGGTGGAGCAGTGGGATGCCGACGGCCTCCTCGACCTGGTCGGCGACCTTGTGGAACGTCGTGGTGCACAGCAGCAGGAAGTCGGCACCCGCCCGCTCGACCCCGCGGGCGGCGTCGGCGAGCAGCGCCCCCACCTGGTCCCAGCGCTCGTCGTCCTCGAGGTGGGTGACCTCCGCGAAGTCGACCGTCGTGAGCGCCAGCCTGGGCGAGGACAGCCCGCCGAGGCGCTCCCGCATCCCGAGGTTGAGGTCGCGGTAGTAGACCGCGCTGCTCTCCCAGCTCATGCCGCCGACGAGTCCGATGGTCTTCACGCGCGGCAGTCTTCCACGACTCAGCTGCGGTGGACCTTGTGTGCCGCAGCCTGGGCACGCGGCTTGATCACCAGCTCGTCGATGTCGACGTGCGAGGGCCGGGTGGCCACCCATGCGATGGCGTCGGCGACGTCCTCGGCCAGCAGGGGCTGGTCGACGCCGGCGTACACCGCGTCGGCCTTCTCCTGGTCGCCGTCGAAGCGGACGAGCGAGAACTCGTCGGTCCGGACCATCCCGGGGGCGACCTCGCTGATGCGCACCGGCTCGCCGTTGAGCTCGAGCCGCAGCGTCTCGGTCACCACCTTCACGCCGTGCTTGGCCGCGGTGTAGCCCGCGCCGCCCTCGTAGGCCCAGCGCCCGGCCGTCGACCCGACGTTGACGATCACCGCGTCGCCGCTGGCGCGAAGTGCGGGCAGCAGCGCCTTGGTCACCCGGACGAGTCCGAGGACGTTGACGTCGTACATCCAGCGCCAGGCGTCGACGTCGGCCCCGTCGACCCGGTCGACCCCGACAGCACCGCCGGCGTTGTTGACCAGCACGTGGCAGGTCGGCACCGCCGCGGCGAGCGCGTCGACCGACGCCTGGTCGGTGATGTCGCACGTGATGGCCTCGCCCCCGATCTCGGCGGCGAGGTCCTCGATGCGGTCGGTGCGGCGGGCAGCGCAGACGACGCGGAAGCCCGCCGTCGCCAGGGCGCGGGCCGTCGCGGCACCGATGCCGCTGGAGGCGCCGGTCACGACGGCGGTGCGGGGCTGCGTGCTGTCGATGCTCATGTGCCCATCCTGCCAAGATCCCGTGCTGACAAGATGTCGGGGTGATCTTCGCGGCGGCTGACGGTTCGGCACTCGGCAACCCCGGCCCGGCCGGCTGGGCGTGGTACGTCGACGACGACTGCTGGGCGTCCGGCGGCTGGCCGCGCGGCACCAACAACATGGGTGAGCTGATGGCGGTCCTCGACCTCCTCCAGCAGACGGCGCACGTCGACGACGAGCTGCACGTGTTCTGCGACAGCAAGTACGTCATCGACTCGGTCACCAAGTGGATGCCGGGCTGGAAGCGCAAGGGCTGGAAGAAGAGCGACGGCAAGCCGGTGCTCAACGTCGAGCTGATGAAGGCCCTGGACGCCGCCATGGACGGCCGGCGCGACCGGGTCCGCTTCGAGTGGGTCAAGGGCCACGCCGGCCATGAGCTCAACGAGGCGGCCGACAGGCGCGCCAACGCCGCCGCGTCCGCCTACCAGCGCGGCGTGGAGCCCGTTGCCGGGCCGGGCTTCGCGGGCAGCAGCACCGCCCACCCCGCCGCGACGGTGGGGCAGGTCGAGCAGGAGCCCGACCTGTTCAGCGACCTCGCCGACCAGGCCCGCCAGGTCGAGTCGACCGACGAGGAGCACGTCATCGCCATGGAGCGGGCGCTGCTGGGCGACGAGGTGCGCGGCGACCGGGCCGCCGTCGCGGCCCTGCTCCATCCGCAGTGGCAGGAGGTCGGGCGTTCGGGCCGGTTGTGGACCCGCGAGGACCTGCTCGCCGAGGTCGGCCCGATCGAGCCGGTGACCCTCGACGTGGTGTCCGTCGAGCGGGTCGACCGCGACACGATCCTGCTCCTCTGGCGCGCGCTGGCCGACGAGCGGTCGACGTTGCGCAGCAGCCTCTGGGTGCGCGCCGGCGGGCAGTGGCAGCAGCGATTCCACCAGGGGACCGACGAGCCCTGAGGGCCCCGCTCGACGGCCCCAGGACCGCCCATCGGGGTGAGACGTGGCACACTCGTCCGATGCCTCCTGCGAAGCTCGCTGCGTCGCTCGCTCTCCTGGGCGGCGTGCTGTGGATCCTGCACGCGCTGCTCGGCGGCGGTGACGGCTCCGTCCTCTTCCTCCTGCACGTCATCGGCCTCGCGTGCCTCATGGCAGCGTCGGCCGTCTTCGGCACCACGCTCGTGAAGGGCGACGCCGTGGCCGTGCGCGCCGTCGTCGGGGTGGCGTCCGCCCTTCTTGCGCTGTCGGTCATCGAGGCGTTCCGGCCCGACGCCACGACGTGGTACGACGGCTTCTGGGGCGTCGTGGCCGTGGTCCTCGGCGGCCTCGCGCTGGCGCGTGGCCGGGGCCGCTCGACCAGCCGGCGCCCGGCCGGTGCGCACGCCCGCTGACCGGCGGGAATCCTCCGCGACCTCTCGGGGTTGTGCCTGAGGTGCCCTGACCGGGGCACGCAGTCGATGTCTCGAGGAGGCAACGTGGGCGAGCGGATCGCGATGATCAGCCTGCACACCTCACCGCTGGACCAGCCCGGGACGGGTGACGCCGGCGGGATGAACGTCTACGTGATCGAGCTCTCGCGACGCCTGGCAGCCCAGGGCATCGCGGTCGACGTCTTCACGCGGGCCACGTCCTCCTCCCTGCCGCAGGTCGTCGAGGCCGCCGACGGGGTGCTCGTCCGACATGTCGCCGCCGGCCCGTTCGAAGGGCTCACCAAGGGCGAGCTGCCCGGACAGCTGTGCACCTTCGCGCGCGAGGTGCTGCGCACGGAGGCGATGCAGCCCCTGGGGCACTACGACGCGGTCCACTCCCACTACTGGCTCTCCGGCCAGGTCGGCGCGCTGGCCCGGGACCGGTGGAACGTCCCCCTCGTGCACTCGATGCACACCATGGCCAAGGTCAAGAACGAGGCGCTGGCCGACGGCGACACTCCCGAGCCCCTGTCCCGCGTCATCGGCGAGGAGCAGGTGGTGGAGGCCGCCGACCTCCTCGTCGCCAACACCGACACCGAGGCCCGCCAGCTCATCGACCTCTACGACGCCAGCCCCGACGCCGTCGAGGTGATCCACCCCGGCGTCGACCTCTCCGTCTTCGCCCCGCGTGGCCGCGCGGAGGCCCGCCGCGAGCTCGGCCTGCCCGAGGACGCGGCTGTGCTGCTGTTCGCCGGCCGGATCCAGCCGCTCAAGGCACCCGACGTGCTGCTCCGCTCGGTGGGGGTGCTGCTCGAGCAGGACCCGTCCCTGCGGCACCGACTCGTCGTACCCGTGGTGGGCGGGCCGTCCGGCTCCGGGCTCGAGCACCCCACGGCCCTGGCCGACCTGGCGACCGGCCTCGGCATCAACGACGTGGTGCGGTTCGTCCCGCCGGTCAGCCAGGCCGAGCTGGCCGTGTGGACGTCGGCCGCCACCGCGGTCGCGGTCCCGTCCTACAACGAGTCGTTCGGCCTCGTCGCCGTCGAGGCACAGGCGACCGGCACCCCGGTGGTGGCCGCCGCGGTCGGTGGTCTCACCACGGTGGTGCGCGACGGCGTGAGCGGCATCCTCGTCGACACCCACGAGCCCCGCGACTGGGCCGCCAGCCTGCGCCGCCTGATCGACGACCCGGAGCTGGTCGAGAGGCTCGGGCGCGGTGCCGTCGCCCACGCGCAGGACTTCTCGTGGGAGCTCACCGCCGCCCGCACGCTGGACGCCTACGAGCGCGCCAGCGGGCGCATGCGTGCTGAGATGGCGTCATGAGCGCCCCCTCGTCGTCCGCCACCGCGACGGCCGTCGAGACCGTCCGCGACTACCTCGCCGCCAACGAGATCGAGCACGACGAGACCGCCCGCGAGGGCGTCGAGGGCGCTCGCTTCTCGCTCACGCTGCCGGGGGAGAAGAAGCTGCAGACGCCCGTGCGCCTCGACGTCGGCGCGCACGCGCTGGGCGTGCACGCCTTCGTGTGCCGCAACCCCGACGAGAACCACGCGCGGGTCCACCGCTGGCTGCTGGAGCGCAACCTCAGGATGTACGCCGTCTCGTTCGCCGTGGACCGCCACGGCGACATCTACCTCGAGGCGCGGCTGCCGCTGGCCTCGGTCGACCCCGACGAGCTCGACCGCATCCTCGGCTCCGTGCTCGCCAACGCCGACGAGTCGTTCAACGCCATCCTCGAGCTCGGGTTCGCCACGTCCATCCGCAAGGAGTGGGAGTGGCGGATCTCCCGCGGCGAGTCGACCCGCAACCTCGAGGCCTTCCGGGGCTGGCTCGAGGCCTAGCGCGCCACCCGCGGCTTGCGGCGCGTCATCAGCACGCCGACGATGGCCAGCGCGCCGCCGACGAAGCTGAGGGTGGGCGGCACCTCGTTGATGGTCAGCCACGCCACGAGCGTCGCGATGCCGGGGACGAGGAACGTCGTGAGCGACAGGGCTCCGGCGTCGGTGTGGGTGAGCGCGTAGGCCCAGGTCGTGAAGGCGACGGCGGTGGGGAACACGCCCAGGTAGATGATCCACCAGAGCTCGGCACCTCCGTTGGCGACGATGCCGGGGAGGTCGCTGGAGAAGGGCAGGCAGATGAGCGCGCCCATCAGGAACGACACGAACACGACCTGCACGGACGGCAGCCGGCGCAGCAGGACCTTCTGGGTCAGCACCCCGACGGCGTACATCACCGCGGCGACGAGCACGAGGCCGACGCCGAGGAGGCTGGCGTCAGCGTCGGTCGAGGACCCGCGGGCGATGACCGCGACGCCGGCGAAGCCGACCAGCATGCCGCCGACCAGCCACGCGTGCATCCGCTCGCCGAACAGCGGGATCGCGAGCAGGGCGACGATGACCGGGCCGATCTGGATGATCATCGCGGCGGTGCCGGCGTCGACGTGGCGCTCACCCGCGTTGAGGGCCAGGTTGTAGATGCCGAACCAGCCGACGCCACCGGCGGCCAGCAGGGTCCACTCACGCCGCGTGGGGCGCACCCACCCGCGGCGCAGCACCAGCGGCAGCACCACCAGTGCGGCGACCAGCAGGCGACCCGATCCCAGCGCGCCGGGGCTGACGTCGTGCGCCACGTGCCGGATCACCACGAACGCCGACGCCCACATGACCAGCGTGACGGCACCGGCGGCGACCGGCAGCCACGCGGCGGGGGAGGTCGTGGTGGGCTCGCTCGCGGCGGTCTGGGTGGTGGTCGTCACAAGTCAAGGCTAGGTACGGTCATGACTGGCCGCCAGCGCTTTTCGGACGTCGTACGCCGACATCCCGCCGCGCCCGTTGGTCGAGGAGGGACGAAGTCCCGTCACGAGACCCGGTCAGAGGTCGGAGATCTCGACACGTCCGCCGCTGCCTCGTTCCTCGGCAGCGGGACTGCTCGATCCGCCTGGGCCACGCGTCGCACTCGTTCCTCGTGCGTCGCTGCCCAGCCCGGCGCGCTGGGCCTCTTCCCTTCGGTCAGAGGTCCAGCTTGTAGCCCAGGCCCCGCACGGTGACGAGGTACTTCGGCTCGCCCGGGTCGGGCTCGAGCTTGGCGCGGAGCCGCTTGACGTGCACGTCGAGGGTCTTGGTGTCGCCGACGTAGTCCGAGCCCCACACGCGGTCGATCAGCTGGCCCCGGGTGAGCACGCGACCGGGGTTGCGCAGGAACATCTCGAGCAGCTCGAACTCCTTGAGTGGCAGCCGCTGCTCGGACCCGTCGACCGTCACGACGTGGCGCTCGACGTCCATCCGGACCGGACCGGCCTCGAGGGTGTCGGGCATGAGGTCGGGCTCCTGGCCGCGACGCAGCACGGCGCGGATGCGCGCGACCAGCTCGCGCGGCGAGTAGGGCTTGGTGACGTAGTCGTCGGCGCCGAGCTCCAGGCCTACGACCTTGTCGACCTCGTCGTCCTTGGCGCTGACCATGATCACCGGGACCGACGACGTCTGGCGGATCTGCCGGCAGACCTCCGTGCCGGGGATCCCGGGGAGCATCAGGTCGAGCAGGACGATGTCGGGTCCGAAGCGGTCGAACTCCGTGAGGGCGGTGTTGCCGTCGGCGGCGATCGCCACCTCGTAGCCCTCCTTGCGGAGCATGTAGGCGAGGGCGTCGCTGTAGCTCTCTTCGTCCTCGACGACGAGTACGCGGGTCATCTATTGGTCTCCTGCTGTGCTCTGCGTGGTCCGGGATCGGTGCCGGTGGTGGGCCGCACGGGGGCGACGACCTCGACCGGGGTGGTGGTGCTGCCGGTGCCCTGGCCGGGCTCCGAGTGGTGGGGAAGCGTGAGGGTGAAGGTCGAGCCCTGGCCCTGCACCGACCACACGGCGATGTCGCCGCCGTGGGTGGCCGCCACGTGCTTGACGATCGAGAGGCCGAGGCCGGTGCCGCCCGTCGAGCGGTGGCGCGCGGGGTCGACGCGGTAGAAGCGCTCGAAGATGCGGTCGATGTCGCCGGCCGGGATGCCGATGCCCTGGTCGACCACCGAGATCTGGATCTGGGTGCCCTCGGACCGGGTCGTGACGACCACGCGCGAGCCCGCGTTGGAGTAGGCGACCGCGTTGGCGACGAGGTTGCTGATCGCGGCGCCGATCTGCTCCTGGGACCCGAAGACCTCCAGGCCCGGCTCGCCGCGGGACTCCACGGTGATCTGCTTGGCGGCCGCCTCCATGGCGCTGGTGTCGACGGCGGTCGCGACCGCGGCGTCGAGGTCGACCATGACGGGCCGCTCGAGCGGGTCGTGGCCCTGCAGCCGGGACAGCTCGATGATCTGCTGCACGAGCTTGGAGAGCCGGTCGCTCTCGGTGAGCATCCGCCCGGCGAAGCGCTGCACGGCCTCCGGGTCGTCCGCCGCGTCGGTGACGGCCTCGGCGAGCAGGCGGATCGCCCCGACCGGGGTCTTGAGCTCGTGGCTGACGTTGGCCACGAAGTCGCGACGTACGGCCTCCACGCGGCGCTCGCGGGTGCGGTCCTCGACGAGCGCCAGCACCAGCCGGGCCCCGAGCGGCGCCACCCGCGCGGTCAGCGTGCGGGTGAACCCGCCGTCGAGCGCCGGCATGTCGATGTCGCTCTCGCGGATCTGCCCGTCCCGTCGCACCTGCGCGATGAGGTCGAGCAGCTCGGGCAGCAGGACGGTGTCGCCGCGCACCAGCCCGAAGGCGTACGCCGGCGCCGAGGCCTTGAGGACGTGGTCGGACTCGTCGACCACGACGGCGCTGGAGCGCAGGATGCTCAGGACGGCCGCGACACCCGCCTGGACGACGGGCGGCTCCACCTCGGGCGCCGTGTGGCGCTGCCGGTCGCTGATGTGCCACGCGAGGACCGCGCCGCCCGCCACGATGGCCCCGACGAGTGCCGCCAGGGCAGCCTGCGTCGTCGGATCCACGCTCACATCGTACGCACCGCGGACGTGGGTCCTGACCGGATGGACGGGCGGCACGGAGTGTTCACCCCTCGTTCATCGAGCACGCACATCTGTTCGCTTCGGCTGCCTACAGTGCCCGACATGCGTGAGGCTTTCCATGACCAGCTCGACGGCATCTTCGCCGACCTGTCCGACATCTGCGGACAGGTCGAGATCGCCGTACGCGAGGCCACCAAGGCGCTGCTGAGCGGCGACGTGCACACCGCGGACCAGGTGATCAGCAACGACAAGGCGATCGACGCGGCCCGCGAACGGGTCGACGACACCGCGTTCGCGCTGCTCTCGCTGCAGCAGCCGGTGGCCGGCGACCTGCGGATGATCGTCTCCGCGCTGCGGATGGTCAGCGAGCTCGAGCGGATGGGTGACCTCTCGGTCCACGTCGCGAAGATCGCCCGCCTGCGCGTGCCGTCGGTCGCGGTGCCCGACGAGCTCCGTCCGACCATGGAGCAGATGGCCCGCACGGCCGAGGACATGGTCCGCCGGGTGCGGGACATCATCGTCGACCGCGACGTCGAGGCGGCCATCGAGCTCGGCCGCGACGACGAGGTGATGGACCAGCTGCGGCGCCGCAGCTTCACCGAGCTGCTCTCCACCGACTGGAAGCACGGCGTCGAGGCCGCGGTCGACATCGCCCTGCTCGGCCGCTACTACGAGCGCATCGCCGACCACGCCGTCTCGGTGGCCAACCGGGTCGTCTTCGTCGTCACCGGCGACCTGCCCCCGCGCGACTGACGTACGCCGCTGCCGTCCGTCGGGCGGTGCCGGAGCCACAGTCCCGACGCCCGGGAACGTGGGTGGGCCATCGCTCAGACGGTGGAGCCAGGTGTCAGCGACCCTGGTTGGCGACGGCTGCGGCTGCGGCCGCGGCGGCCTCGGGGTCGAGGTACTCGCCGCCGGAGACGGTGGGACGCATGTCCTCGTCGAGGCGGTAGACGAGCGGCATGCCGGTGGGGATGTTGAGACCGGCGATGTCCTCGTCGCTGATCTGGTCGAGGTGCTTGACCAGGGCGCGGAGGCTGTTGCCGTGGGCGGCCACGAGGACGGTCCTGCCGGACTGAAGGTCCGGCACGATCTCGGCCTGCCAGTAGGGCAGGAAGCGGGCGATGACGTCCTTGAGGCACTCGGTGCGCGGCAGCTCGTCGCCGAGGTCGGCGTAGCGCGGGTCGGCGGCCTGGGAGAACTCCGAGGAGTCGTCGAGCGGCGGCGGCGGGGTGTCGAACGAGCGGCGCCAGAGCATGAACTGCTCCTCGCCGTACTCGTCGAGCGTCTGCTTCTTGTCCTTGCCCTGGAGCGCACCGTAGTGGCGCTCGTTGAGCCGCCACGAGCGCTTCACCGGGATCCAGTGGCGGTCGGCGGCGTCGAGCGACAGGTGGGCGGTCGTGATCGCGCGGCGCTGCAGCGAGGTGTGCACGATGTCGGGCAGCAGCCCGGCCTCGACCAGGAGCTCGCCCCCGCGGACCGCCTCGGCGCGGCCCTTCTCGGTGAGGTCGACGTCGACCCAGCCGGTGAAGAGGTTCTTGGCGTTCCACTCGCTCTCGCCGTGGCGGAGCAGGACGAGCGTGTGCGTCATGAGGCGTCCATGCCTTCCCAGTAGCCGAAGTCGTTGGCGACGACGGGGACGTTGAGCGGGATGCGCTCGCCGTTGCCGAAGTCGACGGCCAGCGGGACGACGTCACCCGCGGTGAACTCGCCGGTCAGGACGATGTCCGCGGGCGGCTCGGCCAGGTTGACCAGGCCGTCGGCCGGAACCATGACGGGCTCGAACTCGGCGGCCTGGATGGTCGCGCCGTCGCTCCCGGAGACCCCGGAGATCGCGGTGACGCTCTGCTCCTCGGCGCCGTCGTTGTTCGAGAACGACGCGATGAACGTCCCGGACCCCTTGGTGCCGGAGACGACCACGGCGGAGAGGACGTCGACCACGCCCTCACGGTTGTTGGCGCCGCCGGCGGGGGTGTAGGTGCGCTCGGTGGCGTAGCTGAACCCGCACGAGGTCAGCGGAGCGGCGAGAGCGATGACCGCGGCGGCGGTCGCGAGGGATCGGAGTCGCATGGCCGACAGCCTAGCGTCGGCTCAGGTCAGTCCGACGGTCCGCCCTGCGATCAGGATCGCGGCGACGACGAGGGCCGTCCACGTGCCCGCGAGCATGAGGAGGCGAGGGGTGCCGGTGCGCAGCGCCACCAGCATCGGGAACGACTTCTCGCCCTCCTCGTGGTCGTGCACCAGGCCCGGCAGCGCGAGGAGCACGTGGACGCCGAGCCCCAGCGCTGCCGCCAGGGCGACCATCACCGGCGTGGGCGGCGTCGGGGAGCCGACCCCGCCCCAGCCGCCGTACGCCAGGAACGCGGGGTAGAGCGCGAAGCTCGCCATCCACGGCACGAACGACAGTGCCCGTGCGTGCAGGAGCCGGTCGCCGACCGCCGAGACCACCAGGAGCGCGAGGTACGTCGCCCCGGCGCGGCGCCCGTTGGCCACGGCGAGGGGTACGACGAGCAGGACCGCGCACGTGAGCGCGAACCACACCGTGCCGGGGTCGAGCCGGCCCGAGGCGAGCGGCTTGTCGGGGCGTCGTCGGGCGTCGCGCTCCCGGTCGGTGAGGTCGTCGGCCCAGCCGAGCAGCGACTGGCCGACCAGCACCGTGACGGCGACGAGGCCGACCTCGCGCAGCGGCCGTCCGGCGACGGCGGCGGCGGTTCCCAGCGCGGCCGCGGTCACGAGCGCCTGGCGCGGGTGGGCTGCCCGGACGAGGAGCAGCGACGGGGTCGATGCAAGGGCCCGAGGCATGGGCCGCAGTATGGCCCAGCGGCGGGTCGGCAGGGGGCGCGAACCACAGCAACCGGTGACTTGTCAAGCCCGCATATGGCCTCTGACCTGCGCAAACGCGGCTGGAGGTACCTCGAACCCGTGTTAGAATGTTCACCTAGGAAGGGGAACTGAACATATGACTTTCACCGTTGGCGAAACGGTCGTCTATCCCAATCACGGGGCCGCTGTCATCGAGGAGATCGAGACGCGGACGATCAAGGGAGAGGACCGCGAGTACCTCGTCCTCCGGATCGTCGCCCAGCAGGACCTGGTCGTGCGCGTCCCGGCCTGCAACCTCGATCTGGTCGGCGTCCGCGACGTCGTCGACAAGGAAGGCCTCGACCGCGTGTTCGACGTGCTGCGTGCAGCCCACGTCGAGGAGCCGACCAACTGGTCGCGCCGCTACAAGGCCAACCTGGAGAAGCTCCACTCCGGTGACGTGATGAAGGTGTCGGAGGTCGTGCGCGACCTGTGGCGCCGCGAGCGTGACCGCGGCCTCTCCGCGGGCGAGAAGCGGATGCTCGCGAAGGCCCGGCAGATCCTGGTCTCCGAGCTCGCGCTCGCTGAGAAGACCAACGAGGACAAGGCCGAGGCCATGCTCGACGAGGTGCTCGCCTCCTGAGCGTGGACGACGCTGGCCGAGGCCCCTGGGACGACGTTCCCCGGGGCCTCGGTCTCGTTCTGGACGAGGACCGCGGCGCCCTGCCCTACACGCTGATCCACGGCGAGGCGCTGGTGGCGTGCGCCGCGTGGGCGCTGGGCGAGTCCGGGGTGGACATCCTCGACGCGTCCGTCTCGTGGGAGGGGCTGGTCGAGTCCGAGGAGGACCTGGTCCTCCACGACGCCCTCTGCCCGATGACGCCGCCGGCCTTCATCGCCGCCTGCCTCGAGCGCGCCCGCGAGACCGGGCGTCCCGTCGTGGGCATCCGCCCGGTGACCGACACCGTCAAGGTGGTCGCCGACGGCGCGGCCGGACAGGTCGTGGGCGAGACGCTCGACCGCGACGCCCTGGTGGCCGTCGCCTCGCCCCTCGTCGTCCCGGCCGCCGTGCTGGCGTCCCTGGAGCGGTGGCCGTCGTCCGACCTCGCCAGGGCGGTCGCCGACCTGGCGGCCGCCGGTCACGAGGTCGAGACGCTCGAGGCACCCCCGGAGGGTCGGCGGGTGTCCTCGCCCGACGACGTACGCCTCCTCGACGCGCTCACGGCCCCGTTGGGCTGAGCTCCTCCGCCAGCGCGACGTCCTCGGGGAAGGTGACCTTGAGGTTGAGCGGGCTGCCGGGGACGGCCGCGACGTCGATGTCGCGGTAGGCGGCGACGCACGCCGAGGTGTCGGTGCCCACGAAGCCGTCGGCCGACGCCGCCCGGTAGGCCGCCAGCACGTCGCGGGCGCGGAAGGCCTGAGGTGTCTGCACGCCGCCCACCCGCTCGCTGACGATCCGCTGGTCCTGGGTCAGCAGGTGGGTCACCGGGACCACAGGGATGGCTCCGCCCACCTCGCGGGCGGCGGTGACCACGGCCTCCCACAGGGGACGCCCCGCCAGCGGCCGGGCGCCGTCGTGGACGACCACCACGTCGACCTCGCCCGCCTCGACGTCGGGGGCGAGCACCTGCAGCGCGGCCCACTCCGAGGCGTGCCGCGTCGCGCCGCCGTCGACGACCAGCACCTCCTGGTCGCCGAGGTGGGGAGCGACGGCCGACTCCACCGCCGAGCGGTCCTCGGGACGCACGACGAGCACGAGACGGCGTACGTCGGGCAGCGCGAGCGCGTCGCGCACCGACCACACCAGCACGGGGACGCCCCGCAACGGCAGCAGGACCTTGTTGACCTCGGCACCGACCCGGCTGCCCGAGCCGGCGGCGAGGATGACGACAGCTGTCGACACGCTGACCCCTCAGTGAGTGAGGAGCGCGGTGGCGATCGCCGCCACGCCCTCGCCGCGGCCGGTGAGGCCGAGGCCGTCGGTGGTGGTGGCGGACAGGCTGACAGGGGCCCCGAGGGCGGCCGTCAGGGCGGCGACGGCCTCGTCCCGGCGTGGGCCGAGCCGCGGGACGTTGCCGATGACCTGCACGGCGACGTTGCCGATCTCCCACCCCGCGGCCCGCACCCGGCGGGCGGTCTCCTCCAGCAGGGCGGCGCCCGACGCCCCGGCCCACTCGGGCGCGGAGGTGCCGAAGTTGCTGCCCAGGTCGCCGAGCCCGGCGGCGGAGAACAGCGCGTCGCACGCGGCGTGGGCGGCGACGTCGGCGTCGGAGTGACCCTCGAGCCCGGCCGGCTCGTCCGGCCACGCGAGGCCGGCGAGGTGCATGGGAACGCCGGCGACGAGGCGGTGCACGTCGGTGCCGATGCCGATCCGGGGGGTGGGGACGGGGGAGGTCACGTCGGCATCATGCCGGACCGCCCGTCACAATGGACTCGTGACCACTCGCCGTGCTCCCTGGGTGCTCGCCGGCGTGCTGGCCGGTCTCGCCGGCCTGGCGACCAGCTATGCGACCGCCATGGTCCTCACCATCCGGGACGCGCCGGTGGTGGCGGTGGCGGAGGTGGTCATCCGGTTCACGCCCGGACCGATCGCCGAGCGGGCCATCTCGGTGCTCGGCCACTTCGACAAGCCGTTCCTCGTCGGCGTCATCCTCTTCCTCCTCCTGGGCTGCTTCGCGCTGGCGGGGCTGCTGGCCCGCGGCGGCTGGTACCGGCCGCTCTTCGTCTGGTTCCCGCTCGCCGGCGTGGGCCTGGTCGCCGTCCTGAGCCAGCGGGGTGCCGATGCGGTCGACACCCTGCCGGTCGCCGTCGGCCTGCTCACCTGGGTGACGCTGCACTCCGCGCTCACCGACGCCCTCGACCGGGGGCGGGGCCGGCCCGACGTGGAGTCGCGCGAGCGGCGCGTCTTCCTGATGGTCGCCGGCGCCGTGTCGGTCGCCGCGGTCGGCATCGCCGTGGCCGGTCGGCTGGTGGGAGCGGGTCGCCGGCACGTCGAGGTCAGCCGGCGGCTGCTCCGCATCCCGGGCGTCACCCGGCGCCAGGCCCCCGCGAGCACCTCGGTCGGCCTGGCAGGCATCGCGCCCTGGGAGACGCCCAACGAGGACTTCTACCTGATCGACACGACCATCGCGAAGCCCACCATCGAGCCGGAGGACTGGTCGCTGCGGATCCATGGCATGGTCGACCGCGAGCTGACCCTCAGCTACTCCGACCTGGTCTCCCGCCGGATGACGCAGTCGTGGATCACGCTCAACTGCGTGAGCAACGAGGTCGGCGGCGGCCTGGTGGGCAACGCCCGCTGGAGCGGCATCCGCATCGCCGACCTGCTCGCCGGCCTCGGTGTCTCCGACGACGCCGACTGCGTGCTGCAGACCTCGCACGACGGCTGGACGTGCGCGACCCCGCTCGAGGCCCTCACCGATGACCGCGACGCCATGCTCGCGGTGGCGATGAACGGCCGCCCCCTGCCCATCGAGCACGGCTTCCCGGTGCGCACGATCGTGCCGGGCCTCTACGGCTACGTCTCGGCCACCAAGTGGGTGGTCGACCTCGAGGTGAGCACGTTCGCCGAGTCGACCGGCTACTGGACGACGAAGGGCTGGTCCGCCGAGGGACCGGTCAAGATCGCCTCGCGGATCGACGTCCCGCGCTCCGGTGACGACGTCGCGGCCGGCCCCGTGTCGTTCGGCGGCGTGGCCTGGCACCAGCACACCGGCATCGACTTCGTCGAGGTGCAGGTCGACGGCGGCGAGTGGACCCGCGCCGAGCTCGGCGGGGTGCCGTCGGTGGACACCTGGGTGCAGTGGTCGGTGACGATCGACGTGCCGGAGGGCGACCACGAGGTCCGGGTCCGGGCGACCGGCAAGGACGGCGAGACCCAGACCAGCGTCGTACGGTCCCCCGACCCGGACGGTGCGACGGGCTGGCACGCGGTGGAGTTCAGCGCCGGCTGACGATCGGGGAACGCCGGCCTGCTCAGGGCGAGCCCGGGGTCCCGCTGTCAGCTGTTGCGGACGACGTACGCCGTCCCGCCGGAGGCGGCGATCCAGATCCGCTCGAACTGGGCACGGTCGTAGACGCGGCGCACGTCGGCGTTGGTCGCGCCGGCGGGGTCGTTGACCACGACGTCGCCGTCGGCCTCGAAGCCGACGACGACCAGCAGGTGGCCGTTGCTGGCGGAGATGGGGGCGCCGGTGAGCTGGTTGCGCCCGAAGGCGATCGAGACGATGAGCGGCACCCCGGCGACGATGTAGTCCTCGGCCTCGCGCAGGTCGCGCAACCGGGTGACGTAGGAGTCGCCACCCGCGAGCGTGGCGGCGTAGGCGGTGTTGAAGGCCCAGTTGCCGGTGCCGCGGTAGCCGTTGTCGTAGACCATCTTGGCGGTGTGGTCGACGACGGCGTCGGCGTGACCGGCCGTGATGCCGGTGGGCGTCGGGGCGATGCCGTGGTAGGCGAGCACCATCGCCAGCGACGTGGGGGAGCACCACGCCTCGCCGCCGCCACCCCAGGCCGGGTAGTGGCCGCTGTGGACCATCTGGGAGTACGTCGGCACGGGCAGGACGGTGCCCGCCGCGGGCCCGGGCTGCGAGGTGGCACGCGGCGCCGAGGCGTCGACGGAGGCCACGGCGCCGACCCGCTCGAGGCTGACGGCCTTGCTCGACCCCTTCGGCCGCATCAGGGTGACGCGCAGCTGGTACGCCGTCACGGCGGAGGTGGCGAACCAGGTGTCGGCGCTGACCCGGCCGAGGTCGTCGGCCTGGCCGGAGTAGGTGGTGCGGGGCACGGGCCGGTTGGTGCGCGCCCAGTCGGCCACCGTGTCCCAGGTGCCGGTGCGGCCGGTGGCGTCCTGCGCCCTCAGCTCGACGCGTACCAGGGTGCGGCCGGGGGTGGTGGCCTCCCACGACGGGATGATCGCGGTGGCGCCGAAGCCGGGAGTGGCCCACGGCGACGTCCAGGTGCCCGCCTCGTAGGACTTGCCCGCGACCGTGCGGGGCCTGGCCTTCAGCAGGGAGACCTGGCCGCGGCCCATCTTGAGGCCCGTGCGCTGTCCGGCCTTGAAGTCGGCGTAGCTGCTCCACGACGTGAGGTCGACCTGGGGCGTCGCGCGCTGCCGGGCCGCGGGCTCCTCGGCGGCGCCCGCCACGGAGGCGAAGGAGGCGGCCAGCAGCAGGGGAAGGGCGAGGACCGCGAGACGTCGGAGCACCGGTCGACGATAACCCGGAAAGCCCCACACGTCTCAGGAGTCACATCCCTCGGCCGACGGCGCCGCTCGCCGAAGCCGGAGGATCGGACCGCTCGCCCTAGACTTGCCCGGTGACCCTGAGGCTCCACGACACCGCGACGCGCGAGACCCGCGAGTTCGTCCCGCTCACCCCGGGACGGGCCGGCATCTACGTGTGTGGGCTGACCGTGCAGTCGGAGCCTCACGTCGGGCACGTGCGCTCCGCGGTCAACTTCGACGTGCTCCGCCGCTGGCTGGCCGTCACCGGCCACCAGGTCGACTTCATCCGCAACGTCACCGACATTGACGACAAGATCCTGACGAAGTCCGCCGAGCAGGGCGTGCACTGGTACGCCCTCGCCTCGGCGATGAAGCGCGAGCTCGACGCCGCGCTCACCGCGATCAACGTGCTGCCGCCGACCTACGAGCCGGGCGCCACCGGCCACGTCCCGGAGATCGTCGAGCTCATCGAGCAGCTCATCGCCCGCGGCCACGCCTACGCCGCCGAGGACGGCAGCGGCGACGTCTACTTCGACGTGCGCAGCTGGGCGGCCTACGGCGAGCTGACCCGGCAGCGCGTGGACGACATGGAGCCCGCCGGCGACGCCGACCCCCGGGGCAAGCGCGACCCGCGCGACTTCGCCCTCTGGAAGGGGTGGAAGAAGGAGTCCGAGCCGCAGACCGCCTCCTGGCCCTCCCCGTGGGGGCCCGGCCGCCCCGGGTGGCACATCGAGTGCTCGGCCATGGCCGGCAAGTACCTCGGTCCGGCCTTCGACATCCACGGCGGCGGCGTCGACCTGCGCTTCCCCCACCACGAGAACGAGCAGGCCCAGTCGCGTGCCGCCGGCCGCCCGTTCGCGTCGTACTGGCTGCACAACGCCTGGATCACCACCGCCGGCGAGAAGATGAGCAAGTCGCTGGGCAACTCGATGCTCATCCCGTCGGTGCTCGAGCGTGTGCGCGGCATCGAGCTGCGCTACTACATCGTCGCGGCCCACTACCGCTCGCACGTCGAGTTCAGCTTCGAGGCGCTCGAGGAGTCGGCCAAGGCGTTCCGGCGCCTCGAGGACTTCCTCGACCGCGCCGCTCCCGTCGTCGGCTCGTGGTTCGCCTCGCTGCCCGACGCCTTCCGCGAGGCGATGGACGACGACCTCGGCACGCCCGCTGCGGTGGCGGTCATCCACGACTCCGTCCGCGAGGGCAACCGGCTGCTGGCCGACGGGCCGTCCGACGAGCTCAGCCAGAAGTTCGGCGAGGTCGTCGCGATGCTCGACGTGCTGGGGCTCAACCCCGCCGACTCCGCGTGGGCGACCGGCCGGACCGACGACCGGCTGACCGAGGTCGTCGACGCGCTGGTGAAGGGACTGCTCGAGGAGAGGACGGCGGCGCGCGAGGCCAAGGACTGGGCCCGCGCCGACGCCATCCGTGACCGGATCAAGGCGGCCGGCGTCGAGGTGGAAGACACCCCGACCGGCCCGAAGTGGAGCGTGTGACATGGCCGGCAACTCGCAGCGCAAGGGCGCGATCAAGAAGACGGGCAAGGGCAACCCGACCGCCGGGTCGGGCGGACGCGTCCGCCGGGGGCTCGAGGGCAGGGGTCCGACGCCCAAGGCCAAGGACCGGCCCTACCACCAGGCCCACAAGGCGGCCAAGCGCTCCGAACGCGACAAGTCCGCGCGGCCCAAGCGGCGTACGACCGCCGAGGCCGAGTGGGCCGCCGGTCGCAACTCCGTCGTCGAGCTGCTGCAGGCCGGCGTGCCGGTCACGGGGGTCTACGTCGCCGAGGGCACCGAGCGCGACGGCCGGATGCGCGAGGCGTTCAAGCTCGCCGCCGAGCAGGGCCTGACCCTGCTCGAGGTCACCCGCAACGAGATGGACCGGATGACCGGCGGGGCCGTCCACCAGGGCCTCGCCGCACGGCTGCCGGCCTACGAGTACGCCCACGCCGACGACCTGCTCGAGCGGGCAGCCGAGGCGAAGGAGCCGGCGCTGGTCGTCGCCCTCGACTCGGTCACCGACCCGCGCAACCTCGGCGCCGTCGTCCGCTCCGCGGCTGGCTTCGGTGCCCACGGCGTGCTGATCCCCGAGCGCCGGGCCGCCGGGATGACGGCCTCGGCCTGGAAGACCAGCGCGGGCGCCGCCGCACGGCTCCCGATCGCCCAGACGGTCAACCTGACGCGCCAGCTCAAGGCCTACCAGGACGCGGGCTGCATGGTCGTCGGCCTGGCGGCCGACGGTGACATCTCCCTGCCCGAGCTGGTCGCCCCCGGCGGCCTGGCCGAGGGCCCGCTGGTGGTCGTCGTCGGGTCGGAGGGCAAGGGCCTCGGCCGGCTCGTGGCCGAGACCTGCGACCAGATCGTCTCGATCCCGATGGCCGGTCAGCTCGAGTCGCTCAACGCCGGCGTGGCCGCCTCGGTCGCCCTCTACGCGATCTCGCAGGCCCGCTCGTAGCAATGAGTTCCACCCCGCGGCGGCTGCTCGTCGGTGCCGTGCTGCTCGTGGGCAGCGTGGCTCTCGGGCTCGCCGTGGCGGTGTCGCTCTTCCTCAACAGCAGCCGGACCGTCGTGCTGGTCGGCCACGACACCGTCGTACGCCCCACGCTGGCGCGCGACGCCGTGGTCGAGACCGGGCCGTTGCTGCCCGACCTGCGCTTCCGCGACGTGGGTCCGCTCGGCGTGAGGTTGACGCTCGGCAAGACGGAGGTCGGGTCGATCGAGGAGCTGGTACAGCGCTACGCGCTGATCGCCGGTGACCCGTCCGCGCCGATCGAGAAGGTCGAGGGCGTCGTCCTCGACATGGCCCTGTCGGCAGCCCTGCGCGGACTGGGGGTCGGGCTGTTGCCGGTCGCGGTCTTCCTCCTGCTGGGACGTCACCGGCGCGGTGAGCTGTTCCGGGGGCTCGGGACGCGGCAGGGCCTGCTCGCGCTGGTCCTGCTGCTGACGCTGCCGCTGCTGGTGTGGCAGCCGTGGGAGAGCGACGAGGCGACGCAGGAGGACCAGGGCAGCTGGCAGACGCTCGCGGAGCTGGCGGGCCCCGACGTCGAGCTGCCGGCCGAGGTGCGCGACATCGAGGTGCGCTCGGGCCCGGTCACCACCCAGAGCAAGCGCCTGGTGCTGAGCGCGGTGGACACCTACGACAAGAGCAAGGAGTTCTACTCCACGGCTGCCGAGACGGCCGCCGACCTCCCGGACCTGGGCCTCCGCACGCCCGAGGACGACGAGACCGTTGCCCTGCTGCTCAGCGACCGGCACGACAACATCGGCATGGACCGCGTGGCCCGCGCCATCGGCGACGCCGCCGGGGCGAGCGTCGTGCTCGACGCGGGCGACGACACCTCGACCGGCCAGCCGTGGGAGGCCTTCAGCCTCGACTCCCTCCAGGCCGCCTTCGACGACTGGGAGCGCTACGGGGTCGCCGGCAACCACGACCACGGCACCTTCGTCAGCACCTACCTCGCCGACCTCGGGTGGACCATGCTCGACGGCGAGGTGGTCGACGCCCCGTGGGGCGGCACCTTGCTCGGCGTCGACGACCCGCGCAGCAGCGGTCTGGGCAACTGGCGCGACGAGTCCGGTCTCAGCTTCGCCGAGGTGGGCGACCGGCTCGCGGACGGCGCCTGCGCCGCGGCGGAGGACGGCGAGCGGGTGAGCACCATTCTGGTCCACGACGCCAACCTCGGCCGCGAGGCGCTCGACCGGGGATGCGTGGACCTCGTGGTCGGCGGGCACACCCACGTGCAGAACGGCCCCGACGCCGTCGACGCCGAGGACGGCGCGACCGGCTACACCTGGACCAACGGCACGACCGGCGGGGCGGCGTACGCCATCGCGCTCGGCAGCAAGCCGCGCCGCGACGCCGAGGTCAGCCTCATCACCTACGCCGACGGGCGACCGGTCGGGCTGCAGTGGGTGCGGCTGCGCACCAACGGCTCGTGGCAGGTCGGCGACTGGGAGCCCGTCACTCCTGCCCCGTGATGGCCTCGTCGGGTCTGGCCGTGAGGAACCGCTCGATGTAGTCGCGCGCGGTCTCGTGGATGCCGACCTCGTGGCCGGCCTGCTCCGACAGGTACCACCGGTGCTCCAGGATCTCGTGGAAGATCTCGGCCGGCTCCAGCTTGCCGGTGGCGTCGGGCGGGATCATCGCCATGATCGGCTCGAAGATCTCGTGCATCCAGCGGCTCGCCATGACGTGGCGGTCCTCGCGGCCGAGGTCGTAGTGGGCGGCGAACGACGCGAGGTCGTTGAGGATGCGGCGCGCCTGGTTGTCCTCGACGGCCATGCCCGTGAGGTCGCGCAGCTCGCGGGTGTGGTGGCCGAGGTCGACGACCTTGGGCTGGATGCGGATCGTGTCGCCGCCCAGGTCGGTGACGATGTCGAGCTCGTCGACGTCGAAGCCGAGGTCGTTGAGCCGCTCGACGCGGCGCTCGATGCGCCACATCTCGTCGGCGCCGAACTCCTCGAGGTCGGTCAGCTCGCGCCACAGCGCCTCGTAGCGCGAGCGCAGGTGCTCGATGATCGCGAAGCCGTCGATCGGGCGCTGGACGGCGCCGCTCGCGCTGAGGTCCATCAGCTCGGCGAAGATGTTCTCGCAGCCCACGGTGATGTCGTACTCCCGCAGTCGGTCGCCCACGTGCTCGTGCAGCTCGCCGGTCTCGGCGTCCACGAGGTAGGCGGCCAGCGCCCCGGCGTCGCGGCGGAAGAGCACGTTGGACAGCGAGACGTCGCCCCAGTAGAAACCGGCGAGGTGGAGCCGGACCAGCAGCACGACGATCGCGTCGATCAGCGTGGGCACGTGCTCGGCGTCCATCCCGCGGCTGAAGAGGCTGCGATAGGGCAGGGAGAACCGGAGGTGGTGGGTGATCAGCGCCGCGGGCAGGTCCTCGCCGTCGCGGCTCTCGCGGCCGGTGACGACGCCCTGCGGGACGACCGACGGCATCCCCATCCGCTGGAGGTCGCGCAGCATCCGGTACTCCCGGAAGGCGATGTCGTCGTTGGTCTCCTTGACGGCGTAGACGCTGCTGCCGAGCCGCACGATGCGCACCACGTGGCGCGAGAGGCCGCGCGGCAGCGGGACGACGACGTCGTCCGGCCACTCCTCCAGCGGGAGGTGCCAGGGCAGGCGGAGGATGGCCGGGTCCGGCCGGCTGGCGACGATCCGCATGGCCATGGTCGCGACCCTAGCCGCGCACGAGGTGCGAGTGCGAGGAGCGTGGGTCGGGGACCGGCTAGCCGGTGATCTCCCAGACGTCGAGCCGCGACCCCGAGGACGCCGCGACCTCGACGCCCTCGGCCACATGGACGAGGTCGGCGCCGCCCGGCTCGGACCCGAAGAGGTGCCGGCCCGCCCCGACGGGAAGCGCGAACGCGCTGCCCGGGGCGCGGCGGGCGACGACCAGCACGGTCTGGTCGGGGTGCTCGCGGAGGTAGGCGATGGTGTCGGCGTCGACGTGGGCCCAGCGCAGCCCGCCACGGCGCAGGGCCGGGTTCTCCCGCCGCAGCCGCGCCAGGTCGGCGTACGTCGTGAGCGTCTGCTCGTCCCATTCCTCGCGGTGGTGCCACGGCATGGGGCGGCGGGCGTCCTCGCCGTTGACGCCCTCGAGGCCGATCTCGTCGCCGGCGAAGACCATCGGGACACCGGGCATCGTGAACTGCAGGCCGGCGGCGACGCGGTGGACGGTGGCGTCCCCACCGACGAGGGTGCGGATGCGGGCGGAGTCGTGGGAGCCGAGGATGTTCCAGCTCGACGCGGTGGCGCGCCAGCCGAGCGCACCCTGCCAGGCCCGGAACGTCTCGACGACCGCGCCGCCGCCGCGACGCGGGACCGGCACCGGTCGGCCGAACGGGCGTGCCGGCGACGCGGGATCGCGCAGCCACGACCACACCGGCCACGAGAAGCCCGAGTAGTTCATCGTGCCGTGCCAGCCGTCGCCGTCGACGTCGCCGGTCGCGTCGTGGTTGTGCTCGCCGATGACCCACGGGTCGTCGTGCAGCGCGGCCGCCGTGGCCCGCACGGTGCGGGCGACCTCGTGGGCCACGTCGATGTCACCGAGCCGGCCGGTCATGTTGGCGACGTCGATGCGCCACCCGTCGACAGCGTAGGGCGGTTGCAGCCAGCGACCGACCACGGAGTTGGGTCCGTCGACCATCGCGTGGCGGACGTCGAGGTTGGCGTGGTTGATCTTGGGCAGCGTGCCGTGGCCCATCCAGTTGGCGTAGGTGCCGTCGTCGGCGAAGTAGTAGAAGGACCGGTGCGGGTCGCGCGCGTCGTCGACCGCGCAGAGGAACCACTCGTGGGTGTCGCCCGTGTGGTTGGTGGTGAGGTCGCCCAGGATCCGCCAGCCCCGCTCGTGGACGGCGGCGCTCAGCCGGGCGTACGCCTCGCTGCCGCCGAGCAGCTCGTCGACCTCGGTGAAGGTGGTCGCGTTGTAGCGGTGGTTGCTCTCGCCGGGGAAGACCGGCGTCGTGTAGAGCACGTCGGCGCCGACCGCTGCGACGTGGTCGAGGTGCTCGGTGATGCCGTCCAGGTCGCCGCCGTAGAGCTGCATCGGCGTGCGCGGGTCGCTGCCCTCGAAGACGACCTCGTCGTCCCACTCCGCTGGCAGCGCCCAGTCCGGGACCTCCCGCTCGTCGGCCGCGGCCGACCGGGCGAAGCGGTCGGGGAACACCTGGTAGACGACGCCGTCACGGCCCCAGTCGGGTGCGGGCGGGTGGGCGGCCAGCCGGAAGTCGACGGCGTCGGGCAGGTCGTGGCCGGCCAGCCCGGCGCCGGTGAGCCACTCCTGCTCGCCCTCCCCGTCGACGGGGGCGCGCACGAGGAGGAAGCGGTAGTGCGTGACCGGGTTGTGCACCGGCAGCTCGCCCTCCCACCACACCACGTCACCGGTGGTGGTCGACGTCATCGGGTGGAAGACCGGCTCGGCGTCGTACGTCGTCCGCAGCCAGACCGCCTCGACCGGGTCGGCCGCGCGGGTGCGGACGCGCACGGTGACGGTGGCGCCGAGCTCGGGCGCCTCGTCCGAGACGTAGAGCGGGGACCCGTCGTGGTGGGGGTCGTGGAGGAGGCTCACGGGCCACATCCTCCCTCACCTAGGATGGCCGCCGCGCCCTCGGGCGCACGCCGGTGTAGCTCAGTTGGTAGAGCGCTTCTCTTGTAAAGAAGATGTCGCGGGTTCGACTCCTGTCACCGGCTCCACCAACGTACGCAGTTCGGATCCGACACTCCGCACGCCGAGCGGCGCCTGGCGCCTCGGCGCGCCAACTGCCTACGTTGCGCAGGTCAGCGGACCTGCTGCACCGCGAACTCGTTGGCCGGCGAGGCGATGGCGTCCTGGGCGGCGATGAGCCGGAGCTCGCGCTCGCCGGAGTCGAGCGTCTCCTTGAGGACGGCGAACACCGAGGAGGCGGTCCGGGCGAGGGCGTCGGCGGGGGAGCCGGTCGTCCGCAGGTGGGCGGTGAACAGCGCGGCCGTGATGTCGCCGGAGCCGTTGGCCTTCATCGGCAGGCGCGGGGTGGTGACGAGCCAGGCGCCGTCGGCGGTGACCGCGAGCATCTCGATGACGTCGTCGTCAGCGCCCTCGCGGTCGACCGACGTGACCAGCACCGTCGCCGGGCCGAGACCCCGCACCTCGTCCACGGCGGACAGGATGTCCTCGAGCGACGAGGGGCCGCTGAGGCCGTCACGGTCGGTGATGAAGCCGAGCTCGAACTGGTTGGGCGTCAGCACGTCGGCGACCGGGATCACGGTCGAGCGGTACTTCGGCGGGATCGCCGGGTTGACGAAGCAGCCCGAGGTGGCGTTGCCCATCACCGGGTCGCAGGTGTAGGTCGCGTCGGGGTTGGCCGCCTTCACCTGCGCGACCGCGTCGGCGATCACGTCGGCGATCTCCGGCGAGCCCTGGTAGCCCGAGAGGATCGCGTCGCACGTCTCGAACGCGCCCCGCTCGCCGATCCCGGTGATCACCGCGGCGACGTCCTCCGCTGCGATCAGCGGCCCGCGCCAGGCGCCGTACCCGGTGTGGTTGGAGAAGTTCACCGTCAGGACGGGCCACACCTCGTGGCCGAGGCGCTGGAGCGGGAAGACGGCAGCGGAGTTGCCGACGTGGCCGTAGGCGACGTGGGACTGGATCGAGAGGACGCGCACGGGCCGAGCCTAGACCGGGTCTCGACACACACCGTCACGACCTCGTGCCTCGGTCGTGGGCGCACTCGACTCGCCTGACTGCGAGCCGCCTCGTGCCTCGGCGGCCCGTCAGGCGACCTGGAGCGACCGCTTCGACAGCCCCATCCAGTAGCCGTCGATGACCTGGATCCCCGGTTCGTCGGCGGTCGTGGCTGCGCCGAGGGTCACGAACAGCGGCGTGTAGTGCTCGACGGTCGGGTGGGCGTACGGCATGCCGGGCGCCTTCGACCTGTAGGCGGACAGCGTGTCGACGTCGCCGCGGGCGAGGGCGTCGGCCGCCCAGAGGTCGAAGTCCACCGACCAGCCGGGAGCGGCGGCCTCGATGCGGAACTCCTTGAGGAAGGGCAGGCCGTGGGTGAGGAAGCCCGAGCCGATGATGAGCACGCCCTCCTCGCGCAGCGGGCGCAGCCGCTCGCCGAGCTTCATCAGGCGGTGCGGGTCGTCGGTGGGGAGCGACATCTGGAGCACGGGGATGTCGGCCTCGGGGTACATGATCTTCAGCGGCACCCACGCGCCGTGGTCGAGCCCCCGTGAGACGTGCTGGTGCACGGGCTCGCCGCTCGGCATCATCGCCGCGACGCGCTGGGCCAGCGCCGTGGTGTCCGGGGTCTCGTAGGTCATCTGGTAGTACCTCGGCGCGAACCCGCCGAAGTCGTAGACCAGGGGAGCGCCGCTGGCGGTCAGGCTGACCGGCGCCGACTCCCAGTGCGCCGAGACGATGAGGATCGCCTTCGGTCGCGGCAGGTTCTTCGCCCACGCCGCGAGCTGGCCGGACCAGATCGGGTCGTCGAGGAGCGGCGGCGCACCGTGGCCGATGTACAGGGCAGGCATGGGAGTGGTCATGACATCCTCAATAGTTGTTGCTTCAACTATATTCCCTGGGTAGTGCACCGGCAAGTGGTGGCCCACACGCGTCGAGCTCGACCGTTCCCCGGTGGACTACCCGTCCCGGCCAGTGTCGTACGCCGGCAGGGTCCAGTCGACCGGCTCGGCGCCCTGCTCCTCCAGCAGCCGGTTGACCGTGCTGAAGGGCTTGGAGCCGAAGAACCCACGCCGGGCGCTGAGCGGGGAGGGGTGGACCGACTCCACGCACGGCACCTCGCCGAGCAGCGGCTTGAGCTTCTGCGCGTGCCGGCCCCACAGGACGGCCGCGCACGGCCCGCCGCGCTCGGCGAGCGCGGCGATGGCTCGCTCGGTGATCGGCTCCCACCCCTTGCCCTGGTGGCTGTTGGAGTCGCCCGGCCGGACCGTCAGGGTGCGGTTGAGCAGCATCACGCCCTGGTCGGCCCACGCCGACAGGTCGCCGTGGCGCGGCGGCACGATGCCGAGGTCGTCGCGCAGCTCGACGTAGATGTTGAGCAGGCTGGGCGGCAGCGGCCAGACGTGCCGCTCGACGGCGAAGCTCAGGCCGATCGGGTGGGCGGGGTTGGGGTAGGGGTCCTGCCCCACGACCAGGACGCGTACGTCGGCGAGCGGGCGCTGGAACGCCCGCAGCACCAGGTCGCCCGCCGGCTGGTAGCCGCGGTCGGCGGCCACCTCCTCGCGCAGGAACCCGCCCATCGCCGCGATCCGGTCGTCGACGGGCGCGAGGGCCTCGGCCCAGTCGGGGGCCACCAGCCCCTTCTCGACGAGCCCAGCGAGCGCGCTCATCGGACGTCCGTTCGGACGGGTCGCTGGAGCCGGTCGAGGAAGGCCACCAGCAACGCCTCCCGCATGGCCGGCGACGCGACGTCGAGCATCGCGTTGACCTCCGCCATCCGGCTCGGCAGCTCGAGCTCGCCGTCGGCGGACTCCCCGACGAGGCCCGACGCGGCGAGCAGGCCGTCGAAGTCGTCGTCGCCGAGAGCGGTCGGGTCGAGCGCCTCGATGAAGCCGACCACGCCGGGGTCGACGGCCACCGGGCCGGCCGCCTGCGCCGCCGCCACGGAGGCCGAGAGCGCCGAGGCGAACTCCTCGACGTGGGCGTGCGTGCCGGCGCTCACCGACAGGTGGATGCTCGGCCCGGCGTCCCCGAAGGACAGCTGCGGCTGGACGTACCACCCGCGCGACACCAGCTCGTCGGTGAGGGTGAAGGGATCGCAGGACGCGTCGGTCGCCAGGGTCACGAGGGTGGAGTCCGGCGCCACCACCACCCGGAGCGCCGGCTCGCCCTCGATGCACGCCACGATGGCGTCGACCGCGGCGAGGGCGCGATCCGCGAGGGCGAGGTAGCCGTCGTCGCCGATGTGCTCGACCACGGCCCACGTGCCGGCGACGGGGCCGCCCGAGCGGGTGGACTGCGTCGTGGCGTTGAGCATCGTGTAGCCCGGCCACGCCGCGGAGGCGAAGAACTGCGGCTTGCGCAGCGCGGCGTCGCGGTGCAGCAGGAGCGAGGTGCCCTTCGGCGCGTAGGCGTACTTGTGGGTGTCGACGGAGATCGACGTGACGCCCTCGACGGCGAAGGTCCACGGCGGCACCGGGCGCCCCAAGCGGGCGGCGTACGGAAGTACCCACCCGCCGATGCAGGCGTCCACGTGGCAGCGGACCCCGCGGGCCGCAGCAGCCGCCGCGATCTCGGTCACCGGGTCGACGACCCCGTGCGCGTACGACGGAGCGCTGGCCACGACCAGCACCGTGTCGTCGTCGATGGCGTCGGCCATCGCAGCGGCGTCGGCCCGGAAGTCCGGGCCGACCGGCACGAGGAAGGCCTCGACGCCGAAGTAGTGCGCGGCCTTGTGGAAGGCGGCGTGCGCGGTGGCGGGCAGCACCATCCGTGGGCGTACGACGTCCGGGCGGCTGTCGCGTGCCCCCTGGACCGCCAGGAGGATCGACTCCGTGCCGCCCGACGTCACCGTCCCGACCGCGGAGGCCGGGGCGTCGAGGAGTCCGCAGGCGAAGCCGACGAGCTCGTTCTCCATCTGCAGCAGCGACGGGAACGCCGTCGGGTCGAGCGCGTTGGAGGCGGCGTAGGCCGCGACCGCCTCCCGGGCGACACGGTCGACCTCGGGGTCGCCGGAGTCGTAGACGTAGGCCAGCGTGCGGCCTCCGTGCACGGGCAGGTCCCGGGTCTGGAGGGCGGCGAGCCTCTGGATCGCGTCGGTCACTGGACTGCTCCTTCCGCCGCCGCCACCTCGGCGGGGTCGAGGGTGTACTGGCGCAGCCACCACAGGCTGACCACCGTCAGGATCGCCGGCACGATCGAGAAGCCCAGCGCGATCGTCGTGAGCGCGGAGTCGGGTTGGCTGATGTCGCGGCCCTCGCTCGACAGGTAGCCGCCGAGCGCGAGCATCAGGGCGAAGAGCGCCGGGCCCAGGGCGAGGCCGAGCGTCTCGCCTGCCGTCCAGACGCCGGTGTAGACCCCCGCCCGGTTCTCCCCGGTCCGGGCCGCATCCACCGCAGCGACGTCGGGCAGCATCGCCATCGGGAACACCTGGCAGCCGGCGTAGCCGACGCCGACGAGGCCCGTCGCCACGAACGTCCAGACGTCGTTGCCGCCCCGCGCCAGCACGGCGAGGGCGGCGCCCGCGGCGAGGAGCAGCGACGAGGCGACGTAGCCCTGCTTCTTGCCCACCCGCTCACCCCAGCGGGCCCACAGCGGCGTCAGCAGCAGCGCCGGGCCGACGAAGCAGACGAACAGGATGGTGGCCGCCGAGGTGCGTCCCAGCAGGTCCTCGGCGACGTAGGCGACGCCGGCGAGCATGCACCCGGTCGCGAGCGCCTGCAGGACGAAGGTGGTGAGCAGCACCCGGAAGTCGCGGGCCCGGGAGACCACCTGCAGCTGCTGGCGCAGCGTGCCGGCGCCCGCGCCGACCGCCCCGATCGGCGCGCGCCGGGTGCCCCACCAGGCGGCGAGGACACCCACGAGGATGACCGTCGCCATCACGACGCCCATCACCCGGTAGCCGTCGCGCCCGCCGACCGCGTCCCGGATCACCGGAGCCGTCGCACCGGCCAGCATGATCGTGAACGCCAGGATCGCGACCCGCCACGTCATCAGCCGCGTGCGCTCGTCGTAGGACGAGGTGATCTCGGCCGGCATGGCGACGTAGGGCACCTGGAAGAACGCGTACGCCGACGCGGCGAGCACGAAGAAGAGGAGCACCCACCCGGCCTCGAGCCACCGGCTGTCGAGGTCGGGTGCGGCGAAGATCAGCGCGAACGCTCCCGCCAGCATCAGCCCGGCGCGGACCAGCCACGGGCGTCGCGGACCGGCCGGGTCGACCGTGCGGTCGCTGACCCGCCCGGCGATCGGGTTGAGGACGACGTCCCACGCCTTCGGGAGGAAGACGATGACGCCGGCCCAGAGCGCGGCGATGCCGAGCTCGTCGGTGAGGTAGGGCAGGAGCATCAGGCCCGGCACCGTGCCGAACGCCCCGGTCGCGACCGAGCCGCTGCCGTAGCCGATGCGTACGCCGAGGGGCAGCCGCCCCGCGTCGACGGACGTCCTCATCGTCCACCCAGCGCGCGGGAGCCGGCCGAGCCGTAGCGGCGCGTGGGGTTGGAGCCGATCGAGCCGGGGGATGCCTTCGTCGGAGCCGGGCCGCGCGACCACTCGTCCACCCACTCGTCGATCGCGGTCCAGGTCGTCGAACGGGCGGCTCGGCCGGTGAGCATGCCGAGGTGTCCGCCGGGCACGACCTCGAAGCGCACCTGCGGCGAGCCGGTCAGCAGCGGCACCACGGCGCGTACGGCAGGCAGCGGGGCGATGCCGTCGGTGTTGCCCGCGAACACCAGCGTCGGCACCGAGATCGCGGCGAGGTCGATGGTCCGGTCGCCGATCTCCATGCGGCCCGTCGCGAGCGCGTTGCCCTTGACGAAGCGGTGGTAGAGCTGCCCGAACGTGCGGCCCGGGTAGGCCGTCATGTTGGACATGAAGCGGGTGACCGCCTCCATCTGGGCGAGGTAGTCGGTGTCGTCGAGGTGCGTCAGCACCGCGAGCGGCTTGGTGAGCACCTTCTGTGCGGAGACGGCGGTGAAGGCCCAGCTGACGAAGGGGGTCGGTACGCCACCCAGGAGTCGGTAGGCCCGTGTGACGACGCCCGTGCCCTGCGTCAGGTTGAGCAGCGGCCGCACCGGCGCGACGAGCGGCACCTTGGTCACGTCGACCGGGGACCCGACGACGGTGATCGAGGCGATCGGCAGGTCCTGGCGATCGGCCGCGACGAGGAGGGTGAAGATCCCGCCGAGGCTCCAGCCGACGAGGTGCACCCCGCGGCCGCCCGCGTGCTCGCTGACGACCCGGATCGCCTCGGGCAGCACCTCGTCGACCCAGTGCTCCATGCCCAGCGCCCGGTTCTTGAAGGAGACCTGCCCGTACTCCAGCAGGTAGGTCGGACGCCCCTGCGTGACGAGGTGCTCGACCAGGGAGCAGTCGCGGCGCAGGTCGAAGCACAGCGACGGCGCCGCCAGCGGCGTCACCAGCAGGACCGGGTCGCCGGTCTGGGGGACGCCCGCGGCCGGGCGGTAGTGGTAGACCTCGCGCAGCTCGCCGTCGTCGATCAGCGTCCGGGGCATCGGCCGCAGGTCGGCCAGCCCGCCGTAGAGCAGCGTGTGCGCGACGTTGCCGGCCGCGGCGACCACCTGGTCGGGCTTGGGGATCAGGTCCATGGAGGAAATCTACGTGCAGAGAAACTTCGGCGGCGGTGCATCCAGTGGCGGGGTTGGTCCCGAGAAGAGGGGGACGGGCGCCAACGGGCGCCCCTGACGGAAGGACCCCTCATGAAGCGACGCGTTCCCGCCATCCTCGCCGCCTCGGCCCTCGCCCTGGGCGCGGTGCAGGCCACGGCCCCCGCCGCGAGCGCCAAGGCCGCCGGTGAGGACAGCCTCGCGGCCCTCCTCACCTCCGACGGCAACACGTTCGACAAGAACAAGGCCGACTTCGACATCGTCACCGAGGCCGCCCTCGCCGTGGTCGCCGCCAAGCCCGACTCCCCGGTCGCGCTGCTGGCCGACGGCAGCAAGCGCCTGACGGTATTCGCGCCCACCGACGAGGCGTTCCGCCTGCTGGCCAAGGACCTGACCGGCAAGACGATCAAGAGCGAGAAGAAGATCTTCGACGCGCTCGTCGAGCTCGCCGGTGTCGACACGATCGAGACCGTCCTGCTCTACCACGTCGTCCCGGGCGCGACGCTGACCAGCAACAAGGTCCTCAAGGCCAACGGCGCGAAGCTGACCACCGCCCAGGGCGGCAAGATCACCGTCAAGGTCAAGACCAAGCCGAGCGTGAGCGTCACGCTCAAGGACCGCGACAAGAACGCCCAGGACCCGAAGGCCGCGCTCAAGGCCCTCGACCTCAACAAGGGCAACAAGCAGGTCGCCCACGGCATCGACCGGGTTCTCCGCCCGATCGACCTCTGAGACGCGGCGTCACGGACGCCTGACGGGCGGGGAGCGACGGTGACCATCATCCCGCTCCCCGCCCGCGCGGCACGCCGGTACGGTGGCCCGGTGGTGACCGAGGCGATGGCGTTCGAGGACGAGCAGGACGCCGGCGTCCACGCGCTCGCCACTCGTCTCGTCGCCGGCGACGAGACCGCCCTCGAGGAGGTCTACGACCGCTGGTCGGCGCTCGTGCACACCTACGCCCTCCGTGCCCTGCGCGACAGCCACGACGCGGAGGATGTCACCCAGCAGGTGTTCGTCGCTGCGTGGCGCAGCCGCCACACGCTGACCCCGAGCCCCTCCGCCCTCCCGGCCTGGCTGGTGGGGATCGCCCGCCACAAGGTCGCCGACGTACGAGCGGCCCGCGCCCGCGACGCAGCGAAGGTCGCTGCAGTGGTGTCGCTGCCGAGCACGCACGACCTGCACCTGTCCGCCGACCAGGACGTCGCCGAACAACTGGTCGTGAGGCAAGCAGTCGAGGACCTGCCCGACCCCCGCCGCACCATCGTGTTCCTCGCCTTCTGGGAGGAGCGCAGCCACGCCGAGATCGCCGAGAAGGTCGGCCTGCCGCTCGGCACCGTGAAGAGCCACGTCCGCCGTGGCCTGATGAAGCTCCACGAGCAGCTCGAGGGGGTGCGCCATGAGTCACGTTGATCCCGAGCAGCTCGCCGGGCTCGCCCTCGACCCCACGGACGGCCCCGTCGACGTGCGTGAGCACGTCGAGACGTGCCCCGAGTGCGCAGGGCTGGTCGCCGCGTTCACCGGCGTACGCCGCCGCGCCGGCGCCGACGCCCTGGTCCCGCCCCCCGCTGAGCTGCGCGCGCAGGTGCTGGCGGAGGTCCGGTCGGGCGACGCCCCGCCGGCCCCGCTGCCCGTCCGCGCGGAGCCGACGTCCCGACGCGGCGTACCGCTGTGGCTGGCCGGCGTCGCCGCCGCGCTCGCCCTCCTGGCCGGAGTCGGTCTCGGGCGCCTCGGCACGGGGACGGACGAGCCGCCTGAGGCGGTCGACCCGCCGGCGGACACCGGGACCGTCGTGGCCGCGACCCCTCTCACCGCCCTCGACAGCGACGCCGGGCGCGGCGAGGCGAGCGCCGTGAAGACCGACGACACCTTCACCATCCGGGTCAGCGCGAGCGAGCTCGGCGACGAGCCCGGCGTGCACGAGGTGTGGCTGATCAACGTCGACGGCGAGCGGATGATCTCCATCGGCCTGCTCGCCTCGGGCGACGAGGGCGAGTTCGCCGTCCCCATGGACCTGATCGACGAGGGCTACCGCATCGTCGACATCTCGGTCGAGCCCGACGACGGCGACCCCACCCACTCAGGGGTGAGCATCGCGCGCGGGGAGCTCGCCTGACCCCTCCATCGGGACGGTCCGTCCTCGACAACGCGTCACGGGAGGGCTAGGAACGGGTCATGAAGTGGAGGTACGCCATCCTCGGCGGCACGGCAGCGGCGGCGGCCGCGACGACCGTGCACGACCTGGTCCAGACGAAGCACGCGATCGTCCGCAACTTCCCGGTGATCGGGCACGCCCGCTTCTTCCTGGAGAGGTTCGGGCCCGAGCTGCGGCAGTACATCGTCACCAGCAACGACGAGGAGCGCCCGTTCAGCCGTGACCAGCGTCGCTGGATCTACGCCAGCTCCAAGCTGGAGAACAACTACTTCGGCTTCGGCACCGACAACGACGTGGAGCGGGTCGAGGGCTACCCGATCATCAAGCACCGCACCTTCACCGGTCCGGGGGCGGCCACGATGCCGCACGCGCAGGAGGAGATCGTGCTGCCCTGTGCCAAGGTGATGGGCGCCGCGCGCGGTCGTACGCACGCCTTCCGGCCCTCCTCGGTCGTCAACATCTCCGGCATGAGCTTCGGCGCGCTGTCGGGCAAGGCCATCGAGTCGCTCAACAAGGGCGCGGCCATGGCCGGCTGCTTCCAGAACACCGGCGAGGGCGCCCTCTCGCCCCACCACCGCAACGGCGGCGACATCGTCTTCCAGATCGGCACCTCCTACTTCGGCTGCCGCGACGAGCACGGCCGCTTCGACATGGCGCGGCTCGTCGACGTGGTGCAGTCGGCACCGGTGCGCGCGATCGAGGTCAAGCTCAGCCAGGGCGCCAAGCCCGGGCTCGGCGGCATGCTCCCCGGCGAGAAGGTGAGCAGGGAGATCGCCGAGATCCGTGGCATCGAGGAGGGCAAGGACTGCGCGTCACCCAGCCGCCACACCGTCTTCCACGACATCGACTCCATGCTCGACTTCGTCGAGTCCGTGGCGCAGGCCACCGGCCTGCCGGTCGGGATCAAGTCGGCGGTCGGCAACCTCACGATGTGGGACGAGCTCGTCCAGGAGATGGGGTCCGGGACCCGCGGCGTCGACTTCGTCAACGTCGACGGGGGCGAGGGCGGCACGGGCGCCGCGCCGATGATCTTCGCCGACTCCGTGGCCTACCCGTTCCGCATCGGCTTCAGCGAGGTGTGGCGCCGGTTCGCGGCCGCCGGCCTCAGCGACGACGTCGTGTTCGTCGGCGCGGGCAAGCTCGGCGTGCCGGAGAACGCCGTCGTCGCGTTCGCGCTCGGCGCCGACATGGTCAGCGTGGGCCGCGAGGCGATGCTGTCGATCGGCTGCATCCAGGCCCAGAAGTGCCACACCGACCACTGCCCGGTCGGCATCGCGACGCAGAACCCCCGCTACACCCGCGGCCTCGACGTGGGCCTCAAGAGCGTGCGGGCGGCCAACTACGTCCGCTCGTTGCGCCGCGACCTGCTCAAGGTCTCCGAGGCGATCGGTGTCGTCCACCCCGGCCTGATCGCGCCGCGCGACATCGACATCCTCGACGGCACGCGGTCCGCGATGGGCCTCGGTGAGGTCTACGGCTACGACCCGACCTGGCCGCGCCTCGGCGCGGACCTGGTGAGCGAGATCGAGGCGATCATGGTCGCCCAGGACGAGACCGCGCCGGCACGACGCACCTCGGCCTGAGCCGAGCGGGGGACCGGGGCGCTCAGCGCGAGCGTGACTCGCGCACCGTCTTGTCGTGGTGCTCGGGCAGGTCCTCGAGCTCGCGGAGGAAGTCGGCGGCCCACTTCGCCACGTCGTGGTGGACGACGGTCCTGCGCATCGCCCGCATCCGCCGGGAGGTCTCCTTCTTGTCCGCGGCGAAGGCGTCGAGCAGCGCGGACTTCATGCCGTCGATGTCGTAGGGGTTGACCAGCCAGGCCTGCCGCAGCTCCTGTGCCGCGCCGGCGAACTCCGAGAGCACCAAGGCGCCGTCGTCCTCGAAGCGGCAGGCGACGTACTCCTTGGCGACGAGGTTCATCCCGTCGCGGAACGGCGTCACCACCATGATGTCGGCCGCCCGGTAGAACGCGGCCATCTCCTCGCGGGGGTAGGAGTTGTGCAGGTAGTGGATGGCGGGGTTGCCGATCTTGCCGTGGTCGCCGTTGATCCGTCCGACGAGCATCTCGATGTCGTCGCGAAGGATGCGGTACTGCTCCACGCGCTCGCGGGAGGGCGTCGCGACCTGCACGAAGACGGCGTCCTCCACGTCGAGGTGCCCGTCGCGCACCAGCTCGCCGAACGCCCGCAGCCGGGAGTAGATGCCCTTGGTGTAGTCGAGCCGGTCGACGCCGAGAAAGATCCGCCGCGGGTTGCCGAGGGCCTCGCGGATCTCGGCGGCCCGCTCCTCCACCGCCTCCGAGCGGGCCAGCTCCTCGAACCCGGCCGTGTCGATCGAGATCGGGAACGCGGTCGCCCTCACGGGCCGACCGTCCGGGAGGTAGATGGTGTCGCGGTGGGTCTTGTGGCCCACCCGGCTGCGTACGAGGCGTACGAAGTTCGCGGCCGCACCCGGCAGCTGGAAGCCGATCAGGTCCGCGCCCAGGAGCCCCTCGAGGATCTGGCGGCGCCACGGCAGCTGCGAGAAGAGCTCGGCCGGCGGGAAGGGGATGTGGAGGTAGAACCCGATCCGCAGGTCAGGCCTCGACGCACGCAGCATCTGCGGCACCAGCTGGAGCTGGTAGTCCTGCACCCAGACCGTGGCCCCCTCCGCCGCCACCTCGGCCGCCCGGTCGGCGAAGCGCTGGTTGACCGTGACGTAGGAGTCCCACCACTCGCGGTGGAACTCCGGCTTGGCGATGACGTCGTGGTAGAGCGGCCAGAGCGTGCCGTTGGAGAACCCCTCGTAGAACTCCTCGACCTCCCGGGCGCTCAACGCGACCGGGATCAGGGAGAGCCCGTTCTCCTCGAACGGCTCGAACTCGTCGTCGGCCGAGCCCGGCCAGCCGATCCACGCGCCGTCGTTGGCCCGCAGCACCGGCTCGAGGGCGGTCACGAGCCCGCCGGGGGAGGGCCGCCACGACACCGAGCCGTCCGGCTGGCGCACCCGGTCCACGGGCAGCCGGTTGGCCACGATCACGAGGTCTGCCTGCGCCGCTGCACTCACGTCCGCAACCCTAGCGACGGGCGGTGAGACGCAGACCACCCCGCGGTGTCCCCGCGGACTCGGTCCGGGCGGGCCGCCGGAGCGCTCCACGAGTCCGGCGCAGGTTTTGTCCAGACGACTCGCCGGAGGCGAATGACATCGTTGTCGTTCGTCGCCTAGACTCGTCCTCGTCCACCCGGTCACGGGTGGTGTGGGGTCGAGGAGGAGATGTCCGATGGACGCAGCCGAGCACATCACAGCCCAGCAGGAGGCTGCTGCCGGGCTGAGCGAGCGCGACGGCGACATCCTCGAGTTCGAGCGGCACTGGTGGAAGTACGCCGGTGCCAAGGAGCAGGCCGTCCGCGAGAAGTTCGACATGTCCTCCACCCGCTACTACCAGGTCCTCAACGCGCTGATCGACCGTCCCGAGGCGCTCGAGGCCGACCCGCTGCTCGTACGCCGCCTCCGTCGGCTGCGGGCCTCCCGCCAGCGGCAGCGCTCGGCGCGCCGCCTCGGGTTCGAGATCTGACACCACCTCTGACTCCACGGCCCGCCCTCTCACGATTGGTCACCTTCCCCATGGCCTCCTTCCCCAGCCCCGGCCGACCCGCGCCCCGTCGTCGTGACGAGCGCGGCGTGGCCTTCCCGTCCCCGCTCGTGATGCTGTCGGTCCTCGCCGTCGCGATGGCCTCGATCACCTTCGTCGCGACCCGCGACCAGGCGCCGACCGAGCGCCGCGTCGACACGGCCACGATCGCCAGCGCCGACCAGACGCCCAGCGCCGAGCCGACCCCGACGGAGGCCGAGACGCCGTCGCCCGAGCCCAAGCCCAAGCCGCAGGTCAAGCGGGGCGAGGTCTACGTCGAGGTCTACAACAACTCCGGCATCCGGGGGCTCGCCGCCGAGACCGCCACGAAGGCCACCGGTGTCGGCTGGGCCGTGGTCGGCGAGGACAACTGGCAGGGCCTCATCCCCACCAGCACCGTCTACTTCCCGCCCCGGCTCAAGGCCGCCGGCAAGCAGCTCGCCCTCGACCTGGGGATCAAGCGCACGGCGCCGGCCGTCGGCGTGATGAAGCGCGACCGGCTCACCATCATCCTCACCGCCGACGCCCCGCGCTGACCCCTCTGGCTTCCCTCGCCCCGGTGCAACCGCGGGCAGGGTCGGCGCACGTGCGCCGCACGTGGTTGGGTTGACCCATGGAGTTCACCTCCGACGACGCGCGCGCCCACTACGACGCCGTACGCGACGTCCTCGACGGCGTGGTCGTGGGCCTCGACTTCGACGGCACGCTGTCGCCGGTGGTCGACGACCCCGAGGCGGCCCGACTGCACCCCGCGGCCCCGGGCGCGCTGCTCGAGCTCGCCGAGGCGGTGCGCGCGGTCGCGGTGATCACCGGTCGCCCGGCGCGCCAGGCCATCGCCATGGGTGACCTCGACGCGCTCGGCAACGCCATGCTCGACCGCGGTGCCGAGCTGTTCGTGTTCGGCCAGTACGGCAACGAGCGCTGGTCGGCCACCGAGCAGCGCATCCGGTCGCCGCGGCCGCCGGCGGGGCTGGCGAGCTTCGAGCGCGAGCTGCCGTCCGTCCTGCGCAGCGCCGACGCCACCGGGGCGTACGTCGAGGAGAAGGGCCTCGCGGTCGCGGTGCACACCCGCCGCATGGACGACCCGGCCGGCACCTTCGAGCGGCTGGTGAAGCCGATCTCCGCCCTCGCCGAGCGCCACCACCTCACGATCGAGCCCGGTCGCAACGTCATCGAGGTGCGCTCGGGTGACATGCACAAGGGCCATGCCCTGCGGGCCTTCGTCGCCGAGCAGGAGGCCACCGGGGTGGTCTTCGGCGGCGACGACCTCGGCGACGTCGAGGCGTTCGAGGCGGTCCGCTCGCTCCGTGCCGAGGGCCTGCCCGGCCTGGTCGTGTGCTCGGCCTCGACCGAGCAGCCGGACCTTGTCCGGCTCGCCGACGTGGTCGTCGACGGACCTCAGGGCGTCGTCGAGCTCCTGACCGCTCTCTCCGCTCGCCGCTGACCGCACCGCGGACGCCGTCCGGACCACATCGTGGACACGATGTGCACATCGTGAGACGGCCTGCCTAGGCTGAGCGTGCTCATCACGAGGGACTGAGGGAACGGCCCGACGAAGTCCCGGCAACCACCCGCGAGCCTCCTGTCCGCCTCACGGCAGGCAGTCGCGGGAGCAGGTGCCAAATCCGACCCCAGCGAGAGTCGCGGGGACAGATGAGAAGGAGGACTTCATGAGCACCCTGTTGGACGAGAACACCACTGGCACCCCGTCGAAAGGCCTGCGCGAGGGTGCCTTCGGCAACGCCCGCGCCCTGGCCTGCCGCGAGTGCGGGCACGAGGTCGCACTCGGCCCCTCCTACGCGTGTCCGGAGTGCTTCGGGCCGCTCGAGGTGGCCTACGACTTCCCGACGGTGACCCGCGAGGAGATCGCCGCCGGCCCCCGCAACATCTGGCGCTACAAGGCGCTCCTGCCGGTGCCCGACGACATCGAGCAGAGCCCCAACACCGAGCCCGGCTTCACGCGGCTGCTCGAGGCGAAGAACCTCGCCCGCGAGCTCGGCCTCGAGAAGCTGTGGGTCAAGGACGACTCGACCAACCCGACCAACTCCTTCAAGGATCGCGTGGTCGCCTGCGCCCTGAGCGCGGCCCGCGAGCTCGACGCCAAGGTCTTCGCCTGCCCCTCGACCGGCAACCTGGCCAACGCCGTCGCCGCGGCCGGCGCCCGGGCCGGGATCAAGACGGTCGTCTTCATCCCGAGCAACCTCGAGAAGCCCAAGCAGGTCAACTCGGCCGTCTTCACCGACCATCTCGTCGCGGTCGACGGCAACTACGACGACGTCAACAAGCTCGCGTCGGAGATCGCCGGCGAGGAGGAGGGCTGGGCGTTCGTCAACGTCAACGTGCGCCCCTTCTACGCCGAGGGCTCGAAGACGCTGGGCTACGAGATCGCCGAGCAGCTCGGCTGGCGGCTGCCCGACCAGATCGTCATCCCGGTCGCGTCCGGCTCGCAGCTGACCAAGGTCGACAAGGCCTTCAAGGAGCTCATCGCCCTCGGCCTGGTCGAGGACAAGCCCTACAAGGTCTTCGGCGCCCAGGCCACCGGCTGCTCGCCGGTCTCGGTCGCCTACAAGGCCGGCACCGACGCGATCCGCCCGGTCAAGCCCGACACCATCGCCAAGAGCCTGGCCATCGGCAACCCGGCCGACGGCATCTACGTCCTCGACATCTGTCGCCGCTCGGGCGGTGCGGTGGAGGACATCACCGATGACGAGGTTCGCGAGGCGATCGTGCTGCTGGCCCGCACCGAAGGGATCTTCACGGAGACCGCCGGTGGCACCACGGTCGGCGTGCTGAAGAAGCTCGTCGAGAGCGGCCAGCTCGACACCTCGCTCGAGACCGTCGTGATCAACACCGGCCACGGCCTCAAGACCCTGGACGCCGTGTCCGACCGGGTCGGCGCCGTCGCCACCATTGCGCCTTCCTACGACGCCTTCGTGGCGTCCGGAATCCTCTGAGAGGAAGATTCAAGCATGAGTGTTTCCGTCCGCATCCCGACCATCCTCCGCACCTACACCGGCGGTGAGTCCGAGGTCAGCGCCGAGGGCGACACCCTGGCCGCGGTGCTCGACGACCTCGACGCCAGCTACTCCGGCATCAAGGGCCGCATCCTCGACGAGGCGGGCAAGCTGCGCCGCTTCGTCAACGTCTACGTCGGCAACGACGACGTGCGGTTCCTCGAGGAGCTGGAGACCGCCACGCCCGACGGCGTGCAGATCTCGGTGATCCCGGCGGTCGCCGGGGGCTGAGCCCCGGCGACAGTGCCCGTCACGGAGCGCGTACGTCGACCACGGCGGCGTTGCCGCGGTCGTCGACCCGCAGCTCGGCGACCGCGCCGTCGCGCAGCAGGTCCTCGGCCTGCTTTGCGTCGTCCTGCGGGAGGAACCAGCTCTCGATGCCGCACCGGACCTGCCACGACCGGTCGTCGCAGGCGAGGTAGGGGCCGTCGTCCGGCCGCGTGCGGGACCACTTCTCGCCGACCCAGACGCCGTCCTCCTCGACCAGCGTGATGTAGACGTCGCCGGACTCCCCGTCCTCCAGCGAGCCGAGGCCTGGCTCGACGAACGACTGGGACCCGTCATGGCGCAGGTCGGGGTAGTCGAGTGCGACGTACGCGCCACGGAACGGGTCGATCGGGTCCACCGGTGCCACCCGCACCAGGTAGGTGTCGCCGGCGACCCGGGCGGAGAGCTGCGGTGCCACGGCCAGACCGACCAGTGCGAGCTGGCTGGTGGCGACGACCGCGGTGGTCAGGATGAGCTTCATCGGTCCGTTCCCTTCGAGGTGGTGGCGGTGTCGGCGGGGTCGAGGGCCTGCACGAGCTCCCGGCGGGCCCGGTCGAACAGGAAGCCCGTGCCGAGGAAGACGGTGCCGAGTACCACGAACAGCCAGGCGCCGGTGACGATCGGCGCGAAGACGGCGAAGCTCTGGAAGGTCGTGAAGACGACCAGCCCGACCATCGCCATCCAGGTGAGGGCCTGGTGGTCGCGGACGGTCCCGAGCGCGACGAGGGCGACGGCCAGGAGCACGTAGGCGACCACGGAGATCGCCGCGTGCGCCCAGTCGGCCCCGTCGACGGCGGTCGTGTCGGTGCCGGTCGACCACAGGCTCAGCGACGTGGCGGTCAGCAGCACGGCGATGGCGCCCAGCGGCTCAAGGATGCCTGCGCTGCGGCGGACGACGACGGCAACGACCGTCGCCGCTGCCGCGACCGCCACTGCGACCACGAGCCAGGTCGACCACGTCAGGCCGTCGCTTCCCGCGTCGGGGATCGCGGCGACGAAGAGCGCCGCCAGTGCCATGCCGCCGGCGACGGTGCGCCAGGTCCAGGCGAACCCGTCGATCCACCCGTCGTGCAGGACCGCGAGGGCGGCGGCGAGGACGCCGCCGGCGCCGAGCAGCACAACCACCGTGGTCCCGTCCTGGGCGTCCCACAGGGGCTGCATGAACCACCAGGTGACGCCCGTGACGACACCGACGAGGAAGGGCATGTGCGCCCGCGTCAGGTAGGCGTGGATGAACGCGCCGACGGCCCAGAGGCCGATGAGTCGGGGCTCGTACGCCGGGACCTGCAGCGACTGGGCCGCCTGGAAGATGACGGCGCCGGCACCGAGCGCGGCGAGGAGTCGTGCGGCGCCGACCAGCGGCGGCGAGGCGTGGCGCGCCGCGAGCGCCTCACCGCCCACGAGGAAGGCCAGCCACAGGGCTGCCACTGCCGCGAAGCGCGTCAGGGGCGAGAGCTCATCGAGGTTGGCGGCGACCAGCCAGATCAGCCCGACGCCGACGAAGCCGCCGCCGAGGTAGAGCAGGACGCGGCCCACGCTGACGCGGGCGTGGTGCTCGGAGTGGTAGCGCGCCGAGATGCGTGCGGCCTGCTCCTCGCCGATGATGCCCTCCGAGGTCCAGTCGGCGAGCTCGTGGCGCAGCCAGGCGAGCTGGTGCGGGGCGACCGGGCGGGTCGCGAGCGCGGGTGCCGGTGACGAGGTGTCGGTCATGCCTCCACCGTGGCCCGGCGCGGCCTCGTTGTCCTGAGTACATCGACCCATGTGTGGGGTGCCGTTCGGTGGCGGGATGCCCGGGGTTGCGCAGGTGTTCAGGTGGGTCTGGTTCACAGGGGGCGTGGGGAGCAGACACCTGACCCGGGCCGGCGTCGCGCTGGCCGTCCTCGGCGGCGTGGCGGGAGGGACGGCGTACGGCGCGCGCGAGCTGTTGCACCGACAGGCGGCGCAGGCCCGGCGCGCGATCGGCAAGCCGTTGGGGGAGCGGGCGCCGGACGCTGACCGCCACTACAAGAAGAAGCACGGCGAGCCGGTGGACCTGTTGGTGCTCGGCGACTCGATCGCCGCCGGCCTGGGCGCGGACCGGGCCAAGGACACCCTCGGCAGCCGACTGGCGCGCGGCATCGCCTCCAGCGCCGGCCGCTCGGTGCGGCTCAGGACGGCGGCGGTGGTCGGCTCGGAGAGCAGCATGCTCGCCTCCCAGCTCGCCTCCCTGCCTCGTGGATATCGCCCGGACGTGGCCGTCATCGTGGTCGGCGGCAACGACGTCACCCACCGGGTGCCGGTCGCCGAGTCCGTACGCCACCTGGCCGAGGCTGTCGAGGACCTGCGGGCCCGCGGGGCGGAGGTCGTCGTCGGCACCTGCCCGGACCTCGGTGCGCTCCGCCCGGTGCCGCAACCCCTGCGCGCGCTCGGCTCGCGTGCCTCGCGGCAGCTGGCGGAGGCCCAGCGGGAGGCGGCGCTGGCGCGCGGTGCGCGGGTGGTCTCGCTGGCACACGTGGTGGGCCCGTTCTTCATCACCAACCCCGAGGAGATGTTCAGCCTCGACCGCTTCCACCCGAGCGCGCACGGCTACAAGCGCACGGCGAAGGCGATGCTCCCGTCGGTGCTCGCGGCCCTCGGCGTGGTGGCCGACGTGCCGTTCGGGCACCACGCACCCGACGTGGGTGGGTCAGGCTAGGGTTCCCGGGTGCGCACCACTGCTCGACGAGCCGGCCAGGCCGTCAAGAAGGCTGCCAAGAAGGCCGGCCGGATGCAGGCATCGCCCGTGCCGGCCGAGCCCGAGCCGCTCGACCCGAAGGCTGAGCGCCGCCGTCGGTTGCTGGCCAGCAACCTGACCGAGCTGGCCATCGAGTTCCGCACCGACAAGTGGGGCGTCCACAAGTACACCCCCCACTACGAGCGCCACCTCCAGCACCTGCGCGGGGAGTCCTTCACGCTGCTCGAGCTCGGGATCGGCGGCTACAAGAAGCGTCGCAAGAGCGGCGCCTCGATGAAGATGTGGCGCTGGTTCTTCCCCAAGGCGCGCATCGTCGGGCTCGACATCGAGGACAAGTCGTGGCTCACGCGGGGCCACATCCACACCTACCTCGGTGACCAGACCGACCCTGAGGTCCTCGAGCGCATCATCGACGAGCAGGGTGCGCCGCTGGTGGTCATCGACGACGGCAGCCACATCCCGGCCCACGTGCGCGAGTCCTTCCGGATCCTGTTCCCCCTGCTGCCCGACGGTGGCATCTACTGCATCGAGGACACCCAGACGTCCTACTGGCCGGCGTGGGGCGGGCAGCTCGACCCGCGCGCCCCGGGCACGTCGATGGACCTGGTCAAGGACCTCGTCGACGGCCTCAACCACGAGGAGTTCCTCCTCGAGGGCTACGAGCCGACCTACACCGACCAGTGGGTGCGGGCCGTGCACTGCTACCACAACCTCGTCATCATCGAGAAGGGCGACAACCGGGAGGGCACCAACCGCGACAACGTCGCGCACGAGCTCTACGGCGCCTCCGAGCTGCCCGACGACTCCGACGGCTCCGACGACGCATGAGCGTCCTGCTCGCCACCAGCGGTGACCTGCCGCAGGGGGAGCCCGGCGCGGGCGCCCTCGACGCCGTCCTCCTCGCCCGCGGCACCGATTTCGCCTGGGCCCGCTGGGACGACCCGTCCGTCGACTGGTCTGCTTCCGACCTCGTCGCGGTGCGGTCCACCTGGGACTACGTCACCCGCCACGGGGAGTTCCTCTCGTGGGCGAGGTCGCTCGACCAGGCCCGCCTGCTCAACGGCGCCGACGTCTTCGCCTGGAACCATGACAAGCGCTACCTCACCGAGCTCGGCGACCTGCCGGCGGTGCCGACGCTGCTCGCCGACGACCGTGCCGGCCTGGCCGACGCGGTGCGCCACTTCGGCACCGCGGTCGTCAAGCCCCGCGTCGGCGCCGGGGGAGCGGGGCTCCTCGTGGTCACCGACCCCGACGACCCCCGCCTGGGTCGACCCGTCCGCAGCCACGCCGACTACCCCGAGGTCGACGGGCCGTGGGTCGTCCAGCCGCTCGTCGAGTCGATCCGCACGCACGGCGAGGCGTCGGTCTACGTCCTCGACGGGCGGCTCGGCCAGCGCTTCGACAAGCTGCCCGGCGAGGGCGACGTACGCGTCAACGAGGAGTTCGGCGGCCGGGTGCGCGCCGTCGAGACCGGTGACGTCGGCGACCTGGTGATGAGCGCGTACGACGCGATGGCCGAGCGCTTCGGCCGGCCGATGGACTATCTCCGCGTCGACCTGCTGCGCTGGGGCGGCGAGTGGGTGGTGAGCGAGCTCGAGCTGATCGAGCCGGGCCTCTACCTCGACGTGTCGCCAGCCAACGCGGAACCTTTCGCCGACCTGCTCGCCGCGAGGGCCGTCGGCAGGAGCTGACAGGCCTGTCTAGACAGGTCGGCAAACAAATCTCGGTCCGGGGGGTGGGACCTGCCCCCCTCAAGTTAGGTTGCCCTTGTCTTGCCTGCGCTGGGGGGTGCGGGCAGGGCCGGTGATCCGTCATCCGTGCCGGATCACCGTCACAACCTTCGCGGCGCCGGGAGCGATCTCACGCGTCGCACCTGCGGGAGGAAATAGTCATGCCCTTTTCACGCCCACGCGAGGATCGCGGGGCGTCAGCTGTGGAGTTCGCACTTGTCGTGCCACTCCTGCTGGCGGTCCTGTTCTCGATCATCGACCTCGGGTTTGCGATCAACCGCTACACGGTCCTCAACAACGCCACTCGCGAAGGTGTACGAGCGGCCAGCCTCAGCGCCAGCAGCAGCCAGGTCAGCCAGGTCGTCAACGACTCGCTCTCCGACCTGAAGGGGAAGGTCACCGTCACCGTCTCGTGCCAGACGCCGCTGGGGGGCACCTGCGGGTCGTGGGACGCCAACCACACCTCGGGCGGGGTCGCCGTCGTGACGACGACCTACCAGCACGCATGGCTGACGCCGATGGGCAAGGTCCTGTCGTCGAGCCTGAGTCTCTCCAAGACCAGCCAGATGAGGATCGAGTGAGGCGCGCGCTGGCGGCGCGCGCACGGCAGGAGAGGGACGAGACGGGAGCCGTTGCCGTCCTCGTCGTGCTGCTCGCGATCGTCATCTTCGCCTGCGCCGCTCTCGCCGTGGACATCTCGTCCCTCGCCATGGAGCGGCAGAAGCTGCACGACCATGTCGATTCGGCCGCGCACGCCGGGGCCTTCGAGCTCCCGGCGAGCGGACCCAACGCCAAGGCGTGGGCCGTCACGATGGCCAAGACCCAGGACCCGGACATGACGCCCGACACCGAGCTCTTCTGCGTCGTGGCCTCCACCGGCACCAGCAGACAGGTGGCGGCCGGGCAGATCCCGGCGACGTGCGATCCCGGGAGCTACTCGACCGCCCAGGTGCGGTGCAACAACAGGATCTGCTCGATCCCGTGCCCGGCCACTGCTCGGTGCAACACGATCCGGGTCAGCGACTCCAAGGACGTCGACTTCGACTTCGCGCCCGTCGTCGGCCGGAAGAAGGGCTCGACCGGATCGGTGTCGTCCGCGGCGTGCCGGGGCTCGTGTGGGGAGACCCTGCCGAACCCGATGGACGTCGTCTTCATGGCTGACCGCACCACCAGCATGGCCGACGACGACCGGGAGGACATGCAAGCAGCGATCGTCGACAGCCTCGGCGTGATGGACCCGACGCTCCACTACGTCGCGTTCGGTGCGATGCACAAGAGCAAGGCGACGTCGACCTGCGCCACGGCGGCCACCACGTCCTCCGACGGCGCCAAGGGCGGCAAGTGGATCGCCATCGACTTCACCAACGACTACCGGGCCAACCGGGACTCGCCGATCAGCTCGAGCAGCAAGCTGGTGCGCGGCGTGAAGTGCATGCCCAACGGCGCGGTGCCGGGGTTGTCGACGGGGAGCTACGGCACCCACCTCGCCTCCGCCTTCAAGGGTGCCGCGCGCTACCTGCTGGGCCTGGACCCCAACAACCTCGCCTCGCTGCCGAAACGCCCCGGCACGCCGAAGAGGGTGCTGATCTTCGAGACAGACGGTCAGCCCGACGAGCTGCTCGAGGAGGGGAGCACGTCGATGACCAGCGCCGGCGACCTGGGTGCCGGCCGCAACACCTACGGCAACGGCAAGGGGAAGAAGGGCTGCGAGAACCTGACGGACGTGGCCAGACAGGCCAAGGAGCGGGGTGTCATGGTGCTGGTCATCGGCTTCGGGGACGCCAGGTCGGCCTCGTGCGAGAAGCCGGGCACCCGCACGCCGCGCTCCCCGTGGGTGCGGGACTACCTGGCGGCCGCGGCGTCGCCCGGTCCCGGTGGCGCCCCGAGCAAGGCGGAGAGCGACTGCTCCACCACCGCGGAGCGGACCGCGGAGAACAAGGACGGCGACTACTACTACTGCGCTGCAAGCGGGTCGGAGCTCGGTCCGATCTTCGCCACCGCGATCAACGCGGTGACAGAGAGCATCAAGCTCATCGAGATGCCGTAGGCCATGGGGCTGGAACGGCGCGTGCCCCGCGGGGCGCGCGCCGTTCTGGCGCCCGCTGACGTTTGCACTCTCGGGGTGCGAGTGCTAAACATGACGTTGGCACTCTCATCACGAGAGTGACAACGACCCAGGTGACGCTGAGGTCCCCGACGCCGGCGGGAATGGATCGCCGGCCGAGCGGGATCGTCCGTCGCGGGCAGCCCGCCTGGAGCCGACACACAGACTCACGTCGATAGGAATCGCACGCGATATGGCCAAGCTGATTGCTTTCAACGAGGAGGCCCGCCGCGGCCTCGAGCGGGGTATGAACACCCTCGCCGACGCGGTCAAGGTCACCCTCGGCCCCAAGGGCCGCAACGTCGTCCTGGAGAAGAAGTGGGGCGCCCCCACCATCACCAACGACGGTGTCTCGATCGCCAAGGAGATCGAGCTGGAGGACCCCTACGAGAAGATCGGCGCCGAGCTGGTCAAGGAGGTCGCCAAGAAGACCGACGACGTCGCCGGTGACGGCACGACGACGGCCACTGTCCTGGCCCAGGCCATGGTCCGCGAGGGCCTGCGCAACGTCGCGGCCGGCGCCAACCCGATGGGTCTCAAGCGCGGCATCGAGGCCGCCGTCGCCGCCGTGTCCGAGCAGCTGCTCGCCATGGCCAAGGACGTCGAGACCAAGGAGCAGATCGCCTCCACCGCCTCGATCTCCGCCGCTGACACCACCGTCGGCGAGATCATCGCCGAGGCGATGGACAAGGTCGGCAAGGAAGGCGTCATCACCGTCGAGGAGTCCAACACCTTCGGGCTGGACCTCGAGCTGACCGAGGGCATGCGGTTCGACAAGGGCTACATCTCGGCCTACTTCGCCACCGACCTCGAGCGCATGGAGGCCGTGCTGGAGGACCCCTACGTCCTCATCGCCAACTCCAAGGTGTCGACGGTCAAGGACCTGCTCCCGCTGCTGGAGAAGGTCATGCAGTCCGGCAAGCCGCTGCTGATCATCGCCGAGGACGTCGACGGCGAGGCGCTGTCGACCCTGGTCGTCAACAAGATCAAGGGCACCTTCCGCTCCGTCGCCGTCAAGGCGCCGGGCTTCGGTGACCGCCGCAAGGCCATGCTGCAGGACATCGCGATCCTCACCGGCGGCCAGGTCATCTCCGAGGAGGTCGGCCTCAAGCTCGAGTCGGCCGGCATCGAGCTGCTCGGCCAGGCCCGCAAGGTCGTCATCACCAAGGACGAGACCACCATCGTCGAGGGTGCCGGCGACCAGGGCCAGATCGAGGGCCGGGTCAACCAGATCCGCGCCGAGATCGAGAAGTCGGACTCCGACTACGACCGCGAGAAGCTCCAGGAGCGCCTCGCCAAGCTGGCCGGCGGCGTGGCCGTCATCAAGGTCGGCGCGGCCACCGAGGTCGAGCTCAAGGAGCGCAAGCACCGCATCGAGGACGCCGTCCGCAACGCCAAGGCTGCGGTCGAGGAGGGCATCGTCGCCGGCGGCGGCGTGGCGCTCGTCCAGGCTGCTGCCACCGCGTTCGACAAGCTCGACCTGTCGGGTGACGAGGCGACCGGCGCCAACATCGTTCGCGTCGCGACCTCCGCACCCCTCAAGCAGATCGCCATCAACGCCGGTCTCGAGGGCGGCGTCGTCGCGGAGAAGGTCGCCAACCTGGAGGCGGGCCACGGCCTCAACGCCGCCACCGGCGACTACGTCGACATGATCGCCGAGGGCATCATCGACCCGGCCAAGGTCACCCGCTCGGCCCTGCAGAACGCCGCGTCGATCGCCGCGCTGTTCCTCACCACCGAGGCCGTCGTGGCCGACAAGCCCGAGAAGGCGTCGGCCATGCCCGGCGGCGACATGGGCGGCATGGGCGGCATGGACTTCTGATCGTCTGATCGGAACCGCCGCTCCACCAGCACCACCAGCAGGGCCCCCGCCTCCGGCGGGGGCCCTGCTGCGTGTCCGGGCTCGCCGGACCGCGTCCTGGTATGGACCACCGGCCTCGTTTTCCTGCGCCGAATCGTGACCGGTTGATGATGTTCAGTGCGGGATCGGAAGTCCTACTCTGAGTTTCGCAACGCATTCCGTCGCCCCGAGCGTGGGGAGGAGGCTGCATGAGCACTCCGGCCGTCGAGCTTGTCGGCCTCACCAAGTCCTTCGGCAGCGTCACGGCCGTGGACGACCTCGACCTGCGCATCGAGAACGGCGAGTTCTTCTCCATGCTCGGGCCGAGCGGCTCCGGCAAGACCACCGTGCTGCGGATGATCGCCGGCTTCGAGCAGCCAAGTGCCGGGAGGGTGATGCTCGACGGCGACGACGTCACCGCGCGTCCGCCGTTCGCCCGTGACGTCAACACGGTGTTCCAGGACTACGCCCTGTTCCCCCACATGGACGTCCTCGACAACGTCGAGTACGGCCTGAGGGTGAAGAAGGTGCCCGCGTCGCAGCGTCGGGACCGCGCCATGGCGGCACTCGAGTCCGTGCAGCTGGGGCAGCTCGCCCGGCGCCGACCGACCCAGCTCTCCGGAGGCCAGCGCCAGCGCGTGGCGCTCGCGAGGGCGCTGGTCAACCGGCCCAAGGTGCTGCTGCTGGACGAGCCGCTCGGCGCCCTGGACCTCAAGCTCCGCCGGGCGATGCAGCTCGAGCTCAAGCAGCTGCAGCGAGAGGTCGGCATCACCTTCGTGTTCGTGACGCACGACCAGGAGGAGGCGCTGACGATGAGCGACCGGATCGCCGTCTTCAGCGACGGTCGCATCGAGCAGGTCGCGAGCCCCGCGGAGCTCTACGAGAACCCCAGCACCGCCTTCGTGGCGGGCTTCGTGGGCACCTCCAACCTGCTCACCGGCGAGGCAGCGCCGGCCGTGCTCGGACGGGAGGGCACGTTCAGCATCCGCCCCGAGAAGATCCACCTCGACTCCGACGTCGAGTCCGGCTACACGACCGCCAGAGGAACCGTGGCCGACGTCGTCTACCTCGGCTCGGTCAACCACTACCTCGTCGAGCTCGACGCCGGCCCGACCCTCACGGTGCTGGAGCAGAACCTCCGGGACAGCACGGACCAGGCGATGAGCCGCCGGGGCCAGCAGGTCACCGTCGGCTGGGCCGAAGAGCACGTCATCGACCTCTCGGGCCACACAGAGCAGGCGCGCCAGCCTGAGAAGAAGGAGAAGTCATGAAGCAGACCACCAGGCTCGCCGCGGCGGTCGCGGCGTTCGCGCTCGCGCTCACCGGCTGCGGCACGTCCTCCGGCGACGACGAGGACGACGGCGGCGCCACCGGGACCGAGGCACAGGGGGGCTTCACCGCCCCCGACGTCCCGATGGCCGACCAGGTCGGTGACTACGAGGACAGCCTCAGCGTGCTGGCCTGGCCCGGCTACGCGGAGGACGGCTCCACGGACAAGTCCGTCGACTGGGTGACCCCCTTCGAGGAGGAGACGGGCTGCCAGGTCGACGTCAAGTACTTCGGCACCTCCGACGAGGCGGTGAACCTGATGAAGTCGGGTCAGTACGACGTGGTGTCCGCCTCGGGCGACGCGTCCCTGCGACTCATCGCCGGCGGTGACGTGGCCCCGGTCAACACCGACCTCATCCCGAACTACGCCGACGTCTGGCCGTTCCTGAAGGATCGTGATTGGAACTCCGTCGGCGGCCAGATGTACGGCGTCCCGCACGGCTACGGCGCCAACCTCCTGATGTACAACACCGACGTCGTCACCCCCGCGCCGACGAGCTGGAGCGCGGTCTTCGACGACGCGTCGTCGTACTCCGGCAAGGTCACTGCCTACGACTCGCCGATCTACATCGCCGACGCCGCCCTCTACCTGATGGAGACGCAGCCCGACCTCGGCATCGAGAACCCTTACTCGCTCGACGAGGAGCAGCTCGCCGCTGCCGTCGACCTGCTCAAGAAGCAGCGCGAGAACGTCGGGGAGTACTGGTCGGACTACCTGAAGGAGATCCAGTCCTTCAAGACCGGCGACTCCGTCGTCGGCACGACGTGGCAGGTGATCGCGAACCTGGCCAAGGACGAGAAGGCCCCCGTCGAGGCGATCCTCCCGGAGGAAGGAGCGACCGGTTGGTCGGACACCTGGATGGTGCAGGCGTCGACCGAGAGCCCGAACTGCGCGTACGGCTGGATGAACCACATCATCAGCCCCGAGGCCAACGCGGCCGTCGCCGAGTGGTTCGGTGAGGCCCCGGCCAACGAGAAGGCGTGCGACCTGACCAGCAAGGGGTTCTGCGAGACCTATCACGCGGGCGACGAGGCCTACGCCGAGCAGATCCAGTACTGGACGACCCCGATCGAGGAGTGCCTGGACGGCCGCACGGACGTGTCGTGCACGACGTACCAGGACTGGACCCAGGCCTGGACCGAGATCAAGGGCTGACGCATGACGTCACAGCCGCTGCCGGGGGGCGGTGCGGCATCGCCCCGGTGGGGGTTGCTGCACCGCCGCCCCCGGCTGCGGCTGGGGTTGCTGCTGGGCCCGCCGATGCTCTGGCTCGGCGTGCTCTACCTCGGCTCGCTGGCGGCGCTGTTCATCACGTCGCTGTGGACCGTCGACGCCTTCGGCGGCAACATCGAGCGGGTCTGGAACCTCGACAACTACCGCGACCTGTTCACCATCGACGTGTACCGCACGATCACCATCCGCACGCTGCTGATCGCGGTGACGGTGACGGTGATCGACGCGCTGCTGGCCTTCCCCATCGCGCTCTACATGGCCAAGGTCGCCTCGCCCCGTCTCCAGCGCGCGCTCGTCATCGCCGTGCTGACCCCGCTGTGGGCGTCGTACCTCGTCAAGGCGTACGCCTGGCGCGGCATGTTCGCCAGCGGGGGGCCGCTCGACGACCTCGGGCTCTCGCCCGGTTACGGCCTGACCGCCACGGTGGTGACCCTGTCCTACCTGTGGCTGCCCTACATGATCCTGCCGATGTACGCCGGTCTCGAGCGGCTGCCGGACTCGCTGATCGAGGCCTCAGCCGACCTCGGCGCGACCACCCGCACGACCATGCGCCGTGTGGTGCTGCCGGTGCTCCTCCCGGCCGCGGTCGCCGGTTCGATCTTCACCTTCTCGCTGACCCTCGGCGACTACATCGCGGTCGAGATCGTCGGCGGGGCCAACCAGATGCTCGGCAACGTCGTGTACGACTCGTTCCTCACCGGCAACAACCTGCCGTTCGCGGCCGCCGTCGCGACCATCCCGGTGGTGACGATGCTGGTCTACCTGGGAGCGGTGCGCCGGACAGGGGCGCTGGACTCCCTATGAGCGCTCGAGGTGGACGATGAGCTTCTCCAGGGCGACCCGGGGCGTGCTGCTGGCGTTGACCGGCCTCGTGCTGCTCTTCATCCACGTGCCGCTGGCGCTCGTCGTGCTGAACTCGTTCAACACCTCGAGGACCTTCGAGTGGCCGCCGCCGGGCTACACCACGCAATGGTGGTCGGCGGCCTGGGACAGCGAGGGCGCACGGAACGCCATCGTGGTCTCGGTCGAGGTGGCGCTCGTGGCCACCGCGATCGCGCTCGTGCTGGGCACGATGGCGGCGCTGGCGCTGCAGCGGTTCCGCTTCTTCGGCCGCGACACCATCTCCCTGCTGATCATCCTGCCCATCGCCCTGCCCGGCGTGGTGACGGGCATCGCACTGGCCAACGCGTTCCTGACGATGTTCGGCATCGAGCTGGGCATGCTGACCCTGGTGGTCTCCCACGCGACGTTCTGCATCGTCACGGTCTTCAACAACGCCATCGCCCGCCTCCGCCGGCTCGGCGGCAACCTCGAGGAGGCCTCGATGGACCTCGGCGCCGGGACGTTCAGGACCTTCTGGTCGATCACGCTCCCGATGATGCGCTCGGCACTGCTGGCGGGTGCGCTGCTGTCCTTCGCGCTGTCCTTCGACGAGATCATCGTGACGACCTTCACCGCTGGGCAGGGCATCCAGACGCTGCCGATCTGGATCTACCAGAACCTGTTCCGGCCCAACCAGGCGCCGGTCGTCAACGTGGTCGCGGCGGCGCTCATCGTGCTGTCGATCATCCCGATCTGGCTGTCGCAGAAGCTCGCCGGGACCGACGAGTCGGTCGCCGCCGCCCGGTAGGCCGCGCGGGCCCCACTGGTAGGAATGGGCCATGCGCCTGCCCGTGCCCGGCCCCCGTGACCTGATGTCGGCCCTCGAACGGGGGAGCGACCAGGTCGAGGCGCTCCTCGGAGCGGTCCCGCGTGCGCTGGCTCTGCTCGACCGGGCCGAGGTGCTGATCGAGCGTGCCTCCGCGACGGTGGACCGGGTCGGAGGAGTCGTCGACGCTGCGACCGCCGAGGTCGCCCGGGTCGGCGCGGTGGTGGACGCCGCGACCGTGCAGGTCGAGCGGGTGGGCACGGTCGTGGACGCGGCAACCGTCGAGGTCGCAAAGGTGGGCGGGGTCGTGGACGCGGCCACCGGTGAGGTCACCCGGGTCGGCACCGTCGTTGCCGCTGCGGCCACCGAGATCGACCGCGTGAGCACCGTGGTGGACGGCGCGGCCGTCCAGGCGGGCCGGGCCGGCGGCCTGCTCGACGCCCTCGAGCCGTCGCTGACCAAGCTCCAGCCGACCCTCAAGACCCTGGCCGACACCACCCACCCCGACGAGGTCGCCGCGCTCGTGAGGCTCGTCGACCACCTTCCTGCGTTGACCGACCAGGTCGAGCGCGACGTGCTCCCGGTCCTCACGACCCTCGGCTCCGTGGCACCCGACCTCCACGAGCTGCTCAACGTCTCGCGCGAGCTCAACGAGATCCTCGGCAAGATCCCGGGCATCGGCCGGCTGAAGAGGCGCGTCGAGGAGGACGACGACATCGAGACGCCGCGGTGACGCCGCAGCGGAACCCGAGCACACCCCGCCCCGTCTGACCCGATGAGGGGGCGGAGGACTCCGCCCGTTTCCATGAAGGGATGCCCGCCATGAGCCGACACACCACCCCGCGCCGCACGGCCCGCCTGCTTCCCGTCGTTGCGGCGGCCCTCGTCGTCGTGCTGTCCGGCTGCGGGTCCGAGGACGACCCTGCTGCCACCACCGACCCGACCGCTAGCGAGAGCCCGAGCCCGAGTGCGTCCGCCTCCGACGAGCCCGTCGTCCTGACCGCCGACGGCTCCACCGCGGGCAAGTGCGCGATGCCGTCCGCAGAAGTGCTGTCGACCTTCGACACGGCCTTCGAGGGCACCGTCACCTCCGTCGACGGCGGCGCCGCGACGCTCGAGGTGGACCAGTGGTACGCCGGCGGCGACGCGTCGACCGTGACGGTCGAGGCGCCGAGCAAGGCCCTCGAGGACCTCCTGATGGCGGTCGACTTCCAGGAGGGGCAGACCTACCTCGTGAGCGCCGACGGTGACCGGGTCACCCTGTGCGGCTTCACCGCGGAGACCACCCCCGAGCTCCGGGCGCTCTACGCCGAGGCGTTCCCCGCCGAAGGCTGAGCCGGGAGGTCGGGTCGGGCTCCCAGCCGGAGGAAGCACTGGCCCGGAGCGCTGAAGGGACGCAGCTCCGACCCCTCGGAGCTGGCCCCGTTGGCCTCGAGGGCGCTCTGCACCATGCCGAGGTGGACGCTGCACACGACGTCCGGGAAGCGGTACGCCGCCTGCAGCAGCGGGCACCTGTGGAGGACGACGTCCCGGTCCTCCTCGTCCGGCGCGGGGGCGTAGCCGAGCTCGTCGAGCAGCTCGACGGTCCATCGGCGCGCGGTCTCGGGAGACGGCGCGACGGTCGCACCCCTGCGCGCGACGAGGTCCGACCCCCAGCGTCGTCCGGCCGCGAGCGCCTCGGCGTGGGTGTCGGGGGAGGCGTCCTGCAGGCGCCACGCGAGGGCGGCCGCGAGCTCGACGTAGTCGCCGTCGCCGGGGCGCGGCCCGCGCGCCTGGTAGAGCCAGGCCGGTCGGCCCCGGCCCTCGTGCGGCTGACGCACGCGCGTGACGTACCCGTGGGCGACGAGCCAGTTGACCTGTTCGCGCACGGTGTTGGGGTGGCGCGCCGTCGCCTGGGCCAGCGCGTCGATGCCGACCGGGTCCGGCTGGTCCAGCAGAGCGCGCAGCACTGCGCTGCGACCCCTTGCGAGCCCGGACGAACTACGGATATTTTTCACGGGCACATCGTAATAACTTCGCAGGGTTGATTCCTCCGCTCACCAGGAGCACGCGATGAGTACGACGACTGCACCCCGCACCACCGGCAACCCGTGGCTGATGCTCGCCCTGGCCACGCTGGGCTTCGCCGTGAACTTCTGGGCCTGGGCTCTCATCAGCCCGCTCGGCGCCCTCTACCTGAAGCAGGGAGCGGACAGCCCCCTCGGCCTGCTCAGCCAGTCGGAGGTGGCCCTGATGGTCGCCGTGCCGGTGCTGGTGGGCTCGCTCGGCCGGATCATCGTGGGCGCGCTCACCGACCGGTTCGGCGGCCGGGTGATGTTCCCGATCGTCTCCGGCGCGACGATCGTGCCCGTCCTGTTCCTGGCCTTCTTCGCGCTCGACTCCTACTCGCTCATGCTGTTCGGCGGGTTCTTCCTGGGGATCGCCGGCACGGCCTTCGCCGTCGGTGTCCCCTTCGTCAACGCGTGGTTCCCGCCCGAGAAACGTGGCCTCGCCGTCGGCATCTTCGGCGCGGGCATGGGTGGCACCGCGATCAGCGCCCTGACCACCGTCCCGCTGTCGGAGAACCTCGGCCGCACCGCGCCCTTCCTGATCACCGCCGCGGTCCTCGCGGTGTACGCCGTCGTCGCCTGGCTGGTGATGCGCGACGCACCCGGCCGCGTCGCACCGACGACGAGCCTCGGCACCCGCCTCGCGGCCAACGCGCGCCTGCCGATCACGTGGCAGGCCTGCGTGCTCTACGCGGTGGCGTTCGGCGGCTACGTCGCGTTCTCGGTCTTCCTGCCGACCTACCTGAAGACCGCCCACGGCCTGGAGCCGGCGGACGCGGCGAACCGGATGGCCGGGTTCGTCGTGGTGGCGGTCGTGATGCGCCCGATCGGCGGGTGGCTGTCGGATCGGCTGGGATCGATCCCCGTGCTGTCCACGTCGTTCGCCGTCGTGACGGCGTGCGCCGCGATCGCCGCCCAGAACCCGCCGGTGACCTCGGCCGACGGCAGCAACCTCACCCTCGGCACCGGCGCGTTCCTGGTGATGGCCGCTGCCCTGGGGGCCGGGTCCGGTGCGACGTTCGCGCTGATCGCCCACAGCACCGAGCCCGCCCGGGTGGGCGGAGTGACCGGACTGGTCGGCGCCGCCGGCGGGCTCGGCGGCTTCGTGCCGCCGCTGCTCATGGGCTGGCTCTACGGACAGACCGAGTCCTACGCCGTCGGTCTGTGGCTGCTCGCCGTCACCGCGGGACTCACGCTCGTGCTGACCCTGGTCGTCGTACGACGCACCGCCGCCGCCTCGGCCGCAACGGTCGCCGCCTGACCCGACCGACCTCTCGACCCCGATCTCCCCACCGAAAGGGCGCCCCGTGACCGACCTCGAGAACCCGCTGCAGAAGGCCCTGATCGGCGGGCGGCGCTTCTTCACCAAGGCGGAGGTCAGCGACGACGACCGCACGCTGCACAAGCACGGGGGGCGTCAGGGCGACGCGTTCTACCGCGACCGCTGGAGCCACGACAAGGTGGTGCGCTCCACGCACGGCGTCAACTGCACCGGGTCGTGCTCGTGGAAGGTCTACGTCAAGGACGGCATCATCACCTGGGAGGCGCAGCAGACCGACTACCCGAGCGCCGGGCCCGACCGTCCGGAGTACGAGCCCCGCGGCTGCCCGCGTGGCGCGGCCTTCAGCTGGTACACCTACAGCCCCACCCGGGTGCGCTACCCCTACGTCCGGGGCGTGCTGCTCGAGATGTTCCGCGCGGCCAAGCAGCAGCACGGCGACCCCGTGGTCGCATGGGGCTCGATCGTGCAGGACGAGGAGAAGGCGCGGGCCTACAAGAAGGCGCGCGGCAAGGGCGGTCTCGTGCGCGCGTCGTGGGACGAGGTGGCCGAGATCGTCGCCGCCGCGCACGTCTACACGGTCAAGCGCTGGGGCCCGGACCGGATCGCGGGCTTCTCCCCGATCCCGGCGATGTCGCCGGTGTCGTACGCCTCCGGCGCGCGCTTCCTCGAGCTCATCGGCGCGCCGATGCTGTCGTTCTACGACTGGTACGCCGACCTGCCCAACGCGTCGCCGCAGATGTTCGGCGACCAGACCGACGTGCCGGAGTCGGGCGACTGGTGGGACGCCGGCTACCTGATGATGTGGGGCTCGAACGTCCCGACGACGCGCACCCCTGACGCGCACTGGATGACAGAGGCGCGCTACCGCGGGCAGAAGGTCGTGGCCGTCGCACCCGACTACGCCGAGAGCGTGAAGTTCGCCGACGAGTGGGTGAGTCCCGCGCCCGGCACCGACGGCGCGCTCGCGATGGCCATGGGTCACGTCGTGCTCAAGGAGTTCTTCGCCGACGCGAGCACGCCGTTCTTCGAGTCCTACACCAAGCAGTTCACCGACCTGCCGCACCTGGTCTGCCTGGAGCCGACCGCGGACGGCGCGCACCGTCCCGGCAAGTTCCTCGTCGAGGGCGACCTCGGCGGGACGAGCGAGAACGCCATGTGGAAGCCGGCCGTCATCGACGCCGCCACCGGCGAGGTCCGCATCCCGCACGGGTCGATCGGCGACCGCTTCGGCGACGAGGGCATGGGGAGGTGGAACCTGGAGCTCGGTGACATCGACCCCGCGCTCAGCATGTACCGCGACCACCAGGGCGGCACCCGCGAGGCCGTCGAGGTCGACCTGCCGCGCTTCGACGCCGCCGACGGCAAGGTCGTCCACGAGCGCCGCGGCGTGCCGGTGGCGCGGGTCGGCGACCGCGTCGTGACCACCGTGCTGGACCTGCTGCTCGCCCAGTACGGCGTCGAGCGGGCGGGCCTGCCCGGCACCTGGCCGCGCGCGAGCGAGTCCGACGCTCGCGGCTACGACGACCCGGCCGTGCCGGCGACGCCCGCGTGGCAGGAGCAGCACACCGGGGTGCCCGCCGCCCAGGTCGTCCGGCTGGCGCGGGAGTGGGCGCAGAACGCGATCGACACCGAGGGCCGCGGCATGATCCTGCTCGGGGCGGGCGTCAACCACTGGTTCCACTCCGACCAGATCTACCGCGCCATCCTGCTGCTCACGACGATCACCGGCACGCAGGGCCGCAACGGTGGGGGCTGGGCTCACTACGTCGGGCAGGAGAAGATCCGCCCGATCATGGGCTTCCAGCACATGGCCTTCGCGCTGGACTGGCACCGCCCGCCGCGCCACATGAACCAGACCGCCTACTGGTACGTGAACACCTCGCAGTACCGCTACGACACCTTCAGCGCCGACGACCTCGACTCCGGCACCGGCGTCTTCACCGGGAGGACGGTGATGGACCTGCTGGCGCAGTCGGTGCGGCTCGGGTGGTCACCGTCGTACCCGACCTTCGACCGCAGCAGCCTGCAGCTGGCCGACGACGCGGAGGCGGCCGGCCAGGAGGCGCCGGCGTACGTCGCCGCGGAGCTGAAGGCGGGCCGGCTGCGGTTCGCCGTCGAGGATCCGGAGCACGAGGACAACCACCCGAGGGTGCTGTCGCTGTGGCGATCGAACCTGCTCGGCTCGTCGGCGAAGGGCAACGAGTACTTCCTGCGCCACCTGCTCGGCACCGACTCGGCCGCCACGGCCGTGGAGGCGCCGCCGGACAAGCGGCCACGCGACGTCGTGTGGGCGGAGAAGGCGGCCGAGGGCCGGCTCGACCTGCTGATGACGATCGACTTCCGGATGACGTCGTCGACGATCTTCAGCGACGTCGTGCTGCCCGCCGCGACCTGGTACGAGAAGCACGACCTCTCGACCACCGACATGCACCCGTTCGTCCACTCCTTCAACCCGGCGATCGCGCCGCCGTGGCAGACCAAGTCCGACTGGGACGCCTGGAAGGTGATCGCGAAGAGGTTCAGCGAGCTCGCGGTCGACCACCTCGGCACCCGCAAGGACGTCATCGCCAAGCCGTTGTGGCACGACACCCCGGAGGCGATGGCGACCGAGCACGGGGTGGTCAAGGACTGGAAGCTCGGCGAGGTCGACCCGGTGCCCGGCAGGACGATGCCGGTCATCGCGGTCGCCGAGCGCGACTACACCGCGGTCTTCGAGAAGATGACCTCGATCGGCCCGCTCCTGGAGAAGGTCGGGATGCTCACCAAGGGCGTCGCGTACGACGTCAAGCGTGAGGTCGACATCCTCCGCACGCGCAACGGCGTGGTCCACGGGGGTGCGGGGGACGGCCAGCCCAAGGTCGAGACCGACGTGCAGATGGCCGACGCGATCCTCCACCTCGCCGGAGTCTCCAACGGCCACCTGGCCACGCAGGGCTTCCGCTTCCTCGAGAAGCGCACCGGCACCGAGCTCGCCGACCTCGCCGCCGAGCACGAGGGTAAGCAGATCACCTTCGCCGACACCCAGGTGGCGCCGGTGCCGGTGATCACCTCGCCGGAGTGGTCGGGCTCGGAGTCTGGCGGGCGGCGCTACAGCCCGTTCACCATCAACATCGAGCGCAAGAAGCCGTTCCACACCCTGACCGGTCGCCAGCAGTTCTACGTCGACCACGACTGGTTCCTGGGGATGGGCGAGATGCTGCCCGTCTACCGACCGCCGCTCAACATGACCGAGCTCTTCGGGGAGGCGCCGATCGGGGAGCAGAACGAGCTCGGCGTCTCGGTCCGCTACCTCACCCCGCACAACAAGTGGTCGATCCACTCGGAGTACCAGGACAACCTGTTCATGCTCTCGCTGTCCCGCGGTGGGCAGTCCGTCTGGATGTCCGACCGCGACGCGGTGAAGGTCGGGATCAAGGACAACGACTGGATCGAGATGGTCAACCGCAACGGCGTCGTCGCGGCCCGGGCCATCGTGAGCCACCGGATGCCCGAGGGCACGGTCTACATGCACCACGCGCAGGACCGGCTCATCGACGTACCCCTCACCGAGCGGGACCGCAAGCGGGGCGGCATCCACAACAGCCTGACCCGCATCCTGCTCAAGCCGAACCACATCGTCGGCGGCTACGCGCAGCTGGCGTACTTCTTCAACTACATCGGACCGATCGGCAACAACCGTGACGAAGTGACGATGATCCGCAAGCGGACCGCACCGGTCGAGTACTGAGCCGGAAGAGGAGACACTGACATGCGCGTGATGGCTCAGATGGCCATGGTGATGAACCTCGACAAGTGCATCGGGTGCCACACCTGCTCGGTGACCTGCAAGCAGGCCTGGACCAACCGGACCGGCACGGAGTACGTCTGGTTCAACAACGTCGAGACCCGGCCGGGCCTTGGCTATCCCCGGACGTACGAGGACCAGGACGAGTGGCAGGGCGGCTGGGTCCGCAAGCCCAACGGGCGCCTGGCGCTGCGGGCCGGTGGGCGGGTCAAGAAGCTGCTCAGCATCTTCTCGAACCCCAAGCTGCCGTCGATCGACGACTACTACGAGCCGTGGACCTACGACTACGAGACGCTGACGAGCTCGCCGCAGACCGACACCTTCCCGGTCGCCCGGCCCAAGAGCCTGATCTCGGGCAAGGACATGAACGTCGAGTGGTCGGCCAACTGGGACGACGACCTCGGCGGGTCCCAGGAGCACGCCGCCCGCGACGTGATGCTCAAGGGCATCGAGGACAAGGTGAGGCTCGAGTTCGAGCAGACCTTCATGTTCTACCTGCCCCGCATCTGCGAGCACTGCCTGAACCCGTCGTGCGCCGCGTCGTGCCCCAGCGGCGCGATCTACAAGCGCGAGGAGGACGGCATCGTCCTGGTCGACCAGGACCGCTGCCGCGGCTGGCGGATGTGCGTCTCGGGATGCCCCTACAAGAAGGTCTACTTCAACCACAAGACCGGCAAGGCCGAGAAGTGCACGTTCTGCTACCCCCGCGTCGAGGTCGGCATCCCGACCGTCTGCTCGGAGACGTGCGTGGGTCGGCTGCGCTACATCGGCCTCGTGCTCTACGACGCCGACAAGGTGCTCGAGGCGGCGAGCATCGAGGACGAGCACGCGTTGTACGACGCCCAGCGCGCCTGCTTCCTCGACCCCCACGACCCCGATGTGCAGCGGGCCGCGGAGCAGGCCGGGATCCCCGGCGACTGGATCGAGGCGGCCAGGAAGTCCCCGGTGTGGGCGCTGATCAACACCTACGAGGTGGCCCTGCCGCTGCACCCGGAGTACCGCACGATGCCGATGGTCTGGTACATCCCGCCGCTGTCGCCGGTGGTCGACGTGGTCCGCGACACCGGCGAGGACGCCGAGGACCGGGGCAACCTGTTCGCTGCCATCGACACGCTGCGGATCCCGGTGGAGTACCTCGCCAACCTCTTCACGGCCGGTGACACCGCACCTGTCGACCGCGTCCTGAGGAAGCTCGCCGCGATGCGGTCCTACATGCGTGACATCAACCTCGGCCGCGACCCCGACGAGTCGATCCCCGCAGCGGTCGGGATGACGGGGGAGCAGATGTACGACATGTTCCGGCTGCTCGCGATCGCGAAGTACGCCGAGCGCTACGTCATCCCGGCGGCCCACGCCGAGCAGGCCCACGCGCTGGAGGAGCTCGCCACGGACTGCCCGGTGAGCGACTACGGGGGTGGGCAGCAGGACCTGTTCGGCGAGGGCTCGGGCTACCCGACGCCGGTCGCAGTGGAGAACTTCCGGATGCTGCAGGACCGCCAGACCTCCGACTCGCTGGCCGCTCCGGACGACAAGGCCTCGCGGGTCAACCTCCTCAACTGGGACGGCAAGGGGACGCCCGACGGGCTCTTCCCGCCGCGCGACGACGGAGCGGGCTCGTGAGGCTCCGCCGCCGACCGGCCCGGCCCGACACCGAGGCCGTGCGCACGTGGGCGGTCTGCTCGGCGCTCCTCGACTACCCCACCGAGCAGCTGCTCGCCTCCCTCGGCGACCTCGCGGCCCTGGTGCCCGGCCACCCGCACCTGACGCCGCTCCTCGACCACGTGCGGCGCACGCCGCTGGCGCAGCTCCAGCAGGACTACGTCGCCACCTTCGACCACACCAGGAAGTGCGCGCTCTACCTGACCTACTTCGCCTACGGCGACACCCGCCGGCGAGGAGCCGCGCTCGTGCACTTCAAGGACGCCTACCGGCGGGGCGGGGTCGAGTGGGACGACGACCTCGGCGAGCTTCCTGACCACCTCTGCGCGGTGCTGCAGTTCGGCGCGACGGTCGACCCCGACATCGCCCGGTCGCTGCTCCTCGAGCACCGCGCCGGTGTGGAGATGCTGCGCCTCGCGCTCACCGGCTGGCGCAACGACGACGGCACCACCGGGTCGCCGTGGGCCGCCGCGCTGGTGGCCCTGTGCGACACGCTCCCCGAGCTCGCCGGGACCGAGGCCGACGCCGTACGTCGTCTCGTCGAGCAGGGGCCGCCGGCCGAGCAGGTCGGCCTCGCGGGCTACGCCGCCGACCCCGCCCTCGCGTCCGGTCCCGCCCTCATCTCGTCCGCCACCATCCCCGTAGGAGCTCCACGGTGAACGTCTTCCTCTGGGTCATCGTCCCCTACCTGTGCCTCGCGGTGTTCGTCGTCGGGCACGTGTGGCGCTACCGCTACGACAAGTTCGGCTGGACCACGCGGTCGTCGCAGCTCTACGAGGACCGGCTGCTGCGGCTCGGCTCGCCGCTGTTCCACTTCGGCATGCTCGGCGTGGTCGGCGGGCACGTGATCGGGTTGCTCGTCCCGCGCTCGTGGACCGAGGCGGTCGGGATCGACGACCACCTCTACCACTACGTCGCCGTCATCGGCGGCCTGATCGCGGGCGTGATGGCGCTGGTGGGCATGGCGATCCTCGTCTACCGCCGGCGCACGGTGGGCCCCGTCTTCTCGGCCACCACGCCGATGGACAAGGTGATGTACGTCTTCCTCGGCGCTGCGATCGTGCTGGGCATGTGGAACACCATCGCCGGCTCCATCCTCAGCGTCGGCGGGGAGTACAACTACCGGGAGGGCGTCTCGGTCTGGTACCGCTCGTTCCTGGCCTTCCAGCCCGACGCCGACCTGATGGCCGAGGCCCCGATGGGCTTCAAGCTGCACGCGCTGGTCGCCTTCGGCCTCTTCGCGCTGTGGCCCTTCACCCGGCTGGTCCACGTCTTCTCAGCGCCGATCGGCTACCTCACGCGGCCCTACATCGTCTACCGCTCCCGTGACGACCGGCCGCTGGGCAACGCGGCCCCGCGGCGCGGCTGGGACCGGGTGGGCTGAGACGTGCGCCCGAGCCGACCACCGACGACCGGAGGAACCATGCAGAAGACATCCCTCACCGACCTGGCCCGCGAGCAGCTCGAGGCGGCACGCGCGGCGAGCAGCGGCCGCGCCTCGGTCACCGTCTTCGGCGGCCACGAGCACGACCTGCGCCAGACCCTCATCGCCCTGGCCGGCGGGCGGTCGCTGGGCGAGCACGAGTCGCCCGGCGACGCGAGCCTCCAGGTCCTCGTCGGCACGGTCCGACTGACGGCAGGCGACGAGGTGTGGGAGGGGCGCGAGGGCGACTACCTCGTGATCCCGCCGCACCGCCACGACCTGCACGCCGACACCGACGCGGTCGTGCTGCTCACGGTCGCGACCCGCTCCTGAGTGCCCCTACGGTTGGGGCATGACCGTCGGACTGCTGCTCGCCGCCGGCGAGGGACGACGGTTCGGCGGGCCCAAGGCGCTGGCGCGCGACGACGACGGCACGTCGTGGCTGCTGCGCGCGGTGCAGGCGTTGCGGCCGTGTGAGGAGATCGTCGTCGTGCTGGGGGCCGAAGCCCGGCGGGCGTCCGCGCTGCTGCCGATGTCGGTCTCGCGGATCCGCGCCGACGACTGGGCCGAGGGGATGGGTGCCTCCCTGCGCGCGGGCCTCGAGGCGCTCGCCCGCACCGACCACGACTCCGTGCTCGTCTCGCTGGTCGACCTGCCCGACGTCGACGCCGCCGTCGTGGGCCGCGTGCTCGACGCCTCGCGAGGACGCGGCGACCTCGCGCGGGCGGCGTACGACGGCGTGCCGGGGCACCCCGTGCTCCTCGGCCGCGACCACTGGGCGGGCGTCGTGGCCTCCGCGACGGGTGACCGCGGGGCGCGGGACTACCTCGCGACGCACGACGTCGACCTGGTCGAGTGCGGCGACCTGGCGACCGGCGTCGACGTCGACCACCGCTGACCCAACGTCCCACCAACGTGGGGGTCGTAGCCTGACCGCATGCTGCACGGGATGGACTCCGCCGCCGACGTCGCCGCCCGGCTGGGCGCGACCGGCTACCTCTCCGACGACGAGCTGGCGACCGTCGTGTTCCTCGCCGCGCGGATGCAGCGTCCGCTGCTGCTCGAGGGGGAGCCCGGCACCGGCAAGACGGCCCTGGCCGAGGCGCTCGCCCAGAGCCTGGAGGTGCCGCTCGTCCGGCTGCAGTGCTACGAGGGCATCGACGCCAGCCAGGCCCTCTACGACTGGGACTTCCCGCGCCAGATCCTGCACCTGCGGGCGCTGGAGGCCGGCGGCGAGGTCGACCCCGACGAGGCCGAGAAGAGCCTGTACGACGAGCGCTTCCTGCTCGCGCGACCCGTCCTCGCCGCGCTGCGGCAGGCGCCGGCCGTGCTGCTCGTCGACGAGGTCGACCGCGCCGACGACGAGTTCGAGGCGTTCCTGCTGGAGGTCCTGTCGACCTGGCAGGTGACCATCCCCGAGTTCGGCACGGTCACCGCCCCGGAGCCGCCGCTGGTGGTGCTGACGTCCAACCGCACCCGTGAGCTGCACGACGCCCTCAAGCGGCGGTGCCTCTACCACTGGATCGACCACCCGGGCCTCGAGCGGGAGGTGGAGATCGTCCGCTCCCGGGCGCCGGAGGTCAGCGACGCGCTGGCCCGCCAGGTCGTCGAGGTCGTGCAGCAGCTCCGGCAGCGCGACGACCTGCTCAAGCCGCCCGGCGTCGCCGAGACCCTCGACTGGGCCCGCGCCCTCACCTACCTCGGCACCGCCGACCTCGACCTGGCGTCGGCGGCCATGACCCTCGGCGCCCTGCTGAAGTACCGCGAGGACGCCGACCGGGTGCGAGCCGCGCTCGACCGGATGCTCTCGCGATGACCACCACCCTCCATGACGCCGACGAGGTGTTCCTCGGCTTCACCCGCGCGCTCCGGGCCGCCGGCGTGCCGGTCACCCAGGACCGGGCCCACGGCTTCCTGGCGGCGGTGGCGACCGTCGGGGCCGACGACCGGCAGGCGACCTACTGGGCCGGCCGGGCCACGCTCTGCGGGTCGCCCGACGACCTCGCCCGCCACGACCAGGTCTTCGCGGCGTGGTTCGACCCCCGCGACGGGTTGCCGCGTGCCCAGCAGCGCGAGGCCTCGCGCGCCTCGACCGCGCACCTGCTCCCCGAGGCCGAGGGGACCGGCGGAGCGGGCGAGACCGAGGAGGAGGACGTGGTCCGCGCGATGGCGTCGGAGGCGGAGGTCCTCCAGCACCGCGACGTCGCCACGCTCGACGCGGCGGAGAAGCGGCGACTCGCGGGGATGTTCCTTCGGCTGTCGCTGCACCCGCCGGTTCGTCGTACGGCGCGGCACCGCCGCTGGCACCGCGGCGAGCTCGACGCGTCGCGCACCCTGCGCAACTCGCTGCGCCACCTCGGCGAGCCCGGCGAGATCGCCTGGCGGCGTCGCGGCACCCGCCCGCGCCGCGTGGTGCTGCTGGTCGACGTCAGCGGCTCCATGACGCCGTACGCCGACGCACTGCTGCGCCTGGCCCACCGCCTGACCCGGTCCGCCCGGGCGTCGGGCGGCACCGTCGAGACCTTCACCGTCGGCACCCGGCTTACCCACGTGACCCGGGCCTTCGGGACCCCGGACGCCGACCGCGCCATCGTCGCCGCCGGCGAGGTGGTGCCGGACTGGTCCGGTGGCACCCGGCTCGGCGAGACGCTCCGGGTGTTCCTCGACCGGTGGGGCCAGCGCGGGATGGCCCGCGGTGCCGTGGTCGTGGTCTTCAGCGACGGCTGGGAGCGTGGGGACGCGGGGCTCCTCGGGGAGCAGATGGCGCGGCTGCAGCGGGTCGCCCACCGGGTCGTGTGGGTGAACCCGCACCGCGGCAAGGCGGGCTACGAGCCGCTGCAGGGCGGAGTCGTGGCGGCCTTGCCCCACTGCGACGACTTCCTCGCCGGGCACTCCCTGGCGACCTTCGCCGACCTCACGGAGGTGATCGCGCGTGCGTGACGTGCTGCCCGAGCTGATGCAGTGGTGGGAGGCCGGCGAGACGATCGGCGTCGGCACGGTCGTGGCGACCTTCCGCTCCGCCCCGCGCCCCGCCGGCGCGTCCATGCTGGTCGGCCCCGACGAGTCGGCGGTGGGCTCGGTGTCGGGAGGCTGCGTCGAGGGCGCCGTCTACGACCTCGCGCAGACCGTGGTCGCGTCGGGCGAGCCGGTGCTGGAGCGCTACGGGGTCTCGGACGACGACGCCTTCGCGGTCGGGCTCACCTGCGGCGGCATCCTCGACGTCTTCGTCGAGCAGGTGTCGCGCGAGACGTTCCCGCAGCTGGGGGAGGTGGCCGCCGACATCGAGGCCGGTCGGCCGGTGGCCCTGGCGACGGTGATCGAGCACCCGGACCCCTCGTGGGTCGGGCGCCGCCTGGTGGTGCGGCCGCACGTTGCCGCGGACGGGAGCCTCGGCTCCCCGCGGGCCGACGCCGCGGTGCACGACGACGCCCTCGGCCTGCTCGCGGCGGGCACCAACGCCACCCTGACCTACGGCCCGGACGGCGAGCGGCGCGGCGAGGGCATGCGTGTCTTCGTGTGGGGCTTCGCCCCCAAGCCGCGGATGCTGGTCTTCGGGGCCATCGACTTCGCGGCAGCCGTCGCCAAGGTCGGCTCCTTCCTCGGCTACCACGTCACGGTGTGCGACGCCCGTCCCGTCTTCGCCACGACCTCACGCTTCCCGGGAGCCGACGAGGTGGTCGTCGACTGGCCGCACCGCTACCTGCAGGCCGAGCTCGCCGCCGGTCGCATCGACCGGCGGACGGTCCTGGCGGTCCTGACCCACGACCCGAAGTTCGACGTGCCGCTCCTCGAGGTCGCGCTGCGCCTCGACGAGGACGTGCGCCCCGGCTACATCGGCGCCATGGGCTCGCGTCGTACGCACGACGAGCGGCTGGCCCGGCTCGTCGAAGCAGGGCTGGGTGAGGCCGAGCTGTCCCTCCTCTCCTCACCGATCGGGCTCGACCTCGGCGCGCGCACCCCGGAGGAGACCGCCGTCTCGATCGCGGCGGAGATCGTGGCCCGCCAGTGGGGCGGTTCGGGGGAGCGGCTGGCCGCGACGCAGGGCCGCATCCACCACGACGACTGACCCGCGGGCGGCGCTCTACCACGACGACGAATTGGCCCGTCGCATGGGCCTCACTTATGGTCTCCGGGATGTTTTTGCTCCCCGTGCCGCCCCGTGTCCTCGCCCGCCCGACCGCCGCCCTCGTCGCGGTGCTCCTGCTGTTCACCGGCCTGGCGGTCGCCGGCTCGCCGGCACAGGCGCGCCAGCAGGAGCGGACACCGGCGGCGTTCGCCTCCGGTGCGAAGTTCGGCGTCGCGACGCTCAACCTCAAGAAGGGGATGCGGGTCGCCGGCATGCGTCACGACATCGCGCAGGTGCTGGACGGCGACGCCTCGGTCATCGGGTTCCAGGAGCGGCTCTTCAGCCGCCCGGCGCTGCGCGCCGCCCTGCCTAAGTCGTGGACCCTGCTGATGCCGAAGGGCCCGACCGGCACCGACGACAACCCGATCGCCTTCGACAAGAAGGTCTGGGAGGTCGAGAAGACCTGGGCGCCCCTCCTGACCGGCACGACCTGGCGGCGCTACTCCGGTCGGATCGCCCACGACCAGTACGGCGTGGCGGCGGTGCTCCGGCACCGGAAGACCGGCCACACGATCCGCGCCGTGAGCTTCCACCTGCCCAACCACCTCCACAACCGCCGCTCGGGTGGCCCCAACTACGCCAACCGTCGCGGCGTGGAGGCCATGTGGCGGATGGCCAGCAGGATCCGCTCGATCAAGGAGGACACGCCCGACGCGCACCAGTTCGTCGCGATGTGCGACTGCAACGTCACGGCGAACCGGGACACGGGCGACCACCTCGTGAAGGGACGGATCACCAAGCCTCTCCGGCTGGAGACCAACTACTCCGCCGACAAGCACCGTCGGGGCTCGGGGATCGACTACGTGATGGGTGAGCGCGACTCCGACTTCCGGATCCACTCCTTCCACTCCTACCGGCACCTGGTCACCGACCACCCCGGCGTCGTCGCCACCTTCGAGCGCGTGCGCTGATCCCTCGGGCGATCCCTCGACCGACCTCCGGGCAGATTCCCTGTTGCGTCCATCACACTCGGGCTAGGTTTGCGGCGACCACCGGGAGCCACCATGACCAGCGAGGACCTGCACGCCCGACGCGTGGACGCCGTCCGCGCCTGGACGCGCTTCGTCGAGGCCGGTGACGCCGACGCGGTCCGGCCGGAGATCCTGCGCAGCTGGGAGCTCTCGGGCGTCGTGTCGCCCGGGGTGACCCACGCGCCGCTCGACGACGAGGGCGACACGGCCGACTTCTGGAAGGCCTCGCCCCTGCAGACCGCGGTGTCCCGGGTGCAGGACGAGCTCCGGCGCACGGCCGAGGACGGCGACCTCGTCGTCGCGGTCACCGACGAGCAGACGCGGATCCTCTGGACCTACGGCGGGCGCGTGATGCGACGCAAGGCCGAGACGGTGAACTTCGTCCCCGGCGGCCGGTGGGACGAGCGCAGCGTCGGCACCAACGCGCTGGCCATCGCCGGCCGCACCGGCGCCCCGTCGATGGTCTTCAGCGCCGAGCACTACGCCGAGGTGGTGCACAACTGGGTCTGCTGGGCGGCCCCGGTCTTCGACCCGGTGACCGGGCGCTCGCTCGGCGTGATCGACCTGTCGACCACCTGGGACCGCTCCCACCCCATCGGCCTCGCCACGGCGCGCGTGATGGCGCGGCTGATCGAGGGCGCCCTCCCCACCGACCGTCGTACGACGCTGGCGGGCGACGTCGCGCCGTCCGAGCCCGGCCTCACGCTGACCCTCCTCGGCACGGCGCAGGTGTGGCTCGACGGCCAGCGGCTGCTCCTCAACCGGCGGCAGACCGAGATCCTCGCCCTGCTCGCGCTCCATCCCTCGGGGCTCTCGGTCGAGCACCTCCACGCGCTGCTCTACGGCGACGCGTCGGTGACCACCTCGACGCTCAAGGCCGAGGTCTCGCACCTGCGGGCGGCCCTGTCCGGGCAGCTCTCGTCGCGTCCCTACCGCCTCACCATGCCCGTGGTCACCGACGTCGAGGAGGTGCAGCGGCTGCTGCGCCGCGGTGACGTGCGCGCCGCCGTGCGCGCCTACGGCGGCGACCTGCTCCCCGGCACCGACTCGCCCGCCCTGGTGCAGATGGGCGACTACCTCGCCGTCAGCGTGCGGGAGGCCCTGCTGGCGCAGCCCGACCCCGACGCCGTGCTGCGCTACAGCGAGCTGGCCCCCTACGACACCGCCGTGGTCGAGGCGTGCCTGGCCGCGCTGCCGGTGCACCACCCGGTCGTGCCACTACTGAAGGGCAGGCTCGCCAGCCTCCGGTGACCCCTCCCATTTCGGGTAGATCGACAAAATGTAGTGGACCGCTCGGGTTGCGGTGCACGATCCTGCGTCGAGGCGCCGCACGGGGGTGCGGCCACGTACGAGGGAGAAAGCATGGCCGCAACACGACGAGCGATGGCGGCAGGAGCCGTCGTCCTGCTCACGGGGAGCCTCCTGGGCAGCCCCACCGCAACTGCCTCCACGGCACCCGAACCGACGACGGTGGCGAAGAAGCTCGTCTCGCCGCTCAGCATGGTCGTCGCCGGAGACGGCACCGCCTACGTCGCCCAGAACTTCGCCGGTCTGCTGACCGCGGTCGCGCCCGGCGCCGAGCCGGAGGTGGTCTTCGCTGCGAAGAAGGGCACCGAGGTCGGTGCGGTCTCCGAGAACGGCGGGGCCGTCCAGTTCGCGACGACGAAGGGCGCCAAGACCGCGCTCTGGTCGATGCGCCCGGGCGCCAAGCCGACGAAGGTGGCCGACCTGTCGGCGTACGAGGCCGACCACAACCCCGACGCCGACGTCTCGTACGGCATCGTGGGCGGGCTCGACGCCGCCTGCGCAGCGCAGATGCCCCCCGAGGTGCCCGCGTCCTACACGGGCATCGTGGAGTCGCACCCCTACGGCTCGACCGTGCACAAGGGCACGACGTACGTCGCCGACGCCGCCGGCAACACGATCCTGTCGGTCAAGCCCAACGGCAAGGTCAAGACTCTCGCGGTCCTGCCCCCGGTGCCCGTGGTGATCACTGCGGAGGCGGCTGCGGCCAACAAGCTCCCGGCCTGCACCGTCGGCAAGACCTTCAACTTCGAGCCGGTCCCGACCGACGTCGAGGTGGGCAAGGGCGGCTGGCTCTACGTCACGCTGCTCCCCGGGGGTCCCGAGGACGGCAGCACCGGTGCGCAGGGTCGCCTGGTCAAGGTGAAGGTCAAGACCGGCAAGGTCCGCGAGGTCGCCTCCGGCTTCGCCGGCGCGACGGGCGTCGCGGTGGCGGACAACGGTGACATCTACGTCGCCCAGCTCTTCGGCGGCCAGGTCTCGCGCATCAAGGCCGGCCGCACGACCGCCAAGCCCTACGCCGAGGTGATGATGCCCGCCGCGGTCGAGTGGGCCGACGGCGACCTCTTCGTCAGCGCGCAGGTGTTGTCGGAGAAGCCGAAGGGCGTCGTGCTGCGCTACTGAGCAACGACCTCCGTGCGTGTGGGGTGCCGCGGTCCGGTGTGGACCGACCAACCGGGTGCCAACCCGGCCGGGCCTAGCGTCGGCCGCGAGTGATCCACCTCACACGCACGGAGGCGTCGCATGACCAAGATCCAACTCACCGTCGACGGAGCGTCGGTCTCCGACGACGTCGAGCCCCGGATGCTGCTGGTGCAGTACCTGCGGGAGAAGCTCGGCAAGACCGGAACCGTGATCGGGTGCGACACCTCCAACTGCGGAGCGTGCACCGTCCACCTCGACGGCACGAGCGTGAAGTCGTGCAACGTGCTCGCGGTGCAGGCCAACGGCCGCACCGTCACCACCATCGAGGGCCTCGCCGACACCGCCGAGGGTGAGCTGCACCCGGTGCAGGCGTCCTTCCGCGAGTGCCACGGCCTCCAGTGCGGCTTCTGCACCCCCGGCATGATCATGCAGGCCGTCGACCTCCTGGGCGAGAACCCCAACCCCACCGAGGAGGAGGTGCGGCTGGGCATGGAGGGCAACCTCTGCCGCTGCACCGGCTACCACAACATCGTCAAGAGCGTGCTCCACGCGGCCGAAGGAGCGAAGGCATGACCGCCACCCAGGACCGGCCCGCGACCGAGATCGGCAAGGACCGCCGCCGCAAGGAGGACCAGCGGCTGATCACGGGTCGCACCCGCTGGACCGACAACATCACCCTCCCCGGGATGCTGCACATGGCGATGGTGCGCAGTCCCTTCGCCCACGCCACGATCACCTCGATCGACACAGAGGCGGCCAAGGCCTCGACCAACGTCGTCGCGGTGCTCAGCGGCAAGGACTTCGGCGACGAGCTGGGTGTCTGCATCAACGCCTGGCCCATCACCCCGGACCAGAAGACCCCCGGGCACTCGCCGATGCCCGCCGACCGCGTCGCCTTTGCCGGCGAGATCGTCGCCGTGGTGGTGGCGCGCACCGCCGCCGAGGCCCGCGACGCCGCGGAGCTCGTGGACGTCGAGTACGACGAGCTGCCGGCCGTGGTCGGCATCAAGAAGGCGCTGACCGACGAGGTCCTCGCCCACCCCGACCTCGGCACCAACAAGTCGGCGCTGTGGGTCTTCGACTCGGCCGAGGCCGGCACCGGCACCGACGTGGAGGCCGCGATCGCGACGGCCCGCACGGACGGCATCGTCATCGAGCGCGAGTACCGCCAGCAGCGGCTCATCCCCGCCTTCATGGAGCCCCGCAGCGTCGTCGTCGACCCGACCGGTGAGCAGATCACCATGTGGTCGGCGACCCAGATCCCGCACATCCTCCGGTTCGCCCTTGCGGCCACCACCGGCGTACCCGAGTCCAAGATCCGGGTCATCGCCCCCGACGTCGGTGGTGGTTTCGGAGGCAAGCTCCAGGTCACACCGGAGGAGTGGATCGCCTGGGCCGTCGCCCGACGGCTCTCCAGGCCGGTGAAGTACACCGAGACCCGCAGCGAGAGCCTGATGGCGGCCCACCACGGCCGCGACCAGGTGCAGACGCTGACCCTCGCCGCCGACAAGGAGGGCAAGGTCACCGCCTTGAAGGTGCACCTCGACGCCGACCTCGGTGCCTACATCGCCCTCGTCGGCGGAGGCGTGCCGGTCCTCGGTGCCTTCATGTTCAACGCCATCTACAAGTTCCCCGCCTACCGCTTCGAGTGCCAGACGGTGCTCACCAACACGACCTTCACCGACGCCTACCGCGGCGCTGGCCGGCCCGAGGCGACGTACGCCATCGAGCGGCTGATGGACGAGCTGGCCGCCGAGGTCGGCGTGGACCCCCTCGAGATCCGCGAGCGCAACTGGATCAAGCACGAGGAGTTCCCGTTCACCACGGTCGCCGGGCTCGAGTACGACTCCGGCAACTACGAGGCCGCCACTGCGCGGGCCAAGGAGTCCTTCGGCTACGACGCGCTGCGCGCGGAGCAGAAGGAGCGGCGCGACCGGGGTGACCGGGTGCAGCTCGGCATCGGCGTCTCCACCTTCACCGAGATGTGCGGCCTGGCACCGAGCCGGGTGCTGGGCAGCCTCGACTACGGCGCCGGCGGGTGGGAGCACGCGAGCGTGCGGATGCTCGCCACCGGCAAGGTCGAGGTCGTGACGGGCACGAGTGCCCACGGCCAGGGCCACGAGACGGCCTTCAGCCAGATCGTCGCCGACCGGCTCGGCGTCCCGTTCGAGGACGTGGAGGTGCTGCACGGCGACACCCAGGTCGCGCACCGCGGTCTCGACACCTACGGCTCGCGCTCGCTCGTGGTCGGCGGGGAGGCGCTGGTCCAGGCCGTCGACAAGGTCATCGAGAAGGCCAGGCACCTCGCCTCGCACCTGCTCGAGGCGAGCCAGGACGACCTCGACTACGCCGACGGCCGGTTCTCCGTCCGCGGCACCGACCAGGGCGTCGGCATCCAGGAGCTCGCCACCGCGACCTTCACGGGGCACAACTACCCCGACGACATGGAGCTCAGCATCGACGCCGAGGCGACCTACGACCCGGTGAACTTCAACTACCCCCACGGCACGCACCTGTGCGCCATGGAGGTCGACACCGAGACCGGCGCGGTGAAGATGCGGAAGTACACCTGCTGCGACGACATCGGCAACATCATCAACCCGTTGATCGTGGCCGGTCAGGTCCACGGCGGGCTGGTGCAGGGCATCGCCCAGGCACTGTGGGAGGAGGCGGTGCACGACGAGGCGGGGACCCTGGTCTCCGGCTCCTTCGTCGACTACCTCCTGCCGACGTCGGCCGACACGATCTCCTTCGACGTCCTCCACACGCATGAGCCGAGCGTCTGCACCACCAACACCCTCGGCACGAAGGGCGTCGGCGAGGCCGGCACCATCGCGTCCACGCCGGCGGTCGTCAACGCGGTCGTCGACGCCGTACGCCACCTCGGGATCAACGACATCCAGATGCCCTGCACCCCCGAGCGCGTGTGGCGCGCCATCGCGGACAGCAGGGCAGGCGGGGCGACAGAGACACCTCCGGACGCGATGCCCCACTTCCAGGAAGGTGCCCTCAACCAGGACAGCACGGACGGAGCAGGCCAGTGATACCGGTGCAGTTCGACTACCTGGCCCCGACGTCGGTCGAGGAGGCGCTCGCCGCGCTCGGCCAGCACGGGGACGACGCGAAGATCCTGGCCGGCGGGCAGAGCCTGCTGCCGGTCCTGCGGATGCGGCTCAACGCCCCCGAGGTCGTCATCGACCTCGGCGGCATCTCCTCGCTGCGGGGCATCCGCGACGACGGCGACGCCCTCGTGATCGGCGCGATGACCACCCACCACGACGTGCGCGACGACAGCCTGGTCAAGGAGCACGCGCTCCTGCTGTCCAAGGCCGCCGCTGAGGTCGCGGACGCGCAGATCCGGCACCGGGGCACGTTCGGCGGCGCGCTGGCGCACGCCGACCCCGCCGGTGACCTCGGTGCGCCGGCACTCGCGCTCGGCGCACAGTTCGTCATCGCCGGTCCCGGTGGCACCCGCACGGTCGACGCCGCGGACTTCTTCGTCGACCTCTTCGAGACCGCCATCGGCGACGACGAGATCCTCACCGAGGTGCGGATCCCGAAGCACACGGGCTGGGGTGCGCACTACGAGAAGTTCGTGCGCGTGGCCCACCAGTGGCCCATCGTCGCCGTCGCCGCGACGGTGAAGGGCTCGATCGACGAGGCGCGCGTGGGCCTGACCAACATGGGGTCCACGCCGTTGCGGGCGACCGCCACCGAGCGGGCCCTCGCCGGCGCGAGCGCGACGGAGGACGGCGTACGCGAGGCATCCCAGCTCGCCGCCGAGGGGACCAACCCGCCGTCAGACCTCAACGGCGCCGCCGACTACCGCCAGCACCTCGCGCGGGTGCTGACGGGCCGGGCCGTGCTCAAGGCGGCGGGTGTGTAGATGGAGCTGAGCCACCGCTTCACCGTCCCGATCGGCGTCGAGGAGACCTGGGCGCACTTCAACGACATCGCCTCGGTCGCCGAGTGCTTCCCGGGCGCCCAGGTGACGGAGGCCGACGAGGAGTCGTTCTCCGGGTCGGTGAAGGTCAAGCTCGGCCCGATCGCGCTGCTGTACAACGGCAGCGGCACGTTCGTGGAGAAGGACGCCGAGGCCCACCGCTTCGTCGTCGACGCGAAGGGCAAGGACAAGCGCGGCAACGGCACGGCGGGCGCGAAGGTCACGGTGTCGATGGCCGAGGCCGGCGGCTCGACCGACGTGTCGGTGGAGACCGACCTGGCCATCACCGGCAAGCCGGCGCAGTTCGGGCGCGGGGTGATGCAGGACGTCTCCGACAAGCTGCTCGGGCAGTTCGTCGCCTGCCTCGAGCAGCGGCTCGCCGGTCCCGTCGAGTCGACCGACTCGTCGCCGGAGGCCGCGTCTCTGATGGGTGGCGAGGCGAGCGATGCGGGGGTGGACGATCCTGCCGCGCCCGCAACACCCGCGCCGCCGGCACCGCCCGCCCCGCCGAAGCCGCCGCCGCGGGAGCCCGAGGCGCTCGACCTCGGCAGTGCGGTGCTCCCGGTGCTCGCGAAGTCGTACTGGAAGCAGGCGCTGGCCGCCCTCGTCGTGCTGGTGCTGCTGCGGCGGCTGCTCAAGCGTTGACGCTCGACCGCGGCCGGCTACGCCGAGTTGAGCACGGCGTACGCGGCGAAGACGGCGCAGCCCGAGATGATCGCCAGGGAGCAGCCAGCGGCGACCGCCGCAGCCGCCGACCAGCGACGCCGGACCAAGCTGAAGAGCATCACGAGCAACGCCGCGCCCAGCACGCTCAGCAGCGCCCACTCCTCGAAGTCGGTGCTCGACCATGCGCCCCCGCGTGACCGGTCGTCGACCAGGAACCATGCCACCAGCGAGACCGACGCCTGGACGACGAAGGCCGTGGGGACGAGTCGACTCGCAGGTGGCCACACCGGGGCGCGGCCCTCGGTCTGGAACGACATGGGCGTCAGTATGCCCGGCTAGAAGACGTTGAGCGGGCGGAACTGGACCGACATCCGCGGTCCGGAGTGGGCGACCTTGGGCACGGCGTGCTCCCAGGTGCGCTGGCACGACCCGCCCATCACGACCAGGTCGCCGTGGCCCATGGTCAGCGCGATCGACGCACCCCCGCCCCGCGGGCGAAGCAGCAGCCGGCGGGGGTCGCCGACGCTCACGATGGCGACCATGGTGTCGGCGGTGCGGCCGCGGCCGATCGTGTCGCCGTGCCACGCGACGGAGTCGCGACCGTCGCGGTAGTAGCAGCATCCGGCGGTCACGAACGGCTCGCCCAGCTCGGGGAGATAGTGCTCGCTGAGCGCCGTGCGCGCCTGTGTGAGCGCGGGATGGGGGAGCGGGTCGGCGGCGAGGTAGGTGTGCACCAACCGCGGCACGTCGACCACGGAGTCGTACATCTCGCGCCGCTCGGCCCGCCAGGGCACGCGATCGACCAGTGCGGAAAACACGGCGTCGGGGTCGCAGAGCCAGTTGCGCTGGACGTCGACCCACGCTCCGTGGGACAGCCGTTGACGCTCCGGCGACAGCACCGTGGAATCCGCGGTGTCGTCGGCGAAGAGGGACGTCTGGAAGTCCACGAGTCCCATGGTACGCGATGTGTCGAACATCCGTTCGAACATCAAGAAATTGTCAAGGCTTTGCCACAGGCTTGGTCAATTTGCAGACTGCCGGTCCAGCCCAGTCCTAGCCTGAGTGCCATGGACCCCGTGGAGCTCGTCGTCCCGCGCCAGCGGGCGCTGAAGCACGTCCAGGTGCGCGAGCACGTGCGGGGCCTCATCGAGACCCAGCCGCCCGGTTCTGCGGCTCCGTCCGAGCGTGAGCTCGTGGCCCGTTTCGGCGTGGCACGGATGACCGTACGCCAGGCGCTCGACGCCCTCGTCGCCGAGGGTCTCCTCGAGCGGATCCCGGGCCGTGGCACCTTCGTCGCCCAGCCGCCCCGGACCTCCGGCCGGCTCACCTCGTTCACCGAGGAGATCCGCCGCCGCGGGATGCTGCCGGAGTCGCAGACGCTCCTCGCCCGCGTGGAGCAGGCCGGCCCCGGCGTCGCGAGGGCGCTCGACATCTCGCCCGGTGACCCCGTGCTCCACTGGCGCCGGCTGCGCCGCGCCGACCAGGCCATCGTGTGCGTGGAGGACGCCTACCTCAACGAGGTGCTGCTGCCGGGCTTCCTCCAGCACGGCACCCCCACCAGTCTCTACGAGGCCCTCGGCGCCAGGGGTCTGCGCCCGACCGAGGTCGAGGACTCCATCAGCGCCGACCGGGCGAGCGCCGACGAGGCCGCGATCCTCGAGGTCGACGAGGGCGACCCGGTGCTGCGCCACGCGCGCCGTGCCGTGTCCGACGGCCGCATCGTCGAGGTCTCGCGCACCTGCTACCGACACGACCGCTTCACGGTCTACCTCCAGCTCAACGACCGCTGAGGCCCGCGAGCTCGCGCTCGAGGTTCGCCCGCGCGGCGTCCTCCCACAGCTCGCGCGCGTGCGAGGTGCTGAAGAGGTGCGCCCGGGCGACCAGGTCGCGCAGCACCGCTGCCCGGCCGGCCCGGAAGTCGTCGTCGCCGACGTGCGCGAAGTCAGCCCGCACCCCGGCCACGTAGGCGTCGTACCGCCAGCGAGGCGCGGCGAGGATGCCCAGGTCGGCGTCGCTGAGCGCGGCCCCTGCCGGGTCGTCCCCGGCCGGGCGGTGCTCGACGGTCATCCGCACCAGCCGCGCCACCTCGTCGGCCCGGGTCGCCGGCAGCGCATCCTCGGCCCAGCGCGCGGAGCGTTCCTCGTCGTCGTCGGCCCCGTCGTAGACGGCGTCGTGGAACCAGGCCGCGAGGGCGACGAGGGTGCGGTCGAACGGGACGCCCGCCGCGGCGAGCACGTCGAGCCGGTCGAGCACCTCCTCGAGGTGGCGCAGGTCGTGGTAGCCCGCCCGGTCCCAGGCCGCCAGCAGGTCGTCGCGCAGCGCGTGGTGGTCGGGCAGCGGCCAGCGGTCGACGAGGCTCACCGCTGGGTCGCCTCGTGCAGCTCGCGCGCCTCGGCGTGGCCGGAGGCCATCGCCCACCGGATCGTGCGGGTGGCTGCGGCTCCGAGCACGCGGTCGGTCACCGGGGGCACGCGCGGGAGCCGCAGCTCGCGGCGCGCGCTGGCCGGCAGCAGGCCGATGGCGGCCGAGGCGAGCGCGAGGTAGCCGGGGCGTGCGGCGGCCGGCAGGTCGGGGTGCAGCAGCAGGAAGCGGATCGCCTCGTGGGCGGCTGGTGTCCCGCGGAGCTCGGGGGCGTACGCCGCCAGGGTCCCGCACAGGTCCTCCTCGGACCGCGGGGCGTCGACCACGCCGAGGTGCCCGGCTGCGACGGCGGTCTGGGCGACGTACTCGTCGCGCTCCGCCCCGGTGAGGGGTCGGTGGCCGTATCGGTCGTGCGCGACGAGGAAGCTGTGGATCTCGGCGGCGTGCACCCAGCCGAGCAGGTGCGGGTCGGAGGCGGCGTACGACGTGCCGTCGGGCATCGTGCCGGTCACCGACTCGTGCGCGCGCTGGACGGCGCGGATCATCTGCAGGGCATCCTGCTCGGCGCCGAAGGTGGTCATCGCGATGTAGGTCGAGACCTGCGCGAGCCGTCCCCACATGTCGCCGCGGTAGCCGGAGTGGTCGGCCACGCCCTGCATCGCGGCCGGGTGCAGGGACTGGAGCATGATCGCGCGGATGCCGCCGACGAACATCGAGGCGTCGCCGTGGACCCGGCCGATGGGGGAGTCGGGGGCGAACCAGCGCGGGCCCGGTGTGCCGTGGACGCGCTGGCGGTTGCGCGGGCCGTCGGGGCCGGCGACCTTGCGGAAGAGCTCGGCGCCGAGGCGGTCACGGAGGGTCACGTGGTCGAGGCTAGCCAAGGGGCCAGAAGCAGCCCGGTCGTGGCGCGCGCTGGCTTTGACTTCGAGTACTCGAAGTTCCTACCGTCGATGACGTGACCAGCCACGCCCTTCCCCGCAGCTACTCCATCAAGGAGGCGGCGGCCCTCACCGGCCTGCCGGCCAGCACGCTGCGCTACTACGAGCAGATCGGGGTCATCGCCCCGATCAGCCGCGGCGCCAGCAGCGGGCACCGCGTCTACGACGACGAGGACCTCGACCAGCTCATGTGGGTCTCCTGCCTCGCCGCCACCGGGATGTCGGTGGGCGCCATGCGCCTCTACATGTCCAACAACCGCGTCGGTGCGGACGCGGCCGCGGACCAGGAGCGGCTGCTGCGCGAGCAGCAGGAGCGCCTCGCGACCGAGGCCAGGGCACTGGTGCTCCGCCAGCGCTACGTGGACCTCAAGATCGCCTACTGGCAGGCGGTCCAGGACGGTGACACGGCGCGCAGCGAGCAGGTCTCCGACCGGGCGCGGGCGCTCGCCGACGAGCTCCGCGCGGTCACGCACGACCCGATCCACTGACCGACCACCCCGGTCAGCACACCCCACAGAAGGACGGACCACCCCCACATGCGCGTGAACGCCTACGCAGCACCCTCGGCCGGCCAGCCGCTGGCCCCCACCACCATCGAGCGCCGCGAGGTCGGCGCCCACGACGTGTTGATCGCGATCGAGTACGCCGGCATCTGCCACTCCGACATCCACACCGTCAACGGCGACTGGGGCCCGCAGCCCTTCCCCGTCGCGCCGGGTCACGAGATCGTCGGAACCGTCCAGCAGGTCGGCGCCGAGGTCACCAGCCACCGCGTCGGCGACCGCGTCGGCGTCGGCTGCATGGTCAACTCCTGCGGCGAGTGCGACAACTGCCGCAACGGCGACGAGCAGTACTGCGTCAAGGGCATGATCGCCACCTACGCCGTCACCGACGTCGACGGCACCACCACCCAGGGTGGCTACTCCACGCACGTCGTCGTGGACGCCGGGTTCGTGCTCTCCGTGCCGGAGGGCCTCGACCCGGCGGCGGCCGCGCCGCTGCTGTGCGCCGGCATCACGACGTACTCCCCGCTGCGTCGCTGGAAGGCCGGCCCGGGCCGCCGCGTCGCCGTCGTCGGGCTCGGCGGCCTCGGCCACATGGCCGTCCAGATCGCCCACGCGATGGGTGCCGAGGTCACGGTGCTCTCGCAGTCGCTGAAGAAGCAGGAGGACGGCCTGCGGCTCGGGGCCGACCACTACTTCGCGACCTCGGACCCCGACACGTTCGAGGCCCTGGCCGGTCGCTTCGACCTCATCGTCAACACCGTGAGCGCCTCCATCGACGTCAACGCCCACCTCGGCCTGCTTGCCGTCGACGGCACCCTCGTCAACGTCGGCGCCCCGCCGGAGCCGCTGCCCGTCAACGCGATGTCGCTCATCGGCGGCCGGCGCTCCTTCGCCGGGTCGATGATCGGCGGCATCGCCGAGACCCAGGAGATGCTCGACTTCTGCGCCGAGCACAACATCGCCGCCGAGGTGGAGGTGATCGGCGCCGACAAGGTCAACGAGGCGTACGAGCGGGTGTTGGCCTCCGACGTGCGCTACCGCTTCGTGATCGACACCAGCACGCTGGCCTGATCCGGTCCGGCGCGTCGGACGACCACAACTCGACCGCAGCGGCGTACCCACGCTGGTGCGTGGCAGAGCCACGCGACTTCTGGTCGTCCGACGCGCCGTCCCAACAAATCGATCGCCACGAACCGGCGCCGGCACGATGCTGGTGCCGTGGAGGTCGAGCGAATGGACGAGGTGCGCTTCGCGGTGCCGGACACGACAGAACCGGCCATCGAGATCTGGGTCAACGGACGTCTCCTGGCCGAGCACGCCGGTGACGTCGAGCGAGTCTTCGACGCCTCGCTCGCGGGTTCCTACGGTGGCCTGGCCCCGTATGCCGTCGGCAGCATCCACCACTACCTCGGCCGGCCTCGCGCGACGTGGTTCGGTGATGGCGACACCGTCCTGCTCGGCTGCGACTGCGGGGAGTGGGGTTGCTGGCCCCTCACCGCGAAGGTCGTCGTCATGCACGCGACCGTCCGGTGGTCGGACTTCCGCACGGGTCATCGTGACTGGGACCTGAGTGGTCTCGGACCTTTCGAGTTCGACCGGGTCGACTACGAACGAGCCCTCAGCGCCCTGGGGCCGTCCCTGCTTGGGTGACTTGTGAACCTAGGCCGGGGTCGCCGGGAGGTCGCCCGCGTCGACGATCCGGTAGGCGTAGCCCTGCTCGGCGAGGAACCGCTGCCGGTTCTGCGCGAAGTCGGCGTCCACGGTGTCGCGCGAGACGATCGTGTAGAAGTGTGCGCTGCGGCCCTCGGTCTTGGGGCGCAGCAGGCGCCCGAGCCGCTGGGCCTCCTCCTGGCGCGAGCCGAACGACCCGCTGACCTGGATGGCCACCTCGGCCGACGGCAGGTCGATGGAGAAGTTGGCGACCTTGCTGACCACGAGCAGGCCGACCTCGCCGGAGCGGAACGCGTTGAACAGCCGCTGCCGCTCCTTGACCGGGGTCTCGCCCTTGATCACGGGGGCGTCGAGCATCTCGGCGATCTCGTCGAGCTGGTCGATGTACTGCCCGATCACCAGGGTCGGCTGGCCGGCGTGCTGCTGCACGAGGCGTCGTACGACGTCGATCTTGGCGTGGGTGCACGAGGCGAGACGGTAGCGGGTGTCGGGGTCGCTGGTCGCGTAGGCCAGCCGCTCGCCGTCGGGCAGGCTCACGCGCACCTCGACGCAGTCGGCGGGCGCGATGTAGCCCTGCGCCTCGATGTCCTTCCACGGGGCGTCGTAGCGCTTGGGTCCGATCAGCGAGAACACCTCGCCCTCCCGGCCGTCCTCGCGCACGAGGGTGGCGGTGAGCCCGAGCCTGCGACGCGCCTGCAGGTCGGCGGTCATCCGAAAGATCGGCGCCGGCAGCAGGTGCACCTCGTCGTAGACGATGAGGCCCCAGTCGCGGGCGTCGAGCAGCTCGAGGTGCGGGTATACGCCCTTCCGCTTGGTCGTCAGCACCTGGTAGGTCGCGATGGTGACCGGACGGATCTCCTTGACGGCGCCGGAGTACTCGCCAATCTCGTCCGCCGTGAGCGAGGTGCGGGCGACCAGCTCGTCCTTCCACTGGCGGGCGCTGACCGTGTTGGTCACGAGGATGAGCGTGGTGGCCCCGACGTGGGCCATCGAGGCGGCGCCGACGATCGTCTTGCCTGCGCCGCAGGGGAGCACCACGACACCGGAGCCGCCGTCCCAGAAGGACTCGGCGGCCTCGCGCTGGTAGGGGCGCAGCGTCCAGCCGTCCTCGGCGAGCTCGATGTCGTGCGCCTCCCCGTCGACGTAGCCCGCGAAGTCCTCGGCGGGCCAGCCGAGCTTGAGCAGCGCCTGCTTGAGGTTGCCGCGCTCGCTGGGGTGGACCGCGACCGTGTCGTCGTCGAGCCGGGCGCCGAGCATGCCGGCGACCTTCTTCGCGCGGAGCACCTCCTCGAGCACCGGGCGGTCGGTGGAGGACAGCACCAGGCCGTGGACGGGGTGCTTCTCGAGGCGCAGGCGACCGTAGCGGCCCATCGTCTCGGCGACGTCGACGAGCAGGGCGTGCGGCACGGCGTAGCGCGACCAGGACAGCAGGGCGTCGACGACCTGCTCGGCGTCGTGCCCAGCGGCTCGCGCGTTCCAGAGCCCGAGGGGAGTGAGTCGGTAGGTGTGGATGTGCTCGGGTGAGCGCTCGAGCTCCGCGAACGGGGCGATCGCCTTGCGGGCCTCGGCAGCCGCCGGGTGGTCGACCTCGAGCAGCAGCGTCTTGTCCGACTGGACGATGAGGGGGCCGTCGTTCATCCGGTGGCCCTCACGAGGAGGCCGCCGCGGCCCGGGTGGTGGTCGGGGGGTCCACCTGCTCGGCGCGACGCCGCGCCCGGAAGGCAGCCACGTTGGCGCGTGAGGAGCACCGGTCCGAGCAGTAGCGGCGCGACTGGTTGGGGGAGGTGTCGACGAAGACGTGGTCGCAGCGAGGCTCCGAGCAGATGCCGAGGCGGGTGGCGCCGAGGTCGCACACCAGGTTGGCCAGCCCCATCAGCGCCTCGCCGACCAGGAGCTCGGCGACCGAGGCGGCGCGGTTGGCCACGTGCATGTGGAGGTTGTCAGGGTCGTGGTCGGAGATCATCGGCGTGACCGGGTGCTCGGCGAGCAGGTCGTTGAGCGAGCTCACCACCAGCGCGACGTCGTCGACGTCGGAGGCCTCGAACACCGGCCGCAGCTCGGCCTGGAAGGCCCGCACGGACTCGACGTCACCCGCGACCACCGAGCGGTGCAGCCACGAGCGGTCGGCGAGGTGCTCACGCAGCGCCTCCTCGTCGACGAGGTCGGCGTTGACGAGCGACGCTGCGCGCTCGGCGTACCGGATGAAGTCCATCGTCCAAGTCTACGGAGGAGCCCACGCGAACGCGCACGCGTGTCGGGGTGGTCAGGGTGTCGGGGTCCCTGCGGGCTTGTCCGGGGGAGCGGAGCGGAGGAGGGGAAGGTCGTGGGGTGATTCAGGCGCGCCGGACACCGGTGATGCGGTGCACGGCGAACTCCCGGACGTCGTCGGCGCGGTGGTCGTACGCCGAGAGCCGGCCGCCGTCGAGGCGGCGCGGGTCGACGACCCGCTCGCCGTTCGCGCCGTGGCCGTCGACGTAGCCGATGACCACGGTGCTGCCCGCCTCGATCGCCTCCCGCAGGGCGGCCAGTGCGCCCGACGGGGTCGTCGTCGCCTCGGCGCTCGCGGGCCGTGAGGACTCGGCGCGGTCGCCGGCACGGATGGCCGTCGCCACCGCCTGGACCTGGGCCGCCTGCCGTGCCTCGACGGCGCCGGCGGGGCGGCGGCCGCGGCGGGCGCGGGCACGCTGCAGGTCGGGGCGGCTGACGCGGACCGTGCCGTCGGCGGCCTCGACGACCGGAGCGGCCCCCAGCTCGCGGAGCCGGGGCAGCAGGACGTCGAGGGGAGAGGTGGCGATCGCGACGGTCGGGGCGAGCAGACGGAGGCCGAGGCTGCGCCCCCGCGGGTCGTGCACCAGCGCGGCGAGCGCGGCCTCGTCGTCGGCGCGCAGGAACGCCTCGGCGTGCCCGACCCGCACGGTGCCGAAGGTGCGGGCGACGTCCTCGACGAGGAACTCCAGGGGCTGGGGGACCGGCGTCTGCGAGACCGACGTGAGGAAGTCACGCACCTCGCCGCTGGACCACCCCGCGTCGAAGCCGCGGCGCAGCGACCCGGAGGTGAAGCGGTAGACCGTCGCACCGCCGCGCGACTCCACGTCCGCGAGCAGGTGCAGGCGCCGGGCCACCTCCGTCTCGAGCGGACCGGGGGCGACGGCCGTGAGGTCGGCCTGCAGGAGGACGTGGTCGACCGGTCGGGGAAGGTCGGCGGCGATCGCCTCCGCGGCCGCCGGGAGGTCGCCGCCCGCCACGTGCCGTCCGCTGGGCGGCAGGCCTCCGGCGCCCGTGACCCCCAGCGCGGCCGCCTCCGCCAGCGCGGCCGTGACCAGGTCGGCGAAGATCGTGGGCCGACGCGGACGCAGCCAGCCGATGCGCTGCACCAGCGAGGCGATACCGGTGCCGATCGCGAGCACCTCGCCCTCGGGCACCTCGGCCAGCACGTGCCGCGCGAGCCGACGGGCCTCCTCGGCGAGCCCACTGGAGAGCTCGGGGGCGAGCGCGTTCCAGGCCTTGCCGGCCGGGTCGCGCGAGCCGACGAGCGAGGGCACCCGGCTGCTGGCGAGCCACCCGCCCACCAGGCGCGTCCACCGCTCGGCGAGCGGCAGGCCCGACCAGAGGTCGAACTCGTCGGTGGGCAGCCACGAGGGCGTCCCGTCTGCGGCGGCCGCCTCGGCGATCAGGCCGGACGCCAGCGCCACCTCAACCACCAGGGCCGCCCCGGGCTCGTCGACGTGCAGCTCGCGCGCCACCGCCTTGAGGTCGCGCACGGCGAGGCCGCCGCTGCGCAGGACGCTGGGCGGCTGCACGCCCCAGTGGTCGAGCAGCAGCTCCACGCGGCGTACGACGTCGAAGGCCGCCCCTGCGGCCGTCCGGGCGACCAGTGCGGCGTCGCGCGCCGACGTCGCCAGCGGTGGCACCTCGTCGACCGGCTCCCGGGTCGTCCGGCCGCCACGGAGCGCCAGACCGACCTCGCCGGGCAGGACGACGGCGGCACCTTCGCGGGGCACGAGCAGGCGCCGGCTGATCAGCTCCTCGGCCGGCGTGCGCGCCTCGGTCGGTGAGACGGTGCGCCGGGCCGACCCCGTCGTGCCCTCACCGCCGTGGTCGTCGACGTGGCGCAGCAGCGCGGTCGCGGCCGGGGACAGCTCGGCGATCCGCGCCGTCAGCGCGTCCGGGCTCGCGGGCTCGGGGCTGGCCGGGCGCAGCCCGCTGACGAGGCCGGGCATGCCCCGCATCGCATCCGCCACGCCGGTGAGCGCCCGGACGCCGCCAGGTGCCTCCCAGGCCAGTGCCAGGTCGAGCAGCCGCTGCAGCGCCGCCGCCGTACGGGTCCGGTCGGCGTGGACGATCGAGATCAGGTCCGCAGAAGTGGTTTGACCTGCAACCAGGAGGGCATCAAGCACGGAAAGCTCGAGGCGGTCCAGTCCGTCGAGGGCCCGGTGGATCGACGAACGCGTCGCGGCCCGCGAGGCGAGCTGCGAGGAATCTTGAGGGGCGGGTGTGGCGAGATCTGGACGGGCCCTGAGCAGCGCCACGAGCCGGTCGTCCGGCCAGCTGCGCAGCTGGTCGGCGAGGGTGCGTGCGGGTGTCGTCCGCCCTGAACTGGACATCCCTCTTACGCTACTCGCCGGGCCGGCACCGCGGCCCCACATCTCGACACGGGGCGAAGAGGGCCGACATGCTTGACGTTGATCTGCACCACGGGGCGTCGACGGACGTCGGACTGGTGCGGAAGGTCAACGAGGACTCCTACCTCGTGGCGCCTCCCGTCTTCGTCGTCGCCGACGGCATGGGCGGCCACTCCGGCGGCGACGTCGCGAGCCAGATGGTGGTCGAGGAGTTCCAGCGGCTCGCCGAGTCCTACGACCCGCGACGCGGGGCCGAGCTCGTCGCTGACGCCTTCACCCGTGCGCAGGCGCGCATCGTCGACTACGGCGACGCCCACCGGGCCATGCATCCCGGCTGGCACGCGGGCACGACCGCCGTGGTGGCGGTCCTCGTCGTCGACGACGGCGTCACCAAGTGGCTGCTGGCCAACCTCGGCGACTCCCGGATCTACCGCATCATCGAGCGCCGGCTGGAGCAGGTGAGCGTCGACCACTCCGTCGTCCAGGAGCTCATCGACGCCGGGCGCATCACCGCAGAGGAAGCGTCTGTCCACCCCGAGCGGCACGTCATCACCCGCGCGCTCGGCAGCCCCGAGGGGATCCGCCCCGACTTCTTCCTCCTGCCCCTCGGCTCGGTCGAGCGCCTGCTGCTGTGCAGCGACGGCGTGACCGGAATGATCGACGACAAGGAGATCGAGGAGATCCTCGAGTCCGTCGCCGACCCCCGCGACGCCGCCGACGCGCTGGTGCGGGCCGCGGTGGCGGCCGGTGGTCGCGACAACGCCACTGCGGTGGTCGTCGATGTGGTGGGATTGGTGAAGGACGCGACCTATGACTCCCGGCGCCAGCAGGAGAGTCTCGAATCGAAGCTGGGGGGACGACTGTGAGCACTGAGGCGAGGTTCGCGCCGGGGGACTGGTACGCCGTCGTCGGCGACGGGGTGACGGTCCTGCTGCCGGTCAGCCAGCGCGGTCGGGTGGCCGCGCTGTGGGACCTCGCCGACTCCGGTGCCGCGGCCGATGCCCTGCTCGACGCCCTGCTCGCAGGCGGGCTGTCCTCGCTCGACCACTTCGCCCTCGTCGCCCACGACGACGACTCGACCCGCCTCATCGTGCGGGGCGCGCCCACTGCGACCGTGTCCTCGACGGGTGGCGAGGAGATCCTCAGCGGGTCCCCCGGCGCCACCTGGGCCGAGCAGGTCCTCACCGGCGTGACCAGTGTCCGGGTGACGCTCACCGGCGAGGGCTCCGCCGACCACCCCCTCACGGCCGGCCTGGCCCGCGTCTCGGTCGTGGAGTTCGGTACGGCGTCCGCGCCCGCGTCCGCCGGCGAGGCCGGCGAGCCCGCACCCGTCGGCGTTCCCGCGGCCGCCCCGGAGCCGGAGCCCGAGCCCCCTCTCGAGGCCACCCCGGAGCCGGAGCCCGAGCCCACCCCGGAGCCCACCCCGGAGCCCACCCCTGAGCCCGAGGCGGCACCCGTGCCGCCCGCCCCGCCGATGCAGTTCGGCGCGCCCGGGGACGACCCGACGCCGACCGGGGAGACCCCCGTCGTCGAGGACAAGTGGCCCGACCGTGACGGCCAGACCCAGGTCGGCACCCCGCACGCCGACTTCGAACGCCCGCCCATCCCCGGCCAGGAGATCGCGCCCGACGTGGTCTCGCAGCCGGTCGCGTCCCTCGTCTTCTCCACCGGCGACGTGGTCGCTGTCGACCGCACCGTGCTGGTGGGTCGCGCGCCCGAGGCGGGACGCTTCGCCTCCCACGACCAGCCCCACGTCGTGACGGTGCCCAGCCCGCACCAGGAGATCTCCTCCACCCATCTCGAGATCCGTCCGGGCGCGGGCGCCGACCACGGGTCAGCCATCGCGACCGACCTCGGCTCCACCAACGGCACCGTCCTCGCCCAGCCGGGTCTCGACGCCGAGGACCTCAAGCCCGGCATCGCCGTCAGCCTGATCCCCGGCGCCGTCCTCGACCTCGGCGACGGCGTGACCATCCAGGTCACCAACCCCTGATCAACAGCCACCGTGACCCCCGTGACCCAGCACCCCCAGGCCATGACCTACCCCGTCGCCCAGCTCGAACGACGCTTCGCGGCCTTCGCCATCGACCGCCTCCTCGCCTGGACCGTCATCGGCGGCGTGGGCGTCGCGACCGCCCTGCTCGTCTCCGACGACGTGTGGACCGTGGTCGGCGCGGTCGCCGGTGCGACGGTGCTCCTCTGGCTGGTGCTGGCCGTCGTGCTCGGCCTCACCGGCACGTCGCCCGGCAAGGCGGTGACCGGCCTGCGCGTGGTGCACCACGGCACCGGCACCCCGATCGGGGTCGGCCCGGCGCTGCTCCGCTCGCTCGTGCTGGGCGTCGCGGGACTGCCCACCTTCGGCATCGGTGTGGCCACCCTGGCCTGGACGGCCGTGGAGGACCGCACCCGGCAGCGACGCGGCTGGCACGACCACCTGACCAACACCGTCGTGGTCGACGTACGCCCTGTCGTGGAGGTCGCCGACACCGCCGCCGACGACGGCCCGCGCCACATCGTCAACCTCACCGCGATGCGGCTCGTCCCGGCGCCGCCCATCGAACAGGTGAGGACACCCGAGCGCTCCGAGCACTCCATGCGCCGCCAGCCGCTGCCCGCCGACCTCGCTCGGCCCGCGGCAACCCCGGCGCCCGCTCAGGCGCCCGTCCAGGCGCCCCGGCCCGCGCCTGCACAGGCGCCGCTGCGGCCCACGCCCGCCCAGCAGCCGCAGCCGGTGCCCGCGCAGCAGTGGTCGCCGCCGGCGGCCCAGCAGCAGGCCCCGCCGTCCCACCGCATGCCCGCGGGCGCGGCACGGTCCGCTCCGGCGCCGGGCACGCCGATGACCCCGCCGCGCTGGCGCGTGCACTTCGACAACGGCGAGAGCTTCGTGATCGCCGGCCTCGCGCTGGTCGGGCGCCGTCCCGAGCCGCGCTCGGGCGAGCAGGTGGCCCACCTGATCCCCCTGGCCTCGGCCGACATGTCGGTCTCCAAGACGCACGCCCAGTTCGGCCCCGCACCCGACGGGACGATCGTGGTGATGGACCGCGGCTCGACCAACGGCACGGTCCTGGTGCGCCAGGGCGTCTCGCGCCAGCTCGCGCCGGGCAAGCCGGCGGCGCTGGTCGACGGCGACAAGGTCGTCTACGGCGACCGCGAGATGCTCATCTCCCGAGAGGGCTGAGTCCCCCCAGCAGCTCCGACGGGGCAGGATGTGCGACGTGCCGACCTTCCTGGACCTGCTCTACGACGAGGCGCCGCTGGCCGCCTTCGACGAGCACCTCGCGCAGTGCGAGGCGGGCCTGGGCGAGGCCGATGCGACCGTGGTGCGCTCGGAGTACGACGTGGCGGTGCGGCTGCGCGACCTGATGGGCCGGATGCGCTCCCGGGAGGCCGAGCTCTCCGCGCTCTACGAGACGGCCTCCGACCTCACCGCCATCCGCGACGTCGACACCATCCTCGCGGCGATCGTGCGCCGAGCGCGCCAGCTGCTGCACTGCGACATGACCTACCTCTCGCTCAACGACGAGAGCGACGGCGCGTCCTACATGAAGGTCACCGACGGAGCGCTGACCCGCGAGTTCCAGACCCTGCGGCTGCCGCTCGGCACCGGCCTGCTGGGCCTGGTCGCCCAGACAGGTGCGGCCTACTTCACCGAGGACTACGCCTCGGACGAGCGGTTCGTGCACCAGGGCTACATCGACGAGGCGGTGGCCGGTGAGCAGATCCGCGCCATCCTCGGCGTGCCCCTGGTCCTCGACGGCGTGGTGATCGGGGCCCTCCTCGCGGTGCACCGGTCCGTGCGCCGCTTCCCGCAGTCGGAGGTCAGCCTGCTCACCTCCTTCGCGGCCCACGCGGTGGTGGCGCTGGAGAACGCCCGCCTGTTCGTCGAGCTCGACGAGGCCAACCGCTCCCTCACCCGGCACACCGAGGCCGTCGACGCCGCGGCGCTGGCCCACGACCGGCTCACCGACCTGCTCATCGGCGGTGGAGGCGTGGCCGAGGTGGCCGAGGTGCTCTCCGGCGTGCTCCACGGCGCGGTGTCGGTGTGGACGCCGACCGGCGAGCTGTTGGCGGGGGACGACGCACCGCAGGCGCGGCCGGACGCGGTGCCCGATGCGGTCGCCGAGGCGGTGACCTCGGGCCGCTCGGTGGCGACCGGATCGGGGCTCGTCGCCGCCGCGCTCGCCCGCACCGAGCACGTCGCCACCCTGGTCCTGCGACGCGACGAGCCCCTCGACCTCGCGGGTCGTCGTACGCTCGAGCGCGGAGCGCTGGTCACCGCGCTGGTCCTGCTCTTCGCCCGCTCCGTCACCGACGCCGAGGAGCGCCTCGGCGGCCAGCTCCTCGCCGACCTCCTCGAGTCCGACCCCGACTCTCGCGAGCGGTTGCGCGACCGCGTACGACGGCACAGCGCCAGCCTCGACGGTCCCGTGGTGGTCGCCGCCGCCACGGTCGACGGCGCCGACCGGCACCGCGCCAGCCGCGCCGCCGTGGCACTTGCGCGGCGCAGCTCCGGCCTGGCCGGCGAGCACCGCGGCGCGGTGGTCGTCGTGGTGCCGAGCGAGGACCCCCGCCGGGTGGGGGCCGACCTGCAGGCGGCCGTGGCCGAGCTCGGGGGAGTGGCGACCGTCGGCGTCGCCGGCACGAGCGACGCGCTCCACGGTGACCGGCTGGTCACGGCCCACGACGAGGCGCGCCGCTGCCTCGACACGCTGGTCCGCCTCGGTCGCCGCGGCGCCGTGAGCGACCCGGCGGGCCTCGGTGTCGCCCGGCTCCTCCTCGGTGACAACGACCCGGCGCACGTCACCGCGTTCATCGAGGCCACGATCGGGCCCGTGCGCGCATGGGACGAGCGTCGGGGGACCGGGCTGGTGGCCACGCTCGAGGCGTGGTTCGCGAGCGGGGGGCACCTCAAGGACACCGCGGCCGCGCTCCACCTGCACCCCAACACCGTGACGCAGCGGCTCGAGCGCGTCGGCGAGCTCCTCGGGGCGGGGTGGCGCGAGCCCGAGCGGGCGCTCGACCTGCAGCTCGCGCTCCGCCTGGCCCGGTTGCAGGACGGCTGATCCACGCCCGAAGGTGTGGTTCGCCCACACGTTCGGACCGCAAGTGTAGCCGCATCCCCCATGTGCGCTCCGTCACTCCGCTCCCTACGGTGAGGGCCATGACCACCGCCACCCCCTTCCCACCGCATGCCCTCACCGGACGCCGGGCCCTGGTGACCGGCGGCGCCAGCGGCATCGGTGCGGCGGTCGCGGCCCGGCTCGCCGAGGCCGGCGCCGAGGTCCACCTGCTCGACCGTGACGACGAGGGCGTCGCCAAGGTCGCCGCGCAGGTGCACGGCACCCCGCACGTCGTCGACCTGACCGACGAGGCGGCCATCGCCGCCCTCGACATCGACGTCGACATCCTCGTCAACAACGCCGGCATCCAGCACGTCGCCCCGGTCGAGGAGTTCGACCCCGAGCGGTTCCGCGCGATCCACGCGCTGATGCTGCATGCGCCGTTCCTGCTCGCGCGCCGGGTCCTGCCCGGCATGTACGCCCGGGGGTGGGGCCGGCTCGTCCACGTCTCGAGCGTCCACGGCCACCGCGCTTCGGCCTACAAGTCGGCGTACGTCAGCGCCAAGCACGGCCTCGAGGGGCTGTCGAAGGTCATCGCGCTCGAGGCGGCCGACAAGGGGGTCACCAGCAACACCGTCTGCCCCGGCTACGTCCGCACGCCCCTGGTCGAGGGCCAGCTCGCCGACCAGGCCCACGCCCACGGCATCGCCGAGGACGAGGTCCTCGACTCCGTCCTGCTCGCCCGCACCCCGCTCAAGCGGCTCGTCGAGCCCGAGGAGGTCGCCGACGCGGTGGCCTTCCTGTGCAGCCCGGCCGCGACCTCGATGACCGGGTCCTCCCTCTCCCTCGACGGCGGCTGGAGCGCCGCGTAGCCCCACCCCGCCACGCCTCCTGATCTCCCCCCATGAAAGGCACGTCATGAGCACCGACACCACCAGCACCGCCGGTCGCGGGGCGTCCGGCACCGAGCCGGAACGCACCAACATCGTCAAGGTCGTCTTCGCCTCGCTGATCGGCACCGCCGTCGAGTGGTACGACTTCTTCCTCTACGGCTCCGCCGCGGCGCTCGTCTTCGGCACGCTGTTCTTCCCCGAGAACGACCCCGCCACCGCGACTCTGCTGGCCTTCGGCACCTACGCGCTCGGATTCGTCGCCCGCCCCCTCGGCGGCATCGTCTTCGGGCACTTCGGTGACAAGGTCGGGCGCAAGAAGATGCTCGTCGCGTCGCTCTTCCTCATGGGTATCGCGACCTTCGCCATCGGCCTGCTGCCGACGCACGCCTCCATCGGCGTCGCCGCGCCGCTCCTGCTGCTGACCTGCCGCCTGCTGCAGGGCTTCGCGGTCGGCGGTGAGTGGGGTGGCGCCGTCCTGATGGCCGCCGAGCACGGCGACGACGCCCAGCGCGGCTTCTGGTCCTCGTGGCCGCAGGCCGGCGTGGCGCTGGGCAACCTGTTCGCCACCGGCGTGCTGTGGGTGCTCGCGGCCGTCCAGTCCGACGCCGCCTTCGAGTCCTGGGGCTGGCGCGTGCCGTTCCTGCTGAGCGCCGTGCTGGTCGCGGTCGGCCTGTGGGTGCGCCTCTCGATCGAGGAGTCCCCGGTCTTCACCGAGGCCAAGGCCGAGCTCGAGACCAAGGAGTCCCCGCACCTGCCGCTGGTCGAGGTCTTCCGCAAGTACCCCAAGGAGGTCCTGGTGGCCATGGGGATGCGCATGGCCGAGAACATCTCCTACTACCTCTTCACGATCATCTCGATCTCGTTCCTCACGATCTACGCCGGCACCGCCGACGACAAGTCGCTGATCCTCAAGGCGCTGCTGATCGGCTCCGTGGTGCACTTCATCACCATCCCGCTGGTCGGCGCGCTCAGCGACCGTGTCGGGCGTCGACCCCTGTACCTCGTCGGCGCCGTCGGCGTGGCGGCATGGTCGTGGGTCTTCTTCGACCTGATCGCCTCCCGCTCCGAGGGCAAGATCATCCTTGCGATCGTCGTCGGCCTCGTCCTGCACGCGCTGATGTACGCCCCGCAGGCCGCGTTCTTCTCGGAGCTCTTCGGCACCTCGGTCCGCTACACCGGTGCCTCCGTCGGCTACCAGCTCGCCTCGATCTTCGCGGGCGCCCTCGCCCCGATCATCGCGATCGAGCTGCTCGGCGACGCGAGCGAAGGGGTCACCAACGTGCCCAAGGTGGCGATCTACATGACGATCGCGTCGGTGATCACCATCATCGCCGTGCTGGTCGCCCAGGAGACCAAGGCGACCTCGCTGCGCCACGACCGGGTGCTCCAGGACTGAGCCTGCCCGCCCGCGCACGGGCCGTCGTCCCTCGTGGACGGCGGCCTGTCGGCGTACGGGCAGGTCAGCGGGTCAGGGCGACCGGCACGCGGGTGACGCCCCCGCGGGCACCGAGCCAGACCAGCATGCCGTCGTCGAGCCGCCCGGGAGCGGTGGGACCGGAGACCGTGATCGTGAAGTCGGCCGACTCGCCGGGGGCGAGGCGTACGGCGAGGGGCTGCACCCGCACACGGTGGGTGGTGAAGCCGCGCGTGGTGACCGAGAAGTACTCCGGGCGGGTGCCGATGTTGGTCACCGTGCGCACCGCCCGGCGCTGCCGCGCCGGCATCAGGAGCGACGTCGTGTTGAGCCGCGCGAGCGAGTGGTGACGCATCGCGCGGCGCCACTGCTCGGGAGCGACCTCGAGCGCGAGGTGGGCGCTGGGAGCGCGGCTCGGGAGGGCACCTGCGCCCTGCTCGAGGACGGAGGAGCCGGGGATCGGGCGGGCCGACGTCGCGAGGAGCGACCGGACGACCGAGGCCGACCGGTCGGGGTGCTCGCCGAGGACGAGCGCGGCGAGCCCGCTCGCGTGGGCGGTGGCCGCCGAGCTGCCGCTGAAGACGCCCCACGTGCGGCCGGTGGACTCCGGCAAGGCGCCGAGCACGGCGTCGCCGTCGGCCACGGCGTCCGGCTTGACCGACGTCCCGCGGGGGTCGCCGGCAGCGCTCCACCGGGCCGTACGTCGCGTCCCGGGGTCACCGGCGACGCGGGAGACCGTCACGCGGGTGCCGGGGTGGCGCGACACCCAGCGGCTGAAGGTGCGACCGGCCGACGCGGACAGGTGGACCGTCGGGACGGAGTGGAGGTCGGCGGTCACCGAGCCGGGGCGCCGGTTGACGAGCACCATGGCGCGGCCACCGGCCTGCGCGACGGACTCGGACTTGTCGATGCGCCCGATAGCGCCCCGCTGGCAGACCACGACCCGGTCGGCGACCAGGCGCGAGTCGAGGGCCCCGAGGCGGCACTGCGCGGCCTCGCGTCGCGACGCCCCGGGGGTCGCCGCGTCCTGGGCCAGCACGGCGCGGCCTCGCACGGTGGCTGGACGCCCGCCGCCGTCCCACGACCGGCCGCCGGGGAGCGCGACCCGGCCCCGCGACATCCGGCCGACGGCGGCGCCGACGGTCGTGACCCACGGGGCCGCGTGCGCGGCGTAGGCCGACCTGCCTGCGTTGCCGGACGCGCCGATGACGACCACGTCGGCCTCGGCGGCGCCGAGGAGCGCGACCTGCAGGGTGTCGATGAGCTCGCCCCCCGCGAGGGCGAGGCTGAGGACGTCGACGCCGTCGGCGACCGCGGCGTCGACCGCGGACACCACGTCGGCGGTCGAGCAGCCGTCGTCGGCGGGGTCGGGTGCTCCCCAGCAGGCCTTGTAGGTGGCGACCCGCGCCTGCGGGGCCACGCCGCCGAAGAAGCCGGCGTCACGGTCGTCGACCCGGACGCTGACGCCGGCGTTGCCGGCCGCGACCGAGGAGACCTGCGTGCCGTGGCCGAGCGCGTCGCGGGGCGACAGCGACTCCGACGACCTGACGCGGTCGGCGCCGAACCCGTCGACGTACCAGCGCGCGCCGACGATCTTGCGGGTGCAGTCGTCGGCCGTCCAGCCGTCGCCCTCGGCGCAGCCGCCGGCGAAGCCCTCGGGGTCGGCGCCGAGGCCCGGCACCTCCGCGAAGGCCGGCGACTCCGGCGCGATGCCCGAGTCGACGACACCGATCACCACGCCGGCTCCACCTCGCAGGCGCGGGTTGCTCGCGGCGCCACGGACGGCTGCGAACGACGTGCGCCCGGCCATCGGGCGGATGGAGTCGGGCTCGACCGAGGCGACGCCGGGCTGGTCGACGAGGGCGGTCAGCTGCGCCTCGGTCAGCCGGACCGCGAAGCCGTTGAGCGCGGTGGTCCAGCGGTAGACGGGCTCGCCCGCACCGACGGCGGTGAGCACGGCGTCCTGCTCGGCCAGCAGCTCGGGTGCCTCCGCGCGGCCGGCCGCGGTGCCGCCGCCGTTCATCGTCACGAGGGCGAGGGCGCCCGGCGCAGCGGTGGGCGGGGCATCGCCGGCGGTCGCGACGGCGGGGACGGACAGGCCGAGGGCGAGCGTGAGCAGGCCGCAGCCGATCAACCGTCTGGTCCGTCGTGTCGGCACGTGTCTCTCCCGCTCAGCAGCTGTGGTCGCCCTCCGTTCCCAGCGGTGGGGCCCCCGAGCCTCCCATGGTCCCAGCAGTGGCGTCACCAAATCAAAGCCCTCCCCCAGGACCCGGCGCCACAACCCGTTGGTCGGGGGTCGGTGGAGCCCCCTATCCTGTGCCCGGCCGGGTGGAACCACGCGGCGCCGAGTGCAGAGCTGAGTGGGGTGGACCGTGCCGAGTGGCAAGGTGAAGTGGTACGACACGGAGAAGGGCTTCGGCTTCCTGTCGCAGGAGGACGGCCCGGACGTCTACGTCCACGCCGACGCGCTGCCCGAGGGCACGACCACGCTCAAGGCCGGCACGAAGGTCGAGTTCGGCATCGCCCAGGGCCGTCGCGGCGACCAGGCGCTGCAGGTGCGCGTCCTCGACGCCCCCGCCTCGGTCGCGCGCAACCAGCGCAACGCCCAGCGCAAGCAGCCGGAGGCGATGGTGACGATCGTCGAGGACCTCATCAAGATGCTCGAGGGCGTCGAGGAGACCTACCGGCGTGGCCGGCACCCCGAGCGTGCCGCCGCGCGCGGCACGGCGAAGGTGCTGCGCGCCCTCGCCGACGAGCTCGACGCCTGATCCACCGCGCCATCCACCGCGACTGACGGCGTCGTCAGGTGCGCGCGGGCCGTGACGCCCGGTCCGAGCGGCTGAACAGCACGAACGCCGCCCAGAGCCCCAGGACCCCGGCCGCGATGCCGAGACCGAGCTGCGGCATCAGCGGCATCACGATGCCCACGAAGCCGCCGATGACCCACGCCAGCTGAAGCGTGGTGTCGGAGCGGGCGAACGCGCTGGCCTGGATGCGGCTGGGGATGTCGCGCTGGATCGTCGAGTCGAGGGACAGCTTGGCGAGCGACTGCGCCAGGCCCGCTGTCAGCCCGAGCAGCACCAGGGTGGCGAGCCCGTAGAACAAGGCCGCCAGGGTCGCGACGACGACGTCGGCCAGCAGCGCGAGCACCACCGTCATCGCGGGGTTCAGGCGTCTGAGCAGCGACCCGATCGTGATGCCGATGGTGTTGCCGAGGCCCGCCGCGCCGATCACGAGCCCGAGCAGCACCTCGGGCCGCCATTCGCCGATCGGGTTGTCGCGCAGCAGGAACGCCATGAACATCGTGAGGAAGCCCGAGAACCACCGCGGTCCACAGTTGGCCCGCAGCGCGAACGCCACCGCCCCGGGGATGCGGGTGCGCGGGCGTCGGCCGGTGCGCACCTCGTCGGTCGAGCCGGTCAGCACCATCTCGCCCTCGCCCTGGCTGGCGTCGACCTTCTGCGGGAGCCGGATCGCCCAGATCGTCGCGAGGACGAAGACCAGGAAGCCGTAGCGCAGCGACCACTCCGGGCCGAAGGTCGAGGCGAGGATGGCGAGCGGCGCGGACAGGCCCGCGCCCACCACGCCCGCGAGGGACACGCGGGCGTTGGCCTTGACCAGCGTCAGGTCGGGCGGCAGCAGCCTGGGGACCGCGGCGGCGCGCGTGACGCCGTACGCCTTGGAGGCGACGAGGCAGCCCAGCGCCGCCGGGAACAGCCAGTCGGACTCGGTGACCACGGCCGTCGCCAGCACCCAGCAGAGGAAGCAGCGGATCGCCATGGTCGCGCCCACGGCCCACCGGCGGCCGTGGCTGAAGCGGTCCAGGAACGGACCGATCAGCGGCGCGACGATCGCGAAGGGCAGCATGGTCAGGCCCAGGAACAGCGCGACCTGGCCGCGCGCCTCCCCGGTCGGGACCTGGAAGAACAGGGTCCCGGCGAGCGAGATGGCGACGGCGGCGTCACCGGCGGCGTTGAAGGCGTGGAGCTCGATCAGTCGCGAGAGTCCCGAGTCGCCGGCGCCCTCCGCGCGGGTGGCCCGCCGCGTCTGCGCGACCGCGAACTGCCCGGCGGTCCCCGCGCCGCGACCGGCCGCCCGGGCTCCTCGGGCAGCCCCGGCGAACGAGCGTCGTACGGCGCCCGCGCGGGGTGCGCCGGCTCCCGTCCCGGGTGCATCGGCGCCCGAGCGGGGTGCGTCGGTGGCGGTGTCGGAGCGCTCCGACTGCGGACCCGGGGCGGGTTCGGGGCGGTCGGACGTCACTGCACCATCTTGACGTACGGCTCCCGGCTCCGCGCCCGACACCCGCAGGTCTGGTCCCGTCCGGCGTCCCCGACGGGACAGGACCACCAGCCATTTGCCATGATGCGCAGGTGATAGCTCTCCCCGCTCGTGCCGGCAAGCCCGACTCGGTCCTCGCCAAGGCCGTGGAGCTGGCGCGCAGCGTCGTCCTCGAGGTCGCCGAGCCGACCGACCTCGGCGACCACCTCGGCGCCCGCGCCGAGGGCGAGCGCGTCGTCACCCACCACTTCTCCTGCACCCGCCCGGGCTACCCGGGCTGGTACTGGTCGGTCACCCTGACCCGCGCCAAGCGCGGCAAGGACCTGACCGTCAACGAGGTCGTCCTGCTGCCCGGCGACGAGGCCATCGTTGCGCCTGACTGGGTGCCCTACAAGGAACGCCTCCAGCCCGGCGACCTCTCGCCCGGCGACCTCCTGCCCGTCGAGGACGAGGACGCCAGGTTGGTCCCGACCTACTTGGTCGGCGACGACCCGATCGACACGCCGCTCGACGGTGACGCCCGGGCGCAGGTGCGCCGCGTGGCCGAGGACCTCGGGCTGGGCCGCGTCCGCACCCTGAGCCGCGAGGGACTCGACATGGCGGCCGAGCGCTGGCACGCCGGACCCGGCGGTCCGGAGGCGCCACTGGCGAAGAGCGCGCCGGACACCTGCTGGTCCTGCGGCTTCCTGGTCCGTCTCAACGGGTCGCTGTCGATGAGCTTCGGCGTCTGCGCCAACGGCAACGCCAACGACGACGGCCGCGTGGTCACCGTCGATCACGGCTGTGGCGCGCACTCCGAGGTCAAGCTCGCGCGCAAGCAGCAGCCACTCCCGCTCCCGGACCACGTGCACGACACCGTGGTCGACGACGAGCTCGAGCCCCTCTGAGGCGCACGGTCCCGACCCGGGCGCCGGGTCAGCGGCCCAGGACCCACACGGCGTAGTCGTCGACCGGCTCGTGCAGCTCGTAGCTGCCGAACCGGTGCACCACCCGCAGCCCGGCCGCCTCCACGTCGGCGACGAACTCCTCGGCGGGATAGGTGCGGCTGCCGGCCTTGACCGCCTGCAGGTGGAAGCCCACGAGGGCGCGCCCGCTCGGGGCGAGCAGGTCGCGCACCCGCTGCAGGACGCTCCGCTCGGTGCCCTCGGCGAGGAAGATCATCACGTTGCCGACGAGCACCGCGAGCTCGAACGTGCCCAACTCTGCCGGGTCGAGGGCGAGCGCGTCGTGGGGGAGGACGGCGAGGTCGGCGTACGTCGCCCTCGACTGGTCGCGGAGCGCCGGGTCGGGCTCGGTCGCGACGACGTCGTGGCCCCGAGCCGCCAGCTCGGCCGCGACGCGGCCCATGCCGGAGCCGATGTCGATGATGCGGGCGCCGCGGGGGACCAGGGCGTCGGCCAGCCGGGCCTCCCCGGCGACGTCGGCGCCCTGAGTGACGAGGTCGGCGAAGTGGCGTCCGTAGCCGCGGTTGTCCTCGCCCGCGAGCTCCCAGCGCGTCGGCGTACGACTCATGCGAGGACGCTCATCGGACCGCCTGCTGCGAGGCCCGCTCCTTGCGGCGGCGACGGCAGTACTCCAGACCGCAGAGGCCGAGCCCGAAACCGGCGAGGCAGGTCCAGAGCCACCAGGTGCGGCCGCTGTCCTCGAGGGCGCCCCAGAAGGGCAGCAGGCCCAGGAAACCCAGCAGCCACAGCGCGGTGCCGACCTCGGTCGTGCGGACGCCGTCGACGTCGAGCGGCTCGACCTGCGCCACGATGTAGGTGCGCCGACCGATCTCGTGCTGCGTCGGCTGCTCGTCGCCCAGGTCCACGCGCTCACGCTACACGCGGGCACATCCGCGAAACACGGACGTAGCACGGTTCTGCCACACTGCCGTTTCGTGACCGAACAGACCCAGACCGCACCGCAGCGACCGCAGGCCGGCGGCCTCGACGGATTCTTCAAGATCAGCCAGCGAGGCTCGACCGTCGGCCGTGAGGTCCGCGGCGGCCTCGTGACCTTCCTGACGATGGCCTACATCATCGTGCTGAACCCGCTCATCCTGGGCTTCGTGCCCGACTCGACGGGCGCCTTCCTGGGTGGCGGGGCCGAGCCGGGCAGCGGCATCCCGGCCATCGCGGCCGGAACGGCGCTGGTCGCCGGCGTGCTGACCATCGCCATGGGCGGGTTCGCCAACTTCCCGCTCGCCCTGGCCACGGGGCTGGGCCTGAACGCGTTCGTCGCCAACACGATCGCCCGCCAGTCCACCTGGGAGGCGGCGATGGGGCTCGTGGTGCTCGAGGGCATCGTGATCCTGCTGCTCGTGCTCACCGGCTTCCGCAAGGCCGTCTTCCACGCCGTCCCGCAGCAGCTCAAGGTCGCGATCTCGGTCGGGATCGGCCTGTTCATCGCCCTCATCGGCTTCGTCGACGCCCGCGTCGTGACCCGCATCCCCGACGCCTTCCAGACCACCGTCCCGGTCCAGCTCGGCGCCGACGGCCACCTCGGCGGCTGGCCGGTGCTGGTGTTCTGCCTGGGCCTGGCGCTCATGATCGCCCTCTGGGTGCGCAAGGTGCGCGGCGCGATCCTCATCTCGATCCTGGTCACCACCGTGGTCGCCGTGGTGGTGGAGGCGATCGCCGAGCTGGGTGCCGCGTCGGGCGACAACCCCACGGGCTGGTCGCTCAGCGTGCCCACCCTCAGCGGCGACATCGTCGGGCTGCCGTCCTTCGACACCCTCGGAGAGGTCGACCTGTTCGGCGCCTTCGGCAGCGCCGGCACCGGTGTGCTGGCCGCGCTGCTCCTCGTCTTCTCGCTGCTGCTGGCCGACTTCTTCGACACGATGGGGACGATGACGGCCATCGGCGCCGAGGCCGGCCTCAACGACGAGGAGGGCACGCCGCCCAACGCCCAGCGGATCCTGGTCGTCGACTCGGTCGCCGCGATCGCCGGTGGCGCCGCGGGCGTGTCGTCCAACACGTCCTACATCGAGAGCGCCTCGGGTGTCGGCGAGGGCGCCCGCACGGGCCTGGCCTCCATCGTCACCGGTGCGCTGTTCCTTCTCGCCACCTTCTTCACGCCCCTCGTCGCGGCCATCCCGTCGGAGGCTGCCGTCCCGGCGCTGGTGCTGGTGGGCTTCCTGATGATGCAGCAGGTCACCGAGATCGACTGGCGCGACCTCGAGGTGGCCATCCCGGCGTTCCTCACCGTCGTCCTGATGCCCTTCACCTACTCGATCTCGGTCGGCATCGGCGCCGGCTTCGTGGCGTACGTCTTCATCAAGGTCGTGGTCGGCAAGGCCCGGGAGGTCCACCCGATCATGTGGGTCGTCGCGGCCCTCTTCGTCGTCTACTTCGCCTACACGCCGATCAGCGGCTGGCTCTCCTGACCGTCTGAGGCCCCCCGCGGGCCCTCGCCATCCTGTTGACGAAGTCCCCGCACGTGCGGGGACTTCGTCACATGTAGGCGGTTGCAACCCCCTCCACGTGACGGACTTCCCCACCAAGCCCGGGAGCTCGACGGCCCGGCCGCCCACGTGGACCACGTCGTCCGCAGCGGAATAGTTAGCACAAGTAATGAGTTATGCTAACGATATGCCGACCGCTGACCTCCGCACCGATGCCGGGCTCGCCTCAGAGCTCCGGGCCGGTGTCATGCGCCTGCGCCGCCGACTCGTCAACGAGCGCCACCCCGACAACGACCTGAGCATCCCGCAGATGGTCGTGCTCGGACTCCTCGTGCGGATCGGCGAGCAGACCGTCGGAGAGCTGGCCCGCGCCGAGCGCGTCCAGCCGCCGTCGATGACCCGCACGGTCAACTGCCTGGAGAGCGACGGCTACGTCGAGCGCCGTCCCCACGAGACCGACGGACGCCAGGTCGTCGTCTCCATCACCGACGCCGGTCGTGCCGCCGTGCTGGCCGACCGCCAGCGCCGCGACGCCTGGCTGTCCCAGCGCCTCGCCGGACTCACGTCGGCCGAGCGCGCCACCCTCCGCGACGCGGCGCCGATCCTGGCCCGGCTCGCCGTCGCCGACTGACCACCTGACCGAATGACCGACTGAGGAGTCACCACGAGTCCCACGTTCCGCTCCCTCTCCAACGCGAACTACCGCCTGTACGCCGCCGGCGGTGTCGTGTCCAACACCGGCACCTGGATGCAGCGCGTCGCCCAGGACTGGCTGGTGCTCGAGCTCGCCGTCGGGTCCGGCGCCACCGCGCTGGGCATCACGACCGGGCTCCAGTTCCTGCCGTTCCTGCTGCTGACGCCGTTCGCCGGCCTCGTCGCCGACCGGATGCCCAAGCAGCGACTGCTGCAGCTCACCAACCTCGGCATGGCGCTCCCCGCCGCCGTCCTCGGCATCCTCGCGGTCACCGGCGTCGCCGAGGTCTGGCACGTCTACGTCCTCGCCTTCCTGCTCGGCTCGGCGTCGGCGTTCGACGCGCCGGCGCGGCAGTCGTTCGTCTCCGAGCTCGTCGAGCCGGGCGACCTGACCAACGCCGTCGGCCTCAACTCCGCCAGCTTCAACGCCGCCCGGCTCGTCGGCCCCGGCCTCGCCGGCCTGCTCATCGCCGCCTTCGGCGGGGGATCGGTCGCGACCGGCTGGGTCATCCTGCTCAACGCGGTGTCGTACGCCGCCCCGATCTGGTCGCTGCGCCACCTCGACGCCAGCCGGATCGACGCCGCGGCGCCCGCCGACCGCGGGCCAGGCGCGATCCGCGAGGGCGTGGCCTACGTCCGGGCGCGCCCGGACCTGCTGCTCGTGCTGGGACTGGTGTTCTTCGCCGGCACCTTCGGCCTCAACTTCCAGATCACGTCCGCGCTGATGGCCACCGAGGTGTTCGGCAAGGGGCCCGAGGAGTTCGGCCTCCTCGGCACCTTCCTGGCTGTCGGCTCGCTGACCGGTGCCCTGCTCGCCGCGCGGCGCACCCAGGTCCGCCACCGCCTCGTCGTGGGCGCCGCACTGGCGTTCGGCCTGTCGGTGATGCTCGCCGGGCTGATGCCCTCCTACCTCACGTTCGCGCTGCTCGCGCCGGTCACCGGCCTCACCGCGCTGACCTTCATCACCAGCGCCAACACCTACATGCAGCTGCACACCGACGCCGGGGTCCGCGGCCGGGTGATGGCCCTCTACCTGATGATCTTCATGGGCGGCACGCCGGTCGGCGCGCCCATCATCGGTTGGATCGGCGAGGAGTACGGCGCACGCTGGACGCTGCTGGGCGGCGGGCTGCTCACGATCGCCGGTGTGGCCCTCTCCGCGGGCCTCTACCTCAGGGCCGACCGGGCACGGCGCGAGCGCGACCGCCGCGTGCCCGAAACGGCCGTCCAGGCGGCGACAGCGGCATTTTGATTCTGCCGTGGCGCACGAGTAGCCTCAATCCTCGTGTCTGGCACGTCCAGACCCATGCCCATGCTCCGGAATCCGCGGCCTCTCATGCCGCGCGCCCCGGCTGGCCACGGAATTCGCAACAGGCACGCGCAACAACGCATGACACCCGAGCCCGGCACCTCGCCGGGCCGTGACAGCAGACAGAGAGAGGGAACCACCAGGTGCCCACCATCAACCAGCTGGTCCGCAAGGGCCGCCAGGACAAGGTGTCGAAGAACAAGACGCCTGCCCTGAAGGGATCCCCGCAGCGCCGAGGCGTCTGCACCCGCGTCTACACGACCACCCCGAAGAAGCCGAACTCCGCCCTCCGCAAGGTCGCCCGCGTGCGCCTGAGCAGTGGCGTCGAGGTCACCGCCTACATCCCGGGTGTCGGTCACAACCTGCAGGAGCACTCGATCGTGCTCGTGCGCGGCGGCCGTGTGAAGGACCTTCCCGGTGTCCGCTACAAGATCATCCGCGGCTCGCTCGACACCCAGGGTGTCAAGAACCGCAAGCAGGCCCGCAGCCGCTACGGCGCGAAGAAGGAGAAGTAATGCCTCGCAAGGGTCCCGCTCCCAAGCGCCCCCTCGTCGTCGACCCGGTCTACGGCTCCCAGCTGGTCACCCAGCTCGTGAGCAAGGTCCTGCAGGACGGCAAGAAGGCTGTGGCGCAGCGCATCGTCTACACCGCTCTCGAGGGCTGCCGCGAGAAGACCGGCACCGACCCCGTCGTCACGCTCAAGCGCGCGATGGACAACGTCAAGCCGGCCATCGAGGTCAAGTCCCGCCGCGTCGGCGGCGCGACCTACCAGGTCCCGATCGAGGTCAAGGCCAACCGCTCCACGACGCTGGCCCTGCGCTGGCTCGTGGGCTACGCCGCCGACCGCCGCGAGAAGACCATGTCCGAGCGCCTGATGAACGAGATCCTCGACGCGAGCAACGGCCTCGGTGCCGCTGTGAAGAAGCGCGAGGACACCCACAAGATGGCCGAGTCCAACAAGGCCTTCGCTCACTACCGCTGGTGACGGCGAGGGGCCGTACGACCCGCACCGCGCGTCGTACGGCCCCTCACCCCACGAGCTCCCACCAACTTCCGAGGGACTGAGACACAACAGTGGCTGTCGACATCACCACCGACCTCAACAAGGTCCGCAACATCGGCATCATGGCGCACATCGACGCCGGCAAGACCACCACCACCGAGCGCATCCTCTTCTACACCGGCATCACCTACAAGATCGGTGAGGTCCACGAGGGTGGCGCCACGATGGACTGGATGGAGCAGGAGCAGGAGCGCGGCATCACCATCACGTCCGCCGCGACGACCTGCTGGTGGAAGGACCACCAGATCAACATCATCGACACGCCCGGCCACGTGGACTTCACCGCCGAGGTCGAGCGCTCGCTGCGCGTCCTCGACGGCGCCGTGGCGGTGTTCGACGGTGTCGCCGGTGTCGAGCCGCAGACCATGACGGTGTGGCGCCAGGCCAACAAGTACTCCGTCCCCCGCATGTGCTTCGTCAACAAGCTCGACCGCACCGGAGCGGACTTCTTCCGCTGCGTCGACATGATGGTCGAGCGCCTCAACTCCACCCCGCTGGTGCTCCAGCTCCCCATCGGTGCCGAGTCCGACTTCCTCGGTGTCGTCGACCTGGTCGGCATGCGTGCCCTCACCTGGCGCGGCGAGACCACCATGGGCGAGGACTACGAGGTCGAGGAGATCCCGGCCGAGCTCGCCGAGCAGGCCGCGGAGTACCGCGAGAAGTTCATCGAGACGCTCGCCGAGGCCGACGACGACATCATGGAGAAGTACCTCGAGGAGGGTGACGAGAACTTCACCGTCGCCGAGCTCGAGGCCGCGATCCGTCGCGCCACCCTCGCCGACAAGCTGAACCCGGTCCTGTGCGGCACCGCGTTCAAGAACAAGGGCGTCCAGCCCCTGCTCGACGCGGTCGTCAAGTTCCTGCCGTCGCCGCTCGACATCGACGGCATCCAGGGCCACTCGGTCAAGGACGAGAACGAGGTCATCGTTCGCCAGCCGTCCGACAGCGAGCCGTTCTCCGGCCTCGCCTACAAGATCGCCTCCGACCCGCACCTGGGCAAGCTGATCTACGTCCGCGTCTACTCCGGCAAGCTCGAGGCCGGCTCCACCGTGGTCAACTCGGTCAACGGCCGCAAGGAGCGGATCGGCAAGGTCTACCAGATGCACGCCAACAAGCGTGAGGAGATCGCGTCGGTCGGCGCCGGCCAGATCGTGGCCGTGATGGGTCTGAAGGACACCAAGACCGGTCACACGCTCAGCGACCCGAACAACCAGGTCGTGCTCGAGTCGATGACGTTCCCGGCCCCGGTGATCGAGGTCGCGATCGAGCCCAAGACGAAGAGCGACCAGGAGAAGCTGGGCACCGCGATCCAGCGCCTCTCCGACGAGGACCCGACCTTCACGGTCAAGGCCGACGAAGAGACCGGCCAGACGATCATCGCCGGCATGGGCGAGCTGCACCTCGAGATCCTGGTCGACCGCATGAAGCGCGAGTTCCGCGTCGAGGCGACCGTCGGCAAGCCGCAGGTGGCCTACCGCGAGACCGTCCGCAACACGGTCGAGAAGCACTCCTACACCCACAAGAAGCAGACCGGTGGTTCGGGTCAGTTCGCCAAGGTTGTCGTCAACCTCGGTCCGAACATCGACCCGGAGACCGGCACCGGCGCGGGCTACGAGTTTGTCAACAACGTGTCCGGTGGTCGCGTGCCGAAGGAGTACATCCCCTCGGTCGACCAGGGTGGCCAGGAGGCCATGGAGTTCGGCGTGCTCGCCGGCTACCCCATGGTGGACGTGAAGTTCTCCCTCGAGGACGGCGCCTACCACGACGTCGACTCGTCCGAGCTCGCGTTCAAGATCGCCGGCAACCAGGCCTTCAAGGAGGCCGCACGCAAGGCCAAGCCGGTCCTGCTCGAGCCGATGTTCGCCGTAGAGGTCACCACGCCCGACACGTTCCTGGGCACCGTGATCGGCGACATCAACTCGCGTCGTGGCCAGATCCAGGCTCAGGAGGAGCGTCACGGCGACATGGTCGTCAACGCCCTTGTGCCCCTGTCCGAGATGTTCGGGTACGTTGGCGACCTGAGGTCCAAGACCTCCGGTCAGGCGTCGTACTCGATGGAGTTCGACTCGTACGCCGAGGTTCCCACGAACATCGCCGACGAGATCATCAAGAAGGTCCGCGGCGAGTAATCTCGCCCGGATCCTCGGCACCAGCACCACCCCACACCCACGAGTCAAGTAACAACAATCAGGAGGAGCCCCAGTGGCTAAGGCGAAGTTCGAGCGGACCAAGCCGCACGTCAACATCGGCACCATCGGTCACATCGACCACGGCAAGACGACGCTGACCGCGGCGATCACCAAGGTGCTGCACGACAAGTACCCGAACCTCAACGAGGCTTCGGCGTTCGACCAGATCGACAAGGCTCCCGAGGAGCGCCAGCGCGGCATCACGATCTCGATCGCGCACGTCGAGTACCAGACCGAGGCGCGCCACTACGCGCACGTCGACTGCCCCGGTCACGCCGACTACATCAAGAACATGATCACCGGCGCGGCCCAGATGGACGGCGCGATCCTCGTGGTCGCCGCCACCGACGGCCCGATGCCGCAGACGCGTGAGCACGTGCTGCTCGCCCGCCAGGTCGGCGTGCCGGCCCTGGTCGTGGCGCTCAACAAGTGCGACATGGTCGACGACGAGGAGCTCATCGAGCTCGTCGAGATGGAGGTGCGCGAGCTCCTCTCCGAGTACGAGTTCCCGGGCGACGACATCCCCGTGGTTCGCGTTGCTGCCTTCCCGGCCCTGCAGGGTGACGAGAAGTGGGGCGAGTCGATCGTCGAGCTCATGACGGCGGTGGACGAGTCCATCCCGACGCCCGAGCGCGAGACCGACAAGCCCTTCCTGATGCCCGTCGAGGACGTCTTCACGATCACCGGTCGTGGCACCGTCATCACCGGTCGCATCGAGCGCGGCATCGTCAAGGTCAACGAGGAGGTCGAGATCATCGGCATCCGCGAGACCGCCCAGAAGTCGACCGTCACCGGTGTCGAGATGTTCCGCAAGCTCCTCGACGAGGGCCAGGCGGGCGAGAACGTCGGTCTGCTCCTCCGTGGCACCAAGCGCGAGGACATCGAGCGCGGCATGGTCGTCATCAAGCCGGGCACCACGACGCCTCACACGAACTTCGAGGCCTCGGTCTACATCCTCAGCAAGGACGAGGGCGGCCGTCACACGCCGTTCTTCAACAACTACCGTCCCCAGTTCTACTTCCGTACGACTGACGTGACCGGTGTTGTGACCCTGCCCGAGGGCACCGAGATGGTCATGCCGGGTGACAACACCGAGATGTCGGTGGAGCTCATCCAGCCCATCGCGATGGACGAGGGCCTGCGCTTTGCCATCCGCGAGGGTGGCCGCACGGTCGGCGCCGGCCGCGTCGTCAAGATCACCAAGTGATCGCCGCCGGTCACTGACCGGCACCGCAACATCCGAGACCCCGTCTCCCGCAAGGGAGGCGGGGTCTCGTGCGTCGGGGTCGGACCTGCCCGGCAGGATGGGAGCCATGGGGTTCACCAGGGCCGAGCTCGAGTCCTTCCGGGACGTGGAGGTCCCCGACCTCCTCCCGGCCGCCGGCCAGCCGTTGCGGCTGCTCTTCGTCGGCATCAACCCGGGCCTGTGGACCGCCGCCACGCAGTCCCACTTCGCCCGCCCCGGCAACCGGTTCTACCCCGCGTTGTTGCGCGCCGGGATCCTCACGTCCGCGATCGACCCGGCAGCGGGCATGAGCGACGAGGACCGCGACGTGCTCCGGCGGCAGGGGATCGGCATCACCAACGTGGTGGCGCGCGCGACGGCACGGGCCGACGAGCTCACGGCAACCGAGCTGCGGGAGGGCGGGGAGCGGCTCCGCGCACTCGTGGCCGATCGCCGCCCGGGCGTCGTGGCGGTTGCCGGCGTCACCGCCTACCGCACGGCGTTCGGCGAGCCCCGGGCCACGGTCGGCGAGCAGCCCGGACGCTGGGGCGCCTCGCGCGTGTTCGTGGTGCCCAACCCGTCGGGGCTCAACGCCCACGAGACCATCGCCACGCTGGCCCGGGCCTACGCCGAGGCGGCGCGGGCAGCCGGGGTGCTCGGGAGCACGCCGGAGCCGTGACCCGACCCCGCGGTGCCGGGAGCGCCCGTCAGGCGGCGTACGGCGGCGGGAGCAGGCCGTGCTGGACGAGCAGCCACTCGACCCGCTCGCGCTCGTGGTCGAGCTCCTCGCCGGGCGGGAGGACCGCCAGCAGGTGAGGGCACCTCGTCATGTCGGCGGCCTCGCCGAGGACCCGGTCGTAGGCCAGCCGGCAGCCCTCGTACTTCGCGAAGCGCATCCCGCCGCGGTGGAAGGTCGAGTGGAGCCGGCGCAGGTCTGCGCCCACCCGCTCGACCGGTCGGTGGAGCGGGACCACGTCGGCCCCGTGCCGCCGCGCGCGCCGCGCGCGCCGTGCAGCGGCTCGGGCGCTGCGCCACTCGGCGAGGTCGCCCCGGAGGGCGGCGCAGGCCAGTCGGAGCAGCACCAGGGCCAGCAGCAGCGCGCCGACGGTGATGAGCCAGCTCCTCATCCGTCCACGGTACGCCGGGCGCGCTCCGGGCGTCAGCCCATGTCGACCCCGTCGAAGTCCTCGGGGACGTAGTCCCGCTTCTCGACCAGCACCATCCAGTTGCCGGAGTTGTCGCGCATCAGGGCCTCGACGCCGTAGGGCCGATCCTCCGGCTCCTGCAGGAACTCCACGCCCTTGGCCTTGAGGTCCCGGTAGGTCGCGTGGCAGTCGTCGACGTTCATCCCGATGCCGGGCAGGCCGCCCTCGTCCTGAGCGCGCTTCATCGCCTCGATGAGGTAGTCGGGGAGGGGGCCGCTGGGAGTGGTCAGGTGGAGGTGGACCTCGGGCTGCTTCGAGTGGAAGACGGTGCACCAGCGGAAGTCGGGTCCGAGCTGCAGGTCGTCGCCGACCTCGAAGCCGAGGACGTCGGTGTAGAAGGCGAGGGACTCGTCGATGTCCTTCACCCAGACGGACAGGAGGGAGATGTTGGTGATCATGCGACGAGCCTAGGAAGGACCGGCGCCGTCCTGCTTCTCCTGCGTTGCGGTCGTGTCCGCACCGCGCCTCTCGACGAGCCCGGCCATGAAGACGTAGCACCCGGGGATGCGCGGGTTCCCGGCCGCGGCGTAGCGCCGCTGGAAGTCGCTGGGGCTCTCACCGACGATCTCGCGGAAGCGGGAGCTGAACGAGCCGAGGCTGCTGTAACCGACGGCGTGGCACACCTCGGTCACGGTCAGGTTGGCCGCACGCAGCAGGTCCTGGGCCCGTTCGACGCGGCGCTCGGCGAGGTACGCCGCCGGCGTCCGGCCGTAGGTCATCGCGAAGGACCGGATGAAGTGGTAGCGGCTCATCCCGGCGAGCTGCGCGAGGTGGTCGAGGTCGAACGGCTCGGCGAAGTGCCGATCGAGGTGGTCGCGCGTGCGGCGCAGGTGCACCAGCACGTCGCCGGGGACACGTCGCGGCCCGGTCGTGCGCCCGGTCATCCGAGCAGCGCCTCCACGGCGCCGCGGAACGCCGACGTGTGCGCATCGACGTCCGACCTGTCGTGGAACGGCGAGAAGAGCGACATGTTGTGGAACGGCGCCAGCAGCACGCCGCGGTTGACGGTCCAGAGGTGGAAGAACGCGTCGAGCTCCTCGTCGACGGCGGCCGCGGCCTCCGCGCCGGTGCGCGGCGGCGGGCAGAACCAGTACTCGGCCCGGCAACCGAGCCGTTGGACGTGCCACGGCAGGTCGTGCTGGGCGATGACGTCCCGGATGCCGTCGGTGAACTGCTCGGCCAGCGGGATCGAGACGTCGAAGTCCTCCTGCCGGAGGGCGGTGGAGAGGGTGGCCCGCACGGCGGCCATGGCGAGCGCCGACCCCGACAGGGTGCCGCCGACGCCGGCGACGTCGATGTCGTGCCCGAGCATCGGACCCTCGAGCCGCGAGGCGACCTCCTCGGTCATGCCGTAGGCCGCGACCGGGATGCCACCTCCGATGGGCTTGCCGATGACCACGAGGTCGGGGTCGAGGTCCCAGGCCGCCGTCGCGCCGCCCGGTCCGGCGCAGATCGTGTGCGTCTCGTCGTTGACGAGCAGCACGCCGTGGCGCCGGGTCACCTCCCGGACGCCGGCGAGGTAGCCCTCGTCGGGCAGCACGATGCCGATGTTGGTGAGCGCCGGCTCCATCAGCAGGCACGCGACGTCGCCCTCCGCGAGCCGCGCGTCGAGGGCGTCGAGGTAGTTGAACGGCACGACCGCGGTGGTGGTGGCGACGTCGACCTGCGGTCCGAGCGCGCCGGGCCGCGCGACGACCCGGTCGCCCGCACGGCCGTGCTCGAGGACGCCGAGCGTCTCGTCGACCGTGCCGTGGTAGCACCAGTCCATCACCGCGATCCGCGGGCGGCCGGTGAGGTGGCGCGCGAAGCGGAGCACGAAGCGGTTGGCGTCGGTGGCCGTCATCGCCATCTGCCACCGGGGCAGTCCGAAGCGGCGGCTGAGCTCGCCGGCGACCCATGCGGCGTCCGTGGAGGGCAGCATCGTGGTGATGCCGCGCTCGGTGCGTTCACGCACCGCCTCGGCCACCGCCGGCAGGCAGTGGCCCGTCATCGAGCCGGTGTCGCCGAGGCACAGGTCGACGTGGTCGATGCCGTCGACGTCGGTGAAGCGGCCTCCCGCCGCCGACTCGACGAACAGCGGGAAGGAGCCCGGCCAGCGGGTCATCCACGGCATCGGTACGCCCGCCAGGAGGTGCTCGCCCGCCTCCTGCGCCAGCCGCGCCGAGGTGGGGTGCAGGTCGACGAAGCGCTGCTCCTCCTCCGCGTGCAGGGCGGCCAGCCGGGACCGGTCGACCGTCGTCACGGACACCTCACAGGGCGCTGCCGACGTACTTGGTCTCGAGGTACTCCTCGATGCCCTCGAAACCGCCCTCGCGGCCGAAGCCCGAGTGCTTCACGCCACCGAAGGGGGCGGCGGGGTTGGACACGATGCCGGTGTTGATCCCGACCATGCCGAAGTCCAGCGCCTCGCTGACGCGGAGCACACGGGCGTGGTCGCGGGTGAAGACGTAGGCCACCAGGCCGTACTCGGTGTCGTTCGCCCGCCGGACCGCCTCGTCCTCGTCGCCGAAGGTGGAGACCGGCGCGACGGGGCCGAAGATCTCCTCGCGGAACACCCGTGCCGAGGCGGGTACGTCGACCAGGACCGTGGGCGGGTAGAAGTGCCCGGCACCGTAGGGGACCGCGCCGCCGACGAGCGTCCGCGCACCGCCGGAGACGGCGTCCTCGACGAGCTCGTGGACGCCGGCGCGGGCCTTCTCGGTGATGAGCGGACCCACGTCCACCCCGTCCTCCGTGCCGTCCCCGACCGTCAGGGCTCCCATGCGCTCGGCGAACCGGCGGGAGAACTCCTCGGCGACCGACTCGTGCACCAGGAACCGGTTGGCCGAGGTGCACGCCTCGCCGATGTTGCGCATCTTGGCCAGCATCGCGCCGTCGACGGCGGCGTCGAGGTCGGCGTCCTCGAACACCACGAACGGGGCGTTGCCGCCGAGCTCCATCGACACCCGGAGCAGCTGGTCGGAGGCCTGGGCCACCAGCTTCTTGCCGACCACCGTGGACCCGGTGAAGGTGAGCTTGCGCAGGCGCGGGTCCTTGATGATCGGCTCGCAGACGCCCCCGGAGTCGGTCGTGGTGACGACGTTGAGCACGCCGGCCGGCAGGCCGACCTCCTCGAGCAGGGCGGCCAGGGCGAGCATCGTGAGCGGCGTCTCGTGGGCCGGCTTGACCACCATCGTGCAGCCGGCGGCGATCGCCGGACCGATCTTGCGGGTCCCCATCGCGAGCGGGAAGTTCCAGGGCGTGATCATCAGCGTCGGGCCGACGGGGCCCTTCATGGTGATGAGCCGGGTGTTGCCGGCCGGTGCGGTGGAGTAGCGGCCGTGGATGCGGACGGCCTCCTCGGAGAACCAGCGGAAGAACTCGGCCCCGTAGGCCACCTCGCCCTTCGCCTCCGCCAGCGTCTTGCCCATCTCCAGCGTCATCAGCCGGGCGAAGTCGTCGGCCCTCTCGGTGAGCAGCTCGAAGGCGCTCCGCAGGATCTCGCCCCGCTTGCGCGGCTCGGTCGTACGCCACTCGCGCTGGGCGTCGGCGGCAGCCGCGAGGGCGCGCTCACCGTCCTGCGGCGTCGCGTCCGCGATGCTGGTCAGCACCTGGTCGTTCGCCGGGTTGGACACCTGGAAGGTCGCGCCTCCGGTGGCGTCGACCCAGGTCCCTCCGACGAGGAGCTGCTTGGGCAGGTTGTCGATCACGCTCTCGGTCGCCATCACTCCACCTTGCCACCGGCGGACGAGCCGGCGGCCGCGTCGAAGGCCGCCTCGAAGATGTCGAGCCCCTCGCTCATCAGGTCGTCGCCGATCGCGAGCGGCGGCAGGAACCGGAACACGTTGCCGAAGGTGCCGCACGTCAGCGTCACCAGCCCCTGCGCCGAGCAGGCGCGGTGCACGGCACCCGCGAGGGCGGCGTCCGGCGTACGTCCCGGGCCGTCGCTGACGAGCTCGACCGCCAGCATGGCGCCGCGTCCGCGGACGTCGCCCACCCGGTCGGGGTGGCGCTCGGCGAGGGCGCGGAGCCGCGGCAGGAAGGCGGCCTCGATCTCCCGTGCGCGGGCGGGCAGGTCCTCGGCCTCCATGGTCTCGATCGCGGCGAGCGCAGCGGCGCAGGCGACGGGGTTGCCGCCGTAGGTGCCGCCGAGGCCGCCGACGTGGACGGAGTCCATCACGTCCGCGCGACCCGTGACGGCTGCCAGGGGCAGGCCGCCGGCCATGCCCTTGGCGGTGGTCACCAGGTCCGGGACGACCCCCTCGTGGTCGCAGGCGAACCAGTCGCCGGTGCGCGCGAAGCCGGTCTGGATCTCGTCGGCGATCAGCAGGATGCCCTGCTCGCGGCACCAGTCCGCCACCCGCGCGAGCCACCCCGGCGGCGGCACGATGAACCCGCCCTCGCCCTGGATCGGCTCGATGAGCACCGCGGCGCAGCTGTCCTCGCCCACCTGGGTGTGCACGGTCGCGACGAACGCGTCGAAGGCCTCCTCCGCGCACGCCTCCGCGCCACCCGGCCAGCGGTAGGGGTAGGCCATCGGTGCCCGGTAGACCTCGCCGGCGAACGGGCCGAAGCGGTGCTTGTAGGGCATCGTCTTGGCCGTCAGCGCCATCGTGAGGTTCGTCCGGCCGTGGTAGGCGTGGTCGAAGACCACGATCGCGTCGCGGCCGGTGTGGTGGCGCGCGACCTTGACGGCGTTCTCCACCGCCTCCGCCCCGGAGTTGAAGAGCGCCGACCGCTTCTCGTGGTCGCCCGGGGTCAGCTCGGCCAGCTTCTCGCAGACCGCGACGTACTCCTCGTAGGGCGTGACCATGAAGCACGTGTGGGTGAAGTCGGCGACCTGTCGCTGCACCGCCTCGACCACGCGCGGGGCGGCGTTGCCGACCGTAGTGACGGCGATGCCCGAGCCGAAGTCGATCAGCTGGTTGCCGTCGACGTCGCGCAGGATGCCGCCGCCGGCCTGCTCGACGTAGATCGGCAGCGTGGTGCCGATGCCGGCGGAGACGGCTGCGACCTTGCGGGCCTGGAGCGCCTGCGAGCGAGGCCCGGGGATGTCGGTGGCCAGGATGCGTTCCTGGGACAGGGTCATGTTCAGCCTCTTTTCGGGGTCCCTGCGGCGTTGTTCGGAGGAGCGGAGCGGGGGAGAAGAACGTCGTGGGGTGTTCTGTCCTCCATTCCCCAGGGGGATCCGTATCCCTCGGGCTTGGGTGCAGCGAGCAGGTCGAGGAAGGGCTTCGGCGGCAGGGCCTCTGGCCCGAGCACGCCGCTGCCCGACCAGGTGCCGTCGGCCAGGAGTTCCAGCGCGACGACGGGATTGATCGCGGTCTGCCAGACCACGCACTGGGCGCCGTAGTCGCGCATCGAGTCGGCGTTGTCGACCACGTGGTAGAGGTACGTCGACCGTGGCGCGCCGTCCTTGCCGGTGCCGGTGACGAAGAGCCCGGCGCAGGTCTTGCCCTCCATCCGCGGGCCGATCGTGGCGGGGTCCGGCAGGCACGCGGCGACGACGTCGCGGGGCGAGACCTGCACGCCCTTGACCGACACCGGCTCGGTCGAGTCGAGGCCGAGCGTGTGCAGGGTGCGGAGGATGCCGATCATCTCCTCGCCCAGGCCGTACTTGAAGGTGACCCGGTCGGCCTCGACCCAGCGAGGCATGAGGAGCACCTCCTCGTGCTCGACGTGCACGCACTCGACGGGCCCGATGCCCTCGGGGAAGTCGAACACCTCGGGCTCGGAGAAGGGCGGCAGGGTGAAGAAGCCGGCCTCCAGGTCGCCACCGCCCCGCTCCCGCTCCCACACCACGGGCGGGTTGAGGCACTCCTCGATGATGGTCCACATCGAGAAGCCAGGGGCGAACACCTCGTTGCCGTCGTCGTCGCGGATGACGAGGTTGGCGCCGTCGCGGGTGCCGAGCTCGTCGATGTGGTCGAAGAGCTCGTCGGCGGCGTAGCGGGCGAACACGTCGGACAGGCCCGGCTCCACGCCGATGCCGAGGAGGGCGAGCCGTCCCGCCGCCTCCCACTCCGCGGCCCGGACGAACTGCTCGTCGCCCAGCTTGACGCCGACCTTCTCGTAGGGGGCGTCGGGGTGGCGTGCGGACAGGCTCATCGCCATGTCGAGGTAGTCGGCGCCCGCGGCGAGCGCACCGGTGAAGATGGGCATCACGAAGCGCGGGTCCACGGCGTTGAAGACGTGGGTGGCCCGGACCTCGCGTGCGAGTGCGGTCACCGCGTCGGCGTCGGAGGCGTCGACCTGCGCGGCGCTGAAGCGCTCCTCCCCCGTACGCCGCCCGCGCGCCGCCTCGACGGTGCGCTCGGCCCGCTCGACGTCGTAGTCGGCCACCACCCAGGCCTCGAAGAAGTCGCGCTCCACCGCGATCCGGGCCGCGGCGTCACCGACGCCACCGGCGCCGACCATCAGCACGCGCATGGGTCCAGGCACTCGATCTCTCCTAGCGGGAGGGGAAGGGGGTCAGGTCTTGTACTTCGAGGCCCGCAGCGAGCTCACGACCTGCGCGCCCACGACGAGCAGGACGGCGATCACGAACATCGAGAAGCCGATGACGTTGGCCTCGGCGGGGATGCCGCGCCGCGAGGCGACGTAGACGAACTTGGGGAACGTCGACTCGTTGCCGGAGACGAAGTTGGTGATGATGAAGTCGTCGAAGGACAGCGAGAAGGCGAGCATCGCCGCGCCGGCGATGCCGGGCAGGATCAGCGGGAAGGTCACCTTCCAGAAGGTCTGCATCGGGCTCGCGTAGAGGTCCTGGGCGGCCTCCTCGATCCGTGGGTCGAGGGACTGGATGCGAGCCCTGACCGTGACGACCACGAAGCTCACGCAGAACATGATGTGCGAGAAGACGATGGTGCCGAAGCCGAGGTTGATCCCGATGTTGGCGAAGCCCTGCACGAAGATCGTCAGCAGCGCGGCGCCCATGACGATCTCCGGCGTGGCCATCGGCACGAAGATCAGCACGTTGCTGGCCGCCTTGCCCCGGAACCGGTAGCGGACCATCGCCAGCGCCATCAGCGTGCCGAGGACCGTGGCCACGACCGTGGAGATCACGCCGACCTCCAGCGAGGTGACCAGCGACTCGCACACGCCCTGCACGCCGCAGGGGTCCTGCCAGTGCTCCCACGTGAAGCCCTGCCACACGATGTTGGTCTTGCCGTGGTCGTTGAACGAGAAGGCGAACGTGTAGGCGACCGGGAGGAAGAGGTAGAGGAGCACCAGGATCGCGCTGATCATCGCGAAGTGGTTGGCCAGCCAGACCTGGGCGCGCTTGCCGGCGGACGGCCGGTAGGCCGTGGGCGAGCTCGTGGGCGCAGGCGGGGTCGCTGGTGGGGTCGGACGCGTCGTCGTGGTCATCTCACACCAGCTCCTCGGTGCCGAAGCGGCGGACGTAGAGGAAGACCAGGACGAGGATCGCGGCCATCAGGGTGAAGGACAGCGCCGCCGCCACCGGGTAGCCGCCCGGGACGGCGAGGAACTGGTCGTTGATGACGTTGCCGATCATCTTGCCGCGCTGGGGGCCGAGGAGCTCCATGTTGACGAAGTCGCCCGCTGCCGGGATGAAGGTGAGAAGCGTCCCGGCCAGGACCCCCGGCATCGAGATCGGGAGCGTGACGGTCCGGAAGGTCGTGAACCCGTTGGCGTAGAGGTCGCCGCCGGCCTCGATGACGCGCGGGTCGGCGCGTTCGAGCGAGGCGTAGATGGGCAGCACCATGAACGGCAGGAAGTTGTAGGTGAGGCCCGCGACCACCGCGATGGGGGTGTTGATGATGTGCCCGTTGGGGAGCACGTGCAGGAAGTTGAGGACGCTCGCCACCCACCCCTCGTCGGCGAGGATCTGCGACCACGCGAACGTGCGCAGGATGAAGGAGGTGAAGAACGGCGCGATGACGCAGATCATCATCAGGTTGCGCCACCTCCCGGCCTTGAACGCCATGGCGTACGCCAGCGGGTAGGCCACCGCGAACGCCAGCAAGGTGGCCAGGCCGGCGTAGAGGAACGACCGGGCGAAGTGCGGGGCGTAGTCGGTGAGGGCGCTGGCGTAGTTGGAGAAGTTGAGGTCGCGGTAGTAGTAGCCCGGGAAGCCGGGGTAGCGGCTCTGCAGGCTCACCGACGCGAGCTGCACCAGCGGCAGGAGGAAGAAGACGCCGAGCCACAGCACGCCCGGCAGCATCAGCAGGTAGGCCGTCCAGGACCGCTGCTTGGCCACGGGTGCCGCGGGTGCGGGCGCGGGATCCAGGTCCGGGTCGCCGGTCACCTGGGCGAGCGCGCTCATGCGGGGTCCCCGGGGCGTTGTGCGTCGGAGGAGCGCAGCGGGGGAGCCGCAGAACGGCTTGGGGTGTTCATGCGGGGGCCTCCGCGGGCACACCGAACGCGTGCCCGGGGTTCCAGGTCAGCCAGACCTCGTCACCGGGTCGCAGGTCGAGCGGCTCGACGTCGAGGTTCTGCTCGTAGCAGCTCCACGTGGTGCCGCTCGGCATGTCGACGAGGTAGCTGGTGGCGACGCCGAGGAAGGACACGTCGCGCACCACGCCCTTGACGTCGTTGCCGGCGCCCTCGGGCCGGGTGCGCGAGACCGTCACCTTCTCGGGACGTACGCCGAACAGCACCTCACCCTCGTGCACCTGCGAGCGGGTCTTGAGGATCTTCACCGGGGTGCCGAGCACGTCGCACACGAGGTGGTCGCCGTCGACGTCCTTGATGCTGCCGGCGCCGGTGTTGGCCTGGCCGAGGAAGTTGGCGACGAACCGCGTGCGCGGCAGGTCGTAGAGCTCCTCCGGTGCGCCGAGCTGCTCGATCTGTCCCTTGTGCATCACCGCGACGGTGTCGGCCATGGTCATGGCCTCCTCCTGGTCGTGGGTGACGTGGATGAACGTGAGCCCGACCTCGCTCTGGATGCGCTTGAGCTCGACCTGCATCTCGCGGCGCAACTTGAGGTCGAGCGCGCCGAGGGGCTCGTCGAGGAGCAGCACCTCGGGGTGGTTGACCAACGCCCGGGCCAGGGCGACGCGCTGCTGCTGGCCGCCCGAGAGCTGCGCCGGCTTGCGATCGGCGAACTGGCTCATCTGCACCAGCTCCATCGCGTCGTCGGCGCGCTCGGCGGCGTCGGCCGCCTTGCGCCGCTTGGGACCGAAGGCCACGTTGTCGCGGATCGTCAGGTGCGGGAACAGCGCGTAGGACTGGAACACCGTGTTGACCGGCCGCTCGTAGGGCCGCGAGCCGGTGAGGTCGGTGTCACCGATCGTCACCCGCCCCGCAGTGGGCTGCTCCAGCCCGGCGATCATCCGCAGGGTGGTGGTCTTGCCGCAGCCCGACGGGCCGAGCAGGGCGAAGAAGGAGCCCCGGGGGACGTGCAGGTCGATGTCGTCGACCGCGGTGAAGTCGCCGAAGGACTTGGTGACGCCCTCGAGCCGGAGGTCGCCGCGCGCCTCGCGGAATCCAGCCATGTCAGTTCCCCATCACCTTCGTGGACCAGAGGTCGGCGTACAGGATGTCCTCGTCCGCGTCGAGCACCCGGAAGGACTGGATGTTGTGCTCCTCGATGTAGTCCGCGGTCGGGAAGATGAACGGGCTCTCGGCCAGGTCGGGATCGACCTTCTCCATCTCCGCCTGGGCGCCGTCGACGGGACAGACGTAGTTGACCCACGCGGCGACCTGGGCCGCCACAGCCGGGTCGTAGTAGTAGTCCATCAGCTTCTGGGCGTTGCTGCGGTGGGTGGAGGTGATCGGGACCATCAGGTTGTCCGACCACAGGGTTCCGCCGGACTCGGGGATGGTGAAGGTCCAGTTGGGGTCCTCGGTGTCGGCGGCGAGGACGAAGATGTCGCCGCTCCACGTGATGCCGGCGACCGCGTTGCCGCTGGTGAGGTCCTCCATGTAGGAGTTGCCCTTCACCTTGCGGATGTAGCCCTCGTCGATCTTCTGCTCGATGAAGTCGAGGGCGGCCTCGAACTCCGCCTGGCCCCAGTCGCTGCTGATGTCGACGCCCTGCGACTGCATGACCAGCCCGGCGGTGTCGCGATACTCGGAGAGCACCACGATGCGGCCCTTGAGGTCGTCGGTCCACAGGTCGTCGAGCGACTTGAGCTCGCGACCGACCTTCTCCTTGTTGTAGCCGATGCCCGCGAAGCCGCTCTGCCAGGTGATCGAGTGGAGCCGGCCGGGATCGAAGGACACGTCCTTGAGGGGCTGGAGGAGGTTGTTGACCACGTTGGGCATCTGGATCAGCTCCAGCGGCTGACAGAGCTGGTCGCGGATCACGCGCGCCGCCATCCAGTCGGTGAAGGTGAAGATGTCACGGTCGATGCTCTGGCCGGCGCGCAGCTGGGGCCCGACCTTGGCGTAGTAGGAGTCGTTGTCGTCGATCTCCTCGAAGTAGTCGACCTCGATGCCGGTCTGCTCCATGAAGGCCTCGAGCGTCGGCGAGCTCGTCTCCTTGCCGTTCATGTCGAGGTACGCCGTCCAGTTGGCCCACTTGAGGATCTTCTCCTTGTCGGAGACGTCGGTGGGCAGGTCGAGGGCGGCGATGCCTCCGGCCGCCGGTGGCTCGGGCGGGGCGCACCCGGTGAGCGCCAGACCGGCGCCCGCCGCGACACCGGTGCCGAGCAGCGCTCGGCGACTGAGCCCGCCTGAGGCAGCCGCGGTCAGCGCCGCGGCCGGCGGGGACAGGGGGCGCCGTCCCCGGCGCGGGAAGGGTGTCATCGGTGCATCTCCTCCGGTTCGCCCCCGAGCCGTGCTGGTGTGGTGGTACTGGTCATCCTGCGCTAGCCGTTCAACCCTCGATGTTGGCCATGACGTGCTTGATGCGCGTGTAGTCCTCGAAGCCGTACATCGAGAGGTCCTTGCCGTAGCCGGACTTCTTGTAGCCGCCGTGCGGCATCTCCGCGACGAGCGGGATGTGCGTGTTGATCCACACGCAGCCGAAGTCGAGCGCCTTCGACATCCGCATCGCCCGGCCGAAGTCCTTGGTCCACACCGACGACGCGAGGCCGTAGTCGACGCCGTTGGCCCAGCGGAGCGCCTCCTCCTCCTCGGTGAAGCGCTGGACCGTGATGACGGGGCCGAAGATCTCGTTCTGGATCGCCTCGTCGTCCTGACGCAGGCCGGACAGGACGGTGGGCTCGAGGAAGTAGCCGTCGCCGAGGTCCGTACGACGGTTGCCGCCCGCTGACACGGTCGCGTGGGACGGCAGGTCCTCGATGAACCGGCTCACCCGGGCCAGCTGCGTGGCGTTGTTGACGGGGCCGAAGAGGGCGTCCTCGTCGTCGGGCAGGCCCACCGGCGCCGAGCCCCTCGCGTAGTCCGCGAGCGCGGCCACGAAGTCGTCGTGGATGCCGGGGGCGACCAGGACGCGGGTGGCGGCCGTGCAGTCCTGGCCGGCGTTGAAGTAGCCGGCGATCGCGATGCCCTCGACCGCGGCCTCGATGTCTGCGTCGTCGAAGACCACGACCGGCGCCTTGCCGCCCAGCTCGAGGTGCACCCGCTTGACCTGCGGGGCGGCACTGGCCGCGACCTCGGCGCCGGCGCGGACCGAGCCGGTGATCGCGACGAGCCCGGGCGTCGGGTGCTCGACGAGGAGGCGGCCGGTCTCGCGGTCGCCGGTGACGACGTTGAGGGTCCCGGCCGGGAGGAACTCCGAGGCGAGCTCGGCAAGCCGCAGCGTGCTCTCGGGGGTGGTGTCGCTGGGCTTGAGGACGACGGTGTTGCCGGCGGCGAGGGCCGGGCCGATCTTCCACACCGCCATCAGCAGCGGGTAGTTCCACGGCGTCACCTGGCCGACGACGCCGATCGGCTCGCGGCGGATCCACGACGTGTGGCCCGCCAGGTACTCGCCCGCCGCCTTGCCCTCCAGCACGCGAGCCGCCCCGGCGAAGAACCGGAGCTGGTCCACCATCGGCGGGATCTCCTCGCTCGCGGTGAGCGCCTTGATCTTGCCGGTGTTGGCCGACTCGAGGGAGATCAGCTCCTCGGCGTTGGCCTCGATCGCGTCGGCGATCTTCAGCAGCGCCTGCTGGCGCTCGCTGGGCGTCGTACGTCCCCACTCGCCGAAGGCCCGGTCGGCCGCCTCGTAGGCCGCGTCCACCTCCTCCGCCCCGCTGACGGGCGCCTGGGCGACCACCTGGCCGGTCGTCGGGTCGACGACGTCGCTCGTCGCGCCGGCGCTGCCGTCGACGTACGTGCCACCGATGAAGTTGCGCAGCGTGCGTGGGCTGGTCACGGAGGTCCTCCCGGTCGGGTGCGGTGAGGGGAGACTAGGACGGGTCGGCCCGCAATCGCCATACTTGTTGCCGAAGATTGTGCGGGAATCGCGGAATTAACAGTCCTGAAATGCGGATTCCACGCTCGGTGACTTGCGAACGGCCGGTGTCCCGTCCACGATGGCGCCATGAGCGAGCGCAGGGGGCACGAGCATGGGTGACGGTCAGGTCCGCCTGGACGCGACCGCCAAGCGCATCATCGAGCTGCTCCAGGAGGACGGCCGGATCTCCTACGCCGCGATCGCCAAGGCGGTCGGCCTCTCGGAGGCGGCCGCCCGGGCGAGGGTCCAGAAGCTGCTCGACTCCGAGGTGATGCAGGTCGTCGCGGTCACCGATCCCACCCAGGTCGGCTTCACCCGCCAGGCCATGATCGGCGTCCGCACCGAGGGCGACCCGATGAAGGTGGGCGACCGACTGGCCGAGGTGCCGGAGGTCGACTACGTGGTCACCACCGCCGGCAGCTTCGACCTCCTCGTCGAGGTGGTGTGCGAGGACGATCCGCACCTGCTCGACGTCATCCGTCAGGTCCGCGAGCTCGAGGGCGTGGTCTCCTCGGAGACCTTCGTCTACCTCAAGCTCAACAAGCAGCACTACAACTGGGGAACGAGATGAGCCTCCACCCGTCCTACGACGAGTCCTTCGACTACCAGGCCGCCGGGCGCGACCACCTCTGGTTGCACTTCACGCGGCACTCGACCTACGAGAACGGCGGCGAGATGCCGCTGATCGTCAAGGGCGAGGGCCACCGGATCTGGGACAGCCACGGCCGCGAGTACATCGACGGGCTGGCCGGCCTGTTCGTCGTCCAGGTCGGCCACGGTCGCGAGGAGCTGGCCGAGGCGGCCGCGAGGCAGGCCAAGGAGCTGGCCTTCTTCCCGCTCTGGTCCTTCGCGCACCCGCGCGCCGTCGAGCTCGCCGACCGCATCGCCGCGATGGCGCCGGGCGACCTGAACCGCGTCTTCTTCACCACCGGCGGCGGCGAGGCCGTCGAGTCCGCGTGGAAGCTGGCCAAGCAGTACTTCAAGCTCACCGGCAAGCCCAACAAGCACAAGGTCATCTCCCGCGCCGTGGCCTACCACGGCACCCCGCAGGGTGCGCTGTCCATCACCGGCATCCCGCCGCTGAAGGAGATGTTCGAGCCGCTCGTGCCGGGAGCCCACAAGGTCCCCAACACCAACTTCTACCGCCGTCCGGAGTTCATCGGCGACGACGAGAAGGCCTTCGGCCGGTGGGCCGCGGACCGCATCGCCGAGGCGATCGAGTTCGAGGGCCCCGACACCGTCGCCGCCGTCTTCCTCGAGCCGGTGCAGAACGCCGGCGGCTGCTTCCCGCCGCCGCCCGGCTACTTCGAGCGGGTCCGCGAGATCTGCGACGAGTACGACGTCCTGCTCGTCTCCGACGAGGTCATCTGTGCCTTCGGGCGCGTGGGGGAGATGTTCGGCGCGGCCGAGTTCGGCTACCAGCCCGACATCATCACCTGCGCCAAGGGCATGACCTCCGGCTACTCGCCGATCGGCGCGATGATCGCCAGCGACCGGCTGTTCGAGCCGTTCAGGTCGGGCACGACGGCCTACGCCCACGGCTACACCTTCGGCGGACACCCGGTCTCCTCGGCGGTGGCGCTGGCCAACCTCGACATCTTCGAGCGCGAGGGCCTCATCGACCACGTCCAGCAGAACGCCCCGGCGTTCCGGGCGACCCTTGAGAAGCTCCTCGACATCCCGATCGTCGGCGACGTTCGCGGCCACGGCTACTTCTACGGCATCGAGCTGGTCAAGGACCGCGAGACCAAGGAGACGTTCGACGACGCCGAGTCGGAGCGGCTCCTGCGCGGCTACCTCTCCGGCGCGCTCTGGGAGGCCGGTCTCTACTGCCGCGCCGACGACCGCGGCGACCCCGTCATCCAGCTCGCCCCGCCCCTCATCATCGGCCAGCCGGAGTTCGACGACATCGAGCAGCGGTTGCGCTCGGTGCTGACCGGGGCGCTCGAGCACCTCTGACCCGCACGCGCTGATGTGCGTCCGACCCGGGGGAGCGGGGAGGATGGGCCCGTGAACGACGTCGTACGCCCCGCCCGCCCGCACCACAAGCTGACCGCGGACGGACGCCGGATGCGAGAGGTGCTCACCTACTCGCGGCGGGGCAACCGGTTCACGCCGCGACAGGCGGAGTCGTGGGCCGCCCACCACGCCGACTGGGTGATCCCCGAGGAGGCCGTCGACCGGCCCGGCTTCGCCCTCGCGGAGTGGTTCGGCCGCGAGGCGCCGCTGATCGTCGAGATCGGCCCGGGCATCGGCGAGGCGACCGCGGTGCTGGCTGCCGCGCGCCCCGACCACAACGTGCTCGCCCTGGAGGTGTGGCTCCCCGGCATCGCCGACTCGCTGTGGCGCGTGGCCGAGGCGGGGGCCGACAACGTGCGGTTCTGCTCCGTCGACGCCGTCTGGACCCTGGAGAACCTGCTCGGCCCGGCCAGCGTCGCCGAGCTGTGGACCTTCTTCCCCGACCCGTGGCGCAAGACCAAGCACCGCAAGCGGCGGCTGGTCAACCCGGCCAACGCCGCGCTCGCCTCGTCGCGGCTGGTGCCGGGCGGCGCCTGGCGGCTGGCCACCGACTGGGCTGACTACGCCGACCAGATGCGCGAGGTCCTCGACGCCGAGCCGACCCTGGAGGGCGGCCCCGTGGAGCGGTGGGACGAGCGACCGGTGACCCGGTTCGAGCGCAAGGGCCGCGACGTCGACCGCGACATCGTCGACTTCTGCTACCGCCGGTCCGACCAGGGCTGATCGAGCACCAGGCCCGCCTCGCGCAGAAGGTGCTCGAGCCGCAGCCGCTCGGCCTCGCGGTCGGTGCCCTCGCGCAGGTCGGTGAGCAGGTCCGGAACCCCGAGCGCGCGTGCCGCCTGGCCGAGCAGGTCGTCGTACGCCGCCGCGGTCCCGCGTCGGCGCGCCATCGGCGTCCCGGGAGCCGGCGCCAGCACCTGCCGCCGCACGCGTCGCAGGGCGGCCGCGAGCTCCTCGATCGCCGGGGTCGACGGCTCGGGCGGGGGAGGGGAGAGGTGCGTCCGCACCCGGCGGAACGCCCGGCCGATCTCGGCCTGGAACACGGCGAGGGCCGCTGCGGCACCCAGCACCAGCGTGAGGACGAGCGCGACCGGGCCGGTCATCTTCCGACGGTAGGTCGGCTCGGGGGGCGAGGCAAGGGTCCCGCCCGAGCGACTCCGATGCTCCGTCCACGCGGCCCGGAGCGTAGGGTGGTGGCTCCCCCCGGGACATCGGGAGCGGGCCACCGGCACCACCGCCATTGCGATTTGGCGTGGGCGTGCGGAGTCTGTCAAGATGTTCCGGTTGCTCCGGCGGGTCGCCGGGGTGCGGCACACCTTGACTTCTGAATCGCGTCTCCTTTGATCGAGCCAGTCGTCTGCGTGCACCGCACCGGATCACATGGTGATCGGAGACTCGACCAGATCCGACAACCGTCGGGTGCCACCCAGAGCTACACCGACCCTCCCGGGGTCGTGTCACGAGGCCAACTTTTTTCCAGTTGGGAGCGCGACACGCCCGACCGCGGGGGTCGGAGGGTGGAGGAGAGACAGGCGGCGCTCGCCCACCAGGGGCCGGGAGCCGAAACCAGACCAGGCGTACGAGATCGAAGAGGACAGGGACCTATGGCGGGACAGAAGATCCGCATCAGGCTCAAGGCCTATGACCACGAGGTGATCGACACCTCGGCGCGGAAGATCGTGGACACCGTCACCCGTACGGGTGCGAAGGTCGCCGGCCCTGTGCCGCTGCCGACCGAGAAGAACGTGTACTGCGTCATCCGTTCGCCCCACAAGTACAAGGACTCCCGCGAGCACTTCGAGATGCGGACGCACAAGCGTCTGATCGACATCATCGACCCGACGCCGAAGACCGTCGACTCGCTGATGCGTCTCGACCTGCCTGCCGGTGTCGACATCGAGATCAAGCTCTGAGGCGCGACATGGCTAAGACTTTCGAACGCAACGTGAAGGGCCTGCTGGGCACCAAGCTCGGCATGACCCAGCTCTGGGACGAGAACAACAAGGTCGTCCCCGTGACCGTGATCGCCGCGAGCACCAACGTGGTCACCCAGATCCGCCAGCCCGAGGTGGACGGCTACAACGCCATCCAGGTCGGCTTCGGCGAGATCGAGGCCCGCAAGGTCAACTCGCCCGACGCCGGTCACTTCGCCAAGGCCGGGGTCACCCCCCGCCGCCACGTGGTGGAGATCCGCACCGCTGACGCTGCCGCCTACACCGTGGGCCAGGAGCTGACCGTCGAGACCTTCGCCGCAGGCGAGGAGATCGACGTCACCGGCACCAGCAAGGGCAAGGGCTTCGCCGGTGTCATGAAGCGTCACGGCTTCCACGGTGTCTCCGCCTCGCACGGCGCGCACCGCAACCACCGCAAGCCGGGCTCCATCGGCGCCTGCGCCACCCCGGGTCGCGTGTTCAAGGGCACCCGCATGGCGGGCCGCATGGGCAACGACACGGTGACCACCCAGAACCTGACGGTGCACGCCGTCGACGCCGACAAGGGCCTGATCCTGATCAAGGGCGCCATTCCCGGCCCCAAGAACGGTCTCGTCGTCCTTCGTTCGGCCGCCAAGAAGACGCAGGAGGCCTGAGCATGGCTGTCGAGACCGTCAAGGTCGACCTCCCCGCCGAGATCTTCGACGTCGAGGTCAACATTCCCCTGATCCACCAGGTCGTCGTGGCCCAGCAGGCCGCTGCGCGTCAGGGCACGCACTCCACCAAGCGTCGCGGCGAGGTCCGCGGTGGTGGACGCAAGCCCTACAAGCAGAAGGGCACCGGACGCGCCCGCCAGGGCTCGACCCGCGCGCCGCAGTTCGCCGGCGGTGGCATCGTCCACGGCCCGCAGCCGCGCAGCTACGACCAGCGCACCCCCAAGAAGATGAAGGCCGCCGCCCTGCGCGGTGCCCTCTCCGACCGGGCCCGCAACGACCGCGTCCACGTGGTCGACGCCCTGGTGTCGGGCGACAAGCCCTCCACCAAGGCCGCGCTGGCCGCGCTGGTCTCGCTGACCGACCGCGTGGGCTACCTCGTGGTGCTCGAGCGTTCCGACGCGATCACCTGGCTCTCGCTGCGCAACGCGCCCGAGGTCCACATCGTCGCCGTCGACCAGCTCAACACCTACGACGTGCTCAACGCTGACGACGTGGTCTTCACCAAGGGTGCCTACGACGTCTTCGTGGGTGGCGCCTCCGCTGCTCCGGCCGCGAAGACCGAGTCGGCTGCTGCGCCCGCCTCCGAGCAGGCCACCGACGAGCCGGCCCTGCCGGCCGGTGCGAAGGCCCCGCTCAAGAGCGGCAAGAACCCCAAGGGCTACGACGTCCAGGGCCTGGAGTCCGGCACCTACCTCGTCGAGGGCGACGCCGCCTACGACGTCTCCGGTGGCGACTTCTGGTTCAAGTCCACCGAGGACGCCGAGGCCGCTGGCCTGACCCGCGCCGACGAGAAGGAGAGCGACAAGTGAGCACCCTGCACAAGGACCACCGCGACGTCCTGATCGCCCCGGTCGTGTCGGAGAAGAGCTACGGCCTGCTCGACGCCAACAAGTACACCTTCATCGTCCACCCGGACGCGAACAAGACCGAGATCAAGATCGCCGTCGAGAAGGTCTTCGACGTCAAGGTCACCTCGGTCAACACGATCAACCGCCAGGGCAAGACGCGCCGCACCAAGTACGGCCTGGGCAAGCGTCCCAACACCAAGCGCGCGATCGTCAGCCTCGCCGAGGGTCACCGCATCGACATCTTCGGAGGTCCGGTCTCCTGACCGGGCTCCTGACTAGGAACTGATATGGCTATCCGCAAGTACAAGCCGACCACCCCGGGCCGTCGTGGCTCGTCGGTGGCCGACTTCGTCGAGATCACCCGGTCGACGCCCGAGAAGTCGCTGACGCGCCCGCTGCCGAAGAACGGTGGCCGCAACAACCAGGGCCGCATCACCACCCGGCACAAGGGTGGCGGTCACAAGCGCGCCTACCGCATCATCGACTTCCGTCGCTACGACAAGGACGGCGTCCCGGCGAAGGTCGCTCACATCGAGTACGACCCCAACCGCACCGCGCGCATCGCGCTGCTGCACTACGCCGACGGCGAGAAGCGCTACATCGTCGCCCCCAAGGGTCTGACCCAGGGCACCGCGGTGGAGTCCGGCCCCAACGCCGACATCAAGCCCGGCAACAACCTGCCGCTGCGCAACATCCCGGTCGGTACGACCATCCACTGCGTGGAGCTGCGTCCGGGCGGCGGCGCGAAGATCGCCCGCTCGGCCGGCAACTCGGCCCAGTTGGTCGCCCGCGAGGGCAGCCGCGCCACGCTGCGCATGCCCTCGGGCGAGATGCGCTTCGTGGACGTGCGCTGCCGCGCCACGATCGGCGAGGTCGGCAACGCCGAGCAGTCGAACATCAACTGGGGCAAGGCCGGCCGCATGCGGTGGAAGGGCGTCCGCCCGACCGTCCGCGGTGTCGTCATGAACCCGGTCGACCACCCGCACGGTGGTGGTGAGGGCAAGACGTCCGGTGGTCGCCACCCCGTCTCCCCCTGGGGCAAGCCCGAGGGCCGCACGCGCAAGCGCAAGGCCAGCGACTCCCAGATCATCCGTCGTCGCAAGTCCGGCAAGGGTAGGAAGTAACCGACATGCCTCGCAGCCTCAAGAAGGGCCCCTTCGTCGACGGCCACCTTCAGAAGAAGGTGGACGCCGAGAACGAGAAGGGCAGCCACAACGTCATCAAGACCTGGTCGCGCCGGTCGATGATCGTGCCCGACATGATCGGCCACACCATCGCCGTGCACGACGGTCGCAAGCACGTCCCGGTCTTCGTGACCGACTCCATGGTCGGCCACAAGCTCGGGGAGTTCGCCCCCACCCGCACCTACCGCGGGCACGTCAAGGAAGACCGGAAGGGACGCCGTCGATGAGCACCACCGAGCGCAGCCGCACCAGTGCGCGCCGCACCACGCTGCTCGGCGACCAGCCGGGCGCGTACGCGAGCGCACGCTACGTGCGGATCACCCCGATGAAGGCCCGCCGTGTCGTCGACATGGTCCGCGGCCTCCAGGTTGACGAGGCCCTGACCCTGCTGCAGTTCGCGCCGCAGGCCGCCTCCGAGACCGTCTACAAGGTGCTGGAGAGCGCCGTCGCCAACGCCGAGACGACCGAGGGCCTCAACCGGGCCGACCTGGTCCTCTCCGTCGCGATGGTCGACGAGGGCCCGACGATGAAGCGTTGGCGTCCGCGTGCCCAGGGTCGGGCGACCCGCATCAACAAGCGCACGAGCCACATCACCCTCGCGGTGCAGCCGGCTGACGTGCTCACCGCGCCGGGCAAGAAGGCCCGCGCCTCGAAGAACGGAAAGGGTGCCTGATGGGCCAGAAGATCAACCCGAACGGGTTCCGGCTGGGCATCTCCACCGACCACAAGAGCCGTTGGTACGCCGACAAGCTCTACAAGTCGTACGTCGGTGAGGACGTCGCCATCCGCAAGCTGCTCTCCAAGGGCATGGAGCGGGCCGGCATCTCCAAGGTCGAGATCGAGCGCACGCGTGACCGCGTCCGTGTGGACATCCACACCGCGCGTCCCGGCATCGTCATCGGCCGCCGCGGCGCCGAGGCGGACCGCATCCGCGGCGAGCTCGAGAAGCTCACCGGCAAGCAGGTCCAGCTCAACATCCTCGAGGTCAAGCAGCCCGAGATCGACGCACAGCTGGTCGCCCAGGGTGTCGCCGAGCAGCTCGCCGGCCGCGTGCAGTTCCGCCGTGCCATGCGCAAGGCCATGCAGACCTCGATGCGCTCCGGTGCCAAGGGCATCCGGATCCAGTGCTCGGGTCGCCTCAACGGTGCCGAGATGTCGCGCACGGAGTTCTACCGCGAGGGCCGCGTGCCCCTGCACACCCTCCGGGCCGACATCGACTACGGCTTCTACGAGGCCAAGACCACCTTCGGCCGCATCGGCGTGAAGGTCTGGATCTACAAGGGCGAGGTCGCCGGCACCCGTGCCGAGCGCCAGGCCCAGCAGGCCGCCCGCGCCGGTGCCCCCGGTCGCGGCGGTCGTCCCAACACCCGTGGCGGCGAGCGCCCGAGCCGTGGCTCGCGCGGCGACCGCGCTCCTCGCGCCGAGGGCACCGCTGAGACCTCTGCGGCCCCGGCTGCCGAGGCTGCACCGAGCACCGGACAGGAGGCCTGACCTCATGTTGATGCCCCGTCGCGTCAAGCACCGCAAGCAGCACCACCCCAAGCGTCGTGGCGCTGCCAAGGGTGGCACCACGCTGGCCTTCGGTGACTTCGGCATCCAGGCGATCGAGGGTCACTACGTGACCAACCGTCAGATCGAGTCGGCCCGTATCGCCATGACCCGCCACATCAAGCGTGGCGGCAAGGTCTGGATCAACATCTACCCGGACCGTCCGCTGACCAAGAAGCCGGCCGAGACCCGCATGGGTTCCGGCAAGGGCTCCCCCGAGTGGTGGGTTGCCAACGTCAAGCCCGGCCGCGTCATGTTCGAACTCTCCGGTGTGGACGAGGTGACTGCTCGCGAGGCCATGCGCCGCGCGATGCACAAGCTCCCCATGAAGTGCCGGTTCATCTCCCGTGAGGCCGGTGAATTCTGATGGCTACCAAGCTGAACGCCCACGAGCTCGACGAGCTCGACGCACCCGCCCTCGAGGCCAAGCTGCGCGAGGCCAAGGAGGAGCTGTTCAACCTCCGGTTCCAGGCCGCGACCGGCCAGCTGGAGAGCAACGGCCGCCTGCGCGTGGTCAAGAAGGACATCGCCCGCATCTACACCGTGGTCCGCGAGCGCGAGCTCGGTATCCGCACCACCCCGGGCACCAACGAAGAGGCGAAGGCATGAGCGAGAACACTGCGACCCAGTCGACCGACGAGCGCAACCAGCGCAAGGTCCGCGAGGGCCTCGTCGTCAGCGACAAGATGGACAAGACCATCGTCGTCGCCGTCGAGGACCGCGTGAAGCACGCCCTCTACGGCAAGGTCCTGCGCAAGACGTCGCGCCTGAAGGCGCACGACGAGACCAACCAGTGCGGCATCGGCGACCGGGTCCTCATCATGGAGACCCGCCCGTTGTCGGCAACCAAGCGCTGGCGCCTCGTCGAGGTGCTGGAGAAGGCCAAGTGACCTGAGGCCCACCGGCCTCGAGCACAAGTTTCCACATATCAGTTCGGCCAGGCTCGCTCCCCGCTGAGGGGGCGAGAACCAGCTCGACAACCAGGAGAAATCAATGATCCAGCAGGAGTCGCGACTCAAGGTCGCCGACAACACCGGTGCGAAGGAGATCCTCTGCATCCGTGTTCTCGGTGGCTCTGGGCGTCGCTACGCCGGCATCGGTGACGTCATCGTCGCCACCGTCAAGGACGCGATCCCCGGTGGCAACGTCAAGAAGGGCGACGTCGTCAAGGCCGTGATCGTACGCACCGTCAAGGAGCGTCGCCGCGCCGACGGTTCCTACATCCGCTTCGACGAGAACGCCGCCGTCATCCTCAAGAACGACGGTGAGCCCCGTGGCACGCGCATCTTCGGCCCCGTCGGCCGCGAGCTGCGCGAGAAGCGCTTCATGAAGATCATCTCGCTCGCCCCCGAGGTGCTGTGAGAGATGGGTAAGGACATGAACATCAAGAAGGGCGACACCGTCAAGGTGATCGCTGGCAAGGACAAGGGTGCCCAGGGCAAGGTCATCTCGGTGCTCCGCGAGGAGGACCGCGTGATCGTCGAGGGTGTCAACCTCGTCAAGCGCCACACCAAGTCCGTTCAGCAGACCAACACCACCGGCGGCATCATCACCCGCGAGGCGCCCATCCACGTCTCCAACGTGATGCTCGTCGAGGGTGACGGCGTCACGCGTGTCGGCTTCCGCCGCGACGAGGTCAGCAAGCGCCGTCCCGACGGCTCGACCTACTCCGCGACCCGGTCCGTCCGCGTGTCCCGCAAGTCCGGCAAGGAGATCTGAGATGGCCGAGACCCAGACCACTGAGATTCCCCGTCTCAAGGCGCGCTACCGCGAGGAGATCGTCCCCGCCCTGCGCACCGAGTTCGACATCGCCAACATCATGCAGGTGCCCGGCCTGACCAAGATCGTGGTCAACATGGGCGTCGGCGAGGCTGCGCGCGACTCGAAGCTGATCGAGGGCGCGATCCGCGACCTCACCGCGATCACCGGCCAGAAGCCGGCCGTGACCAAGGCCCGCAAGTCGATCGCGCAGTTCAAGCTGCGCGAGGGCATGCCGATCGGCGCGCACGTCACCCTGCGCGGCGACCGCATGTGGGAGTTCCTGGACCGCCTGCTGTCCCTGGCCCTTCCCCGCATCCGCGACTTCCGCGGCCTGTCGCCCAAGCAGTTCGACGGTCGTGGCAACTACACCTTCGGTCTCACCGAGCAGGTCATGTTCCACGAGATCAACCAGGACAGGATCGACCGGTCGCGCGGGATGGACATCACCATCGTGACCACCGCCACCAACGACGACGAGGGCCGGGCGCTGCTCAAGCAGCTCGGCTTCCCGTTCAAGGAGAACTGACATGGCGAAGACTGCTCTCAAGGTCAAGGCCGCCCGCAAGCCGAAGTTCGCTGTCCGCGGCTACACCCGCTGCCAGCGCTGCGGTCGCCCGAAGGCCGTCTACCGCAAGTTCGGCCTGTGCCGGATCTGCCTGCGGGAGATGGCCCACCGCGGCGAGCTCCCCGGCGTCACCAAGTCCTCCTGGTAATCACCTCACACCCGTTGAAGGTCCCTGGCTGCGATGCCTGAGGGAAACCACGACGAGAAAGAACCACATCATGACGATGACTGACCCGATCGCAGACATGCTCACGCGTCTGCGCAACGCCAACCAGGCGTACCACGACGCGGTGTCGATGCCCTACAGCAAGATGAAGGCCGGCCTCGCGGAGATCCTCAAGCAGGAGGGTTACATCACCTCCTACGACGTCGCCGACAACGTCACCGCCGAGGGCGAGCCCTCGGTCGGCAAGACGCTGACCGTGACGCTCAAGTACGGCCGCAACCGGGAGCGCTCGATCGCGGGCGTGCGCCGCATCAGCAAGCCGGGCCTGCGCGTCTACGCCAAGAGCACGAGCCTGCCCAAGGTCCTCGGTGGCCTCGGCGTCGCGATCATCTCGACGTCGCAGGGACTGCTGACCGACCGCCAGGCGAACCAGAAGGGCGTGGGCGGCGAAGTCCTCGCCTACGTCTGGTGACCCGGACCAACTGAGACCAGGAAGAGAGAGAAGCATGTCGCGCATTGGCAAGCTCCCCATCGCGGTCCCGTCCGGTGTCGACGTCGCGATCGACCAGTCGCTGGTGACCGTCAAGGGCCCCAAGGGCACCCTGTCGCACACCATCGCCGCACCGATCACGGTCGCCAAGGGCGAGGACGGCGTCCTCGAGGTTCAGCGTCCCGACGACGAGCGCAACAGCCGCTCGCTCCACGGCCTGACCCGCACGCTCATCAACAACATGGTGGTGGGCGTCACCGAGGGCTACGAGAAGAAGCTCGAGATCGTGGGCGTGGGCTACCGCGTCCTCCCCAAGGGTCCGACCCAGCTCGAGTTCCAGCTCGGCTACTCGCACCCGATCATCTTCGACGCCCCTGAGGGCATCACCTTCACCGTCGAGGGCCCGACCAAGCTCGGTGTCGTCGGCATCGACAAGCAGCTTGTCGGCGAGGTTGCGGCCAAGATCCGCAAGCTGCGCAAGCCCGAGCCCTACAAGGGCAAGGGCGTGCGTTACTCCGGCGAGCACATCCGCCGCAAGGTCGGAAAGGCCGGTAAGTGACATGGCTATCTCGCTGAGCAACAACAAGCACACCGCCACGCGCGTGCGTGCACGCCTGCGTCGTCAGGCGCGAGGCCGCAAGCGGATCAACGGCACCACCGAGCGTCCGCGCCTGGTCGTGACCCGATCGGCTCGCCACATCACCGTGCAGGTCGTCGACGACCTGGCTGGCACCACCCTGGCGTACGCCTCCTCCATGGAGTCCGACGTCCGCACCGCGGGTGGCGACAAGACCACGCAGGCCAAGAAGGTCGGCGAGCTGGTTGCTTCGCGTGCCAAGGCCGCGGGGATCGAGGGCGTCGTCTTCGACCGCGCCGGCAACAAGTACCACGGCCGCATCGCGGCCCTCGCCGATGCCGCCCGGGAGGGCGGATTGTCCTTCTGATCGCTCAACGCGACCAGAGAGAGAACTTAGATATGGAGCACATCTCATGAGCGGAGCCCAGCGCGGACAGCGCAGCGGTGGCTCGGGCGACCGACGTCAGCGTGACGACCGTCGCGGCGGCGGCGCCGAAAAGTCTGTCTACATCGAGCGAGTAGTGGCGATCAACCGTGTTGCCAAGGTCGTGAAGGGTGGTCGTCGCTTCAGCTTCACCGCCCTCGTGATCGTCGGTGACGGCGACGGCATGGTCGGCGTCGGCTACGGCAAGGCGAAGGAAGTTCCCGCGGCGATCGCCAAGGGTGTCGAGGAGGCCAAGAAGCACTTCTTCAAGGTCCCCCGCATCCAGGGCACCATCCCGCACCCGGTCCAGGGCGAGAAGGCCGCAGGCGTCGTCCTGCTGCGTCCCGCCGCTCCCGGTACCGGCGTCATCGCCGGTGGCCCGGTGCGTGCGGTCCTCGAGTGCGCCGGCATCCACGACGTGCTGAGCAAGTCGCTCGGCTCGTCCAACCAGATCAACATCGTCCACGCGACCGTCGAGGCGCTGCGGATGCTCGAGGAGCCCGAGGCCGTGGCCGCCCGCCGCGGCATGCGCGTCGAGGACGTCACCCCGGCCGCGCTGCTCAAGGCGCGCGCCGAGGGTCAGGCCGAGACCTCGGGGGTGCAGTCCTGATGGCACAGCTCAAGGTCCAGCAGAAGCGCGGGCTGGTCGGTCTCAAGGCCAACCAGCGCGAGACCCTGCGTTCGCTCGGTCTCAAGCGGATCGGCGACGTCGTCGTGAAGGAAGACCGCCCGGAGATCCGGGGCATGATCAACACTGTCCGTCACCTGGTGACGTTCGAGGAGGTGGAGTGACATGACGCTGAAGCTGCACCACTTGCGTCCCGCTCCGGGTGCCAAGACCGCCAAGACCCGTGTGGGTCGCGGTGAGGGCTCCAAGGGCAAGACCGCCGGCCGCGGTACCAAGGGCACCAAGGCGCGCTACCAGGTTCCGGTTGCCTTCGAAGGTGGCCAGATGCCGATCCACATGCGCCTGCCCAAGCTGAAGGGCTTCAAGAACCCCTTCCGCGTGGAGTTCCAGGTCGTCAACCTCGACCGGCTCGGCGAGCTGTTCCCCGACGGTGGCACCGTGACCGTCGACGACCTCGTGGCCAAGGGCGCCGTTCGCAAGAACCAGCCCGTCAAGGTCCTGGGTCAGGGTGACATCTCCGTCGCCGTCCAGATCAGCGCCAACGCGTTCTCGACCTCCGCCAAGGAGAAGATCGAGGCTGCCGGTGGCACCGCGACCGTGGCCTGAGGCCACGATCTCGCTCATCCGGTGAAGGCCTGGCCGCACAGTGGGAACTGTCGGCCGGGCCTTTGTCGTTGAGCGGGGAAGCGGGTCGAACCCCGACTGTTAGGCTTCCCCGGGCTCTCAGCCGTACGACGGCGAGGGTCTCTCGTCCGCCCGCCGATCCTGGTCGGGCGCCCATACGAAAGAGGAACCAGTGCTAGGCGCGTTCGCCAACGCTTTCCGGACTCCGGACCTGCGGCGCAAGCTGCTCTTCGTCCTGCTGATCGTCACGATCTTCCGACTCGGCTCGCAGGTGCCCACCCCAGGTGTGCACGTCGCCAACGTCCAGGCGTGCATCAATCAGCTCGAAGAGGGTGGCCTCTACAGCCTGATCAACCTCTTCTCGGGTGGTGCGCTGCTCCAGCTCACCATCTTCGCGCTGGGGATCATGCCGTACATCACGGCCTCCATCATCCTGCAGCTGCTCGTCGTGGTGATCCCACGGCTCGAGGCGCTGAAGAAGGAGGGGCAGGCCGGTCAGACGAAGATCACCCAGTACACGCGCTACCTGACCCTGGGCCTGGCCGTGCTGCAGGCGACCGGCATCGTCGCCCTCGCGCGCAGCGGCGCCCTGCTGCAGGGCTGCACGCGCGACCTGCTGCACGACGACGGCACCGCGACGTTCCTGGTCATGGTCATCACGATGACGGCGGGCACCGCGGTCATCATGTGGCTCGGTGAGCTCATCACCGACCGCGGCATCGGCAACGGCATGTCGATCCTCATCTTCACCCAGGTCGTCGCGACCTTCCCGGCGGCCCTGTGGAGCGTGCAGACCTCCCAGGGCTGGGTCACCTTCGGCATCGTGATGGTGATCGGCCTCCTCCTCGTGGCCGGCGTCATCTTCATCGAGCAGGCCCAGCGCCGCATCCCGGTGCAGTACGCCCGTCGCATGGTCGGCCGTAAGATGTTCGGGGGCAACTCGACCTACATCCCGCTCAAGGTCAACCAGGCCGGCATCATCCCGGTCATCTTCGCCTCGTCGCTGCTCTACCTCCCGGCGATGGCGGTGCAGTTCAACCCCGAGAGCCAGAACCCCGTGCTCGACTTCATCGGGACCTACCTCGTCGGCGGCGACCACCCGCTCTACATGGCGACGTACTTCCTGCTGATCATCTTCTTCACGTACTTCTACGTCTCGATCACCTTCAATCCTGTCGAGGTGGCGGACAACATGAAGAAGTACGGCGGCTTCATCCCCGGGATCCGGGCGGGCAAGCCGACCGAGGACTACCTGTCCTACGTCCTGTCCCGCATCACGTTCCCTGGAGCGCTCTACCTCGGTGCGATCTCGTTGGTCCCGCTCGTCGCCTTCGCGATGATCAATGCCAGCCAGAACTTCCCGTTCGGCGGCACCTCGATCCTCATCATGGTCGGCGTGGCACTCGACACGGTGAAGCAGATCGAGAGCCAGCTCCAGCAGCGCAACTACGAAGGATTCCTGAAGTAGATGAGACTGATCCTCATGGGCCCGCCGGGTGCGGGCAAGGGCACGCAGGCCCGCTTCGTGGCCGAGCACTTCGGCATCCCGGCGATCTCGACCGGTGACATCTTCCGCGCCAACGTCTCCCAGGGCACACCCCTGGGCGTCGAGGCGAAGCGCTTCATGGACGCCGGGGAGTACGTCCCCGACGAGGTCACCAACCTGATGGTGCGCAACCGCATCGACGAGCCGGACGCCGAGCCGGGCTTCCTGCTCGACGGCTACCCCCGCACCCTGGCCCAGGTCACCGAGCTCGACGGGATGATCGCCTTCACCGGCCACCGCCTCGACGCGGTCGTCGTGCTGACGGTCGACCCGGAGGAGCTCGTCCAGCGCCTGCTGCAGCGCGCCCAGACCGACGGCCGCGCCGACGACACCGAGGACGTCATCCGGCGCCGCCAGGAGGTCTACTCCGAGCAGACCGAGCCGCTGATCGGGGTCTACCGCGAGCGCGGGATCCTGGTCGAGGTCGACGGGATGGGCGAGGTCGACGAGGTCACGACCCGCATCTTCGACGCCCTCGACGTCGTCCCGCAGAGCTGACGGCCGGCACAGCCCATGGGGTTCCGGGACCGCGGGATCGAGATCAAGACCCCCGACCAGATCGACCTGATGCGTGTCGCGGGGCTGCTCGTGGGGGAGACCCTCGAGCTGCTTCGCGCCGCCGTCCGGCCGGGGGTGAGCACCCTGGAGCTCGACACCATCGCGGAGGCCAACATCCGCGACCACGGGGGCGTGCCGTCGTTCAAGGGCTACAGCCACCCGCCGTTCCCGGCGACGATCTGCGCCTCGGTCAACGACGAGGTGGTGCACGGCATCCCGGGCGAGCGCACGCTCCTCGAGGGTGACGTCATCTCGATCGACTGCGGTGCCATCGTCGAGGGCTGGCACGGCGACGCCGCGATCACCGTCCCCGTCGGCGAGGTGGCCGACGACGTCGTCGAGCTGCTGCGGGTGACCGAGGAGTCGCTGTGGCGCGGCATGGCAGCCGCCCGCCTCGGCGGTCGGGTGAGCGACATCAGCCACGCCGTGGAGACCCACGTCCGCTCACAGGGCCGCTACGGCATCCTGGAGGACTACACGGGGCACGGCATCGGCACCGAGATGCACATGCCGCCCAACGTGCCCAACGTCGGCCGGCGCGGCCGCGGACCCGCGATCGTCGAAGGGCTCGCGCTCGCCGTCGAGCCGATGGTCACGCTGGGCAGCAAGCACACCGACCTGCTCGAGGACGAGTGGACCGTCGCGACCGTCGACGGGTCCTACGCCGCGCACTTCGAGCACACCTTCACGGTGACCCCGCAGGGTGCCTGGGTGCTCACGGCCGTCGACGGCGGCCGGGCCCGCCTCGACGCCCTCGGCGTCCCATTCGGCGGACGCTGACCTCGATTTCACGCCCGCCCCGCGACGCGTGACAGACTGACGCGGTTGGAGGGGAGTATTCCCTGACAGTGGTGTCGTCAGTACGGCGTCCGCGAGAGCGGGGCCCGGTGCCACTGGTTCGCCGAATCAGCGCGAGCGGAAGAGACCTCTGGCGTCCGTGCGCTGCGCGGACACCGATCTCGCCTCATCACTAGGAGCATCAGCGTGGACGTACCCACCTGGGTCTGGATCGCGACCTTCGCCGTCACGATCGTGATCTTCACCTTCGACCTGGTCATCGTCGGCCGGCGGCCGCACGAGCCGAGCATGAAGGAGTGTGCGACCTACCTCTCGATCTACGTCGGGATGGCCATCCTCTTCGGCATCGGCGTGTGGGTCACCTGGGACCACCAGCACGGTCTGGAGTTCTTCTCCGGCTGGTTGGTGGAGTACTCGCTCTCCATCGACAACCTCTTCATCTTCATCATCATCATGGCGAAGTTCGCCGTGCCCAAGGAGCTGCAGCAGTACGCCCTGATGATCGGCATCGTGATGGCGCTGGTCATGCGCGCGATCTTCATCGGTGTCGGCGCCGCGGCGATCGAGCAGTTCAGCTGGGTCTTCTACCTGTTCGGCATCTTCCTGATCTACACCGCCTTCAAGCTCGCCAGGGAGGGCGCCGAGGACGAGGACGACGAGTTCGAGGAGAACAAGCTCGTCGCGTTCGTCGAGCGGCGCTTCCCGGCCACCTCGGAGTGGCACGGCAAGAAGCTGCTGATCAGTGGTGACAACGCCAAGAAGATGATCACGCCGATGTTCATCGTGATCCTCACGCTCGGCACGACCGACCTGCTGTTCGCCCTCGACTCGATCCCGGCGATCTTCGGCATCACCAAGGAGCCCTACCTGGTGCTCACGGCCAACATCTTCGCGCTGATGGGCCTGCGCCAGCTCTACTTCCTCATCGGTGGCCTGCTCCAGCGCCTGATCTACCTGTCCTACGGCCTCGCGTTCCTGCTGGCCTTCATCGGCGTCAAGCTGTTCTTCCACGCGCTGCACGAGAACGAGCTGCCGTTCATCAACGGTGGCGAGCCCCTCGACTACGCGTGGCTGGAGATCCCGATCTGGCTCTCGCTCGTGGTCATCGTCGCGACGCTGGCGATCACCGCGGCGCTGTCGCTGTGGGCCTCGAGCCGGATGTCCGCGGAGGAGCAGGACGCGTCCACCGGCCCGCGCCGCGACTGGGAAGACGGCTGACCGCCGCCTGACGTCGGGACCCGCGGGTCAGGACACGCACTGGCTCGCGCTGGGCGAGTTGTCCGATCCGCGGGTCATCCGCACGTCGAGGCACACCGGCTCGTCGGTGCGCACCAGCAGTCGCCTGCGGGACGTGCTGCCGTACTCGTCGGTGTCGTCGCGGTGCCAGCTGAACGAGTCGCCGGCCTCGACGGTCACGGGCGGGCGCCACTCGAACAGGACGCCCCGTGGCGTACGACTCCCGGTGAGCGTCACCGCCTCGACGAGGACGTCGGGGATCACGTCGGCCGGCGTCTGCGACTCGGTCGGCACGACGACGCCGGGATCCTCCTCGCGGTCGTTGCCGCCGAGGACGAGGAAGCCGATCACCAGCGTGAGCACCGCGACGCCGACGCCGGCCCACACCAGGCCCGGCACGCCGGCCCGCTCCTCCTCGCCGTCCTGCAGCGCAGGCGCGGGGTCCTGGGCCGCGATGCGCCGCGGACCGCTCGCCGAGATCACCGTGACGGGCTTCATCGCCGTCGCGTCCTCGGCCGGACCCACCGGGCCGGACGAGGCGGACGAGCCCGACGACCCAGGCGTCCCGGACGAGCCGGACGCCTCGGAGGCGCTGACCGACGCGTCGGGCCGGTCGCCCTCCACGGCCACCGACGTCCGTGCCCAGCCGGCTGCGGACTCGATGCGCTGGAGCGCGCGAGCGAGCTCGAGGGCGCTGGCGGGCCGGTGCTCCGGGCGCTTGGCCAGGCACTGCTGGAGGAGCCGGTCGAGCGCGGGCGGGACGTCGGGGCGCTGGGTGGCCGGGGGAGTGGCGTGCAGGATGCGCGCGCTGAGGGCCCGGGTGGAGTTGTCGCCCGACGGGATGGAGAACGGCGACCTGCCCACGAGCAGGTGCCAGATGGTCGCGCCGAGGGAGTAGACGTCGGAGGCGATCGAGCCGTTGGACCGTCCGTCGAGCAGCTCGGGCGGTGACCAGGGATAGGAGATGCGGACGTCGTTGTCGCCCTCGACGTCGGCCATGTGGCCGGCGATGCCGAAGTCGGTCAGCGCCGGCTCGTGGTAGGTCGTGACGAGGACGTTGCTCGGCTTGATGTCGCGGTGCAGGATGCCGGAGCGGTGCGCGGTCTCGATCGCGCTCGCCAGCTTGATGCCGGTCGAGACCGCGTCGACCGGAGCCATCGGGTTGGCGCGCACCCGCACGCCCAGGTCCGGCGGGGGGCAGTAGCGCATCACGAGGAACGGGCGGCCGCCCTCGGCCGTGACCCCGGCGGTGATGACCGAGACGATGTAGGGGTGGTCGGCCAGCCGCGCCATGGCGTTGGCCTCGGCGGTGAACAGGTACTTCTCACGGTCGGTCAGCGGCACGTCGGGGCGTACGACCTTGACCGCGACGCGCTGGCGTGGCCACTGCTGCTCGTAGAGGAAGACGTCGGCGAAGCCCCCGCTGCCGAGGTGCTCGATGAACGCGAACCCCGGGATGACTGGTGCGCTCACCGGGCGACCGCCCCCGACTCGTAGCGGACGCTGTAGACGTGGGCCATGTCGAGGACCGTGCCCGGCTCGAGCACGTAGGCGTCGCCGGGTCGCATGCGCTCCGGGTCACGGCCCGGGGGCGCGAACGTGGTGCCGCCGCGGCTGTCGAGGTCGCGGGCGACCACGTCCCACCCGTCGAGCTCGATCTGCAGGTGGCGCCGCGAGACGAACGAGTGGTCGGCGGGCAGGTGCACGAGGTGGGGCCAGTCGGTGCTGCCCTCGGCCGGGACCGGTTTGCGCCCCAGGATCACGCCCCGGTCGAGCGGCACGACCTCACCGGTGGGGAGGCGGAGACCGCCGAGGGGCGGCCGGTCCACGCGCCGCGGCTCCTGCGGGGCCACCCGCTGGTGGCACACGCGGCACTGCGGGGAGATCGGGGGAGTCAGGTGCCCGAGGGGGCAGCTCACGGCGAGCACCGTCGGCGCGGTGGCGTGGGCCAGGTGGGCGGGACGCAGGGACGTGGCGCCGTCGTGGTCGTCGGGCTCCGCCGCGCCGGCCGGCGTCGTCGGGGGCCGGATCGTGGTGCGGGCCCCCTCCTCGATGCGCTGCATCATCAGCGGGTCGGGCTCGGAGGTGTCGACGAGCGAGCCGGTGTCCTCGACCCGAGGGCGTACGCGGGTGCGCGGGGGAGGGCCGTCGGGACCCTTGGCCGCGAGGATGGCGTCGGGGATGCCGTCGATCAGCGCGGCCGTGGCGGGCGCCGGGCTCTCGTCGGCGCGGTGCACGGGGGCGGTGCGGGCAGACACGGGTGTCAGCTCGACGCGGCCGGCGGCGACCACCCCACCCACGAGGCGTCGGGTCGTGACGAGGCCGTCGGGATCCGCCCCGCCGTCGAGGCTCAGCACGCGCGCCGGCCCGGCGAGGCGCACGTGACCGGCGCCGCGGGACAGCGTCGTCGACGCACCTGAGGTGAAGTCGACGAGGGCCAGCCCGGGAGGGTCGCCCTCGAACGCCTTCTCGGCGATGGCCAGCACGCGCTCGGCGACGCCGGCCCCGGACGGCGCCGTCAGCGACAGCGCCTCCCAGATCTCCTGGACCACCCGCTCGTCATCGGGGTCGGTGAGCAGCACCCAGTGCGCGCCACTGCCGACGAGCACCCCAGCACCGCTGGCGTACCGCGCTTCCACGATCAACGTCGGCTCCCCTCGTACACGCCCACCCCGCCATCATCACCCATCACGCCTGTCCCGCGCACATGGTCACGATTTGTCGGAAACTTGTCCGAACCTCCGCGACGTACATACGCTCCTCTCTGGGTGTGTGCGGCGGGCGTACCTCATCCGTGGGGCCAAGGGGGACTGGCGTGGCACGTGTGACTGCTCTGCGTCGACACCGGGCGGGCATCGCCTCCGGCGTCGCGCTGGCGGTCGCGTCGACCGTCCTCGCCGTCTACGCCGTGTCCGCCGACGGCTACAAGAAGCACGAGGCCGAGCTCAACGACGGCGGCGTCTGGGTGGTCAACGGCAAGAAGGGCTGGTCGGGCCGGCTCAACAAGCCGATCAACCAGCTCGACGGCGTGGTGCCCGGCGACAACGGCAAGGCCCGCCTCGACGTGGTCCAGGACGGCGCTGCCGTGGTGACCCTCGACGCCGGCACCAGCCGGGGGCAGGTGATCGAGACGAGCCGTCTCGAGGCCCAGGACGGCGGCTCCGCCGCGATCCCGGTCACCGGCGACGTCGCCATGGCCGGCGGCTCGCTCGCCACCTCGGACGCCGAGACCGGCGAGGTGTGGGCCGTGCGTTACGACGACGAGCTCGGCAAGCCGGTCGTCAGCGCCGTCGACCGGCAGGCCAAGCCGCTCGCCGAGGCCGGCGAGGGCGCGGCGCTCACGGTCAGCCAGTCGGGCACGGTCGTGGTGACCTCCACCGAGGAGGGCACCGTCACGACCCTCGCACCGACCGACGCGGGCTTCCGCAAGCCGCGCACCCGCGACCTGTCCGGCGACGCTGGCCAGGTGTCCGACGTCACGACGGTCGGCGACCGCATCGTGACCCTCGACGCCGACGCCGGCGTGCTCAGCGTCGTCGACGGTGCGACCGCGTCCGTCACGCCGGGCAGCAGGCTCCAGCAGCCCGGACCCGGCTACGACGCGGTGCTCGTCGGCGCGCCCGACGGGCTCCTGAGCGTCGACCTCGAGTCCGGCGACGTCGCCACCGTGTCCGACCGCTCCGGCACCTCCGCCGTCGAGCCGGTCCGCCTCGGAGCGTGCGTCTACGGTGCCTGGTCCGGCGGCCTGGGCGCCGTCGCCGTGCAGTGCGGCTCGCAGGAGGTCATGGAGGACGACCTCGCCGGCAACGCCACCAGCCTCGCCTTCCGGGTCAACCGCGGCGAGATCGTCCTGAACGACGCGAACAGCGGCACCGTCTGGGACGTGCAGCAGGACGCGCCGGTCCGCATCGACAACTGGGAAGCCTTCACGTCGAAGAAGAAGAACAAGGACGACGACGAGGAGAACGAGAACCAGACCGAGGCCGACCGCCGACCGCCGCGTGCCAAGCCCGACTCCTACGGCGTCCGCGCCGGGCGCACGACCGTGCTCCACCCGCTCGACAACGACTCGGCCCCTGACGGCCGCCTGCTGAGCATCGTCGACGTGGACCAGCCGTCCGGCGGGGCGCGCGTCGAGATCAGCCCCGACGGCCAGACGCTCGTCCTGCAGATGCCCGAGGACGCCCGGCCCGCCCGGTTCGACTACTTCATCGACGACGGGCGCAACGGCCTGTCGGCCAACGCGGCCGTCGACGTCACGGTGCGTGGCGCCGAGCAGAACGAGGCACCCGCCCCGCGGGAGGGGTGGAAGAAGCCGACCTACAAGGTGCCGCACGGCGGTGAGCTCGCCGTCCCCGTGCTGGGGGACTGGCGCGACGACCGCGACGGCGACACCTTGCTCCTCGAGTCCGCGAAGGCCGTGGGCGGGGAGGAGACCGGAGCCGCCGCCCGCACCACGGCCGACGGCCGGGTCCGCTTCACCGCCCCGTCCGGTCCCGCCGACGGCGCCCAGGTGGTGCGCGTGGAGTTCGCCGTCACCGACGGCCGCTCCGCCCCGGTCACGAAGTCGATGAGCTTCCAGGTGCAGGCGCCCAAGGACCAGAAGGCCTACGCGCCACAGGCCGAGCCCGACGTCGTACGCGGTGAGGTCGGCAAGCCGATCAAGATCCGACCGCTGCTCAACGACCTGCCCGGGTCCGACCCCAACGCCACCGACGCCGAGCTGTCGCTGGGCGGCAAGGTGCCCGAGCAGCCCAACGCCAAGGTGGTCACCGACCTCGACGCCGGGCAGCTGACCTTCACCGGCGAGCGGGCCGGGACCTACTTCCTCAGCTACGACGCCGCCTTCGGCAACGCCCCGCTCGACCAGGGCACGATCCGCGTCGACGTCAAGGCGAGCCCCAAGCGCGCCGCGGAACCGATCGCCATGCCCGACACCCTCACCGTCTACGGGCAGGCGCCCGGCATCGTCGACGTGCTGGCCAACGACCTCGACCCGGCGGGCGGCCTCCTCGTCGTCCAGCGTGCTGAGGGCGATCGGGCCGACCAGCTCGACGTGGCGATCGTGGACGGCCGCTGGCTGCGGATCTCCGCTGCGCGGCCCGACCTGGCACCCCGGACCCAGACGGTCTCCTACACGATCAGCAACGGCGCAAGCTCCGGTGTGCGCGGGGAGGTGGTGGTCACCCAGCGCCCGGCGCCGGCCGACAACACCCCCATCACGGCTGGAGACAAGGTCGTGGTGCGGGCCGGGGGATCCGTCGCCGCGCCCGTGCTCGACAACGACGTGTCCCCGGCCGGTGACCGACTGACCCTGCTCAACGACCTGTCGAGCAGCGACACCCCCGGCCAGCTCGCCGTGGTGGCGCCGATCGACGTCAAGGGCGACGTCGGCAAGGCCTTCGTGTCCGGGCGCGTGGTGCGCTACGTCGCCCCCGAGGCGGTCGAGGAACGCGACACCTACACCGTCACCTACGTCGCCCAGAACCTCGAGGGCAAGCGCGCGGACGGCACGCTCAAGGTCACCGTGGTGCCCGCCGAGGACCCCAACGACGCGCCCGAGCCGCCGACCCTCGAGGGCCGGGTGGTCTCCGGGGACACCGTCAAGGTCCGGGTGCCCGGTGTGGGGGTGGACCGCAACGGCGACCCGGTCACGGTCACGGGCATCACGTCCGCGCCCAGGCTGGGCCGGATCTCGTCCGTCGGCGGCAACTTCCTGGAGTACGAGGCATACCCACGCACCGCCGGCACGGACGAGTTCACCTACTCCGTCGTCGACTCGCAGGGCGCCTTCGCGACCGGCACCGTCCGGATCGCCGTCGTCGAGCTCGGGCAGCCGCAGCCGCCGCTCGCGGTCGAGGACAGGCTCACGGTCGAGCCGGGACGCACCGCGACCTTCGACCCGCTCGCCAACGACTTCATCGCCCCCGGCGACTCGGTGGAGGTCGAGATCCTCGACGGCCCCGACGGTGCCCGCCTCGACCCTGACACCAACCTGGTCACCGTGCCCGCGCCCGACTCCGCGAAGGCGCCGCCGACGGTGCTGGTCTACCGGGTCACCAACGGCATCGACGAGTCCCGGGCGACGATGACGCTCACCACTGCGGACGGCTACGAGAACCCGCCGATCGTCTACGACGCCTTCGGTCGGGCCGACGACAGCGGGAGCGTCGTCGTCGACGTCCTCGACGGCGCCTACGACCCCGACGGCACCGCCGAGGACCTCGAGGTCGTCGACGTCTCCGGTGACCCGTCGGCCCGGGTGATCGATGGAGTCCAGGTGCGCGCGGACCGCGGCCCGGCCCCGAAGGTGCTGCCCTTCGAGGTGCGCGACGCCGCCGGGGCGACCGCCGTCGCCTCGGTCTACATCCCGCCCACGGGCGACGGCCTCCCCTACGTCCTGCCCGGGTCGCTCATCGAGCTCGACTCCGGCGACAGCATGACGGGCAAGGTCTCCGACTACATCGCAGCGCCCGACGGCGGCCAGGTGCGGCTCGCCTCCGGCCGTCGGTCCTACGCCGCCTCTCCTGAGGCGCTCACCGTCGGGCCGGATGGCGACAACCGCTTCAGCCTGTCCGCCCCGGCCGGCTTCCGGGGGCCGGGCTCAGTCCTCGTCGAGGTCACGACCGCGACCGACGCCAGCGGCAACGAGGACGCCACGACCACCGACGACGGCGTCACCGCGATCCTCTCCATCCCGGTGGTCGTCGGGGACGACACCCCCTCGCTCGAGTGCCCCACCAGCGTCATCCCGATGTCGGCCGGCCAGCGCTACGACCTCGACATCGCCTCCTACTGCACGGTCTTCACCGTCGACCCCCGCGACGCCGACGGACTCGACTTCGCCGCGGAGTGGAGCCAGGCGGTCGACGGCGTGGACGTCAGCAGCCCCCAGGGCGCGGTCGTCGCGGTCACGGCGTCCGACACCGCGACCGAGGGCGGTGAGGCCGTCCTCGTCGTGCGCGCGGGTGAGAGCAACACGCAGGAGATCCGCTTCCGGTTGGCCGAGGCCCCGCCGCCGCGGCTCTCGCCGATCAGTGTCGAGACCATGGAGGCCGGGCAGAGCCGGACCTACGACATGCGCGCCTACCTCGAGGCGGGCGTCGCCAACCCCGAGCCCACCATCGTGACCGTGCAGAACACCGGGTCGCCCGGGGTGAAGGCGAGCGTCGACGGCAGCCGTCTCACGCTGACGGCGGACCGCGACACGCGCGGTGCGGAGGCAGTGTTCCGGCTGGTCGTCAGCGACGTCTCCGACAGCAACCCGCCGTCCTCGCGCACCGCCGACGGACGGATCGCGTTCAAGGTCATCGGCACGCCCTCCCCGCCCGGCGAGCCGCGGCCCTACCCGCTGTCCGACGAGGTCGGCACCATCAAGATGGGGTGGGCGCCGCCCGACGACGACGGAGGGGCCCCGGTCACCTCCTACATGGTGCGCGAGGAGAAGACCGGCGCCAAGCAGCGGTGCGACACCAACGAGTGTGTCTTCCGCAAGCTGAAGAGCGGCGGCAACTACAGCTTCCGCGTGCAGGCGTTCAACCGCGTGGGCGGCAGCGACTGGAGCAACCTGTCGCGTTCGGCGCGCGCCGACACGCAGCCCGGCCGGGTGCAGGACATCCGGATGATCGGTCGTGACGACGGGCAGATCACCATCGCGTGGGACAAGCCGCCGACCAACACGTCGCGGATCCTCGACTACACCATCACGTGGCCGGGAGGCGGCCCAGTGGTCGTCGCCGGCAGCTCGACGTCGTTCCCCGTCACCGGGCTGGACAACAACCTGCGGTACACGTTCACCATCAAGGCGCAGAACCAGGTGGGCTACTCGCTGCCTCGCACGTCAGGGGAGATGCAGCCCCTCGGCACGCCGCCGGCGCCCGCCGCGCCGGCCGTGACCGACCTCGAGTCCGGCGCGCAGCAGACCAGCATCCGGGTGGCCTGGCAGGCGGTGCCGCCCGAGGGCCCCGGCCCGACCGTCTACACGGTCAGCTACAACAACGGAGTGACCTCGGGGACCGTGCCAGGCTGCCAGCGGCTCGCGTCGCTGACCTGCACCCACGCCGGCGTGCCCTACGAGGGCCTCACCTACACCTACACGGTGGTCGCGGCGAACCAGCCAGGTGACGAGCCGGGCAAGCGTTCCCAGCCGAGTCCCGGCACTCCGATCGAGGCGGTCGGTCGTCCCGCGCCGTGGGGTTCGTTCGAGCTGATCGGGACGGGCGCCAGCCAGGAGGCGCAGGTGCGCTACACGGTCCCGGACTCGCGCGGCACCACGAGCAAGGTGGAGATCCTGGTCGCCGGGTCGGTGGTCAAGACCTTCGGCCGGCAGACCGGCACCAACGTCACTCGCTTCCAGTCGCCGGGCAACGAGCAGCCCTATCAGGTGCAGCTGCGCGTGTGCAACGAAGACGCACCCGCCGGGTGCACCTTGAGTGGGGTGCAGAACGTCCAGACCTACGGCCGACTGGACGGGATGCTCAACGACCTCGGGGCCCCCGCGGTCAGTGGGAAGACGGTCACCTGGACGGTCACGGGCTCCAGCAACGGCGACCCTGCCCAGCTCGTCTACCGGATCAACGGCGGGGGTGACCAGGTCCGCGACCTGGCGGGCGTCGGGAGCTTCAGCGAGGCGATCTCGATCACCACCGACGACTTCGCCCAGGACGTCAACCTGCAGGTCTGGCTGCGCGACCCGTCGCCCGGCGGACGCGGTGAGGCGTACAAGAGCCAGTCGGCACGCAGTGGTGTGCCCGAGCCCGGGGTGAGCGCCGGAAAGGGCTTGGTATGCAACGACGGTGACGCGGACCCGGGCAACAACTGCGCCAAGGGCAACGACCCGCCGTGCGACGTCGCCACCTGCGGCTTCGTGGAGGTCACCGTGTCGGGCTTCTACGAGTCGGTCAGGTGCGGGGTGAACAACGACCAGTTCCCGAACAGGTTCGGCAGCGAGATCGACTTCGGCCCCACCTTCAGCGGATCCGCCACGCAGCTGTCCCCGTGGTACTACCCCTCGGGCAACGTGACCGTGCGGTGCGTCGGACGGGGTCCCTTCGGCAAGGTCTCCACCACCACGTTCTCCTGGCCGCCGTGACGGTCGCGCGCCCGGCACCCATCGACCCCTCCCACACCACCAGGAGCACCTCTTGACGATCAGCCACGAACAGGCCGAGTGGTTCAGGTCGACCTTCGACCAGCTCACCGACAACATGGAGAAGGCAGTCCTCGGCAAGCGTCACGTCGTCCGGCTCGCACTGACCTGCCTGCTGTCGGAGGGGCACATCCTCCTCGAGGACTTCCCCGGCACCGGCAAGACGATGCTCGCCCGGGCGCTGGCCAACACCGTGCAGGGCAGCCACGCCCGCATCCAGTTCACCCCCGACCTGCTGCCCTCCGACGTCACCGGCGTCACCGTCTACGACCAGCACAAGGGCACCTTCGAGTTCCACCCCGGCCCGATCTTCCACACGATCGTGCTGGCCGACGAGATCAACCGCGCCTCGCCCAAGACGCAGTCGGCGCTGCTCGAGGTGATGGAGGAGAGCCAGGTCACCGTCGACGGCGTGGCCCACCCGGTCGGCAAGCCGTTCCTGGTGATCGCCACCCAGAACCCCATCGAGCAGGCCGGCACCTATCGGCTGCCGGAAGCCCAGCTCGACCGCTTCCTGATGAAGACCTCGGTCGGCTACCCGGACCGCCAGGCGACCGTCGAGCTGCTCAACAACGCGGCGGTCCGTGACCGGGCAGCCCTGGTCACCCCGGTGATCACCGCCGCCACGATCGCGCAGATGAGTGGCCTCGCGGACGAGGTCTACGTCGACCCGGCCGTCGTCGGCTACGTCGCCGAGCTCGCCGAGGAGTCGCGCCGGCAGCCGCACGTCAAGCTCGGACTCTCGCCCCGCGGCTGCCTGGCGTTCGTCCGGGTGGCGAAGACGTGGGCCGCCGCCGACGGTCGCGACCACGTGGTGCCCGACGACATCAAGGACCTCGCCGAGCCGGTGCTCTCGCACCGGCTGCTGCTCGACGCCGAGGCGCAGTTCAGCGGCGTCGACGTGCAGACGGTGATCTCGCGCCTGCTCGACGGCGTCGCGCCGCCGACCGACCGCGTGGGGGCCTGACCGCCTTGATCCGGCAGCGGTTGAACGGCGCGCTCGAGGTCATCAAGCCGATCGGCTGGCTGGTCCTCGGTCTCGGCCTGGGTGCGCTCCTGGTCGCGGTCTTCGCGCAGTGGCGCGAGCTGGCGGTGCTGGGCACGGGCTGCCTGGTGCTGATGGTGCTCGCGCTGCCGTTCCTCCTCGGCCGCACGTCCGTGTCGGTCGACCTGCGGCTCCAGCCCGAGCGGGTGGCGGCGGGGGAGTCGGTGGCTGCGGGCGTCCTGGTGGTCAACCGCGCGTCCTCGCGCCTGGTCCCGACGACGCTCGAGGTCCCCGTCGGGTCGGCCGTGCACCGCTATGGCATCAGCTCGCTCGCGCCCGGGGCCACCCACGAGGAGTCGTTCACCATCCGCACCGAGCGGCGCGGCGTCATCGCCGTCGGTCCGGCGATGACCCGTCGCGGCGACCCGGTGGGCATCTTCTCCCGTGACGTGGTCTGGACGCCGGTGCGCGAGGTGCTCGTGCGTCCGCACCTGGTGCCCCTGGAGTCGCTCGGCGCCGGACTGCTCCGCGACCTCGAAGGGGTCTCGACCGACGCCGTCAGCCAGAGCGACCTGGCGTTCCATGCCCTGCGGGAGTACGTCCCCGGTGACGACCTGCGCCACATCCACTGGCGGTCGTCGGCGAAGGTGATGGCCGCGAGCGGCGAGTCGGCCCTGCTCGTGCGCCAGTACCTCGACACCCGCCGCAGCCACGCCACGATCGTCGTCGACGACCGGCTCGACTCGTGGTCCGACCCGGAGGACTTCGAGACGGCGATGGCCGTCGCGGCGTCGATCGCGGTGCGGGCGGTGCTCGACGAGTTCGACGTGTCCTTCGTGTGCGGCACCCACGCCTCGTCGGGCTCCGACGGCCACCTCGCGCTCGACGCCGTCTGCCGCGCCGACTTCGGCGACCGCGGCCTCGTCGAGTCCGGGCGGCAGGCCAGCATGCTGGCTCCCGACACGAGCCTCGCGTTCTTCGTCGCCGGCAGCGAGTCGCCGTTCACCGACCTGCTCCGCTCCTCGGCAGCCTTCCCGCCCGAGGTGCGCCGCTTCGGCATCGTCGTCGACCCCGAGGGCAACAGCCGCGTCACCGAGACCGGTGGCCTGCCCGTCCTCCACCTCGCGGCCAAGGAGGACCTCGGCGGTCTCCTGCGCTGGAGCGTTCGATGAGTGCGCGCGGCTCCTCCACGACGGGCACCCGCACCCGCGTACGACCGCACGCGCTGCTGCCCGACCGCCACTCGTGGGTCGACCTGGGCTTCACCCTCGCGCTGGCAGCGGTGGCGCTGACGGCGTTCGGCTCGTCGTTCACCGGGTCGGCCTACCTCGTGGTCGGACTGCTCGGCACGGTGATCGCGATCCTGGTGACCCACCTGACCCGCGCCGCCGGCTGGCCAGTGATCTCCGCGGTCGTCATCTGCCTCGTCCTCTTCTTCCTGCTCGGCGGACCGCTCTGCCTGCGCTCCCTGGGCGACACCTACACGCTGCCCGGTGCCGGCACCCTCGCCCGGGTCGCGGACCAGGCGATCTTCGGCTGGAAGGACCTGCTGACCACGCTGCCGCCCGTCGACGGTGACGGGCCGCTGCTGGTGCTGCCGTGGCTGGCAGGGATGGTCGCCGGACTCGTCGGCAGCACGCTGGCCCACCTCCCGGTCCGCCGCGCCTGGCTGGCCGCCCTGCTGCCCGTCGCCGGGATGACCGTGGTCCTCTCCGGAGCGATCCTGCTGGGGGTCCGCCACCCCGAGTCGCTGGTCGTGCAGGGCGCCGTCTTCACCGCGCTCGCCCTGGCCTGGCTGGCGATCCGGGCCCGCCGGGCGAGTGCCGCGGTGCACGGTGGCAGCACGTCGTACGTCCGCGTGGTGGGGGCCGTCGTCATGCTCGGCCTCGCGGCGCTCCTCGCCCATCCGGCGAGCGCCCTCCTCGTCGGCGACGACTCGGAGCGCGCGGTGGCCCGCAACTGGGTCGAGCCGCCCTTCGACATCGGCCGCTACCCCTCGCCGCTCGCCGGCTTCCGCAAGTACGTCGACCTCAAGGGCGAGCCCAACCCGGCCAACGTCTACGACAAGACGCTGCTCGACATCGACGGGGTGCCCGCCGGGGCGCGGGTGCGGTTCGCGGCCATGGACCGCTACGACGGGATGGTGTGGGGCGCCACCGACGACGCGCTGCCCGGCCAGGCCGACGACTCCTTCCAGCGCGTGTCGTCCACCATCGACAACCCGGTCGAGGGGGAGGAGGTCGACGCGACCGTCACCCTCGGCGAGGGGTGGAGCGGGGTGTGGCTGCCCACCGTCGGCGCCCTCCGGTCCTTGGACTTCCAGACCGGTGACGCACGCGCCAAGGCCGAGGTGTTCCGCTACAACCTCGCCACCTCCACCGCTGTCGTGCCCACCGGGATGCAGCGCGGCGACAGCTACTCCTTCACGGCGGTCCAGCCCGACGACGAGCTCAGCGAGGAGACCGTCGGGTCCGCCGACCTGACGCCCCTGCCGGCAGGTGCGGCGTTCATCCAGGGCCCGACCGAGAAGTGGACCGAGGACGCCGGCACCGACCCGATGGACCGTGTGCTGGCCGCCGCCGAGCACCTGCGCTCGGAGGGCAAGTACTCCGACGGCATCGGCCGCACCGAGCGCATCTACGTCGCCGGCCACAGCGCGTGGCGGCTGTCGGACGAGTTCGTCAACGCGCCGCAGATCGTGGGCAACGACGAGCAGTACGCCGCGACCATGGCGCTGATCGCCAACGACATCGGTGTGCCCGCCCGCGTCGTGCTCGGCGCGGTCGTCCCCGAGGGCGGGCGGGTCGCCGGCAAGGACGTGTCGGCCTGGGTGGAGCTCCGCGCCGCCGACGGGTCGTGGAAGACGCTGCCGACCGAGGCCTTCATGTCGGACACGCCTCCGGCCGACCAGGTGCCCGAGACCAACACCCCGATGTCGGGGACGGTCATCCCGCCGCCCAACCCGATCCCGCCGCCGTCCGACGCGGGGGAGCAGAGCGACGCCGACCTGAAGGAACGCAAGGCCACTCGCAAGAAGAAGGCCGACGAGGACGAGGACGGCATCATCCCGGGCCTCCCGTCGTGGGTCGGGACGGTGGTGACCTACGTCGGTCTCCCGCTGCTGGCCGCCGCCCTGCTGCTGGCCGCCGTGGTCGGCCTCAAGGCGTGGCGTCGGCACCGACGTCGCAGCGCCGCCTCGGCCTCGGCTCGTTTCGTCGGCGCCTGGCGCGAGCTCGTCGACCACGCCCGCGACCTGGGCCAGCCCGTGCCGCTGGGACCGACGGTCACCCGGCGCGAGCAGTCGGCGGGCATCGTGTCCGGCGAGGCCGGCACGCTGGCCCGCCGCGCCGACGGCTTCGTCTTCGGCCCGAGCACGCCCGAGGTGGCCGCGGCCACGACCTACTGGGAGTCGGTCGACGCCGAGCGGCGGGCGATGTCGCAGGAGGTCGGCCGCTGGCAGCGCTTCCGGGCCGCGACCAGCCTCCGCTCGCTGCGGCGTACGACGTCCAGGTCGGCGCGCGACGCGGATCGGCGGCCGACCACCGACGTCGCGGAGCCGACCCCCGCGCCCGGGCGTGTCCCGGCGGCGGCCCGACGGCTGCGCGGGCTCGCTGATTGGCGTTCTCGACGTACGCCTGACTAAACTGGTGCGTCGGCCCAACGTGGGCTGTGTTTCGTGGCGCCTCGCGGCTGCCCGGAATCTCGTGTGATCGTCCCAGACGCTTGCGCGCGTGCCCGGGAAGAGGTTCCCCGGATCGCCTCACGAGGTCCACCGGCCACTTGCTTGCAGGTGCCGGGCGGTTCCCGGGCCACGGTAGACAACGAGACAACAGATTGTGGAGGACATGCCGAAGAAAGAAGGCGTGATCGAGATCGAGGGCACCGTCGTGGAGGCCCTTCCCAACGCCATGTTCCGCGTGGAGCTGGCCAACGGGCACAAGGTGCTCGCGCACATCAGCGGCAAGATGCGACAGCACTACATCCGGATCCTCCCCGAGGACCGGGTCGTGGTGGAGCTCTCGCCGTACGACCTCACGCGGGGTCGGATCGTCTATCGCTACAAGTGACACTGCCAGCCGAGTAGCAAGGAATCGTTGACATGAAGGTCAACCCGAGCGTCAAGCCCATCTGTGACAAGTGCAAGGTCATCCGCCGTCACGGCCGGGTCATGGTCATCTGCGAGAACCCGCGCCACAAGCAGCGGCAAGGCTGAGACCAGCACCACCCCACAACGTGATCGCTAGGCCAGGCACCGCCTGACCGAAAGTCACCTCCGGAGCAATGGCCGGGGCCCACCCGAGGCGGGATGGGACGCGACACGACCAGAAACCACTGCGAGACAGACAAGGAACCGCCACATGGCACGCCTCGTTGGTGTTGACCTCCCGCGCGACAAGCGCATCGAGATCGCACTCACCTACATCTACGGCATCGGCCGTACCCGCTCCCAGCAGCTGCTCGCTGCCACCGGTGTCGACCCGAACGCCCGGGTCCACACGCTCGGTGACGAGGAGCTGGTCAAGCTTCGCGACGAGATCGAAGCCAACTTCAAGATCGAGGGTGACCTCCGACGTGAGGTCCAGGCGGACATCCGCCGCAAGATCGAGATCGGCAGCTACCAGGGTCGCCGCCACCGCATGGGCCTCCCGGTCCGCGGCCAGCGCACCAAGACCAACGCGCGCACCCGCAAGGGCCCCAAGCGCACCGTCGCCGGCAAGAAGAAGGCGAAGTGATCGGCGCCCTGCGCTGATCCTCGTCACCGAAGCTTCCAGACCAGACCTCATCAGGAGTTAGTGAATGCCTCCCAAGAGCCGCGCGACCAAGGTCCGCCGCAAGGAGAAGAAGAACATTGCTCAGGGCGAAGCCCACATCAAGAGCACGTTCAACAACACCATCGTCACCATCACCGACCCGACCGGCGCGGTGATCTCGTGGGCCTCTGCCGGCACCGTCGGCTTCAAGGGCTCGCGCAAGTCCACCCCCTTCGCCGCCCAGATGGCTGCCGAGGCCGCCGGCCGTCGCGCCATGGACCACGGCATGAAGAAGATCGACGTCTTCGTCAAGGGCCCGGGCTCGGGTCGTGAGACCGCCATCCGGTCGCTGGGTGCCATCGGCCTCGAGGTCGGCACCATCCAGGACGTCACGCCCACCCCGCACAACGGATGCCGGCCGCCCAAGCGCCGCCGCGTCTGACCCGAGACTGAGAAAGAGAGACTGAAACATGGCCCGCTACACCGGTCCCATGACCCGCAAGTCGCGCCGTCTCGGTGTCGACCTCGTCGGCGGCGACGCTGCCTTCGAGAAGCGTCCCTACGCCCCCGGCCAGCACGGTCGCGGTCGCATCAAGGAGTCCGAGTACCTCCTGCAGCTCCGTGAGAAGCAGAAGGCTCGCTTCACCTACGGCGTGATGGAGAAGCAGTTCGTCCGCTACTACAAGGAGGCCAGCCGTCGCCAGGGCAAGACCGGCGACAACCTCCTGCAGCTCCTCGAGTGCCGCCTCGACAACGTGGTCTACCGCGCCGGCTTCGCCCGGACGCGCCGCCAGGCCCGCCAGCTCGTCACGCACGGCCACTTCCTGGTCAACGGCAAGAAGGTCGACATCCCGTCCTTCCAGGTCACCGACCACGACATCATCGACGTGCGCGAGAAGTCGCTCGAGCTCACGCCGCTGATCGTGGCCCGTGAGACCCACGGCGAGCGCGTCACCCCTGCGTGGATGGAGGTCATCCCGTCGCGGATGCGCGTCCTCGTCCACCAGGTCCCGGTCCGGGCGCAGATCGACGTCCCGGTCCAGGAGCAGCTGATCGTGGAGTACTACTCCAAGAAGTGATCCACCGCCGGTGGTCGCCCTCACGGGCGACCGCCGGCTCAGCTCGTCCCCATTCCTTCTTCTCCGCCAACCTCATCAGGTTCGGATCCGTCAAATAGTGGGTGGATCCGGAAAGGAAAAACTCCGTGCTTATCGCTCAGCGCCCGACCCTCACGGAAGAGACCGTCGACGAGTTCCGCTCGCGGTTCGTCATCGAGCCCCTCGAGCCCGGCTTCGGCTACACGCTCGGCAACTCGCTTCGTCGTACGCTCCTCAGCTCCATCCCGGGTGCCTCGGTCACCAGCATCAAGGTCGACTCCGTCCTCCACGAGTTCTCGACGATCGAGGGCGTCACCGAGGACATGACCGAGATCATCCTCAACCTCAAGGGCATCGTCGTCTCCTCCGAGCACGACGAGCCCGTCGTGATGTACCTGCGGAAGTCGGGTGCCGGTGACGTCACCGCCGCCGACATCACCCCGCCCGCGGGTGTCGAGGTCCACAACCCCGAGCTCAAGATCGCCACGCTGTCCGACAAGGGCAAGCTGGAGATGGAGCTCGTCGTCGAGCGCGGCCGCGGCTACGTCTCGTCCGTGCAGAACAAGGGCGCCGACAACGAGATCGGCCGCATGCCGGTCGACTCGATCTACAGCCCGGTCATGAAGGTGACCTACAAGGTCGAGGCCACCCGTGTCGAGCAGCGCACCGACTTCGACAAGCTCGTCATCGACGTCGAGACCAAGCAGTCGATCCGTCCCCGCGACGCCATCGCCTCGGCCGGCAAGACCCTCGTCGAGCTCTTCGGCCTGGCCCGCGAGCTCAACGTCGAGGCCGAGGGCATCGACATCGGCCCGTCGCCGGTCGACGAGCAGCTGGCCGCCGACCTGGCCCTGCCGGTCGAGGACCTGCAGCTCACGGTCCGCAGCTACAACTGCCTCAAGCGCGAGGGCATCCACACCGTGGGCGAGCTCATCTCGCGCTCGGAGCAGGACCTGCTCGACATCCGCAACTTCGGCGCCAAGTCCATCGACGAGGTGAAGGCCAAGCTCGTCGAGATGGGCCTCTCGCTCAAGGACAGCGCTCCCGGCTTCGACCCGCACGCCGCCCTCGCCGCCTACGGCGACGACGACGACGACGCGTTCATCGAGGACGAGCAGCTCTGACCTCCCGGCCCTCACCACGAGGGTCGTACCACCAAACCGACCGGGCTCAGTCGAATGTCTGAGCCGGTCGTCTACCCGGGTACCTGACACGGCCCGAGAGAAGGAAGGCACCACATGCCCAAGCCCAAGAAGGGTCCCCGCCTCGGCGGTAGCCCCGCCCACCAGCGCCTGATGCTCTCGAACCTGGCCACCGCCCTGTTCGAGCACGGCCGGATCACCACCACCGAGACCCGTGCGCGCCTGCTGCGCCCGGTCGCGGAGAAGCTGATCACCAAGGCCAAGCGCGGCGACCTGCACAACCGTCGTGAGGTCCTCAAGACCGTCCGCGACAAGTCGGTCGTGCACACGCTGTTCACCGAGATCGCGCCGACCTTCGCCGAGCGTCCCGGTGGCTACACCCGCATCACCAAGATCGGCCCCCGCAAGGGCGACAACGCCCCCATGGCGGTCATCGAGCTGGTGACCGAGGCCTACAGCCCGAAGGCTCCCTCGACCAAGAAGACCCAGGCCGCTGCCGCTCCGGCGCCCGCGTCCGACGAGCCGGTCGAGGACACCACGGCTGAGACCGCTGCCGAGGAGCACGAGGCTGCTGCCGCCGAGCACGAGGCCGCTGCCGAGGAGCACGAGGCCGCCGCCGAGGCGCACGAGGCTGCTGCCGAGGAGCACCAGGCCGCCGCCGAGGCTGCCGAGGAGTCAGACGACTCCAAGGCCTGAGCCCAGGTCCGCAACGCAGGCCCGTCACCCCGCTGGGGTGGCGGGCCTTCGTGCGTCCGGAGGCACCGCTGGACGGCACCCACCGCCCGAGGCTCAGAGGCGGGCGAGGACCTCGGCGGCGTCGAGGCTGCGGGCAGCACCGCCGGTGGCGGCGAGGTGGCGGGTGGCGGCGACCACGGCGCCGTTGACGGGCGTGGGGACGCCGTGCAGGCGACCCTGGAGCACCACCTCGCCGGCGAGGTAGTCGATCTCGGAGTCGCCGGTGCCGCGGGTGAGGCTCTGCCAGGTGGAGCCGCCGCGACGCTCGAGGTCGGGGCGGCGCTGCAGGATCGAGCCACGCCGCTCGCGGTCCTCCTCGGCGGGGACGACGGTGAGGCCGGCCGCGGCCAGGACCCGCTCGCCCTCGGCCTGGGCCCGCTCGGCGAGATCGTCGGCGGCGTCGCCCTGGGCGAACGACGCGTCGACGCCGTTGCCGAGGTTCATCACGAGCTTGCGGCGCTTTATCGCCATGATGTCGGCGCGCTCCTCCGACTCGATCCCCGCGGCACGGAGGTCGGCGGACACGGCCGCGGTGGTGGCGTCCGTGCCACCGGGGAAGCGGCCGATGTCGAGGATCGCCGGCGTCGGGTGGCACCCCGCCACGACAACGCCGGGCTCGAGGTGGGTCGCCGGGAGCATGACGCAGACGGCGTACGTCCTCGCGAACAGCCGCAGCGCGGCGGCCTCGGTCGCGATGCCGTTGGTGGCACAGACGACGGGCACGTCTGCGGGGGCGTGGGCACGGAGGTCGGCGAGGGCGACCGCTGCCTGGTGGGACTTCACCGCCAGCAGCACGACGGTGTCGTCCGTCCAGTCGAACTCCGCTGCGGTGTCGGTGACCGGGGCGTCGATGGGGTGCCGTCCGTCACCGGCGTCGAGCACCAACCCTTCGGACCGGATCGCCTCCAGGTGAGCACCTCGCGCGACGAGGGTGACCGGTAGCCCGGCGAGGTGGAGGTGGCCGCCGATGACTCCGCCGACGGCCCCGGCGCCATACACGACGTACTTCATGTCCTCGACCCTACGAGGAAGGCGGTCCCTGTCAGGTGCGAGGGCCGCGCACCTTGAAGCGCAGGTGGAGCACGCGGTCGCCCTGGATGACGACCTCCGGGTCGTCGAGCAGGTGCTGGGTCTCGACGGAGCCGAAGTAGCGCTTGCCGGTGCCGAAGACCACCGGCACGACGTCCATGGCCACCTCGTCGACGAGACCGAGGGCGAGCGCCTGCCCGCCCACGTCGCCCGCCGCGACGGACACCGTCCGTTCGCCGGCCAGCTCCCGTGCGGTGGCGATCGCGGCGGTCACGTCGTCCACGAAGTGGTACGACGCCTCCGGGTGCCAGCCCTCGGGCCTGGGTCGGTGCGACACCACGACCACGTGGTCGCCCGCCGGAGGACGCCCCTCCCACCCGTTGGTGATGTCGAACAGGTGACGGCCGATCACCATGCTGCCGATGGAGTCCCACACGGGTCGGACGTAGTCGTACGACGTCTGTGACACCCGCAGGCCCCCGGGCGCCGGGTCGTCCATGTCCTGTGCGGCCAGGGTTCGGTCCCCGTTGAAGTACCACTCGAACAGGGGGCCCGGATCGTCGTGCAGGTCGGCGATGAACCCGTCCAGCGAGACCACGTTGTTCATCACCACAGTGCTCATGGGGTGCCTCCGTCGTCGGGGCGCCAAGCGGGATCGCGACCGATGAAGCCCATCAGCCGGTCGACGACGGGCGCGTCGTCGGGCACCTGGACTGCGGGCCCGTACTGACCGGAGTCGCGGAGCATCTGCTCGATGGGCTCCATGCCGGCCAGCATGGTGGCGGCCTCGTCCTCGTCGAGCCGCGCCTCCTGACCCGTCGCGCGGGCGAGGTCCCAGGAGTGCATGAAGACGTCGGCGGTGTAGAAGCGGTCGACCGTGGTGTCCAGCTGCCCGGGGCCGATGTAGGGGTGCGTGAATGACTCCGCGCCACGCTCCTCGACCAGCGCCTGCACGGCGTCGGCGTGGTGCCGCCACGCGCCGACGGGGTCGTCGGCGGTGGACGGGCCGGACGGCAGGTCGACGCCGCCCGCGGACAGGAACCCGGGGAACCAGGTCACCAGGTGGTCGACCACGTCGCGTGCCGTCCAGCCCTCGACCGGGGCGGGAGCCGACCAGTCGGTGGTGCCGGCCACCAGCCGGGAGAACTCCCCGGCCACCAGGTCGTGGCGGCTGGCCGGGGCGTCGGGAAGTGCCATCAGAGAGCGCCTTCGGCGAGGAGGCGGTCGATGGCTGCGTAGCCGTCGTTGACGCCGACCTCCATGCCGCTGCGCAGCCAGGCGTCGCGGTCCTCGAACGAGTCGCAGAGGCTCACCGCGTGGAGCCGGGTGCGTCCGTCGCCGAGGTCCTCGAAGGTCATCGTCTCCAGCGCGACGCTGTCGGGCATGCCGTCCCAGGTGAAGGTCTGCACGATGCGGTCCTCGCGCACGGTGTGGAAGCAGCCGTGGAAGGACGTCTCGAACTCGTCGCGCCCGTCGATCCCGCGGGCGGTGTAGCGCCAGCACCCGCCTTCACGTGCGTCCCACTCGGTGATCTCGGCACCGACACTGCTGGGCCCGCTCCATCGCGCGAAGAGCTGGGGGTCGGTGTGGGCCCGGAAGAGCTGGGAGGGGCTCGCGTCGAAGTCGCGCCAGATGTGGATGGCGGGGACCTTCGCGTCCGCCTCGATCGCGGCCTCGGTGTAGCGGGTGTCGCGGTTCTGCGTGGTGGTCATGATGCGGTTCCTTCCGTACGGATTCCGGTGGTGGGGTTGTCCTGCTCGTCCATCGCTGCCAGTACGGCGTCGAGGCGCGAGAAGCGCTCCTCGGCCTGCTGGCGGTAGCGCTCGATCCACTTCGTCATGAGGTCGAACACCTCGGCTTCCAGGTGCACGGGGCGTCGCTGCGCCTCCCGGGTCCGCGTCACCAGGCCGGCGTCCTCGAGCACCTTGAGGTGCTTGGAGACGGCCTGCAGGCTCACGTCGTAGGGCGCGGCCAGGTCGTTGACCGTGTGGTCGCCCTCGGTGAGGCGGGCCACCATGTCCCGACGGGTCGGGTCGGCCAGTGCGGCGAAGACACGGGAGAGCTGGTCGGTCACGGAACACCTTCTTCAACTGATTGGTTGAATAGAAGGTAGGCCGACGGCTCGGGCTTGTCAACCATCTGGTTGAACAAAGTCGGGCGGCGGCGCGACGCGAGCGACGGCGTCCTAGGATCGCTGCGTGCGCCTGCGGATCGACTGTGCCTACGACGGCGCCGAGTTCTCCGGCTGGGCGACCCAGCCCGGGCGTCGTACGGTCCAGGGGACGCTCGAGGCCGCGCTGGCCACCGCGCTGCGGGTGCCCGAGGTGCGGGTGACCGTGGCCGGCCGGACCGATGCCGGCGTCCACGCGCGCGGCCAGGTGGCGCACGTCGACGTCGACCCCGAGGTGGTCGCCGCGTCCGCGGGGCGCTCGACCGAGCCGCCCCCGCAGGCCCTCGCCCGGCGCGTGGACGGGATCCTGCCGCCCGACCTGCGCGTACGACGGGTGGTCGAGGCGCCTGTGGGGTTCGACGCCCGCTTCTCCGCGGTCTGGCGGCGCTACGCCTACCGCGTCGCCGACGCCCAGGAGCTCGCCGACCCGCTCGTGCGCGGCCACGTGCTGACCTGGGGTCGCCCGCTCGACCTCGACGCGATGAACGAGGCGTCCGCGCCGCTGGTGGGCCTGCGCGACTTCGCCTCCTTCTGCAAGCAGCGGGAGGGGGCGACCACCGTCCGCACGCTGCTCGACCTCGACTGGCGGCGCGACGACGCCGGTCTCGTCGTCGGCTCGGTGCGTGCCGACGCCTTCTGCCACAACATGGTGCGCGCCCTGGTCGGCTGCCTCCTCGCGGTCGGCGAGGGCCGGCAGCCCGCCGCGTGGCCGGCCGAGGTGATGGCCGGTCGCCGACGCGACCAGGGCGTGCGCGTGGTGCACGCCCACGGCCTCACGCTGGAGGAGGTCGGCTACCCCGACGACGACGAGCTCGCTGCCCAGGCCGAGCGCGCCCGAGCCCGACGAGAGGCGATCGATGACTGAGCACTACTTCTCCGCCGACCCCGGTGTGCCCTTCGAGCGGGAGAGCTTCACCGCCGAGCTGTGGGGCAGCACGCTGACCATCGACACCGGTTCGGGCGTGTTCAGCCGCGGCCACCTCGACCACGCGACGGCGGTGCTGTTCAAGGAGCTCGAGCCGCCCGTGCAGGGCCAGTTCCTCGATCTCGGCTGCGGCTACGGGGTCATCGGGCTGGCGATCGCGAAGGCCGTGCCGCTGGCCAACGTCACCGGCGTCGACGTCAACGAGCGCGCACTGCTGCTCGCCAACGACAACGCCCGCGCCGCCGGCCTCGACTCACGCTTCGTCGCCTGCCTGCCCGAGCAGGTGCCCGGCAACCAGGTCTTCGACGAGATCTGGTCCAACCCGCCGATCCGCATCGGCAAGGACGCGCTGCACGACCTGCTGCTGACGTGGCTGCCGCGCCTCGCGCCGGGCGGGCGGATGGTCATGGTCGTGGGCAAGAACCTCGGTGGCGACTCGCTGCAGCGGTGGCTCACCGAGCAGGGTTGGCCCACGGAGCGCCTGGCGAGCAGCAAGGGCTTCCGCGTGCTCGAGACGAAGCGGGCCGAGGCGCCCGCCTAGGTCTCGACGGCCAGGAACATCCCCAGCCGGGTGTGCGTCCCGCCCGGGTCCTGGGGCAGCGCGCCGTTGACCGCACGGCACACCCAGCCCAGGCGCATCGCGAGGCGCGCGGCCTCGCGCAGCTCGGCGTCGGTCAACGGGTAGCGCTCGGCGTAGGGACGCAGGTACGCCGCCAGGTGCGGCTCGAGGTCCTCGGACCCCGCCACGTCGTCGACGCCCCACGCGATGACGCCCTCGAGCGTCACCGCGAGGGTGAAGAAGGGGTGGGAGACGCAGGCGTCGCCCCAGTCGAGCACCTGGTGCACGCCCGTGCCGAGGAACACCTGCCCGTCGTGGAGGTCGTCGTGCTGGACGGTCTCCCGGATGCCGAAGGCGGCGAGCCGGTCGCAGAGGTCGGCGATCGCGTCGGCGCCCGGCAGCCGCGGGTCGGCACCGTCGAGCCGGGCGAGGAGAGCGTCGTACGCCCCGGGCAGCGTCGTCAGTCGGCAGTCGGGCAGCCCGGCGGCGAGCAGCGCGTCGACCTCGTCCTCGCACGCGAGCTGGACCCGGGCGTACGCCTCCAGCACGTCGAGCCAACGCTCCAGGCTGCGCTCCTCGGCGATCACGTCACGCAGGCGAGGCCCGGCGTCCGCGAGCAGCAGCCACCCGGTGTGCGGGTCGCTGGCGAGCGGCATCGGCACCCGGCCGTCGGAGAGCGGCGCGACCAGTGCGGTGACGGCCGCCTCGTGGCGCATCGCGTCGTCGTTGGCCTTGAACCAGACCGGTCCGCCGTCCGTCGGCACCCGCAGGACGGTCGACCAGTCGGTCACGTGCGGCTGCTCGACCGTGCCCACGACGGAGCGGCCCTGCTCCGCGAGCCGGTCCGCGATCCACGCCTGCGCGGCCTCGAGGAAGGCGGGGTCGCGCCACCTGGTGGTGAGCTCGGACGTGTCGGGCATGACGCGCATCCAACCCCGGGAAGGGCGCTGCGGGCAACGGGGTTTCGTCAGGCGGGGCGGGTCGCGACCAGGACGCCGATCTTGTCGATGCGGTGCTCGGGGTTGTCGAACTCGTCGGACCAGTAGTTGCCGTTGGCGTGGTCCTCGAGCGTCGCGCAGGTGGAGAGGGTGATCATCGGCTGCGTGGCCGTCTCGTCCGGTCGCCCCGGCACCTCGGCCCGCTGTGCGCGGAGCGAGGCCGGCTGCCGGAACGACGTCCAGCGGGTGCGGCGCACCTCGTAGACGAACACGGTGTCGCCCGTGCGCACCTGGATCCGGTCCCCGTTCGACAGCGACGGCGAGTAGCGCAGGGGAGCGGTCCCGGTCAGCCGGTGCCCGGTCACGATGTAGTTGCCGACCTCGCCGGGCCGGGTGCCGCCGCGCGGTCCACGCGGCGAGGCCATCTCGCCGGCGTTCTGCAGGGCGGTCCCGGGGGCGTCGTCGGGTGTCCCGCGGTAGCGCACGACCGGGAAGTCCCGCAGGCCGATCGCCGGGATGGTGACGAACGAGCGACGCGGCTCGGGGACCGCCTCCGGCTGCTCGGTCGGCTCCTCGGTCGGCTCCTCGGTGGCCGAGGCGGACGCAGTCGGACTGGCCGGGCTGGGCGTGCTGGTGGACTCGGCGGGGGTCTGCGTGGGCACGCTCGTCGTACGACGCTCGCGCGGCGCCTGTGTCGAGCCCTCGCCGGATCGCTGGGAGGCCTCGCCCGAGCAGCCGGAGACCACCGCGACCACGGCCGCGGCGAGGAGGGCGACCGCTCGTCCTGGCACCGTTCCACCGTACGCAGCGCGTGGTGGGCCTCAGCTGGCCTCAGCCGAGCCGGACGGGCAGCGCCTGCACGCCGTGGACGATGGCGAGCTCGGTGAACTGCAGGTCGGCGGGGTCGCAGGCGAGCGCGAGGTCCGGGAAGCGGCGGGCGAGCGCGACGAGCGCGGTGCGCAGCTCCATGCGGGCGAGCTCCGCGCCGAGGCACCGGTGCAGCCCGTGGCCGAAGGCGAGGGTGCCAGCGGCAGCGGAGGTCGGGTCGAACTGCTCGGGGTGGATGCGGTGGGCCGGGTCGCGCTCGGCGCCGGTCAGCGAGACGAGGACGATGTCGCCCTGCTGGACGACCTGGTCGCCGACCGTGACCTGGTGGCGCGCGATCCGGGGGAACGCCATCTGCACGGGGCACACGAAGCGCAGCAGCTCCTCGACCACGCGGTCGACGTCTGCCGTCTCGCCGCGACGCAGCGCGTCCCACGACGCCGGGTGCTGGAGCAGCACCCACGTGCCGAGCGAGAGCATGCTGGCGCTGGTCTCGTAGCCGCCGAGGAAGACCCCGTCGGCCAGGCCGCCCAGCTCGATGTCGTCGAAGTCGGCGCCGTGGTCGGCGACCATCCGGGCGATCAGGCCGTCCGGCAGGTGCGGGGACCGGCGCTCGGACGCGACCAGGTCGATGAGGAACTGCCGGGTGCCGGCGGCGGTGTCGAAGATGCCGACACCCGCGTCGCGCAGGTCGAAGCGGGCAGCGCCGTGCTGCCGGAACTCCGCGCGGTCGACCTCGGGCATGCCGAGCAGGTCGCAGATCACCCCGAAGGGGACCTGGAAGCCGAACCGCTCGACGAGGTCGACCACCGGCCCGTGGGCGGCCATGTCGTCGAGCGCGGCGTCGACGACGCGGTCGATGTCGTCCTGGAGATCGGCCAACCGACGGCGGGTGAACCAGGGCGTGAGCACGCCGCGCAGGCGTCCGTGGTCGGGCTGGTCGGTCATGCCGAGCCCGCCGATCCGCTCGGCCGGGGCCCGGTCCTGACGGCCGATGATGTCGCGCACGTCGTTGGCGAACGACGCGGAGTCGGCCAGCACGGCCCGCGCGGCGTCGTACCCCGTGACCAGCCAGACCCGGGTGCCCAGCAGGCTCGCGAAGCGCACCACCTCGCCGCGTTCGCGCGTCGCCGCCAGCCGGGCGATCGGGTCGACACCGTCGCGCTGGAGCGGGAACCTGATGCTCGCCGGGACCCGACGCACGTAGGGCACGCGACGCGCGGTCGACAGCGCGAGCTTGAAGGCGGCGCCGCGCAGCGAGGAAGTCATGTGACCAGTACACCCGTGCTCGCCGCTCCCGGCCATCCGGTATCACCCCGGTCCAGCCCGGGGGCGGCCCTGAAACCCGACCGGGCAGGATGTGCGGCATGGCCTACGACGCAGCCCCCGACAGGTACGACGACACCACCGGGATGCACTACCGGAGGACGGGCCGCGGCGGGTTGAAGCTGCCGGCGCTCTCCCTCGGCCTGTGGCAGAACTTCGGCACCGACCGGCCCGAGGAGACCCAGCGCGCGATCCTGCGCCGGGCCTTCGACCGCGGAGTCACCCACTTCGACCTCGCCAACAACTACGGACCGCCCTACGGTCGCGCGGAGGAGAACGTCGGCCGCTACCTCGCCGACGACTTCTCGCCCTACCGCGACGAGCTGGTGATCTCCACCAAGGCGGGCTACGACATGTGGCCGGGTCCCTACGGGCAGGGCGGCGGCTCCCGGAAGTACGTGCTGGCCTCGCTCGACCAGTCGCTCGCGCGGATGGGGCTCGACTACGTCGACATCTTCTACAGCCACCGCTTCGACCCCGAGACGCCCGTCGAGGAGACCATGACGGCACTCGACACGGCGGTGCGCTCGGGGCGCGCGCTCTACGCCGGCATCTCCTCCTACTCCCCGGAGCGGACGCGCGAGGCGGCCACGATCGCGCGTGAGCTCGGCACGCCGCTGCTGATCCACCAGCCGTCCTACTCGATGCTCAACCGCTGGATCGAGGGCGGGCTGCTCGACGAGCTCGAGGAGCAGGGGATGGGCTGCATCGTCTTCACCGCGCTGGCCCAGGGACTCCTCACCGACCGCTACCTCGACGGCGTCCCGGCCGACTCGCGCGCGGCCCGCGACGGCTCGACGATCGCGGGCTTCGACGACGAGACGCTCGGGCGCGTGCGATCCCTCAACGCCATCGCCGAGGGGCGCGGCCAGAAGCTCGCCCAGCTGGCGCTGCAGTGGGTGCTCCGCGACGACCGGGTGACCAGCGCGGTGATCGGTGCCTCCAGCGTCGAGCAGCTCGACACCAACCTCGACGCGCTCGAGGCGCCGCCGCTGACCGAGGCCGAGCTCGCCGAGATCGACCGCTTCGCCGTGGACTCGGGCGTGAACCTCTGGGCGAAGCAGACCGAGGAATGACAGGCCCGCGCCGCGTCCTCGTCGTCGGCGCAGACGCCGCCGGCATGGGGGCGGCCCACCAGGCCCTCCGCACGGCCGCGCGGAGGGGCGAGGAGCTGGCCGTCACGGCCCTCGATGCAGGCAGCCACACGTCCTACAGCGCCTGCGGGATCCCCTACTGGATGGCCGGCGACGTGGGCAGCGGTGACGACCTCGTGGCCCGCACGGCCGAGGAGCACCGGAAGGCCGGGATCGACCTGCGGCTCCACACCGAGGTCGTCGCGGCCGACCTCGCGGCCCGCACGGTGACGACGGCCGCGGGTGACGTGCTGGAGTACGACGACCTGGTGGTCGCGACCGGCGCTCCCGCTGTGGTGCCCGACTGGGCGCTACGCCCCGACGGGACGTCGTACGACGGTGTGGGCGTGGTCAAGACGCTCGACGACGGGGCCGCGTGGGTGCGCAGCTTCGCCCGCGTCGGACCGGGCGCGCACGTGGTGGTCGTGGGCGCCGGCTACGTGGGCGTCGAGGTCGCCGAGGCGGCGCTCGACCAAGGCTTCGCCGTCACCGTCCTGACCCGCACGCGCGGCATGGGGATGCTCGAGGACGAGATGTCAGAGCGGGTCAACTCCGGCCTCGTCGACGCCGGTGTCGAGCTGGTGCTCGGGGCCGAGGTCACGGGGCTCGAGCTCGACGGCGACCGGGTGACCGGCGTGCGCTGGGCGGGCGGCTCGCGGGAGGCTGACTTGGTCGTGGTGGCGATCGGCGTCCGGCCCGCCACCGACTTCCTCGCGGGCAGCGGCCTGGAGATGACCGACGAAGGAGCGCTGCGGCCCGACCCGCACGGACGGGTGGCCGACCACGTGTGGGCCGCGGGGGACTGCTGCGAGGTGCGCCGCCGGATCGACGACCAGTGGGTCTTCCGGCCCCTCGGCACCCACGCCGCCAAGCACGCCCGGGCGCTCGGCGACAGCCTGGCCGGGGGCGACCTCTCGTTCGGCGGGATGGTCGACACGTCGATCACCCGCTTCTCCGCGGGTGGGGTCCACCTCGAGATCGCGCGCACGGGCCTGTCCCGCTCCGACGCGGAGACCGCCGGGCTCGACCCGGTGGCGCTGGTCACCGACGGCACGACCGCCGCCGGCTACATGCCCGAGGCCGAGCCGATCGCCATCTGGGTGATGGCCGACCGTGCGACGCGGCGGCTCCTCGGCGTGCAGGTCGTCGGCGGGCACGGCGCCGGCAAGCGGATCGACACCGCGGCCGCCGTGCTGTGGGCGGGCGGCTCGGTCGACGACCTCGCCTGGATGGACCTGTCCTACGCCCCGCCGTTCGCGACCACCTGGGAGGTCCTGCAGATCGCGGCGCGCCGGGTCGCCGAGCGGCTCTGAAAACCGCGGGCGCCCGCCGTCCGGCTCGGTCAGGATGAGGTCATGCACCTCGAGCTCTTCACCCTCGCCGAGCGTCCCGACCTCATGGACACCTTCTGGGACATGGAGACGTCGTGGCCGGAGTTCATGAAGCACGACCCCATCGGCAACGGCTACTACGCCTCACTCGACCACTTCCGGGAGTTCGTGCTCGTCTGCGTCGACGAGTCGGGCCGGATGGTCGCCAAGGCGCACTCGGTGCCGTTCCAGCTCCCCGAGGGCGAGCTGCCCGACGCCGGCTGGGACTTCGCCATCCGCAGCGGCCTGCTGACCGAGCTGTGGGGCGAGGAGCCCGATGCCGTCACCGCGGTCGAGATCGCGATCGAGCCGGGCCTGCAGGGGTCAGGCCTGTCCGGGCGGATCGTCGCCGCGCTGCGCGACAACGCCGGTCGGCTCGGCTTCTCCGAGCTGCTGGCGCCGGTGCGGCCCAACGGCAAGACCGATGTGCACGAGCCGATGGCGGACTACGCCGCCCGCACCCGGGACGACGGCCTGCCGGTCGACCCGTGGTTGCGCGTCCACGTCCGAGCCGGCGGGCGCATCGACCGGGTGGCGCCGCGCTCGATGGTCATCCCCGGCACGGTCGAGGAGTGGCGCGGGTGGACCGGGCTGCCGTTCGACACGACCGGCCCCGTCGTCGTACCCGGTGCCCTGGCGCCGGTCATGTGCGACGCCGAGCACGGCACGGCGACGTACGTCGAGCCCAACGTCTGGGTCAGGCACCCCACCGGCGGGTGAGGCCGCTCAGGCGCCCACCACGGCCTTGCGCACCTCGTTGACGCACAGCGCGAGGAAGGCGAGCGCGCACAGCACCATCAGCACGTTGGAGTGCAGCTTGTTGCGCCACTCCCGCGGCACCCGGTCGGTGTTCAGCAGCCACAGCAGCGTGATCGCGAGGAACGGCATGAAGAAGGCGCCCAGCACGCCGTAGGCGAGGATCAGCCAGACCGGCTTGCCGAGGAACAGCATCACCATCGGCGGGAACGTCAGCCACAGGATGTAGGCCTTGTACCACTTGCCTCCGGCGCGAGCGTCCGGGTCCTCGCTGGTCCCGCCGCGCAGGTTGGTCATGAAGTCGGCGAACATCAGCGAGACGCCGTTCCAGACGCCGACGAGGGACGACATCGCGGCCGCCCAGAAGCCGAGGAGGAAGAGCTTGCCGGCCCACTCGCCGTAGCGGTCCTGCAGCACGACGCCGAGGTCGACCAGGCCCTGGTCGCCGCTCTCGATCGCGACGCTGGTGGAGTAGAGCAGCTCGGCGCCGACGACGAGGGTGGCGAGTACGAAGAGGCCGGTGACGACGTAGGCGACGGAGTTGTCGATGCGCATGACGCGCATGTAGCTCGGGGTGTCCCAGCCCTTCTCGCGCAGCCAGTAGCCGTACGCCGCGAGGGTGATGGTGCCGCCGACGCCGCCGGCGAGGGCGAGGGTGTTGACCAGGCCGCCGTCGGGGATGCGGGGGGCCAGGCCGGTCAGCAGCTCGCCGAGGTTGGGCAGCGTCAGCAGGGCGGCGCCGACCATCGTCACGAACATGATGCCGACGAACGCGGCGAGCACCTTCTCGAAGACGCCGTAGCGACCGCTCCACACCAGCACGAGGCCGAGGAGGCCGGACAGGATGCCCCACCAGGTCACGGACAGGCCCCCTAGCAGGCCGGCGAGCGCGAGCCCGGTCCCGGCCATGGCGGCGGCGCCGTACACGAAGCCCCAGATGACGATGTAGGGCCCGAAGTACCACGTGGTCCAGGCCCCCAGCGATCGCCAGCCCTCGAAGATCGTGCGGCCGGTGGCCAGCGAGTAGCGGCCGGCACCCTCGACGAGCACGATCTTCATGACGCAGCCGACGACCACGCACCAGAGCAGCGTGTAGCCGAACTTCTGCCCCGCGATGAGGGTCGCGACCAGGTCGGCTGCGCCGACGCCCGTCGCCGCGACCACCAGGCCGGGGCCGACGATCCTCCAGCGGGGGACGGTGGACTGCTCGGTCGAGCCGGTGGTCGTGTCAGCCATGACCAGCACCCTAACGGTGGTCTGGACCAGTGGACCGCGAGGGCTCCTCGGCCGTCCGGGCTCTGGTCCGACGTCAGCCGGGGCCGTCGACGACGTCCATCACCAGCATGGCTGCCGGCGCGGAGGCACCGTGGTCGACGATGTGCGTCAGCGTGACGTGCACCTGCAGCGACTTGCCGCGGCGGTTGACCGCGTCGAGGACGATGACCGACGGCTCCACCGCGGCATCCGCGAACTGCGTCTTGATGGGCTGGCGCAGCTGCTCCAGCGGGAGCCCGATGTCGAGGTTCATCAGGTGCTCACCCAGCGCCTCGTCGGTCCGCACGCCCCACAGGTCCTCGGCCCGGCTGTTCCACGCCAGGATCTGCATGTCGGCGTCGACCACGGCCACCCCGGAGTTCATGCTGCCCAGGACCGCGGCCATGAAGCGGTTCAGCCGCTCCACCTCGTCCTGGCGGTCGCGCAGGGACTCGTTGCTGAACTGGAGCTCGTCGTTCATCGACTGGAGCTCCTCGTTCATCGTCTCGAGCTCCTCGTTGGTGCTCTGGAGCTCCTCGTTGGTGGTCTCGAGCTCCTCGACCGTGCTCTGGAGCTCCTCGTTGGTGGTCTCGAGCTCCTCGTTGGTGCTCTGGAGCTCTTCGTAGGCGATCTCGAGCTGTCGGTTGGTGTAGGTCAGCTCGTTCTGCAGCTGTCGGTACTGGGTGACGTCGTTGAAGATCACCGTGATGCCGAGCTCCACGCCGGTCTCGTCGGACAGCGGCACGACCTGGATGTCGAGCGACAGGGTCTCCCCGCTGCGGACCTGCTCCACGTCGCGGACCCAGATCCCCCGCCGCTGCTGGCGCGCCTCCTCGATGTGGGCGCGCAGCTCGACGGGGCGGTAGGACACCTCGAGGTCCTGGAACGGTCGCCCGATGTCGCGCGCGGTGAGCCCGAACTGGTGCATGGCGCGGTTGTTGCACAGGATCAGCTGGTCGTCGGTGTCGAGCACGATCTGCGCGGCGGCAGAGGACATCAACGCGGCTTGACGGAGCCTGGACGCCTCGAGCTGGTCGTCGGACACGGGAGCCTTGGTGGCCGACACCACCTGGACGCGGCGGTCCCGGGCCTCGGTGGGCACCTTCGTGAAGAAGCGGCGCTTGAGCTCGACCGGGCGGAAGTACGCCGAGTGGCCGAGCAGCATCTCGGCCTTGCCGAGGAAGAGCACGCCGTCGGGCCGCAGGGCGAAGTGCATCCGGTTCAGGATGTGGGACTGGGTCTCGGCGTTGAAGTACATCAAGGTGTTGCGGCACGAGAGCAGGTCCACGTGGGAGATGGGCGCGTCCTGCACGAGGTCGTTGCGGCCGAAGATCACCGCGCGCCGCAGCTCCTTGCGGAACACGAACCGGTGCCCGGCCGGCTCGAAGTACTTCTCCCGCAGCTCGACGGGGACGCCCTCGAGCTCGCCCTCCGAGTAGGTGGCCTGGCGCGCCTGCGCCAGCGCCTCCTCGTCGACGTCGGTGGCGTAGATCTTCACGCGCTCCCGGAACTCGTCGACCCCGAGCAGTTCGGCGAGTGCCATCGCCAGGCTGTACGCCTCCTGACCGGACGCGCAGCCGGCGCACCACACGCGGATCGGCTGACCCTCGCGACGCTGCAGCAGCTCGGGGAGGAGCTCGGTCCGGAGGTAGTCCCACGCGTCGGTGTCGCGGAAGAAGGCGGTGACGTTGATCAGGATGGTGTTGAAGAGCTGCGTGAACTCGTCGGGATTGACCATCAACCGGTCGAGGTACTCGTCGTGGTCGGTGACGCCCACCGCCTCCATCCGACGCTCCACCCGCCGGGCGAGGCTGGCCCGCTTGTAACCGGTGAAGTCGAAGGCGCGCTGCTCCTTGATGTGGCGCAGGAGTGCCTCGAAGTCCGCGTCGGTCATCTGCGCCCTCTCCTCATCCACCCACGGTCTGGCCGCTCTCGTCCGCGGGTTCGGCGGAGCCGCCGATCGTCGTGATCAGCCGGCGGACCAATTCTGCCGCACCGATCGCCTCCTGCACGTTCTCCTCGAATCGCGCCGCCGTGTGGTCGTGTCCCTGGCCACTGGCGCGCTCGCCGAGCTCGGCATTGAGGGCGGCCTTCTCCTCCAGGCTGCGCAGCGCGATCCACAGCGCGCCCTCGAGGTCGACCGTCTGCCGGGCCAGGAGGCTGTCCGCGGACCAGGCGTGGCCGACGCGGCACCGGTAGCGGACCAGGTTGCCCTCCTCGAGCTGGTACAGCGCGCCGGCACAGTCGGGACAGCCGAAGCCCGACGGCGTGCCGGGTCGGACCAGGTCGTGCATCGCGTCGGGATCCATGCTGGCCATTCCGACCTCCTTCGTGATCTCGATGTGCTCTGCCCCGTCGGGCGGGGGGCCCTGGTCCAGGCCGGCCGCCCACGTCGTGGCCAGCGCTGCCAGCCCCTCGAGGGCGAGCTGGTCGGCCCGCCCGACGGCCTGCGCCGCGGAGCGCGGCATGCTGTCGTACAGCGCCTCCTCGAAGTCCTGCACGGCGACCCGTCCGCCTCGGGAGGCGATGGTCACCGAACCCGCGGCTCCGTCGTCGAGGGCGCCGGACAGCACGATGCCCAACGTCCTGCTCCCGCGTGCCCGGGCGGCAGATCGGAAGAGCACGTCGACAGCGGGACGGTGACCGTTCTCCCGCGGCCCGCGCGTCAGCAGGACGTGTCCGTCCGCGACGACGAGGTGGTGGTCCGGGCGCGCCACGAGGACCTCCCCGGCCCGGAGCCGTCCGCCGTTCTCGGCCTGGCTGACCGGCAGGTCGCACACCCGCTGCAGGATCGACGGGAGCGCGCTGGGGCTGTTGCCGGGGACGTGCAGGACGACGAGGACGCAGGCCCGGAGGGACGACGGCAGGAGCGACATCAGCTCGCGCAACGCCTCGACCCCACCGGCCGAGGCCCCCACCGCGACGATGGGTGGACCGGCAGCGGTCGCGCGTCCCGCGCTCATGTCCCGACCATCTCCCATGCGCTCGGACTCAGCCCGGGTAGAACAGGGCCGAGTCCAGGATGTCGAGGGCGTCCGCCGCGAGCACCTGCTCGCTGGCCGGCGGGTAGCCCGCCATGAGGAGGGCGAGGCGCACCGCGCGGACCGCGCCCAGCGCCCCGAAGTGGTGCCGTCCGACGAGCACCGCGACGAGCTCGTCGACGCGTACGTCGTCCAGGCTCGGCAGGACCGGCTCGTCGGGGTCCGTACCGAGTCGGGGTCGATGACTGATGTCGCCGTGGGCACCGCGGAGGCCCGCGGCCCCGGCCATCAGCCGTTGGGCACGGACGCGTTCGGAGGACGAGGAGATGCGCGCAGCCCTGCTCCACGTGCGGAGCCCGGCGGCCCAGGTGCGCAGCGCCTGGTTGGACGCCAGGACGCCCCGCCCGCCGGTCGGGCTGCTCTCCATCGCCACCACCCCAGTCCCCGATCGCTGCTCATCGGTGTTCATCCGTACCCGCTGACCGCGGGTCGTATGAGGGTCCTCTCGACCAGTTGCTGCGGTCGACCGAGCGCGGGGACGCGCCTACACTTGAGCATGCCTGACCCGAGCACTCCTGACGAGAGGGCACGGGCGCGAATTCGCGAGGCGGAGGCGCGCGCCGACGAGCTCGTCGTACGTCTTGCCCGCCTCCGGGCAGGACAGCCGGTCGGGGCTGATGACATCGATCGCGCGCTGCGGGCCGTGGTCGAGTCGCAGCGGCACAGCGCGGATGCCCATGCCCGCGCCGGGGCCGCTCACCGTCGTGCCGCCGAGGCGCACCGATCGGCCGCCCTGATGGCGGACGGCTCCGGTCATCCGCACCGCGCCGACCAGCACCGATCGGCGGCCAGGGCTGACGACGAGGCCGCCGAGCTGGACGAGATCGCTGCCCGGCCCCGCGCGGACGGAGCCGGGTGATGGCTCACGGCTCGACGTCCGACAGCGACCGCGCCGTCCTGCTCGCCGCACTGGCCGACGAGCTGTCGCAGCCGCGGTCGGAGGAGTCCACGGCGCGGGCAGTGACGCACCGAGCGCTGGACCACGTCAGCGACGCGGACTGCGTCAGCATCACGCTCCGCGCCGGGCAGGACCGCTTCTTCACGGTCGGCGCCACCGACGACCTCTCCGAGAGGCTCGACCACCTCCAGTACGAGCTGGGGGAGGGCCCTTGCGTGGAGGCGGCCGATGGCCACGACTGGTACCGCAGCGGTGAGGTGGGGGTGGACCCACGATGGCCGCGCTGGGGGCCGCGGGCACACCAGCTGGGCGCCGGTTCCTTGCTGAGCGTCCGGCTCGTCTCGGGAGGCTCGTCGATCGGCGCGCTGAACTTCTACTCCCTGGCCGAGGGCAGGTTCGACGATCGCGAGGAGCTGGACTTCGCCGTGGTCTACTCCACCCACGTCGCGATCGCGCTGGCGAACATCAGGGAGCTGTCGGGCCTCGAGACCGCGATCCACAACCGCCACCTGATCGGCGTCGCGCAGGGCATCCTCATCGAGCGCTTCGGCCTGGACCTGCCCGGGGCCTTCGACGTCCTCCGTCGCTACTCGAGCTCCACGAACACCAAGCTCGCCCAGGTCGCCGAGGAAGTCGTGCGCACGGGGCGACTGCCCGACCTCGTGAGGGCACACGGCACCAACGGTGACGACCGCACCTGACCGGTTGCCCGTTCGCCAGACGGGATAACCAGGCGACGCGGGACGGTTCGGCTTGCGAGAATCCTCGCGTGGGTCACGTGGATGTCGCCGGAGTGCGCTACGAGCTGCCGGACGGGCGGGTGCTGCTCGACGACGTCAGCTTCCGCGTCGGCGACGGGCAGAAGGTCGCGCTGGTCGGCGCCAACGGTGCCGGCAAGACCACGCTGCTGCGGATCGTCACCGGCGACCTCAAGCCGCACGCGGGCGTCGTGACCCGCTCGGGAGGCCTGGGCGTGATGCGGCAGTTCGTCGGCCACGGAGGAGCCGACGAGACGGTCGCCGACCTGCTGCTGTCGGTGGCGCCGGCCGACGTGCGCCGGTGGTCCGAGGAGGTGGCGGCCCAGGAGCTGCGGCTGATGGACGACGACAGCGAGCCGGTGCAGATGGCCTACGCCGAGGCGCTGGGCCACTACGGCGACGTCGGGGGCTACGACCTCGAGGTGGTCTGGGACAAGGTCACCACCGCCGCGATGGGGATGCCCTACGACCGTGCCCGCTACCGCGCGCTCACCACGTTGTCCGGCGGCGAGCAGAAGCGGCTCGTGCTGGAGTACCTGCTGCAGGGCCCCGACCAGGTGCTGCTGCTCGACGAGCCGGACAACTACCTCGACGTGCCCGGCAAGATCTGGCTCGAGGAGCGGATCCGCGAGTCGCCCAAGACGATCCTCTTCATCAGCCACGACCGCGAGCTGCTCAACAACACCGCCACCCGGATCGTGACGGTCGAGCTGGGCAGCGCGGGCAACCTCGTGTGGACCCACCCCGGTGGCTTCGCTAGCTACCACGAGGCGCGCGCCGAGCGGTTCGAGCGCTTCGAGGAGCTGCGCCGCCGCTGGGACGAGGAGTACGCCAAGCTGCGCGCGCAGATGCTGATGTACAAGCAGAAGGCGGCCTACAACTCCGACATGGCCAGCCGCTACCAGGCCGCCCAGACCCGACTGAAGAAGTTCGAGGAGGCCGGGCCGCCCACCGAGCAGCCGCGCGAGCAGCAGGTGAAGATGCGGCTCAAGGGTGGGCGCACGGGCAAGCGCGCGGTCGTGTGCACCGACCTCGAGCTGACCAACCTCATGAAGCCGTTCGACCTCGAGGTCTGGTACGGCGAACGGGTGGCGGTGCTCGGCTCCAACGGCTCCGGCAAGTCCCACTTCCTGCGGCTCCTCGCCGCCGGCGGCAGCGACCCCGACATCGAGCACCAGCCCGTCGGCGTACCTCCCGCACCGGTCTCGCACACCGGCACCGCCAAGCTGGGCGCGCGGGTCCGGCCGGGCTGGTTCGTGCAGACGCACGAGCACCCCGAGCTGGTCGGCCGCACCCTGCTGGAGATCCTGCACCGCGGCGACGACCACCGCGACGGGATGGGCCGGGAGGCGGCCAGCCGGGTGCTGGACCGCTACGAGCTGGCGCACGCCGGCGAGCAGAAGTTCGAGTCCCTCAGCGGTGGGCAGCAGGCGCGGTTCCAGATCCTGCTCCTCGAGCTGTCCGGGGCGACGCTGCTGCTCCTCGACGAGCCCACCGACAACCTCGACGTGCAGTCCGCCGAGGCGCTGGAGGCCGGGCTCGAGGCCTTCGACGGCACGGTGCTCGCGGTGACCCACGACCGGTGGTTCGCCCGCGGCTTCGACCGCTTCCTGGTCTACGGCGCCGACGGCGAGGTCTACGAGCCCGACGGCCCGGTGTGGGACGAGGGCCGGGTGTCACGCGCCCGATGAGCCCGCGCATCGCTCCGGTCGACCCGACCGACGACACTGCCTTCGCGGCCTGGCACCACGTCTACGAGACCTCGGCGAAGCACGAGCTGGGCGAGGTGGCGACGCCGTGGCAGCTCGAGGAGCTGCGGGCGACGATGCAGGGCGCCGGGACCCACAGCTGGTCGGGCGCCTGGTCGGTCGTCGCGGATGGGCTGACGGTCGGAGCGGGCTGGATGCGGACGCCGCTGCTGGACAACCTCGAGCTCGCCGAGCTCGACGTCCACGTCCTCCCCGCGCACCGCCGTGCCGGCACCGGCTCGGCGCTGCTGGCCCTGCTGGAGGATGAGGCCCGCTCGCGCGGGCGTCGGGTGCTGACCGGTCTCTCGTCGTGGCCGTACGGCGCCGGGCCGGGCGGTGAGGGTGCCCCGGGGCCCGAGTTCGCCCGGGCGCGCGGCTACGACCTGGCGCTGTCGGAGGTGCAGCGCGTGCTCCGGCTGCCGGTCGACGACGACCTGCTGGGCGGGCTCGCCGGCGACGCGGCCCGCGCGCACCCGGCGTACACGCTGCGCTCGTGGAGCGGGCCCGTGCCCGACGACCTGCTGCAGGGGTGGGCCGAGATCACTTCGATCCTTGCGACCGAGGCGCCCACCGGCGACCTCGAGCTCGAGCCGGAGGCGGCCAGCACTGACGCAGTCCGCGAGCGCGAGGCCACCGTCAGCAGGCAGGGGCGGACGAAGTACAACGCCGTCGCGCTGTCGTCCACGGGGGAGGTGGTGGCCTACTCCGACCTCGCCACGACGGTCCACGAGCCCGGGCGCGCCTACCAGTGGGGCACCCTCGTGCGCCGCGAGCACCGCGGCCACCGGCTCGGCGTCGCGGTCAAGGTCGCCAACCTGCGGTTGCTGCAGCGCGAGCGCCCCGACATCACCCGCCTGACGACCTACAACGCCGAGGTCAACAGCCACATGATCGGCGTCAACGAGGCGCTCGGCTTCCGGCCGGTCGCTCGGCTGGGGGACTTCCAGAAGAAGCTCGACCGGCCCTGATCGCCGAACGCGCGCGGCTCGGCGATCCCCACGCTTTGGGGGGAGGCCGGGTCTGTCCGACCTCGGCAGGATGAGCGGGTGCTCAGGCCGGCCTCCCACCTCCACGACGCCGCTCCCGCCGCGCCCCACCACCTGCTCCTCGGACCCGACACGCACGGCGTCACGAGGTACGCCGGCGAGGTGGCGGATGCTGCGCGTGCACCGGTCGTCCGCGACGTCGCCCAGCTGGTGCCGGGCGCCGCGGTCCACCTGCACCTGACCGACCGGCTGCTGGGCCGCGACCCCCTCGACGCGGCTGCCGTGGTCGAGCAGCTCGCGCGGCGCGTACGCCTGACGGTCACGCTGCACGACGTCCCGCAGCCGACCGACGGGCCCGGCTTCGCGGCCCGCGCCGCAGCGTACGGCCGGATCGTGCGCGCGAGCCACGCGTGGGCGACCAACTCGTGGCACGAGCACGACCTCGTCGACCGGTGGAGCGCGTCCGGCGCCCGCGGGATCGTCATCCCGCTGCCGGTGCCCGTCCCGGCGGGTCTGGACGGCCGGGCCGGTCGGCCCGGCCGCGCGGTGGTGGGAGCCGTCGCGACGGAGCCGGTGGTCGGCGTGTTCGGTTTCGTCTATCCCGGCAAGGGCCATCGGCAGGTGGTGCGCGCGGTCGCTGCCCTGCGCCGCGCCGGGACGATGGCGTCCGTGCGCGTCCTCGGTGATGCCGCGCCCGGCCACGCCGACGAGGTCGAGGCGCTGGTGCGGACGGGCCGGGACCGCGGCGTGCCGGTGGAGGTCACCGGCCGGGTGCCGGAGGACGACCTGGTCAGCGCCCTGCGCGGCGTCGCGGTCGGCGTGACGGCGCACCGCAACGTCTCCGCGTCCGGCAGCCTCAACTCGTGGATCGCCGCGGGCCGGCGGCCCCTCGCGCGCGACGGTGCCTACGCGCGGGAGATGGCGGCCCTCCGCCCCGGCACCCTCAACCTCTTCGACGACGCCACCCTGGTGGCCTGCCTCGACGCCGCGCTGCGCCGACCGACCTCGACCTGGACCTCACCTGCCGCCGACCTCGGGCCGCGGCTCGAGGACACGGCAGCCGCCTACCGGGCGTGGTGGGCGACGGTCCGATGACAGCCCCGCCCTACGGCACCTCGGTGCCGGGCAACCGGTGGGACCTCGCGCCCGATACCGCCCGTCGCCGGCGGGTGTCGGTGGTGGTCACCCACTTCGAGCAGCAGGACCAGCTCGACCGCACGCTCGCGGCACTTCGCCGCCAGACGCGCCCGGCGGACGAGGTCGTCGTCGCCGACGACGGGTCGCGGCGAGCGCCCGCGGTCCCGGCCGGCGTGCGGCTGGTGCGGCAGCACGACGACGGCTTCCGGGCGGCCGCCGCGCGCAACCTCGGCGTGGCGGCCAGCACCGGCGAGCTGCTGGTGCTGCTCGACGCGGACACTGCTCCCGAACCGGCCTTCGTGGAGCGCATGGTCGCCCTCCCCGAGGCGCTCCCGGAGGCGCTGGTGGTGGGGCGCCGCCGGCACGCCGACCTCGCGGGCTCCTCACTGGAGCAGCCGATCGAGCAGGTCGCGCCGCCGCTCGAGCTGCCCGAGCCCGCCTGGCTGCGTGACGCCCACGCCGCCAGCCGCGACCTGCTGGACGCCGACGCCAGCAGCCACCGCTTCGTCATCAGCGCGGTCCTGGCCTGCAGCCGCTGGTGGTACGACGAGTCCGGCGGCTTCGACGAGACGTTCCGCGCCTACGGCGGGGAGGACTGGGACTTCGCCCACCGGTCGTGGGCCGCGGGCGGTCTGCTGGCGCACCGGCCCGACGCGGTCGCCTGGCACGACGGCCCCGATGCGGGCTCGCGGGAGCGCGACGCTGCCTCGCTCCTGGCCGAGACCGTGGCCGTCGCGGACCGCACGTCCGCGCCGGGCACGACGTGGCGGGGCCTCGCACGCGGCCCGGCCGACCTCGTCGTCACCTGCGCCCCGGCCCTCGCCGACGCCGAGCTGCTCATCACGGTCGACTCGCTGCTGGCGGCGCTGCCGCGAGCCGTCGTACGCCTCTCCGAGCGGCACCGTGACCTGGTGGGCGCCGACCCGCGGGTCGTGGCCGCCGACGCGGACCTGCCGGCTTCGGCGCGGCATCACCTCGAGGTGCGCCGCGGCCTCTTCGGTGACGGCGACGCCTGGGTCGCGCTCCTGGACGGCCTCGACGGGTGCGCGGGGTCCCGCGAGATCGGCGACGGCCGCGCCGAGCTGCAGGACGTGCGCCTCCTGCGCCGCGCCGCGCGCTGGGGTCGCCCCGACCTGGCGCCAGCGGGACCGTCGCTCGCCACGTCGCTCCATCCCTGGACCGAGGACGTCACCCTCGCGTCGTGGCTCGGCGGGTGGGCATGACCACCCGCCGCGGCCTCTTCGTCGCCCCCTTCGACGCCCTGGCCGACCCGAGGATCGTCGGCGACCTCGCCGCCGAGGCGGAGGCGGCCGGCTGGGACGGCTTCTTCGTCTGGGACCACCTGCTGTACGGCGACCGGGTGGCCGCGATCGCCGACCCCTGGACGTGCTGCGCCGCGGTCGCCCTGCGCACCGAGCGGCTGCTGTTCGGGCCGATGGTGACCCCGCTGCCGCGCCGCCGGCCGCAGGTGCTGGCCCGCCAGGCCGCGAGCCTGGCCGTCCTGTCCGGTGGCCGCCTCGTGCTGGGCCTCGGGCTCGGCGACGACTGGGTGGGCGAGTTCAGCGCGTTCGGCGACGAGGCGGACCCCCAGGTGCGCGGCCGGATGCTCGACGATGGCCTCGCGGTCCTGACCGGTCTGCTGAGCGGTGAGACCGTCGACCACGAGGGTGAGCACCACGCCGCGCGCGACGTCCGCTTCCGCCCGGCGCCGCGGGTGCCCCTCTGGCTGGCCGGCCGGTACGGCAACAGGGCTCCGCTGCGGCGTGCGGCGTCGTACGACGGCTTCTTCGTCATCGGACTGGACGGTCCCGCCGACCTCGACACCGTCACCGCGGACCTCGCCGCCCATGAGCCGGGGCCGGGTTTCGACGTGGTCGTCGACCTGCAGCCCGACCAGGACCCCGCCGAGTGGTTGGACCGCGGGGCCTCGTGGGTGCTCACCCGCGTCGGACCCTACGACCTCGACCTCGACGACGTACGTCGGATCGTCCGTGCGGGACCGGCCTGACGGCTGGTCGAGTGCGCACCCACGCGGGGACCACTACCGCGTGCGCACTCGACCTCGACGGGCGCGGCGTACGACGACGACGCGGGCGATGAACCACGCCAGCAGACCTGCCGCGACCGTGAGCACGCCGCGGAGCGCCCACGGCCACGGCCCGCGGTCCACGTCGTCGGGATCGACGACCTCGAGGGAGCCGGCTACCGACGACGCGAGCTGGAAGCGACCGACGCCGTAGGACCCGAGGTCGGACATCCGCATGAGCGGGCGCGGCTCGGCGCCGTCGAGCGGCACGACCGACAGCGTCTGGTCGTCGGCCCCGTCCGCGAGCACCGTCAGCACTTCCTCGTCACCCGCCCAGCCGAGCACGCGCCCCGGACCGGCGAGGTCGAGCGACAGCGGATCGGGCACGGCCGCGTCCCGACCGTCGGCGTCGACGAACGAAAGCCCGCTCGGGACACCGGGAGCGTCGACGCCGGGCGGAGCGTCGACCGGCTCGACGGTCGTGACGGCGAGCAGCCGGCCGTCGGGGGACCACGCGGCAGGTCCGGCGAGCACGCCATCGACCCCGAGGCCGCGCCGGCTGCCGTCCTGCAGGTCCACCACAGTGATCCCGCCGGACTGCTCGACGGCGAGCTCCGAGCCGTCGGGGGAGAAGGCGGCCGCGGTGGCGGAGCCGTCGAGGTCGATGACCTCGGCGGAGTCGTCGGGCAGGTCGAGCAGGGCGATCGCGCCGGTGATCCGCCCGCCCGAATAGGGATTGGTCGCCTCGTCGGACACCAGGCTCGCGAGCGCCTCGCCGTCGCTCGACCACGCCACGGGCACGACGCTGCGTCCCGCAGGCAGGGCGTGCCTCGTGGTCTCGCCGGTGGTCAGGTCGACGATCACCACGTCCGGTCGCTCGATGTCGTGGTCGCCGACCGCCACCCGGGTGCCGTCGGGGGAGAGGAGCATCGGCGCCGGGTCGCCCTGGGTCTCGGAGCCGGCCCGCTCCTCGGCGACGTCGACGCGGCGGTAGCTGTCGCCAGCGGCGCCGAGCACGACCGCCTGCGGGAAGTCGAGGAACTCGACGCCGTAGCCGTGCTGCCACAGCGCGACGACCGGTCCCGGTGGCGACGACGACACCGACCCGGTGAGGTAGGAGTAGCCCGCCATCGCCTCCGGCACGGCAGGCGTCGCGGCCGCTGTCGAACCGCCGCCCAGTCCCGTGAGGACGAGGACGGTCCCGGCGACCACCGCGCCGACGAGAGAAGGCACTGCGGCTGCCGTGGGCACGCCCGGAGTCTAGGGGCGCACGACGTCAGCCGAAGGCGCTGATGCCGGTCTCGGCGCGGCCGATGATGAGCTTCTGGATCTGCGACGTGCCCTCGTAGAGCGTCATCACCCGCGCGTCCCTGAGGTACTTCGCGACCGGGAAGTCGTCGACGTAGCCCGCCCCGCCGTGCACCTGGATCGCGTTGTTGGCGGCGCGCACCGCGGCCTCCGACGCGAACAGCTTGGCCTTGGAGGCCGCGACCCCGAAGGGCTCGCCGCGGTCGATGAGATCGGCGCACCGCCACGCCAGCAGACGGGCGGCGTCGGCGTCGAGCGAGATGCCGGCGATCAGGTCCTGCACGAGCTGGAACGACGCGATCGGCTTGCCGAACTGCGTGCGCTCACGGGCGTACGCCACCGACGCCTCGAGGCAGCCCTGCACGATCCCGACGCACCCCGACGCGACCGCGAGCCGACCCTTGTCGAGCGTGCCCATCGCGATCTTGAACCCCCGACCCACCTCGCCGAGGCGAGCAGAGTCCGGGACGCGTACGCCGGACAGGAACAGCTCGGCGGTCGCCTGGCCGCGCAGCCCGAGCTTGTTGGTGACCTCGCGGGCCTCGAAGCCGGGGGAGTCGGTCGGGACGAGGAACGCCGTCACGCCGCGCGGGCCGTCGTCGCTCGTGCGGGCGAAGACCAGCGCCACGTCGGCCCACGTGCCGTTGGTGATGAAGAGCTTCTGCCCGTCGAGCACCCAGTCCGACCCGTCGCGCACCGCCCGGGAGGTGAGGTTGCCCGCGTCGGAACCGGTGCCGGGCTCGGTCAGCCCGAAGCAGCCGAGCGCGGTGGCGGAGGCGAGACGGGGCAGCCAGTCCTGCTTCTGCTCCTCGGTCCCGTGGTCGAGGATCGACTTGCCGACCAGCCCGCTGCTCACCGACACGATGCCGCGCAGAGCGGAGTCGGCCCGGCCGAGCTCCTCCATGGCGAGGGAGTAGGTGACGTAGTCGCCCCCGACGCCGCCGTACTCCTCGGGGATGGTCAGACCGAAGAACCCCAGCTCGGCCATCTTCGGCACGATCGCGAGGTCGACCGACTCGTCGTGGTCCCACCGCATCCGGTGGGGCACGGCCTCGCGCTCGAGGAAGTCGCGGGCGAGGTGGCGGAAGGCTTCCTGCTCCTCGGTCAGCGAGAGGTCCATCAGATCGCGTCCACCATCTCGTGGTCGGTGACGCGGGCGGCGAGTCGCGTGAGGTGGTGCCCGGCGTTGCCGAGCCACTGCTCGAGCACGGTGAGGTGGGCGGTGCCGACCCCGACGGAGTACTCCGCGGTCATGCCGATGCCGCCGTGGAGCTGGATGGCCTCCTGCCCGATGTGGCGCGCTGCCCGCGACACCTGGAGCCCGACGCGGTCGGCGGCGTCGGCCACGACCTCGCGGTCGCCGCCGGCGATCGTCATCGTGGCCCAGTCGACGGTGCTGTGGGCGAGCTCGAGCGAGACGTACATGTCGGCGGCGCGGAAGGTGAGCGCCTGGAACGTGTTGAGCGTGACGCCGAACTGCTTGCGGCTCTTGAGGTAGTCGGTCGTCGCGCGGACCTGGCTCTGCATCACGCCGAGCGCCTGGTTGGCGCCCATGATGCGGGTCAGGTCGCTGATCGTTGCGATGCTCGGCGACAGGTCGCGGCCGGGCTCGCCGAGCGGCGTGGCGGCGCTCGCCTCGAACCGGACGCTCGCCGCGCGGGTGAGGTCGGCCGCGACGTAGCCGGTGACCGCCGCCGCGGAGGCGTCCACCACGAACACGCCGGTGCCGCCGTCGGGCAGGGCGGCGGTGACGACGAGGTGGTCGGCGGACGCACCGCCCATGACGGGATCGGCCACGCCGTCGAGCGTCCAGCTGCCGGCGGACACCGAGGCGCGTACGCCGTCCGCGCGCGAGGCCCAGCGACCGCCGGGCGAGGTGTCGGCCGCGGCCAGCACGATCTCGCCGGCGCTGAGCCGGCCCAGCAGGTCGGCCTTCTGCTCGGCGGTCCCGACGGCGGCGACGAGGCCGCCGGCGTGCACCACCGCCGAGAGGTAGGGCTCGGGGGCGAGCACCCGGCCGAGCTCCTGGCACACGATCCCGATCTCGACGGGCCCGGCACCGACGCCGCCGTCGGCCTCGCTGAACGGCAGCCCGAGGACGCCCATCTCGGCCAGCCGGCCCCACAGCGCGCGGTCGAAGCCCGGGTCGTCGGCCACCGTGCGGCGTCGCGCCTCGTGATCGGCGTACGTCGTCGCGAGCAGGCCTCGGACCGCCTCGCGCAGGGCCTGCTGCTCGTCGTCGTAGGTGAAGTCCATGTCGTAAGTCCCCTCAGAGTCCCAGGATCGTGCGGCTGATGATCTGGCGCTGGATCTCGTTGGACCCGCCGTAGATCGAGGCCTTGCGCAGGTTGAGGTAGGTCGGCGCGGACCGCCGCGCCCAGCCCTCCTGCGGCGAGTCGTCACCGGCGCGGGCGGCGAGCGAGGCCGGCCCGGCGAGGTCGAGCGCGAGCTCGCTCACGGCCTGCTGCAGCTCGGTGCCGCGCAGCTTGAGGACCGACGAGGCCGGGTGCGGAGCGCCGTCCGAGGAGTGCGCCACCACGCGCAGGGCGGTGAGCTCGAGGGCGAGCAGCTCGTTCTCGAGCTCGGCGACGCGTGCGCGGACCAGGGGGTCGTCCATCAGGGGACCGGCGTTGGCCTTCACGGCGGCCAGCGCCCGCTTGGTCGCACCGACGGGCGCCACGCCGACACGCTCGTTGCCGAGCAGGAACTTGGCGATGGTCCAGCCGCCGTTGAGCTCCCCGACCAGCAGGTCGCCCGGCACCCGCACGTCGGTGAACCACACCTCGTTGACCTCGTGGCCACCGTCGATCAGCTCGATCGGCCGGACCTCGACGCCCGGGGTGGTCATGTCGATGAGGAGCATCGAGATGCCGGCCTGCTTCTTCACCTCGGGGTCGGTGCGGACGAGCGTGAAGATCCAGTCGCCGTGCTGGCCGAGCGTGGTCCACGTCTTCTGGCCGTTGACCACCCAGTCGTCCCCGTCGCGCACCGCGGTCGTGCGCAGGGATGCGAGGTCGGAACCGGCATCGGGCTCGGAGAAGCCCTGCGACCACCAGATGTCGAGGTTGGCCGTGGCGGGCAGGAAGCGCTCCTTCTGCTCCTGCGTGCCGAAGTGGGCGATCACGGGCCCGATCATGGACGCGTTGAAGGCCAACGGGATGGGCACGCCGGCGCGCTGCATCTCCTCGTGCCACAGGTGCCGCTGGAGCTCCGTCCAGTCCTGGCCGCCCCACTCGACGGGCCAGTGCGGCACGGCGAGTCCCTCGGCGTTGAGGGTCCGCTGCGCCTCGACGATCTGGTCGCGGGTGAGGTGGCGGCCCTCGAGGACCGTGTCGCGGATCTCCGGCGACACCTTGGTCGTGAAGACGTCCCGCATCCTTCCCCGGAACTCCGCGTCCGCGGGGCTGAGCTCGAGCTGCATGTGACTCCTCGGGTCGTGGTCCGGGCGCGCACGGCAGAGGGCCGGCCGCACCATCATGGCGCGGCCGGCCCAACCCGGTGGCGGGACTCAGCCCTGTGTCGCGTCGGAGTCCAGCACGAGGTCCGCGCTCTGCTCCTTGCCGCCGCTCGTCCAGGTGACGCTCACCGAGTCACCGGGGCGGTAGGAGCGGATGGTCGCGACGAGGGAGTCGGCACCGGTGATCCGCTGGTCGTCGACCTTGGTGATGACGCTGCCCGAGCCCAGGCCCGCCTTGTCGGCGGTCGAGCCCGGGGTCACCTCGCGCACGACGGCGCCTGCGGCGTCACCGGTCTGCGCGTCACCGACCTGGATGCCGAGCCGTGCGTGCGTCGGGGTCTCGCCCGAGGCCATCTGGTCCACGATCGGCATCACCTCATCGATGGGGATCGCGAACCCGAGGCCGATCGAGCCCGACTCCGACTGGCCGCCGCCGTAGGGCGACTGCGACGCCGCGGTGCGGATCGAGGAGTTGATGCCGATCACCGCGCCGGTCAGGTCGACCAGCGGGCCGCCGGAGTTGCCGGGGTTGATGGCCGCGTCGGTCTGGATCGCGGGGTACGTCGTGGAGTTGCCCTGGTCGTCGGAGCCGACGTTGACCGGACGGTCGAGGGCACTGACGATGCCGCTGGTGACGGTGGCGTCGAGACCGAACGGCGACCCGATGGCGACGACGCTCTCGCCGACACCGAGGTTGGCGGACTTGCCGATCGTGGCCGGGGTGAGGTCGGAGACCCCCTCGGCCTTGATCACGGCGGTGTCGGTGAGCGGGTCGGTGCCGAGGACCTCGGCCTTGGCGCTGGTGCCGTCGTCGAACGACACGGTGAGGCTGCCGGCCTCGGCGCCCTCCACCACGTGGTTGTTGGTCAGGATCGTGCCGTCGGCGGTGAGGATGATGCCGGACCCCGACGCGCCCCCCTCGGCCGTGGTGACGTCGATCTTGACGACGCTGGGCAGCACCTTCTGGGCCACCGACTCCACGGAGCCGTCGGCCGCGGGGGCCTGCGACTGCGACGACACCGTCGACGTCGACACGGGGCTCGCCTGCGACGAGCCGCCCGACCCGTCCTGGGTGGCGTCCCACCAGGCGGCACCGCCGATGCCGGCCCCTCCGCCGACCAGGAGGGACGTGGCGACGACAGCGGCGGCCAGACCGGTCCGGCCCCGCCCCTTGCGCTCACGGGACGGCGCGTGGGTGGCCAGCTGGAGCGGAAGCCCGGGGTACGTGGGCTGCGGCTGCGTGGGGTGCGGGTCCGTGCCGGTCCACCCGGAGGAGGCGCGCTGGTACGGGTTGTCGTCGGCGGGCCGCGGGTGCTGCGGGTGCTGCGGGCCGCCGTACTGGGGGGTCTGTCCGTCGCTCATGTCTTCGACAGTGCGCCGTGACCCTGTGGATGCCCTGAGAACGGGCTGTAAAGGTGCAGAGACCTTGGATCAGCGCGGCAGGTCAGGCAGCGCCAGCCACTCGGCCCACGTGAGGTCACGGCCCACGTAGCGCGGGCGCTCGAGCGGCCAGTCCGCGGCGATCCAGCGCGGGACGAGCTCGTCGAGCGCAGCCTCGAGCTCGGTGCCCACGCACTCGTCCACCACCCACCACGAGATCTCCGCGTCGGCGCCCGGCTTCTCCGGCGGGTCGATGTAGACGCAGCCCAGCAGCGCCGTCTCGTCGGTGTCGAGGAGCGCGTAGTTGAACGACTCGTGCGTCTCCATCTCCGCAGCGTGGCGGGCCAGGTCGGCACGGTCGGCCTCGTGCGTCATGTCGGCCGGTGGCCACCCCCACGCCTCGCCGTAGATGCTCCACAACCGCTCGCGCGAGCCCATGACGGCGACCATGTCGAGGTCGGTGTCCTCGGCGCGGATCGGACGCAGGTGGTGCCCGAACGGGACCTCGACCCGGGTCGGGTGGCGGAAGTCGGTGGGTAGCCAGGGCGACGCGGGGGTGCTGGTGGGCGGTGCCGACATGGGGTGTCCTCTCGGTGCTCATCGGGTGGGTCATCGGGTGGGTCATCGGGCCGCTGCCTGGTGGGCGGCGAGCCGGCGGAGCGCCGCGATGCCGCGGCTGGTGTTGGACTTGACGGTGCCGGTCGAGCAGCCGAGGACGGCGGCGGTCTCGGCGACGCTGAGCTGCTCGTAGTAGCGCAGGGCGACGGCGGCGCGCTGCTGGGGCGGGAGTGCCACGACGAGGTCCCAGAGGCGGCCCGGCGGGTCCGTGACCGGGCCGGGACCGACGTCCGGAGCCTTCTCCGGGAGGTCGGCCGACGCGACCTCGTCGCGCCGCCACGGCTGGCGCTGCCAGCTGACGTACTGCCGGGTGATGGTGCGCCGGACGTAGGCGTCGGCGGCCGCACGCTCGCGCAGTCCCTCCCAGCGGGGGAGGACCCGGACCAGGGAGTCCTGGAGCAGGTCCTCCGCGCTGTGCGGGTCGCCGGCGACGGCGCGGGCCCAGCGGAGCAGCGCGGGTCGTCGCGCGGCGACGTACGACCCGAAGTCGACGACCGCGGTCGACCGTGCGGCCGGGGACACGTCAGTCCTCGCCGGCGGTGCGCAGCAGGCCGAGGGAGACCACGACCAGCCACACGGGTCCGGTCATGCCGGCCATGTACTGCAGCGGGCTGACCATGAACAGGGCGGTGAGCCCGCCCAGCACGAGGCTGGTCCACCCGAGCCACGACGCGTACGCGCCCGTGCGCGCGGCGCGGAACAGGGCCAGGCCGGTGAGGCCGGCGCCGCCCCACAGCCACGGGATCGTGCCGATCCAGTGGTTGAAGAAGGTGGCGCTCTCCGGCACCACGAGGCCGGCGTCCTCGGTGAGGGCGAAGGCGAACTCCGTGGTGAGTCCGGCGCCGATCAGCTGCGCGACCGCCACCAGGCCCAGCCCGGCCACTGCCACACCGGGCACGAGGCTGTCGGGACGGGTGCGGGCCAGCAGCTGGCGGTGCAGGCCCGCCGCGAAGATCACCAGCAGCACGCACGAGAACATCGTGGCGGTGTGGAAGGCGAGGATCTCGGGCACCTGGGTGGCGAGCTTCGCGGTGATCGCCTCGGCGTCGCCCGCGGCCGCGGGGTCGTAGACGGCGTCGACCATCCCGCTGGTGATCGCTCCGACGATCCCCAGGACGCCGGCGCCGGTGCCCGCGAGGACCCAGCCGCGACCGGACGGCTCGTACGTCGGCGCTGTGCCCGGGGTGCCCGGGGTGGTGGTGGTCTGGTCGAGCGTGCTGCTCATGGCGTCTCCTGGATCGAGGTGGAGGCACGGGTGCGTGCCGTGCCACCACCCTCGGGCCGTACGACGACACGGGCCACGGACAGCCGCAGGTGTACGAGGGGTGTACGAGGTCCGGCCGGGTCAGCCCGCGGTTTCGCCGGGCTCGCGCAGCAGGGCCGCGGCGTGGACCGCGGAGAACCCGCGCCCGGTGTCGAGGGCGTCGTCGTAGCGGTCGGGACCGAGGTGCGACCGGGCGTCGTCGGCGGCCGCGGTGATGGCGGCGGGATCAGGCCGGTAGTAGCCGTAGCCCTGGGCTCCCTGTGCCTCGCGGATCGCCTGGGCGGCGCCGAGCAGCAAGGGCACCCGCGCGTGCTGGTCGGAGGCCGCGGCGAGCACCGCCCCCGCGTCGAGGAGGTAGGCGAGGTTGGCCTGGTCGCCCGTCTCCAGCGACAGCCGGGTGCTCTCCTCGAGGTGGCGGCGGGCGGCGACGTGGTCGCCGCGCCCGAGCTCGACCTGGAAGAGGTTGTAGAGCGCGATGTAGGACGACAACCGGTCCTCCCGACTCCTGGCCGAGTCGAGGCCGGCCTCGATCAGCCGGACCGCCTCGTCGGCGTCACCTTCGAGGAGCGCCACGGTGCCCAGCCAGACGTGCGCCAACCCCCAGGTCCACTGGACCTCGGGGCCACCGACCGCGGCATGGTGCATGGCCGCCTCGAAACGGTCCCGGGCCAGCGCGAGGTCGCCGTCGACGAGCGCCACGAGGCCCTCGCCCGCCACGGCGTTGGAGAGGATCGCCGGGTCGTCGCCCGCGCGCTCGTGGGAGCGTGCCCACCACCCGCTCGCCGCGGTGACGTCGTCCATGGCGAAGGCCATCGTGGCGGCCGCGAGCGCGGCGCGGGCGTGCACGTCGTCGGGCAGGTCAGCGGCGTGGTGGAGGGCGGTCTCCGCGAACCGCCGACCGTGGTCGTGGCCGCCGCGCAGCCACCAGTAGAGCCACAGCTCCCATGCCATCCGGGCCGGGGTCTCGACGTCACCGGCCGCCAGGGAGCGCTCGGCGGCCGCGGTGAGGTTGGCGTGCTCGAGGTCGATGCGGTTGAGCGCCGCGACCTGGCCGCCGTCGCGGTAGCTCGAGTGGTTGGTCTCAGCGACCGTGAGGTAGTGAGCCGCATGGGCCCGCGCCGCAGAGTCCCACTCGCCCGCCTCGCGCAGCAGGTCGCGGGCGTACTGGGCCACCGGCTCCAGCATCCGCAGCCGGCCCGACCCCTCGGCGAGGACCAGGGAGTGCTCGACCAGCTCCTCCAGGCTGGTGACGACCTCGTCATGGGCGATCCCGACCCGGGCGGCGATCGCCTCGAGGTCGACCAGGGTGGTGCCGCCGACGAAGACACCCATCAGCCGCAGCAGCCGGCGCGCCGGTGCATCGAGCAGTCCCTGGCTCCAGTCCAGGGTGGCGCGCATCGTGCGCTGGCGGGGTGGGAGGTCGCGCGGGCCGGCCTGCAGCGCCGTGTCGAGCCGCTGCAGCAGCGAGCCCGGGTCGAGCAAGCGCGCCCGGGCGGCAGCGAGCTCGAGGGCGAGGGGCAGCCCGGCGAGGCGCTCGCACGTGGCGCCGACGGCCGCGGCGTCGGCCGGGTCGGCGCCCCACCCGGGCTTGACCCGCTGCGCCCGATCGAGCAGCAGCCGCGCCGCGGGGGAGGGCGTCCCGTCGGGGTGGTCGTCCACCTCGAGCGGCTCCACGGCGTACTCCGTCTCGCCGCGCACCCGCAGCGGCGCCCGGCTGGTCGCCAGGACGGACAGGTCGGGCACGGCCGCCACGATCGCGGCGACGTCCGACGCGGCGGCGAGGAGGTGCTCGACGTTGTCCAGCACGAGGAGCAGGTGCTGGCCGCGCAGCCGGTCGACGATGTCGTCGGCGACGGACCGGGTGGGGTCGCGGACGGCGTCCACGGCGTCGGCGACCGCCGGGAGCAGCTGGCCCGGCTCCAGGAGCGGCGCGAGCTCGACCAGGCGTACGCCGTCGGCGAAGCGGTCGCGGACCGATGCCGCTGCGGCCAGGGACAGGCGGGTCTTGCCCACGCCGCCGGGGCCGCTGAGGGTGACCAGCCGGTTCGTGCGCAGGAGGTCGGCGACGCGGCCGACGTCGTCGTCGCGACCGATGAGCGGCGTGGTCGGGACCGGCAGCTCGCGCCTGCCGGAGGTCCCGTCCACCGCAGACGTCGGCGCGGCCGCACGCGGTGACCGTGACGGGACCGCGGCCAGCAGCGCGGCGCGTTGGTCCTCGTCCAGGTCGAGCGCGGTCGCGAGCGACCGGAGCGTGTGCGGGTAGGGCCGGGTCCGGGTGCCGCGCTCCAGCGCGCTGATCGCGTGCGGGCTCAGCCCTGCGCGTGCGGCGAGCTCCTCCTGCGACAGGCCGGCGTCCTCCCGCATCGCGCGCAGCACCGAGCCGAGGGTGCCGTCCCCACGTGTCTCCACGTCACCTCCGTGACCGCCCGTCGTCCCACACCCCGAGTAGCTCGGGAGTGTAGTGACATCCGCGGCTCCGGATGAAGCATCGAGCTGGGTGGTGACGCACGTATGAACGCCCTGAACGCCGCGAGGGCCATGCGGCGAAGCCGCATGGCCCTCGGCGGGGTGAGCGCCGCAGCGCGGCGCAGCCGGGCAAGGTGACACCCGTTGGTGCTGAGGCTCAGGCCCAGCGCTCGGACGCCGCGGTGAAGGTCAGCTCGCGGTCGCCGGTGTAGATCTGCTTGGGACGGGCGATCTTCTGGTCCTTGTCCTGCACCAGCTCCGACCACTGCGCCAGCCAGCCCGGGGTGCGGCCGATGGCGAACAGCACGGTGAACATCTCCGGCGGGAACTGGAAGGCCTCGTAGATGAGGCCCGAGTAGAAGTCCACGTTGGGGTAGAGCTTGCGCTTGACGAAGTACTCGTCCTCGAGCGCGATCTTCTCCAGCTCCTTGGCGATCTCGAGGAGCGGGTTGACCCCGGTGACCTCGAAGACGTCGTCACAGGCCTTCTTGATGATCGTGGCGCGCGGGTCGAAGTTCTTGTAGACCCGGTGGCCGAAGCCCATCAGGCGCTCGTTGCCGTTCTTCACGCCCTCGATGAAGGCGGGGATGTTCTCCTTGCTGCCGATGCGCTTGAGCATCCGCAGCACCGCCTCGTTGGCGCCACCGTGCAGCGGGCCGTAGAGGGCGCCGACGCCGGCGGAGACGGCCGAGTAGGGGTCGACCTGCGAGGAGCCGACGGAGCGGACCGCGTTGGTCGAGCAGTTCTGCTCGTGGTCGGCGTGCAGGATGAACAGCACGTCGAGGGCCTTGACCAGGCGCGGGTCGGCCTCGAACTTCGACTCGCTCATCTTGAAGAGCATCGAGAGGAAGTTGGCGGTGTAGCCCAGGTCGTTGTCGGGATAGACGTAGGGCTTGCCCTGCGCGTGGCGGAACGACCACGCGCCGAGGGTCGGCATCTTCGCGATCATGCGGACGATCTGCATGTGGCGGTTGTCCGCGTCGCTGATGTTGCGGGCGTCTGGGTAGAACGTCGACAGCGCTCCGACCGAGGCCATCAGCATGCCCATCGGGTGGGCGTCGTAGCGGAAGCCCTGCATGAAGGTCTTCACGTTCTCGTGGACGAACGTGTGGTAGGTGATCTCGTGCACCCACGTGTCGTACTGCTCCTTGGTGGGCAGCTCGCCGTGGATGAGGAGGTAGGCCACCTCGAGGAAGTTGGACTTCTCCGCGAGCTGCTCGATCGGGTAGCCCCGGTACTCGAGGATGCCCTTGTCACCGTCGATGAAGGTGACGGCCGAGCGGCACGACGCGGTGTTGACGAAACCCGGGTCGTAGGTCGCGAGACCGGGCTGCTCCTCGTCGAGTCGGATCTGTCCCAGATCCTTGGCCGCGATCGTGTTGTCGTTGATCGCGATGTCGTACGTCTGACCGGTCCGGTTGTCGGTGACAGTCAGGGAATCCTTGGCCGCAACGTCGGTCACGTCGGCTCCTGTTCATACGTCTTTGTACGTCTGTGGGGTCCCCTCAACCTAGTCCGCCGTCCGTGAGGACCGCGAATCAGGTGTCCAGCAGTGGGACGGGCGCCGGTGCGCCCCGAGGTCACCGTCCGGCGACCCGGTGCGCGACCCGGGCGATGCGGCTGGTGCGTCGCAGGCCGTCGTCCTCGCGACGGTCCGCGGCGCGGTAGAGGCCGTACAGCGCGTGCACGCCGGCCCACCGGAACGGCTCCGGCTCCCACCTCCGGACCCGGTGCCCCGTCCACGGCAGGCGGGTCAGGTCAGTGCCGTTGCCGAGCACCAGGTCGCGCAAGGTGCGGCCGGCCAGGTTGGTCGCGGTGAGCCCCGAGCCGACGTAGCCGCCGGCGTGCCCGAGGCCCGTCGACGGGTCGTACGCGACGCTGGCGCTCCAGTCGCGCGGCACGCCCAGCACGCCGCACCAGGCGTGGTCGAGGCGGACGCCGGCGAGCGACGGGAACAGGCTCGACAGCGTCGAGCGCAGCGACTCGACGGTCCGGTCCTGGGTGCGGCCGTCGACATCGGTGCGCGAGCCGAAGCGGTAGGGGATGCCCCGTCCGCCCATCGCGATGCGGCCGTCGGCGGTGCGCTGGGCGTAGCAGTAGGCGTGCGCCTCGTCGCCGAGCAGCTCCTCGCCGTCCCACCCGATCCCGCCCCACTGCGCGTCGGTGAGCGGCGCGGTCACGACGATCGCGGAGTTCATCGGCAGCCAGTCGCGGCGGTGCCCCGCGAGACCGGCGGTGAAACCCTCCAGGCAGCGCAGCACCACCGGCGCCCGCAGCGTGCCGCGATCGGTCACCACCGAGCCGGGGGAGACAGACGTGACCCGGGTGCCCTCGTGGATGCGTACGCCGCGCTCCCGCACGACACGGGCGACGCCGGACACCAGCCGGGCGGGCTGCACGCGGGCGCAGTCGGGGTCGAAGTGGCCGGACACGGCTCCGGCCACCTGGACCCGGTCGGCGACCTGCCCGGCGGTGAGCTCTCCGTCGAGCCGCTGCCGCTGCGCCTCCGAGCGGGCGACGGTGAGGACGCCGCTGCGCACGATGTCGGCCTCGATACCCTCCCGGGCGGCCACCCCGACGACCTCGTCGACCGTGGCGCGCAGGGCGTCCCGGAGGCGCTGGACTCCGTCCTCTCCCGCCACGGCGGCGTACGTCCGCGCGCTCCCGGCGAGCTCGCTCGACAGCCAGCCGCCGTTGCGTCCCGAGGCGCCGAAGCCGGCGAACTCCGCCTCGACGACCCGGACGTCGAGGGTCGGGTCGGCCTCCGCGAGGTAGTACGCCGTCCAGAGCCCGGTGAGCCCACCGCCCACGATCGCGACGTCGCAGGACGTGTCACCCTGGAGCCGGTCGGTGGGGGAGGGCAGCCCGACCTGCTGCCACCAGAAGGACACGCCGCCGTTGCGCACGCCAGCCATTGTCACGCTCCGCCGTTTTGACCCCCACGCTCGGCGCGCCGTAATCTTGCTGGTCGCGACTCCTGCCGCGTCCGTCCTCTCCGGGGACGGGTGCAGATCCGGACGTCATCCCTCGTCTCCGTGCGCGGAGCTCGGGAGCGATCCGGGCCGTGTTCGTCAGAAGCCGCAGCAGCACCAGTCGGCCCTCGTCCGAGGGCCGGGACCAACGAACCAGAACGGGATACCGCCGTGCGCACGTACAGCCCCAAGCCCGCTGACATCCAGCGTGAGTGGCACGTCATCGACGCCACCGACGTGGTCCTGGGCCGCCTCGCCGTCCAGACCGCCAACCTCCTCCGCGGCAAGCACAAGCCGACCTTCGCCCCCCACATGGACATGGGCGACTTCGTGATCATCGTGAACGCCTCGAAGGTGTCGCTCTCGGGGACGAAGAAGACCACCAAGATGGCCTACCGCCACTCCGGCTTCCCGGGCGGCCTCTCGGCCACCCCCTTCGGTGAGCTCCTCGAGAAGGACGCCCGCAAGGCCATCGAAGGCGCCGTGTGGGGCATGCTCCCGAAGAACAAGCTCGGTCGACAGGTGCTGAAGAAGCTCAAGGTCTACTCCGGCCCCGACCACCCGCACCTGGCCCAGCAGGCCACTCCCTTCGAGATCTCGCAGATCTCCCAGTGACTGAGGACGCACAGATGACTGAGAACACCACCCTGGACTCGGGCGAGGTCGAGGAGACCTTCGAGACCGGCGCCGACGGCGTGAGCTACACGTCCGAGAGCGACGCCTCGGCCGACACCCCGGCCCGTCCGGCCACCATCGCCCCCGGCGCGGCCACCGGCCGCCGCAAGGAGGCCGTCGCCCGCGTGCGCATCGTGCCCGGCACCGGCGAGTGGACCATCAACGGCCGCTCGATGGACAGCTACTTCCCGAACAAGCTGCACCAGCAGATCGCCAACGAGCCGTTCGTCGAGCTGCAGCTCGAGGGCCGCTTCGACGTGATCGCCCGCATCCACGGCGGCGGCATCGCCGGCCAGGCCGGCGCCCTGCGCCTCGGCGTGGCGCGCTCGCTCAACGGGATCGACACCGACGCCAACCGCCCGGCCCTCAAGAAGGCCGGTCTGCTGACCCGCGACGCCCGCGTCGTGGAGCGCAAGAAGGCCGGGCTCAAGAAGGCCCGCAAGGCCTCGCAGTTCAGCAAGCGCTGACCCAGCCTGCACCTCGAGGCCCGCACCGTCGTCCGACGGTGCGGGCCTCGTCGCATGTCCGGCCTCGTTTCAGCACCGGACGCGGGCGACCCGTAGGCTCCCGGGCCATGACGCGACTCTTCGGCACCGACGGCGTCCGAGGCCTGGCCAACGCCGACCTGACGGCGGAGCTCGCCCTCGACCTCTCGGTCTGCGCGGCCCACGTCCTGGCCGACCGCGGCGAGTTCGCGGGGCACCGACCCCTCGCCGTCGTGGGCCGCGACACCCGCATCTCCGGCCAGTTCCTCGAGGCCGCGGTGGTCGCGGGCCTCGCGTCGGCCGGTGTCGACGTGCTCCTGCTCGGCGTGCTGCCGACGCCCGGTGTGGCCTACATGACCGACAGGCTCGGCGCCGACCTCGGTGTGATGCTGTCGGCGTCCCACAACCCCATGCCCGACAACGGCATCAAGTTCCTCGCCCGAGGCGGGCACAAGCTCGACGACGCGATCGAGATCGCGATCGAGCGGCGGATGGGCGAGCCGTGGGAGCGGCCCACCGGTGGCAGCGTCGGTCGGGTGCGGACCTACGAGACCGCGGTCGAGGAGTACGCCGCCCACCTCGAGAGCACGATCAGCCACCCGCTGGTGGGGCTCAAGGTCGTCCTCGACTGTGCCGAGGGTGCCGCGCACGCCGCCGGTCCCCGTGCGCTCGAGGACGCCGGCGCGACCGTCATCGCGATCCACGCCGACCCCGACGGCCTCAACATCAACGACGACTGCGGGTCCACGCACCTCGGTGACCTGCAGAAGGCCGTCGTCGAGCACGGCGCCCACGCCGGCTTCGCGCTCGACGGCGACGCCGACCGCTGCCTGGCGGTCGACGCCGAGGGCAACGTCGTCGACGGCGACCAGCTCCTCGCGATCCTGTCGCTGTCGCTGCTCGAGCAGGGTCGGCTGGCGAAGGACACCGTCGTCGCCACCGTGATGAGCAACCTCGGCTTCGTGCAGGCCATGCGCGCCGGCGGTGTCGGGGTGCGCCAGACCAAGGTCGGCGACCGCTACGTCCTCGAGGCGATGAAGATCTCCGGCTACAACCTCGGCGGCGAGCAGTCCGGCCACGTCATCCTCAGCGACCACGCCACCACCGGCGACGGCATCCTGACCACGCTCCACGTCATGGAGCGGATGGCCACCACCGGTCGGTCGCTGGCCGACCTCGCCTCGGTGATGTCCCGGCTCCCGCAGGTCCTGCTCAACGTCTCGGGGGTCGACAAGTCGCGCGCCGACGAGGACGCCGTGCTGGCTGCGGCCGTCGCGGAGGAGGAGGCCGTGCTCGGTGAGCGTGGTCGCATCCTGCTGCGCCCGTCGGGCACCGAGCCGATCGTGCGCGTGATGGTCGAGGCGCCCACCGAGGACGAGGCCGAGGGCGTCGCCTCGCGGCTCGCCCACGTCGTACGCACCCAGCTCTCACTTCCGTGACCACCGATCCACGGCCGGGCCCTGAGGAGCACGAGCCGGCGCACCGCGGGTGGCTCTCGCTCGGCGACGTGGCCTTCGGGATCGGGATCGGGCTGGCGCTCGCCGTCGTGCTGGCCGTCCTGACGCCCGGCACGCGCGCCCACCTGTTGGGCGGCACCGACCAGCGGGAGACGACGGTCGTCTCCGTGAGCGAGGGTCCGCGACCCCGGGAGGACGACCGGACCCTGACCTCCTACGAGCTGCGCTGGTCAGAGGGCGACGACGTGCGGACCGCGACGTTCCGTCGGTCGGGCCCGCAGGAGCGCGAGGTCGGTGACACCTGGACGCTGTGGGTCTCGCCGGACGGTTCGTCGGTGGAGGCGAGCTCGCCGCTCTCCACCTGGCTCTGGCTGGGGGTCGGCATGCCCGCCTTCGTCCTCCTGATCGGCGCCCTCGTGCGCTGGCGGGGGCGCGTGATGGCGAGAGCGTCCATCCGCGAGGCCGACCGGATCGAAGCAGCCCGCCGACGGCGGGCCGCGCGCCCCTAGGCCTCCCTCAGGTCGGCGAGCACCCCCGCGGCGCGCCGCACCGCCGTCGCCCGCTCGGGCGCCGTGGACGCGAACACCCGTCCCGCCTCGTGCAGCGAGGCGATCTCCTCGTCGAGGAGCGCGAGCTCGTCGGCGTCGCTGAGCTCCCGGCGCTCCGCCTCGGCGGCGCCGGCCCCGACCGGGGCCTGCTCGATCGCACCGGCCCGGGCAGCGGTCGGCACCGCCTCGGCGTTCTCGAGCGCGGACAGTGCGGTCCGCAGGGTCGACACGGTCTCGGTGTCCCTGGCCTTGCGGGCCTCGAGCAGGGCCGCGCGCAGCCGGGTGCGGAGCGGTGAGTCGGTGGTCATGCCCGACCCTCCCGCAGCGGCGACGTCGTACGCACCCTGTTATCCGGGGTGCAGGTCGACCTGCCGGGCCACTACCGTCACGGCGTGGGCGTCGACATCGAGCAGTTCAACCCGCACAACCAGGCGGCCCTGCGCGCGTGGTGGGAGGTCGGGCACGCTGCCACCGCCGACCGGCCCGGCAAGCCGTGGCCGCTGTGGGAGCAGAGCCGGGTCGCGCTCCCCACCCCGAACCCCGAGCGCGGCGTCACCCTGGTGGCCGCGATCGACGGCCGCGAGATGGTCGGCGCGGGGCTGGTCATCCGCACGCTGAAGGAGAACCTGCACACCGCCATGGCCTTCGCCTACGTCCGGCCCGACCGCACCCGCGAGGGCATCGGCCGCCGGCTGGTGGAGGAGCTCGAGGTGATCGCAGCAGGCGACGGTCGTACGACGATCCAGAGCGAGGCCTACCTCCCGCCGGGCGGGTCCGGCACGGGGCCCGAGCTCTTCGCGCGGGCCCTGGGCTACGAGGTGGCGAGCCGGGAGTCGATCAAGGAGCTGACGCTCGCCGACTTCGTCGCGCGCCGCGACGCGCTGGCCGCATCGGCTCCGGTCCCGGAGGGCTATCGCGTCATCACCTTCGACACCGTGTGCCCGGAGGACCACCTGGCGTCGTTCGGGCGCCTGCTGGGCATGCTGATGTCGGAGGTGCCGCTCGGCGAGCTCGACCTCCAGGCGTCGGAGTGGACCCCGGAGCGCATCCGCGAGGCGGAGCAGCGGCAGGTGTCGGTGGGGCGGCACCTGCTGACCGCGATGGCCATCGCCCCGGACGGCTCCGTGGCCGGCGTGTCCGACCTGCGCGTCGACGACAGCGACCCGGCGTACGGCCAGATCGGCATCACGATCGTCGACCCCGCGCACCGAGGCAGGAGGCTCGGGCTGGTGCTCAAGACGGCGACCCACGACCTGGCGGTCGCGACCTGGCCCGGGCTGGTCTCGGTCGACACCTCCAACGCGGAGGTCAACACCTGGATGAACGCCGTCAACGAGGCGCTGGGCTACCGCACCATCGAGACGCTGTTGGAGCTGCAGAAGAAGCTCTGACCAGCGGGCGTCGGACTCGGCGTCATGCGCCGAAACCCCGGCGCGGGACGTCATGGCGAGCGGCTGCCCCAGCGACCGCCTGCCATGACGTCGTACGACAGCGTCATGGCGAGTGGTTGCGATGGGGACCTCGGTCCATGACGTCCTGGCCCTGCGTCGGTGGGGCCACCTCGCGACCAGCCCGGCCACAAGGTCTCCACAGGTCTCGCCGCACAGGCGTCCTCCACAGGTGCGGCGCCGAACCGTCGCGCTCGGTGTGGTGAGCGTCGAGGCTCGCGTCGCATGGGCACACAGACCAGGCACGGCCGCGAGCAGCGGGACCGCATCATCGACGAGCTCGCGGCGATCGCGGACTGCCAGGGCGGCGTCGTGTCTCGCGGACAGGCGTACGCCGCAGGCATGACGCGCGGCGAGGTCCGGGCGCAGCTGCGGGCGCGGCGTTGGCAGCGGGTGTGGTCCCGCTCGATCTGCCTGCACACCGGCCCTGTCCCGATCCTCGGCCGGCACTGGGCAGCGGTCTTCGAGGGAGGGGATCGCGCGATGCTCGACGGAGCGGCGTCGCTCGTGGCGTCGGGGTTGACCGGTTTCGAGGCGCGCGTCCATCGGGTGTCGGTGCCTCGCGGGGTCACGCCGTTGCGGGGCGTTGGCCTCGACATCCGTCGGACGCGACGCTGGTCCAGCGTCGATCGCGTCGCGACCGGAGTGCCCCGGACCCGCGTCCCGGTAGCAGCGGTACGCGCGGCCATGTGGGCGGAGAGCGACAAGCAGGCGGCGCTCCTCCTGACGATGCCGGTGCAGCAGGGGCTGACGACCGCCGCCCACCTGGGCCAGGCCCTGCTGGCCGTGAAGCGTGACCGCCGACGCGAGCTCATGCACGCGGTGGTCAACGACCTTCTCGGTGGCGTTCGCTCGCTCGGCGAGCTGGACGTCGCACGGGAGTGCCGGCGCCGGGGTCTACCCGAACCCGACCGGCAGGTGGTCCGCCGCGGCAAGGACGGCCGCTACTACCTCGACGTCTGCTGGGACACCTTCGGCCTCGTGGTCGAGATCGACGGGATCCACCACACGTGGGCGACCTCGGTCGTGCCGGACGCCCTTCGCCAGAACGAGGTCGTCCTCGGCGAGGCCCGGGTGCTGCGCCTGCCGCTGCTGGGGCTTCGCGTCGCCGCGGACGACTTCTTCGACCAGGTCGAACGAGGACTGCGTGCAGGCGGCTGGCGCCAGGCCGCGTGAGCCGCAACCCGGGTCGCGCACGTCGTACGTCATGGATGCGGGTCGTCAGGACGACCAGCCGCCATGACGTTGCGGAGCCAGTCGTCAGAGCTTGCGCAGCCGCACGTAGCGGACCGAGTGGTCGGCGTCCTTGCGGAGGACGAGGTTGGCGCGGGAGCGGGTGGGGGCGACGTTCTGGACGAGGTTGGGCTCGTTGATCGAGTCCCAGATGCGGGTGGCCTGGTCGACGGCCTCGTCGTGGGAGAGCGCGGCGTACTTGCGGAAGTAGGACGCTGGGTCGCGGAAGGCGGTCTCGCGCAGCCGGAGGAAGCGGTCGACGTACCAGCGCTTGATGTCGGTCAGCGCGGCGTCGACGTAGACGGAGAAGTCGAAGAAGTCGCTCACGGCCAGCCCGGTGCGGCCGTCGTCGCGCACCCGTGCGGGCTGCAGGACGTTGAGGCCCTCGATGATGACGATGTCGGGGCGCTTGACCACGACTTTCTCGTCGGGGAGGACGTCGTAGACGAGGTGGGAGTAGATGGGCGCCTCCACCTCGTCGCGGCCGGACTTGATGTCGATGACGAACTTGAGGAGCGCCCGGCGGTCGTAGGACTCCGGGAAGCCCTTGCGGTGGAGGATGCCGCGGCGCTCGAGCTCGGCGTTGGGCAGAAGGAAGCCGTCGGTGGTCACCAGCGCGACGTTGGGGTGCTCGGGCCAGTGGGCCAGCATCTGCTGCAGGACGCGCGCGGTGGTCGACTTGCCGACCGCCACGGATCCCGCGAGCCCGATCACGAACGGCGTACGCGGTGGGGTGACGCGGTGCAGGAACTCCTCCTGCTCACGGTGGAGCCGGGAGTTGGCGGCGACGTAGAGGCTCAGCAGGCGCGACAGCGGGAGGTAGACCTGCCCGATCTCGCGCAGGTCGAGCTGGTCGCCGAGGCCGCGCAGCCGGGCGACCTCCTCGCGCGTCAGCGTCGTCTCGGCCGTTCCGGCCAGCTGCGCCCACGCCGCGCGCTCGAGCTCGATGTAGGGGGAGGTCTCGCTGCCGTTGGAGGGCGGTGCGACCTCGGACATGGGTGCGATTGTGGCACCGCACGGGGTCGCAGCCGCGCAGCGGCCTGTCGATAGACTCCCCGGCCATGTGCGGAATCGTCGGGTACGTAGGTGCCAAGCCGGCTGAAGGCGTCGTGATCGAGGGCCTCCGGCGGCTGGAGTACCGAGGCTACGACTCGGCGGGCATCGCCCTCGTCGACGGTGGCACGATCGTGTCCGACAAGCGCGCCGGCAAGCTGGCCAACCTCGAGAAGGCCATCGCCGACGCGCCGCTTCCGCAGGTGACCACCGGCATCGGCCACACCCGCTGGGCGACCCACGGCCCGCCGACCGACCGCAACGCCCACCCGCACCTCGGGCGTGAGCGCCGCGTCGCGCTCGTGCACAACGGGATCATCGAGAACTTCGCCGGGCTGCGGCAGCGCCTCGAGTCCGAGGGTGTCGAGATGGCCTCCGACACCGACACCGAGGTGGCAGCCCACCTGCTGGAGGAGCAGCTCGAGACGGGTGTCGACCTGACGGTCGCCATGCAGAACGTCTGCCGCGACCTCGCGGGCGCCTTCACGCTCGTCGCCGTCGACTCCCAGGACCCCGACCGCGTCGTCGCGGCCCGCCGCAACAGCCCGCTCGTGGTCGGCATCGGGGAGGGCGAGAACTTCCTCGGCTCCGACGTCGCGGCCTTCATCGAGCACACCCGCGAGGCGATGGAGCTCGGCCAGGACCAGGTCGTCACCATCACCCGCGAGGGCGTCAGCGTCTCCGGGTTCGACGGCACGCCGGCCGAGGGCCGCCGCTACCACGTCGACTGGGACCTCTCGGCCGCCGAGAAGGACGGCCACGACTGGTTCATGCGCAAGGAGATCTTCGAGCAGCCGCGCGCGGTCGCCGACTCGCTCCTCGGTCGTCGCGGCACCGACGGCCTGCTGCAGCTCGACGAGATGCGCCTGTCCGACCAGGACCTGCGCGACGTCGACAAGATCATCATCATCGCCGCCGGTACGTCGTTCTACGCCGGCATGGTGGCCAAGTACGCCATCGAGCACTGGTGCCGCATCCCGGTGGAGGTCGAGCTCGCCAGCGAGTTCCGCTACCGCGACCCGATCCTCACCACCTCCACCCTCGTCGTCGCGATCAGCCAGTCCGGCGAGACCGCCGACACCCTGCAGGCCATCCGGCACGCCCGGGTGCAGCGCTCGAAGGTGCTCGCCATCTGCAACACCAACGGCTCGACCATCCCGCGCGAGTCCGACGGCGTGATCTACACCCACGCCGGCCCGGAGATCGGCGTCGCGTCCACCAAGGGCTTCCTCACCCAGCTCGTCGCGTGCTACCTCCTCGCGCTCTACCTCGCGCAGGTCAAGGGCACCCGCTTCGGCGACGAGATCTCCCAGGTCATGGACCAGCTCGAGGAGATGCCCGGCCACATCGAGACGGTGCTGGCCAAGGCCGAGGAGGTCTACGCCCTCGCCCGCGACCACGTGGACAGCCGCTCGGTGCTGTTCCTCGGCCGCCACGCCGGCTACCCGGTGGCCCTCGAGGGGGCGCTGAAGCTCAAGGAGATCGCCTACCTCCACGCCGAGGGCTTCGCCGCCGGCGAGCTCAAGCACGGCCCGATCGCCCTCGTCGAGGAGGGCCTGCCGATCCTGTGCGTGGTGCCACCCCGCGGCCGCGACCAGCTGCACGACAAGATGATCAGCGGCATCCAGGAGGTGCGTGCGCGCGGCGCCCGCACGCTCTGCCTGGCCGAGGAGGGCGACACCACCATCACGCCCTACGCCGACGTGCTGATCACGCTGCCCCAGGTGCCGGTGCTGCTCCAGCCGCTCGTCGCCGTGGTGCCGCTGCAGCTGTTCGCGTGCGAGCTGGCCACCCAGCTCGGCCACGACGTCGACCAGCCCCGCAATCTCGCCAAGTCCGTCACGGTCGAGTAAGGGCCGGGGCGACTCCGTGCCGGTCATCGGCGTCGGCATCGACGTGGTCGACATCGACCGCTTCATGCAATCCCTCGAGCGCACCCCGTCGCTGCGGGCGCGGCTGTTCACCGACGCCGAGGCGTCGCGGCCGCCCGCCTCGCTGGCCGCGCGGTTCGCCGCCAAGGAGGCGATCGCCAAGGCGCTCGGCGCGCCCGTCGGGATGGCGTGGCACGACGCCGAGATCGTCTCGGAGGAGACCGGGCGGCCGCGCTTCGAGATCCGTGGCACCGTCGCCGCCCGCGCCGAGGCGATGGGCGTCGCCCACGTCCACGTCTCGCTGTCCCACGACGCCGGCATCGCCTCCGCCGTCGTGGTGCTGGAGGGCTGAGGCCATGCTCCGCGCCCACCTCGTCCCGGACGTACGCCGCGCGGAGGCGGCCGCGATGGCCCGCCTCCCCGACGGCGCGCTGATGCAGCGCGCCGCCGCGGGCCTGGCCGCTGCGGTCCTCGACCTGCTCGACGGTGGCTACGGCCGGCGCGTGCTCCTGCTGGTCGGCCCCGGGGACAACGGTGGCGACGCACTGTGGGCCGGCGCCCGGCTCGCGGCACGGGGCGCGGCGGTCGAGGCGCTCCTCCTCGCCGACCGGGTGCACGACGCCGGGCTCACGGCCCTGCGAGCCGCCGGCGGCCGGGCGACCCGGGACCTCGACACCCTCCACCCGGCGCCCGACGTGCTGGTGGACGGCATCGTCGGCATCGGCGGTCGCCCGGGGCTCCGCCCCGATGCGGTGGCCGCGCTCGAGCGCTTCGTCGCGGTGCCCGTCGTCGCGGTCGACGTACCGTCCGGTGTCGATGTCGAGCGCGGCACCCTCGACGGCCCGCACGTCCGCGCCGACCTGACGGTCACCTTCGGCACCCACAAGGTCGCCCACCTCGTCGACCCCGCCTGCCTCGCGAGCGGCGCCGTCCACCTGGTCGACCTCGGCCTCGACGACTCGGACCTCGGCCCGCCGGCGGTCGAGGCGCTGCAGCCCGACGACGTACGCGCCCTGCTGCCGCGGCCCGACGACGTCGCGCACAAGTACACCCGCGGCGTGGTCGGCGTGCGCGCCGGATCGGGGACCTACCCGGGTGCCGCGCTGCTGGCCGTGTCGGGCGCCAACTCGGGGCTGGTCGGGATGGTCCGCTACGTCGGGCCGGAGGCGATCGCCGACACCGTGCGCAGCGTGCACCCCGAGGTCGTCGGCGACGGCCGCGTCCAGGCCTGGGTCGTGGGCCCCGGCGGCGGCGACGACGCGGGCACGATGCTCGCCGAGGCCCGCGCCGACGACGTACCGGTGGTCGTCGACGCCGACGCCCTGCGCCACGTGGACGGGACGGTGCCCGGCTGCGTGCTGACGCCGCACGCCGGCGAGCTGGCGGCGATGGTCGGGGTCGAGCGCGACGAGGTCGAGGACTCGCCGCTCGAGCACGCGCGCGCGGCAGCGACCCGCTTCGGCTGCGTGGTGCTGCTCAAGGGGCACCACACGCTCGTCGCGGACCCCGACGGGCGGGTCCGGGTGACCACCACCGGCGTGCCGTGGCTCGCCACGGCCGGCGCCGGCGACGTGCTCGCCGGGCTGGTCGGGGCGCTGCTCGCGGCGGGACTGGAGCCGTACGACGCCGCGTCCGTCGGGTCGTGGCTGCACGGAGCCGCCGCGACCCAGGCGGCAGCCGGCGGACCGCTGACCGCGAGCCGGGTCGCGGTCCAGATCCCGCGGCTGGTGCGCGACGTCCTCGATGCCCCGAGATCGAGGTCTCTGGGATGATCGAGGGCATGACCGATCCCGTGCCGCCGCGCGCCGAGATCGTGGTGGACCTCGCTGCCGTCCGGCACAACGTGCGCATCCTCAAGGACCTGGTGACCGTCGACGGCCCCGTGCAGCTGATGGCGGTCGTCAAGGCCGACGGCTACGGCCACGGCATGGTCGAGGTGGCCGCCGCCGCCCGCGACGCCGGCGCCGACTGGCTCGGCGTGGCGACCATCGAGGAGGCGCTCGCGCTGCGGGCCGCCGGCGACCACGGCCCGCTGCTGTGCTGGCTCAGCGCCCCCGGCGACGACTTCGCCGCCGCGGTCGCGGCCGGGGTCGAGGTGACCGCCTACTCGGTCACCGAGCTCGAGGAGATCGCGGCGGTGGGCCCCGCCCGGGTGCAGCTCAAGGTCGACACCGGCCTGTCGCGCGGCGGATCGCCCCGCTCGGAGTGGCAGCACCTCTTCGCGGTCGCGAGCGACCTCGAGCGGCAGGGGCGGATCACCGTCACCGGGATCTGGTCACACTTCGCCGCCAGCGACGAGCCTGCCCATCCGGCCAACGACGCCCAGGAGGCAGCCTTCCGCGAGGCGCTCGCCCTGGCCGAGACGGCCGGGCTCGACCCGGACGTCACCCACCTCGCCAACTCCGCCGCGGCGATCCTGCGGCCCTCCTCCCACTTCGACCTCGTCCGCTGCGGCATCGCGACCTACGGTCTCGACCCGGCGCCCGGCGTCAGCCCGCGACTGGGCCTCCGGCCGGCCATGACCGTGCGTGCCCGCCTGGTGATGAGCAAGGTCGTCCGGGCCGGTGAGGGCGTCTCCTACGGGCACACCTGGCACGCCGCCGAGGACACCACCGTCGGCGTCGTGCCGGCCGGCTACGGCGAGGGGGTGCCGCGAGCAGCCGGCAACACCGCCCACGTCTGGGTCGGCGACTCCCAGCGGCCGATCCGCGGCCGCGTGTGCATGGACCAGCTCGTCGTCGACCTCCACGGCGAGCTGCCGCCGGCCGGGACCGAGGTCGTCCTCTTCGGCGCCGGCGACCTCGGCGAGCCCACCGCCCAGGACTGGGCGGACGCCGTCGACACGATCAGCTACGAGATCGTCACCCGCGTCGGCGGCCGGCTGGTCCGCAGGCACGTCGACACCGAGACGGACACCGAGACGGACACCGACGCCGACACCGAGGACTCCGGAAGGACCACCCGTTGAGCATCAAGGGCCGCATCTTCGGCACCGTCGTGGGCGCAGCCGGCCTGGCCGCTGCCGCCGGCGCCGTGGGCATCGCCCGCCAGAACCGCGTCATCGGCAACCGTGCCGCCGGTGAGGAGGTGGCGTTCGGTGCGCTCCACAGCCCCCCGCGCGTGACCGTCACCGACGACGCGGTCGACCTCTACGTCGAGATCGACGAGCCGGAGGACTTCGGGGGCGTGCCCGCCACCGACGACGACCTGACCGTCGTCTTCGTGCACGGCTACTCGCTCAACCTCGACTGCTGGCACTTCCAGCGTGCCGCCTACCGCGGCCAGGTGCGCACGGTCTTCTACGACCAGCGCAGCCACGGCCGGTCGGCGCGATCCGACGAGGAGCACTGCACGATCGAGCAGCTCGGCCACGACCTGCGCCGCGTCATCGAGGACACGGTCCCCGGACGTTGCGTCGTCGTCGGCCACTCGATGGGTGGGATGAGCGTCATCTCACTGGCCGAGCACTACCCCGAGCTGTTCGGCGACACGGTCGTCGGTGCCGCTCTCATGTCGACCACGGCAGGCGGCCTCGACCCCGGCCGGATCCTGTTCCCGATGCTGCCGCTCGGCCTCGGCGGTCGCTTCGTCGGGCGCGCCGTGCGCACCCTCGACCGCGGTCACAAGGTCGTCGACGTCGCGCGGGCGTGGGGCCACGCCGTCGCCGACGTGTTCACCGACCGCTATGCGTTCGGCGACGACGTACCCGCATCGATGGTGGAGTTCGTCTACTCGATGCTCAACGCGACGCCGTTCGCCGTCGTCGCGGACTTCTACCCGGCCTTCGCGACCCTCGACCACTTCGAGCACCTCGAGCCCCTCAGCCGGGTGCCGACGTCGATCATCTGCGGCACCGAGGACAGGATCACCTCCGTCGGGCACAGCCGGAAGCTGCACAGCCGCATCACCGGCTCGAGCCTGCTGGAGTGCGAGGGCGCCGGCCACATGGTGCTGCTCGAGCGCCACAAGCAGGTCACCGCCGAGCTCGATGACCTCATCTCCCTCGCCCAGGGCGAGGGCCTGCTGTGAGTGTTGTCGTACGCCGGGTGGGTCCCGAGGCGGCCGCCGACGTCCTCGCGGTCGTGCGGGAGGCCTTCGGCGCCCGGCCCGCCCTGGACCCACCGGCCGACGCGCTCGGCGAGGACATCGACTCCGTCAAGCGCCTCCTCGCGCGGCGCGGTGGCCTGCTCGCTGTCCTCGACGGCCGTTCCGTGGGCTGCGTCGTGCTCGACCCCGACCCCGACGGGCTCGTGCTCCGCCGCTTCGGCGTGACGCCCGCCGCCCAGGGCAGGGGAGTGGCCTCGGCCCTGGTGGAAGCGGCCGTGGAAGCAGCGACGGGTCGCTCGGCGGTGCGGGTCGTCGCACGCGAGGAGCTGCCCGGCACCGTCGCATTCTGGGAGGCGCACGACTTCGTCGTCACCGGCGGGACGAGCCCCTACGTCGAGCTCGCGAGGTGGCTCGGCACGACCTTCGACGCCCCCGACGCGGCGACGATGCGCGAGCTCGGTGGGCGCGTCGGGTCCGGCCTGGTCGCCGGCGACCTGGTGGTGCTCACCGGTGAGCTGGGGGCCGGGAAGACGACCTTCACGCAGGGACTCGGCGAGGGGCTCGACGTGCGCGGCGGCGTCACCTCGCCGACGTTCGTGATCGCCCGTGTGCATCCTGCCCTGGGCGACGGGCCCGACCTCGTCCACGTCGACGCCTACCGGCTCGGCGGGCTCGACGAGCTCGACGACCTCGACCTCGACACCTCGCTCGACTCCGCTGTGACCGTCGTGGAGTGGGGTGCGGGCCTGGCCGAGGGCCTGGCCGACTCGCGCCTCGAGGTCGTGATCGAGCGGACCGTCGGTGACGCGCCGGTCGGCGACGAGCTCGACCCCCGCCGGGTTTCGCTGCGGTGGATCGTCGGGCAGTAGCCTCGACGCCGTGCTGCTGGCCTTCGACACCGCGACCGCGCTGGTCTCCGTCGCGCTCCACGACGGCGAGCGCGTGGTCGTCGAGCACTCCTCCGAGCAGCCGATGAAGCACGGGGAGCACCTCGCGCCGCTCATCGCGCGGTGCATGGAGGAGGCGGGCGTCGTCCGCCAGGACCTCACAGCCGTCGCCGTCGGTGTCGGTCCCGGTCCGTTCACCGGCCTCCGCGTCGGGGTCGTGACCGCACGCACCCTCGGCTTCGTCCTGGACATCCCCGTCTACGGCGTCTGCTCCCTCGACGCCGTCGCGCTCGAGGTCGTCAGCCGCGGGACCGCCCATGACAGCTTCCTCGTCGCCACCGACGCCCGGCGCAAGGAGGTCTACCTGGCCTCGTACGACGCCGAGGGCCGCCGCCTCGAGGGACCGGTCGTCACCCGTCCGGCCGAGGTCGCCACCGACGCCCCGGTCGCCGGCGCCGGGCCCGAGCTCTACCCCGACGCCTTCCCGCACCTGATCGCCCCCACCCGGCCGAGCGCCGGCTGGCTGGCAGCAGGCGTCGTGTCCGAGCTCGTAGAATTGCTGGACCCCGAACCCCTCTACCTGCGCCGCCCCGACGCGGTCGCCGGCGCACCCAGAAAGCCCGTCTCGTGATCCGTCCCGCCACCCTCGCCGACCTGCCGGCGCTCCGTGCCCTCGAGCAGGAGCTGTTCGGACCCGACGCGTGGAGCGAGGAGCTCATCCGCCAGGAGATCGACGGCCTCGGGCGCCGCTTCGTCGTCGCCGACGACCTCTCCGGCTACGCCGTGACGATGACCGCGGGCGACATCGTCGACCTGCTGCGGATCGGCGTACGCCCTGACGCGCGTCGCACAGGCCTCGCCTCGCGCCTGCTCGACGAGCTCCTCGTCGACACCGAGGGCGCCTCGCGGATGCTGCTGGAGGTGAGCGTGACCAACGCCCCCGCCCTGGGCTTCTACGTGGCCCGGCAGTTCAGCGTCATCGACGTGCGCCCCCACTACTACCGCGACGGGTCCGAGGCGCTGGTCATGTGTCGCTGGCTCCCGGGCGCCGCCCGCGAGCACACGGCGACGGCCCATGACTGACGAGCCGCTGGTCCTCGGGATCGAGACCTCCTGCGACGAGACCGGGGTCGGCATCGTCCGGGGGCACACCCTCCTGGCCGACACGGTCGCCAGCAGCGTCGAGGAGCACGCCCGCTTCGGCGGAGTGGTGCCCGAGGTCGCGAGCCGCGCCCACCTCGAGGCGATGGTGCCCACGATCGAGCGCGCCGCCGAGACGGCCGGGATCGCGCTGAGCGACATCGACGCCGTGGCCGTCACCAGCGGCCCCGGCCTGGCCGGAGCGCTGCTGGTCGGTGTGGCCAGCGCCAAGGCCCTTGCCCTCGGCCTGGGCAAGCCCATCTACGGCGTCAACCACCTTGCCGCCCACGTGGCGGTCGACCAGCTCGAGCACGGACCGCTCCCCGAGCCGTGCCTGGCCATGCTCGTCTCGGGTGGCCACTCCAGCCTGCTCGAGGTCACCGACGTCACCGTCGGCGTCGAGCCGATGGGCTCGACCATCGACGACGCGGCGGGGGAGGCCTTCGACAAGGTCGCCCGGCTCCTGGGCCTGCCGTTCCCCGGCGGGCCCCACATCGACAAGCAGGCGCGCAGCGGCAGCAGCGTCGCCATCGACTTCCCGCGCGGGCTCACCAGCCGGCGCGACCTCGAGCGGCACCGGTTCGACTTCTCCTTCTCGGGCCTCAAGACCGCCGTCGCCCGCTGGGTGGAGACCCAGCAGCGTGCGGGCGTCACCATCGACGTCGCCGACGTGGCCGCCTCCTTCCAGGAGGCGGTGTGCGACGTACTGACGCGCAAGGCGATCGACGCGGCCACCAGCCGCGGGATCGAGGACATCCTCATCGGCGGCGGGGTGGCCGCCAACAGCCGGCTGCGCGCGATGGCCGAGGAGCGGGCGGCGGCGCAGGGCATCCGCGTGCGGGTGCCCCGCCCGGGCCTGTGCACCGACAACGGCGCCATGGTCGCTGCCCTCGGGGCCGAGCTCGTTGCCCGCGGTCGTACGCCGTCCCGGCTCGACCTGCCGGCCGACTCCTCGCAACCGATCACGACCGTCGTCGCCTGACGTCGCCTGACGTCGCCTGACGTCGCCTGACGTCGCCTGACGCCGCCCTGGACATGACGAAGGTCCCCGCCCGAGAGCGGGGACCTGCATCACGGACACTCGAACGAGGCGGACCTCAGTCGAGGACTCCGGGTGCGACGTCGTCGTCACCGAGCCAGTCCTGCTCGTAGACCAGACCGTCGCGCTCGGCGGCCTGGTCGTCGTCTCCCTTGCGGCTGCCGCGACCGTTGGCGCCACCGGCGGCGCCGCGGGCACCGGTCGATCCGCGTCCACCGGACCGTGACCCGGTGCCGGACCCTGCGCCGCGACCACCGGCCGAGCCGGCTCCACGACCGCCGGCCGAGCCGGCACCGCGCGCACCTGCCGAGCCCGCACCACGGGCGCCGGCCGAGCCGGCACCTCGGGCACCTGCCGAGCCCGCGCCGCGGGCGGCGGGGCTGCCGGCCGTGCCGGCGCGTGCTGCTGCCGAGCCTGCGGCGCCGGCAGGGCGCGACAGCGCGCCCGCGCTGCCACTGCGGCCGGTCGCGCCGATCGGACGGGCGGGTGAGCTTCCGGCCGGAGCCGGAGCTGCGCCGGCCCGGATGCCGCCCGCCATGCCGCTGGCACCTCCGGCGGCACCTGCGGCGCCCATCGCGGCGGCGTTCATGCCGCCGCCCGATCCTCCCGTGCTCGGGCCGGCCGGAGCCTGGCCCGCCGAGGGGTTGTAGGTGACGCCGCTCTGCGACGAGCCCGTGACCGTGCTCGTCTCTCCCGGCACGTGGTGGGTCGGAGGGGTCGGGTGGGTGATCGGGTGGCGCGGCTCCGGGTCGACCGGGTCGGGCTTCGTGGGGTCGACCGGGTCCGGCTTCTCCGGGTCGACCGGGTCGGGCTTGTCGGGGTCTCTGTCGCGGTCCTTGTCCGGGTCGCGGTCCTTGTCCGGGTCCTTCGGGTCCCTGGGGTCCCTGGGGTCCGTCGGGTCGGGGACGCCGGGGGTGCCGGGGCTGCGCGGCCCGGTCGGCGGCAGCGACGGGCTGGACGGGCTGCTCGGCACCGACGGCGGCGGCTCGGTCGGGTCGGGCTGCCCGTGGATCGCCTGCATCGGCGGGATCGAGCCGAGGAAGACGGCGTCGAGCTTCTGCGTCCACTGCGCGGCGGCGGCCTCCTGCTGGGCGCGGGCCGTGTTGTAGGACGCCATCTCCTGGTTGGCGGCGTGCCGCTTGGTGGCCTCGGCCTGGATCTCCTTCGGCGTGGGCGGGAGGCCCGGCAGCGGGGTCGGCGCCGTGTAGGCCGGCGGCTGCTGCAGGTCGGCCATGCCGGCCTCGGCGGCCTTGGCGTTGCCCATCACACGGGCCGCGTCCATGAGGGCGTCGCCGCCGCCGACGAGGCGGGTTCCCTTCTCCTCCATGCTGCTCGAGGAGTCCTCGAAGGCCGCCAGCAGGGCGTCGGCCATCATCCCGGACAGCCCACCGTCCTGCCCGTCGCCCTCGCCGTCGCGGATCTTGGCGGCTCCCTTGCGCAGCGCCTCGGCGGTCTCGGCGAGGATCTTGCCGCAGTTCCTCCAGTTCTCGCCGGCGAGGTCACTCGTCTCGGCCTGGGCGCCAGTGAGGTAGGTGCGCAGGCGGGCGCGCTCGACTCCGTCGGTCATCAGGCGCCGTCCTCTGCAGCCGGGGGCTCGGTGTACTGGCCGTCGCCCATGGTGCTGCCAGAGGACTGGTCGCGCGCCTGGTCGATGGTGTCGTTGACCTGGGCGAGCGCAGCCGCACGCGTCGTCATCTCGGCATTGGTGCTGCCGTCCACGTCACGGACGTCGTCGGCCCAGAGCTTGATGGCGTCGCTGTAGGCGCGCAGGGAGTCGGCGAGCTTCTGGAACTCCTGCTCGGCCTCCTGGTGCGCCATCTGGGCGTTGACACCGAGGCGGTGGCCGTTGGTCGACCCGCCGAAGTGGCTGGTTCCCACGGGGATGAGCTTCGTGCCGCCCAGGCCGTCGGAGTTGGTGGTGAGCAGGGTGCGGATGCTCTGGATGAGGCTCTCGGGCGCGTTGATGCCCTTCATCACGTTGGTCACGAGGCCTACGTCGGCAGCGGTCAGCATGGGTCCCCCATTCCCGCCGTGCCCGGCGGTGAAACGTCGTTGTCGAAGGCATTTTCACACCACGCCCCCGCGTCCGACGAAAAGCTGGGAAACAGGGGCCGTCCGCTACCGTCTGGGCGTGCAACGACTCGGGGGTACGACGATGGGTGGACGCGGAATCGCGGCGTTGGCGGTCTGGCTCGCGGCCGTACTGGCGCTGGGCGCGTGCGGGAGCGACGGCGAGGGCATCGACCCGTCGGGGACCGACACCTCGCCGGCGTCCCCGACCGACAGCCCCACGGACAGCCCTTCCGAGAGCCTCACCGCGAGCCCGACCGAGCCGCTGCTCGTGCCCGAGGCCGAGGCCGTCGAGCCGGCATCGGGACCGCGGCTCGATGTCAGCGACATCCGGGTCAACATCCCCAAGGGCTGGAAGCAGACCTTCGACTCCTTCGTCGTCGACAGCGCCCTCGGGCGCGTGGACGGGAAGAGCGGTGGCGTGCTGCTCAGCGTGGTTCCGACGGGTGGCGACGTGCTGACGCCCAAGCAGGCCGAGAGGTACTTCTGGCCGCACGGACGGAAGCCGCAGAACTACGAGAAGCAGGACGGCATCCTCATGGGCGGGCTGACCGCTGGCTACTACACGGCGAGGGACAGGTTCGACGACATGCACGCGGCCACTCTGTGGGAGGACAACCACGTCACGAAGGTCCAGGTGAGCTTCGACCGCGAGGTGCCGGACGAGGTGCAGCAGGAGCTGTTCCAGTCGGTCGTCGCCAGCTACTCCAGCGAGCGGATGCGCCTGTGACCTTCCTCAGCCCGGCGGGTCGACCGGGGCGGCGAGCTTGAGCGCGACCTGACCCGGCTGCAGGTCGACCGCCTCGCCGCCGACCCGCTCGACCGTGCCGTCGAGCGCGAGGCGTACGACGTACTGCCGGTTGCCGGCCACGAGCGTGGCCGCGACGGTGTCGTCGTCCTCCCAGGCCACCTCCGGGTTGATGCCGACCACACTGGTGCGGGCGCCGACCAGCTCGAAGTCGACCACCCGCTCGCCGGTCGCCGCGTCGAGGACCGCCATGGTCGGCGACCCGTCGGGTGTGAGGTAGTCGGTGAAGCCGAGCAGGTGCCGACCGTCGGGGCTGAAGCCGAGCAGCGAGTAGTCGCACGTCTGCCAGGCCTCGGCACCGCCTGCGCCGGCGTCGCGCACCTGCCAGCAGGAGCCGTCGCCGGTGAAGCTGGTCTGGACGGAGTAGAGGCCGGTGGCCTCCGACACCGAGCCCACCCGCAGCGAGCCGGGCAGCGGTGTGGTGCTCCCGTCCGGGCCGACGACGGACGCCGACTCGCGGTTGGTGGCGGGATCGGTCGTGCCGAGCAGGAGCGCGTCGCCGGGGAGGAAGCCGACCGGACGGACGCGGGCGTCCTGAGGACCCGGAGGCAGCGCCGTCCATCGCTCCTCCCTCGCTCCGTCGCGGTCCCGGTCCACGACGGTCCAGCGCGAGCCGTCGTACCAGGCCCAGGCGATGCGTGAGCCGTCCGGCGACACGGCCAGGGGGCTGGCCGGCGCCACCTCGTCGAGGACGCGGAAGTCGGGGTCGAGGACCTGCACGGCGCGGCCGCCGACGTCGTCGGTGAAGGCGATGCCGATCCACCCCTCGACGTACGGCGTCAGCTGGTCGTAGAGCCGGGGGAGGTCGACGGTCTCGCCGTCGACGGTCAGGCTCTCGTCGTCGACGTTGATGAGGGGCATGGCGAGCTCGGCGCCGACGGGCGCGGTGAGCGGGTCGATGCGGACGGTCCCGGTGATCCGGGGTGCGGGCGGCTCGGTCGCGGGCGGGACGTCGCTCCGCGGGGACGGCCCGACCACGCCGGCGCCGACAGGGATGGCGATCGCCAGGACGGCGGCGACCGCGGCACCGGCCACCACGGCGCGGCGCCGCTGGATCCGACGGGCGCGCGTGCGGACGTCGGTGACGGTGAACGGGGCGCGCTGCAGGGGGTCGGCGGTGCGGTGCAGCGCGTCGTGCACCTGGTCCTCGAGGGGAGTGGGGCTCATCGTGCATCGTCTCCGGACTCGTGGGGGTTGAGGGAGTGCGGGGCACGGGCGCGCAGCGCGGCCAGCGCGCGGCTGGCCTGCGACTTGACGGTCCCGACGGAGATCCCGAGCACGTCGGCGATCTCGGCCTCGCTCAGCTGCTCGTAGTAGCGCAGGACGACGACCGAGCGCTGCTTGGGCGGCAGGGTCTGGACGAACGACCAGAGCGCCCCGCCCATGCCGTCGTCGTACACGTCGACCGCGCCGGTCTCGGGCATCGTGTCGGTCGCGTGCTCGCGGCGCTTCCAGGCCCGCCGCCACAGCGAGTTGTTCTCGTTGACCATGATCCGTCGGACGTAGCCGTCGAGGGCCTCGCGGTCGCGGATGCGGTCCCAGGAGAGGTAGAGCTTGGCGAACGCCGTCTGGAGCAGGTCCTCGGCGCCGGCGTGGTCGCCGGCGAGGAGGTACGCCGTCCGGTAGAGCGCCGTCTGGCGCCCCGACATGTACGCCGAGAAGTCGGCGTCCTTGTCGGCCTGCCGGTCGTGCTTGCCCATGTCGACGAGTGTCGCGCTCATCGTCCACCTCCTGTCCGTCCGCGAGTTCTTCCGCGTGGTGTGTCGGGTGAGGACGCGACTCGTCGGCAGGTGGTTGCATCTGTTTGGCTTGCGTTGCAAGGCTCTCGTCGACCCGATCCACAGGAGGCACATCCATGCAGCAGGTCCAGGCCGTCGTCGCGCTCGCGAAGGGCGAGCCGGTGCAGCTCACCACGATCAACGTCCCCGATCCCGGCCCGGGCGAGGCGGTGGTGAAGGTCCAGGCCTGCGGGGTGTGCCACACCGACCTCCACTACCGCGAGGGCGGGATCAACGACGACTTCCCCTTCCTCCTCGGCCACGAGGCGGCGGGTGTCGTCGAGTCGGTCGGTCCGGACGTGACCGGGCTCGAGCCGGGTGACTTCGTCGTCCTCAACTGGCGCGCCGTGTGCGGCGACTGCCGCGCGTGCAACCGCGGCGAGCCGTGGTACTGCTTCGCCACCCACAACGCCACCCAGAAGATGACGCTCGCCGAGGGCGACCTCGCCGGCACCGAGCTGTCGCCCGCGCTGGGCATCGGCGCGTTCGCGGAGAAGACGCTGGTCGCCGCCGGCCAGTGCACGAAGGTCGACCCGTCGGCCCGTGCGGCTGCCGTGGGCCTCCTCGGCTGCGGCGTGATGGCCGGCCTCGGTGCCGCCATCAACACCGGCAACGTCGGCCGCGGCTCCACCGTGGCCGTCATCGGCTGCGGCGGCGTCGGCGCGGCCGCGATCGCCGGCGCGGCCCTGGCGGGGGCGGCGCGGATCATCGCCGTCGACCTCGACGACCGCAAGCTCGAGCTGGCGCGCTCGATGGGCGCCACCCACACGGTGAACTCCTCGGAGGTCGACCCGGTCGAGGCGATCCGGTCGCTGACGCCGCCGCCGGACGGCACCGGCCACGAGGGCGGCGCCGACGTGGTGATCGACGCCGTCGGACGCCCGGAGACGTGGAAGCAGGCGTTCTACGCGCGCGACCTCGCCGGGACCGTCGTGCTGGTGGGCGTGCCGACGCCGGACATGAAGGTGCCGGACATCCCGCTCATCGACGTCTTCGGCCGCGGCGGGTCGCTGAAGTCCTCCTGGTACGGCGACTGCCTGCCCTCGCGTGACTTCCCGATGCTCGTCGACCTCTACCAGCAGGGCCGGCTCGACCTCGACGCGTTCGTGACCGAGGAGATCGGCATCGACGACGTCGAGGCCGCCTTCGACAAGATGCACCACGGCGACGTGCTGCGCTCGGTGGTGGTGTTCTGATGGGCGCCTCACCCTCTTCCCGGTCGGTGCGGGTCGACCATGCCGTCGTCTCGGGGACGTTCTCCCTGGACGGCGAGACGCACGACGTCGACAACAACCTGTGGGTGATCGGTGACGACGAGCAGTGCCTGGTCGTCGACGCCCCCCACGACGTCGACGCGATCATGGCGGTCGTCGCCGGCCGGGCCGTCAAGGCGATCGTGTGCACCCACGCCCACGACGACCACGTGCGCGTGGCGCCGGAGCTCCGCCGCCGCACTGGGGCGCCGATCCTGCTGCACCCCGACGACCGCCCGCTGTGGGAGCTGACCCACGGGGGCGACGAGGAGGGCGCCGAGCTCTGGGACGTCGACCTGGCCGACGACCAGACGCTCACGATCGGGGGTGCCGCGATCAAGGTGATCCACACCCCGGGCCACGCGCCGGGCGCGGTGTGCCTCTACGTCCACGACCTCGGCTGCGTGTTCACCGGCGACACCCTGTTCGAGGGCGGTCCGGGCGCGACGGGCCGCTCCTACAGCGACGCCGACGAGATCAAGGACTCGATCCGTCGCCGGCTGCTCGAGCTGCCGGACGAGACGGTCGTGCACACCGGCCACGGTCCCGACACCACGATCGGCGCGGAGCGCGCCGGCCTTGCCGGCTGAGGCGTCATGGACGACTTCGTGCCCGCGGACTTCGAGCCACCGACGTCGCTGGTGACGGACGACTTCGTGCTCGAGCCGCTCGGGCCGCAGCACAACGAGTCCGACCACGCGGCGTGGTCGTCGAGCATCGCGCACGTCCGCGAGACGCCGGGCTACGCGGACGGGTCGTGGCCGCCGGTCGACGGCATGTCGCTCGAGGACAACCTCGCCGACCTCGCGCGGCATGCGGCGGACTTCGAGGCGCGGCGTGGATTCACGTTCACCGTGCTCGAGCCGGGCAGCCGCGAGGTGATCGGGTGCGTCTACCTCTACCCGAGCGCGTCGGACCAGCACGACGTCAAGGTGCAGTCGTGGGTACGCGCCGACCGGGCCGGGCTCGACCAGCCACTGGCAGGTGCCGTGGCCGCCTGGCTCGAGAGCGCCTGGCCGTGGGAGCGCCCGGACCGTCGCGGACGGTGAGTGATCCGTGGTGCCGTGCCACCATGGCGTGATGCGCTCCCGCCCCGCCAAGCCCCTGGTGAGCCTCGGAGCCTCCCTCGTGCTCGTCGCGTCGCTGGCCGCGTGCGACGGACAGGACCCGGACGGGGACGAGGAGCGGACGGCCGAGAGCACGGCCGCCACGAGCACGCCGACCGTCCCGCCGACGCCGTCGGAGGAGCTCGGGCTGGCCGAGGGGTGGGGTCCCACCGGGGCCGAGCTGGACCGGGCGGCGCGGATCGTCGGCCGGATGAAGCTGCCCGACCTCGCCGGGCAGGTCATCGTCGCCGACTGGCAGGGGACCGACGCCCCCGTGCGGATGGTCCGCGACCTGCACCTCGGAGGCGTGATCGCCTTCAGTGCCAACGTGGCCTCGGCCGAGCAGGTCAGGGCCGTCAACCGGGCACTGACCCGCCAGGTCCCCCGCAAGTGGCCGCTCTTCCTCGGCGTCGACCAGGAGGGCGGGGTGGTCGAGCGACTGCGCGGTGCGGCGACCCGGTTCCCGACCTTCATGAGCACGGGTGCCGCTGGTGACGCGCGACTGACGCAGGAGTCGTACGCCGCAGGGGCCGCGGAGCTGCGCGGGCTCGGCTTCACCGTCGACTTCGCCCCGGACGCCGACGTCACCTCGGGCCCCGGTGACCCGACGATCGGGTCGCGGTCCGCCTCGTCGCGACCCGGAGTCGTCGCCGAGCACGTCGTCGCGGCGGCCACCGGCTTCAGCACGGCGGGCGTCCTGCCGGTCATCAAGCACTTCCCGGGCCACGGCTCCGTGCCGGCCGACAGCCACCTGACCCTGCCGGTGCAGGGCAGGACGAAGGCCCAGCTCGAGGCGTCCGACCTCGTGCCCTTCGCCCGCGGCATCGAGGCCGGGCTCCCTGCGGTGATGGTCGGCCACCTCGACGTGCGCGCCGTGGACCCGCGGGTGCCGTCGTCGCTGTCGCGCAAGGTGGTCACCGGGCTGCTGCGAGACGAGCTCGGCTTCGCGGGCCTCGTCGTGACGGACTCGCTGGAGATGGCCGCCGTCACCCGCGGCCGCGACCCCGGGCGTACGGCGGTGCAGGCCCTCCGCGCCGGCTCCGACGTCCTGCTGATGCCGCCCTCGCCCGCCGTGGCCCGGTCAGCGCTGGTGCGCGCCGTGCGGGGCGGCACCCTGCCCCGCCGGCGGCTGGAGCAGGCGGCCGCGCGGCAGATCGCCCTGCTCACCCACCTCGCCCCGTCCGGGCAGCAGCCGAGCTCGGCGCCCGGTTCGGCGGCCGCAGCGTCCCGGCGACTCTCCGCCGCTGCGGTGACGGTCACCGACGGCGCCTGCTCGGGCCGGCTCGTCGGAGACGTCGTGCACGCCTACGGCGACCCGAGCGCGGTCGGGGCGTTCACCCCCGCAGCCCAGGCTGCCGGGATCACGGTCCTGGCCCGCCGCTCGCCGCCGGCCGACCTCACCAGCGCGAAGCCGAGGCCCGATCGCAGGAAGAAGGAGCGCAAGCGCGCCTACCAGCGGCGCGTGCGCGCCTGGGCGAAGGCCGAGGCCCGCCGGGAGCGGCGCCTCGACGCGTGGCACGCCGGTGAGGACGCGCGACTCGCGGCCGGCACGCAGATCGGGTTCACCGGCTACCGCGACGCCCCCGTCGACGGCCAGGTCGCCGTGGCCACCGACAGCCCGTGGGTGCTGGGTCGCGTGGCGGCCCCGACACGGATCGCCACCTACGGCGACACGCCTGCTGCGATGCAGGTGCTGGTCGAGGTGCTGACCGGTCAGGCTCCGGCACCGGGCCGGCTGCCGGTCGACGTCCCGGGCGTGGCACGACCCGGCTGCTGAGGGAACCGTCGCTCAGAAGGGCTCGACGAGCAGGGCAGTCCCCTGACCGGAGACCCGGGTGAGCACCAGGGTGGCCTCGTGGTCCCCGCGCAGGGACAGCCGCTTGCGGAGCTCGTCGGGGACGACCTGCACCCCACGCTTCTTGATCGTGAGCCGGCCGATCCCGCGCTCGTGCAGGGCCGCGCGCAGCTGCTTCTCGCGGTAGGGAAGGTGCTCGACGACGCGGTAGCCGCGGGCGAACGGCGTACGGAACGAGGCGTCGCTGGTGACGTAGGCGATGTGCGGGTCGACCAGCCCGCCCCCGACGCCGGCGGCGACCGCGGTGACCAGTCCGGCACGGATCACGGCACCGTCGGGCTCGTAGAGGTAGGCGCCGACCGGGCGGACCTCGGTGCCGGGCTCCCCGTCGGCGGGGGAGTCCTCGTCGGTGAGCGTGGCCAGCCCGTGCTCGCCGATCACGGTCGCGCGGCGGTCGGTCGTGGCGAGTGCCGGCGACCAGAGCACGGCCTCCTTGACCTCACCGCCGTCGCTGACCCACTCCGCCTCGACGCCCGACGGCACCAGGTCGTGGTCGATGCCGGGGGCGACCTTCACCAGCGAGCGGTGGGTGAGGAGGTCCAGCACCCATGGCCACGGGGGCGTCCACCCCTCGACGTCGAACACCCGACCCCGGCCGCCGCGGCGAGCCGGGTCGGCGAAGGCCACGTCGAAGGCGGCCGCGCCGATCGTCGTGGCGTCGCCCACCTGCACGGCACCGGCGAGGCCCAGGGCCTCGAGGTTGGCGCGGGCCATCGCCACCCGCACGGGGTCGAGGTCGACCCCGCCCGTGACGAGCCCGGCCCGCGCGAAGGCGAGGAGGTCGCCGCCGATTCCGCAGCCGAGGTCGATCACGCTGCCGCCGGGGATCGCGGCGGCCACCCGGGCCGCCCGGTGGTCGGCGACGCGTGCTCGCGTCGACTGCTCGAGGGCGTCGGGGGTGAAGAACATCTGGTGCGCCGCCTCGCCGAACTTCGCGACGGCCTTCGCGCGCAGCTGTGCCTGCGTGGTGGCCGCGGCGGCCTTCTCGGCGTCCGGCTCGAGACGTCGTACGACGGCTGCGACCCGCACCGGGTCACCTGCGTGCTCGGCCCAGGCCCGGGTGGCGTCGTCCAGCAGACGGGCTCCCTCGGCTGTCCGCAGCCAGTCCAGCGTCTCGATCTGCATCCCGTCATCCTGTCAGCGGCGACTCCGGCTAGCACTCGATTGGGCAGAGTGCTAGCGTCTGCTCTGGCACTCTCACCCCGAGAATGCCAACGCTCGCGAGCCTGGCACGACCCCCGCGACGGCGTGCCGCCGGACCGCGAGCCCACGTCCTGAAGATCTCTTGTTGAGAAAGTGGAGGTTGATCCGAAGTGTCGGTCAACATCAAGCCCCTCGAGGACCGCATCGTCGTCCAGACGCTCGAAGCCGAGCAGACCACCGCCTCCGGCCTGGTCATCCCGGACACCGCCAAGGAGAAGCCCCAGGAGGGCGAGGTCGTGGCGATCGGTCCCGGTCGCATCGACGACAACGGCAACCGCGTCCCGCTCGACGTCGCCGTGGGTGACAAGGTCATCTACAGCAAGTACGGCGGCACCGAGGTCAAGTACTCCGGCCAGGAGTACCTGATCCTCTCGGCGCGCGACATCCTCGCCGTCGTCTCCTGATTTTCCTCTTCGCCCGGAACGTCATGGCCGCCGGTCGCTGCTGCGACCTCCGGCCATGACGTCCGGGCGAAACCCTTTCACCCCGAACCTTTCCTAGGAGCACCTCGATGCCCAAGATCCTGGAGTTCGACGAGAACGCCCGCCGCGCCCTCGAGCGCGGCGTTGACGCCCTCGCCAACGCCGTCAAGGTGACGCTCGGCCCCAAGGGCCGCTACGTCGTCCTCGACAAGAAGTGGGGCGCCCCCACGATCACCAACGACGGGGTGACCGTCGCTCGCGAGATCGAGCTCGACGACCCGTTCGAGAACCTCGGTGCCCAGCTCACCAAGGAGGTGGCCACCAAGACCAACGACGTCGCCGGTGACGGCACCACCACCGCCACCGTCCTGGCCCAGGCCATGGTCCACGAGGGCCTGCGCGCCGTCGCAGCCGGCGCCAACCCGATGGGTCTCAAGCGCGGCATGGACGCAGCGGCCGAGGCCGTCGGCGACGCGCTGCGTGAGGCGGCCCGCGAGGTCGAGACCCGCGAGGACATGGCCTCCGTCGCCACGATCTCCAGCCGCGACAGCCACATCGGCGACCTGCTCGCCGAGGCCTTCGACAAGGTCGGCAAGGACGGCGTGATCACGGTCGAGGAGTCCAACACCATGGGCACCGAGCTCGAGTTCACCGAGGGCATGCAGTTCGACAAGGGCTACATCTCGGCCTACTTCGTCACCGACCCGGAGTCGATGGAGGCCGTCCTCGACGACGCCTACATCCTTCTCCACCAGGGCAAGATCTCCTCGATCCAGGAGCTGCTCCCGGTCCTCGAGAAGGTCATCGGGACCGGCAAGCCGCTGTTCATCCTCGCCGAGGACGTCGACGGCGAGGCGCTCTCGACCCTGGTCGTCAACAAGATCCGCGGCACCTTCAACGTCGCCGCGGTGAAGGCTCCGGCCTTCGGCGACCGCCGCAAGGCGATGATGCAGGACATCGCGACCCTGACCGGTGGTCAGGTCGTCGCCCCCGAGGTCGGCCTCAAGCTCGACCAGGTGGGCCTCGAGGTCCTGGGCCAGGCGCGTCGTGTGGTCATCACCAAGGACCACACCACGATCGTCGAGGGTGCGGGCGACAGCTCCGCCGTCGAGGGCCGCGTCAACCAGATCAAGGCCGAGATCGAGAACACCGACTCCGACTGGGACCGCGAGAAGCTCCAGGAGCGCCTCGCCAAGCTCGCCGGCGGTGTCTGCGTGATCAAGGTCGGCGCCGCCACCGAGGTGGAGCTCAAGGAGAAGAAGCACCGCATCGAGGACGCCGTCTCCGCGACGCGCGCCGCGATCGAGGAGGGCATCGTCGCCGGCGGTGGCTCCGCGCTCATCCACGCCGTGTCGGTGCTCGACGACAACCTCGGCCTCACCGGTGACGAGGCTGCCGGCGTCCGCGTGGTCCGCAAGGCGGCCGACGAGCCGCTGCGCTGGATCGCCGAGAACGGTGGCGTCAACGGCTACGTCGTGACCTCCAAGGTCCGCGAGCTCGGCGTCGGCAACGGCTACAACGCCGCGACCGGCGAGTACGGCGACCTGGTCGCCCAGGGCGTCCTCGACCCGGTCAAGGTCACCCGCTCGGCGCTGGTCAACGCGACCTCGATCGCCGCGATGCTGCTCACGACCGAGACCCTCATCGTGGACAAGCCCGAGGAGGAGGAGCCGGCCGCCGCCGGCCACGGTCACGGCCACGGCCACTGATCCCTCCGCTCCCAGCAGCACCCGCCGGCCCGGCAGACGACGTCTGCCGGGCCGGCGGCATTTCCCGCCGCCCTCAGCGTCCCCAGATCGTCCGGAAGGGCGTCGAGCAGTCGACGTCGACCTCGACGGGGTCGACGGTGTTGAGGTGGTAGATCTTGTAGCGGCCGCACGCGGTCTGCACGAACTCGTACTTGCGGATCAGCGAGCTCTGGATCGCGGTGGTGCCGAGCTCGCTCCACGTGCTGATGAAGGTCGCCTCGACGAACCACGTCGGCGGGTTGCTCCCGGTCAGCACCTCCTCGAGGTCGTCCAGGCCCGGGTCGAGGGTGCGCATCGGCAGCGACCAGAGATACGGGTACGGCGACTGGGCCCCGGTCGCCCACTGGATGTCGGCGCGCCCGCCGTAGACCAGCACCCGGTCGCCGGGCCAGGCCGCGGCCGCGATCGCCTCCCCGGTGCGGACCTCCACGGGGACCCGGCCCGCCACCCACGCACCCGTCCAGCCGAGGAGCGCGACGATGCTCGAGACCACCACGAGACCCACCGCGATCGGGGTGACCCGGTGGCGGACGCGGTCGAGGTGGTCGTGTGCCACGAGCGCGGCGAGGGCGAGCGCGAGGCCGGGGAGCGGCACGAAGAGGTACGGCGACCAGAAGCTCCCGCTGAGCGCGACGCCGAGCAGGTCGAGGCCGAGCATGACGGCGATCGCGACCACCGGCACGGGGTCGTGCCTCAGGAGGCTGCGGAGCCGGACCGCGAAGAGGGCGACGACGAGGAGCATGCCGGTGCCGGCGAAGATCAGAAGGAGCACCGAGATCCGGCTCGTCGCGCCCTCCGACTCCTGCGTGGCGATGACGTGGCTCGCGTCGGAGCGGAAGGTGACGACGGCGTACCACAGCGTCTGCAGGCGTACGCCGGCCCCGACCGCCCAGGCGACGACGACCACCACCGGCACGGCAGCCCCGGCGGCGGCGGCGCCGGCGCAGCGCAGCGCGTCGCGCCGGCCCACCTGCCGCGCGACCAGCGACCCGCCGAGCAGGACGGCACCGAAGACGAAGCCGCCGACGATGCTCTGCTTCATCCCCACCGCGAGCATCGCCAGCAGGCCGGCGAGGAACGCGTCGGGCGGTGATACGCGGCGCACGGCCCGCAGCGCCAGCCAGCACGAGGCCATCACTAGCGGGATGCCGAAGAGCTCGCCCTTGGCGGCGACCGGGTCGATCTCGGCGTTGCTGACCAGCGCCGCCGTCGCCACGGCCACCCAGCCGGCCAGCCGGCGCACCGCGGCCGGGTCCAGCACGCCGGCGCGGACCGCCACCTCCCGGGCGGCTGCCGCCGCGGCCAGCACCAGCAACGAGCACGCGAGCGCGCCGAGCAATCGGTGGGCGTACGGCCCTCCGACCCTGTCGGTCGCCTGGACCAGCCAGATGATCGGCGGGGGCCGGTCGACCCAGTAGCGCCCGTAGAGCGAGTCGGGCTCGGGCTGCCAGGCGCGGGCGACCATGAGGAACCCCGCCTCGTCCGGCCGCAGCGGCCACAGCAGGGACGGGAAGCGCGCGAGGAAGGCCACGACCGCCGCCGCCCAGACCATGCGGCCCGGACCCGGCCGGTCGCCCCCCACCGTCCCCACCCTGACACTGTCCCAGAGCGCTCCGAACCGCCCGTAGAATGGCGGCGTGGAGATCCCGGAGAAGTTCGCTGCGCTCGGCCTCACCTACGACGACGTGCTGCTGCTGCCGGGGGAGTCCGACCTCGCGCCCAGCGACATCGACACCACCACCCGCCTCACCCGTGAGATCTCGATCCGGGTGCCGCTGATCAGTGCGGCGATGGACACCGTCACCGAGGCGCGGATGGCGATCGCGATGGCCCGCGAGGGCGGCATCGGCGTCCTGCACCGCAACCTGTCCATCGAGGACCAGGCCCGCCAGGTCGACCTGGTCAAGCGGACCCAGACCGGCATCATCTCCAACCCCGTCACGATCGGCCCCGACGCGACGCTCGAGGAGCTCGACCGGCTGTGCGGCGAGTACCGCGTCTCCGGCCTCCCGGTCGTCGACCTCGACGACCACCTGCTCGGCATCATCACCAACCGCGACCTGCGCTTCACCCCCGTGGCGGAGTGGGCGACCACCAAGGTCGACGAGGTGATGACCCGCGAGGGCCTCATCACCGGCCACGTCGGGATCTCGCGCGACGAGGCGACCACCCTCCTGCGCGCCCACAAGCGCGAGCGGCTGCCGCTCGTCGACGGCGAAGGCCGGCTGAGCGGCCTGATCACCGTCAAGGACTTCGTCAAGGGCGAGCAGTTCCCCCACGCGTCCTACGACGACGACGGCCGGCTGCTGGTCGGTGCCGCCATCGGCTACTTCGGCGACGCCTGGGAACGGGCCACGACGCTGGTCGAGGCCGGCGTCGACGTGCTCGTCGCCGACACCGCCCACGGCCACGTCCACCTCCTCCTCGACATGGTGCGCCGCCTGAAGTCCGACCCGGCCACGAAGCACGTCCAGGTCATCGGCGGCAACGTCGCCACCCGCGAGGGCGCCCAGGCGTTCGTCGACGCCGGCGCCGACGCGGTCAAGGTCGGCGTCGGACCGGGCTCGATCTGCACCACCCGCGTCGTCACCGGTGTGGGAGTGCCGCAGGTCACCGCCGTCTACGAGGCGTCCCTGGCCACCAAGCCGGCCGGCGTCCCGCTGATCGCCGACGGCGGCATGAAGCACTCCGGCGAGATCGCCAAGGCCCTCGTCGCGGGCGCCGACGCGGTGATGGTGGGCTCGATGCTCGCCGGCTGCGAGGAGTCGCCGGGCGACGTCGTCTTCGTCAACGGCAAGCAGTTCAAGTCCTACCGCGGCATGGGCTCGCTGGGCGCGATGAGCAGCCGTGGCAAGAAGTCCTACTCCAAGGACCGCTACTTCCAGGCCGAGGTCGCCAGTGACGACAAGATCGTTCCTGAGGGCATCGAGGGCCAGGTCGCCTACCGCGGGCCGCTCTCCGCGGTCGCCCACCAGCTCGTCGGCGGTCTCAACCAGTCGATGTTCTACGTCGGCGCGCGCACGATCCCGGAGCTGCAGGACAAGGGCCGGTTCGTCCGCATCACGTCGGCCTCGCTCAAGGAGAGCCACCCCCACGGCGTGCAGATGACGGTCGAGGCGCCCAACTACAGCGGTTCGTGATCACGACCTAAGTAGCATTTCAGCGCGGCCCGGCAGGGCCTACGTTGGCTGGAGTCAGGGGATCGGGCCCCGCGACGACCTTGCACCGGCACGCTGTGCTCGATCCCGTTTTCTCTCGGGAGGAGCGCTTCAGTGCGCAGAAAGTATCTGGTCGCCGCCGGCTCTGCCGGCCTGCTGGCCATCGTCACCCCAGCCCTGTCCGTCGCCGCACCGTCCGGTGACGACGCCGTCACGCCGGCCCAGCAGGAGGCCCTCGACCTGGGCATCCAGGTGGCCCCCAAGGAGTCCGACGTCGCCGCCCTGACGGCTCGGACCAACCCCAATCCCTACCTCGCCAACCTGCCGGACATCCACGACGCCAACTACTTCGCGTGGAACAAGCAGATGCACGAGCAGGCGGGGCGCCGCGCCGACTCCGCCAGGCTCGCGTCCAACCGTCGCGCGGCCTTCGGCACCAACGGACGGGGTGTCGACGCCCGCGGGGTGCTCACGCCGTTCGTCCACGACGAGGAGGAGCCCGCGGGAACACGGGGGTCCAACGACTCGCACGTGGACGCCGAGCCGATCCCCGGTTTCGGCACGGCCACGACCCGCACGCCCGCCGTCCGCATCCTGGGTGAGCTCGCCGCGCCGGTCGGGGCGCCGCGCACGGTGACCACCACCGAGGACCAGGGCTCGATCCCGCTGGCCACGCCGACCGGCATCGCCGGCGGTGCGACGGTGACCAGCTCGGTGCTGGGCGACGGGCCGCACGGCCCGGTCGCGTCCGGCGGCGACGGCACCAACGACTTCGACTTCTACTCCGTGGACGTCGCGGCCGGCGAGACGCTGACGGCCGACACGGAGGGCAGCGCGACGACCACCGACACGATCCTCGTCGTCTGGGACGCCGCGGGCGAGCCCGTGGCCGCCGACGACGACAGCGGGACGGGCGTGCTGAGCTCGCTCTCCTACACGCCCGAGGTGCCCGGCACCTACTACGTGATGGTCGGCGGCTACGCCCTCGACCCGCTGCCGGCCGACCCGTTCGACTCCGGCAGCGGTGCCGGCGGGGCCGACACCGGCGCCTACCGCGTCGCCATCGCGAGCCGGACCCTGGACACCGACTACTACTCCGTGCGGCTGCGCCCCGGTGACGTCGTCGGGGCCGGCGCGGAGGGCTCGGCGACCGGACTCACGGTGCGGACCCCGTCGGGCGAGCAGCGCGTGGGTGGCATCGGCACCGACGCCTCCGCCCTCTACCCGCCCACCTCGCCGCTCATCGGTGGCGGCAACACCGCCATCGCCTACGTCGCCGAGGAGGCCGGCTGGTACACCGTGGAGGTCACCGGCGGCAGCGGCGCGTACGACGTGACGGTCGAGGGCTACCGGCCCGGCACGCAGGGCGACCGCGGGCGCCGGCAGACGGTGCTGCTCGACTTCGCCCCCGGCCGGGTCAACACCGGCACCTGGGGCGGTCCCGGCCAGCGCAACGTGTCGCCGTTCGCCGCGTTCGTGCCGCAGTGGGGCATCGCCCGCACCGAGGCCCGACGGATGGAGAACCGCATCCTCAACCAGGTGCGGCGCAACCTGCAGGCCGAGATCGCCGGCACCAACCCGGCGGTCACCGTCGACGTCCTCAACGCCCGCGACAACCAGGACCTGATCGGGCAGGAGAACGTCTCGCGCATCTACATCGCCGGCACGATCGCCGAAACCGGCATCAGCACCATCGGCATCGCCCAGTACATCGACCCGGGCAACTTCGGTCACCAGGACGAGGCGATCGTGCTGCTCGACGTGCTCAGTGCACCGGCGGGGCCGGCGTCGTCGCTCAACACCTACATCAACGCGAACAGCGACAAGATCGCATTCGTCACCGCGGCGGTGGCCAACGTGACGGCCCACGAGGTCGGCCACACGATCGGCAGCTACCACACCGACAACGCCGACGAGATCCACAACATGATGGACTCCGGCGGGGCCAACTTCGGGCTGAACCTCTACGGGGTCGGCCCCGACAACGTGGGCGGCACGGCTGACGACGAGAACATCGAGTTCCAGACCGACACCTACGCGCCGGTCGAGGGCTTCACCGGCCTCGAGGACACCGAGAACGTGACCTCCTGGGCCTACGCGGGGCGCTGACCCGCAGCAGTCCCACCCGCGACGCGGTCGTCCCTCCGGGGGCGGCCGCGTCGTACGTCGACCAGCGGGGCGGTCAGGGCCGGAAGCCGGGTCGAGCGGGACGGAGGTCCTCGACCCGCGCCGCAGCCGGTCGGGCGAGCAGGCGCGAGCCGGCGCGCGCGACGACGAGCTCGGCACCGCGGCGGGTCACCAGCCCGGGGGCGCGGGTGAGGTCGCGCCCTGCTCGGATGCGTCGGGACGGTCGCCCGGGCACGGTGCTGGTGACGACGACGGCGCCCGTGCGGTCGGTGGCTGCCACGTGCAGGCCACCGGAGACCTCCCCGACCGCGGGTGAGGCGTACGGCGACCACTCGCCGGCCAGTGCCGTCGGACGACTCCACCGACGACCGTCGAGCGTGCGTACGCCGAGCCGTCCGGCCGCGCTGACCTGGTGCAGCCGGGTCGTACCGTCGTCGGCGGTGGTGAGGGCTGGCGTCGACGTGAGCGACGCGGCCGGTCCGCGGAGTCGCAGGAGGCGCCCGCGCTCGAGGGACTGCGCGTAGGTCGCTCCGCGCGACCCGACGCCCACGAGCCAGGTGCGACCGGTGGCGTCGTTGCCGAGCACGGGTGCGCTGTGGGTCGACCAGGACGCCGGCCGGCCGACACGGTCCGGGTGGGTCCACCGTCCCTCGCGGGTGAGGCGCCGGATGACCAGCGTGCCCTCCGCGGTGACCGTCGCGAGCACCGGTCGCCGGGTGCGTGACTGGGCGAGCGCCGGGCTCGCGGTCAGAGCCGAGGTGCCGGCGGCGCGCAGGACCAGGCGCCCGCGGTGCGTCGTACCGACCACGACCCGGCCGTCCCGCGAGGTGGCGGCCACCCAGGGCCGGCCGCGGTGGTCGAGGCTCAACGCGGGTGCCACCACCGGGGAGAAGGCGCCCGATCGACCGACCTCCCGCGTCGGTCGGCCGGGGGCGGCCAGCAGGAGGGTCCCGCCGTCGTCGACGCGCGCGGTCCAGGACCCGCCGAGTCCGTCGGGCACCGACACGACGGGCCGGTCGGAGCCGACGAGCGGGGAGGGGGCGACGTCGGCGAGGTGCAGGTAGCGGAAGTCGCCGACCGGGACCGTGCGGGTGCCGTAGCCGCCGGCGGAGCCGTAGTTGTACTCCTCGATCGTCACGGTTCCGGGACCGATGTCGCTCACCCACGCGACGTGGCCGACGCGACCGGCATCGGTCTGGGCGACGGCGCCGATGGCGGGCACCGAGTCGACCCGGTAGCCCAGCCTCCGTGCCACGTCGTCCCAGTTGGCGGCGTTGCCCCAGTGCTCACCGCGGAAGTGGTTGTCGAAGCCCGCCATGCCGTTGCGCTCGTGCAGGCGCCAGGAGACGAAGCTCGTGCAGTTGCGGAGCACGAAGCCCCAGGAGTCACCGATGGAGCCGTCGATGGACCACACGTTGCGGGCGCACGTCGGCCGCGGGCCGCGCGGGTCGTAGAGGTGCCCGGAGACCGGGTCGAGGACCGGCGGCGGGGGCGGCGGGGGCTCGACGACCGGTGCCGGCGGCTGCCCGGGCTCCGGTGCCGGCACGGGAGCGGGCTCCGGCTCCTCGATCGGCGCCTGCGGCACGATCGGGCACTGGCCCTGCCACGCCCACGGATAGTCGTCGGCCGCGTGCGCTGCCGCGGCGCCCACACCCAGCACCCCACTCGCCAGGCAGGTCGCCACGACAGCGCGCGCGAACCTTCTGCTCCCTCGTCCCCCCACCTGCAGGACGGTAGGCACCGCACCGGGTGCGCGTGACCGGCTTTGCCGACCTGTGCACCAGCCGTTGCCGAACGCTCACGTGCCGGCGCGCCACCGGCGTACGACCGGGGCGGACGAGCGAGGCAGCGCGGACGCGCGATCGCCGCGGACCTCGGTGGCCAGGCCGGGCGCCAGCCGGTAGGGGCCGGAGAGCAGCAGGCTGCCCGCGAGCCGGCGAAGCCGCGACATCTCGGCGCGGACGGTGACGGTGCGACCGGGGTCGGCGAAGAGGTCCTCAGAGAGCTGGCCGGCCGTGCGGCCCCCATGGCCGGCCTCGAGGAGGGACAGCAGGATCTCGGCGTGGCGGGGCGAGAGGGCGCGCGACCACGACCCGCTCGGACCGGACACCACCAGCCGGGACTCTCCGTCGAGCTCGAGCACCAGCGTCGACGTCGCGGCGTCGGTGGTCTCGCCGGACTCCAGGCGCAGCAGCCAACCGCCGTCCAGCGGCTCGGCGGTCGCGTGGCCGAGCGTCGGCAGCCAGACCCGGCCGGCGGTGAGCTGGTCGGGGAGCGCCACCCGCTCGGGGCTGCGGCTGCCGATGGCGGCGGCGAGGTGGCCGGCGTGGTCGATCGCGAGCGCGTCCCCGCTCAGCCTGGCGAGCAGCGGCGCGGCCCGGGCGCGGAGCCCGTCGAGGGCTGCACGGTGCCGGGCGACGATCTCCGACGACGTCATGCGTGCGGCGAGCTGGACGAGCGCGAGCTCGGCCGGGTGCATGCCGCGGCTCGGGCCGCTGACGTCGAGCACACCGAGCGTCCGCCCCGTCCACGGGTCGACCAGCGGCGCCGCGGCGCACCCCCAGCGGGTGTGCGACTCCACGAAGTGCTCCGGTCCCTGCACGTGCACGGCCGTCCCGAGCACCAGCGCGGTGCCGATCGCGTTGGTACCGACGTTGGCCTCGGTCCACGCCGAGCCGCCCACGAAGCCGAGGTCGTCCGCCAGGCGTCGTACGCCGCTGCTGCCCAAGCGCCACAGCACCCGACCCTCGGCGTCGGCGACGACCACCAGCTGACCGGCGTCGACGACCGGCGCCAGCGACTCGGCCAGGCGCGGCACCACGTCGGCCAGCCCGCTCGCGACGCGTCGCCGTTCGAGCTCGGCGGAGTCGATCGGCGGGATGTCGGCACCCGATCCCGGGTCGAGCCCGGTGGCCGCGACGCGGCGCCACGAGGCGGCGATCTCCGTGCGGGGGAGGGGAGCCCGCGCGCCACCGGCGAGCGCGGCCTCACGGCTGCGGTGCAGGTCGCGGTCGGTCATGCAGTGTCCCTCGGGTCCTCCGGCCGAGTGGTTGCAACCTCTCGCAACCCTGTCGGCGCCCGGCTCCGGCGGTGTGTGCTCGGTCACACCAGCGTAGTTGAAGGAGAACCGATGACCCAGACCCTGGATCCCGTGACCGGCACCGACCCGACCGCCCCGGACCCGCAGGCGCGCGTCGACGCGTGGCTCGCCCGCTTCGAGGCGGCCCTCGCCGCCGGCGACGCGACCGCGGGCGCCGACCTGTTCGCGACGGAGTGCTACTGGCGCGACCTGGTGGCATTCACCTGGAACCTCAAGACGGTCGAGGGCCGTGACGGCGTCGCCGACCTCATCGGTGCTGCCGGTGCCCGGTCGGGCGCGTCCGCCTTCGCGACCAGCGAGCCGCCCGACGAGGCCGACGGCGTGGTGACGGCATGGATCACGTTCGAGACCGGCACCGGCCGCGGCAACGGTCTGCTCCGGCTGAAGGAGGAGGACGGCGAGGACCGCGCCTGGACGCTGCTCACCGCGCTCTACGAGCTGAAGGGGCACGAGGAGCCGCGGGGCACGCACCGGCCGATGGGCACCCAGCACGGCGCCTTCAAGGACCGGGTGACGTGGCAGGAGCGGCGCCAGCAGGAGGCGGAGAGCCTCGGCTCTGCCACCCAGCCCTACGTCCTGGTGATCGGCGGCGGCCAGGGCGGCATCGCCCTCGGCTCGCGCCTGCGCCAGCTCGGCGTGCCGAGCCTGGTGATCGACAAGCACCCGCGTCCCGGCGACCAGTGGCGCAACCGCTACAAGTCGCTCTGCCTGCACGACCCGGTCTGGTACGACCACCTGCCCTACCTGAAGTTCCCGGACAACTGGCCGGTCTTCGCGCCCAAGGACAAGGTCGGCGACTGGCTCGAGTCCTACGTGAAGGTCATGGAGGTGCCCTACTGGTCGAGCACGGTCGCCACCAGCGCGACGTGGTCCGACGAGACCCAGGAGTGGACGGTCGAGGTCGAGCGCGAGGGCAAGCCGCTCACGCTGCGACCCCAGCAGCTGGTCTTCGCCACCGGGATGAGCGGCAAGCCGAGGATCCCTGACGTCCCCGGCACGGACGTGTTCCGCGGCGACGTGCACCACTCGTCCGCGCACCCCGGCCCCGACGCGTACGCCGGCAAGAAGGCGGTCGTCATCGGCAGCAACAACTCCTCCTTCGACATCTGCGGCGCGCTCTGGGAGCACGACGCCGACGTGACGATGGTGCAGCGCTCGTCCACGCACATCGTCAAGAGCAGCAGCCTGATGGAGATCGGGCTGGGCGACCTCTACTCCGAGCGGGCGCTCGCCGCCGGCGTGACGACGGAGAAGGCCGACCTGATCTTCGCCTCGCTGCCCTACCGGATCCTGCACACCTTCCAGATCCCCGCGTACGAAGCGATGGCGGAGCAGGACAAGGACTTCTACGACCGTCTGGAGAAGTCGGGCTTCCGGCACGACTGGGGCGACGACGGGTCGGGCCTGTTCATGAAGTACCTCCGGCGCGGCTCCGGCTACTACATCGACGTCGGCGCCGCCGAGCTGGTGGCCAACGGCGACGTCCACCTGGTGCAGGGGCAGATCGACCGGCTCACCGAGGATGCCGTGGTGCTCGAGGACGGTACGACGCTGCCCGCCGACCTCGTGGTCTTCGCCACCGGCTACAACTCGATGAACGGCTGGGTCGCCGACCTGGTCGACCAGGAGACCGCCGACCGCCTCGGCAAGTGCTGGGGCCTGGGCTCGGAGACCACCAAGGACCCAGGTCCGTGGGAGGGCGAGCAGCGCAACATGTGGAAGCCGACGCAGGTCGACCACCTCTGGATGCACGGCGGCAACCTCCACCAGTCGCGGCACTACTCGCTCTACCTCGCGCTCCAGCTCAAGGCGCGGCACGAGGGGATCGAGACGCCGGTCTACGGCCTGCAGGAGGTGCACCACACCGGCTGAGCCGGGCGGAGCCCGACAGGGAGCCGGCCCCCCACGGCCCCTGTCCTCCGAAGGCGCCGGCTGCCACGATGAGGCGTGACCTCCGCGAAGATCGCCATCGTCGGCGCCGGCGCCGTCGGCTCCACGCTCGCCTACGCCTGCCTGGTCCGCGGCGTCGCCACCACCGTCGCCCTGCACGACGTCGACGCGGCGAAGGTGCGGGCCGAGGAGCTCGACCTCCGCCAGGGCCTGCAGTTCCTGCCCACCGCCCACGTCGAGGGGTCGGCCGACGTCTCCGTGTGCGCCGGGGCGCAGGTCGTCGCGGTGACGGCCGGCGCCAAGCAGCAGCCCGGGCAGACCCGCCTCGACCTCGCGGCCTCGACCACCAACATGCTCCGCTCCCTGATGCCGGCCCTCGTGGAGGCGGCCCCGGACGCCCGCTTCGTGATGGTCACCAACCCCGTCGACGTGGTGACGTACGCCGCCCAGAAGCTGACCGGACTCGGCACCGAGCAGCTCTTCGGCTCGGGCACCGTGCTCGACTCGGCGCGGCTGCGCGGGCTGGTGGCGGCGCGCTGCGGCGTCGCGGTCCAGAACGTCCACGCCTACGTCGTCGGCGAGCACGGCGACAGCGAGATCCCGCTCTGGAGCAGCGCGAGCATCGGCGGAGTGCCCGTCACCGACCTGGTGGCGGCCCACGAGCGGGACGCGATGGCCGCCGAGGTGGTGGGCGCGGCCTACGAGATCATCAAGGGCAAGGGCGCCACCAACTACGCCATCGGCGTCTCCGGCAGCCGGATCATCGAGGCAGTGCTGCGCGACGAGAAGCGGGTGCTGCCGGTCTCCACGCTGCTGGCCGACTACCACGGCATCAGCGACGTCTGCCTCTCCGTGCCCACGGTGGTCGGGTCAGGTGGTGCCGAGCGGCGGCTCGAGGTCCCGATGGGCGAGGCCGAGCTCGCAGGGCTGCGCGCGAGCGCCGACCGCATCCGTGCCACCGCCAGCGACCTCGGCTTCTGAGGCGTCACCTACGCTCGCGTCGTGGAGGAGAGGGAAGCCCCCGAGCGCCGCTCGTACGACGCCAGCGGGCGCCGAGCGGCCGCCGAGCGGCGACGGCTCCACGTGGCCGAGGTGGCGGCGCGGTTGTTCGCCGAGCGGGGCTGGAACGGCACGACCCTCGCCCTGGTCGCCGCCGAGTCCGGGGTGTCCGTCGAGCTGGTGACCAAGACCTTCGACGGCAAGGCTGGTCTCTTCATGGAGGCCTTCCGGTCCGCCGGGTTCGGGCGCCGCGGCGGGTTGCGGGAAGCCTTCGCCGCCCTGCGGCTCGACGACGAGCCCGACCTCGAGGTGCGGCTCGACCGGTTCGTCGAGTTCGCCTGCAGCATCGTCGTACCGATGGGGCCGCTGGTGCTGGTGCTGGCGCACGGCGCCGAGCAGGACCCCGCCCTGCGCGACCTCGTCCGCGGCGCGCACCTCGGCCATGCGGCGATGTGCGGCGACCTGGTGCGGCTGCTCGCGCGCGGGGAGCCGGCGCCGGACGCCGTCGACGAGGTCTACCTGCTGACCCGCGCTGAGACCTACCTGACCCTCGCGCAGCACCGCGGCTGGACGGTCGAGAGGTATGCCGCGTGGCTGCGACGGTCGCTGCGCTCGGCCGTCGACGGACCGCCTGCCGGCTCGGGCGACGGTCGGGTGTCACCCGCCCCAAAATTGGGTACTATGTAACTGGATCCAAACGTGGGGTATGGATTCCGGGTCCAGAAGGTCCGGTCGGGTGGGGGCCCGGCCGGACCTGATGCTCGCCGATAGGCTGCCGGGCATGAGCGAGATCGAGATCGGCCGTGCCAAGCGCGGCCGCCGCGCGTACTCCTTCGACGACATCGCGATCGTGCCCTCGCGGCGCACGCGCGACCCCGAGGAGGTCAGCACGGCCTGGCAGATCGACGCCTACCGGTTCGACATCCCCGTGCTGGCCGCGCCGATGGACTCGGTCATGTCGCCGTCCACCGCGATCGCGCTGGGCCAGATGGGCGGCCTCGGGGTGCTCAACCTCGAGGGCCTCTGGACGCGGTACGACGACCCCACCGGCCTGCTCGAGGAGGTCGCCGGGCTCTCCGGGCACGAGGCCACCCGCCGCATGCAGGAGATCTACACCGAGCCGATCAAGCCGGAGCTCATCACCGAACGCCTCAAGGAGGTGCGCGCCGCCGGCGTCCCCGTCGCGGGCTCGCTCTCGCCGCAGCGCACGAAGGACCACGTCAAGGCCGTCGTCGACGCCGGCGTGGACATGTTCGTCATCCGCGGCACCACGGTCTCCGCCGAGCACGTGAGCAGCCAGGCCGAGCCGCTCAACCTCAAGGAGTTCATCTACGAGCTCGACGTGCCGGTCATCGTGGGCGGGTGCGCGACCTACCAGGCCGCGCTCCACCTCATGCGCACCGGTGCCGCCGGCGTGCTCGTCGGCTTCGGCGGCGGGGCCGCCCACACGACGCGCACGGTCCTCGGCGTCGCGGTCCCGATGGCCAGCGCCGTCGCCGACGTCGCCGCCGCCCGCCGCGACTACCTCGACGAGTCCGGCGGCCGCTACGTCCACGTGATCGCCGACGGATCCATCGGCAGCTCGGGCGACATCGCCAAGGCCGTCGCCTGCGGCGCCGACGCGGTGATGATCGGCTCGCCGCTCGCCCGGGCCGTCGAGGCTCCCGGCCGCGGCTTCCACTGGGGGAGCGAGGCGACGCACGCCCAGCTGCCCCGCGGCGAGCGCGTCGGCTTCGAGCCGGTCGGGTCGCTGGAGGAGATCATGTTCGGCCCCTCCCGCGTCGCCGATGGCACCATGAACCTCATCGGCGCCCTGCGCCGCGCGATGGCCACCACGGGCTACACCGAGCTCAAGGAGTTCCAGCGCATCGAGGTCGTCGTCCAGCACTGATCGCGGAGCCGTGAGGTCACCCGATGACCTCCAGGCTCCGCGATCCGCCCTCCACAGATCGTCGGATGCGTCTGGTCCCGCTCCAGCGGTGCCAGCAGGCTGGAGCGGTGCGAGACGATCCGGCGCTTCTCCACCTCTCCGGCCACCTGGACGGCCAGTGCGGGGTGGTCTCGCGAAGCCAGGCGCTCGGGTGCGGCCTGCGCCCCGGCGACCTCCGCCGCCTCGAACGACGCCGTGACCTGGTCCGCGTGCTGCCCCGCGTCTACCTCTCCCACACCGGGGAGGCGACCTGGTCGCAGCGCGCCTGGGCGGCCGTCCTCTACGCCTGGCCGGCTGCGCTCATCGGGGCGTCGGCACTCCGCGCCGCCGACGGGCCCGGTCGTCCTGGCGCCGACCGGGTGCCGATCCACGTGGGCATCGCCCCCGAGCGCCGGATCCTGCAGGTGCCCGGCGTCGTCGTCGTACGCACTGCGGGGCTCGACGCCCGCGCTCGCTGGAACCTCGGCCCACCCAGGCTTGCGTACGACGACGCGGCGCTCGACGTCGCGCTCGAGGCACGCACCGAGATGGAGGCGATCGCTGCGGTCGCCCGTGCCGTTCAGAGCCAGCACACGACGGCCGTCCGCATGGCAGGCCTGTTGTCCGAACGGACGCGTGCACGGCGGCGCAAGTTCCTGGAGGGAGTCCTCGACGACGTGGCCTCGGGCACGTGCTCGGTCCTCGAGCACGCCTATCTCGTCCGGGTCGAGCGGCCGCACGGGCTGCCCACCGCCATGCGGCAGGTGCGGGAGGTGACGGCCAGCGGGGTGGTCTACCGGGACGGGCTGCTCCTGGACCTGCCGATCGAGCTCGACGGTCGGCTCGTGCACGACACGGCCGAGCAGCGCGACCGCGACTTCGAGCGAGACCTCGATGCGGCGGTGTCCGGACGCGGAACCGTCCGGCTCTCGTGGGGTCAGGTGGTCGGGCGGCCGTGCCGGACGGCCGCGAAGCTCTCCTCGCTGGTCGTGCAACGAGGCGGGCCGCCGGCGTACGCGTGTGGGCCCGGGTGTGCCGTCAGGCAGGCCGCGTGAGCGTGATCGCGGAGCCGGGAGGTCACCCGATGACCTCCCGGCTCCGCGATGTCGTTCGGCCTCCCTGAGAGACTGGCGCCATGACCCTCGCCAAGGCCCTCGATGCCGATCAGCGCGCCGATGCGCTCCAGCAGCTCGGGTCCGGTGAGCTCGACGTGCTGGTCGTCGGCGGCGGGATCGTCGGCGTCGGAGCGGCGCTCGACGCGGTGACGCGTGGCCTCAAGGTCGGGCTGGTCGAGCAGCGCGACCTCGCCTCCGGCACGTCGTCGCGGTCGTCCAAGCTGGTGCACGGCGGCCTGCGCTACCTCGAGATGTTCGACTTCGCGCTGGTCAAGGAGGCCCTCGAGGAGCGCGGCCTGCTGCTCACCCGGCTCGCCCCGCACCTCGTCCGACCGGTGCCGTTCCTCTACCCGCTCGAGCACGCGTGGGAGCGCCCCTACGTCGGCGCCGGCGTCGCGCTGTACGACACCATGGCGATGACCGGCAGGTACGACATGGGCGTGCCCAAGCACAAGCACGTCTTCCGCAAGCAGCTCGCCCGGATGGCGCCGGACATCCGGACCGACAACCTCCACGGCGCGATCCGCTACTACGACTGCCAGGTCGACGACGCCCGGCTGGTGATGACCATCGCCCGCACCGCCGCCAACAACGGCGCCCACGTCGCGACCCGCACCAAGGTGACTGGCTTCCTGCGCGACGGCGACCGCGTCGTCGGCGTACGCGCGCGTGACCTCGAGGGCCAGCGCGACCTGGAGATCCGGGCCCGCGTCGTCATCAACGCGGCCGGGGTCTGGACCGACGAGGTGCAGGAGCTGGTGGGCGGCGAGGCCCAGCTCGACGTCGACGCCAGCAAGGGCATCCACATCGTCGTCCCCAAGGACCGGATCCGGTCGGAGTGCGGCTTCATCACCAAGACCGAGAAGTCGGTCCTCTTCGTGATCCCGTGGGACGACTTCTGGATCATCGGCACGACCGACACCGCGTGGGACCTCGACCTCGCCCACCCCGCTGCCAGCAAGACCGACATCGACTACGTCCTCGAGCACGCCAACCGGCTCCTCAAGGACCCGCTCGACCACCGCGACGTCGTCGGGGTGTACGCCGGGCTCCGGCCGCTGCTGAAGCCGACGCGCAAGGAGGGCGAGATGGGGGAGACCACCAAGCTCTCCCGCGAGCACACGGTCGCCAACCCGGTGCCCGGCCTCGTGCTGGTCGCCGGCGGCAAGCTGACGACGTACCGCGTCATGGCGCGCGACGCGGTCGACCACGCGATCCGCGACTTCGACGCCACGCCCTCCTCGATCACCGACCGGGTGCCGCTGATGGGTGCGTGGGGCCACGAGGCGCGGACCAACCAGCGGGTCGCGCTCAGTCGCGCGTCGGGCCTCGAGATCGGGGTGATCGACCACCTGCTCGGCCGCTACGGCGGCCTGGTCGACGAGCTGCTCGCCCTGATCCACCGTCGCCCCGAGCTCGGCGAGCCGCTGCCCGGGGCCGAGCACTACCTGCGGGCCGAGGTGCTCTACGCCGTCACCCACGAGGGCGCGCGCCACCTCGACGACGTGCTGGCGCGGCGGACGCGGGTGTCGATCGAGACCTTCGACCGCGGCATCGCCGCCGCGCGCCCCGCCGCGGAGCTGATGGCCGAGGGCCTGGGGTGGGACGACGCGCAGCTCGAGGACGAGGTCGACCACTACCTGCGGCGAGTGGAGGCGGAGCGGCAGAGCCAGCTCATGCCGACCGACCAGGAGGCCGACGAGGCGCGGGTCAAGGCGCGCGACATCGTCTAGAGGCGCTGGACGGGACCCGGCGCCGACCCGCCGAAGGCCTCGCGCAGGCCGGACCGCTTGCCGCCGGCCTCCAGGGCGTCGGCGACCTTGCCCACCGGTCGGGCGCCGGGCCAGACGTGCACCACCATCAGCGCGAGCGAGACCACGGCGCCCCCGAGGTAGGTGAGGATGCTGCCGTCGGGGAGCACGAACGCGGCGGCCACCGAGGCGATGGCCACGAACTCCGCGATGGCGAACCGCATGATCATCAGCGCCTGCCAGCGGGTGCGGGCCTGCGCGGCTGCGTCGTCGTCGGTGAGCGCGGTCGACAGGGCGGGGGTGCGGTAGCCGACGGCCTCGAGCAGCAGGTGCGCGGCGACGCCGGCCAGCACCTGCACGGCGAGGACCGCGACCGGGACCGACCCGGGTGCGGGCAGCACCACCGACAGCGCGACGCCGATGACGACGAGGGCGCCCATCAGCGAGCCCGCCAGGATGCGGGTGCTCGGCGCGAAGGGCGCGGACGTGGGCAACGGCGTCGACATGCGGCGAGCCTAGACCGATCGAGCGGCTCCGGACGTTGGACAAAAGTGGTCGATATGTCGAATGTTGGGACGAAGTGACCAACCGGTAGCAACGGCGTCGGCGGCGACCTACGCTGCAGGGATGAGTGAGCAGACCCCTGCGTCCGGTCCTGTCACCGACGGGCCCGCCGACCCCGAGCACGACGCCACCGCCGCCTACGGCCTCGACCGCGCGTACGTCGCCAGCCTGACGCGGCGCCTCGTCAGCACCACCGGCGAGACGGTCGCCGTCGCGTCGCCGATCGGCGGCACGCCGCTCGCGCACGTCCCCCAGTCGAGCCCGACCGACGTGGCCGAGGCGTTCGCCCGGGCGCGTCGGGCGCAGGCGTCGTGGGCGGCCACCTCCGTCGACGACCGGGCGGCGGCACTCCTGAGGCTGCACGACCTGCTGCTCGACCGGCAGGAGGAGCTCATCGACCTCGTCGTGTGGGAGTCGGGCAAGGCCCGCAAGGACGCCTACCTCGAGGTCGCCCACCTCGCGCTCACCGCGCGCTACTACGGCCGCACCGCCCACGAGCACCTCGACACCCGGCGCGTCGGCGGCATGTTCCCGGTGCTCACCCGTGCCGAGGTCAACCGCGTGCCGAAGGGCGTCGTCGGCATCATCTCGCCCTGGAACTACCCGCTCACGATGGCGCTCTGCGACGGCATCCCGGCGCTTCTGGCCGGCAACGCGGTGGTGTCCAAGCCCGACGCGCAGACCGTGCTCACCGCGCTACTCGCCGCCCAGCTGCTCGAGGAGGCCGGCTTCCCGCCCGAGACCTGGCAGGTCGTCGCCGGCCCCGGTCCCGAGGTGGGCGGCGCGATCGTCGCGAACGCCGACTACGTCTGCTTCACCGGCTCCACGGCCACCGGCCGCATCATCGCCAAGGGGTGCGCAGAGCGGCTGATCGGCTGCTCGCTGGAGCTCGGTGGCAAGAACCCGATGCTCGTGCTCCGCGACGCCGACGTGCACCGGGCCGCCGAGGGGGCGACCCGCGCGGTCTTCTCCAACGCCGGCCAGCTGTGCGTGTCGATGGAGCGCCTGTTCGTCGCCGACCAGGTCTACGACCGCTTCGTCGACGCCTTCGTCTCCCGCACGCAGGCGATGACCCTCGGCGCCAGCCAGGAGTGGTCCGTCGACGTCGGGTCGCTGATCTCGCAGGCGCAGCTCGACACCGTCACCCGTCACGTCGAGGACGCCGTCGCCAAGGGCGCCCGCGTGCTCACCGGCGGCCGGCACCGACCCGACCTCGGGCCCTACGTCTTCGAGCCCACCATCCTCGAGGGGGTCTCGGCCGACATGGAGTGCTTCGGCAAGGAGACCTTCGGCCCGGTCGTCTCGCTCTACCGCTTCCACAGCGAGGACGAGGCGGTCGAGCGCGCCAACGACGGCACGTACGGCCTCAACGCCTCGGTCTGGACCCGCGACACCGCGCGCGGGCGGGCGCTGGCTCGCCGCATCGCGTGCGGCACGGTCAACGTCAACGAGGCCTACGGCGCCACCTTCGGCTCGCTCGGCGCGCCGATGGGCGGCATGCGCGAGTCCGGCCTCGGTCGCCGGCAGGGCGCCGAGGGCATCCACCGCTACACCGAGGCGCAGTCCGTCGCCGTCCAGCGGCTGGTGCCGATCGCGCCGATGTTCGGGATGTCGGAGGAGACCAACGCGAAGGTGATGACCGGGGCACTGCGGCTGCTCAACAAGCTCGGCCTCGCATGACTGCCCCCGAGATCAAGCACTACGACGTCCTCGTCATCGGGTCGGGCTTCGGCGGGTCGGTCTCGGCGCTGCGGCTGACGGAGAAGGGCTACCGGGTCGGCGTGCTCGAGGCGGGCGCGCGTTTCGAGGACGACGACCTCCCCGAGCACGGCGGCGAGGTGCGGAAGTTCCTCTTCCGCCCCGAGCTCGGCATGTACGGCATCCAGCGCATCGACCTCGTGCACGACTGCTTCATCCTCGCGGGCGCCGGGGTGGGGGGAGGGTCGCTCAACTACGCGAACACGCTCTACGAGCCGCCGGACCCGTTCTACCGCGACCAGCAGTGGGCGCACATCACGGACTGGAAGTCCGAGCTCGGGCCCTACTACGACCAGGCCAAGCGGATGCTCGGCGTGACCGAGTACGCCAGGACGACGCCGGCGGACGTGGCCATGAAGAAGGTCGCCGACGAGATGGGCGTCGGCGACACCTTCCACGCGACCCCCGTGGGGGTCTTCTTCGGGCAACCCGGGCAGCCGGGGGGCGAGGAGGTCCCCGACCCGTTCTTCGGCGGGGCCGGTCCCGACCGGTCCACGTGCATCAACTGCGGCTCGTGCATGACCGGGTGCCGGCACAACGCCAAGAACACCTTGGTCAAGAACTACCTCTACCTGGCGGAGCAGGCCGGCGCCGTCGTGCACCCCCTCACGACCGTCACCGACGTGCGCCCCCGCGCCGAGGGCGGCTACGAGGTGACGGCACGGTGGACCAAGGCGAAGCTCTCCCGCGGTCGAGCCGTCAGGACGTTCACGGCCGACCAGGTCGTGTTCTCGGCCGCAGCGCTCGGCACGCAACGGCTGCTGCACCGCCTCAAGGCCGAGGGGTCGCTCCCGCGGGTCTCGGACCGCCTCGGCGTGCTGACCCGCACCAACTCCGAGGCCATCCTGTGGGCCACGGCCAACGACGACGCCGTCGACTGGACCGACGGCGTGGCGATCACCTCCAGCTTCCACCCCGACGAGCACACCCACGTCGAGCCCGTCCGCTACGGACACGGGCGCAACGTGATGCCGCTGCTCGCGACCGTGCTCGTCGACGAGGTGCTCGGCGAGAAGCGGTGGCGCACCTGGGGCAAGGAGCTGTGGCGGCAGCGCAACGGCCTGAAGGACCTCTACGCCTTGAACACCTGGTCGCGGCGCACCGTCGTCGCCCTGGTCATGCAGACCCTGGACAACTCGATCACGACCGTGTGGCGCACGCGCGGGTCCATCGGCTACATGTCGTCCCAACAGGGCCACGGCTCGCCCAACCCGACCTACATCGCGTCGGCGTACGACGCCGTCCGACGGCTGGCACGCATCATGGGCGCCCGGCAGGCCTACGGCTCCGTCGGCGAGCCGCTCGGCATGCCCTTGACCGCCCACTTCATCGGTGGTTGCGCCATCGGCGACTCGCCCGAGTCGGGCGTCGTGGACGCCTACCAGCGCGTCTACGGCTACGACGGCCTGCACGTCGTCGACGGGTCGGCGATCTCGGCCAACCTCGGGGTGAACCCGTCGCTCACCATCACCGCGCAGGCCGAGCGGGCGATGGCGTTCTGGCCCAACAAGGGCGAGGCCGACCCGCGCCCGGAGCTCGGGTCGGCCTACCGCCGACTCGCGCCGGTGGAGCCGAAGAACCCGGCCGTGCCGGACGCCGCGCCGGGGGCGCTGCGGCTGCCGATCGTCGGCGTCAGCTGATCCGGCGGACCTCTCCGCAACCTGGTCCGGAAGGTGGTCCGGAAGGTGGTCCGGAAGGTGGTCCGGAAGGTGGTCCGGAAGTTGGTCGGGGCCGGGCCGTAACCACCCCTCGCAGAGGTCGTTGGGCCGGGTGAGGGGCCCGGCAGTCATGCTCCCTCCCAAGGGCCGGGTCTCTCGTCTCGGCAGCTGTTCGCAGTGGCTGGGAGCCAAGCCCCAGGGTCCGATCACCCTCCCTCCCCGATCGGGCCCTGGGGCGTTCCCGGCCCGATCCCAGCCCCGTCCCGGCCCGGGGGCGTACGTCGATAGACTCGGCGCGTGACGCAGCCTGGAGAGCACGACCTGGTCCTCGTCGTCGACTTCGGGGCGCAGTACGCCCAGCTGATCGCGAGGCGGGTGCGCGAGGCGCGGGTCTACTCCGAGATCGTCCCGCACACGATGCCGGTGGCCGAGATGCTGGCCCGCAAGCCGAAGGCGATCATCCTGTCCGGCGGCCCGTCGAGCGTCTACTCCGAGGGCGCCCCGGGCATCGACGACCACGTCTTCACGGCCGGGGTGCCGGTCTTCGGGATGTGCTACGGCTTCCAGCTGATGGCCAAGGGCCTCGGCGGCGAGGTCGCCCACACCGGCGCGCGCGAGTACGGGCGTACCCCGGTCTCCGTCTCCGAGCCGGGCACCCTCCTCGAGGGCATCCCCTCCGAGCACAAGGTCTGGATGTCGCACGGCGACTCCGTCGCGCGGGCGCCCGAGGGCTTCACCGTGCTCGCGTCCACCGCGGACACCCCGGTCGCTGCGTTCGAGGACGTCGACCGCGGTCTCGCCGGCGTCCAGTGGCACCCCGAGGTGCTGCACTCCGAGCACGGCCAGAAGGTGCTCGAGCACTTCCTCCACCACATCGCCGGTGCCCGCCAGACGTGGACCATGCTCAACATCGCGGAGGAGCAGATCGAGCGCGTCCGCGAGCAGATCGGCGACAGCGGCCTGGCGATCTGCGGCCTGTCCGGCGGCGTCGACTCGGCCGTCGCCGCGGCCATCGTGCAGCGCGCCATCGGCGACCGGCTGCACTGTGTCTTCGTCGACCACGGGCTGCTCCGTGAGGGCGAGGCCGAGCAGGTCGAGCGCGACTTCGTCGCCGCGACCGGCGTCAACCTCCACGTCTTCGACGCGCGCGAGACCTTCCTCGCCGCCCTCGCCGGCGTCACCGACCCGGAGGAGAAGCGCAAGATCATCGGCCGCGAGTTCATCCGCGCGTTCGAGGCCGCCGAGGTGCAGGTGCTCGGCGAGGCGGCCGAGCACGGCGACAAGGTCGGCTTCCTCGTGCAGGGCACGCTCTACCCCGACGTCGTCGAGTCCGGCGGCGGCGCCGGCACCTCCAACATCAAGTCGCACCACAACGTCGGCGGCCTGCCCGAGGACCTCGAGTTCGCACTCGTCGAGCCGCTGCGCACCCTGTTCAAGGACGAGGTCCGCCTCGTCGGCGAGCAGCTCGGCCTGCCGGCGGAGATGGTGTGGCGCCAGCCCTTCCCCGGTCCCGGCCTCGGCATCCGCATCATCGGCGAGGTGACCGCCGACCGGCTCGACATCCTGCGCCGCGCCGACGCGATCGCCCGCCAGGAGCTGACCCGCGCCGGCCTCGACCGCGACATCTGGCAGATGCCGGTCGTGCTGCTCGCCGACGTCCGCTCCGTCGGCGTGCAGGGCGACGGCCGCACCTACGGCCACCCCGTCGTGATCCGCCCGGTGACCTCCGAGGACGCGATGACCGCCGACTGGGCCCGCCTGCCCTACGAGGTGATGGAGCGGATCTCCACCCGCATCACCAACGAGGTCGAGGAGATCAACCGGGTCACCCTCGACATCACCTCGAAGCCCCCGGGCACCATCGAGTGGGAGTGAGCCACCCGCGCCGGGGTTGCGCCGCGAGCCATACGGACCGGGTGATCTCGTAGGTCAGGACGCCGGGAAACGGCGCCAGGGTGCGTGTGACTCTGGCACACGTTCCCGGACAGGATCGTGGAAGATCCGAGTCATCAGGTGACGCGGATGTTCCACGATGACCGCCAACCAGCCCGAGTCCTCAGCCCGACTCCTCCAGACAGGTCGCGGTCGAGACGTCGCGCGGGCAGCCGCGGAGGTCGGAGCCGATGACGAGCCCGGCGAGGAGCGTCGCCAGCACGGAGAGGCCGACCGCGTACGCCGCCAGCCGGGCGCTGCGGCGTACGAGCGCGTAGAGCGCCAGCGGCAGCCCGGCGACGACCCCGGTGGCGAGCAGCAGGAGCCGGGTCAGGTCGGGGTCGGTGGAGCGGCCGAAGCCGCCGCCCGTGCAGCCGGAGACACCGCAGATGGTGAAGCCGGCGAGGAGCGCGGGACCGGCGGCCAGCACGATGCCGAGGACGACGAGCGCCGCGGCGAGGGGTGCGGAGACGGGCCGAGGGTCCATCGCGCCACCCTGTCAGAGGTCTAGGGTCGCGACATGCCGCGCGCGCTGCACCACCTGGACCTCTGGGTCGCCGAGCTCGCCACCGCGGAGGGGGAGTGGGGTTGGCTGCTCGCCTCGTGCGACTGGCAGCGTGAGGAGGGGGCGCTGTCGTGGGTGCACCCGGACGGCACCTACCTCTTCCTGGAGCACTCTCCCGACCAGCACGGCGAGCACGACCGGCTGCGCCCCGGGGTGAACCACCTCGCCCTCACGGTCGACACCCGTGCCGAGCTCGACCGGATGCGGGCGGAGTCGACCGAGCACGGCTGGCACGAGCTGTACGCCGACCGCTACCCGCACGCCGGCGGCGAGCAGCACGTCGCGCTCTACGTCGAGAGCTCGGAGGGCTTCGAGGTGGAGGTCGTCGTCGGCGACTGACCCGTCAGAACTGCGGGACGGACGGCGCGCTGGGGTTGGTCGCGTCGAGTGCCGGGTCGCCCTTCGCGAGGGTGCCGTCGAACCACTCGTCGAGCTTCCAGTCGGGGACCGGCGGCTGCGCGCCCTCGACGGGCACGAAGACCGACCTCTCCTGCGGACCGTGCGTGTGGACGTACCTCCGGCAGTTGGGGAACACCGCGTGTGCGCGCACCCGGACGACCAGCTTGGCGCCGGGGAACTCCGCGAGGAGCGGGTCCGAGGGATCGATCGACGCCTCGCCGTTGAGGCGGAGGCGCGAGCCGTTGGAGAAGTCGATGAAGAGCAGGCCGACCAGCGGGTTCTCGGTGACGTTGCCGGCGCTGAGGAACATGCCGTTGCCGTCGTAGAGCGGGAAGGCGAGCGTCGACGGGTCGATCACCCGGACGAACCCGGGGTGGCCACCCTTGTAGGAGGACTGCGGCTGCCCGTCGGCGTCCGAGGTCGCGAGGAAGAACATGTCACGTGCCTCGATGAAGTCCGTGAAGGCGGTCAGGTCGTCGCCCGCGACGCTGCCCAGTCGGTCGGCCAGCCGCCGGGTGTCGAAGCGGTCCTGCAGCGCTCGGTGCGCGTCGCGGTAGTCCATGTCGATGCCTCTCCTCCGACGAGGATCGCACTGTCGGACACCCCGCGGAAGTGCGATCCGGGCTGGATTGACCCACCACGGGGTGGTCGCGCGGACCGACGCGAGAGGTCTAGGTTGCTGGGTGGCCCACACATGAATCTCGGGAGGTGACATGTCGTCCGACACCCTGATCGACGCGACCTGGCTGGACTACCTGCTGGTCGCGATCTACTTCGGCTTCGTGCTCGGCATCGGCGTGATGGCCCGGCGGTCGGTGTCGGACTCGATCGACTTCTTCCTCTCCGGTCGTTCACTGCCGGCGTGGGTGACGGGCCTGGCCTTCATCTCCGCCAACCTCGGTGCGGTCGAGATCATGGGCATGTCCGCCAACGGCGCGGAGATCGGGCTCCCGACGGTCCACTACTTCTGGGTCGGCGCGGTGCCGGCGATGCTGTTCCTCGGCGTCGTGATGATGCCGTTCTACTACGGCTCGAAGGTTCGCTCGGTCCCGGAGTTCATGTTCAAGCGGTTCGGCACCGGGGCCCACCTGGTCAATGCCATCAGCTTCGCCGTGGCCCAGCTGCTCATCGCGGGCGTCAACCTCGCGCTGCTCGCTGGCATCCTCCACGCACTGCTCGGCTGGCCGATCTGGATCGCGCTCGTCGTCGCCGGCGCGATCGTGCTGTCCTACATCACCCTCGGCGGCCTGAGCGCCGCGATCTACAACGAGGTGCTGCAGTTCTTCGTCATCGTCGCCTCGCTGCTGCCGCTGACCCTCCTCGGGCTGAACCGCGTCGGCGGCTGGGACGGCCTCAACGACAAGATCACCGCCGCAGCGAACAGCGCACCGGCCTCTGCGGAAGTCGCCCCGGCGAGCCAGCAGCTCGAGTCGTGGCCCGGGCAGGCCCTCTCCGGGTTCGACTCCCCGTTCTTCTCGGTGGTCGGCATCGTGTTCGGTCTCGGGTTCGTGCTGTCCTTCGGCTACTGGACGACCAACTTCGTCGAGGTCCAGCGGGCGATGGCCTCCAACTCGCTCTCCGCGGCTCGCAAGACGCCGATCATCGGGTCCTTCCCGAAGATGTTCATCCCCTTCATCGTGATCGTGCCGGGCATGGTCTCCGCGGTCCTGGTGCAGGAGATGATCGACCTCAAGAACGGCGGCACCCCCGCAGGCGGGGCGAGCGGCGAGGGGGTGGCGTACAACGACGCCCTGCTGCTGCTGATGCGAGAGGTGCTGCCCAACGGCCTGCTCGGCCTGGCGATCGCCGGTCTCCTCGCCGCCTTCATGGCCGGCATGGCCGCCAACATCTCGGCGTTCAACACCGTCTTCTCCTACGACCTGTGGCAGCGCTACATCCGCAAGGACCACAGCGACGACTACTACCTCCGCATCGGGCGTCTCGCGACCGTCGCGGCGACCATCATCGCGATCTTCACCGCCCAGATCGCCATGGGCTACGACAACGTCATGAACTACCTGCAGACGCTCTTCGGGTTCTTCAACGCGCCGCTGTTCGCGACGTTCATCCTGGGCATGTTCTGGAAGCGGATGACGCCGACCGCGGCGTGGGTCGGCCTGGTGTTCGGCACGGTGTCGGCTGTCGCCGTCGACCGCCTGGCCGCCGCCGGTGTCATCGACCTGCCCGGCCAGGGTGCGGCCTTCCTCGCCGCGTCCACGGCCTTCGTCGTGGACTTCGTGCTCAGCATCGTCGTCTCATTGGTGACCAAGCCCAAGCCGGCCTCCGAGCTCAAGGGTCTCGTCTACTCCGAGACGCCGAGAGAGGACCGCATCGATCCCGAGGAGTCGTCCTACCCGTGGTACCGCCGGACGGTCCCGCTCGCCGGCATCGCGCTCGTGATGGTCATCATCCTCAACGCCGCCTTCTGAGAAAGGGGCCACCACCATGTCCGACACGTCTGGGAAGTCCGACAACGCCGCCGCTCCGCACAAGGCCGGCGCCTTCGACATCCGCAACATCATCGGCGCCCTCATGGGCCTCTACGGCGTCATCCTGACGCTCGCCGGCATCTTCGCCGACCCCGAGCTCGAGAAGACCGGAGGCGTCAACGCCAACCTGTGGACCGGGCTGGCCCTGATCGTGGTCGCCGCGGTCTTCGTCGGGTGGGCGCGCCTCCGGCCCATCGTCGTGCCGGAGAAGTTCGACCGGCCCGACGACGACCCGACCCGGCCCGGACCCCAGCGGAAGCGGCCACCGAGTCACTGAGTCACTGAGTCTCACCCTCGGGGCACGTCTCCTGGTGGGGCCGGGTGCCGAACCACGACTCCCACTCCACCTCGTCGAGATCTCCCGCCGAGGCACGGCAAGCGAACTCGATGGCGTGGTCGGCGCTCGTGTTCCAGTGATAGAAGCTGTCGGTGTACGGGGTGAGCAGCAGCGTCTCGTCGTCGGGCAGGAAGGCCACGTTGGTGATCAGCTGCTCCGGCATGAGCACGCTTCCCATGGTCACGCCCTCCACTCCGTCCCACAGCACCACCGTTCCGTCCCATCCCGTCGTGGCGAAGCGCTTGCCGTCAGCTGACCACGCGATCCAGGTGGTCGGCACGCCGTGGCCCTTGAGTGCCGGGCGGACGAGCTCACCAGTGGCCACCTCCACCAGAGCCACCTCGCCGTTCACCCCACCCACGGCCAGCCGCGTGTGGTCCGGGGAGACGGCCATCGTCATGATCTCGAATCCCACCTGGTCACGGTCGACCCGGCCGGTCTCGAGGTCGATGAAGACCCACTCGCTCAGCCCCCCTCCCCACTCGAACGACCCCGAGACCTCGGGAGGGGTGTCGCTCACGAGCGCGAAGGCCGAGTGGTTGTCCGGACCGGGCTGAACGCCGTAGGCCGACTCGCCGAGGTGGACAGGCTCTCCCGCCGGCGCAAGGGTCTGGGCGTCCAGGAGCACCATGTCGCCGCTCTCGTCGGTGAGGACGATCTGCTTCTCGTCCGGTGTCCAGGTCAGATCGACGATGAACTCCCGCCAGCGGTGTCCGGTGTTGCTCCGCACGACCTCGCCGGTGGCTGGGTGGAAGAGCCAGATCCGACCACCCCAGCTGCCTGCGAACAGGCTCGCGTCCTTGTTGAAGGCCCCGCCCGCGCAGCAGTCGGGCCGGGCGGGCTCGACCCACGGAGTCGGCTTTCCGCTGGCTGCGTCGAAGAATCTCAGGCCGTGGTCGACGTCCGAGTGAGCGGTGTACTGACCGTCGCGCGACGGCAGGACCCATCCGAAGCCGAACTCGTCAGGTGCGCGCGTGCGTGCCAGGAACCGCCCCTCGCCGTCGAGGTCCCACACCCGGATGGCTTCGTCCCCACCTGCGGTGTAGAGGAGCCCGCCGTCGGACGAGAACGCGAGCCCCAGGACGCCGTAGTCCGCGAGGTCGAGACGCTCGACCTCTGTGCCTTCAAGGTCCCACACAACTCCCTCGCCGTCCTGTCCGGAGGTCGCGATCCGACGACCGTCGGGCGAGAACTCGACACCGATCACGTTGGTGCGGTGCCCGCGCAACCGGTCGAGCACGGCCCCCGTGCGCGAGTCGAGCAGCGACACCTCGTCGGGGTCGGCGTTCGCCGCGGCCACCGCGAGGGTCCTCCCGTCCGGTGCGAGGTCCATGGCGAAGATGTCGCGCTCTGTCCGGAGCCTGGCCTCGCCAGTGCTGGTGTCGTACGCCGTGAGCGGCTGGCTCAGCCACGCCGTCGAGCCGTCGGCGCTCAGGGCGAGCAGGTTCCGGTCTCGCCTCTGCTCCGTGCGGCCCGGGACGGTGTGCCGGAGCACGAGACGAGGTTCCGGTCCCAACCGCCAGACCAGCAGGTGGTGCACGGTGGAGTCCCAGTACGGGGTACCGCCGATCTCGTCCCTGAGGAAGAGCCGCTGCACGACGGCAGCCACGGTGCTCCCGTCCGCACTCCACGCGAGGTCGACCGGACGGTCGAGCACCTTGGCTCCGTCGGGAGAGAGCCCGGGCAGCTGGGTCTCGATCGGCTCGAGCGTCCTCCCGTCGAGCAGGCGCACCGGATCCGGCGCGAGCAGGGGCATCCCGACGACGAGCGTGTCGCCGTCCGGGGAGAACGCCATCGGTGCGATGCGGTCACGGGACAGGGGTGACTCGGGGGCCCTGAACGTCGCCAGCTGCCGCCAGTCGTCGGGGTCGACCAGGTCGACCCTCCCTTCGTGGTCATAGACGGCGAGGCGCTCGCCATCGGGCGACAGCTCGAGGCCCGTCACGGGCGCTCCCTCCCACGGGGTCGACTCCACGAGCTGCGGCCGCTTCGTCAGGACGTCCTGGAGGTTTGCCCGGGTGGCCTCGGAGTCGTCGAGCCGCACCCCGGCGACCGCCAGCAGCAGCGACGTGTCCACGTTGTCGACCGAGAGCGCGCGAGCACCCGCGCGACGGGCGTCGGAGCTGGTCTGGGCCCGGACGGCGTCACGTGCATTGCCCTGTGCGACGGACTGCTGGCGGGCGGCGAAGGCGCCGGCCGCGAGGGCGGCCAGCAGCAGCACGAGGGCTCCGCCCAGGACGAGCCGGAGGCGCCGGATCATCCGGGCCTGGCGCCTCGCGGTGTCCGCGGCCGCGCGTTCCTCGGCCTCCGCCAGCTCACGGCTGGCGTCGAGGAACGACCGCTCGGTCGTCGTGAGCTCGGGGTGGGGACGCTCGTCCCACTCCAGCGCGTGCGCCAGCCGGACGCCCCGGTAGAGCTCGCTCGGTGGCCGGCCCAGCGCGTTCCAGGTGTCGGCCGTCGCGGACAGGTGGTGCATGATCCGCTGGCCCTCGACGTCGTCCTCGAGCCAGCCGCGCAGCCGCGGCCACGCCCGGGCCAGTGCTTCGTGCGCGATCTCGACGACGCCGTCGTCGCTCGTCACCAGCCGCGATCCGACGAGGAGGTCGACGAGCTCGTCGTTCGACGGGTCGGTCACGACCTGGCGGCGCGGGACCCGTGCGCGCACGGGCTCGCCCTCAGCGCCCGGATGGACCAGTCGCAGCAGCAGGTCGTGGAGGGCAGGTCGCTGGTCGGGGTCGAGGTCGGTGTACAGCGTCTCGGCCGACTGCGCGATCGCGCCACGGATCCCGCCTGAGGCGGTGTAACCGGCGACGGTGAGGGTGCGCCCCTCGCGCCGGAGCCAGGCCTCGCGCAGCACGTGCGAGAGGAGGGGCAGGGCGCCGGGCTCCCCCTCGACCTCGCGGACCAGCAGGTCCGCGAGTCCCGGCTCCACCAGCAGACCGGCCTGGCGTGCGGGGCCGTCGATCGCCGCGCGCAGCTCGTCCGGCGTCATCGCGGCCAGCACGTAGAGGCCGCGTTCCACGACGCGCGCCAGGGACGGGTGGGCGGAGACATCGCCCATTCGGTCCGCCCGCAGCGCCAGCACCAGCGGGGCGCCCGCGACCTGCCAGTCGGCGAGCACCTGGAGGAAGCGGTCCCGCTCCACGGGGTCGGGACAAAGGGAGAAGACCTCCTCCGCCTGGTCGACGACGAGCGCGCGCTGCGCTCCTCCTTGGCGTGGTGTCGGCAACGATCCGACCGGGTGGACGCCGGGCGTGATCACGTCTGCGTCCTGACCGCGACGCTTGAGGGTGGCCACGATGCCGGCGCGGACGAGTGACGACTTGCCGCTGCCGGACGGTCCGATGACGACCAGCACGCCCTCCGCGTCGAGCCGGTCCAGCGCCGCGGCGACATCGCGGTCGCGCCCGAAGAACCCCTCCTCGTCGCCGACGTCGTACGGCATCAGCCCCAGCCAGGGGCAGTCCGCGCTGCTCGAACTGGCGACCGGAGCGAGCTCGAGGGAGGGGTCCTGTCGCAGGATCGAGTCCTCGAGCGCGCTGAGCTGGGAGCCGGGGTCGAGCCCGAGGTCGTCCGCCAGCCGGCGGCGCACGTCGTTGATGGTCTTGAGGGCCTCGCCCTGGCGGCCCGACCGGTACTGGGCCAGGGCCAGCAGCTCCCAACGACGCTCCCGCAGCGGCGCCGCCTCGACCAGCGCCCGGGCCTCGGTGAGGACGTCGCGGTAGCGGCCGGCCTCGACCATGCCCTCCAGCCACCACTCCTGGGCGTCGAGTCGCAGGTCGGTCAGCCGGGCGGCCTCCAGGGTCCCGGGCTCCCAGTCCTCGAGCTCCTCCAGCGGGCGTCCGCGCCACAGGGCGAGGGCCTGCCCGAGGGTGTACGCCGCCCGCTCGTGCTCACCGAGCATCGCCAGCTCCTTGCCCCGAGCCACCAGGGCCTCGAAGCGCCGAGCGTCCACGACGTCGGCCGGGACGGTGAGCCGGTAGCCGTGACCGACGGTCTCGATCGCTTCCGCGCCCAGGCTCTTGCGGAGCCGGACGATGCAGGTCTGCAGGTTCTTGCGCCAGGACGCCGGGGGCGTGTCCCCCCACACCGCGTCGGCCAGCCGGTCGGCGCTGACGACGTCGCCGACGCTGATCGCTAGCGCGGCGAGGACCAGTGATTCCCGGGGACCCATCCGTGCTGCCGAGTCATCGACGGTGAGCGGTCCGAGGACGGAGATACCCACCTCTACACGGTGCGCGCGCCGTTCGGGGCGGTCAACACGCGATGTACCGATCGAGTACCGGTCTGTACCGCCGCCGTCGGACTAGGGTGCCGGGCATGGAGCGCCACGGGGCCGGTCTCGACCTCGCAGGGCTCGTCGACGAGCTCGACGAGCGCCTTGCGGACGTCGACGTCGCGCTCGCACATCACTACCCCGGCGAGCGCGCGGGACGCCAGCCCGTCCACACGGTGTACGTCCCGGCCGACCGGTTCCACGCGGGGCTGGTCGCCGACCACGGCGCCGCGGCCCTGGCCGTGACAGATGAGCACGAGGGCCTGCTGCTCCGACTGCTCGACGACGACGGCGATCTGCTGGCGCGGGTCCGCGAGAAGCTCGCGCGCGAGCCCGTGGAGGACCTGCGCATCGACTTCGAGGACGGCTACGGCACCCGGTCTGACGAGGAGGAGGACGGCGACGTACGACGCGCGGCGTCCGGGTTGCGCGCCGCCCTCGACGCCGGGACCGCCGCGCCCTTCACCGGCATCCGGTTCAAGGGGTTCGAGGCGCCCACCCGCAGCCGCGGCCTGCGCACCCTCACGCTCTTCCTGGCCGGGCTCGTCGAGGACGGCCCGCTGCCGGACACCTTCGTCGTCACGCTGCCCAAGGTGACCGCGGTCGAGCAGGTGGAGGCGCTGGTCCACGTCGCCGCGCGGCTCGAGAGTGGGCTGGGCCTCGACGACGGCGCGCTGCGCTTCGAGATCCAGGTCGAGACGCCGCAGTCGATCCTCGGCCCGGACGGCAGCGCCCTCGTGGCCCGCATGGTGCACGCGTCCGGCGGCCGCTGCACCGGCCTGCACTACGGCACCTACGACTATTCGGCCTTCTGCGGCATCGCCGCGGCGCACCAGAGCCTCGAGCACCCCGTGGCCGACCACGCCAAGGCGGTCATGCAGGCCGCGGCGGCCGGCACCGGCGTACGCCTCTCCGACGGCTCCACCAACGTGCTGCCGGTCGGCACGCCGGACGAGGTCGCCGCTGCGTGGGCCAACCACCTGCGACTGGTCCGCCGCTCGCTCGCGCGCGGCTACTACCAGGGGTGGGACCTCCACCCGGCCCAGCTGCCGACGCGCTTCGCGGCGACGTTCGGGTTCTACCGCGACGGGCTCGCGTCCGCGGCGGGCCGGCTGCGCACCTATGTCGAGCGCCGGGACTCCGGCGTCCTCGACGAGCCGGCGACCGCCCGTGCGCTCGCCGACTTCCTGCTGCGCGGGATCGACTGCGGCGCCCTGTCGCAGACCGAGGTGAGCGAGGGAACCGGGTTGGACGCACACCGGCTCGCCGGGCTGGCGCACCGCGCCAAGGAGACAGGAGGCAGTGGCTGATGAGCACGCGAGAGGGCACGGGGATCGTGCTGGGACCGAATCGCTACGGCAAGGCGGAGTCGCGCGTCGTTCGCATCGTGCGCGACACGACGCGCCACGAGATCCACGACCTCAACGTGTCGACCTCGCTGTACGGCGACTTCGCCGCCGCGCACACCGACGGCGACCAGTCGCAGGTGCTGCCGACCGACACCCAGAAGAACACGGTCTTCGCGTTCGCCAAGCGGCACGGCGTCGCGTCGCCCGAGGACTACGCGATCGCGCTCGGCACCCGCCTGCTCGAGGCCACGCCGGCTGCGAAGGGCGCCGTGGTGCAGGTCGAGGAGTACGCGTGGGACCGGATCCCGGTCAACGGCTTCGGCCACGACCACGCGTTCGTGCGCCGCGGCGGCGAGGTGCGCACCGCGGTGGTCGAGGTGACATCGGCGGGCCCGTCGGTCACCTCCGGGCTCAAGGATCTGGTGGTGCTGAAGTCCACCGGCTCGGAGTTCAAGGGCTTCCTCCGCGACGAGTACACGACGCTCCCCGACGCCGACGACCGCATCCTCGCGACCGCGCTCCGCGTGGACTGGCACCACCGGGACGGCGCGCGACCCGACTGGAGCACGACGTACGAGTCCGTGCGGGCGCTCCTGCTCGAGACCTTCGCGACGACCTACAGCAGGGCCCTGCAGGAGACGCTCTACGCGATGGGTCGGGCCGTGCTCACCGCCCACGAGGACATCACCCGGATCGCCTTCTCGGCCCCCAACAAGCACCACTTCCTGGTCGACCTCGAACCGTTCGGGCTGGACAACCCGGGCGAGGTCTTCATCGCGGCCGACCGCCCCTACGGGCTGATCGAGGCCGAGGTCGTGCGGGAGGGGACGGCGTGAACCTTCCACGCTTCAACGGCGCGACCGACGAGGACGCCCGCCGGCTGCTGCTCACCTGCCTCGATGCACCGCAGTGGGCCGACCGGGTGCTGGCCGGCCGGCCGTACGACACCCTCGGCGAGGTCGAGGCCGCCATGGTCGTGGCGTCGGCTGCCATCTCCGACGAGGAGCTCGAGCAGGCGCTCGCGCGGCACCCGCGCATCGGCGAGCGCGCCGACGCGGACCGGCACGACGCTGCCCACTCCACGCGCGAGCAGTCCGGCGTCGACCGGGACGACGCCGACCTGGCCCGTCGCCTCGAGGAGGGCAACCGGGTCTACGAGGACCGCTTCGGCCGGGTGTTCATCGTCCGGGCCGCGGGCCGCAGCGGCACCGACATCCTCGAGCACCTGCAGCAGCGCCTCGACAACAGCGACGAGCTCGAGCGCGCTGCGACGATCGACCAGCTGACCCAGATCGCGGTCCTGCGAATGAAGGAGGCGTTGTCCTGATGGCATCGCTGAGCACCCATGTCCTCGACACGGCGAGCGGTCGCCCGGCCGCGGGCCTGCGGATCACCCTGGAGTCGGCCGACGGCAGCGTCCTCGCCGAGGGACTCACCGACGACGACGGGCGGATCGGGGACCTCGCCGCGGACCTGGCGGTGGAGGACCACGTCCTGCGCTTCGACACCAGCGCGTGGTTCGCCGCGCAGGGGATCGCTGCCTTCTACCCCGAGGTCGTCGTCACCTTCGCCGTCGGGGACGACGAGCACTACCACGTGCCGCTGCTGCTGAGCCCCTTCGGCTACTCGACCTATCGAGGCAGCTGAGCATGGCCCAGGAGACCGCGCCGGAGACCCTCGTGCGGGCCGGCCGCGCGGTCATCGGCGGTGCCGAGCGGCCGGCCTCCGTCCGTCTCCGCGACGGGCTCGTCGTCGCCGTCGGTGCGTACGACGCCGCCGCCGCGGGTGCAGAGGTCGTCGAGCTGGCCGACGACGAGGTGCTGCTGCCGGGACTCGTGGACACGCACGTCCACGTCAACGAGCCGGGTCGCACCGACTGGGAGGGCTTCGCCAGCGCGACCCGCGCCGCGGCTGCCGGGGGTGTCACGACGATCGTCGACATGCCGCTCAACAGCATCCCGCCGACCACCACGGTCGCGGCGCTGGACGCGAAGCGGGCGGTCGCGGCCGACCAGGCCTGGGTCGACGTCGGCTTCTGGGGTGGCGCGGTCCCGGGCAACGTCGCCGACCTGGCGCCGCTCGACGACGCCGGGGTCTTCGGCTTCAAGTGCTTCCTGCTCGACTCCGGCGTGGAGGAGTTCCCCCACCTCGCGCCGGCCGAGCTCGCCGACGCGATGGCCGAGGTCGCGCGGATCGGCTCCCTCATGGTCGTGCACGCCGAGGACGCCGACGAGATCACGGAGTGCGCCCACGGTGCGGCCTACCGCGGCTTCCTGGACAGCCGGCCGGACGCCGCGGAGGAGCAGGCGATCGCGCTCGTCATCGACACCGCCCGGCGCACGGGTGCTCGCGCCCACGTCGTGCACCTCAGCGCCTCGGGCGCCGTGCCGGCGCTGCGGGCCGCCCGGGCCGACGGTGTCGACGTGAGCGTGGAGACCTGCCCGCACTACCTGCACTTCGACGCGGCGACGATCGCCGACGGCGCCACCGCGCTCAAGTGCTGCCCGCCGATCCGCGACGCGACCAATCGCGACGCCCTCTGGCGGGCGCTCGTCGCGGGCGACATCGACCTCGTCGTCACCGACCACTCGCCGTGCACCGTCGACCTCAAGCGCCAGGAGACCGGCGACTTCGCCGACGCCTGGGGTGGGATCGCCTCGCTCCAGCTGGGCCTGCCGGTCGTCTGGACGGGCGCCCGCGAGCGCGGCGTGCCCCTCGCCGAGGTGGTGCGCTGGATGGCCACCGCCCCGGCCCGCCGGGTGGGGCTGTCCGGCAAGGGCGAGATCGCCGTGGGCGCCGACGCGGACCTGTGCGTCTTCGCGCCCGACCAGGAGTGGGTCGTCGACGCGGCGGCGCTGCACCACAAGAACCCGGTCACGCCCTACGCCGGGCGTACGCTCACCGGCACCGTGCGCGCGACCTGGCTGCGCGGACGACCTGTCGACCTGTCGGGCCCGCCGCGCGGCCGGCTGCTGGGGCGAGGGATGAGGAGAGGGGTGGCGCGATGACGTACTGGGTCCCGAGGGGCGGGCTGCCGCCGCAGACCGACCTGACCACCGGCCAGTCCGGTCGGGCGGTCTTCACCGAGGCGTACGCCGTGCTCCCGCGCGGCACCATGACCGACATCGTCGCCAGCCGCCTGCCGCACTGGGACGACACCCGGCTCTGGGTGATCGCCCGGCCGCTGTCCGGCTTCGCCGAGACCTTCTCGTGGTACGTCGTGGAGGTGGCGCCCGGTGGCGGGACCGAGCGGCCCGACGACGACCCCGACGCGGAGTCCGTGCTCTTCGTCGTGGGCGGGCGGGCCACGCTGACCGTCGGTGACGAGACCCACGGGCTCGAGCCCGGCAGCTACGCGTTCGTGCCGCCCGGAACGACCTGGACGCTGCGCAGCGACGGGGCCGATGCCGAGCCGCTGACCTTCCACTGGATCCGCAAGGCCTACGAGCGGGTCGACGGCATCGAGGTGCCCGAGCCGTTCGTCGTGCACGAGGACGACGTCGCGGCCGAGCCGATGCCCGACACCGACGGCGCGTGGGGCACCCAGCGCTTCGTCGACCCGCTCGACGTGCGGCACGACATGCACGTCAACATCGTCGGCTTCGAGCCCGGGGGAGCGATCCCGTTCCCGGAGACCCACGTGATGGAGCACGGCCTCTACGTCCTCGAGGGCAAGGCGGTCTACCTGCTCAACCAGGACTGGGTCGAGGTGGAGGCGGGCGACTTCATGTGGCTGCGCGCCTTCTGCCCCCAGGCCTGCTACGCCGGCGGGCCCGGCCGTTTCCGCTACCTGCTCTACAAGGACGTCAACCGGCACCCGCGGCTGCACCCGACGTCGGGCCCGATCTGACTGACGATGTGACCCGGCTCACGTAGGATGGGCGGTGGCAGGTCGTCGTTCGGCATGGACAACCGGCGACCCGTGACTCCCTGAACCATGCGACGTCAGCGCTGCCCGAGGGGAGAGCACGTGCCGGATCCGCAGGTCACCGTCAACGGGCAGCCGCGCCCGCTCGCCGGGACGCCCATCCACACCAACGCGCTCGACTTCCTGCGCGGCCTCGGTCTCACAGGCGCCAAGGAGGGCTGTGCGGAGGGCGAGTGCGGCGCCTGCGCCGTGATGGTCGCCCGCCCCGAGGGGGCCGGCAGCCGCTGGACGCCGGTCAACGCCTGCCTGGTGCCGGCCCTCGCGCTCGACGGGCAGGAGGTCGTCACCGCGGAGGGGCTCGGCACGCCCGAGCAGCTGCACCCGGTCCAGGCCGGGCTCGCCGCCGCTGGCGGCTCCCAGTGCGGCTACTGCACGCCAGGGTTCGCCTGCTCGATGGCGGCGGAGTACTACCGGCCCGACCGCGAGGCAGGGGCCGACGGGTTCGACCTGCATGCGATCGCCGGCAACCTCTGCCGATGCACCGGCTACCGCCCGATCCGCGACGCGGCCCGCGCCCTCGGTGGTCCCGCACCCGCGGACCCTCTGGCCGAGCGGCAGGCGAACCCCGCGCCCGCGGCGGTGGCGACCCGGGTCGACGGGTTCGCCCGTCCCGCCGACCTCGCCGATGCGCTCACGCTCCTGGCCGACCACCCCGACGCCGTGGTCGTCGCCGGGTCGACCGACTGGGGCGTGGAGGCCAACCTGCGCGGTCGCCGAGCGGCGTACGTCGTCGCTGTCGACCGGCTGCCGGAGCTGCGCGGGATCTCGACCGACGGCCCGGTCGAGATCGGTGCCGCGCTGACCCTGAGCGAGGTCGAGGCGGCGCTCGGCGACACCGTGCCGCTGCTCGCGGAGGTCTGGCCGCTCTTCGCCTCGCCGCTGATCCGCAACGGCGCCACGATCGGCGGCAACCTCGCGACGGCGTCGCCGATCGGTGACCTCGCGCCCGCCCTGCTCGCCCTCGACGCGACGCTGCTGCTCGCCTCGACCACCGGTGACCGGGAGGTCGCGCTGGCCGACTTCTTCACCGGCTACCGCACGACCGTGCTGCGGCCCGCGGAGCTCGTCCGGGCCGTCCGGGTGCCGACCCCACTCGCCGCACACACCACGTTCCGCAAGGTCGCCAAGCGGCGCTACGACGACATCTCCAGCGTCGCCGTCGCGGCCGCCCTCGACGTCGTCGACGGCACGGTCGTGAGGGCCCGCATCGGCCTCGGCGGCGTCGCCGCCACGCCCCTGCGCGCCCGTGCCACCGAGGCTGCCCTCGAGGGACGGCCGTGGACGCAGGAGACGGTCGAGGCGGCCTCCTCCGTGCTCGCGGGGGAGGGCACGCCGATCGACGACCAGCGTGCCAGTGCGGCCTACCGCTCGGCGATGCTGGGCAACGCCCTGAGGGCCTGGTGGGACGAGGCGTGGGACGAGGCGCGGGACGAGGCGCGGGACGAGGAGGGGTCGGCGTGAGCCACCTGTCCGAGCGCCCCGACGACGCGGTCGTCGGCCTCGCCCTGCCCCACGAGAGCGCGGCCCTGCACGTCACCGGCCACGCGCTCTACACCGACGACCTGGTGCACCGCACGCCCCACGTCCTGCACGCCCATCCGGTCTGCTCGCCCCACCCGCACGCCCGGGTCACCCGGGTCGACACCTCCGCGGCCCTGACCGTCCCGGGAGTCGTCCGGGTGCTGACCGCCGAGGACGTGCCCGGCACCAACGACGCGGGCGTGAAGCACGACGAGCCGCTGTTCCCCGACGTCGTGATGTTCGTCGGGCACGCCGTCTGCTGGGTCCTGGGCGACACCCTCGAGGCCGCCCGCGTCGGCGCGGCCGCGGTCGAGGTCGACTACGAGCCGCTCCCCGCGATCGTGTCGCTGACCGAGGCGATCGACGCCGAGCACTTCCAGGGCGGCCGACCCGTCGTGGCCCGGGGCGACGTCGAGGCGGGCCTGGCGGGGGCGACCCACGTCTTCAGCGGCGTCACGGAGATGGCGGGCCAGGAGCACTTCTACCTCGAGACCCATGCCTCGCTCACCCTCGTCGACGAGGGTGGCCAGGTGTTCGTGCAGAGCAGCACGCAGCACCCGAGCGAGACGCAGGAGATCGTGGCCCACGTGCTCGGCCTCGACAGCCACCACGTGACCGTGCAGTGCCTGCGGATGGGCGGAGGCTTCGGCGGCAAGGAGATGCAGCCGCACGGCTTCGCGGCCGTCGCCGCGCTGGGTGCCGTCCTCACCGGCCGACCCGTGCGCCTGCGCCTGAGCCGCACCCACGACATGACGATGACCGGCAAGCGGCACGGCTTCCACGCGCAGTGGCGGGTCGGCTTCGACGACGACGGACGGCTGACCGCGCTCGAGGCGACGCTGACCTCCGACGGGGGCTGGAGCCTCGACCTCAGCGAGCCGGTGCTGGCGAGGGCGCTGTGCCACGTCGACAACGCCTACTGGATCCCGCACGTGCTCGTCCACGGCCGGGTGGCGCGCACCCACAAGACGTCCCAGACCGCGTTCCGCGGCTTCGGCGGACCGCAGGGGATGCTGGTGGTCGAGGACATCCTCGGCCGCTGTGCCCCGCTGCTCGGGATCGACCCGGTCGACCTGCGCCGGCGCAACTTCTACGTGGACGGCCAGGCCACCCCCTACGGGCAGGTGGTCCGCCACCCCGAGCGACTGGCCGCCGCGTGGGAGCAGGTGCTCGCCAGCGGCGACGTCGTACGCCGTCGTGCGGAGGTGGCGGCCTTCAACGCCGCTCACGCGCACCGCAAGCGCGGCCTCGCGGTGACGCCGGTGAAGTTCGGCATCTCCTTCAACTTCACGGCCTTCAACCAGGCCGGTGCACTGGTGCACGTCTACAAGGACGGGTCGGTGCTGATCAACCACGGTGGCACCGAGATGGGCCAGGGGCTGCACACGAAGATGCTCCAGGTCGCGGCCACCACCCTCGGCGTACCCCTCGCGAAGGTCCGTGTGGCACCCACCCGCACCGACAAGGTGCCCAACACGTCCGCGACCGCGGCGAGCTCCAGCAGCGACCTCAACGGCGGCGCGGTCAAGGACGCCTGCGAGCAGGTCCTGGCGCGCCTGCGCGAGGTCGACGCGGGGCGCGGCCTGGCGTGGGAGGAGCTGGTCCGCGAGGCCTACTTCAGCCGGGTGCAGCTGTGGGCGGCCGGCTTCTACCGCACCGAGGGCATCCACTGGGACTCCACGCAGATGAGCGGCCACCCGTTCAAGTACTTCGCCTACGGCGTCGCTGCGGCTGAGGTCGAGGTCGACGGCTTCACCGGCGCCCACCGCACCCGGCGGGTCGACATCGTGCACGACGTCGGCGACAGCCTGTCCCCGCTCGTCGACCTCGGCCAGGTCGAGGGCGGCTTCGTGCAGGGAGTGGGCTGGCTGACGATGGAGGACCTGCGCTGGGACGAGTCCGACGGTCCCGCGCGCGGCCGGCTCACCACGCAGTCCGCCAGCACCTACAAGCTCCCGAGCCTGGGCGAGCTGCCCGATGAGCTCCACGTCGCCCTGCTCGAGCACGCGCACGAGGACGGCGCGGTCTACGGCTCGAAGGCGGTCGGTGAGCCTCCGCTCATGCTGGCGTTCGCGGTGCGTGAGGCGTTGCGCGAGGCGGTCGGGGCCTTCGGACCGGAGGGCGCCAGCGTCGAGCTCGCCTCCCCGGCCACGCCCGAGGCGGTCTTCTGGGCGGCGGAGCGCGCCCGGGGCGCGGCCCCCGACCGCGTCGTCGAGGGCCTGCCAGGTGTACAGCCCGACCGGCCGGACCCGGCGGCGCCGGCCCTCCACCCCCGGTCCGAGCAGGCGGCCCGCGCGGCGGGGGAGGCCTGACGTGCACTGGCTGGGAGCGGTCGAGAGGCTGCGGGAGCAGCGGCTCGCCGGGGTGCTGGTCACGATCGCCGACGTCCGCGGGCACGCTCCCCGTGACGCCGGCGCCAAGATGGTGGTGTCTGCGACGGCGTCGTGGGGCAGCGTCGGGGGCGGCAACCTCGAGGAGACGGCGCTCGCCCGCGCCCGCGCGATGCTCGACGACGGGACCGACGCCCCGGAGCAGCTCGTCCTCGGCCTCACCGACAAGGCGCGCACCGACCACGGTCGCCAGTGCTGCGGCGGCGAGGTCACCCTGCTGCTCGAGCCGCTGCCGGTGGTGGGGTCCGTGGCGATCTTCGGCGTCGGCCACGTCGGGCTCCAGCTCGCGCGGATCCTGGCGGCCCACGACGTCGACCTCCACCTCGTCGACTCCCGCCCGGGCCTGCTCGCCGACGAGCGCCTGGCGTTGCCGGCCGACGGGGAGGCGCGGGTGCGGGTCCACCACTCGCCGGTCCCCGAGCTGGCGCTCGGGGCGGTCCCGGCCGGCACCCACGTCCTCGTGATGACCCACGACCACGCCGAGGACTTCGCCCTCTGCGACGCCGCCCTGCGCTGCACCCACCTCGGGTCGGTCGGGCTGATCGGCTCGACCGCCAAGTGGGCCCGCTTCCGCACCGGCCTCGCGGTGGAGGGTCACGACGGGGCCACGATCGACCGCATCCGGTGTCCCATCGGGTTGCCCGGTCCCTCCTCCAAGCCGCCGGCCGCGATCGCCGTCTCGGTGGCCGCCGAGCTGATGGACCTCCTGGCCGCCGACCGGGCGCGGACCGACGCATGACGATCGCCCCGACCAGCGACGCACGCGTCGTCTACCGGGCCCGCGCGTACGACGCTCCCGAGGACCCGTTCACCACGAGCGGCCCGGCCTTCCGCTACGACGACGACCTCGGGCTCGCCGTCTCCGACGACGGTGTGATCACCGACCGCGGCCCGTTCGCCTCGGTGGCCGCCTCACGCCCCGACGCGCCCGTCATCGACCTCCGGTCCGGCCTGCTGCTGCCCGGGCTGGTCGACACCCACGTCCACTTCCCCCAGGTGCGGGTGATCGGTGCCCTCGGCATGCCGCTGCTCGAGTGGCTCGAGCGGTGCGCCCTGCCGGAAGAGGAGCGCCTCGCCTCGACGTCGTACGCCGCCACGGTGGCCGGTGAGCTCGTGGCCGGTCTCGTCGCCGCGGGGACGACGACGTCGCTGGTCTTCGGGTCGCACTTCGCGCCGGCGATGGACGCCCTCTTCGCCGAGGCCGAGCGGTTCGGCCTGCGGATGACCAGCGGGCTCGTGGTCAGCGACCGCGTGCTGCCCGAGCCGTTGCTCACCACGCCCGAGCGCTCCCACGACGAGGCCGTCCGGCTGGCCGGGGACTGGCACGGCCGCGGCCGGCTCCGCTACGCCGTCACGCCGCGCTTCGCGCTCTCGGCCTCCGACGCGATCCTCGCAGCGTGCGCCGACGTCCTGGCCGCGGTCGACGGCGCCTGCTTCACCTCCCACGTGAACGAGAACAACGCCGAGGTCGCCACGGTCGCCGACCAGTTCCCGCACCGGGACCACTACGTCGACACCTACGACCACCACGGGCTGCTGGGTGGCTGCTCGGTGCTGGCGCACAACGTCCACCCGACCGACGCCGAGCTCGACGTGCTGGCGGCGCGGGGCACCGCGGTGGCCTACTGCCCGACGAGCAACGCCGCCCTCGGCTCGGGGATGTTCTCGCTGCGGCGCCACGTCGCGGCGGGCGTGCGCGTCGCGCTCGGCAGCGACGTCGGCGCAGGCACCGGGTTCTCGATCTTCAAGGAGGGCCTGCAGGCCTACTTCCTGCAGCACCTGCTCGGCGCCGACGGGCTGCCGCTGGCAGCGGGGCACCTGCTGCACCTCAGCACCGCGGCGGGCGCGGCGGCGCTGGGCCTCGGCGAGGTGACCGGCGACCTGAGCCCGGGCAAGCAGTTCGACGCGATCTGCGTGCGGCCGCCGGTCGGCACCGCGCTCGACATCGGGCTGCGGCACGCCGGGTCGCCGGAGGAGGCGCTCGGAAAGGTGTTCGCGCTCGCCGGTGACGCCGACGTCGCCGACGTGTGGGTCGGTGGCGACCAGGTCGCCTCCGGCGGGTTCGTCCGGCCGGTCAGTCGCCCCGCGCCAGCAGGACGTCGTACGCCTGCAGGGTGAGGAAGTCGGGGAAGTCCTCGCCCAGCGCGCAGTCGACGAAGAGCCGGCGTGCGTCGTCGTCGACCGCACCGCCGAGGGCCTCGTGCTCCTCGGCGACCAGCCGCTCGACGAGCTCGCGCGTGATCGCCTCGCCCGAGGCCAGGGTGGCGCCGTTGTGGACCCACTGCCACACCTGCGAGCGGGAGATCTCGGCGGTGGCAGCGTCCTCCATGAGGTTGTCGATGCCTGCCGCGCCGTTGCCCGACAGCCAGGCGTGGAGGTACTGCATGCCGATGCGCACGTTGCCGCGCAGTCCCGCCTCGGTGCGCTCACCGGGTGTCTCACCGACGGCGAGCAGGTCGGCGGCCGAGACCGCCACGTCGTCACGGAGCACGTCGAGCTGGTTGTCCCGCTCGTCGAGGACGGCGTCGAAGACCTCCTCGCACAGCGGCACCAGGTCGGGGTGGGCCACCCACGAGCCGTCGAAGCCGGCGCGGGCCTCGCGGGTCTTGTCCTCGCGCACCTTGGCGAAGGCGCGCTCGTTGACCTCGGCGTCGCGCCGGCTCGGGATGAAGGCAGCCATCCCGCCGATCGCGAAGGCGCCGCGTCGGTGGCAGGTCTGCACGAGCAGGTCGCTGTAGGCGGTCATCATCGGCGCCGCCATGGTCACCGCGTTGCGGTCGGGCAGGGTGAAGCCGGGTCCCGCGTCCCGGAAGTTCTTGATGATGCTGAACAGGTAGTCCCAGCGGCCGGCGTTGAGCCCGGCCGCGTGGTCGCGCAGCTCGTGGAGGATCTCGTCCATCTCGAAGGCCGCGGTGATGGTCTCGATCAGGACGGTCGCCCGCACCGAGCCGTGCGGCACCCCGAGCGCCGCCTCGGCGTGGGTGAACACGTCGTCCCACAGACGCGCCTCGAGGTGCGACTCCATCTTCGGCAGGTAGTAGTAGGGCCCGCTCCCGGCGGCCAGCAGCTCGCGGGCGTTGTGGAAGAAGTGCAGGCCGAAGTCGACCAGGGCCGCGACCACGGGGCGGCCGTCGGCCGTGAGGTGGGCCTCGTCGAAGTGCCAGCCGCGGGGGCGGGGGAGGACCACCGGCGTGCTCGCCGGGTCGGCGACGGCGTACTCCTTGCCCTCGGGCGAGGTGAAGGCGAGGCGCCCTCGGACGGCGTCGCGCAGGGTCAGCTGGCCGCCGACGACGTTGCGCCAGTGCGGGGTGTTGGCGTCCTCGAGGTCGGCGAGCCACACCCGCGCGCCTGAGTTGAGGGCGTTGATCGCCATCTTCGGGTCGGTGGGACCGGTGATCTCGACGCGGCGGTCGCGCAGGTCCGCGGGCACGGGCGCCACCGTCCAGTCGCCTGCGCGCACGTCGGCGGTCGCGGGCAGGAAGTCGAGGCGGCCGGTCCGGGCGATCTCTTCGCGCCGGCTCCGACGGGCCGCGAGCAGCTCGTCGCGACGCTCGTGGAACTGGGCGTCGAGGTCGGCCACGAAGGCGAGCGCCTCGGGGGTGAGCACCTCCTCGGACCTCGGCACGGGCGGGGCGGACACGTCGAGGCCGGTCATGGGCGCCACGCTAGCCGTCGGGGCTCACTGGTGGTCCAGTCCACAGCAGCCCCACGAGCCCGTTTTGGTAACGAACCGGCAACAGCCGCCGCGGCGATCTGGACGTGACGGTGGTCACTTCATATGTTGCGTGGAACAACATATGTACGCGCCTCCGCGCTGGGCGGTAGCCGACGTACGTCAGATCGCTAGGAGGCGGTTCGCGTGAAGCGGAAGCACAGTTTGGTCCTCGTCCCCCTGCTCGGCCTGTCGATGGCACTGACCGCTTGTGGCAGCGACGACAGCGGCAGCGACGACAGCGACAGCGGGAGCGACAGCAGCAGCTCGGAGGCCACCGGCAAGATCGGCGTGATCCTGCCCGACACCGAGTCCTCGGTGCGCTGGGAGAGCGCGGACCGCCCCGCCCTCGAGGCGGCCTTCGACGAGGCAGGCGTCGAGTACGACATCCAGAACGCCGAGGGCGACGCCGAGCGGATGACGCAGATCGCCGACACGATGATCGGCAACGGCGTGACGGTCCTGGCGATCGTGAACCTCGACTCCGAGTCCGGTGCGGCCATCCAGGAGAAGGCCAAGTCCCAGGGCGTCGCCACGATCGACTACGACCGCCTCACCCTCGGCGGCTCGGCGGAGTACTACGTCTCCTTCGACAACACCGTCGTCGGCGAGCTGCAGGGGCAGGGCCTCGCGGACTGCCTCGGCGACAAGAAGGCCAACATCGTCTTCCTCAACGGCTCGCCCACAGACAACAACGCGACGCTCTTCGCCGAGGGTGCGCACAGCGTGCTCGACGGGATGAGCAACTACACCGTCGTCGGTGAGCAGGCCGTCCCGGACTGGGACAACGAGGAGGCCGCCACGATCTTCCAGCAGCTCTACACCGCTGCTGACGGCAAGGTCGACGGCGTGCTCGCCGCCAACGACGGTCTCGGTGGCGCGGCCATCAGCATCCTCGAGGGCAACGGCCAGGCCGGCAAGGTCCCGGTCACCGGCCAGGACGCCACCGTCGAGGGCCTGCAGAACGTGCTCGCCGGCACCCAGTGCATGACGGTCTACAAGTCCGCCACGCAGGAGGCCGGTGCGCTGGCCGACGCCGCCATCGCGCTGGTCAACGGCGAGGAGGCCGAGACCACCGGCACCACGGTCGACTCCTCCGACGACAGCGAGGTCCCCTCGATCCTGCTCGAGCCGCAGTCCATCACCAAGGACAACGTCGGAGACGTGATCGACGACGGTGGCCAGAAGGCCGAGGACGTGTGCACCGGCAAGTTCGCCGACCTGTGCACCGAGGCCGGGATCTCCTGATCCCGATCGGGACAGCCTGACCCTCAGCGGTACGACGACGCCCGGGCCGGACCATTCGGCCCGGGCGTCGTCCTCCGTCCTCTCGCACAACAAATTCTGCTGATCGGAAGTGGGACCATGGTTCAACCGCTGCTCGAGCTGCGCGGCGTCAACAAGAGCTTCGGCGTGGTGCACGTGCTGCACGACGTCGACTTCGCCGTCTACCCCGGACAGGTCACCGCCCTGGTCGGCGACAACGGCGCCGGCAAGTCCACGCTCGTCAAGATCATCGCCGGCATCTACGGCCGCGACAGCGGTGACTACTTCTTCGACGGCAACAAGGTCGAGGTGCACGGCCCGCGTGACGTGGCCCACCTCGGCGTCGAGGTCGTCTACCAGGACCTCGCCCTCTGCGACAACCTCGACATCGTCCAGAACATGTTCCTCGGCCGCGAGGAGAAGAAGGGCGTCGGCCTCGACGAGATCACCATGGAGTCGCGCGCCCGCGAGACCCTCGCGTCCCTCTCCGTGCGCACCGTGAAGTCGGTGCGCCAGAGCGTCGCCAGCCTCTCGGGCGGTCAGCGCCAGACGGTCGCGATCGCCAAGGCCGTGCTCTGGAACTCCAAGGTCGTCCTCCTCGACGAGCCCACCGCGGCCCTCGGCGTCGCCCAGACGCGCCAGGTGCTCGACCTCGTCCGCCGCCTCGCGGACCGCGGCCTCGGCGTCGTGCTGATCTCGCACAACATGGGCGACGTCTTCGAGGTCGCCGACCGGATCACCGCGCTCTACCTCGGCCGGGTGGCCGCCGACGTCCCCGCGAAGGACGTCAACCACAGCCAGGTCGTCGAGCTCATCACCGCCGGACGCTCCGGCGACCTCGGCATCTCCGAGAACCCCGCCACCGCGTCCGTCTGAGAAGGAGCACGACATGACTGACACCGACGTCCCCAGCCCCGACTCCGCGGGCGGCACCGGCACCGTTCCCAGCCCGGCACCGATCCGGGAGACCACGGGCTTCGACAGCGACAACGCGCAGGCCGCGACCATCAAGGACTCGGCGCGCGAATACCTCGACCGCCTGCGCGGTGGCGACATGGGCTCCCTGCCCGCCATCCTCGGCCTCGTCTTCCTGTTCATCGTCTTCAGCTCGCTGCACGACCGCTTCCTGACGACCTACAACATGGCCAACCTGGTCATCCAGGCCGGCTCGATCATCGTGCTCGCGATGGGCATCGTCTTCGTCCTGCTGCTGGGCGAGATCGACCTGTCGGCCGGTGTGGCCGGCGGAGCCTGCGCGACGATCATCGCGCTGATGCTCATCGACTACGACTGGACGTGGTGGGCCGCGACCCTGACCGGCGTCGCCGCGGGAGCGCTGATCGGCCTCGCGATCGGCTCCCTGGTCGCCTTCCTGGGGATCCCGTCCTTCGTGGTGACCCTCGCGTTCTTCCTCGCCCTGCAGGCGATCCCGCTGAAGCTGATCGGCTCGGGCGGCTCGCTGCGCTTCAACGACGAGGTGCTGCGCGGCCTCTCCATCAAGAACGTCCCGGTGACCGCAGGCTGGATAGCGGCGATCCTCATCGTCGTCGGCTACGCCGCGCTCTCGCTGTGGAGCTACCGCACCCTCTCCGCCAAGGGCCTGGTCCACCGGCCGCTGGGCCTGGTGATCATCCGGATCGTCGTGCTCGGCGCGATCGTGCTCGGCGTCACCGCCCTGCTCAGCGCCAACCGCGCCCCCAACCCGGCGCTGTTCAACATCAGCGGCATCCCGTGGGTGCTCCCGGTCGTGGTCGTGCTCCTGCTGTTCTGGACGTTCATCCTCGGCCGCACCCGCTTCGGCCGGCACCTCTACGCCGTCGGCGGCAACGCCGAGGCCGCTCGCCGGGCCGGCATCAACGTCAACCGGGTGAAGATCACCGGCTTCATCATCTGCTCCTCGATGGCAGCCATCAGCGGCCTGCTCGCCGCGTCGTACACCGGCAAGGTCTCGCCGGGCTCCGGTGGCGGCAACGAGCTGCTGTACGCCGTCGGCGCGGCCGTGATCGGCGGCACCAGCCTCTTCGGTGGCCGGGGTCGGGCGATCGACGCGGTGATCGGCGGTCTGGTGATCGCGACCATCCCCAACGGCCTCGGCCTGCTCAACCAGGCGAGCTACATCAACTTCCTCGTCACGGGTGGGGTCCTCCTGCTCGCTGCGAGCGTGGACGCCATCTCGCGCCGTCGCCGTTCCTCTGCCGGCGTGTAGGGCCCGACATGACCACCCGCCGGCGTCCGGGCCTGGGCACCAACCAGGAGCTCGCGCGTCGCCACAACCTCGGGACCGTCCTGCGGCACGTCCATGGAGCCGGTCAGATCTCGCGCGCCGAGCTGACCGGCCTCATGGGGCTCAACCGCAGCACCATCGCCGCGCTCGTCAACGAGCTGGAGGCACTCGGCATCACCGAGCGGGTGCTCCCGGTCGAGGGGACGCCGCGCCAGGGCGCCGGCCGACCGTCGGCCGGGGTCCGCATCGCCGAGCAGGGCCCGTTCGTCATCGCGGTGGACCTCGGGGTCGACCGGGCGGTCGTGGCCCGCATCGGCCTCGGTGGGCGCGTGCTTCAGCGGGCGCAGGCGCCGGTGCGCAGCGACGGCGAGGCGTGGCAGGTCGGCGCCGCCGTCGCCGGACTGATCCGCTGCGTCGTGGAGGAGGTCCCCGACGCCGCGCAGCTGGTCGGCATCGGGATCAGCGTCCCCGGCCTCGTGCGCAACAGCGACGGCCTGATCCGGCTCGCCCCGAACCTCGAGTGGCACGACGTCTCGTTCGGCGGCATCGTCCTGGCCGCGCTCGGCCTCGACGTGCCGGTGTCGATCGCGAACGACGCCGACCTCGGCGCGCTCGCCGAGCACGTCCGCGGGGTGGCCGTGGGGGTGGACGACCTCATCTACGTCTCGGGCAACGTCGGTGTCGGCGCCGGCGTCATCACCGGGGGCGTCCGGCTGGAGGGCGCCGGGGGGTACGCCGGCGAGGTGGGCCACCTCCGCTTCAACCCGGCTGGGCGCGAGTGCCACTGCGGCAACCGGGGCTGCTGGGAGACCGAGGTCGGGGCGCACGCCATCGCCGAGGCCATCCACTGCCCGACCGACAAGGTGGCTCAGCTCGACGAGGTCCTCGACGGGTTCGGCGAGCCGTCACCGGCGCTCCGTGCCACCGGGACGGCGCTCGGGCACGGACTGGCCAGCATCGTCAACGTCTTCAACCCCCGCCAGGTGGTGCTGGGGGGCTACTTCCGCTCCCTCTACGCGCTCGTCGGCCCCGAGGTGGAGGCCGGGCTCGCCAACCGCGCGCTGCCGGCTCCCCTCGAGTCGGTGACGTTGACCCTGCCGGGACTCGGGTCCGACTCCTCGCTCCTCGGTGCCGCGGAGATCGCGCTGGAGCCCCTTTTCGTGGACCCGGTGGCCGCCCTCGGCACCGCGCTCGTCGGCGTCGGCACCCGGCTCGCCGGATGAGCGGCGCCGCCGGCGCGGTCACTGCAGGGCAGAGCCGATAACCTCCTCCGGATGCTCCGCGCAAGACTCCTCACCGCTGCCCTCGTCGTCGCCCCGCTGCTGTCGGGCTGCGTCGGCGACGAGCCGACCATCGCGGTGCTCGTGGCCGACGGCGGGGACTCCTCGTCCCGCGTGGTGGACCTCGACCGGCTCACCGACCGGGTGGAGTCGACCTGCGACGAGTGCCGCGTGCGGGTGTACGACGCCGAGGGCGACGCCGCCACCCAGAAGAGCCAGGCGCGCCAGGCGGAGGCCGCCTCGGCGGACGTGGTGGTCGTGGTGCCGGTCGACCCCGACGACCTCGACACCCTCGCCGGCGGCGACCTGCCCGTCATCTCGCTCGGTGAGCTCGTCCCCGGCTCGGACCGCTTCGTGGGCCTCGAGAGCGGCTCGCTGGCCCGCCAGACGGGCTCGGACGTGGAGGCCGCCCGCGACATCGTCCGCGGCGAGGAGAAGACGATGACGTACGTGCCGACGGGAGCGATGAGCGACCGTGCCGCCGACCTGGCCGTGGCCTACCTCGCCGACGAGCCCGTCGAGGGCGGCGAGGACGTCGACGGGGTGGAGTCGTGGCTCTACAGCGACCGCGACGTCACCGTCGACACCCTCACCTCCGTCCTGGTGGCCGAGGGGATCCTCACCCTCGACGACCTGTGCAGCGGTGACACGCGCAAGCAGTGTGCGAGGCTGGGACTGAGATGATGGCGCCCCGATGATCGAGATCCTCACCCCGGCCCAGGTCGACCGCGCCCGCCGCACCGGCGCCCTCGTCGGCGACATCCTGCAGACGCTGCGCTCGCGCAGCGACGTCGGCACCAACCTGCTCGACCTCGACCGCTGGACGGCCGAGATGATCCGCGAGGCGGGCGCCGAGTCCTGCTACGTCGACTACGCCCCGTCCTTCGGTCGGGGCCCGTTCGGCCACTACGTCTGCACGGCGGTCAACGACGCCGTGCTGCACGGGCGCCCGCGCGACCAGCGCCTCGCCGACGGCGACCTGCTCACCCTCGACCTCGCGGTCCGCCTCGACGGGGTCGCCGCCGACTCGGCCATCAGCTTCGTGGTGGGGGAGAGCCGCCCGGCGGGGAGCGTCGAGATGATCGAGACCACCGAGCGGGCGCTGGCCGCCGGCATCGCCGCCGCCGGCCCGGGCGCTCGGATCGGCGACCTGTCACACGCGATCGGCACGGTCCTGGGCGACGCGGGCTACCCGATCAACATGCAGTTCGGCGGCCACGGCATCGGCACGACGATGCACCAGGACCCCCACGTGTCCAACGACGGCCGACCGGGCCGGGGCTACAAGCTCCGCCCCGGCCTGCTGCTGGCGCTCGAGCCGTGGATCATGGCCGACACCGACGAGCTGGTGACCGACGACGACGGCTGGACGCTGCGCAGCGCCACCGGCTGCCTGACCGCGCACAGCGAGCACACGATCGCCATCACCGAGGACGGCGCGGAGGTCCTGACCCTCGCGACCTCCGCCTGACCCCTGTTAGTGCACCGTCTCCAACGGGGCCTCCGCCTCGCTCTCGGTGAGCGGGATGTCGGCTGAGTCGAGCTTGCTCGGCCACCAGATCTTGCCGCCCAGGTCGAGGTTGAGCGCCGTGACCAGGACCGACCGGACGACGAGTGTGTCGAGCATGACGCCGAGGGCCACGGCCACGCCCAGCTCGGCGAGGAACACCAGCGGCAGCGAGCCCAGCACCAGGAAGGTGGCGGCGAGGACGATGCCGGCCGAGGTGATGACGCCTCCGGTGGACGCCAGGCCGATGAGCGAGCCCTTGCGGGTGCCGTAGGTGACGGTCTCCTCCCTCACCCGGGTCATCAGGAAGATGTTGTAGTCGATGCCCAGCGCCACGAGGAACACGAAGGCGAACAGCGGGAACCCGGGGTCGGACCCGGCGAAGCCGAAGACGTACTCGAAGAGCAGCGCCGAGATGCCCAGCGCGGCGCCGAAGGACAGCACCACGGTCGCGATGAGGATCACGGGGGCGACGACGGCCCGCAGCAGCCCGATCAGGATCAGCAGCACGACTGCCAGCACCAGCGGCATGATGACCCAGCTGTCCCGCTCGGAGGCGATCTTGGTGTCGAGGTAGAACGCGGCACCGCCTCCGACGAGCGCGTCGGCACCCGTCACCCCGTGGACGGCCTCGCGGCTGGACTCCACGATGTCGGCCGCGGTGGTGGAGGAGATGTCGGCGTTGACGGTCGCCTCGAACCACACCCGGCCGTCGGAGATCGGCTGGACCTCTCCCGGGGCGCCGAGGCCCTCGACGCCCTCCAGCGACGCCGCGACGTCGGCTGCCTGGTCGGCGTTGGTGACGACCTGGATCGTGTTGGAGTTGTCGGCCAGGCCGTGGTCGGCGAGCAGCGCCTGGCCCTTGATGGAGTCGAACTCCTTCGTGTAGGTGTCCTCGGTGGAGAGCCCGGACGCGTCGAGCCGGAAGAGGCCGAGGCAGGCCAGCAGCAGGAGACCGGTGGTCGTGATCCAGACCCGGCGCGGGCGGTGGCTGATCGCGCGGCCGACGCGAGCCCAGAAGCCGTTGGCGGTGGGCTCGGCGCTGCGGTAGGCAGGGCGCTTGGGCCAGAAGACCCAGCGGCCGCAGATCACCAGCAGAGCGGGCAGCAGCGTCACCATCACGAGCATGGTGACGGCGACGCCGATGGCCAGGACCGGGCCGAGGCCGGCGGTGGAGTTGAGGTCGGCGAACGACAGGCACAGCATGCCGACGGCGACGGTCGCCGCGCTGGCGAAGATCGCCGGCGCGGCGCGGTGCAGCGCGAACGCCATCGCCTCGTGGCGGTCCTCGTGACGACGGAGCTCTTCCCTGTAGCGGGCGACGAGCAGCAACGCGTAGTCGGTGCCGGCCCCGATCACCAGGATGCTGAGGATGGCCTGGCTCTGGCCGTTGACCGTGAGGTCGGCGTACTTCGCGAGGAGGTAGACCAGGCCGGTCGCGATGAAGTTGGCCGAGACGGCGCAGAGGATCGGGAGCAGCCACAGGATCGGGCTCCGGTAGGTGAAGAGCAGGATCACGATGACGACGGCGAGCGTCGCGAAGATCAGGTTGGTGTCGATGCCCTCGAAGGCCTCGGCGGAGTCGGCGGCCTGGCCGCCGTAGCCGGCGAGGTGGACCTGTCCGCCGTCGAGCGTGGCGATGTCACGGATCTCGTCGGCGGCGTCGGGGATTGCGTTCCAGCCGTTGGCCCCGAAGTTGAGCACGAAGTAGAGGTAGGCGACCTCGCCGTCGTCGGACACCAGCGTCGGCACCGGCGCCCCCTGGGCCGCAGCTGCCTCCGCGGCCGCGGGCGTCAGCACGCCCTCGTCGGTGACACCGTCGATCTCGGCGATCTCCGGGCCGTCAGCCTCGATCTGGGCGAGGTCGTCCTCGGTCAGCCCTCCGTCACGCTGGTAGACCACCAGGGTGGGGATGTCGTTGGGGTCGACGGTCTCGGACAGCTCCTCCAGGACCTGGGTCGACTCCGCCGACTCGGGCAGCCACGAGGAGGCCTCGTTGTTCTGGACGGAGGTGAGCTTGGCCGAGAAGGTGGCCATGATCCCGGTGAGCGCCAGGACCGCCACGAGGACGACCCACTTGGTCACGCGGCCGGTCAGGGTGCCAGCGATCTGTCGGTGCATGCCCTTTAGTGGAGCAGCCGGGGGCCGTTGCGTGCATCGGTAATTGCCCTGAGGTCTAGACAGGGTCGGCCCCCCGGCGCCCCGTCAGCGGGTCTGGAGCCGGAACGGCGCCCGGGCGTCCATCGTCCCGCGCCGGGGTGCGACGGCGTACTCCATCGAGCCATCGACGCCGAGCCGCACGACCGCCCACCGGTCGGCCTGGTAGGTCACGACGAGCACGTGCCCGGCGTCCTCCCAGACCTCGTCGAAGTACGTCGCCGAGCGGCCGTTGCGGGCCGAGGTGAACGACCTCGCCACCGAGCCGTCGGCGGTGGTGAGGAGGTCGAGCGTCCCGGGGCCGAAGCCGTCGGCGTACGCCGGGGTGCCGAGGACGTGGCGGTTGTCAGGGGAGATGTCGGAGAGCTGGTTGTCGCAGGTGCGCCACTTCACGTTCCAGCTGCGCAGCATCGCGCTGCACGAGCCCATGTCGCTCAGCGAGGTGATGCCGCCGATCCACCGCCCGCGCCCGGTCGAGGTGAGTCGCAGGTGCGGCGGCCGGTCGACGATGCCGTGCGAGGACGTGTAGTAGGCGCGGTTGGGTCCGTTGACGTAGATCGAGCACCCGGTGCTCGTCGCGCTCTCCTTGCAGTCCTCGCCGAACAGCGCCACCGCCCGCCCCTTGCCGGAGATGGGGACCGGGTTGAACGACAGCACCCGGTCGCCCGCCTCGTCGATCGACCAGACCTTGCCGGCCCTGCCCGAGAAGGCGACGGCCTTGCCCTGGGCCGAGACCGCCAGTCCGTAGCCGGTGCGCCACTCGCGCGGGCCGGGGGTGCCGTCGGCGCCGATCCAGCGGGTCCTGGCACCGCCGGCACCGATGGTCTGGATGACGTGGCCGGAGCCCATCGGCGCGAACTGGTCGAGGCGGTTGGGCGCGGGCGTGCGGGTGCCGCCGGTCCCGTGGATCACGGTCCGGCCGGAACGCCGCTCGCTCCAGGCGACGGCGGGCGGGTCTCCCTGCTCGAGGCCGCGGACGTCGAGGACGGTCGTGGGGGCAGGACGGCTGCTCGTGTCAGCGGCGGAGGTCGCGGAGGTCGCCGGCGACAGCCCGGCGGCGAGGGCGAGGGCGGCGGCAGCGACCAGGGTGGCGCGCGAGGCCGCGCGGAAGGAGGGGGTCATGTCGAGGAGACGCTCCGGACCGGCGGCAGGTTGCCTGCGCCGCCGGGAAACGTGGGCGGGAGGCTGCGGCCCTCGTCGGCGAGCACGTCGCGGAGCCGCTCGGGGTGGTTGGTGATCAGCCCGTCGACCCCCAGGCGCACGAGGTGGCGCATGGTGGGCGCGTCGTCGACGACGTAGGGCACGACCGCCAGCTCCGCGGTGTGCGCGGCGTCGACCAGTTCCGCCGTCGTGAAGGGCTGGTACGCCGGATCGTCCACGCCGGAGCGGAACGGCGACCCGTGGATCGGCGAGATCGCCGTGAAGCCCTGCCGGGCTGCGGTGGTGATGAAGTCGTCGTCGACCGCGAGCCCGTCGAACCACGGCGACGGCGCCCCGCCGGCGCCCCCGAGGTACTTCGGGGAGACGAGCAGGTTGCGCGCGAGGGATGGCTCGGCCTCACCGACGCGGTCCAGCACGCCCCAGTCGAAGCACTGGATGCTCGTGCGGGGGACGAGCCCGTCCACGCGCAGGGCGTCGACGACCCGCTCGACGAACGCCTTACGGGAGGTGAGGCCGCTGGCGTCGAGGGCGTCGTACTTGATCTCGAGGTTGACCCGCACCCGGTCGGCGCCGCGCTCGGCGAGGAGCGCGGCGACCTGCCGGAGCAGCGGCATCGACGGCGGGAGGTCGGCGCGGCTGAGCTCGCGGATCCTCCTCGCGTCGGCCAGTCCGCCGTGGACGGTCGGGTCGTGGTGGACCACGACGTCGTCGTCCGCGGTCAGGTGGACGTCGAGCTCGAGGGTGGAGACCCCGAGCGCGAGGGCCCGACCGAAGGCCTCGAGCGTGTTCTCGGGCCAGAGCCCCGCACCGCCGCGGTGGGCTTGCAGGTCGAAGGTCACGTGTAGAGCTTGTCCACCACGTCGGCGTACTTGGTCTTCACGACGCGCCGCTTGAGCTTGAGCGTGGGCGTGAGCTCCTCCGACTCCGCGGTCCACTCGTCGGGCAGCAGCTCCCAGGCCTTGACCTGCTCGGGACGCGACAGCCGCTCGTTGGCCTTGTCGACCGCGGCCTGTGCCATCGCGCGGATCTCCGGCTTGGCCGACAGGTCGGCGAGGTCGGTGAACTCGACGCCCATCCTGGCCGCGACCAGCGGTGCGATCTCGCCGTCGAGGGTGAGGATCGCGACGACGTACGACTGGCCGTCACCGAGCGCCATGGCGTGGCCGACGATGGGCGACTCCTTGAGGTAGTTCTCGATGTTGGAGGGCGCGATGTTCTTGCCCGCCGAGGTGATGATCAGCTCCTTCTTGCGGTCGACCACCGAGTAGAAGCCGTCCTCGTCGACCGTGCCGATGTCCCCGGTGCGGATCCAGCCGGCCTCGTCGATGAGGTTGCGGGTCGCGGCCTCCTGCTTGTAGTAGCCGGGGGTGTTGACCGGGCCGCGGCACAGGATCTCGCCGTCCTCGGCGAGTCGCACCTCGACGCCGGGGTTGGGTCGCCCGACCGTGCCGAGCTTGAAGGCGTCGGGTCCGTTGGAGGTGAAGGCCCCGGTCGTCTCGGTCATGCCGTAGACGTCGTACACCCGCACGCCGAGCCCGCCCATGAACTTCGCGACCTCGAGCGGCATCGGGGCGGCGGCGCTCGCGGCCCACTGCACCTGGTCGAGGCCGAGCAGTAGGCGCAGGAACGCCAGGATCGCCTCGTCGGCCTTGGCGAAGGCCTCCTCGACCTCGGGCGTCATCGCGTTGCCGTACTCGTGGGCCTGCGTCCACGCGAGGCCCGCGGCCATCGCGTCGGTGACCAGCTTCTGGTTGGCGGGGTCGGGGTCCTCGGCGAGCTTGGCCGAGATGCCGGTCTTGATCTTCTCCCAGACGCGGGGGACGCCGAAGAAGGCGGTCGGATGCACCTCGCCGAGCGCCCCGAGGAGGCCCGCCGGGTCCGGGATCGCGTGCACGTGGCTGCCCAGGAACGGGGGAGCGTAGGTCGCCAGGATGCGCTCGGCGATGTGCGCGAGCGGCAGGTAGCTGATCGTGCGCTGCGGGCCGTGCAGGCCGCCGGCGTCGAGGGTGGAGACCGCCTCGTACATCACGTTGTGGTGGGTGAGCACCACGCCCTTGGGGTTGCCGGTGGTGCCGGAGGTGTAGAGGAACGTCGCCGGCAGGTCGGGGGTGATCCGCTCCATCCGCTCGTCGACGGGGCCGGTGTCGTCGCCGCGGGCAAGGAGGTCGGGCCACGTCATGACCCTCGGGTCGTCGACGCGGTCGGCGTCGGACAGCATGACCAGGTGGCGGATGGAGTCGACCTCCTCCAGCGCCCGCTCCCACCGCTGGTAGCGGTCGTGGTCCTCGAGCACCACCACGACGGGTCGTGACTCGCCCGCGATGAAGGCGACCTGGTCCTGGGCGAGGGTGTTGTAGATCGACATCGGCACGGCGGCCGCGGTCATGGCGCCGTAGTCGGCCAGCGTGTGCGCGGTGCGGTTGGCGGCCATGATCGCCACGGGGTCGCCCGGCTCGACCCCGAGGTCGATCAGGGCGGCGGCGACCCGGCGGGTCAGGTCCCACGTCTCGGTCCAGCTGATCGTCGACCACGTCTCGCCCTCGGCGACGTCGAACTTGTCGGAGAAGGCCGGTGCGTCGCCGTACGTCTCCGCTGCCTTCCGCACGGTGGCCGGCATGTGCAGCCCGAGGATGCGGGCCTCGTACTCCTCGCGCACTGCGAGGACGTCGGGGTGGGTGTCGGTCGCGGTCATCTCCGGCTCCTCGGGGTGCTGACGGGGTGTGGCGGGGGTCACATCATGATGGGCCGCGCCCTTGCTGGCTAGGGCCGACCGGTCCGGTGCGAGACCAGTCGACCGCACGGAGATGGGTACGTTCGACGCATGACCTCCGATCAGTCCACCACCGACGACATCGTCGCCGAGTCCGCGCTGCAGCTGTGGTCGGCGGCCCAGACCGACTTCGACCCCTTCGAGGTCGACTCGTCCGACTGGCCGGACACGGCCGTGCCGGTCCGCGACGTCGACATCGCAGTCGACACGCGGCTCGAGGTCGACGACGTACGCGCGGCGCTCGGACGGTTGGACGGGGTGAAGGTCGTGGTGGGTCGGGAGGCCGGGACGGTCAGCGTGCTGCGGGTGGTGCCGGCGGACACGCCGCTGTAGCCGGCTGCCGGAGCTCGGCCTGCACCGTCGCGAGACGCACCAGGAAGGCGCGCTCGTCGAGCCGCTTGCGGCGCAGCCAGCCGGTGACCTCGTCGTTGCACTTGCTCGCGTTGCACGAGGCGCACGCGGGGACGACGTTGAGCAGCGTGTAGCGACCGCCGCGGGAGATCGGGAGCACGCAGTCCTTCTGCAGCGCGCCGGCCGTCGCACCGCAGTAGGCGCACCCTCCCCAGGCGTCCTGCAGCGCGGTCCAGTCGTCAGGGCTGAGGTCGTGCTCGACGCTCGCCATCCGCCGCTGGCGCTTCCGGGCCGCTCTCGCGCGGCGGGTGCGGGGCGCTGGCATGGAGTCAGGGTAGGGGTGGTGCGTCCCCGATCCGCGTCACAGCACCGAGAAGCCGGGCGGAAGTCCCTCCCGCCCGGTGGCGGCACGCAGGAGGGCCGTGGCACGACCGTCGCTGACGGCGAGCTGCGCGACCAGGTCGAAGGCCTGCGCGGCGGGGGCCGGTGGCGGCTCGGACGCCAGGCCCAGGGCGGCTGCGAGGTCCGCGGTGTGGACGACGAGCTCGAAGGTGCGGGTCGGCAGGTAGTCCGCCAGCCGCATCCCGCCGGCGATCGTGGTGACCACCTCGGTGCCCTCGCACGCCGCGACCAGGGGAACCACTCGGGCGGCGAGCGCCGCGACGGCGGCAGCCGGGTCCGTCCCCAGCGCCTCGCCGGCTGCCCTGCCGCGAGCCGCGACGTCGGGTCCCGCGGCGACAGCCCGGGTCGCGCGGTAGTAGTCCGCCGCCGAACCGACCTCGACGGAGTCCGCAGGGCTGGCGAGGTACGTCTCGACCGTCAGCAGCGCACGGCTGGTGTGGCCCACCAGGCTGCGCACGTCCCACTCGCCCAGGCCGGGCTCCGTCCACCGGCCGCCCGCCAGGGCGGCGGTGGTGACGAACCACTCGGCCGCGTCGCCGAACGCCCGGCAGGAGGTCGTCCACTCGAAGTCCATCTCGGGAGGGTAGGACGCGGCACCACTGCGCGTCTTCACTGCCCGTTCGGGTGGCGCCCGATGGCGGCGACACGTCCCACCATTCCAACCAGCCCGTCTCCCTCAGGTCTCGCCCCGGCGTGCCGATCACCCGGACGTGACCACCGCACCGCTCGTGGACCCGGCGGACCTGCTCGAGACCGAGCGGGTGGTCTTCGGGCTTACCCACGCCGACATCGGCGCTGCAGTGGTCGAGGCGTGGGGACTCCCGTTGACGATCGTCGACGGCATCCGGGACCACCACGAGGCGCACGAGGACCTGTCCGCCGTGAGTGCGGCAGTGGCGCTGGCATGCGCGATGTCGTTCGAGATCACCACCCGTGACACGGACCCGGAGGAGCAGGAGAGCGAGGTGGCCCGACGCCGTGAGGTCACGCCCCTGATGAAGATCCTGCAGCTCGACGACGACGACTACCGCGAGATCGTGGCGAGGTCGAGCGAGCGGTTCGACGAGGTGGCCGACCGCTACGGTGGCTGAGCCCGCGGCACGGGGCCCGCGGGAACGCATCGCGTGACGGGCGGCGATGGGACGCATCGACGCCGATCCCCGAAGTCGAGTACGTCCGGGTGCGCGCGCGTGCTCGTGCGTGTCCGGGCAGGGAACGTGGGGTCGACGTTGGGAGGGACTTCATGCGCGGGCTCGTGCGAGCGGCGGTGGCCGCCTTGATCGCGCTCGCGGGTGCGCTGTGGGTGGCTGCCGCGGCGCAGCGCTGGTGGCCCGCCTGCAAGCTCGGCGACTTCGACGCCGTTGCGTGCATCCAGCTCCAGGACCATCTGTACGACTACGTCGCACCGACTGCTCCGTGGGTCGCCGTCGGCAACGCGGCTCAGCTCGCCGGAGTCGCGATGACTCTCCTGGCCATCGGGGTGACGTTGCTGCCGTGGTTGTGGCTGCCCCGCCGCCCGCTCGTGTGCCTGGCGGTGGCGTTTCCCGCGCTGTCTGTCCTTCTCATCGGTGGGTCGACGTGGCATGCCGGACTCAGCCACGAGGCCCTGGCAGCGGGAGTTCTTCCCACGATCCTGGTCTGGTCCTTCGGCCTGCCGATCGCACTGGCACTGGCCGCGGCGACGAGCCGCGACGACCACACCGCTCGGCGGACGACGCGGTGGCGCGTCGTCGTCACCGTCCTCATCGCCATGGCCACCCCGTTGGCGGAGCTCATCTTCGCCCCGATCCTGCTCGGGTACATGTCGCATGACTCCACGCCTTGGACGGGAGCGGTGACAGGAGCACTGCTCGTCGCGGCAGGGTGCGCTGTGTGGCCGGCGACGTCCGGACCCCGGCGGCCGAGTGCAGCTCGGACATCTGCGGGTCGAGGCCGCCGAAGCTTCCTCGGTGAGGCGTGGGAGGCGCCGACGACCGCGCCACCGGGTCACCGGAGGCGCTGACCGTCCCTGCGGCGATCTGGAACTTGGCTGGACCACCGTGGTGGCGCCTATCCGGCGACAACTGGCCGGATGGGCGCTGGTCCGCGCCTGCGGCCGAGCGGCACGCTTGATCACGGTACGGCTCGGAGGTGAGCACCTGAGCCGGCCATCGGCGAGGGGTCGGTCACGAGTCGCGGGAGGCGTTCATGAGTGTCGGATTCATCGGGCTCGGAAACATGGGCCTGCCCATGGCGCTCAACATGGTTCGTGCGGGTACGACCCTGATGGTCTGGAACCGGTCTCGCGACAAGGCAGAACTCGTGGCCGAGGCCGGCGCCACGGTCGCTCGTAGTCCGGCTCACGTGTTCCGCGACTCGACGACGGTGTTCCTCATGCTGGCGAACGGCGCGGTCATCGACGAGGTGCTCGAGCGTGGCACCCCCCGCTTCGACCAGATGGTGTCCGGACGGACGCTCGTCCACATGGGCACGACGGCGGCGGCGTACTCGGAGCGACTCTCCAGGGACATCGAGTCGGCAGGCGGCCGCTTTGTCGAGGCGCCGGTGTCGGGGTCGCGTCGCCCCGCGGAGGCAGGTCAGCTGGTGGGCATGGTGGCCGGCCCGACCGCAGCCGTGGATGCGGTCCTTCCCCTGCTCGCACCGCTGTGCTCGACCACGGTCATGTGCGGTGAGGTCCCGAACGCCACGCGCATGAAGCTGGCAGTCAACCTCTTCCTCATCACCCAGGTCGCGGGCCTCGCGGAGGCGTTCCACTTCGCCGAGAACAACGGCTTGGACGTCGAGGCCTTTCGTTCGGTGCTGGACGCCGGGCCGATGGCCAGCGGCGTCTCTCGGATCAAGTTGGAGAAGCTGGTGCTGGGCGACTTCGAGGTGCAGGCGTCGATCAGTGACGTGCACTACAACAGCCGTCTCGTCGCGGAGGCAGCCCGTCGGGCCGGCGTGTCCTCTCCCGTCCTCGACACCTGCCGCGACCTGTTCGCGGAGGCCGAGCAGCTGGGTCACGGTCATGCAGACATGGTTGCGGTGCTGCGAGCGATCGAGGCGCGCACCGAAGCCAGGGGACCGGGACCTGGCTGACCGCGGGTCGGTGACCACAGCGCGGATCGTCGCGCCGCCCCGATCGTGCCAAGGCGGCGAAACGGGCGTCGAGCAGATCGGACCTGCTCGGTGTCGCCGCCTATCTGCGTCGGTGGAAGCGGTAGTCGCCGTTGGGGAGGCGTTGGAGGCGCCATCGTGGTCCGTGGGCTCGATGGTGGTGGTGGCTGCAGGGCAGGACGCCGTTGTCGAGGTCGGTCCGGCCGGTCGGCACCCAGGGATCGAGGTGGTGGGCCTCGCACCAGGTGCCGGGGACGTCGCAGCCCTCGCCGCGGCAGGTGCGGTCGCGGACCAGGAGTGCCTTGCGCTGGGCGGGTGTGTAGAGGCGGCGGGTGCGGCCGAGGTCGAGGGGGAGGCTGTCGCCGCCGAGGACGACGGGCAGGATCTTCGCCGTGCACGCCAGGCGTCGTGCCTGGGCGGCCGTGAGCTGGTCGCCGGTGAGGTCGTCGCCCGGGACGAGGCCGGCGCCGATGAGGTCGGCGGTGGCGAGGTCGGCCCTCAGCGCGTCCAGGGACACGGTGACCACGAGGGTGGTGGCGTCGCCGCCGTGGATCGGGAGCCGGGTGGGGTCGAGGGACTCGAGGAGCTGGACGAACGCCTGCCCCATCCGCTTCGGGTAGGCCAGCCGCGGCACCGGGTCACCGGCCGTAGCCGCGCCCTGCGGATCGCGTGCTGCCCGCGGGTTGGTGAACGCTTCGAGGTAGGTCGCGAGCCGGGTGGCGGCGGCGTCGGGCAGGCGGGAGGAGAGGCGGGTGGTGCCGTCGCCGAGGCGACGCATCGTGAGCCGGGTGAGATCGGCCGCGTGGGTTTCGAGGTCGGCCAGGCGGGCGGCTTCGGTGGCTTCGGCGATCTCGGGGGCGACGACGTCGAGGATCCGGCGTCCGATGCGGCCGAGCTCCTTCGGCCCGAACTCCCCGGCACGGTCGACGAGGTGTGCCTCGGCCGCCGCCACGGTCTCGGCACCCACCCCAGCGGGCAGCAAGCGGAGCGCGCGGTCGATCACCCGAGCCCGGGCCAGCGATGCCGCACCCTCGCGCATCGCCGCCGCCACCGCGGGCCGCTCCCGGTCCAGCGCGCCGGCCAGGCGCAGGTCGGATCGCGCGTCGGCGTACGACGTCCGGGTGTGCTGCGCCAACCAGCCCGCCGCGTCCTTCGCCGCAGTGTCAGCGGCGAGGTCACCGGCGTCGGCGAGGATCCGCAACCGCAGCTCGACCAGCTGGGCCTCCGCCGCCACCAGCTCACGCAGCGCCGCCGCCTTCTCGCTGACCGTCATGAACGTCGGGTTCGCGCCAGCCACGGCCTTGAGCGACGCCCGGACGTCGCAGGCCGCGGCGATGATCGGATGACGAGTCACGGGCGGCCTCCTTCGACGACGGGTTCCACGCCACACGCACGTGCGGCAGGTCAACGGGTCGTCACCAGGACGCCAACTGGGCCAAGGCCCTCGTAGCACACCTCTCAGCTGAGGTTCATCGCCATCTTACCTTCATTCGCTCATATTCGCAAGCATGTTCGATCACCTGTAGCGGTGATCAGCGACCTGACACGTCCCGTGCGCCCGGTGTGACCTCCGTCCACCTGTGGCCGTCACGGGACAGCGCGACCGTACGCATCCCGGTGCGGGCGACGATCCATCCACCCGATGGGTAGATCCCAACGGCCCAGAAGGGACCGAATAGCCTCGGGGCGTCGGCCACGAGCTTCGGCGCGGCACCGGGCGAGGCGAGTCGCCAGATCTGTCCCGGCCGGTTGCAGGCGAGCTCGTCGCAGTAGTGCTCCGAGCCCGTCACCTCCGCGATGAGCAGCGCGCCGTCCGGGGTGAACGCCATGCCGCCGAAGCGCAGCCGGTCCCACGGCAGCTCGACACGGCGGAATTCTTTCTCGTCACCGGTCCACCACAGCTCCCACAGGTACTTCGGGAGGTCCGGCAGCATGTCCGACATCGCGATCGCCTGGAGGCGCCCGGGGCCAACGGCAAGCGTCGACTCGTCTGCGTACCGCCAGAGGTACTTGACCCCGAGCGGCAGTGCCACGTCCCTCCTGTCCCACGACAGGCCTTTGTCGGTGGAGGTCTCGAAACGCCACACTCCGTCGCCGACGCCGTTCCGGTAGCCGACGGTGGTCATCAGCGAGCCGTTGCGACCGGGCAGGCTCCCACGTACGTCACCGAGTGGCGAGCCGGGGATCGGGTAGATCTCTGCGGCCTCCACGTCGGCCGCCCACATGCCCTGGGACCCGTCCCCATCGGTCCTGAGACCATCGCCCGGGTCCACCGGCAGGTCCCCGATCAGGTTGTAGAGGCCGATCCCGAGGAGTTCGCTGTCCGCGTCGAGACTGGTGTCCTCCGCGACCCGTAACGGCTTCGTCTCGCCACCCGGGTAGAGGACGAAGGGCGGGTACGACCTGCGGGGCCACTGGTCCTGTGCCTTGATCCCGACCGCACCCTCGCCCAGCGGCAGGTAGTCAACGAGGTCGGCGAGCTCGTGGCTGATGCGCAGCCGGGTGGCGTGGGCCCAGTTGTCGTCCGTGGTCGCGATGATCGTCCCCCGGTCGACTCTGACCCGGGTGTCGACGAAGTAGGCGACGGCAGCTTTGCGGGAGGTGTAGTCCACGTCCCGCAGCTCGAAGCCGGGTGGGATGCGATCGAGGTGCTCCACCCTCTCGAGGAGGTGCGTCAGCTTGTCGAGCCGGTGCTGCGACATCGGCCGGGGCGAGGAGGGCGTGGTCGAGTCCGCGTCCGCGGGCGCGGAGGACTCGGTCGACTCGGGCGGCTCGAGTCGGGCCTCGCCGTCGCTACAGCCGGCGACGAGAGCGGCGAGCAGCACCGTCGCGAGGGGCAACGTGTCTCGGGTCCTCATGTCCTCAGGATGGAAGCTCGCCCCGTGCGGCGCACGGGTCGCGAGTCCCGACCGGACCGGGAACGTCAGGTAGCCCCGGACCTTCGTCGCAGTGCCGTTCGCGATGGTCTACTTCAGCGGCATCGACATGGGCTGCTGAGGCGGACCGCTGATCGTCAGCCGGCCCTGCGGGCGGACTCGCGTCGACGCCGCCTGTCGTTGAGCTCCCTCACGTTGTGCCGCACGACGGGGCTCACACCGTCCTGACCCGCAGCGGTCCCGAGCCGGTCGCGGAAGTCGTCCTCGCCCCCCACCGCGGGATAGAAACCGCGCGACATGCACAGGGCCCACAGCATCCCCGCGTTGCCGAGCTCCGGCAGCGCTTGCAGGAACCTCTCCGCATAGGCCGTCACCAGGTCGTCCTGGCCAGGCCGCCAGAAGGACCGGCCGACCAGGAAGAGGACGTCCTGCGGGACCTTGCGGTCGATCATCACGGCCTGCCAGGCGGTTTCCTTCGCCTCGGCGCTCGGACGGGCCGTCCGGGCCCGCAGGGCGTTCACCCACGCGTCGGGGTCCGGGTCCTCGGCGAGCAACGACTCGACGTCCGACTCAACCAGCTGGTCGAGCTCGCCGAGACGGATGAGGCGTCTCCACCGCAGGTCCGGCTCGGTTGCGTGCGCGGCGAGGAACTCCAGCTGCGTCGGTGTGGTGGCGCTCTGCGCGAGGCCGCGCAGTGCAGCCAGCCGGCGACCCGGTGCGTCCGCCAACGAGATGCACAGGTCGCTGACCCGCGACTGGAGGTGGTCGCGCGCCGCGGTGGGCGCCCAGTGGTCAGCCGCATCGACGAGCCGTCCGAGGAGGGGTTCGATGACGGAGTCGGCCGTCTCGCGCGACAGCACCCCCACGCCGCAGTCGACGAGCTGTTCGGCGCCCAGCTCTCCGTCGTAGAGCAGGCTCCACGCAGTGGTGAGCGCCAACGTGCGTCCCACCGCGGTCGGGAGCTCTCCTCCGCGGGTCAGCAGGATCTCCAGGGACACCGGGTCCGGGCGGACGGTGGCGAAGGTGAGGTCGTCGTCGTTGACCAGCAGCAGGTCCCCGTCAGCGCCACCGTCGACCTGCGTCCGTTCGCCGGCGACCTCGACGGACAGCGTCTCGAGCAGGGTGAGGCCCTCGCTGCTCGCGGCGTACGACCCGATCTGCAGGCGGTGCGGCAGTGGTGCCCGGCCGCCCGGCGCCGTCGCCACCAGGACGCGTCCGCCGTCCTGCCGTTCGAGCGTGAGTCGATCGGCCCCTGACGTCTCCAGCCAGCTCACGACCCAGTCGGACAGGTCGCGGCCGCTCGCCGACTCGATCTCCGCGATCAGGTCATCGAGCGTGGTGTTGCCCCAGGCGTACGTGGCGAAGTAGCTCCTCAGCCCCTCGAGGAAGGAGTCCTCGCCGACGAAGGCGACGAGCTGCTTGAGGACCGCGGCGCCCTTCGGGTAGGTGATGGCGTCGAAGCTCGCCGCGGCTGTCGCGACGTCGACGAGCTCCTGACGGATCGGATGCGTGGTCGGCGCTGCGTCAGCGGCGTACGCATCCTGCTTCTCGGTGGCGAGCATCTGGGCCCACATGTCGGTGAACTCCGTGCAGCGGACGGCGGACCAGGCGCAGGCCCACTCCGCGAAGGACTCGTTGAGCCAGAGGTCGTCCCACCAGCGCATGGTCACCATGTCGCCGAACCACATGTGCGCCATCTCGTGGAGCAGGACCAGGGCTCGCTCCTCCCGGTCGGCGTAGGAGGGCGGGTCGCGGAAGATGAAGACGTCGCTCCACGTGACACAGCCGTAGTTCTCCATGGCGCCGCCGAACTCCGGCACGAAGACCTGGTCGTAGCGGGGTTCCGGGAAGGCCATCGCGAACTGCTCGCCGTAGAAGGCGAGGCCCTTCGAGGTGAGGTCGAAGAGCTCCTCGGCATCCCGGTCCAGCATCGGGGCGAGGGACCGCCGCGCGTACAGGCCGAGGTCGTAGCCGTCCCGTGTGCTGCGCAGCTCCACGAAGGGCCCGGCGTTGACGACCGGGACGTAGGTCGACAACCGGGGCGTGTCCGTGAAGGTCCACCGCCGCGTGCCGTCGGCTGTCGTGACCGCTGCGCTGCCCATGTTGCTCGTGACCAGCCAGTCGACGGGTGCGTGGACGCTGATGCCGAAGACGGCCTTGAGGTCGGGCTGGTCGAAGCAGGGAAACACCACGCGGGCGTCGTCCGGCTCGAAGCTCGTCCACACGTAGACCGCGCCGTCGCTCGGGTCCACCGAGCGGTGGATGCCCTGACCGGCATCGGTGCGGCGCTGGACCGAGCGCACCACCAGCACGTTGTCGGGCCCGAGGTCGGGTAGCTCAAGGCGTCCGAGCGGGGGTGTCCCTGTAGCCAACGCACGGCCGTTGAGCGTGGCCTCCTCGACGTCCGACAGGCAGTCGACGAACGTCGTGCCTCCTGCCGTGGCCGCTGAGAACGCGATGGTGGTCGTGACACGGAGGGTGTCGCCCTCTGCCAGGCCGGTGAGGTCGAGCTCCAGGTCGTAGCGGTCGACCTCGAGGAGTGCCGCGCGCTCGCGTGCCTCGTCCTGCGTCAGACTCCGGGCCTCGGACATGCTGCACGGTAGCGCCGAACCGGGTCGAGGAGGGTGGCTGGCGTCGACTGGTCTACACGGCAGCTGGTTCGGGAGGACGATGGAACGTTCCTGCCCTCTGGTGACGATCAGTGGGTGAGGGCGAGAAGTGCTCAGGGACGGGACATGGTCATGGTCGATGTGGCGAGATCCGGCGGAGGTGATCCGGCTCCGGACGATGCTGGCTTCCGCGAGTGGATGATCGTCCGGGCCTCGACGCTGCGCCGAAAGGCGTTCTTGCTGTGCGGGGACTGGGCCTCGGCTGACGACTTGGTGCAGGACGTCCTCGTCGCGATGTACCCACGATGGTCGCGGATCGTCCGTGGCGGACATGTGGATGCGTACGCCAACCGCGTGCTGGTCGGGAAGCATGTCGACGCACGGCGCCGTCCGTGGCGGCGGGAACGGTCCTTCGACACCGTCCCGGACTCGGTCGACTCGGCCAGTGAGGGCGCCATCGCCGCGGTCGAGGAAGGCGACGGGCCTCTCGTGGCAGCGCTGGCCGCGCTCCCAGCGGGTCAACGCGCAGTCCTGGTCCTGAGATTCACCGACGACCTCTCCGTCGAGGGGATTGCTCAGGTCATGGGCATTCCGGCCGGCACGGTGAAGAGCCGCCTCTCCCGTGGCATCGAGAGCTTGCGGGCCCACCTCGATGCGTCAAGCGACCTCGCCGCGCGAGTGCCACCTCTCGAACCGGACCCGGCGTTCGTTCCCGTCACGGAGGACCGGTCATGAGCTCGAACCTGCAGGACCTCTTCGACGAGGTAGGTCGAAACGCGCCAGCCCCGACCCTGGACCCTGACGACGTCCTGCGCCGGGCCCGGCGCTCCCGCCATCGCCGCATCTCTGGCGTGGTGGCGGCGACCGTGGTCGTTGCCGTGGCCCTGGTGGTGGGGTTGGCGAGCCAGCGACAGCTGGGTGCGACGCCCGATCCTGCGACGCCACTCCCCACGGCGCCGGTTCTTGGGACCCTGGGCCGGCTCGCGTACGCGATCGACGGAGACGTCTACGTGGCCGACGCGCACGGCAGGAACCGGATCCGGATCGCGGACGGCACTCCCGGTGTGGACGGCAATTGTCCGGGCTATTGGGGAGAAGGACCCATCTGGTCCCCCGACGGGCGGTACCTCGCCTACCGGGGGGACCCCCTGACCGCCGGAGACACCCCGGCTCCGGACTGTCTCTGGAACCGCAACGTCACCATCAGTGACGCATCCGGCGACCGCCTCGCATCGTTCCCGGGCGACGGCTGGGCCGTCGCGTGGTCGCCCGACTCCACGCGCGTCGCTGCGTGGGTCGACTTCTACGGCGAGCACACGCTGGGCATCTATGGGCTCGACGGGGTGCGCCAGGCGCTGCTCGACGTCCCGTCGGACCTCATGACGGGAGGCGACTGGGACCCCGTGTGGTCACCCGACGGTGCGTGGCTCCTGGGCCCCGGCGGCCTGGTGATCCCGGTCGACGGCTCCCCGCCCCGGACCCTCCCGGAGGGCGACCCACGATCGTACGGTTGGTACGCGTACTCGCCCGGCGGAGCCGCCTTCGCCTACATCTCCCCGGACGGACTCGGCGTCGCGGCGGCCGATGGTTCCCGGGCTCGCGTGCTCGTCCGCGGTGGTCTCGGCAACGCGTGGTGGTCCCTGGGACCGGTGTGGTCGCCCACCGGTGATCGGATCGCCTTCGTGTCCGTCGAGAATGGGGAGAACGAGCTCGCCGTGCTCGACGTGGCGAGTGGGACCGTGGGCCCGCTGGCCGACATGGGTGGTCATGCCGACACGGTCGGTTCCATCATCACGTTCTCGCCCGAGGGTGACCGGATCCTGTTCGTGAGGAGGGATCCCACGGGTGAGAGGGGCTCACTCTGGAGCGTCAACACCGATGGCTCCGAACCCCACCGACTGGTGCCCGGGTCCGGGTGGGGCGACTGGCAGACGCTGGTCCCGACGCGCTGACGGAGCCTCACGCCTTCGAACGCCACGGGGCCATGTCGAGCCCGGGATAGCGCTGGCCCACCCCGTCGAGGGTCTCGGCGGTCCAGTAGGGGTGACCGGGGGCGGGGAACCCGAACAGCTCCAGCTGGCGCGGATCGGCCTGCTCGACGAAGTCGTACCAGTCAGGGTCGTGGCTGCGGTCGGCCCACGCGTGGCGCTGCGCCCACTCGGCAGCCGCCGGGCGGTAGTTGAGGTGCATGGAGAACCTCGCTCCGCGCGGTCGGGTGATCGCGGACCCGCGATGCACCGTCTGCGGCTGGAAGGCCACGACGGTCCCGGGCGGTCCGGTCGCCGGCACCTCCTCCCGGTACAGGTCGGGACGCCCGGCCGGGGACACGAACCCCGCCTCGGTGTCGCTGGTGTCGCGACGCGGGAAGAAGTTCGGCTTCGCGGGCAGTCCGTCCGTCGTGGCGGTCCGTGGAACCATCCGCGGTGCGCCGAGCTCGACCGTCACCTCGGAGAGGAAGACGAAGAGCTCGAGCTGGCGGTACGCCGGCGCAGTGGAGGGCGCCAGGACGGTGTGGTTGAGGTAGTCGCGGTGGAGGTCCTGCTCGTAGTCGGCCGCGCCTTCGTACTTCGCCCAGGCCTCTGCCGAGTAGAGACGGATGTCCGGTGTCCCGAGCAGCGTCGTGGCGAGCGAGACGAGGGCGTCGCAGACCGGGATCCGGTTCAGTGCGGGGCTCGCGAACGGGAAGCCGTCGATCCCGTCGAACTCGTCTCCGACGAACCGGGCGTTGCGGTCCGGGTCGGCTCCGTCGTGGAAGTCGGCCGCGGACGGGAACAGGAGTCCGAGCTCGTCGACGGCCGGGGCGAGGTCGGTGGCGGGGAGGTAGCCGGGCAGGACGACGAAGCCGTCCTCGATCCACGACCTCGTTGCGGCATGCAGGTCCATGGACCGGTTCTACGCACCGGGCGCTGCTCGCGCACCTGCTTTTCTCGCGCGCCCCGTTGGCCGCCTGACCTAGTGTCGCCGCATGGGAGCCGACGTGGTGGTCGTGGGCGCCGGCCTGTCGGGGGTCGCCTGCGCCCGCGAGCTCCGGGCGGCCGGCCTCGACACGCGCGTCCTCGACCGCGGTCGCGTTGCGGGCGGCCGGATGGCTGTCCGCACCCTGTGGGACCGTCGCGTCGACCTCGGTGCGTCCTACCTCACCGTGAGCGACCCCGGGTTCGCCGCCGTCGTCGACGACTGGTCCGCACGCGGGCTGGCCCGCGAGTGGACCGACACGTTCACGGCGCTGGGCGGAGGCACGCCGGACAGCAAGACCGGGCCGGTGCGCTGGGGAGCGCCGCACGGCCTGCGGTCGCTGGTCGAGGACCTCGCCGCCGACCTGGCCGTCGAGCGCCTGGAGGTGCACGCGCTGGCGGAGCTCGACGCGGACGCCGTCGTGCTCGCCATGCCCGACCCGCAGGCCCGCCGGCTCGTCGGCGACCACCCGGTCGCCGCGGTGCTCGACCGGGAGTGGGAGCCGGTCGTCGCCGTCGCCGGCCGGTGGTCCGACCGCACCTGGGACGGCGTCAGCCCGACCGGGCGCTTCGACGGGGCCTTCGTCAACGACGACCCCGACGTCGCCTGGATCGCCGACGACGGCCGGCGCCGCGGCGACGACGCCGCGGTGCTGGTCGCCCACTCGACGCCCGAGCTGGCCGTGCGCCACCTCGACCACCCGGCCGGCGCCGCACCGGCGGTGCTGCATGCCGTCCGGAGGCTCCTCGACATCGGCGAGCCGCAGGACGTCCACGTCCACCGCTGGACCTTCGCCCGTCCGACGGGTCGGCGCGAGGAGCCCTACGCCCTCGTCGACGGCGACCGCCCGGTCGGGGTGTGCGGCGACGGGTGGGGCGAGACGCCCAAGGTCGAGACCGCCTGGCTCTCCGGCGTACGCCTGGGGCGCGCGCTCGCCGCGCGGCTCACGTGACCGCCAGCACCGCCAGGTCGCGCTCGGCGTATAGCCGGTGCTCCCACTCCTCGTTGAGGACGACGCGCAGGCAGTCGGCGACGGTGAGCCCGGTGGCATCGGCGAGGAACGGCGTGGCCGAGGAGACCGGTCGGCCCAACCCGGCGTCGGTCAGCCCGTCGAGCACCTCCGCCACGGTCGCGCGGCGCTGGCGACGCAGGGCCATGACCTCGTGCAGCTCGGGCCGCACCCGCCGGGCCCAGGGCACTCCCTCGTGCTGGGGCGCCTCGTCCCAGGGCAGGTCGAGCGGGTGCCAGGGCGAAGGGTCGGCGAGCACCACGCCGCCCACCCAGCACGCGTGCGCGAACCCGAGGTGGCGGAGGGTCTCGATGAAGGACCACTCGCCCTCGACCTGCTCGTGCAGCCGCTCGGCGGACACGGCCCGGGCGTGCCCCATCGTCTCGCCCCACAGCCGGTCGAGGACGGCGAACGCCTCCTGGAAGCCGGCGACGTCGGTCGGCGCCATCAGCGCGCGCTCGGGCATCCGCCGGTTGAGCTCGGCCTCCACGAGCGGGACGACGTCGACCCCGTTGACCACGAGTCGCAGGACCTCGCCGCTGATCTCCATGTCGGGGATCTCGACGCCGGTCATCCGGACGCCGTCGAAGTACGCCGCCCGCACGCGGGTGCGGCTCAGGTCGACCTCGCGGACGTCCAGGCCGCTCATGTCGGCGCCCCGGAACGTGCTGCCCGAGAGATCCACCCGCTGGAAGCTCGAACCGGAGAGGTCCTGCTCGGTGAAGTCGGTCATCCGGGCAGACTAAAGGGCGATGCGGACGATCCGGGACCGGTTCGATGATGGCGGCATGACCGATGCACCCCGCACGCCCGGCACCGTCGCGGTCCCCGGCGCAGTCCTGTCCTTCGACGTCGTCGGCGACCTCGCCGACGCGACTCCCGACAGGCCGCCGCTGGTCCTGGCCGGATCACCGATGGACAGCACCGGCTTCGGCAGCCTCGTGGCCCGGCTCGACGACCGGGTGCTCGTCCTGACCGACCCGCGCAACGTCGGGCGCAGCACGCGCGAGGACGACACGGCGGCGGTGACGCCGGAGCAGCACGCCGACGACCTGCACGCCCTCGTCGAGGCACTGGGGGTCGGACCGGTCGACCTGTTCGCCACGTCCGGTGCCGCCGTCAACTCCCTCTTCCTGGTCGCCGCGCACCCCGACGACGTACGAGTCCTGGTGGCGCACGAGCCGCCGATGGCCGCGCTGCTGCCCGACGGCGCCGCCATCGGCCGGGCGTGCGACGACCTGGTCGCGGCCTACGACGCCGCGGGCATCGGCCCCGGGATGGCCCGCTTCATCAGCCTCGTGATGCACCGCGGCGAGTGGACGGGCGACGAGCCGGTCCCGGACCCTGCGGCGTTCGGCCTGCCGGCCGAGGACGACGGCTCTCGCAACGACGGCCTCATGGCCAACATGCGCGGCGAGGGATGCACCCGCGTCCCGGACCTCGCCGCCGTCCGGGACGCGTCGACCACCGTCCTCATCGGCGTCGGGGAGGAGTCGGGAGGCCCGACGGACGGGGAGATCGCGGGGCGCGCCGGGTACGCCGTCGCGCGGGAGCTGGGCGTCGAGCCTGTGGTCTTCCCCGGCGGCCACAACGGGTTCCTCGGCGGCGAGTACGGACAGACCGGCAAGCCGGACGAGTTCGCGGCGACGTTGCGCGGCGTGCTCGGCGGCTAAGCACAGTAAGTCGCCTAAAATAGTCGTCAATTGACGACGAGGAGCCATGATGACCATCACCGACCGCGCGCAGGACACCGGCTGGAACCAGCGCTACGGCGCGACCGAGGAGCCCGACCACACCGAGGTGCCCGACGTGGTCCGGCTCCAGCTCGCCCACCGCTCGGTGCGCCGGTTCCTGCCGGGTGAGGTCTCCGACGACGAGCTGCGGACGCTCGTCGCGGCGGCGCAGTCCGCCCCGACGTCCTCCAACCTCCAGCCGTGGAGCGTCGTCGCGGTGCGCGACCCTCAGCGCCGCCGTCGGCTCTCCACGCTTGCCGCGCGGCAGCAGTTCGTCGCCGAGGCCCCGCTCCTGCTGGTCTGGGTCGCCGACCTCGGTCGCGCCCGCCGGCTCGCTGAGCGCCGTGGGCACAAGCTCGAGGCCGCCGACTACCTCGAGACCGCGCTCATCGGGTTCATCGACGTCGCGCTCGCCGCCCAGAACGCCGTCGTCGCCGCGGAGTCACTCGGCCTCGGCAGCTGCTTCGTCGGCGCGATACGCAACAACCCCGAGGACGTCGCCGCGGAGCTCGGGCTCCCGGCCCACGCCGTCGCCGCGTTCGGCCTCGCCGTCGGGCGTCCCGACCCGGCCGAGCACGCCGGCGTGAAGCCGCGGCTCCCGCAGGAGGCGGTGCTGCACCAGGAGACGTACGACGCCGAGCGCGCCGACGCCCAGCTCACGGCGTACGACGAGCGGCTCACCCACTACAACGAGAGGTACGGGCTGGTGGGCGGCTGGACCGACCGCGTCCTCACCCGGCTCGCGGGACCGGAGTCGATGGCCGGGCGGCACCGCCTGCGCGAGGCGCTCGAGCAGCTGGGGCTGCCGGTCCGCTGAGGCGGGCCGACGAGGTGGCTACCAGGTGAGCTCGATCTCGATCTCGTTGTCGTCGCCGAGCTCGACCTCGACCTTGAGCCGCACCTCGTCGGGCACGGCCACCGTGACGCGGCCGCCCTCGCGGGAGAACTCCACCGAGTTGTGCTTGGCGAGCGAGTCGGCGAGGGCGCGCAGCCGGGCAGCGGCCTCCTCGCGGGTCATGGTCTGGGTCTCGTCCATCTCGAAAAGGTCCATGCCCCGAACGTAGACGATCGCCACCAACTGCCTACAGGCCCAGCATCCGCCCGATGATCTCCTTCTGGATCTCGGTCGTGCCGCCGTAGATCGTCTGGATCCGCGAGTCGGTGTAGGCCTTGGAGATCGGGTACTCGTCCATGTAGCCGTAGCCGCCGTGCAGCTGAACGCCGGCGTCGACGACCCGCTTCTGCAGCTCGGTGGTCCACCACTTCGCCATCGACGCCAGCGCTGTGTCGACCTCTCCGGCGTTGAGCCGCAGCACGCAGTCGTTGATGAAGACCCGCGCGATGTGCGCCTCGGTGGCCATCTCGGCCAGCACGAAGCGGTTGTGCTGGAACTTCCCGATCGGCTTGCCGAACGCCTCCCGCTCCTTGGCGTACGCCAGGCACAGGTCGAGGACGTGCTCGATCGCGGCGACGGCGATGCAGCCGATCGAGATGCGCTCCTGGGGGAGGTTCTCCATCAGTGACACGAACCCGGAACCCTCCGCGCCGAGCAGGTTCTCCTTCGGCACCCGTACGTCGGTGAAGGACAGCTCGGCGGTGTCCTGGGCGTGCAGCCCCATCTTGGCGAGGTTGCGGCCGCGCTCGAAGCCCTCCATGCCTCGCTCGACGACGAGCAGCGAGATGCCCTGGTGTCCCGCGTCGGGGTCGGTCCGGCAGACCACGACGACCAGGTCGGACAGGATCCCGTTGGAGATGAAGGTCTTCGACCCGTTGAGCACGTAGTGGTCGCCGGCGTCCACCGCCGTCGTACGGATGCCCTGCAGGTCGGACCCGGCACCGGGCTCGGTCATCGCGATGGCGGTGACCAGGTCGCCGGAGACGCAGCCCGGCAGCCACCGCTGCTTCTGCTCCTCCGTCCCGAGCGAGGAGATGTAGGGGACGATGATGTCGGTGTGCACGGCGAAGCCGGGCCCGGAGGCTCCGGCCCGCGCCGACTCCTCGGCGAGCACCATGTTGTAGCGGAAGTCCTTGATCCCCGGCCCGCCGTAGGCCTCGTCGACGTCGAAGCACAGCAGCCCGCGCTCGCCGGCCCTGCGCCAGACCTCGCGGTCGACGATGCCTGCCTGCTCCCAGGCGGCGTGGTGGGGCGCCACCTCCTTCTCGAAGAAGGCGCGGGCCACGGCGCGGAAGTCCTCGTGCTCCTGCTCGAGGATGCTGGGGCGGTCAGGCATGGTTCCTCCGATCGGTCGGGGTGGTGGACCTCCCCGACGGGGCGAGGCAACGCCGGTGCGGCGTGCCTACGTTGGCGGCATGACTCTCATCAGCACGGCCGTGCGCGCCACCCACCTCGTCACGAACGCCGCGTGGTTCGGCGGCTCGCTGATGGGGGCGGTCGGGCTCAACCAGGCCGCGCGCGAGCCCGACACCGAGCAGGAGCGGGTCGAGGTCTCGGGGACCGGCTGGGAGCGGTGGGGTCCGGTGCAGGGCGCCGCGATCGGGCTGCACCTGCTGAGCGGGATCGCGATCCTCGCCGACAACCGCAACCGCGTGGCGTCGCACCCGCCGACCACCGCGTCCGTGGTGGCCAAGACGGCGCTCACCGGGGCTGCCGTGGCCGCGTCCGCGGCGGCGTACGTCTACGGGCAACGCCTCGGCGACGCGAGCGGGGAGGACGGCCACCCCCGGGAGCCCGAGGTCGCCGAGGACGCCCGCGGCAAGCTGGCGTGGCTGCAGTGGGCGACGCCGGCGCTCACCGGCGCGCTGCTGATCCTCGACGCCCAGCTCGGTGAGCAGCAGCGAGGCAGGGCGGGCTTGCTCGACCGGCCCTGGTGAACACCCTGGTGGACGTCGCGTCATGACGCCGACCTGTTGAGCGCGTCGAGCATCGTGGTCGGCCCGAGGTCCTCGAGCCGGTAGCCGTGCGGGTAGCTGGTCGGCCGGTGGGCGTACGCCGTCCGGCGTGGGGGAGCGAGCCGCAGCAGCCGCCCGCGTGCCCGCAACCCGCCGCGCACCGCCCGGACGAGCCACCGCGGCTGGCGCGGCAGGCCGAGCGCCTCGCGCAGCGGCTCGTCCATGACCGCGATGGTGACGCGCCGCAGCAGGGGTCGCAGCGGCGCCGGCGCGACCTCCTTCGCGATCCGGATCGATGCCTCGGCCAGCCGGGTGGCCTCCGGGGTGTGGGCGAAGTGGCGGCGCTCGTAGTCGACGAGCAGCGCCAGGTACCCGTCGTACGTCGTGGGCAGGCCCTTGATCCCCATCAGCTCGCCGAAGCGGGTGGTCACCTTCGTGATCGCGGCGAGCTCGTGGTCGTCGAGGCGGCGCCAGCCGTAGGCCTCGATCCAGCGGACGGGGCCGACGATGGTGGTGGCGAGGACGTAGGCGAGCTCGTGGTCGGGGATGTCGTAGTGGCCGTGGATGCGGTTGAGCCGGCGCAGTGCGGCGTAGGAGCGCGGTGAGTCGATGCCGTCGAGGGTGGCCTCGTCGCCGATGAGGATGGTGTCGTCGTAGCGCTTGGTGCCGTGGTCCTCGAACTCCCGCGTGCGATCGAGGACGGCGGCGATCGAGGGGACGCCGTAGTCGCGCATGAAGGCGATGCCGGTGCCCTGCGTGTAGTCCCACGGGAACTCGAGGCGGGCGGTCAGCCGCAGGATCTCGTCGTGGTCGACCTCCGGGTCCAGGGACCGGATCCGGCGCAGGTTGGCGTAGCGGCCCGGGGCGTGCACGAGGCTCAGGACACCCATTCCTTCACCTGCGCCACGGTGGCGGCCGGATCCTCCGAGACGGGCGTGATGTTGAGGTCGGTGACCCCGGCCTCCCTGAAGGCGGCGATGCGCTCCCGGACGTACGACGCCGGGCCGACGAGGTTGGCGGCCTCGAGCCACTCGGTCGGGACGAGCGCCTCGGCCTCCCGCTTCTTGCCGGAGAGGTAGAGGTCCTGGATCTCCTCCGCCTCCTTCTCGTACCCGTAGGACCGCGCGACGTCGTTGTAGAAGTTCTTGCCCTTGGCGCCCATGCCGCCGACGTAGAGGGCGAAGATCGGGCGCGCGAAGTCGAGCAGCGACTTGGTGTCGGGGCCCTCGCCGATGGCCACCATGCCGCCGGCCATCACCTGCAGGGGACCGAGGCCCTCCTGTCGCCTGGCGTTGCCGGCCGCGAGGGCGTCACCCCAGACGAGGTGTGCCTTCTCGGGGTGGAAGAGGTGCGGGATCCAGCCGTCGGCGATCTCGGCGGTCTGCGCGACGTTCTTCGGGCCCAGTGCGGCGATCCAGATCGGGATGCTGTCGCGCTCGGGCCGGGTGAGCAGCTTGAGCGGCTTGCCGAGGCCGGTGACGGCGCCGTCCTCCTTGGTCAGTGGCAGGTGGAACTCGCCGTCGGCCGACAGCGGCTCGCGCCTGAGGCCGCGGCGGATGATGTCGACGACCTCGGCGGTGCGCGCCATCGGCTTGCGGTAGGGCACCCCGTGGAAGCCCTCGACCACCTGCGGCCCGCTCACCCCGAGACCCAGGATCGCCCGGCCCTGGCTGACGTTGTCCAGCCCGGCCGCGGTCTGGAGCAGGGCGCCCGGGGTGCGTGAGTAGATGTTGAGGATGCCCGAGCCGATCTTCACGGTCTCGGTCGTGGCGGCCAGGTAGCCCATCAGCGTGGGGGCGTCGAAGCCGTAGGCCTCCGCGACCCACACGCTGTCGAGTCCCGCCCGCTCCAGGGCGACCACCTCGTCGGCGGCCTTGCGCGGGTTGCCGTCGTACATCAGCAGGGTGGCGAGACGCATGCGACAACTGTGACAGTGGCACTGTCACGATGGCAAGGGTGTCAGTCCTGCGGGCAGACGGACTGGTACGGCTGGGCCGGAAGGACCTGGGTCCACTCCTCCTCCGTCAGGTCGCGGCCGGCCATCTGGCAGGCGAAGTCGAGGGCCCGGTCGACCTCGGTGTCCCACCTGTAGGTCGACCCGTCGTGGGACGCGATCGCCACGTCGCGGGTGTCGCCGATGAACTGGGTGCTGCTCGGGGTCGGTTCGCCGTGGTGGGGCGGGTACACGGTGCCGAGGAGGTCCAGCGTCGCGGCGTCCCACAGACTGGCGCCGCCGTCGCTCGCGCCCGAGACCAGCAGCTCTCCGTCGTCGGAGTAGCTGAGCGAGACCAGCGGGGCGCCCAGGCTGGTGGATCGCCGTTGCGCTCCGGACGCGATGTCGATGACGACGATTTCGCCGGTGTCACCCCCCACCGCGACCGTCGATCCGTCCGGGGAGGCCACCGAGGCGGCCGGGAACACGTCGACGTTCCCCTCGGACGTCACGTCCCCCGTGTCGACGTCGATCACCTGCCAGTGGGCGGAGATGCCGTCCCCCGAACTCGCGTAGACCATCGCGGTGCTCCCGGGGCCACCGATCGGGGTGGCGCAGCAGGAGGGCGGAACGTCCAACGGTTCGTCGCGAGACCGCAGGGTCTCGGCGTCGACGACGTGGGGCGGCCCGTCCCAGGTGCCTGCGAACAGGCTGCGGCCCTCGTCGACGTACGCGAGCGAGTTGAGCTCGCCTCCGACGACCTTCCGCTTCACGATGAGCTCGCCCGTGGTGGGGTCGAGGAGACGGGCGGCGCCCGAGTCCGGGCACGCCTCGCAGCGTGCGGCGTACAGCCTGCCTTCGGGATGCCAGGCCCCGAGGGACCACGGGTCCTTGCTCGTCCGGAGGCGCCCCGGGGGTGTGATGGCTCCGGTGACGAGGTCCGCGAACCTGACCCACCCCTTGCCGGTGTCGTCGGTCCAGCTGAAGACCACCTGCTGTCCGTTGGGGGAGATCTCGGCGTGCGCGAATGCCGTGGAGCCACCGACCTGGCTCGTCCTCTGCAGGTACGTGTTCTGCAGCGACAGGTCCCACGTGCGCAACATCGAGTCGCCGCCCCCGCCGTAGACCAGGTCATGGTCCGGACTGAAACCGACGCCCCACGGATCGAAGGTGTCCCAGCCCTCCAGTCGCCGGCCGGTTGCTGCGTCCCAGACGATGAGCTGACCGTCGCGTGAGCTCGAGCCCACGAGTGTGTCGTCGTGCGAGAACAGGATGTCCGGGGAGACGGCCTCCCGGTGTCCTCGAAGCGTGGCAACGGTGTTGCCCTCGGCCGTGCCCACCAACAACCCGTCTCCGTCGTTCCCGCCGTCGAGGGCCAGGACGGTCCCCGCGGTGTTGATGTCGACGCCCAGGAACGCCGTGATGTCGCTGCGCCGCCAGATCCGCGTGCCTGACGCCACCCGATAGGCCGACAGCGGCGCGGATGTGTACAGGGTGCTGCCGTCCGGGCTGAGAGCAATGCCCTGGGCCGCGGTCCCGGTGGGTACGCGAACGGGCGGCGTGGACGGCGAGCGCAGGTCCCACACGGCAACGTAGGTCGGCGCGGCGACCCCGGCTCGTTCCTGCTCCGGCACTGTCTCGAGGGAGGCCGCGAGATAGCGTCCGTCCTCACTGAACTGGACGTCGGACCCGATCGCCGGTTGCCGTCCGGGGGAGGACAGTCTCGTGGCCGTCGGTTGCATGGTGTCGGGATCCAGGAGGCGCACTGGATCCGTGGACTCCACTGACTCCAGGACGACCGCGAGCTGCCTGCTGTCCGGGCTGAACGATCCCATGATCCACGCCTGCCCGGCGCGCGGCGGACGGCCTGCGTCGTAGCTTCGCAGCAGGCGACTGGTGGAGGCGTCGTAGAGGTGCATCCAGTTGGCCTCGTCGGATGCGGCGATCCAGCGGCCGTCGGGACTGACGCTCAGGCCCTCCATGTAGCTGCCGCCGGGCGGCGCCGACCGGACCAGGTGTGGGCGCATGGAGAGCGCGGTCATCAGGTTCGTCCGGGTCTCCGGCGAGTCCTCGAGTCGAGCACCCGCGACCGCGAGCAGCAGCGAGAGGCTGATGTCGTCGGTGAGCTGCGACCGGAGCCCGACCCGCCGAGCGTCCGCGGAGACGGCCGCCCGTTCGGCACGTCCGGCGTTCTGGTTGGCGCGGTCGGACTGGACCGCGGCGAACCCGCCGGCGACGAGCGCGAGCGCGAGGAGGACGACTGCACCGCCGAGCACGATCCGCAGCCGGCGGATCAGGCGAGCCTGCGTCCGGGCCCGATCGGCGGCGGTCTGTTCCTCGAGCTCGGCGACGGTGCGTGCCCGCTCGAGGAACTCCCGCTCGGCGTCGGTGAGCGCGCTGTCCGTGCGGGACTGCCAATCCAGCACGCGGGTCAGGCGTACCCCGCGGTAGAGCTCGCTGTCCGGGCGGCCGAGGGTGTCCCATGCGTCCGCTGCGCCGCTGAGGTGGTGACGGATGCGCTGGCCCTCGACGTCGTCGTCGAGCCAGCCGCGCAGGCGTGGCCAGGCTCGCGCCAGCGCCTCGTGGGTGATCTCGAGGACGCCCGCGTCGCTGGTCACCAGCCGGGCGTCGACGAGCATCGCGACGAGCTGCTCGTGAGGCTCGTCGGCCGCGATCAGCCGGCGCGGGACCTGGGTGCGGACTGCCTCACCCTCGCCACCGGGGGAGACCAGGCGCAGCAGCAGGTCGCGCAGCAGGTGACGCTGGTCAGGGGGCGTGCTGCCGTAGAGCTGTTCGGCGGACTGGGCGACAGCACCATGGATCCCGCCGCTGGCGTGGTACCCGTCGACGGTCATCGTGTTGCCCTCGCGGCGCCGCCAGGTCTCCTGCAGGGCGTGCGATAGGAGTGGAAGTGCCCCGGGGTCGTCACGGACCTCGCGCACGAGGAGGTCCACCAGGCCGGGCTGGAGGACCAGCCCCGCCATCAGGGCCGGGCCGGTGATGGCCTCACGGAGTGCGGCCTCGTCCAACGCCCCGACGAGCTGGAGTGACCGCTCGACCAGGCGGCTGAACTCCGGGTGCTCGGTGACCTGCGTCAGCCGGTCGCCGCGCAAGGTCACGACGACCGGCCGCCTGGCGACCTCCCGGGCCAGCCGGTCGAGGAACTCCCTGCGCTCGTCAGGGTCGTCACAGAGGGTGAACACCTCCTCGGTCTGGTCGACTGCGAGGACCGTGCGTTCGTCGGCGCCCTCCGGCAGAGCGGTGAGGGCGTCGAGCGGACGCGCGGTGGGCGTGACGAGGACGATCGAGCGTCCCCGGTCGCGGAGCACGGCCAGCACCCCCGCGCGCATGATTGACGACTTCCCAGAGCCTGATGGGCCGACCAGCGCGGCGAAGGAGCCCGCCGCGAGGAGGTCGAGGCACGCCTGCACGTCACGCGAGCGGCCGAAGAACCGGTCGGCGTCGTCGACGTCGTACGCCTTGAGGCCCTGCCACGGGCACTCACCGTTGCCCGTGCGGGGCTGCGGCGCCATGAGGCTCGGGTCCTGGTTCAGGATCGATTGCTCCAGCGCGCCCATCTCCGGCGAGGGATCGATCCCGAGCTCGCGTGCCAGGACGGTCCGCAGCTGGCGCAGGGAGCGCAGGGCCTCACCCTGGGCGCCGGTCTGGTACTGCGCGAGGACGAGCAGCTCCCATCGGCGCTCCCGCAGCGGAGTCGCCCGCACGAGGGCGTGGGCATCCGAGAGCGCCTCACGTGCCCTGCCGCTGCGCAGCATCGCGTCGACGTGCATCTCCTGTGCCTCCAGGCGCAGCTCGTCCAGCCGCCCGGCCTCCCGGCGGGCCGGCGGCCACTCCGTGAGGTCGGCGAAGGCTGCGCCGCGCCACTGGGCGAGGGCCTGCTCGAGCTGGAACGCCACCCTGTCGGTCTCGCCCGCCGCGAGGAGTGCGCGGGCCCGGTGCACGCGCGCCTCGAAGTCGTGGGCGTCGAGGTCGTCGGGTGGCACGGCCAGCACGTAGCCGTGGGGCGAGGTCTCGATCGCCTGCGTGCCGAGCACCTTGCGGAGCCGGACGATGCAGGACTGGAGGTTCTTGTGCGCCGACGCCGGTGGCCGCTCGCCCCAGACAGCGTCGACCAGCTCGTCCGCCCGCACCGGCTGCCCCAACCGCGTGGCCAGGGCTTGCAGTACGACTCGGTCGTGGGGGCCGAGACGGCCCGGTCCGTCCACGGTCAGCGGACCAAGGACGTTGATCCCCACCCCGCCAGAGTGATCGGCCTCGGGAGGCGGGTCAACGGGACGTGTACCCGGGCTATACCGCGCGTGCGCCCGTCCTGTACCGGGTCGTGGGCCACTGGGCACCTCGAGCCGTCCGGCCCGGGGGACCCAGGTCAGGAGACCACCATGAACCACATCAGGAACGTCATCGTCGCACTGGCCGCCGCTGCTGCCCTCAGCCTCGTCGCCGGCTGCGGTGCCCTTGACGCACCCGCCCAGGACATCAGTGGCCCGGGCGAGGGCACGAGTGACACCCCGGCGCCGGAGGGCCCGGTCAGGACCAACCTCCACCGGCTCGACTTCGGGGACGGCGAGGCCGCCCCGCCCGCGCAGCCCGAGACGACACGGGACGCCAACCTGTCTCGCCTCGACTTCAACGACAACGGCCTCGGCTGACCGCACCGGAGATGGTGATGAGCTCCTACTCGATCGGCGCGGACTCGCCGCGCTGGTGGTGGCTCCCGGCTGCCGCCGGCGCGGCGGGGGCCGCAGCGATCGCCGCGATCCTGGTCCTGCCGGCCGACAGTGCCTCGCCACCCGAGAGGGTCACCCCGCATGACATTCCTCAGCCCGCGGGTGATTCGCGGTTCTCCAGGATCGACCCGGGCGCGGGTCCCCCGTGCTTCAGACGTCTCCCGCGCACCGACGGCATCGACCAGCCCAGGTGCGGGCGTCAGCCATCCCGAGGGCCGTGGCCCTCGCTCGACGGCCCGCGCCCCGGCCTAGACGCCGGCCCGTGAGGAGGGTCGTCATGGACGCGAACCGCTCCCGTCGCGCACTCGCCGCGGCCATCCTGGTCGCCGGCGCGCTCCTGGGCTCCGCCTGCGACAAGGTCGGCCCGCCGCCGCAGGACATCGGGTTCGAGCACAGCGTGGAGCCGCAGAAGCCCGCGTCTACTGCGGGCAGGTCTCGCGGAACGGCAGGTCGCCGAAGTGCTCGGCCCACTCATCGCGTGTGAGGTCGCGGCCCACCGCGCGGCACGCGAACTCGACGGCGCTGTCACTCGACAGGTCCCAGTCGTAGGCCATCCCGGTGAACCAGTCGAGGAAGCGCGCCGTGCGGCCGTCCGGCAGGAAGGCGCCGCTCGCCGCCATGCCCAGCGGCAGGGCGATGGTCGAGGTGGGGGTCACTGTCCCGGCGTCCCATACCGCGACCAGGCCGTTGGGGCTCGACGTCAGCAGCCGGGTCCCGTCCGGGGAGAAGGTCACCTGCGACCTGGGGTTGCCGCCCCACTCCCGCACCGGTGCGACCAGCCGGCCCGTGGACAGGTCGATGACCTCCACGTTGGCTCGGTCGCCGGCCTGGGCGCCGTCCCCGTACTCCCCGCCGCCGACGACGGCGCGCGCGCCGTCGGGTGACACGTCCAGCCAGTGTCCGTACCTCATCTCCAGCGTCCCTCGTCGCACCACGACCCCGTCGACCAGGTCGACCAGCGCCCAGCCGCGGCTCGGGAGCACGAAGCTGTCGGAAGTTGCGACGCCGACGAGGAGCACCACAGCCGTGCGCCCGTCCGGGCGGGCGACGACCCAGGACACGGGCTCACCCATCTCGACGGGCGTGCCCACCCGCTCGAGCGAGTCCCCGTCGAGCAGGGTGATGGTCCCGTCGAGCTCGGCCACGGCGAGGCGACTCCCGTCGGGGGTGTAGTCGAGCTCGGTGATCTGCCCGGAGGGGAACACCGCCTGCTGGCCGGTCGGCTCACCCTCGCTGTCCCACACCTCGACCCGTGGCCCCGCCGCGGTCGCGAAGTGCTGCCCGTCGGGGTGGAAGGCGCCGTAGGCGTGCCGGGAGCCCGCGGGCCCGGGCATCACGCCGACCCTGCCCGTGCGGTAGTCGGACAGGACCCATCCGCCGTCGGTGAGCACCACGGATCGCTGGCCGTCCGCGGCCATGACCCCGAACTGGCCGCTCCAGCCCGAGGATGTCGGCACGGTCGACACGTAGCCCCTCTCCCCGGTGAGGTCCCAGCGGCGCAGGGCGGTGCCACCCCGTCCCGACGCGTAGACGAAAGTCCCGTCGGCGGAGTAGTCGACGGCGTTGGCGTTGCCGCGGTCGAGGGAGAAGCCTCCGCGAGGCTCCTTCGCGTCGACGACCTTCCACTCCCGCACCTCGCGCTCGTCCGAGCTGGTCACCATGAACCTCCGCCCGTCGGGACGGACCCTCAGGCTCATCAGGAAGGAGCCGTCGGAGGGGTAGCTGGCCAGGACCTCCCCGCTGGACCCGTCGACCCGGGTCGGGGTGTTGCCGTCGATACCGAGGACGTCACCATCAGGGAGCACTGCGAGGGACCAGAACGAGTCGCGCGGGACGAGCACGCGAGAGGCGCCTGTGACCACCGAGCGTCGGGTCAGGGGGTGGGACGTGAAGAGGACCTCGCCGCGCTCGTCGAGCGCGACCTGCGGGACGACCTTGCCGATGAACCGGAAGCGGCGGGGCGCGGCCCCGCTGTGGAGGTCCCACACGAGAGCCGCGCCGCGGATCTGGGAGGCACCCACGTCCGCCGTCCTCTGCAGAGCTGCAGTGAAGTGGCTCGCGTCGCCACTGAACGACAGGTCGGTGACCTGCCACGCGCGACCCGGCAGGCCGCGCAACGTGGCTGCCGGCTCGAGGGTGGGCACCGAGAGCAGGTCGAGCGCCTGGCCACTGGCGGGGGTCCACGACACAGCCAGCCAGCGGCCGTCCGGGCTGAACTCCACCTGCCTTCCCACCTGGGCGCCCACGGTGACCAGCGGAGCGCCCTCCTGCCGCTCACCGACGAGCCCTCCGGTGCTCGCGTTGTAGAGGCGGAGGTGGTGCGACTCGTCGAGGATCGCGACGTACTTCCCGTCGGCGCTCGCGTCGATCCCCAGCGGGAGGTCACCCTCGATGGGGGTCGAGGTGAAGAGCTCGGGCCGCTTGCCGATGGCGGCGAGCAGGCTGTTCGCGGTGCCCGTGCCGGGGTCCAGACGGGTGCCCGCGACGGCGAGCAGCAGGGAGGTGTCGACGTTGGCGGTCACCAGCGCGCTCGCACCGGCGCTGCGGGCGACGGCGTTGATCTCCGAGGCTGCTGCCGCTGCCGCATTGTCGTCGGCCCGGTCCCGCTGGAACAGGGCGACACCCGCGCCGGCGGCCGCGAGCAGGAGCAGCACGACGGCCCCGGCGAGCACCTGTCGGAGGCGCGAGATCAGCCGGGCCTGCTCGCGCGCGCGTGTGACCGCGTTCTGCTCCTCGACGTCGGCCTGCGCGCGGGAGGCCGCGAGGAAGTCGCGCTCGACCACGGTCAGCGTGGCGCCGGTGCGGGCCCGCCAGTCCAGCGCGCGGGTCAGCCGGACGCCACGGTAGAGCTCGCTGTCCGGCCGGCCCAGGCTGTCCCACGCATCCGCCGTCGAGCTCAGGTGGTGCAGGATCCGACGGCCGTCGACGTCGTCCTCCAGCCACCCGCGCAGGCGCGGCCAGGCTCGGGCAAGGGACTCATGGGTGATCTCCAGGACGCCGTCGTCGCTGGTGACGAGCCGTGCCGAGACGAGCATCTCGATCAGCCGGTCGCGCGCGGCGTCCGTGCCGACGAGCCGCCGGGGGACCCGGGTGCGCACCGGCTCGCCCTCAGACCCGGGGGATAGCAGGCGCAGCACGATGTCGCGCAGCGCCTCGCGCAGGTCGAGCTCGACCTGGGCGTAGAGACGCTCGGCCGACTGCGCCACCGCGCCGTGGATCCCGCCGCTCGCCCGGTAGCCATCGACGGTGAGGGTGCTGCCCTCACGCCGCTTCCACGTCTCCAGCAGCGCGTGCGAGAGGAGCGGCAGGGCGCCGGGGTCGTCGCGGACCTCGGTGACGAGGAGGTCGACCAGCCCCGGTTCGAGGATCAGCCCGGCCTGACGGGCGGGGCCGGTCACCGCGAGGCGGAGGCCGCCCTCCTCGAGCCCGCCGACGAGGTAGAGGCCGCGCTCGACGAGCCGGCTGAAGGTGGCGTGGGCCGTGAGGTCGGCGAGGCGGTCGGCACGCAGCGCCACCACGACGGGCCGGCTGGCCGCTTCCTCGACCAGCGCGTCCAGGAAGGTGCGGGCCTCGTCCGGGTCCTCGCACAGCGTGAACAGCTCTTCCGCCTGGTCCACGAAGAGGGCGTCGCCGGCACGGGCCGGGCGGAGGGCCGACATGGCCTGCACCGGGTACCGGCCCGGGGTGATCGTCACCAGTGCCGTGCCGCGCTGGCGGAGCCGAGCGCCCAGGCCGGCCCGCATCAGCGACGACTTGCCCGACCCCGAGGGGCCGACCAGCGCGAGCATGCCCTGACGGTCGAGGATGGCCAGGCAGGTCTCGATCTCCTCTTCGCGCCCGAAGAACCGGTCCGCGTCGGTGACGTCGTAGGCCTGCAGTCCCTGCCGCGGGCAGGTGGACACCGCCGCGGACGCCTCGTCGTGTCGCAGCGAGGGGTCCTGACGCAGGATCGACTGCTCGAGGGCGGCGACCTCCGGCGCCGGGTCGATGCCCAGCTCACGAGCGAGGACCGTGCGGAGCTGCCGGATGGTGCGCAGCGCCTCACCCTGGGCACCCGTGCGGTACTGGGCCAGGGCGAGGAGCTCCCAACGGCGCTCCCGCATCGGGGCGGCACGGACTATGTCGTGGGCGCGGGGAAGGGCCTCGCGGGCGTGGCCGCCACGGAGCTGCGCGTCCAGCAGGAGCTCCTCGGCATCCCGGCGGAGCTCCTCGAGACGATCGGACTCCCGTCGGGCGGGCGGCCATTCGGCGAGGTCCGTGAAGGCCTGCCCGCGCCACAGCTCGAGCGTCTTCTCCAGCAGGAACGAGGCTCGATCCGCCTCACCCAGCGCAAGGAGCTCGCGGGCTCGTGCCACCTCTGCCTCGAACCGCTGGGCGTCCACGTCGTCGGCACGAGCCCGGAGCCGGTAGCCGCCGCCCGTGGTCTCGATGGCGTCGGCGCCGAGTGCCTTGCGGAGCCGGACGATGCACGACTGGAGGTTCTTGTGGGCAGACGCCGGCGGGCTGTCGCCCCAGAGTGCGTCCGCCAGCTCGTCGGACGTGACGGATAGTCCCTGACGGACGGTCAGGGCCTGGAGTACGACACGGTCGCGCGGACCGAGACGTCCCGAGCCGTCGACGGTCAGCGGACCGAGGACCTGGATGCCCACTTCTCAACGGTGCTCCCCGTCGCAGCACTCGTCAACGACGCGGATACCGGACGGATACCGCAGCGGGGCCCGGTGGATACCGCGTCGCCGCAAGTTCGAGTGGCCGGGCAGTCCCGCCCGACGACATCACCACTCGAGCAAGGACAAGACCATGAACACCATCGCGACAGCACGCACCTTCATCGTGGCGGCCACCTTCGCCGTCGCGAGCATCACCTTCAGCTCCTGCGGGTCGGAGATCGAGCCACCCGCGCAGGACATCGGCGGCGTCACGCCCGAACCGTCGCCGCGCCACTTCGAGCCGGCCTGCAACACCCGGGCTGCGGTCACGCCGTGCCCGGAGCCCGACACCTGGAACGGCAACGGGGCGCACAACCGCAAGCAGTTCGACGACGAGTACGCCGGAGGGAGTTGAGGCGGGTCACCGACCCAGGTCGGGGACCACCTCGGCGCCCGGCAGGTCCGCCAGCACGCGTCCGGGCACGAGCAGCTTGGAGCGTCGTACGCCGCTGCCGATCACCACGACGGGCTCGTCGAGCAGCGCGTCGTGGACCAGCACGCGCCACCCGTCGGGGAGCCCGAGCGGGGTGATGCCGCCGTACTCCATGCCGGTCTCGGCGACCGCGCGCTCCATGGAGAGGAAGGACGCCTTGCGCACGTCGAGCATCTTGCGGACCAGCGTGTTGACGTCGGCGCGCGTGTCCGCGCGCACCACGCACGCGGCGACCCGCTCGTCACCGGCCCGCGCGCCCGCCACCACGACGCAGTTGCCGCCCGCGGTCATCGGGATGTCGTACGCCTCGCTCATCGCGGCCGTGTCGGCGAGATCGGGGTCGATCCCGACCACGGCGACGTCGGTCGCTCCGGGCCACGCGGCGAGCGCGGCGGCGACGGGAGCGGCGACCAGGTCGGGGTGCTCGGTGGCGGGCAGGGACGTCAGGGAGGGGAAGCTCGGGAGCGTCACGCGGTCATCATGCGGCATTCACCCTCACGTCATCGCGGCACCACCGTCCGGTCCCCGTGCTCGGGCAGCGTGGTGCCATGACGGTGACCCGCGAAGCGGTGCACAGGACCTCGTCGTTGGTCCCCACCCCCGCTGTGGTTGCGCACCGCGGCGCCAGCGGGCACCGTCCCGAGCACACCTCGACGCCTACCGGACCGCCATCCGGATGGGCGTCGACGACATCGAGCTCGACCTCGTCGCCACGCGCGACGGGGTGCTCGTGGCGCGCCACGACCTCGAGCTCAGCGCGACGACCGACGTCACCGACCGTCCCGGGCTCGCCCACCTGCGCCGCACGCTCGTCGTGGACGGGGTGGAGGAGCACGGCTGGTTCGTCCAGGACCTCACGCTCCCCGAGCTCAAGGCCCTCGCCGCGCGCGAGCGGCTGCCCGGCACCCGGCCCGGCAGTGCGACGTATGACGGTGCGGAGGGCGTGCCGACGCTCACCGAGGTGCTGGCGATGGTCGGCGCGGAGTCGGTCCGGCGAGGCCGCCCGGTGGGGGTGGCGCTCGAGCTCAAGCACGCCGCCCACCACGACGCGGCCGGCCTCCCGCTGGACGTGCCGCTGCTGCGCGAGCTCGTCCGCCAAGGACTCGACCACCCGTGGGCGCGGGTGACGCTGATGTCCTTCGAGGCGCCCATCCTCCGACGGTTGGCCGAGCGGACCCGGCTGCCGGTCGTGCAGCTGCTCGACCGCGGGCACGCCCTGACGCCCGACGAGCTCGACCGCATCGACGAGTACGCCGACGGGCTCGGCGCGCACAGGTCGCTCGTGCTGCCCCGGGACGCGCAGGGAGCGATCGGCGCGCCGTCGTCCCTCGTCCGCGACGCCCACCGCCGCGGCCTCACGGTGCATGCCTGGACCGTCCGCGCCGAGAACCGCTTCCTGCCCACCAACCTGCGCCGCGGGACCGCCCCCGACGCGCTCGGGGACATGGCGGGGGAGGTGCGGGCGCTGCTCGATGCCGGCGTCGACGGGGTGATCACCGACCACCCCGAGGAGGCGCTGTCGGTGGTGCGCGAGCAGGCGGCGACCGCCGTCGGCTGAGGGTTCACGGGGCGTTCACCACGTCGACTGCCGCCTGCCTCCCCGTCCCGGTTGGCTCACGGGCATGACCTCTCGGACACGCGCCGGCCTCGGGCTGGCACTCGCCACCGCACTCACCTCCACCCTCGCCCCTGCCCTCGCCTCGTTCGCCGCGACCGCCGCTGCGGCGCCGGCCGGGACCGCCGGGCCGTCGCTCGTCGAGCCCGTGCTCGTCGGCCACCGCGGCGCCTCGGGCTACCGGCCCGAGCACACGCTCGCCGCCTACGAGCTCGCCATCGAGCAGGGCGCCGACTTCATCGAGCCCGACCTCGTCTCCACCAGGGACGGCGTGCTCGTCGCCCGCCACGAGAACGAGATCGGCGGCACCACCGACGTGGCGGACCACCCCGAGTACGCCGGCCGTCGCACCACCAAGGTCATCGAAGGCAGCCCGGTGACCGGCTGGTTCACCGAGGACTTCACCTACAAGGAGCTGCGCACCCTGCGCGCGAAGGAGCGGCTTCCGCAGGTGCGGCCCGACAACACGGCGTACGACGGCCAGGAGCGGATCCCGACCCTCGACGAGGTGATCAAGCTCGCCCGCCGCGAGGGCGTCGGCATCTACCCCGAGACCAAGCACCCGACCTACTTCGACTCCATCGGCCTCTCGCTGGAGGAGCCGCTCGTCGCGGCGCTGCGCAAGCGCCACTGGGCCGACGCCGACGACCCGGTCATCATCCAGTCCTTCGAGGTCAGCAACCTCCGCCGGCTCGACGCCATGGTCGACGTGCCGCTCGCCCAGCTCGTCGACGCCGCCGGCGGACCCGCCGACCTGCCGGGCACGACCTACGCCTCCATGGTGACGCCGGCGGGCCTCGCCACGATCGCGACGTACGCCGACGGGCTGGGCGCCGCGAAGAACCTGGTCCTCCCGCGCGACGCCGCCGGACGCACCGGCGCTCCGTCGTCGGTGGTGCCCGACGCGCACGCTGTCGGCCTCGTCGTGCACGTGTGGACCCTGCGCCGAGAGAACCAGTTCATGGCCACCAACTTCCGAATCGGCACCGACCCGAACGCGCCCGGCGACCTGGCCGCGGAGGCGCGGGCCTTCCTCGACGCGGGCGTCGACGGGGTCTTCAGCGACAACCCGGACGTGGTCGCCGGGGTGATGGACAAGACCACCTCTCAGCGGTGACAGGCAGGGCCTTGCACCGGCGTACGCTCACCCCGTGACGTACGCTGGTGCCGCCCCGACCGCGACCTCGACAGCCCTGCTCGAGCGCATCCGGGCGTCCGTCATCGGCGACGACCAGGTGATGGAGGGCCCCTACGGTCCCCGTCGCGTCACCTACGCCGACTACACCGCCTCGGGGCGCAGCCTCACCTTCGTCGAGGACTTCATCCGGCACGAGGTGCTCCCGGCCTACGCCAACACCCACACCGAGGCGAGCGGCACCGGGCTGCAGACGACCCGCCTGCGCGAGGACGCGCGACGGATCATCCGCGACGCGGTGGGCGGCGACGACGAGACGGTCGTCATCTTCTGCGGCTCCGGCAGCACCGCGGCGATCGACAAGATGATCGGCATCCTCGGCCTCCGCATCCCCTGCACGCTCGAGGACCGCCACCACCTGAGCGCCGCGATCCCCGCCGACCAGCGCCCGGTCGTCTTCATCGGCCCGTTCGAGCACCACTCCAACGAGGTGAGCTGGCGCGAGACCATCGCCGACGTCGTCACCATCCACGAGGACGCCGACGGCCGGGTCTCGCTCGACCACCTGCGCGAGGAGCTCGAGCGCCACGCCGACCGGCCGCTCAAGATCGGCTCGTTCTCCGCGGCCTCCAACGTCACCGGCATCGTGACCGACACCGAGGGCGTCGCCGACCTGCTCCACGAGCACGGTGCCCTCAGCTTCTGGGACTTCGCCGCGTGCGCGCCCTACGTCGACATCGAGATGTACGGCCCCGGCAGGTCGCGCAAGGACGCCATCTTCATCAGCCCCCACAAGTTCATCGGCGGCCCGGGCACCCCGGGCGTCCTCGTCGTGCGCCGCGAGCTGCTCGCCAACCGGGTGCCGGTCGTGCCGGGCGGCGGGACGGTGATGTACGTCAACCCGACCGAGCACCGCTACCTCGACGACCCGGCCCACCGCGAGGAGGGCGGCACCCCGGCGATCGTGGAGTCGATCCGCGCCGGGCTGGTGTTCCAGCTCAAGCAGGCCGTCGGCGTCGCGACGATCCAGGCGCACGAGGAGGAGCTGCTGCGCCGCGCGGTCGAGACGTGGGTCGCCGAGCCCGGGATCCAGATCCTCGGCAACCTCGACTCCCAGCGGCTCTCGATCGTCTCCTTCGTCGTCAAGGCGCCCGACGGGACCTACCTCCACCACAACTTCGTGGTCGCGCTCCTCAACGACCTCTTCGGCATCCAGACCCGCGGCGGCTGCTCGTGCGCCGGCCCCTACGGCCACCGGCTGCTCGACATCGACCTCGACCACAGCCTCCGCTTCGAGGCCCAGATCAGGGGAGGCTGCGAAGGCATCAAGCCCGGCTGGGTGCGGGTCAACTTCAACTACTTCGTCGACGAGGAGGTCTTCACCTACGTCGTGGAGGCCGTACGCCTCGTGGCGCGCGAGGGCTGGCGCCTGCTCGGCGACTACCGCTTCGACCCGGTCACCGGCCTGTGGCACCACCGCACCGGCCCGGTCGAGCCGCCGCTGCGCCTCGACGACGTCACCTACGCCGCCGACGGCTCGATGACCTACCCCCGGCACACGACGACGGCCCCCGTCTCGGTGCTCAGGGAGCACCTCGACGAGGGCCGCGCGATCATGGCCGCCGCGTCTCCACCGGACTGGTCCGACACCGCCCACCTGGGGGCCGACTTCGACGACCTCCGGTGGTTCGCGCTGCCGGCCTGCTCGCTCGACTAGCCGCCGAGCTGCTGCCGGCGGCCCGGCCAGACCGTGGCCGCAAGTCCGGCGGCACCGGCCGCCAGCCACGGGATCGGCAGCAGCCAGCGCAGCTCGGAGGTGTCGACGACGTCGCCCTGGACGAGCGCCCACACCAGCACCATGCCGGCGAACGCGACGCCCATCACGAGCTGCCCGATGTTGACCGGGTGCAGGCCGGACGGCTTGTCCGGTGCGTCGAGCGGGCCGACCATCGGCTCGTCGTACGTCGTTCCGTAGCTGGTGTCGTAGCCGTAGAGGTCGGAGAAGTCGTTCTCGTTGTCAGTCATGGCAGTTCTCCTCAGGCCGCTTCGCGGACGACGATCTCGCCGCCGACCAGGTCGATGGTGATGGACATGTCCGGGACGTCGTCGCCGCCGTCGATGGACCCGTTCTGCGTGATGTCGAAGCCGTCGCTCTGCTGGCCGAAGACCTCGCTGGTGCCACCCACGACCCCGGTCTGGACGTCGACGTCCACCCCGTCGGGGACGACGACCTCGATCTTTCCGCCGACCCCGTCGATCGTGATGTCGCGGCCGTCGAGGCCCTCGACGTCGGAGACGTCGGACAGGTCGAGGGTGAAGCGACCGCCGCCGAACTCGTAGGCCTGTCGGACCTCACCGGCGCTGGTAGGGGCGTAGTGGCGGTCCTGCTCCCCGACGTTGCTGCCGATGGTCGCGGCGGCCGTGCCGAACGCGGCGATGAAGCCCAGGAGGATCAGTCCGCCGGCGCGGCCCCAGAAGGAGCCGATGACGAGCACCAGCGCGGTGATGCCGAGCGCGAGGGCGGGGTACGCGCTGTCCGCGACCGCCACTCCGGCCAGGTCGACCACGCCGAGGACGCCCTCGGCCAGCGCGATCAGCGCCAGCGTGAACCAGAACAGGATCGGGCCGCGCTTGCGCGGGTTGCGCGGTCGCCGCGGCTGCTCGTACGAGCCCCACGGCGCTGCCGGGGGGTAGCCCGTCCCGGGAGCGTAGGCGGGGTCGTACGTGGTGGCGTAGCCGGCCGTGTAGTCCGTGGTGTGGCCCGACGCGGGGTCCGGCACGAGCTGGTCGCCGTACGCCGGCGGCGCGGCGCCGTCAGTCGGAGCGGGCGACCGCTGCTGCTTGCGGTGGAGGAACCACACGACGAGCCCGACGCCGATCGCCAGCGGCCAGGGGAACCAGAAGGCTCCGGCCCAGTCGCCGAGCGCGGCGAGCAGGGCGAGCACACCGACGCCGGCGAGGGCGATCGTGCGGCTGCGCTGGTCGAGGCCGAGCGGCTCGTCCGCGGTGCCCTCCTCGGGCACCAGGATCCAGGCGGCGACGTAGAGGAGCAGACCGGCCCCACCGAAGAACGTCGCGACCACGAGGGCGACGCGGATGATGATGGGGTCGACGTCGAGGTGGCGGGCGATGCCGCCGGCGACGCCGGCGATGTGCCGGTCGGTGACGCTGCGGCGCAGGCGGCCGAGGTCCTTCATCTCGTCGCGGGTGACCCGCGGGCCCGACGGGGGCGGGGTGCCCGGACCGGGCTGCTCGGTGGAGGGGCTGGCGTTGTCCATGCCCCAACTCTCCTCGGCCGTGACGCCCCGCACCATCGGGGACAGCCCTGATCCGGCACGGGTCCGCCGGGGTCCGGGTCAGGGTCGGCTCGGGGTCAGTCCTCATGGTCGGAGACCTGCGCGCCTGAGACGATGGAGGCACGATGAGCCACCCCACGCCCCCCGCACACCCGGCCGCCCACGCGGCTGCCCGCCCGACGCGCCCGGGTGCGTCGCGCCGCGCCTACCGCGACAGCTCAGCGCCGATCGCCGGCGGTGTCGCGGCCGGTCTCGCCCGGCACCTCGCGGTGCCGGTGCTGTGGGTGCGCGGCTTCTTCGTGGCCACCGCCTTCCTCGGCGGCTTCGGGCTCATGCTGTACGCCGGGCTGTGGGTGTTCCTGCCCGCCGACCAGCACTTCGAGGTCGGCGCCCCCGGCCTCGAGAGCGCGACCCGCACCGGCAAGCGCCCCGGTCGGCGATCGCGCCTGCGTGACGCCGGTCCGGCGATCGCCCTGGGGGCCCTGTTCTTCGGCGTGGTCCTCGGCGTCGAGGGGATCTTCGGCCAGGGGGTGCTCTTCTGGCCGGTCGTCCTCGCCGTCGCGGGCATCGGGCTGCTGTGGCGCCAGGCCGACGAGGCCCAGCGCGAGCGCTGGATGGACTCCTCCGGGCGCATCGACCCGTTCCGCGCGATCTTCGGCAATGGCGGCTGGGCCGCCTACGCCCGGATCGCCGCCGGCCTCGGGCTGATCGTCACTGCCCTCATCGTCTTCGCCGTGGCCGCCGGCCAGGCCACCTTCGCCATGCCCGTGCTGGTCGCAGGCCTGCTCGGGCTGCTCGGTCTCGCCATCGTCGTCGGCCCGTGGGCACTGCGACTCGTCAACGACCTCGGCGCCGAGCGGGCCGAGCGGGTGCGCACCCAGGAGCGCGCCGACATGGCCGCGCACCTGCACGACTCGGTGCTGCAGACCCTCGCGCTGATCCAGAAGAACGCCAACGACGCCACCACCGTCGCCCGCCTCGCCCGGTCGCAGGAGCGCGACCTGCGCCAGTGGCTGTTCGAGGCCGACACCACCGACGCGACGACCCTCGCCGGCGCGCTGAAGGAGATGGCGGCCGACGTCGAGTCGCAGCACCCGGTGGTCGTCGACGTCGTCACCGTCGGCGACTGCGACCTCGACGAGTCGCTGCGTCCCCTCGTCCTCGCCGCGCGGGAGGCCGTCGTCAACGTCGCCAAGCACGCCGGCACGCAGCGCGCCGACGTCTACGCCGAGACCACCGGGGGAGCGGTCGACGTGTTCGTCCGCGACCGCGGCGCCGGCTTCGACCTGGGCGGTGTCGCCGGCGACCGCCACGGCGTCCGCAACAGCATCGTCGACCGGATGGCACGCCACGGTGGCAGCGCGGACGTACGCTCGGCTCCCGGCGAGGGCACCGAGGTCCGCCTCCACATGCCGCGCACCGGCCGCCCCGAGTCACGCCACGAGCCCCACCCCGAGCCACGCAACGAGTCCCACCACGAGTCCCACGACGAGGAGACCCCATGACCCAGACCAGCCCCGAGCGTCCCGTGCGGGTCGTCCTGGTCGACGACCACGCGATGTTCCGCGCGGGGGTCCGCGCCGAGCTCGCCGCCAGCGGAGCGGGTGTGGTCGAGGTCGTGGGCGAGGCGGCCGACGCCGACGCGGCCATCGCGGTCGTACGCGAGCAGCAGCCCCAGGTCGTCCTGCTCGACGTGCACCTGCCCGGCGGGGGAGGGGTGGAGGTCATGCGGCGTCAGCCCTCGCCCGACGCGCTCTACCTCGCCCTGTCGGTCTCCGACGCCGCCGAGGACGTCATCGGCACCATCCGCGGAGGCGCGCGCGGCTACGTCACCAAGACCATCACCGGCCCCGAGCTCGTCGACGCGATCACCCGCGTCGCCGGGGGAGACGCGGTGTTCTCGCCGCGGTTGGCCGGCTTCGTGCTCGACGCCTTCGCCGGGTCGATCGACGTCGCCGCGGTCGACGAGGACCTCGACCGGCTCACCGAGCGCGAGCGGGAGGTGATGCGGCTGATCGCCCGCGGCTATGCCTACAAGGAGGTCGCGAAGGAGCTGTTCATCTCGGTCAAGACCGTCGAGACGCACATGTCGTCGGTGCTCCGCAAGCTCCAGCTCTCGAGTCGTCACGAGCTGACGAAGTGGGCCTCCGACCGCCGCCTGCTCTGAGGCGCGCACCGCGCCCGTCCGGGTGGGCGTCGATTGACAACGCCGCGCGGAACCGGTGGGGTCGGGGCACATCCCCACCCTTCTCGGGAAGCGAGGCACGATGGCTGACACCGCCACCATCCCGCACCAGGACGAGGACGACGGCGAGCTCAAGCGCTCCATCACCGGACGCCTCCTCTTCTTCTACACGCTCGGAGACGTGCTGGGGTCGGGCATCTACGTCCTCATCGGCCTCGTCGCCGCAGCCGTCGGCGGCGCGTTCTGGATCGCCTTCGCGCTGGGCGTCACCGTCGCGGCCATCACCGGAGCGGCGTACGCCGAGCTGGTCACCAAGTACCCCCAGGCCGCCGGCGCCTCGCTCTACGTCAACAAGGCCTTCGGCAACCGGCCGCTGACGTTCCTCATCACGGTGTCGTTCCTGGCCGCCAGCATGGCGGCGTCGGGCTCGCTCGCCGTCGGCTTCGCGTCCTACTTCGACACCCTGTGGTCCGGCCCGCCGGCGCTGCTGGTGTCCCTCGTCTTCGTGGCGCTCCTCGTGGTCGTGAACTTCATCGGCATCACCGAGTCGGTGTGGATGAACATGCTCATGACCTTCGTCGAGGTCGCGGGCCTGCTGATCGTGCTCATCATCGGCATCGTCTACATCGTCCAGGGCAACGCGGACTTCGGCGTGCTGACCCACATCGACACCAGCGGTGACTACGGGAGCCCGGCGCTCGCAGTGCTGGCCGGCATCTCGTTCTCCTTCTTCGCGATGACCGGCTTCGAGAACACGGCCAACGTCGCCGAGGAGACCATCGACCCCTACAAGGCGTTCCCGCGCTCGCTGGTCGGCGGCATGGTCGTGGCCGGGATCGTCTACGTCCTGGTGTCGATGGCCGCGGCGCTCACCGTGCCGACCGAGACGCTGGCCACCTCCGACGCCGCGCTCCTCGAGGTCGTCAAGGCGGGCATCCTGCCCTTCTCGACCGACCTGATGGCCACCCTGTTCAGCATCATCGCGCTGATCGCCATCACCAACACGACGCTGGTCACGATCGTCACCCAGCCGCGCGTGCTCTACGGCATGGCCCGTGAGGACGTCGTCCCGGGCGTCTTCGCCAAGATCCACCCGGTCCGTCGCAGCCCGTGGGTCGGGCTGATCTTCTCCGGAGCCGTCGTGGGGTCCCTGCTCGTGATCGGCACCCTGGTCACCGAGGCCGGGGGCGGCATCGACCTGGTCGGCCGGCTCGCCACGGTGACCGTGGTGCTGCTCCTCGCGATCTACGCGATCGTGATCGTCGCGTGCCTCAAGCTCCGCGGCCGGGACGAGGACAACCCCTTCTTCCGCGCCAACACGCCGCTGCTCCTCGTGGGCCTGGTCGGCAACCTCGCCATCCTCGGCTTCACGGTGTACGACGACCCGCACTCGCTGATCTGGTGCGCCGGGCTCCTCGGCGTCGGGCTCGTGCTGTTCCTCGCGGAGTACTTCTTCGGCAGCAAGGGCACCGGGTCGCGGGCCCCCGACCTCGACAGCCAGGAGGCCTGACATGCACGTCATCGTCGCCACGGACGGCTCCCGCCAGTCGCTGGCCGCCGCCAAGCACCTCAAGTCCTTCGCCGATCCCACCAAGGTCACCGAGATCTCCGTCGTCGCGGTGATCCGACCGCTGGCCTCGGTGGCGTTCGCCGACGACCTGGCCGAGGACGGGTTCGACGGGTCCTTCCGCGACGCCGCCCAGAGCGCGGTCGACGCCATCGCGGCCGTCTTCGACGGCTGGGGACCCAAGGTCAACAAGCGCATCCGCAGCGGGTCGGCCGCCAATGAGATCATCAAGGCCGCCAAGCAGTACGACGCGGGGCTGGTCGTGGTCGCGGCGGGCGGGCGCGGGCTCAGCGACAGCGTGCTCGTCGGCAGCACCGCCCAGCGCGTGCAGCACTACGCACCCTGCCCGGTGCTCGTCGTACGCCCTGCGCCCAAGCCGAGGAAGCGCCGGTCCTGATCGTCAGGCCGGTTCACTAGGGTGTCCGCATGGAGACCCTGCGGCTGGTGCTGCTCTTCGTCCACATCCTCGGTTACGCCGCCCTCCTCGGAGGCCTCCTCGTGCAGGTGCGCGACGACACGAAGAGCGTGAACTCGCTGATGCGCGACGGCATCGGGACGGCATTCGTCGCCGGCCTGCTGCTCGTCGGCGTGCTCGAGAACCTCAGCTCGCCCGACCACGCGAAGATCGGCGTGAAGTTCGCCATCGGCCTGGTGATCCTGGTGCTCGTGATGGTCAACATGCGCAAGCCGAGCATCCCGCAGGGCCTCTACCTCGGCCTCCTCGCGCTGACGATCGCCAACATCGCGGTGGCGGTCTTCTGGTCGCCCGTGCACGCCTGATCGGCTCCGACCGGGCCTGACCGGTTTGTCGTACCCGGCGCATAGGCTGGGGCCGACATGAGCCCCATTGACGCACCGGCCGACCCGGCCCTCTTCGAGCACCGCGACCACCCGCTCCTCGACGGGCTCAACGAGCCCCAGCGGGCCGCCGTGACTCACGCCGGTGCCCCGCTGCTGGTGGTCGCCGGCGCGGGCTCGGGCAAGACCCGGGTCCTGACGCGTCGCATCGCCTGGCTGATCAACGAGCGCAAGGCGCACCCGGGCTCGATCCTGGCGATCACCTTCACCAACAAGGCCGCGGCCGAGATGAAGGAGCGCGTCGAGGCCCTCGTCGGCAAGCGGGCCCGGATCATGTGGGTCTCGACCTTCCACTCGGCCTGCGTGCGCATCCTCCGCAAGGAGATCGACCGGGTCGGCTTCAAGTCCAACTTCTCGATCTACGACGCGGCCGACTCCAAGCGGCTGATGACGCTGGTGCTGCGCGACCTCGAGCTCGACCCGAAGAAGTACCAGCCCAACGCGGTGCTCCACTGGGTCTCGGACCAGAAGAACGAGCTGCGCGACGCGGAGGACGCCGCCAAGGAGGCGCGCAACTCCTTCGAGGAGGCCTACGCCAAGGCGTTCAGCAACTACCAGCGCCGCCTGCGCGAGGCCAACGCGCTCGACTTCGACGACCTGATCATGACCACGGTCCACCTGCTGCAGGCATTCCCCGACGTGCGGGAGAACTACCGCCGGCGGTTCCGTCACGTGCTCGTGGATGAGTACCAGGACACCAACCATGCGCAGTACAGCCTGATCCAGCAGCTGTGCGGGCAGTCCTTCGAGATCGGCACTGCCCTGGAGGAGCAGGGCGCCGAGGCAGCGGAGCGTGTGGAGCCGAGCGAGCTGATGGTCGTCGGTGACGCCGACCAGTCCATCTACGCCTTCCGGGGCGCCGACATCCGCAACATCATGGACTTCGAGCAGGACTTTCCCGACGCCACCACGATCCTGCTGGAGCAGAACTACCGCTCGACGCAGACCATCCTGACCGCCGCCAACTCCGTCATCGGCAACAACCGCGGCCGCAAGCCCAAGCGGCTGTGGACCGACGCGGGGGCGGGCGAGCGGATCGTCGGCTACGTCTCCGACGACGAGCACGACGAGGCCCGGTTCGTCAGCGAGGAGATCGACAAGCTGACCGACGACGCCGGCGTACGCCCTGCCGACGTCGCCGTCTTCTACCGCACCAACGCCCAGTCACGCGTCTTCGAGGAGGTGTTCATCCGCACCGGCCAGCCCTACAAGGTCGTCGGCGGGGTGCGCTTCTACGAGCGCAAGGAGGTCCGCGACGCGCTGGCCTACCTCCGGATGCTGGTCAACACCGCCGACGAGATCTCGCTGCGCCGGGTGCTCAACACCCCCAAGCGCGGCATCGGCGAGCGGGCCGAGGCCTGCATCGCCGCCCTCGCCGACCGCGACCGGATCACCTTCTGGGAGGCGCTGACCCGGGCGGCCGAAGCGCCCGGCCTGGCCACGCGCAGCCTGAAGAACATCGAGGCGTTCGTCGCGATCGTGCAGGAGCTGCAGTCGATGGTCGAGGCCGACGAGCGCCCCGACGTCATCCTCGAGTCCGTGCTCGAGCGCTCGGGCTACCTCACCGAGCTCGAGGCGAGCGACGACCCGCAGGACGGCACTCGGGTGGAGAACCTCGCCGAGCTCGTCGCGGTGGCGCGCGAGTTCGCCGAGGACCCGCAGCCGGGGCCGAGCGCCGACCCGGCCGAGGTCGAGGCCGGCACAGTCGCGGTCGGCCTCGGTGACTTCCTCGAGCGGGTCGCCCTGGTCGCCGACGCCGACCAGATCCCCGACTCCCCGGACGGCGACGACTCCGGGGTCGTCACGTTGATGACGCTCCACACGGCGAAGGGCCTCGAGTTCCCGGTCGTCTTCCTCACCGGCCTCGAGGACGGTGTCTTCCCCCACCAGCGCTCGCTCGGCGACCAGCCCGAGCTCGAGGAGGAGCGCCGCCTTGCCTACGTCGGCCTCACCCGCGCGCAGAGTCGCCTCTACATCTCCCGGGCCCTCGTCCGCTCCGCGTGGGGCGCGCCCAGCCACAACCCGGCCAGCCGCTTCCTCGACGAGCTCCCGGTCGACCTCGTCGACTGGCGCCGCACGGCCGCCGAGCAGACCCGCTGGGGCCGCAGCGACCTCAGCGGCGGCTCCACGCGCCTCGGCATCCCCACCGACGCCGGCCGCCGCAACTTCAGCTCCGCCGCCCTCCGCGCCGACGCGGCCTCCAAGGCCAAGCCCGCCCGCGAGATCCCGAGCCTCTCCCCGGGCGACCGGGTGGCCCACGACTCCTTCGGGCTGGGCACCGTCGTCGCCGTCGAGGGCGCGGCCGAGAAGTCCGTGGCCTCCATCGACTTCGGCTCCGAGGGCGTCAAGCGCCTCCTCCTCCGCTACGCGCCGGTCGAGAAGCTCTGAGGCGCGCCTGGCGGTGCGCCAGGGGGAATCGAGCCGTCCAGAATCCCCGTCAGCCACCGCTAGGTGCGCGTCGGCGTACGACGCGCCGGTGGCGGTGTGTCAGCCACGTTCTAGGCGCCCGGAATGTGGCTGAGCCACCGCCGAGGTGCATGTCGGCGTACGACCCGCCAGTGGGCGGTGCGTGAGGCCGGTTCTGGGCCCCGAAAACGTGTCTCACTCACCGCTGGCGCGCGCGTCGGCGTACGTCGCGCTGGTGGGCGGTGTGTCAGGGGGAATCGAGCCGTCCAGAATCCCCGTCAGACACCGCTCGGTCGCGGGCGCTGCTCGATCTCCCCTGACCTCGGGGCCGATAACGCGTCCCCGTCAGGGGACGATGCCGTGCTCGACGAACGCCTGGAAGGGGTCGACCGGGCCGCCGCCGCCGGGGCGGACCTCGAGGTGGAGGTGGGAGCCCGTGACGTTGCCGGTGGCGCCGACGGTGCCGATGTTCTCGCCGCCGTTGACGCGGTCGCCGACGGAGACGTAGATCGCGGTCTGGTGGCAGTACCAGATCTCGGTGCCGTCATCGAGGGTGACGACGGTCTTGTTGCCGTACGCCCCGTCGTAGCCGGTCTGGGTGACGGTGCCGTTGGCGACCGCCAGGATGGGGTCACCGCTGTTGGCGTTGAAGTCGAGGCCGGTGTGGTAGCTGGCCCAGAGGCCGTACTGGCCGAAGGTGGCGGTGATGCCGTAGCTGGCGAGGGGGAGAACCCACTTGTTCTCCTTGATCTTCGCCGCCTGCTTCTCCGCGGCGTTGCGCATCTCCTCGAGCTTGGCGGCCCGCTCGGCCATCTGCTTCTCGGCGAGCGCGACGAGCTCGGGGTCGGTCTCCTCGTTGCCCGAGTCGCGGGTGTGGTCGCGGCTGACGACGACGCCGCGGCGGGAGATGGCCTGGCCGGCGACCGAGCCGATGGCCTGCGTGGCCCCGACCGCGGAACCCGTCGAGGTGAGCGCGGTGACGCCCGAGCCGGACCCGGTGACGGCAGCGCCGGCGGAGACCGCCAGCACGGCGACACCGGCGACGAGGGGCAGGGACGGCAGCCGGACCAGGGAGCGTCGCGGCGGCGTGGAGGCACGTCGCTTGCCGCTCACGGGTGCAGCCGTAGCCGAGGTGCGTCGCTGGGGAGCGCGCTCCGCTCGGTGGTTGCCCATGAAGGAGTTACCAATCTGCCGGGTCGTCAGGGGGGTCGGGTCGGCGAGACCGCGCACGACTGTAACGGAAGGATCACGGGAAAGTGCAACCCTCGACCAAATAAGTTCACGTACCCCGCCGGGCGGCCGATAAACGGACGCTGCGAGGTGACGCAGGACTCAGCCGCGCGCCGCCTGGTAGCGCTCGAGCGCCTCCCGACGCTCGTCGGCGTGGTCGACGAGGCGCAACGGGTAGTCCCGCTCGTAGCCCACGTCGGACTTCCACGGCTCGTGGGCCGACTTGCCCGGCAGGTGCTCCAGCTCGGGCACCCAGCGGCGCACGTAGTCGCCCTGCGGGTCGAACTTGAGCCCCTGCGTCACGGGGTTGAACACCCGGAAGTAGGGCGAGGCGTCGGTCCCGGTGCCGGCCACCCACTGCCACCCGTGGTTGTTGGAGGCCACGTCGCCGTCGATCAGCAGGTCGAGGAAGTGCCGCGCGCCGACCGGCCACCACACGTGCAGGTCCTTGGTGAGGAAGGAGGCGGTGATCATCCGCACCCGGTTGTGCATCCACCCGGTGTGCATCAGCTGGCGCATCCCGGCGTCGACGATCGGGTAGCCGGTGGTGCCGGTGCGCCACGCCTCGATCGCGTCGTCGGGATCGTCGTACCTCATCCCCTCCAGCGCGGGCTTGAGGTCCGACCACGCCGAGGACGGTGCGTGCCACAGCACGTCGGCGTAGAAGTCGCGCCACGCCAGCTCGGTGGCGTACGTCGACGTGTGGGGGACCTCGGCCAGGAGCGAGCGCGGGTGGAGCACCCCGAGGTGGAGGTAGGGCGAGAGCCGCGAGGTGCCGTCGTGGTCGGGGCGGTTGCGCTCGTCCCCGTAGTCCCGCAGGCCGTCGTCGCGGAAGGACCGCCAGCGGCGCCAGGCAGCGTCCTCGCCGGCGCCGGGAAGGTCGAACGGCGCCTCGGCCACCGCCTCCTCCAACAGGTCCAGCGCGGCCTGGTCGGAGTCCGCCGGCGCGAGGTCGGGGGAGCGGGGCGTGGAGGCAGGGTCGGACCAGCCGTGCTCGCGCCAGGCGCGGGCGAAGGCGCTGAACACCTGGTAGGGATCACCGCTGCCGTTGCGGACCAGCCCCGGCCCCACGGCGTACGGCGACCCGGTCGCGACGAGCTCGACCTGCTCGGCCACGGCCCCGTCGCGGCGCCGGCCGTACGGCGTCGTCTCGGCGGCGACGTGCACCCGCCGACCGTCGGCCACCTGCGGCACGACGTCGCGGGGGTCGCCGTGGCGGATGGTCAGCGGGATGCGGTCGGCGAGCGCGAGCACGTTGGCGGCCAGCCACGCCCTGCGTGCCGGGCCTGCCGTGGCCCAGATGGCCGGGTCGACGACGAAGAGCGCGGTCGCCGACCCCTCCTCGAGCGCGGCGAGGAGGGCCGGGTTGTCGCGCACCCGCAGGTCGCGACGGAACCACATCACCGCTGAGGTCGAGTCCCGGTTCGAGCCTGGCTTGGGGGTGGACATGCTCCTCAACCTAGCCCGGGCGTGAGCACCACCACGCTCACCCGACCTCGCCCGACCCCGCTCGGAGGTCTAGGGTGCCGAGAGGGATTTCCCCGCACTGTTCGCAGACGAAAAGGACTGGTCACTCTCGTGGACCTGATGGAGTTTCAGGCGAAGGAGCTTTTCGCCAAGCATGGAGTCGCGACCACCCTGGGTGTCGTCGCCGAGACCCCGGAGGCCGCGCGAGCCGCCGCCGAGGAGATGGGCGGCGTGACCGTCGTCAAGGCCCAGGTCAAGGCCGGCGGCCGTGGCAAGGCCGGCGGCGTGAAGATCGCCAAGACCGCTGACGAGGCTGAGTCCTACGCCCGCGACATCATCGGCATGGAGATCAAGGGCCTGCGCGTCAACCGCGTCCTGGTGACGCCGGCGACGCCGCCGGTGGAGGAGTACTACTTCTCCTTCCTGCTCGACCGCTCCAACCGCTCGCACCTGTGCATCGCATCGGTCGAGGGCGGCGTGGAGATCGAGGAGGTCGCCAAGACCAACCCCGACGCCGTCAAGCAGATCCGCATCGACGCCCTCGAGGGCGTCACGCCGGAGAAGGCTGCCGCGATCGTCGACGAGGCCAAGTTCCCCGCCGCGCTGCGCGACCAGGCCATCGAGATGGTCCAGAAGCTGTGGAAGGTCTACGTCGAGGAGGACGCCACCCTCGTCGAGGTCAACCCGCTCGCGCGCCTGGAGGGCGACAAGCTCGAGGCGCTCGACGGCAAGGTGTCGCTCGACGACAACGCCTCCGAGGTCCGCCACCCCGACCACGAGCAGTTCGAGATCCGCGAGGAGGCCGACCCGCTCGAGGCGAAGGCCAAGGACAAGGGCCTCAACTACGTCAAGCTCGACGGCCAGGTCGGCATCATCGGCAACGGCGCGGGCCTCGTGATGAGCACCCTCGACGTCGTCGCGTACGCCGGTGAGGCGCACGGCGGCGTGAAGCCCGCCAACTTCCTCGACATCGGCGGCGGCGCCAACGCCCAGGTGATGGCCGACGGCCTCGACGTGATCATCAACGACCCGCAGGTCAAGAGCGTCTTCGTCAACGTCTTCGGCGGCATCACCGCCTGCGACGAGGTCGCCAACGGCATCAAGGGTGCGCTGGAGATCCTCGGCGACAAGGAGAGCAAGCCCCTCGTCGTCCGCCTCGACGGCAACAACGTCGAGGAGGGTCGTCGCATCCTCGACGAGCTCAACCACCCGCTGGTCACCCAGGTCGACACGATGGACGGCGCGGCCGACAAGGCCGCCGAGCTCGCCCACCAGGCCTGAGAGAGAGAACTGAACAGATGAGCATCTACCTCAACAAGGACTCCAAGATCATCGTCCAGGGCATGACGGGCGGCATGGGTGCCAAGCACACCACCCTCATGGTCGAGTCGGGCGCCAACATCGTCGGAGGCGTCAACGCCCGCAAGGCCGGGACGAAGGTCGAGCTGGGCGGCAAGGAGCTCCCCGTCTTCGGCACCGTCGAGGAGGCCATGAAGGAGACCGGCGCCAACGTGTCCGTCGCCTTCGTGCCGCCGGCCTTCACCAAGGACGCCGCGATCGAGGCCATCGACGCCGAGATCCCGCTCCTCGTGGTGATCACCGAGGGCGTGCCGGTCCTCGACACCGCCGAGGTCGTGCAGTACCTCGAGGGCAAGTCCACCCGCATGATCGGCCCCAACTGCCCCGGCATCATCACGCCGGAGGAGTCGCTGGCCGGCATCACCCCGCACACCATCGCGGGCAAGGGCCCCATCGGCCTCGTGTCGAAGTCGGGCACGCTGACCTACCAGATGATGTACGAGCTGAAGGACTTCGGCTTCACCACCGCGATCGGCATCGGCGGTGACCCGATCATCGGCACCACCCACATCGACGCGCTCGAGGCCTTCGAGAACGACCCGGAGACCAAGGCGATCGTGATGATCGGCGAGATCGGCGGAGACGCCGAGGAGCGGGCCGCGGCCTACATCAAGGAGCACGTGACCAAGCCGGTCGTCGGCTACGTCGCCGGCTTCACCGCTCCCGAGGGCAAGACCATGGGCCACGCCGGCGCCATCGTGTCGGGCTCCTCGGGCACCGCCCAGGCGAAGAAGGAGGCCCTCGAGGCCGCCGGGGTCAAGGTCGGCAAGACGCCGTCGGAGACCGCTGAGCTGATGCGGGCGGTCCTGAAGGAGATCTAGCCCTCAGGCGCTCTGGTCCAGAGCACTTTCCAGACGGCCTCGCAGGTCCACCTGCGGGGCCGTCGTGGATTTCGCGTGCCGGTCGTGGCGGGTGGGCGGGTGGGCCTCCCACAGCAGCCGCCACACGACGTGGGCGCCCAGCAGGCGCACCGGCGCGACGGCGGTGAGCCGTCGCGGCGACGGCAGGGTCGGGCAGGCCGAGCTGGCCAGCGTCGATGGAATGGACATGGTTCTAGCACCCCGTTTTCGTGAACGCGCACATCGACTGGACGATCTGGTTGGTGGTCCCCGTGACCTCGTCGGCCTGTCGGTCCAGCGACGCGAGCGAGCCCTCACCGTACGTCTGGACCATCAGTCGTGCCGAACCGACCCGGGTGACCTGGAAGACCGAGCTGCCGAGCCCGTCGGCGTACGTCAGGCCCATCGTCACCGTGTCGTAGCCGGTGTCGCGGGGCAGGACGGTCCACACCTGGTTGGCGGAGCGCCGGCAGTCGCGGGCGGCCCGACGGACCTCCGTCATGGCCTCCACCGCGGCGTCGGCGTCGGCGTGGACGACGAGCTCGCGCCCGTCGTAGTACTCCGGGCCGAGCACGAAGGAGTAGAGGTGGCGGGTGCTCGCCGCGTCGGCGTCGGGCCACACGTCGCGGCCGCACATCTCGACCGGGTCCATGCCCACGTCGTCCGTGGGAGGCGTGACGTCGTTGTCGCCGCCGTCCTCGGGCAGGCCGACGCCGAGCGGGAAGTCCGCCGGGATCTCTGCGGGCTCGGTGGGCTGGGGGGTCTCGGGTGTCCCGGTCGGGTCGGTCGTCGGGGTCGACGTCGGCGGCGCCGACGGTGTGGAGGACGGCGGCGACGAGGAGGGAGCCGACGGTGACGGCGTGGTGGGCGCCTCGGTCGGAGTCTCGGTCGGGGTCTCGGTCGGGGCCGGCGTGGACGTCGGGACCTCGCCGAACATCGCCAGTGCCTCGACCGTGCCGCGCAGCGGCCCGACGGTCGCGTCGACGGCGTCCCGGGCGCGCTCGCGGGTCCACTGCCCGTACGTCGACGTGACGAGGAGCGCGGCACCGACGGGCACGACGTGCACGATGGTCGCGCCCGTGCCCGGCTCGCCGTCGAAGCTGTAGGTCTGCAGGAGCGTGGTGGCCGGCCCGGGACCGAACGGCGAGGCCAGCACCTCGGTGCGCGTCTCCATGTCGCGGCTGGCGTCGGGCTCGGCGCAGTCGGCGACGAGGCCGGCCAGGCGGTCGGCGAGGCGGCGCGCGTCGTCGGGAGCCCCGAGGACCAGCAGCTCGCGGGTGTCGGCGGACTCGCCGCCGCTGTTGTCGGCCACCATCCGGTCACGGGTGCCCAGTCCGCGCAGCGGAGAAGTGCCGCACAGCTCGAGGTCACGCAGGCCGGTGCCGCTCCGGGAGGTCGGGACGGTGTCGGCAGGACCGCCCATGCCCGAGGACAGCGGGAAGTCGTCCGGGATCGCGGTGCCCGGGCTCGTCCCGTCGCTCGCTGACGCGACGGAGCCGTCCGAGGAGCCACCCGTCGTCGGCCCGTCCGCCGACTGGTCCCCGCACCCGGCGGCGAGCGCGAGGGTGCAGGCCAGCGCGGCGGTGACGAGCCGTGCGCGGTGCCTCATGACCGGTGAGACACCGTCAGGGGCGAAAAGGTTGCGTCAGCTCGAGGAATCCAGCGGTCCGAGCCGCTCGGCCACGCGCCGGGCGAGGGCGACGAAGTCGTCGCGCGACATCGTCATGGCGCGGTCGGGGGCGAAGCCGAGCTGGGAGACGGCGCCGCCGTCGCGCACGATCGCCATCAGGAACGGGAACGACTGGCTGTCGTTGATCTCGAAGGTCAGCGCCCACACGCTCAGGTCGCCCGACTTCGAGGACGCCGAGGCCAGCTGGGTCACGTTGGTGCCGAGGTTGGCCTGCCCGCACTGGCGGATGCGGTCGCGGACCTGGTCGACGAACGTGCCGGCCCGGCCCGGCTTCATCGCGCCGACGGTCTGGGTGAGGCCGAGCTGGTTGGCGTTCGGCGTCTCGGGGAAGAGGAAGGTGCGGGTCAGGGCCTTGCTGATGCCCTTGCCCTGGAAGGTCGTCCGGTCGCACCGGGTGGCTGCGTAGTTGTTGCGCGCCCGCTCGGGCTCCGTGCCGACCCAGGGGCCGCGAACGGCGGCGACCGGCGGTAGGTCGACCACCGAGAGCAGCCCCGGCGGCGTGCCGATCCCGAGCGGCGGGGTGGCGTTGTCCCGGGCGCGCCCGGCGCAGGCGCCGGCGCCCTCGGACCCGCACACGCCGTTGACGGCGGCGGCGAGCCCGGTCAGCACCGCCTTGTCGGGGACGGCGCGACCGCGGCTGCGCACGACCTGGGTGACCACGAGGCTGCCGGTGCGGGCCGTGCCGACGGTGAGGGTGGCCGGCTGCTTGCCCCAGGACCGCAGCCGGAAGACGCGTGCCTCGTCGCCGACGCGCTTCACCGTGCGGGTCGACATGAGCTGGGTGCGCGGGTCGATGCATCCGGCGAACCACAGCGACGCGGTCTCGAAGCCCTGCGCCGCCTGGCGCTCGTTGCGCGACATCTCGACCATCTGGACGGCGGTCGACCGTACGTCGGTGACCTCCCGCTTGCGCGTGCGCTGGCGGTCGCCCTTGCCGACCTTCGTCCGCTCCACGCGGGTCTCGGTGCCGTCCCAGGTGCGGGCGAGGGCGGTGACGCCGTCGGGGTCGGCGAACCGCTCGCGCTGGCACGGCGCCAGCAGGCCGTCGCCGTCGAGGTTGTCGGTGGTGGCGGTCTCGGTCCAGTCGAGCCCGGACCCGTAGCGCGTGAGCTGGTCCGGGGCGAGCAGCGAGTCGGCGCTGATCATCTCCGCGCCCGCGTCGTCGTCGACGGGTGCGTGCACCGTGACGCCGGGCGTGGCCTTCTCCTCGCTCAGGCTCGTGGGCTCGGCGCCGGCGCCGGTGGCGACCAGGGAGCCGGAGGCCAGGAGCGCGGCGGTTGCGAGGCCGGCCCCGATCACGGTGTGGGTACGGCGTCGCGCGGCGCCGGAGCGACGGATGACCGTGGCGCGGGGCCAGCGGATGTCCTCGAGCGGGCCGTTGAGCGCGTGGAGCAGCCGCGGGATGTCGGTGGTCGGGGCGTCGCGGTGCAGCGAGAACTGCGAGCTCGCCGTCTGGAGCTCGCGCTCGGCGTCGGCGCGGGGGAGGCCGACGGTGCGGGCCACCTCGCCGAGGGAGAGCGCGGAGATGCCGTTGAGGACGAGCAGCTCGCGCTGGCGCGCGGTGAGCTTGGACAGCGCGTCGAGGGTGCTGCGCACCTCGGGGTCGAGCGACTTGTCGCGGTGCCAGATCCGGGCGGTGTGCCGCCGGCGGGCGCGACCGAGGGCGAGGGGGCGGACGTAGCCGTCGCGGTCCTCGAGCTGCCCGACCTTGCGCCAGCGGTGCCAGGCCACGACGAAGGCGTCGCGGACGGCGGCCCGGGAGGCCGGCGCGTCTCCGGTGAGGGCGTACGCCTCGTGCAGGAGACGGGTGCGGGTCTCGACGTAGTAGGCGTCGAAGGTCTCGGGGCTCCTCATGACCGCTCCACGGTACGGGAGGGGGCCTTGCGGTGCACATCCCTGCCCACCGGGGCGTCGCGGTTGCGACGGGCGGCGTGGGAGCGACATCTGCTTCGAGGGGCAGGTGATGATGGGGCGGCCATGACGTCGCTCCTGACCCGACCCGACCACGCGCGGACCGAGGCTGTCCGGCCGCGCCCGCTCGTGCTGATCGCGACCCTCGGCGGTGCGCTCGCGGCGCTGGGCCCCCTCGTCGTGCTGCTGTCGATCGGCGTCATCGGCTGGTTCGCCTCCGACGCCGGCGTCCACGGCGCTCCCCGCGACGGCATGCGCGTGGGCGCCCTCGCCTGGCTGGCCGGCCACGGCTCCGGAGTCACCGTCCTGGGCGCGCGGGTCACGATCGTCCCGCTCGGGATCACGGCCATCGCGGCGTGGTCGGTGTGGCGGCTCGGGCACCGCGTCGGCGACTCGGTCTCCGGTCACGGCCCCGACGCCGACCGGATCTCCGACGGCGAGCGCGACTTCACCGTGCCCACCGCCGTCGCCCTGTTCTTCGCCTCGTACGCCGTCGTGGCCGTGGTGGTCGCGACCCTCGCCGCCGGCAGCACGGCCGACCCCTCCTTGCCGCGGGTGCTCGGCTGGACCGTGCTCCTGACGGCGTTCGTCGCCGCCCCGGCCATCGCGATCGGCTCGGGCCGCGCCGCGATCTGGGCGGCCTTCCTCCCGGCCTCCGTCCGGGCGGGCGCCGCCGTCGCCGGCTCCGTGCTCGCGCGGTTGCTGGCCGTCTCCGCCGTGCTCTTCCTCGTCTCCTTCGCCGTCTCCTTCGGCGAGGCCGCGACGATGACCTCGCGGCTGCACCTCAGCCCGTCGGAGGCCGGCCTCTACGCCCTCGTCAACGCCGCCTACGCCCCCAACGCCGCCCTGTTCGCCGGCTCGTGGCTCCTCGGGCCAGGGTTCGCCGTCGGTGGCGCGACCCTCGTGTCGCCGGGCGCGGTCGTGCTCGGCCCGCTGCCGGTCGTCCCGCTGTTCGCGGCGCTGCCGGCGGTCGGCACGCCTCCGGGCTGGATGGGCGGCCTCATGGTCCTCCCGCCTCTGGTCGCTGCCGTCTCGGCGCACCGCGTGCTCCGCGGCCGCCCCCTGACCTGGGACCGGATCGCGCTCGCCGGGTGCGGAGGCGGGCTGGCTGCCGGCGTCGGGTTCGCGCTGCTCGCCTCGCTGTCGGGTGGTGCCGCCGGACCGGGCCGCATGCGTTTCGTGGGTCCGTTCACCCGCGACGTCCTGGTCCACTCGGTCACCGCGTGCGGCATCGGAGCGCTCCTCGGCGCATCGGTGCTGGCCTTGTTCGCGTGGCGCACGGCCCGGTCCGTGGCGCCCGAGGAGGGCCCCGGTCCCGACACGCCCGCCGAGGACTGATCGGTGGGGGCTGGACACAGCCACGGCGAGCGCCCGTCCCTCGGGCCCGCGCCGCGGCAGATCAGGGTGCTGATGGCGGCGCTGGTGGCCCCGCTCGTGATCGCGACGCTCGTCGGGCTCGTCACGCTCTGGCCCGACGGCGACCTGGAGATCAGCGGTCCGGGGGTCGACGTCGAGCGCGGCGCGGCCGAGGTGCTGTCGGTCGGCCCGTGCCGCCAACAGGTGGAGGGGTGCCAGCTCGCCGAGGTCGAGCTGCTCAGCGGTCCCGGCGCCCCCGGTGAGGCGGAGGCACTGCTGCCCTACGGCTCGCAGGCACCCGAGGTGGTGGCGGGCGACCGCATCATCGTGTCGTTCACCGAGCAGGCGCCCGACGGCGAGCAGTACGCCTTCCAGGACTTCGACCGCGGGCCGCCCCTGCTCGTGCTGCTGATCCTGTTCGCCGTGGCCGTCCTCGCGCTGTCGCGCTGGCGCGGCATCGGCGCCCTCGCCAGCCTGGCGTACTCCCTGATCCTCATCGCGGGATTCACCTTGCCCGCGATCATGGAGGGTGCCTCGCCGCTCCTCGTCGCGGTGACGACCGCGGCCGCGATCATGCTGGTCACGCTCTACCTCTCGCACGGCTTCACCGTCCGCACGACGGTCGCGATGCTCGGGACCCTGGTGTCGCTCCTGGTGATCGGCGGCGTCGGGTGGGTGTTCACCGAGGTCGGCCAGTTCACCGGCCTCGTCGACGAGGGCAGCCAGTACATCTCCGGCATCGCCGCCCAGGTCGACCTCCGCGGGCTGCTGCTCGCCGGCCTGGTCATCGGTGCCCTCGGCGTGCTCGACGACGTCACCGTCACCCAGACGTGGGCGGTGTGGGAGCTCGCCGACGTCGACCCCGACGCCAGCACGCGCTCGCTCTTCACCCGCGCGATGCGCATCGGGCGCTCGCACGCCGCGTCCACCGTCAACACCCTCGTGCTGGCCTACGTCGGCGCCACGTTGCCGCTGATGCTCGTCTTCTCCGCGCTGTCACTGCCCTTCGGGGTCGCGGTCAGCCAGGAGGTGGTGGCGCAGGAGGTGGTCCGCGGGCTCGTCGGCGGGCTCGGGATCATCGCCGCGGTCCCGGTGACCACGGCGATCGCGGCGCTGGTCGTCGGCCGTCTCCTCCGCGAGCGGACGCAGGCGAGCGCACCCTCCCACCGCGCCTAGACTTCCGCGCGTGCACCAGCCCACCCGCCTCGTCGTCCTCGTCTCGGGATCCGGCACCAACCTGCAGGCCCTGCTCGACGCCTGCGCCGACCCGTCGTACGGCGCCCGGGTCGTCGCGGTCGGCGCCGACCGCGAGGACATCGAGGGCCTCGCGCGTGCTGAGCGCGCCGGGATCCCGACCTTCGTGCGCCAGGTGTCGGACTTCGAGACCCGCGAGGGCTGGGACGCCTCCCTGACCACCGTGGTGGAGCGCTTCGAGCCCGACCTCGTGGTCTCGGCCGGCTTCATGAAGCTGCTCTCGACCGAGTTCCTCGACCGGTTCCTCACCCTCAACACCCACCCGGCGCTGTGCCCGGCGTTCCCCGGCATGCACGGCCCGCGGGACGCCCTCGAGCACGGCGTCAAGGTCACCGGCGCGACCCTCTTCGTGGTCGACGCGGGCGTCGACACCGGCCCGATCGTCGCGCAGGTGCCCGTGGCGGTGGCCGAGGACGACGACGTCGCGTCGCTGCACGAGCGGATCAAGACCGCCGAGCGCGCGATGCTCGTGGACGCCGTGGGGCGGATCGCCCGCGAGGGGATCGCGGTGGAGGGCCGCCGGGTTCGCATCGGGACCTCCGCTCGGTAGTCTGGCGCCACACGACTGGCGCAGGTGGGCCACCACCAGGGAGTGACGCGCGAGAGCATCGAACGCCTGGGTGCCCTCGCACTCGTTCGCAACCGAGGAGTCCCGTGTCCCCGACCTCTGCTGACCGCATCGCCATCAAGCGCGCGCTCGTCTCCGTCTACGACAAGGCCGGGCTCGACGACCTGGTCCGCGGCCTGCACGCGGCCGGTGTCGAGCTCGTCTCCACCGGCGGGTCCGCCGCGCTCATCGAGTCGCTCGACCTGCCCGTCACCAAGGTGGAGGACCTCACCGGCTTCCCCGAGTGCCTCGACGGCCGCGTCAAGACGCTGCACCCGCGCGTGCACGCCGGGATCCTGGCCGACCGCCGCCTCGACTCCCACGAGGCGCAGCTCGAGGAGCTCGGCGTCGAGCCGTTCGACCTCGTGGTGAGCAACCTCTACCCCTTCACCCAGACCGTCGCCTCGGGCGCCGGTCCCGACGAGTGCGTCGAGCAGATCGACATCGGGGGGCCTTCGATGGTGCGCGCCGCGGCCAAGAACCACCCGAGCGTCGCCATCGTGACCTCGCCCGCGACGTACGACGCCGTGCTGGCCGCCGTCGCGGCCGGCGGGTTCACGCTCGCCGAGCGACAGCGCCTCGCCGCCGAGGCGTTCGTGCACACCGCGACGTACGACGTCCACGTCGCGTCGTGGATGGGCAACGTGCTCACCGACAGCAGCGAGGGGTCCGGCTTCCCGGCGTGGATGGGCGCCACGTGGACCAAGGAGGCGGTGCTGCGCTACGGCGAGAACCCGCACCAGTCCGCCGCGCTCTACAGCAACGGCTTCCAGCCCGAGGGCCCCGGTCTCGCCCAGGCGAGGCAGCACCACGGCAAGGAGATGTCCTACAACAACTACGTCGACGCCGACGCGGCCCGACGGGCGGCGTACGACTTCGACGAGCCGGCCGTGGCGATCATCAAGCACGCCAACCCGTGCGGCATCGCGGTCGGCGACGACGTGGCCGACGCGCACCGCAAGGCACACGAGTGCGACCCGGTCAGCGCCTTCGGCGGCGTGATCGCCACCAACGTCCCGGTCTCCGTCGCGATGGCCGAGCAGGTGGCCGAGATCTTCACCGAGGTCGTCGTCGCGCCGGGCTACGAGGACGGGGCGATCGAGGTCCTGCAGGCCAAGAAGAACATCCGCATCCTCGAGTGCCCGCCGCTCACCCGCGGTGGTGGCGAGGTCCGGTCGATCTCGGGCGGGCTGCTGCTGCAGGAGCGCGACGTCATCTCCGCCGAGGGCGACGACCCCTCCACCTGGACCCTCGCGACCGGGGAGGCCGCCTCCGACGAGGTGCTGGCCGACCTGGCGTTCGCGTGGCGTGCCTGCCGCGCCGTGAAGTCCAACGCGATCCTGCTCGCCGCGGGCCGCGCCTCCGTCGGCGTCGGCATGGGGCAGGTCAACCGCGTCGACTCCTGCCGCCTCGCCGTCGAGCGGGCGGGGGAGCGGGCCCCGTCCGCGGTCGCCGCCTCCGACGCGTTCTTCCCCTTCGCCGACGGGCCGCAGATCCTCATCGACGCCGGCGTGAAGGCCATCGTCCAGCCCGGCGGCTCGGTGCGCGACGCCGAGGTCGTCGCGGCCTGCGAGGCCGCCGGCGTGACGATGTACCTCACCGGCGCGCGGCACTTCTTTCACTAGGGGACGCGTCAGCGGACCCGCCAGTGAAAAGGTCGAGTGCACCCGCGACCGCCGAAGGAGGTCGCGACGGCGTGTACCGAGACACCATCGACACGAGCAGCAACAGACCCTGACAGGATGACCCGCGTGACCGCACAGACCCTCGACGGCGCAGCCACGCTGCGGACCATCAAGGCCGAGCTCGCCGAGCGCGTCGCGGCCCTTCGTGAGCGGGGCGTCGTCCCCGGCCTGGGCACCGTGCTCGTGGGCGACGACCCCGGCTCGCACTGGTACGTCGGTGCGAAGCACAAGGACTGCGCGGAGATCGGCATCACCTCGATCCGCCGCGACCTGCCCGCCACAGCCACCCAGGCCGAGGTGGAGGCCGTCATCGACGAGCTCAACGCCGACGACGCATGCACCGGTTTCATCGTCCAGCAGCCGACGGGGCTCGACGAGTTCGCGCTGCTCTCGCGCGTCGACCCCGACAAGGACGTCGACGGGCTGCACCCGGTCAACCTCGGCAAGCTCGTGCTGGGCGAGGCCGGACCGCTGCCCTGCACCCCGGTCGGCTCCATCGAGCTGCTGCGCCGTCACGGCGTCGAGATCGCCGGCTCCGAGGTCGTGGTCGTGGGTCGTGGCATCACCGTCGGCCGCCCGCTCGGGCTGCTGCTGACCCGCCGTTCCGAGAACGCCACGGTCACGCTGTGCCACACCGGCACCCGCGACCTCGCCGCGCACGTCCGCACCGCCGACATCGTCGTGGCGGCCGCCGGCGTGCCCGGCATCATCACCGCCGACATGGTCAAGCCCGGCGCGGCCGTGCTCGACGTCGGCGTCTCGCGCGTCGACGGCAAGGTCACCGGCGACGTGCACCCCGACGTGTGGGACGTGGCGGGGTGGGTCTCGCCCAACCCGAAGGGCGTCGGACCGATGACCCGCGCGATGCTGCTCACCAACATCGTCGAGATCGCCGAGAAGTCCGTCCGGTCCTGACATGGCCGAACCCGACCGCCCCGACCCGCCCGTCGAGCCCCCCGAGCCCCCCGAGTCGGTCCCCCCGGTCTCGGCGGAACCGCCGCCGGAGGACCCCGACGAGCCGCGCCGCTACCCCTCGACGATCGGGGGAGCGTTCTACCTGCTCGTCCTGGGCGTCGTCGCCGTGGCGATGGTCGTCGTGGCGCTCGACGAGTGGCGCAGCGGCGTCCGCCTGATGGGCGGGGCGCTGATCTTCGCCGCCGCCGTGCGGCTGGTCCTGCGCCGCCGCGACGCCGGCATGCTCGCCGTACGCCACAAGGTCCTCGACGCGGCCATCCTCATCGTGCTGGGCGGGTCGCTGATCTTCCTCGCGGGCTCCATCCCGGACCAGCCCGGCGGCTTCTAGGCGGGTCGGCGCATCCTGCCGCCGAAATCGCATCGAGTCGGCGCGTCCTGACGCGTGATTGCGTCAGGATGCGCCGACTCGACGGGCAGAGCGGGCCAGGACGCGCCGCCTCGGCTCAGATCAGGCCGAGCTCGGTGACAGCCGTGCGCTCGTCGGCGAGCTCGGCGGTCGAGGCGTCGATGCGGGCACGGGAGAAGTCGTCGATCTCCAGGCCCTCGACGATCGACCATTCGCCGCCCGACGTGGTGACCGGGAACGAGGAGATCAGGCCCTCGGGGACGCCGTACTCGCCGTTGGAGACGACGGCCATCGACACCCAGTCGTCCTGCGCCGAGCCGAACAGCCAGTCGCGGGCGGCGTCGATCGTGGCGGACGCGGCCGAGGCGGCCGAGGACGAGCCACGGGCGTCGATGATCGCGGCGCCGCGCTTGGCGACGGTCGGGATGAAGTCGTTCTCCAGCCAGGCCTGGTCGCCGACGAGCTCGGCGGCGTTCTGGCCCTTGACCTCGGCGTGGAAGAGGTCGGGGTACTGGGTGGCGGAGTGGTTGCCCCAGATCGTCATCTTGGTGATGTCGGTGACGGGCGCGCCGGTCTTGGCCGCGAGCTGGCTGATCGCGCGGTTGTGGTCGAGGCGGGTCAGCGCGGAGAAGCGCTCGCGCGGGATGTCGGGCGCGTTGGTCATCGCGATGAGGGCGTTGGTGTTGGCCGGGTTGCCGGTGACACCGATGCGCACGTCGTCGGCCGCGACCGCGTTGAGGGCCTTGCCCTGCGCGGTGAAGATCGCGCCGTTGGCCGAGAGCAGGTCGCCGCGCTCCATGCCGGGGCCGCGCGGACGCGCGCCGACGAGGAGGGCGAGGTTGACGCCGTCGAAGATCTTCTCGGCGTCCGAGCCGATCTGGACGCCGGCGAGGTTCGGGAACGCGCAGTCGTCGAGCTCCATGACGACGCCCTCGAGCGCCTTGAGGGCGGGCTCGATCTCGAGCAGTCGCAGCTCGATCGGGCGGTCCGCGGCCAGCGCGCCGCTGGCGAGGCGGAAGAGCAGGCTGTAGCCGATCTGGCCGGCGGCGCCGGTGACGGCGACCTTGAGGGGTTCGGAGGTCACGGTGGTACTCCTCGTGAGGTGTGCGGGAGGCGGGACGTCTGTCCGGCTGACGCTAGCAGCGCCGGATCCGCCGCCGGCCTCTGGTCTACGGCTGGCATGCTGGCGCCCATGACGAGGGGGCTCCGAGGCGTACGCCGTCCGCGGACGGCGGCTGCGCTGGCAGCCGGACTCGTCGTCGGTCTCACCGGGTGCGCAGGCATCGGCCAGCCCGCGCCCTACGACTCGCCCGGCATCAACGGCCTCGTCATCCCGACGCCGACGCCGACGCCCGCCGACTTCGTCGAGGGCGTCGACAACCCCTGGCTCTCTCTCGCGCCGGGGGCGCGCTGGACGTACGACGTCGCCGAGGACGCCGGCACGCGCGGTCGCATCGACGTCGACGTGCTGGACGACACGGTGCCGGTCGCGGGTCTGGAGGCCACGGCCGTGCAGACCACGACGGACCTCGGCGACGGCACGACGAGCGTCGCGACCCGGCTCTACGCGCAGGACGATGCCGGCAACGTCTGGCTGGTCGGCTCGGACACCGACGACGCGTCCTGGCGGGCAGGGGAGGACGGTGCGGAGGCCGGGCTCGCGATGCCCGCCGACCCGCGTCTCGGCGACGGCTGGCTGTCGTACGACGTCCCCGGCCTGCCGCGCGCGAGCGCGACCATCGAGGACCAGTCCAGCGAGCTGGTGCAGCTGCGCAACGAGGCCGACACCACGACCCGCACGGTGTACGAGAAGGGTGTCGGCCTCGTGGGGCTCGAGGACCTCGACGCCGGCTGGACCGCCGAGCTGGTCGAGGGCTAGCCGGTCAGTCGGGTCTCAGTCGGGGCTCAGTCGGGGCGGCGGACCTGGGTGCGGCCGTCGTCGTCGCCGTCGGGGTTGCCCCAGTGGCCGGGCTGTCCCGGCTGACCGGGCTGCTGTGCCGGCTGCTGCGGCGCGCCCCACTGCCCGGGCGGACCGGGCTGGGGCTGAGCGGGCTGGGCCGGCTGCTGCGGGGCCGGCTGACCCCACTGACCGGGCTGCTGCTGCGGTGCGCCGTAGGCCGGGTCGGGCTGCTGCTGCGGCTGCTGGTAGGGGTCGGGCTGGCCCCACTGCTGCTGCGGGGGAGCGCCCCACGCGGCGCCGGGCTGACCCCAGCTGGCCGGCTGACCCTGGTTCCACTGGGCCTCGTAGTTGCCCGGCACGAACTGGTCCTTCCGGCCGCCGCCGAAGTTGAGGCCCGAGCCGGCCACCGGCGCGGCGCCGTGGCCGAAGAGGACTGGGTAGGTGAGCCCGGCGATCGCGGCGCCGAGGAACGGCGCGAGCACGAAGAGCCACAGCTGGACGATCGCGTCGGTGCCGGCGAAGACGCCGACGCCGATCGAGCGGGCCGGGTTGACAGAGGTGCCGGTCAGCGGGATCGCGAGGAGGTGGAACATCGCGAGCGACAGGCCGATCGCGAGCGGGCCGAGCGCGACGTTGACCTCGTTGCGCGCGTCGGTGACGGAGAGGATGACCCATACGAAGACCGCGGTCATCAGCAGCTCGAGCAGCAGGGCGGCCCACCAGGCGAAGCCGGATCCCTGGTCGCCGAAGAAGTTCTGGCCCATGTTGCCCTCGGCGACGAAGCCCTCGAAGCCGTGGCCGAGGCCGAAGAGCACGGCGCCGGCGAGCAGGGCGCCGAGCAGCTGCGCGGCCATGTAGATGCCGACCTGGCTCCACGGCAGGCGCCCGCTGAGGACGGCGCCGAGCGTCACGGCGGGGTTGAAGTGACCGCCGGAGATGCGACCCACGGCGTAGGCCATCACCAGCACGGTGAGTCCGAAGGCCAGGGCCGTCGCGACGAGGTCGCCGCCGCTGTAGACGGCAGCGCCGCAGCCGAAGAAGACGAGCACGAAGGTGCCCAGAACCTCTGCGGTGAACTTCTGCCCGGTGGTCGGTGTGTCTTCGACGGTGTCGCTCATCGCGAGTCCCTCCAGAGTCAAGGTGGCCGTACCCCTCGTAGGCCACGCGAAGCCTAGCGGCATCCTGCGCCATGCCTAGCGGCATGACAGGAGGGGTGCGAGGGTGGGCGAGTCGCCACCCGTCACCGGCGTCAGGTATCTTGACGTCAAGAGTTATGCCCGGATCAGATCGCGATCTACAGGAGCTGTCGTACCCATGGCCAAGATCATCTACACCCACACCGACGAGGCGCCGCTGCTCGCGACGTACTCGTTCCTGCCGATCATCGCCGCCTACGCGAAGACCGCCGGTGTGGACGTCGAGACCCGTGACATCTCGCTGGCCGGCCGCGTGATCGCCCAGTTCCCGGACCGCCTCACCGACGACCAACGCCTCGACGACGCGCTGGCCGAGCTCGGCGAGCTGGCGACCCGGCCCGAGGCCAACATCATCAAGCTCCCCAACATCTCCGCCTCGATCCCGCAGCTCAAGGCGACCATCGCCGAGCTGCAGTCGCAGGGCTACGACCTGCCCGACTACCCCGAGAACCCGCAGACCGACGACGAGCGCGAGACCCGCGCCCGCTACGACAAGGTCAAGGGCTCCGCGGTCAACCCGGTGCTGCGCGAGGGCAACTCCGACCGCCGCGCGCCCGCCTCGGTCAAGAACTACGCGAAGACCCACCCCCACTCGATGGGCGCGTGGAGCAGCGAGTCCAGGACCTCGGTGGCGACGATGGGCCACGACGACTTCCGCAGCAACGAGAAGTCCGTGGTCCTCCCCTCCGACGACACCCTCTCGATCGTCCACGTCGGCAAGGACGACGCCGAGACGGTCCTCAAGGAGGGCCTGAAGGTCCTCGAGGGCGAGGTTGTCGACGCGACCTTCATGAGCGCGGCCCACCTCGACGAGTTCCTCGAGCAGCAGGTGGCGAAGGCCAAGGCCGACGGCGTACTGTTCTCCGCCCACCTCAAGGCCACCATGATGAAGGTCTCCGACCCGATCATCTTCGGCCACGTCGTGCGCGCCTACTTCGCCGACGTCTTCGCCCAGTACGGCGAGCAGCTCGCCGCGGCCGGTCTGTCCGCCAACGACGGCCTCGGAGCGATCCTCTCGGGCCTCGACAAGGTCGAGGGCGGCGCGGAGATCAAGGCCGCCTTCGAGAAGGGCCTGGCCGACGGGCCGTCGCTCGCGATGGTCGACTCCGACCGCGGCATCACCAACCTGCACGTCCCGTCCGACGTCATCATCGACGCCTCGATGCCGGCGATGATCCGCACGTCGGGCCAGATGTGGAACGCCGACGGCGAGCAGCAGGACACCCTCGCCGTCATCCCGGACTCCTCCTACGCCGGCGTCTACCAGGCGGCGATCGACGACTGCCGCACCAACGGCGCGCTCGACCCCTCCACGATGGGCTCCGTGCCCAACGTCGGCCTGATGGCCAAGGCGGCCGAGGAGTACGGCTCCCACGACAAGACCTTCGAGATCCCCGCCGCGGGCAAGGTCGAGGTCCGCAACGCCGCCGGCGACGTGCTGATGTCCCACGACGTCGAGGCCGGTGACATCTGGCGCGCCTGCCAGACCAAGGACGCCTCGATCCGCGACTGGGTCAAGCTCGCCGTCACCCGGGCCCGCGCCAGCGAGACGCCGGCGATCTTCTGGCTCGACGAGACGCGCGCGCACGACGCCAACCTCATCGCGCTCGTGACCGAGTACCTGAAGGAGCACGACACCGACGGCCTGGAGATCCAGGTGATGGCGCCGGCCGAGGCGACGACGTACTCCCTCGAGCGGATCCGCCGCGGCGAGGACACCATCTCGGTGACCGGCAACGTGCTGCGCGACTACAACACCGACCTGTTCCCGATCCTCGAGCTCGGCACCAGCGCCAAGATGCTCTCGATCGTCCCGCTGATGAACGGCGGCGGCCTCTTCGAGACCGGCGCCGGCGGCTCGGCGCCCAAGCACGTGCAGCAGCTGGTCAAGGAGGACTACCTCCGCTGGGACAGCCTCGGTGAGTTCTTCGCCCTGGCCGCCTCGCTCGAGCACCTCGCCGGCTACGACGACAACGCGCGCGCCCGGATCCTGGGCGACACGCTCGACAAGGCCACCGAGACGTTCCTCAACGAGGACCGCTCGCCGGGGCGCAAGCTCGGCACGATCGACAACCGCGGCTCGCACTTCTACCTCGCCCTCTACTGGGCCGAGGAGCTCGCGAAGCAGACCGAGGACGCCGACCTCGCCGCCGCGTTCGCCTCGCTCGCGAGCACCCTGCGCGACAACGAGAAGGTGATCGTCGACGAGCTGCTCGCCGTGCAGGGCAAGCCGGCCGACGTCGGCGGCTACTTCCGCCCCGACGCCGAGAAGGCTGCCGCGGTGATGCGGCCGTCCGCCACGTTCAACGAGGCCATCGCCTCGCTGGGCTGAGCGCGACCTACGTCACTGACAGGCCCCCGGGGGAATAACCCTCCGGGGGCCTTGTCTTGCGCCAGGTGATGACGACGACTGCCGAGACCTCCGCCCTGCCCGCCGACCCCTCGGCGGCCGACCTCGACGTCCCGTCGGTGACCGCCCGCCACTTCGGACTGGCGGTGCTCGCCCTCGCGATGGGCGGCTTCGCCATCGGCACCACGGAGTTCGTCACGATGGGGCTGCTGCCGCAGATCTCGAGCGGTGTCGACGTCTCGATCCCGACCGGTGGCCACGTCATCTCGGCGTACGCCGTCGGGGTGGTCGTCGGCGCGCCGGTGCTGGCCTTCCTCGGCGCCCGCCTCCCGCGGCGCGGCCTCCTGGTGGCCCTGATGGCGGCCTTCGCCGTCGGCAACGGCCTGAGCGCGCTCGCGACGTCCTACGAGCAGCTGATGGTGGCCCGCTTCGCCGCCGGGCTGCCGCACGGCGCCTACTTCGGTGTCGCCTCCCTCGTGGCGGCGAGCATGGCCCGGCCCTCGCGCAAGGGCCGCGCGGTGTCCCTGGTGATGCTCGGGCTGTCGGTCGCCAACGTGATCGGCGTACCCGCCGCCACGGTGCTCGGCCAGGAGCTGGGCTGGCGCGCGGCCTACTGGGCCGCCGGCGGCCTGGCCGTGGTCACCCTCGCCCTCGTCGTGTGGTTCGTGCCGTCGTGCCCCGGCGACCCCGGGGCGAGCGGTCGCCGCGAGCTGTCGGCCTTCCGGGTGCCGCAGGTGTGGCTGACCCTCCTGGCCGGCGCGGTGGGCTTCGGCGGCATGTTCGCCGTCTACTCCTACATCGCGCCCGTCGTGACCGACGTGGCCGGCCTGGGGGAGCGGTCGGTCGCGGTGTTCCTGCTGGCCTTCGGCCTCGGCATGGTCGCCGGCACCGGGCTCGCCGGGATCATGGCCGACTGGTCGATCTTCCGCTCGCTCATCATCGGCGGCGTCGGCATGGCCGCCACGATGCTGGCCTTCTGGGTCGCCGCCCCACACGGCTGGGCCGCCCTGCCCGTCGTCTTCCTCATCACGACGCTCGGCTCGGTGCTGGTCGTCAACCTCCAGCTGCGGCTGATGGACGTGGCCGGCGACGCCCAGACCCTCGGCGCCGCGATGAACCACGCCTCGCTCAACATCGCCAACGCCCTCGGCGCGTGGCTCGGCGGGCTCGTCATCGCCGCCGGCTGGGGACTCCGCGCCCCGGCCCTCGTCGGACTCGGCCTCTCCATCGCCGGCGTGGCCATCCTGCTGCTCTCGGCAGCGCTCCACGTACGCCAGCGGGACGCCGTACCCGCCTGATCCGGGCCTGATCTGCGCTGCCTTGCGCGAAGAACCGTGCACGCCTTTTCCGCTGATGTTGCGTGGTGTTAACACGGGCGGAACTGTTGCGTAGCCCAGGCTTGTAACGATCCAATCCATGGAGGGGCGGGTCAGCCGCCACAGGATCTCCGGATGGGGGAGTCATGGACGAGGACAAGATCGCACGCCAGATGGAGCGCCGCCGCCAGCTGGCTGACCGCAACGTGGGTGCGGTGGTCGAGCTGCTGAGGCGACGCGAGGAGCTGAAGGGCATCTACCCCGCGGCCGACCTGGTCGCGGAGAACGTCGGCTGGGCCGTGTGACGCGGCCGGCCTGAGCCTCAGAGCGACCAGCAGTTGCCGATCTGCGGCAGGCCGGCGAAGCGGGCCTCGAAGAACGGCAGCGCCTCGGCCAGGTGCGGCACCATGCCGCCGACGTGGAGCGGCGCGACGTTGGTCGAGAAACGGACGTTCGCCCCGGCGGAGCACCACGACCGCGCCATCGCCCGGCCGACGCCGTAGGGGATGGTGTCGTCGAGTGCGGAGTGGGTGACCAGCACCGGCACCCTCGGCCTGATGGTGCCGATGCGCTGCGACTCGATGATCGAGGCGAACGGCTCCAGCTTCATCAGCTCCGACATCGGCCGGCCGTCCGCGCTCAGCGTCGAGGACCGCACGAAGGCGTTGTCGAGCAGGTCGAAGACACAGTCCTGCTCGACACCGTCCATCGCCGCGCGGCCGGCGGCGTTGAGGTAGGGCGTCAGGTCGACGTCGTGGCTGGCTGCCAGCCCGCGCAGGGCGAAGAAGGCGAACGCCGAGAACAGCCCGCCGTCGAGGTTGGTGGCCACCTTGGCGAGGTCGGCCGGCACTGCGCCGACCACCGCGCCGCGGACCCGGAGGTCGGGGGCGTAGGTGGGGGCGAGCTCGACGGCGGACGCGGCCGCGCCGCCGCCCTGGGAGTAGCCCATCAGGCCGACGGGGCTGGTGCTGCTGAGCCCGGTGCCGGACAGGCGCTGCGCGGCGCGTACGACGTCGAGCGTGGCGCGACCCTGCGAGACCCGGTCCATGTAGGTGTGGATGCCGGCGGTGCCGAGGCCCTCGTAGTCGGGCATCGCCACCGCGTAGCCGCGCAGCAGCAGGCCCTCGATGCCGATGCCCTCGTACTCGATGCCCTCCGAGAACTGGCGCGACGGGGCGCACCGGTCGGCCATGCCCTGCGTGCCCGGCGCGTAGCCGATGACCGGTCGCGAGCCGACGCCGACCCACGGGGAGCTGGGCACCAGGACGGTGCCCGAGACGGCGATGGCCGTGCCGCGGCGGTTGGTGGTCGTGTAGAGCACCCGCTGGGCGTTGCGGACCAGGCTCGTCGCGTCGAGCGGGTCGAGCAGGAACGACATCCGCTCGCTGCGGATGACCGCGCCGTTGCCGCTGGGCAGGGTCGCGGGGGCCTCGTAGAACGCCGGCCGGGGCGGCTCGTCGACGACGGCGTACGCCGGCGTCGTACCAAGCACGGCGCCGATCGTGACGGTGAGCAGGACGGTGAGCAGGACGGTGAGCGGGGCGACGAGCGAGGCGCTCGCGCGGCGGAGCGCGGTGACGTGCATGGCGGTTCCCTCCTGGGCCGGACCCGGACCGGCCGATGAGGGGAACCTACTGGTGAGTCACATCGCTCGTCAGTGTGACCTGCGTCACGCCGTCAGGCGCAATCGTCAGGCCCAGTCGTCAGGCCCAGCCGTAGACCATGCCCATCGCCGCTCTGACCTCGTCGAGGGTCGCCTCGGCGACCTCGTTGGCCCGGGCGTTGCCGCGGCGGAGGACCTCGTCGAGGTAGCCGGGGTCGGCCTCCAGCTCGGTGCGACGGGCGCGGAGCGGGGCGAGCTCGGTGTTGATGGCGTCGGTGAGGCGGCCCTTGAGCGCGCCGCCACCGCCGTCGCCGATCTCCTCGGCGACCGCAACCGGGTCGACGCCTTCGCACAACCCGATGAGGGTGAGCAGGTTGGCGACCTCGGGCCGGGCGTCGGGGTCGTAGGTGATGACCCGGTCGCTGTCGGTCTTGGCGCCCTTGAGCTTCTTGGCGGTCTCGTCGGCGGTCATCCGCAGCTCGACCACGTTGCCCTTGGACTTGCTCATCTTGGTGCCGTCGGTGCCGAGGATCAGCGGCGCCTCGGACAGCAGCGCACCCGGCTCCGGGAACACGGGGGCGTACCTGTCGTTGAAGCGGCGCGCGACGACTCGGGTCTGCTCGAGGTGGGGGAGCTGGTCGCGACCGACGGGCACGACGTTGGCCTTGCAGAACAGGATGTCCGCGGCCTGGTGGACGGGATAGGTGAGCAGCAGCCCGCCGATCGAGGTGATGCCTGCAGACTTGGCCTCGTCCTTGACGGTGGGGTTGCGCTGCAGCTCGGCCACGCTGACCAGGCTGAGGAACGGCAGCATCAGCTGGTTGAGCGCGGGCACCGAGGAGTGCGTGAAGATCGTCGCCTTCTCGGGGTCGAGGCCCGCGGCGATGTTGTCGACCAGCAGGTTGCGCACGTTGCCGGCGATGTCGCCGGCGACCTCGCGGTCGGTGATCACCTGGTAGTCCGCGATCAGCTGCCAGATCTCGGCGCCGCTGTCCTGGAGGCGGAGGCGGTTGCGGATCGAGCCGAAGTAGTGGCCGATGTGCAACGCCCCGGTCGGACGGTCCCCGGTCAGCATGCGCAGCGAGGCCGGGTCCTTCGCCATCTGCTCCTCAATGGCGTCGCTGCGAGCCTGTGCGGCGCGGAAGGTGTCACTCACGCGGTCGATCCTTTCACGGGGGCGATCGGCGTCGCGATCGGGTTCTGTAGGGTTTCGGAGGTGCCCACCATCGGAGTAGCGATCGCGATTCCCGAGCCCTGGGCGAGCGAGCTCCAGGACTACCGGACGAGCGTCGGCGACACGACGGCGACGCAGATCCCCACGCACATCACGCTGGTCCCGCCGACCGAGGTGCCCGAACCCGACCTCCAGGCCGTGCGCGCGCACCTGACCCAGGCCGCGTCCGCCGTCCCGCGGTTCGACATCCACCTGCGCGGCACCGGCACGTTCCGTCCGGTCTCGCCGGTCGTGTTCGTCACCCTGGCCGAGGGGATCTCCGGCTGCGAGGTGCTCGCGGGCGCCGTACGGCAAGGGCCGCTCGAGGTCGAGCTGCACTACCCGTACCACCCGCACGTCACCATCGCCCACCACCTCGACGACGAGACGCTCGACCGGGCGTTCGCGGAGCTCGCCGAGTTCGAGTGCCGCTTCGCCGCGGACGCGTTCAGCCTCTACGTCCACGACGCCGACGCCGGCTGGCGGGCCACCGACCACTTCGCGCTGGGCTGAGCGGGTGCCCGTCCTCGACAGCGCCAAGCAGCGCGTCTCCGATGTCCGCGAGCGGCGTCCGGTCGTCGACCACCTCGCGCGCGCCCTCGAGCACTATGGACAGGTCAACGGCAGCGCCCTCGCCGCAGCGGTGACCTACTTCGCCTTCCTGTCGTTCTTCCCGATCCTCGCGCTCGCCTTCGCGATCTTCGGCCAGGTGACCAAGGTCTACGAGGACGCCGAGGACACGCTGGTCGACGCGGCGAACTCCGTCCTCCCGGGCCTGGTCGGCGGCGAGAGCGGCGTCCCGCTCGCGACCCTGCAGGCCGCGGCTCCGGGGATCTTCAGCGTCGGCATCCTGCTCACCCTCTATGCCGGTCTGGGATGGCTGTCCGGCATGCGCACTGCGCTGATGGCGATCTTCGAGGAGCCCGAGCGCGAGAAGCCGAACTTCGCGGTCGGCAAGCTGCGCGACGTCCTCGCGCTGATGGCGCTCGGCTCGATCCTGGTGGCGAGCGTGGCAGTGTCCGGCGTCGTAACCAAGCTGCTCACCCCGATCACGGAGTCGCTCGACCTGGGCGCGGTGGCGGAGGGCTTCTTCTGGGTGCTGGCCCTGTGCCTGGGCCTGGCAGCCAACACGTTGCTCTTCTTCGCCTTCTTCCGTCTGCTCGCACAGCCGAACACCCCCAGCCGGTCGCTGTGGTCCGGATCGTTCCTGGGGGCCGTCGTGTTCGAGGTCCTCAAGCAGCTCTCCACGTTCCTGCTCAAGGCGACGGCCAACTCCGACGCGTTCCAGGCCTTCGGCATCGCGCTGATCCTGATGGTCTGGATCAACTACACCTCCCGCGTCGTCGTCCTCGCCGCCGCCTGGGCCCACACCTCGCCCGAGGCCCGCGCCATCCGCGACGCGAACCGGGTCGCCGACCAGATGCCCGAGGGACCCCGCATCGACCTCGCCGCGGCAGCGCCCGGCGTACGCTCCGCCTCTCCTGCTTCCGACGCGACCTCCCCGAAGGCCGCCTTCGCCGCCGGCGCCGCCGCGATGCTCGGGCTCGTCGCCCTCCTCCGCCGCCGGAGCTGAGCGGCCCGCCGAGCGGTGCGTGAGCCACATTCCGTCGACGTCGAATGTGGCTCCGACACCGCCCGCCGGCGTGTCGCGCGTGTCGGTCGCCCGGGGCGGTGGCCCAGCCACAATCGCGGCTGCCGGAATGTGGGTGGGGCACCGCCCGGCACAGGATCGCTGCGAGTCGGAGGGGTGCACCCCTGGCCACGAGGTGTCCACAGCAGGTGCCCATGACGGCGTTTCCACAGGACGTACGACGGCCTCGGGCGCGGGCGGGCCGGTGTGTGGCGCCATGGCGTCATGCATGACGTCGCCCCTGAGCTCCTGCACGGTCCGTTCACACGCGAGTACGCCCTGGCGCTGGGCGTGCCTGCCCGCGTGCTCGAGGGCGTTCAGTTCATACGACTGCATCAGGGCGTCTACGTGCATCGGAGCCGCGACATGACGTGGGCCGACCACGTGGAGGCGGCGCGTCTTGCGCTGCCTCCATCGGCGCGTACGACGGGCGCGACCCGACTGCGACAGGCAGGCTTCGACGCGGGAGAGCGGTGGCCGCTCCACTTCGTCGTCCAGGGCGACCTGCACCTGACGCTCGATGGCGTGTTCCTGCACCGAACTGTCAAGACGCCGCCATGTGATGACCACGCTGTCACCATCGAGGCGGCATTCGTCGCCTTCTGTGCTGAGGCGCGATTGCTCGACGCCATCACGGTGGGTTCGGTCCTGCTCAACCGGGGGGCGCTCGACCTCGGCCTCCTCGAGGAGATCCTGAGCGAGGAGAGGTGGCGGCACGGCGTGCCCGAGACGGCGTACGCCCTTCCGCACCTCGAGGGGCGCTGCCGGTCCATGCCGGAGGCCGAGCTATTCGCGTACGTCGTGTTCGCGGAGCTGCCGGTGCCTGAGGTCAACCGACGGCTCGAGGTCGTCGAAGGCGTCGAGCTCACGCCGGATCTCTGGTTCGAGGACTACGGGCTCGTGGTCGAGTACGAAGGCAGCCAGCACCAGAATGATCGCGGGCAGTACAACGCCGACATCGACCGCTATGCGCTCTACCGCCGCCACGACGTGCCCTACGAGCAGGTCACCAAGGAGCGGATGCGGTCACCCAAGGCCACGGTCCGGCTGGTCCACGCGGCGCTCGTGGCGGAGGGCTACGTCGGGCCGCCGCCGGCGTTCGGGGCGCAGTGGGCTTCACTCTTCGAGCCGCTCGCCCATCTCGTGCGCCGGCCCCGCGCGGCGTGAGCCGCAGAAGCGGTGCGTCACCCACATTCACGTCGCACGGAATGTGGGTGGGACACCGCTCGAGGCGGCTGACACACGCCCGGAGACGCGACGAGGGCCGGGGGAGACCCCCGGCCCTCGTCGTGCGGCAGTACGTCGCTCAGTGACCGTGCTTGATCGCGATGCGGAGGTCCTTGTTGAGCTGGGAGATCACGTCGAGCGGGATCTCCTTGGGGCAGGCGGCGGTGCAGGCGCCGATGTTGGTGCAGCCGCCGAAGCCCTCGTGGTCGTGCTGGGCGACCATGTTGACCACGCGCTCGTCGCGCTCGGGCTGTCCCTGGGGGAGCAGGCCGAGGTGGGTCACCTTGGCGCCCATGAAGAGCGAGGCCGAGCCGTTGGGACAGGCCGCGACGCAGGCGCCGCAGCCGATGCAGGTCGCGACGTTGAAGGCGCGGTCGGCGTCGTCCTTGGGGACCGGCACCGAGTGGGCCTCGGGCGCCGAGCCGGTGTTGACCGAGACGTAGCCGCCGGCCTGGATGATCCGGTCGAAGGCGCCGCGGTCGACGACGAGGTCCTTGATGACGGGGAAGGCGTCGGAGCGCCACGGCTCGATCGTGATGGTCTCGCCGTCGGTGAACGAGCGCATGTGCAGCTGGCAGGTCGTGGTGACCTCCGGGCCGTGCGCGTCGCCGTTGATCATCAGGCCGCACATGCCGCAGATGCCCTCGCGGCAGTCGGAGTCGAACGCGATCGGGTCCTCGCCCTGGTCGTTGAGCTGCTCGTTGAGCACGTCGAGCATCTCGAGGAACGACATGTCGGGGGAGACGTCGGCCAGCTGGTAGGTGTGCATCGCACCAGCGCTGACGGCGTCGGGCTGACGCCAGATCTTCAGGGTCAGGTTCACTTGTAGCTCCGCTGCTTCATCTCGATGGCCGTGTAGGAGAGGTCTTCCTTGTGCAGGACGGGCCGCTCGTCGAGGCCGGCCCACTCCCAGGCGGAGACGTAGGCGAACTCGTCGTCGTGCCGCAGCGCCTCGCCGTCCTCGGTCTGCGACTCGCCACGGAAGTGGCCGCCGCAGGACTCGCGCCTGTTGAGCGCGTCGATGCACATCAGCTCGCCGAGCTCGATGAAGTCGGCCACGCGCCCGGCCTTCTCCAGCGACTGGTTGAGCGACTCGTTGGTGCCGAGCACCTTGACGTTGCGGTAGAAGTCGTCGCGCAGCCCGCGGATCAGGTCGATCGCCTTCTTGAGGCCCGTCTCCGTGCGCTCCATGCCGCAGTACTCCCACATGATGTTGCCGAGCTCGCGGTGGTACGAGTCGACGCTGCGGGTGCCGTTGACCGTCAGGAAGTGCTCGATGCGCTCCGTGACCGACGTACGCGCCTCGACGACCGCCGGGTGGTCCTCGCCGATGGCCTCGAACGGGCCGTCGGCGAGGTAGTCGCGGATCGTGTGGGGCAGCACGAAGTAACCGTCGGCGAGGCCCTGCATCAGCGCCGAGGCGCCGAGGCGGTTGGCGCCGTGGTCGGAGAAGTTGGCCTCACCGGTGACGAACAGGCCGGGGATCGTGGACTGCAGGTCGTAGTCGACCCACAGGCCGCCCATGACGTAGTGCACGGCCGGGTAGATCCGCATCGGCACCGAGTAGGGGTCCTCGCCGGTGATGCGGGCGTACATGTCGAAGAGGTTGCCGTACTTGTTGGCGACGGCGTCGCGGCCGAGGCGCTCGATCGCGTCGGCGAAGTCGAGGTAGACACCACGTCGTACGCCGTCCACCTCGGGGCCGACTCCGCGACCTTCGTCGCAGACGTTCTTCGCGGCCCGGGAGGCGATGTCGCGGGGGACCAGGTTGCCGAAGGACGGGTAGATCCGCTCCAGGTAGTAGTCGCGGTCCTCCTCGGCGATGTCGCGCGGGTCCTTGTCGCAGTCGGCCTGGTTCTTCGGCACCCAGATGCGGCCGTCGTTGCGCAGCGACTCCGACATCAGCGTCAGCTTGGACTGGTGCGAGCCGGAGACGGGGATGCAGGTCGGGTGGATCTGCGTGTAGCAGGGGTTGGCCATGTAGGCGCCCTTGCGGTGCGCACGCCACGCGGCGGTGACGTTGGAGCCCATCGCGTTGGTGGACAGGTAGAACACGTTGCCGTAGCCGCCGGAGGCGAGCACGACGACGTCCGCGAGGTGGGTCTGGACCTCGCCGGTGACCATGTCGCGGGCGATGATGCCGCGGGCCTTGCCGTCCGCGACGATCAGCTCGAGCATCTCGTGTCGGGTGAACATCGACACCGTGCCGGCGGCGATCTGGCGCTCGAGCGCCTGGTAGGCGCCGATCAGCAGCTGCTGGCCGGTCTGGCCGCGGGCGTAGAAGGTGCGCGAGACCTGGACGCCACCGAAGGAGCGGTTGTCGAGCAGGCCGCCGTACTCGCGGGCGAACGGGACGCCCTGCGCGACGCACTGGTCGATGATGTTGGTGCTGACCTCGGCGAGGCGGTAGACGTTGGACTCCCGCGAGCGGTAGTCGCCGCCCTTCACGGTGTCGTAGAAGAGGCGGTGGACGGAGTCGCCGTCCTCCTTGTAGTTCTTCGCGGCGTTGATGCCGCCCTGCGCGGCGATCGAGTGCGCGCGGCGCGGGGAGTCCTGGTAGCAGAACGTCTTGACGTTGTAGCCGGCCTCGCCGAGCGTGGCCGCCGCCGAGGCGCCGGCCAGGCCCGTGCCCACGATGATGATCGAGAGCTTGCGGCGGTTGGCCGGGTTGACGAGGCGGGCCTCGAACTTCCGGTTCTGCCAGCGGTCCGCGATCGGGCCCTCCGGCGCCTTCCCGTCTACCAGCGGCGTGCCTGGCGTGTAGTAGCCCGCGGCGTCGTCGTAGTCCCCGTCGAGGGACCCGCTCGGCGAGGCCTCCGCCGCGGTCACGGTGTCGGGCATGTCCATGTCATGGCTGTCGTGGCTCACGTGCGATGACCCCTTACTTGCTGATGATGCCCGCGAGCACGGCGAGCGGGACGAGGGAGAAGCCGACCGAGACGATCAGCGCGATGACGAAGCCGAAGACCTTGGCGCGCTGGCGCTTGGCCGCGGTGCCTGTCCAGCCGAGCGTCTGCGCGGCGCTCCAGATGCCGTGGTGGAGATGCGCGCCGAGGGCGAGCATCGCGACGATGTAGATCAGCGTCATCCACCACAGGTCGAAGGTGTCGACCATCAGGTTGTAGGGGTCGTTGGTCGCGCCGCCCCCCGGGTTGACCTTGCCGATGGTGAAGTTGAGCAGGTGCCAGATCAGGAAGACCAGGATCGTCACCCCGCCCCAGCGCATCATCAGGCTGGCCCGCGTCGCGCCGGTGTCCTTCTTCATGACGTACTTGGTGGTGCGGGCACGAGCCGCGCGGCGCCAGAGCACGACGGCGCAGTAGACGTGCACCACCAGCGACAGGATCAGGCCCAGTCGCAGGATCCAGAGCGCGCCCTCGTGCGGCAGCATCGGCTCGCCGAGCACGCGCAGGTGGTGGGCGTACTCGTTGAACGCGTCATGTCCGGCGAACGCCTTGAGGTTGCCGTACATGTGCGCGAGCACGAAGCCGAGGAAGATGAAGCCGCTGACCGCCATGCCCAGCTTGAGCGCGATGGTGGTGCGCGAGGCCCGCGCACCCTTCACGAGCCGAGGGGGATTGAGTTGGGTTGCCACGCCGCCACGTTATCGCGGCGCTCAGGCGCACGACGCGCCGAGGGCGTGTGAGGTTTTGCTGGGCGCGGTGTCTTCCGCTCAGGCGTGACACAGGTCATAGTCGGGACCGTTGTCCGGGACCGCCTCCCGGACTGCCGGGACCTCACGGAGGACGCATGGCGACAACCGACCACGGCGTGACCAGTCCGACCCGCGCGCGCATCGACGCCCGGACGTTGCGCCAGGACCGGTGGTGGCTCTCGCCCCTCACGACGTTCGTCGTGTTCTCGGCGTTCGTCGTCTACGCAACGGTCCGCGCGTTCATGGGCCGCGACTACTACGCCACGCCTTACCTGTCGCCGTTCTACTCCCCGTGCCTGGGCGACTGCGTGGAGGGCGCCTCCGACTTCGGCCAGCCGTTCGCGTGGTGGCCGCTGTCCGCGGCGCTGATCATCCTGATCTTCCCGCTCGGCTTCCGGATGACCTGCTACTACTACCGCAAGGCCTACTACCGGGCGTTCTGGTTGAGCCCGCCCGCCTGCGGCGTCGCCGAGCCCCACGGCTCCTACTCCGGCGAGACGCGGTTCCCGCTGATCCTGCAGAACGTCCACCGCTGGTTCTGGTACGCCGCCGTGCTGGTCGGCCTGGTGCTCACCTTCGACACGGTCCTGGCCTTCCGGCCGATGCCGGCGGAGTACGCCGTCGGCGACGGGGAGACCAGCGGCATCCACATGGGCCTCGGCACGCTGCTGATGATCGCCAACATCACCTTCATCTGGCTCTACACGCTGTCGTGCCACTCGTGCCGCCACCTCGTCGGCGGCCGGCTGCGCCACTTCTCCAAGCACCCGGTCCGCTACCGGCTGTGGACCTGGGCCTCGCGGCTCAACGAGAGCCACGGCAAGTGGGCGTGGTACTCGCTGTTCTCGGTCGCGATCGTCGACCTCTACGTCTTCCTGCTCGCCACGGGCACCATCCAGGACGTGAGGTTCTTTTGATGACGAGTGAGCGGCATCCGATGACCGGCAACGAGATGTCCTACTACGCCGAGGGCGGCATCGAGCGCCACCAGTACGACGTGGTGGTGGTCGGCGCCGGCGGGGCGGGCCTGCGGGCCGCGATCGCCGCGCACGAGGCGGGCGCGGAGACCGCGATCGTGTGCAAGTCGCTGCTCGGCAAGGCGCACACGGTGATGGCCGAGGGTGGCATCGCCGCGGCGATGGGCAACCGGTGGCCCGAGGACAACTGGGAGGTCCACTTCCGCGACACCATGCGCGGCGGGAAGATGCTCAACCACTGGCGGATGGCGCAGCTCCACGCCCAGGAGGCGCCCGAGCGGGTGATGGAGCTCGAGGACTGGGGCGCCCTCTTCGACCGGACCGAGGACGGGCTGATCAGCCAGCGCGACTTCGGCGGCCACAAGTACGCCCGCCTCGCCCACGTCGGCGACCGCACCGGCCTCGAGATGATCCGCACGCTGCAGCAGCGCGCGGTGCAGGTCGGGATCGACGTCTTCATGGAGTGCACCGTCACCGACCTGCTGAAGGACGATGCCGGCGCCCTGTCCGGAGTCTTCGGCTACTGGCGCGAGACCGGTCGCTTCGTGACGATCGAGGCCCCGGCGGTCGTGCTGGCCACCGGCGGGATCGGCAAGTCGTTCAAGGTCACGTCCAACTCGTGGGAGTACACCGGCGACGGCCACGCGCTGGCGCTGCGGGCCGGCGCTTCCCTGATCAACATGGAGTTCGTGCAGTTCCACCCGACCGGCATGGTCTGGCCGCCCTCGGTGAAGGGGCTGCTGGTCACGGAGTCGGTGCGCGGCGACGGCGGCATCCTGAAGAACTCCGAGGGCAAGCGGTTCATGTTCGACTACATCCCCGACTTCTTCAAGGCGGAGACCGCCGACACGGAGGAGGAGGCGGACCGCTGGTACGACGACAAGAAGAACAACCGCCGCCCACCCGAGCTGCTGCCGCGCGACGAGGTCGCGCGGGCCATCAACTCCGAGATCAAGGCGGGTCGTGGATCACCGCACGGCGGGATCTACCTCGACATCGCCTCGCGTCGCGATCCCGACTTCATCCGCAAGCGGCTGCCGTCGATGTACCACCAGTTCAAGGAGCTCGCGGACGTCGACATCACCCAGGAGCCGATGGAGATCGGACCCACCTGCCACTACGTGATGGGTGGCATCGAGGTCGACCCCGACACCGAGCTCAGCTCCGTCACCGGCCTCTACGCGGTCGGGGAGTGCTCGGGCGGGATGCACGGCTCCAACCGGCTGGGCGGCAACAGCCTCTCCGACCTGCTGGTCTTCGGCCGGCGCGCCGGCGAGGCGGCAGCGGCGTACGTCACCGGCCTGGCGCAGCGGCCCGTCATCACCGACGAGTCGGTCCGCGCCGGCGAGTGGTCGGCGCTGACGCCGTTCCAGGTCGAGGGTGGCGACAACCCCTACACGATCCAGCAGGAGCTCCAGCAGACGATGAACGACCTGGTCGGCATCATCCGCACCGCCGAGGAGCTCGAGCAGGCGCTGGTGCGGATCGAGGAGCTCAAGCAGCGGGCGCAGCAGATGTCGGTGGAGGGCCACCGCCAGTACAACCCCGGCTGGCACCTCGCCCTCGACCTGCGCAACATGCTGATCGTCTCGGAGTCGATCGCCAAGGCGGCGCTCGCCCGCCAGGAGTCCCGCGGGGGCCACACGCGCGACGACTTCCCCGCGACCGACCACGAGGCGTGGGGCCACAAGAACCTCGTCGTCCGTCTCGACGAGGCCGGCACCGGCGTGACCCTCGCCGAGCAGGCGCTGCCCGAGATGCCCGACGAGCTCAAGACGTACTTCGAGGAGACCTGATGGCCTACGACCTGAAGCTGCGTGTCTGGCGCGGAGACATCGAGGGCGGTGAGCTCACCGACTACACCGTCGAGGTGTCCGAGGGCGAGGTCGTGCTCGACGCGCTCCACCGGCTCCAGGCGACCCAGACCGGCGACCTCGCGATCCGGTGGAACTGCAAGGCCGGCAAGTGCGGCTCGTGCAGCGCGGAGATCAACGGCCGTCCACGACTGCTCTGCATGACGCGGCTCTCCGACTTCGAGCCGTCCGAGACGATCACGGTCACGCCGATGCGGACGTTCCCGGTGATCCGCGACCTCGTCACCGACGTGTCGTTCAACTACCGAAAGGCCCGCGAGCTGCCGTACGCCGAGCTGGGCCCCCGCGACGCCGACGGCAAGCGGCGGATGGCCCAGGTCGACGTCGAGCGGGGCCAGGAGTTCCGCAAGTGCATCGAGTGCTTCCTGTGCCAGGACGTCTGCCACGTCGTGCGTGACCACGAGGACAACAAGCAGCACTTCGCCGGACCGCGCTTCTTCATCCGCTACGCCGAGCTCGACATGCACCCGCTCGACACCCACGACCGTCGGGCGCTCGCCCAGGGTGCGGCCGGCCTCGGGATGTGCAACATCACCAAGTGCTGCACCGAGGTCTGCCCCGAGGGGATCAAGATCACCGACAACGCGATCATCCCGATGAAGGAGCGCGTGGTTGACCGCAAGTACGACCCGCTCGTGTGGCTCGGCAACAAGATCGGGATCCGCAACAAGGACAACGAGGGCCGCGCGGAGGTCTGAGCCTGTCCCGCGACGATGTCGACGGCGACGGGCTCGACGCGGTCGGGCCCATCCCTTGACCTTGCGCGACCTGGCCGGTCGACTGCTGTGCGCAACCTGATCAGCGCGGATCGGCGTGACGAGGGCGCGCAGGTCTCCCGGCGACGATGATCGCGGGTGAGGACCGGTCAGCCGTCCGTCGGACCGGTGGTGTCCGTCCGGCCGGGCAGCAGCCGCCACGACGGGGACGTCCGGTCGAGGTAGGCACGGGAGGCCCGTTCGACCAACGGGTGCCGGTCGGCGTGGTGGACGGCCCGCTTGCGCACCCAGAACCCGCCTGCCCGGAGCTGGCTGGTCAGCACCTCGGTGGGTCCCGGCAGCCGACCTTCGCGCTCGACGAACGCGCGCCGGTAGCGGCGGAAGAGCTGCCCGTGGTCGAGGGCGATCGACGCCAACGCCGCCCGTGTGGCGGCGAGCAGCTCGGCGTCCGTGACGTCGTCGAGCGCGGGGCCGGTGGCTGCGGCGTCGGGCGGCACGAGGTCGGAAATGGCGCCGTGGACCGTGAGGCCGCGGCGTCCGACCTCGGCCGCCAGCCGCTCGCCGTACGACCGCGCCCACGCGAGGTGCTCCGGCGGCAGCTCCAGCGGCCGGGCGGTCGCGCCGGCGAGCCGCGACCGGATCCCGGCCTCGATCACGAACCGGTGCTGGGTGGCGTTGAACGTCCCGCCCACCGCCTCGTTGAGGCGGCGCACCACCTCGAGCTCGGCTGCGCCCAGCGAGACGTTGCGGACGACCTGCTGCTCGCCGGGCCAGCCGTCGGGCAGGTCCGCCGCCGCGGCGAAGCGGGCCAGGAGGGCGGTGCCCGGCGTGCCGCGCGGCGGCACGGTGACCAGCCGGATCCGCTCGACCGGCACCGCCGACGACCAGGTGTCGACCACGCGGAGGAGGTCGTGGCGCCAGTGGAAGGACACGCCCTCGCTCGGCGGCGCGCCCTCCTGTCCCCGCACCGACGCCACGAAGTCCGCCCAGGTCGTGGAGCCGCCGTTGACGATCGTCTGCTGCCACGCCGACACCAGCGTCCGCGCCATGTCGCGAGCACCGATCACGACGTGCACCCGGTGGCCCTCGAGGGCACGCACCAGCCGACGCGCCTGGCGCGGCCGGGCCAGGGACAGCTCCTCCTCGGAGACCACCACGGTCGGACCGTCGTGGGCCGCCACGAGGTCGACCAACCGGCCCAGCGCCCCGGCGGCCTCGCCGCGCTGCTCGCCGCCCACACGTTGGCCGAGCAGGTCGTAGGCCGCGAGACGCTGGGCACGGTGGCCCCCCGGGAAGAGCACCCCCGCGGCGGCGAGCTGCTCCGCCGTGGCCGCGAGGGCGCCCTGGATCGTGGTCGTCCCTGTCTTGTAGAGACCCACGTGGAGGAAGACGTCCGGCATGACGACGACGCTAGGAAACGGCGGCGGCCGGCACATGGGGCCGACGTCCCGGCCGGCCGGGAATCTCCGGCAGGAGTGCCGGGACGGTGACCTATCCCATAGCCGGCGCAAGTGACCCTCGCCACGGTGCGGGCCTATCCTGCGCAGCATGACCGACCTCCCTGGTGGCCTCCCTGGTGGCCTCGACGGCGGACTCGACGAGCCCGAGGAGCTGCAGCCCGCGGAGGGCTCCCTCCGGCTCGTCGGCGACGGCGACGTGTACGACGTAGCGGCGTGGGAGGCGGCCACGGCCGCCGTGCTGCGCAAGGCCCGCCGCCTCGGCGACGACGCGCCCGACTCCGACGTCTGGGCGGCCCTGAGCCGCACGACGCTCGACGGCATCGACGTCGCTCCGATCGGGCAGCCCTCCGACCTCCAGGGACGCACGACAAGCGGGCGGCCGGCGCGCCGTGGCGCGTGGGACGTGCGGACGCAGGTCGAGGTCGCCGATGCGAAGGCCGCCAACGAGGCGGTGCTGCAGGACCTCGAGAACGGCGCAACCTCGCTCGCGCTGCACCTCTCCGAGGAGACGGAGCACGACTGGGCCACGCTGCTCGACGGTGTGCTGCTCGACCTGGCGCCCGTCGTCCTCGACCGTCCCTCGACCGAGCAGGTGGAGGCGTTCGCCGACTTCCTGGAGGGAGCGGAGGGTGCGCTGCACCCCGCCACGAACCTCTCCTTCGACCTGCAGACCATCGAGATGCTGCCGCACCGCCTGCGCGAGGACGGCGTGACGGCCCGCGACCTGTTCGCGCCGGTCGCCCGTCGCGGCTTCCAGCTCGGCGTCCGCGCGCTGGTGGTCGACGGCACGGCGCTGCACGACGAGGGTGCGAGCGACGCCCAGGAGCTGGGCTGGGCCATCGCGACCGGCGTCGCCTACCTCCGCCTCCTCGCCGACGAGGGTTTCTCCGCCGAGCACGGCGCGCGGCTGATCGAGTTCCGCCTCGCGGCCACCGACGAGCAGTTCCCGACCATCGCCAAGCTGCGCGCGGCCCGCCGGCTGTGGGCCCGCGTGCTCGAGGCATCCGGTGCCACCGGCGAGATGGCGCTGCACGCGGTCACCAGCCGGCCGATGACCAGCAAGCAGGATCCCTGGGTCAACATGCTGCGCGGCACGATCGCCGCCTTCGCCGCCGGGGTCGGCGGCGCCGACGCGGTGACGGTCGTCCCGTTCGACGAGCGGCTCGGCATGCCCGACGCGTTCGGCCGCCGGATCGCCCGCAACACCTCCTCGCTCCTGATCGAGGAGTCGCACGTCGCCGCGGTCGCCGACCCGGGCGGTGGCTCCTACGCCGTGGAGAAGCTCACCGACGACCTCGCTGTCGCCGGCTGGGCCGAGCTCGGACGGATCGAGGCCGCCGGCGGGGCTCTCGCCGACGAGGCCCGCTCCGGGGTGAAGGAGCGCTCCAGGGCCGTGCGCGCCGAGCGCGACGCCCAGGTCGCCGACCGGTCCCGCCCGCTCACCGGCGTCTCGGAGTTCCCGAACCTCGGCGAGGTGCTGCCCGAGCGCGAGGACCTCCCGTTCCGCTACGCCCGCCACTACGACTGGGCCTTCCAGGACATGCGGACCGAGCCCGCCTCGAGCCCGGTCTTCCTCGCCACGATGGGCCCGATCGCCGCCCACACCGCCCGCGCCACCTTCGCCACCAACCTGTTCGCCGCCGGCGGCGTCGCCGTCGAGGCCGCCGGAGCGACGCCCGACGTTGACGCGGTCACGGCGGCCTACGCGGGCCAGTCCGTTGTCTGCCTCGCGGGCACCGACGCCGCCTACGCCGCGTGGGGCGGCGACCTCGTGACGGCGCTGCGCGCGGCAGGGGCGTCGTACGTCGTCCTGGCCGGCAAGCCGGGGGAGCGGACCGTCACCGACGTGGACGACTCGTGTGCCGTGGGAGTCGATGCGCTCGGCTTCCTCGGCCGGATCCGAGAGGAGCTCGCCCGATGAGCATCCCGAAGAACTTCGCCGACGTGAGCCTGGGCTCGACGGCTCGTGAGGCCGCCGGCGCGGCTGGCGGCGAGCCGTGGAGCAGCCCGGAGGGGATCGACGTCCTCCCGGTCTACGGCCCCGAGCACCTCGAGGGCCTCGACGGCCTCGACACGTGGCCGGGCCTCGCGCCGTTCCTGCGCGGCCCCTACCCGACGATGTACACCACCCAGCCGTGGACGGTCCGGCAGTACGCCGGCTTCTCGACCGCCGAGGAGTCCAACGCGTTCTACCGCCGCAACCTCGCGGCGGGCCAGAAGGGCCTGAGCGTCGCCTTCGACCTCGCCACCCACCGCGGCTACGACTCCGACCACCCGCGGGTGCGCGGCGACGTCGGCATGGCGGGTGTGGCGATCGACTCGATCTACGACACCCGCACGCTCTTCGGCGGCATCCCGCTCGACGAGATGTCGGTGTCGATGACGATGAACGGCGCCGTGCTGCCCGTGCTCGCGCTCTACATCGCGGCGGCCGAGGAGCAGGGGGTGAAGCCGGAGCAGCTGGCGGGGACCATCCAGAACGACATCCTCAAGGAGTTCATGGTCCGCAACACCTACATCTACCCGCCGTCGCCGAGCATGCGCATCATCAGCGACATCTTCGCCTTCACCTCGCAGAAGATGCCGCGCTTCAACTCCATCTCGATCTCCGGCTACCACATCCAGGAGGCCGGGGCGACGGCCGACCTCGAGCTGGCGTACACCCTCGCGGACGGCGTGGAGTACATCCGCGCCGGCCTCGACACGGGCATGACCATCGACCAGTTCGCGCCGCGCCTGTCGTTCTTCTGGGCGATCGGCATGAACTTCTTCATGGAGGTCGCGAAGATGCGCGCGGCCCGCGCACTGTGGGCGCGGCTGGTCGACGACTTCGACCCGCAGAACCCCAAGTCGCGGTCGCTGCGCACGCACAGCCAGACCTCGGGCTGGTCGCTGACCGCGCAGGACGTCTTCAACAACGTGGGCCGCACCTGCATCGAGGCGATGGCCGCGACGCAGGGCCACACGCAGTCGCTTCACACCAACGCGCTCGACGAGGCGATCGCGCTCCCGACGGACTTCTCCGCGCGCATCGCCCGCAACACCCAGCTGCTCCTGCAGCAGGAGAGCGGCACCACCCAGGTCATCGACCCGTGGGCCGGCTCCTACTACGTCGAGAAGCTGACCCACGACCTCGCCGAGCGCGCCTGGGCCCACATCCAGGAGGCCGAGCGGGCCGGGGGCATGGCCGCGGCGATCGAGCAGGGCATCCCCAAGATGCGCATCGAGGAGGCGGCCGCCCGCACCCAGGCGCGCATCGACTCGGGCGCGCAGAAGGTCATCGGCGTCAACACCTACCGCCTCGCGGCCGAGGACAAGCTCGACGTGCTGCGCGTCGACAACGACGACGTCTACCGTCAGCAGGTCGCCAAGCTCGAGCGGCTGCGTGCCGAGCGCGACGACGACGCCGTACGCCGCTCGCTGGACGCGCTGACGGCCTCCGCCGAGCGCGGCCCGGTCGGCGGCGGCTCCCTCGAGGGCAACCTCCTCGCGCTGGCCGTCGACGCGGCCCGCGCCAAGGCCACGGTCGGGGAGATCTCCGACGCGCTGGAGAAGGTCTACGGCCGCCACCAGGCCGTGATCCGTACGATCAGCGGCGTGTACCGCGACGAGGCAGGCGCCGCCGAGGGCAGCGCCGTCGCCGCCGTGCTGAAGGCGACCGAGGAGTTCGAGGCCGAGGAGGGGCGCCGCCCGCGCATCCTCGTGGCCAAGATGGGCCAGGACGGCCACGACCGCGGGCAGAAGGTCGTCGTCACCGCCTTCGCCGACCTCGGCTTCGACGTCGACGTGGGGCCGCTGTTCTCCACGCCCGAGGAGGTCGCCCAGCAGGCGATCGACGCCGACGTGCACATCGTCGGCGTCTCCTCGCTGGCCGCCGGCCACCTGACCCTCCTGCCGGCGCTCAAGCAGGCGCTGGCCGACCAGGGCCGGCCCGACATCATGATCGTGATCGGCGGCGTCATCCCGCCCGACGACGTGGCGACGCTGCGGGAGATGGGCGCTGCGGCGGTCTTCCTGCCCGGCACCGTCATCGCGGAGTCGGCCCTCGACCTGATCGCGCGCCTGCGGGAGGACCCCGCCCTCGGTGGCTGAGGTGCGAGCACAGCGAGCCTCGAAGCCCGTCGACGTCCCCGCGCTCGTCGCGGGGGTGCGCGCGGGCCAGCGAGCCGCGGTGGCGCGTGCCATCACCCTCGTGGAGTCGTCGCGTCCCGAGCACCGGGTGGCCGCGCGCGAGCTGCTCACCGAGCTCGCGGCGACCGGGCGACCGATGGCGACCCGCGTCGGCATCTCGGGCGTCCCCGGCGTCGGGAAGTCGACGTTCATCGAGGCGCTCGGCACCCGGCTGACCGGTTCGGGCCACCGCGTCGGAGTCCTCGCCGTCGACCCGTCGTCGGTGCGCACCGGCGGCTCGGTGCTCGGCGACAAGACCCGCATGGCGACGCTGTCGGTCGACCCCGACGCCTTCATCCGGCCCTCGCCCTCGGCCGGCACGCTGGGCGGCGTCGCCCGGGCGACGAGCCAGGCGATGCTGGTGCTCGAGGCGGCGGCGTACGACGTCGTGCTCGTCGAGACGGTCGGCGTCGGGCAGTCCGAGGTCACCGTCGCGGGGATGGTCGACACGTTCCTGTTCCTCACCCTCGCCCGCACCGGCGACCAGCTGCAGGGCATCAAGAAGGGCATCCTCGAGATCGCCGACGTGGTGGCGGTCAACAAGGCCGACGGCGAGCACGAGACCGACGCCCGCGTGGCCGCGCGCGAGCTGTCCGGCGCGCTGCGCATGGTCCGCGGGCACGCCGAGTGGGCCCCGCCTGTCGTCACCTGCTCCGCGCTGACCGGTGCCGGGGTCGACGACGTGTGGCAGCGCGTCGGCGCCCACCGCGAGCACCTCGGCGTCGACGGCCTGGCCCACAAGCGCGCCGGGCAGCAGCTCGAGTTCACCTGGTCCCTCGTGCGCGACGAGCTCGACCAGCGGCTGCGCTCCTCACCCGGGGTCGCCGCGGTCCGCGACGACGTACGACGTGCCGTGCTGTCCGGTGAGCTGCCGGCGCCGCTCGCCGCGGACCGGCTCCTCGCGGCGTACGACGGGCGCACGACCTAGGACCGTGGTCGCTCGCGGGTCGTCCCGACCCGTGCGCAACGGGCCCGGGGGAGGGGGCACGCCCGTAGACTGGGTCGGTCATGCCACCCGAACTCCCTGCCACCCACGTCATCGCCGAGGTCGTCGACAAGTACGCCGACGAGCTCGTCGCGCTCCGCCGCGACCTCCACGCACACCCCGAGCTGAGCTGGGCCGAAGAGCGCACCTCCGAGGCCGTCGTGACCGCGCTGGAGGGGGTCGGCTGGACCGTGCGGCGACCCGAGGGCGGTGGGGTGCTGGCCGAGATCGGCCACAGCGGCCGGCTGGTCGCGCTGCGCGCCGACCTCGACGCGCTGCCGGTGGACGACCTCATCTCGGACCCGTGGCGGAGCACCAGCCCCGGTGTCGCCCACGCCTGTGGCCACGACGTCCACACGGCCGGGCTCGTCGGAGCCGGGCTCGCGCTGGCGGAGGTCTCCGCCCGCGGCCTCCTGCCCGGGCGCGTACGACTGCTGTTCCAGCCCGCCGAGGAGGTGATGCCCGGTGGAGCGCTGCAGCTGATCTCCGCCGGTGCGCTCGAGGGCGTCTCCCACGTCTTCGGCCTGCACTGCGACCCGAGCCTCGACGTAGGCCGCCTCGGCCTGCGTGAGGGCCCGCTCACCGGTGCCGCCGACGCGCTGACCGTGCGGCTGATCGGCAAGGGCGGCCACACCTCGCGGCCGCACCTCACCGAGGACCTGACCTTCGCCCTCGGCAAGGTCATCACCGAGCTCCCCGCGATCCTGAGCCGCCGTCTCGACCCTCGCGCGGGCGTCAGCGTCGTCTGGGGCATGGTGCGCGCGGGCTCCGCCCACAACGTGATCCCGCACGGCGGCGTGGTGGCCGGCACGGTCCGGATGCTCGACGCGGTCGCCTGGGCCGACGCCGAGCACCTGATCCGCCAGCTCATCACCGCCATCGTCGCGCCCTACAGCGTGACCGCCGAGGTGACCTACCAGCGCGGCGTGCCGCCGGTCGTCAACCACGAGGAGTCCACCCGCCTGCTCGGCACCGCGGTCGAGAGCGTCCTCGGCCCGCACGGCCACGTCTCGACCGCCCAGAGCCTGGGCGGCGAGGACTTCGGGTGGTACCTCGACTCCGTCCCCGGGGCGATGGCCCGCCTCGGCACCCGCACGCCCGGCGGACCGACGTACGACCTCCACCAGGGCAACCTCCGCATCGACGAGGCAGCCACCGGCATCGCCGCCCGCGTGCTCGCCGAGGCCGCGGTGACGGCGCTCAACGACTGATTCGCCAGGCGGGGGTCAGGCGGGCGGCAGCGGGAGGCCGAAGGTGAAGGTGCTGCCCTCACCGAGGGTGGACTCGACGGCGAGGTGACCGCTCATCAGGTCGACCAGCTCGCGGCAGATCGCCAGGCCGAGGCCGACCCCGAGGCGGTCGCCCGCGGACTGCGGGTCGGCCTGGACGAACGGGTCGAAGAGAGTGCGGAGGTCGTCGTCCGCGATCCCGATCCCGGTGTCGCGGACCCGGACCTCCACCCAGCTGCCGACGCCCGGGCCGTCCGCGGAGCAGGGGCGACCGCTGACACGCACGTCGACCGAGCCGTGCTCGGTGTAGGCGATGGCGTTCTGGACGAGGTTGGTGACGACCTGCGTGATGCGCCGGGTGTCGCCGAGGCCGGTCGCGGGGACCCCCTCGTCGACGGCCAGGGTGATGGCGAGGCCCTGCGACTCGGCGAGCGGGACCGCCCACGACGTCACGTCGGCGATGATCGCGCGTACGTCGACGGGCACCCTCCGCAGCACGGTCTGGCGCGCCTCGAGCCCGGAGAACTCCAGGATCTCCTGCACCAGGTGCATGAGGCGCTCCCCGGAGCGGTGCACGATCCGGGCGAAGTGCTCGGGCTCGGGCGGCAGATCCGTGTCGATCAGCAGCTCGGACGCGCCCACCAGCGCGGCCAGCGGCGTACGGACCTCGTGGCTCACCGTGGCCAGGAAGAGGGTCTTGGCGGCGTTGGCCTCCTCGAGCTCGCGCAGGATCCGCTTGGCCTCGGTGACGTCCTCGGTCACCCCGTGCACGCCGACGACCTCGTCGGCGACGATCACCGGGATCGCCGTGCAGCGGACGTCGATGACCTCCCCGTCCACGCGCACCACCCGTGCCTCGACCACCTGCGGATCGCCCGCCATGGCCCGGTCGAAACCGTCCTGGATGAGGTGCAGGTCCTCGGGGTGGATGACCTGCGCGAAGTGGGTCTGCCGCATCTCCGCGAGGCTCAGCCCGGTCATCTCCAGCGACCGGTCGTTGGCGTCGGTGAAGTAGCCCCGCGTGTCCACCGAGTAGGCGGCATGGGGGTGGTGGGTGAACATCGAGGAGTAGCGCTCGCTGCTCTGGGACATCGCATGCGCGCCCACGGTCGCGTCGGTCGACAAGGCGCGACCGGGGTCGCGCTCACCGAGAGCCATCAGGACCTCCGAGAATCGTGTTGGCGTGCGTTGCACCGTACCCCGCGGTATGCGCTGCGGAGGCATCGCTCGTAGTTCATCGGTTGTTCGAAAAGGTCCGACCGGCTGGTGGATCCACGCGAGGATCGAGGCGGTTGGGGTGTCGGTGGCCTCTGGCGGAATGTGATCATGACGACGCACCGGTGGGGCCTGAGGTCCCGGGCCTCGAGGGGATGTGGGAGCAGCCGGACGCCCGCTCCGTCTCGCTCCCGACTGCATGGCGTCGCGCCAACGCTGCTTCCCGGCCGTCCCCGCCGATTGCCGTCGTCGTCGAGCCATACTGCACTCATGCCGAAGTTCGCGTCGGTCGACGACTACCTCGCATCGCTGCCCGCTGAACAAAGGGAGGTGGTGGAGGAGATCGAACGACGGGTGATGCTGGTGGTGCCCAGCGCAGATCGCGTGATCCGCTACGACATGCCGACCTGGCAGGTCGACGGCGTTTCCCTCGTCCACGTGGCGGCGTGGAAGCAGCACGTGTCGCTCTATCCCGTGCCACCGGCAGGCGACGCTGACCTGGACGCAGACCTCGCGCCCTACGCCGGAGCGAAAGGCACGCTCAAGCTTCCGTACCCCGATGTCGACTACGCACTGATCGAGCGGGTCGTGCGCCGGCTGCTCGAGCCTCACCCTTCGAAATAGCGTCGGCTCAGCCTGCGAGCGATCACCGATCTCCGAAGGCTCCGTGCCGTGACCTCGGAGATTCATGGTGGGTGGCGTTGTGCGCGTCTAGTGTGCGAGACATGAAAGGGCTTGTGCTTCGTGTCCGGCTGATCAGCGGGGACAGCATGGATGTCACGTACGACGACCCCAGTGCGGGGAGTGAGAACGAGGTCATCGACCACGTCGTCGACACGCTCTCGCAGGGCTCTGGCGTGCTCCGCTGTCGACACGGCGATCGGCTCTTGGTGCTGTACGCAAGGGGTGTTGCCGCGGTGGAAGTCGCGCCCCGCGGCGCGGTCCTCTAGTGATTCAGGTCCCCCACGAGGGGCGAAGGTCAGGGACTCGTCCCAGCGAACTCGCAGCTAGGACGCGATCCGATGTGCCCGCATCGCCCGGCTGCGCACCCGGCCGGTCGTCGGTACGGTTGCCGGGTGACGAAGGGCACGGCGGTGGTGACGGGTGCGTCCACGGGAATCGGGGCAGCGACCTGCCGCCACCTCGCGGGTCTCGGCTTCGACGTGCTTGCCGGCGTACGCCGCGACGAGGACGCCCGCGCTCGTGGAGTCGTGGTCGCCCCGGGTCCGCGCGCAGAGGCTCGACGTCACCGACCCCGACCAGGTGGCCGCGCTCGCGGACGCGGTGGCGACCGGGCCAGGTCCGCTGCGCGCGCTGGTCAACAATGCGGGAATCGCGGTCGTCGGCCCGGTGGAGGCACTCACGGTGGCTGACTGGCGCCAGCAGCTCGAGGTCAACGTGCTGGGACAGGTCGCCGTCACCCGGACACTGCTGCCCGGCCTGATCGACGCGCGGGGCCGGGTTGTCATGATGAGCTCGATCGGGGGACGTGTGGCAGGTCCGCTGTTCGGGCCGTACTCCGCCTCGAAGTTCGCGATCGAGGCCTTCACCGACGTCCTGCGCCGCGAGGTCGGGCCCTTGGGCGTCCGGGTCGTGGCGATCGAGCCCGGCGCGATCGCCACGCCGATCTGGGAGCGGGGGCGGCTCGCCGGCGACGACCGTTGGGCGGGGGTCGAGCCTGAGGTCCAGCGTCGGTACGCTCGAATGGTCGACGCGGTTCATGCGCTCGCCGACCGGGGCTCACGCGACGGACTGCCGGCAGAGGACGTGGCCGAGGTCGTCGGTCGGGCGCTGACCGCGAAACGGCCACGCACCCGGTACCTGGTCGGGAGAGACGCCGTCGCCCAAGCGTGGCTTGGTCGGCTGCTGCCTGACCGGGTGATGGACGCGCTCGTACGACGTGCCGTGCTCGGGGGCTGACCACATGGGCGGCGTCCAGGTGCTGGCCAGGATGCACACCTACCTGGGGGTCAGCCCGCACGTCGCCGAGCGCCGCGTCTGGCCCGGACCGCAGCGCCTCGAGAGCCCGATTCGAACAGGTGTCGACAGACAACTGCTTCGCGACGGTGGTGGTTGTTCACGCGCGGCTGTCGAGTTGATCGATGCGGGTCGCCTTCAGCGGTGCCGCCACCAGCTCGAAGACAGGGCCGTACACCCCTGATGCCATCGCCTGTTCCACGGCAGCCGCCTGCGCGTCCGCAGAAGCCCACTTGGCAATCTCGATCAGGGCGTCCGGGTTGTGTGATTCGAGCCCATCTCCGTGCCATGGCGGCGGGCCACTACTGCGTGAACCCGTGCCACAGTGCCCAGGCGTAGAAGCACAGCTCGTCGACGTCCTGCTCGATCAGGGCGGCGCGGGTGGTGCCGCCGCTGTGCCCGGAGTCGCGCAGTGGCAGCAACAGGTACGGCCCGCCGTCGGTCGCGTCTGCCTGCATCCGGGCGACCATCTTCACCGGGTCGTACGGCGGCGCCAGCTTGTCGTTCATCGCCGGTACGAACGCGATCGCGGGGTAGCGGACCCCTGGTCGGACGTTGTGGTACGGCGAGTACCCGGCGAGGTAGGCACCCTCGACCGGGTCCTCGGGCGAGCCGAACTCGACGGTCGCGGTCCGCCCGTTGTCGAACCGGGTGAACCGGATCATGTCCAGCGTCGGCGCCCGGCAGAACACGGCCCGGAACGCGTCTGGCGCCTGCAGGGCGGTGACCGCCACGAGGATGCCACCGTTGCTGTTCCCGCGCGACACCAGCTGGTCGGTCGTCGTGTAGCCGTTCCTGACCAGCCAGCGGGCGGCCGCGATGTAGTCGTCGAATGCGTTCTGCCGGTTGGTCCCGACCGCCGCCTCGTGCCACTCGCGTCCGTACTCACCACCGCCGCGGATGTTGGGGAAGGCAAGCGCCCCGCCGGCCTCGAGCCAGGCCGCATGCACCGGTGAGAACCACGGCGAGACGTCGATGTTGAACCCGCCGTACCCACTCAGCCGCGTCGGCAGTGGTCCGTCCGTCCCCCTGGGCCGCACGATGAACATCGACACCTGTGTGCCATCCATCGACTCGTACCAGACCTGTTCGGTCGCGGCGTCGATCGCCGCATCGGGAACGTGGTACCCGGTGAGCTCGTCGTCGTCGACGTCGTAGTGGTAGATCGACAAGGGCTGGACGAACGACTGGAACTCGACCCACACCTCGTCGCCGTTCCAGCTTCCGGTGACGCCGCTGACGACCCCGCCCCCCTCGTTCCCATTGACCGAGCCGAGACCGGGCAGTGCGACGTCGCGGATCTTGGCGCCGTCGGCGGCGTGCACGGTGATCCGGTGCGACGCCGCGTGGGAGTAGACCGCATACAGGTGGCCACCGATCCCGCTGACGGTCTGCAGAGTGTCGTTGCTCTCCGCGATGACGGTGTGCCACACGGTGGGACTCATCAGCGATGCCCTGCACAGCCGGCCGCGTGGTGCCCCGAGGTCGGTGACGATGAGCAGGTCGTCGTCGACCACCTGGACCTGGTTCACGGCTTGCATGGTCGTCGTCACCGGCATCAGCTCGTCGTCGGCCAGCCTCAGCAGGGACACGGTGTTGGCGTGGACGAAGTCCCACTGGTACAGGACGGCGTACCGGCCGCACTCGGTCACGTCGACCCAGCACCAGTAGTCGGCGTGACCGCCGAAGACCTGCCGATCCTGAGCCGTGCCGATGCGGTGCTCGAGGATGACCTCCTTGCCGTCGGCGACCGCCGGGTAGAAGAACGACGCCGAGTCCGGTCGCCACGCGGGGCGATAGTGGCTCGTGCCGCTGGGCTCGTCGGCGAGAACGGTTCCGGTGTCGATCTCGAGGATCTGGATCCGCGCGTCGTGGGTGCTGCCGGTCGCCATGCCGAAGGCGACGAGCCTGCCGTCGGGTGACGGTACGGCGTACACGAGCGCGTCCGTGCTTGGCCAGGTGTTCGGGTCGAGCACGGTCTCGAGCGGCCCGTCCGGCTCGCGGCGCATCCGCAGCGCGAGCTTCTCGTCGTCGGGACGGGCCTGCCAGACGAACTCGCGTCCTCCCGCGCGGATCGGCCGGGACAGCCGCTCATAGCGCGACGCACGGGACACCGCGGCGCGGAACCGGTCCCGCGTCGGGACCGCGTCGAGGAGCGCGTGGGTGGCGGCCTCCTGCTCCGCGATCCAGCCCATCACCTCAGGGTCGTCGAACCGTTCGAGCCACTCGTAGGGATCAGGAATCCACTCATCGTGGAACCAGAACCCACTGTCCGGATCGGCCCTCACCGTCCCGCCCCTCCACTCGTATGCGCCCGATCATGCCGCATTCCGCGCGCACGGCGACTGCGTCTTTCCGCCGCGTGCTGCGTACCTCGACCCATCCGCTCATGCCGTGAACGTGGATCGAGCCGTCCGCAAGGGGAACCCAGGACGGGTCGACCCACAACTTCCGTCCTGGTCCGTGCGTCACACTTCTCACGGCCCGCAGACGGAGACCGACCCACTCGGAGGAGAGCCATGCGACGCATCCCCATCACTGTCTCGTTGATCGCCCTGGTGCCGCTCGGCGTCGTGGTCCTGGCCGCTGGTCCCGCGACGGCCGAGGCGACCTGTGACGGGAAGGTGCCCTCGATCGTCGTCGTCCCCGGTACGCCGACCACCGGCACGCCGGGTGACGACGTCATCCTCGGCACGTACGCCCGGGACGCCATCGACGGGGGTGCGGGCAACGACACCATCTGCGGGCTCGGCAACGCCGACACGCTGGTCGGCGGGCCGGGCGGCGACCGGCTGTTCGGTGGCCTCGACGACTACTACGTCCCCGACGACGGCTACGCCGGCGACACGCTCGTGCCGGGTCCCGGGAACGACCACGTGGACCTGGGCGACGACCCCGCGTCGGCGAACGTCGACGACGTGGACCGGCCGGCTCGCTACGACAGGGTCGTCTACGAGGACGCACCCGGTCCGGTGGCCGTGGACCTTTCGGCCGGTACGGCGACAGGTGAGGGCACGGACACGATCGTGGTGCCCGCCTTCTCCGGCGGGATCGTGGGCTCGGCGTACGACGACGTGCTGACCGGGACGGACGGGCCGGACCGCATCGTCGGCGGCGCCGGCGACGACCGCATCCTCGCGCTCGGCGGTGACGACGAGCTCGAGCCGGGGAAGGGCGACGACGTGGTGCGCGGGGGTGACGGCGACGACTACATCATGTCGCCGGACAAGGGACGCGACCGGTTTCACGGCGACGACGGCGGGGACTTCGTGGAGGCTCACGGACGCGGCAGCGCGATCGGCGGCGGTGGTGGCGACGACTACCTCGTTGCCGAGCTCGGCGCCACGGTCCATGGCGGATCGGGCAACGACGAGATCGACGCCGACCTCACCCGCAGGACGCGGATCGAGGTGGACGGCGGCGGCGGGCGACGCGACGTCGTCCGGCTGCGGGCGCCGAAGTCGGAGTTCCCGCGGGGCTCGAGGTACGTCATCGACGTGCCGCGCAAGCGCGTGACGGTCGGCGGCGCGAAGCGGGCGCGCTACGAGGGCGTCGAGGACGTCAGGTTCTCCGGGCGTCCCGGCAGCCTGACCTACCTGGGCGGCCCCGGGCGCGACCGCCTGTCGGTGAGCGGCGGCATGCGGGTGAAGGCGTACGGGCATCGTGGGGCCGACATCCTCGTGGGCGGTTCGCGCAACGACCTCCTCGTCGGTGGTCCCGGGCGCGACCAGCTCGTCGGTGGTCCCGGGCGGGACCGGTGCATCGGCGGTGAGCAGCGACGGCAGTGCGAGGTGCGCCGCTGACGCGGAGTGGGCGAGGACGAGCAGCTCGAGGAGCCGGCTGCCGCCGATGCTGGCTCGCCTCCCCACAGGTCGCTCGTGACGACTGCGGCCCTGGGGGTTCAGGCGGGTGGTTCAGGCGAGAGCCTTGGCCTTCAGCGTGTCGAACTCGCTCTGGTCGATGGTGCCGGAGTCGAGCAGCGCCTTCGCGTTGGCGATCTGGTCGGCAGGTGTGGTCGACGTGCCGGCGACCTGTTGGATGTACTGCTCCTGCGCGGCCTGCATCTCCTTTGCCCTGCTGAGCTGCCGTTCGTTCATGCTGCGGCCGCGGGCGATCAGGTAGATCAGGGCGCCCAACCAGGGCACGAGGATGAGGAGCAGCGCCCATCCGGCCTTGCCCCAGCCGCTGAGCGTGTGGTCACCGAACAGGTCGAACAGGCATCGGAACCAGACCATGAGTGCGGCGATCCAGATGAAGAACCAGAAGGACCAGAGGAGCACGTCCCCGAAGCCGTTGATATTGGAGTCCATGGCAGGGCCCTTTCGCAGGTCCGGTCGGGCGACCGGTGTGCCGCAGTGTGGCACCGCGGACGGTGTTCGCCGCTCACCCGCGGAGGGTGAGCATCAACGACACCGAGTCTGTGCGAGGGACCGCCGGCTCGCATCGGCTCGACGCTAGAGCTTCCTTCGACCGAACATGCGGCCCAACCGGGCGGCCATCGATCTCGGTGGCTTGACGTCGATCAGGGTCGATGCCTCTGGCAACGCCAGGTTCCTCGCCTGCTCCCTGGACAACGTCGTGCGGACATGGGTGGTGTAGATCGAGGCGACCTGGTCCGCATCCACGAACCGTGCACCTTCCGCAGTCTCGACGACGATGCCGTCGAACACCGAGACCTTTTCATCGACCAGAACGGCTTGGACGGTGGCGAAGTCGTACCCATCGCTCGTCTGCACCGGCGTACCCGGCTGGAGTGCGGTGTAGGCGATGCGGTGGTCGGGTGCTCCAGGCATGCAGCAACCTTAGGACCGCGCCGCGATGAGGGCGACGATCGGCCGTGCATGCGGCACGCGCCCCCCGGGATGAATGGCTGTACCCAGCGTGGACCCGGTCAGCGCCCTGCGGGCCCGTCGACGTTCACGGTCGGGACACCACCGCCCACCCGGGCGATCACCGCGAAGGATGGCTCGCGGCCGGGGTTGGACTCACGGTGGACGGTCCAGGCCGGTACGTGCACGAAATCGCCCGGGCCGGCATCCAGGTAACCGTCGTAGCCCTCGAACTCAAGTCTCAGCACACCACGCACGATGTACAGGCTCGACTCGTTGCGGTCGTGGTGGTGCCAGCCTGATACCGCTCCCGGCTCGGTCTCGACCTGGCCGGCCCAGAGCAGCGGGAGCTCGAATGCCAGGGCGCGGCTCATGCCAGGCGTGGGGTCTGCCGGCGCCAAGTCAGCCGGCGTGAAGACCCGTACTGGCCGTGGAAGGTCACCGCTCATCAGTTCACGATGCCACTGTCCGGTGCCCTGCGCGACCTGCACCGAGCCACTACGGTCAGTTCATGGAGCGGCGTGCGGAGAGGTGGCGCTGGCGACCGGAGCCGGGCTGGCTCTGGCTGTCGCTCCTCGGGCTGACAACGGGTGCCTTCGTGGGTGCCGTCCTTGCCGTGGTGGTGGTCCTTGTGGACGTGTTCGGTGCAGGTGCGTTGGCAGGTGACGCCATCGGAATCCCCGGCGCTGTCCTCGGCCTCGGTGTGTTCGGAGCACTGCTCGGTGGCGGGGTGGGGTTTGTCCTCGGCGGCGCGGTCGGGGTCGTCCTGATGCTCCTGGTGGGCCGCCGCATGCCGGGGCGGGCCCCGGCTGTCCTCGCCTTCGTCGGGGCGGCTGCCACGGTGGTTGTCCTGGCTCGGCCCGTCCTGGCGCCGTTCCTCAGGGTGCAGTCCGACGTTGTCACCGTGCTGATCTCGGCGAGCGGGGTGATCGCCGGTCTCGTCGCGGTGTGGTTCCGGGCCCAGCTGCCCCGACCGCCGGCGGAGGAGCGTACGAGTCGACCCGTGCCGTGATCGCCTGACGTCGGCTCAGTGCATGAAGGGGTCGAAGATCGACCGGACGAGGGCGGACGCACGGTCCGCGTCGCCCGCTGCGACCGCCTCGACGAGGTCGTGGTGGTGGCGGTGCGACGCGTCGTCGTCCCCGGACTCCTCGTGTCGCATGTGGCTCGCGAAGACGTCGGTCACGCTCGAGTAGAGCTGCAGGTAGAGGGGGTTGTGCGTCGCCGCCACGATCGCTCGGTGCAGCGCGAGGTCCGCCGCCGCCCGGACATCGGGGTCGTCCGACGACCAGCTCTCCTCGCGCCGGGTCCTGAGCTCACGGAGCAGCTCGATGTCGGCGTCCGTCCGACGCAACGCGGCGAGCGAGGCGGCGGTGCTGTCGAGTGCGAGGCGCAGCTCGAGGTAGTGGTGCCTGCTGCCGCCGGCCAGCTGCCGGGCGAGCGACCCGCTGAGCTCTGAGGTCGAGATCACGAACGTGCCGCGGCCCTGCTCCCGGCTGAGGAGACCTGCATGCACGAGGGACTGCAGCGCCTCGCGGACGGTGTTCCGGCCGGCGCCGAAGGCAGCAACCAGGTCGGCCTCGACGGGGATCCGCTCGCCGACCGGCCACCGGCCGGAGGTGATCTCCTCCTGGAAGCGCGCGGCGACCTGGTCGATCAGCCCCACTCGACGCACCGGCGGGGTTGTGCCAGACTCACCGTGATTCATCCCATGATCCCATCATTCGTCGCGACCTCGGAGCAAGTGTTGACCATCCCCACCGCCACCGCACCCACCCCCGGAGGATCAGGCCCGGCCACCCGCGGACGCCTCGCGCTGTGGGCCGGGCTCGCGATCGCCCTCACGGCGCTGAACCTGCGGACCGCGGTCACGGGCATCACGCCGCTGCTGGAGATCATCGGGTCGGACCTGGGGTTCGGAATCGCCCTCGCCGGCCTGCTGGGCACGGTGCCGGCGGCGACGTTCGCCGTCTTCGGCTTCCTGGCCCCGGTCGTGACGAGGAGGTACGGCCTCGAGCGCACCGCCACCGCCGCCCTCGGCCTCTCGGCAGTCTCCCTCGTGCTGCGGGCGCTCTCCCCGACGCCGGCCGTGCTGGTCGCGTCGACCGTCCTGGCGCTGGCGGGCATCGGCGCCGCCAACGTCGTGCTCGTGCCGCTCATCAAGGCGTGGTTCGCCGATCGCATCGCCCTGTGGACGTCGTCGTACCTGCTGCTGATGCAGACCGGGCAGTTCGTGGCACCCCTCCTGGCCGTGCCGGTTGCCGAGGCAGCGGGCTGGCGGGTCTCGGTGGGGATCTGGGCAGCCCCGGCAGCGGTGGCTGCGCTGGTCTGGTGCGTGCTCGCGGTCAAGCTGCCCGCCGACCACCACGTACCGGCCGTCGCCGCGACGCCCACCGTCAAGCTCAGGGTCGGTCGGTCGTCGACGGTCTGGGGGCTGGTGGTCCTGTTCGCGATGATGTCGCTGTCCAACTACAGCATCATCACGTGGGTGCCGGCGGTGCTCACCGATGCCGGTGGCAGCGCGTCACTCGGCGGCGCGATGGTCGGCCTCTACTCGGCGTGGGGGGTGCTCGCAGCCGTGGTGGTCCCGCAGGTCGCCACCCGGATGCGCAACCCGTTCGTGGTCGTCGTGGCGTGCTCGGTCGTCCTGGTCCTCGGCTACGTCGGCCTGGCTGTCTCGCCGCTCGACGGCACCGTGCTGTGGGTGTGCGCCCTGGGCATCGGCGTGAGCACGTTCCCGCTCTGCATGACCCTCATCAACCACCGGACGCGGACCCCGCAGTCCGCCTCGACCGTGTCCGGATTCGTCCAGGGCATCGGCTACGGGCTGGCCTGCCTCGGGCCGATCGGCCTCGGCCTGGTCCGCGAGGCGACAGGGTCGTGGACGACACCGTTGGTCGTGCTCGCCGCCACCGCCGTCCCGGGCGTGGTCGCCGGGTGGTTCGCCTGCCAGCCGCGGTTCGTCGAGGACGACGCGTCCCGCGTCGCCCGATGAACGAAGAAGGGCCCAGCGCACAGCGCTGGGCCCTCCTCGAGCTGACCTACTGTTGTCGGTAGGGCACGCCGTCCGCGGCCGGCGGCCGGGAGCGGCCCACCAGTCCCGCCACCGCGAAGATGGTGACGAGGTAGGGGAGCATCAGCATGAACTGGCTCGGCACGGGGGACCCGATGGCCGAGAGCACTCCCTGCAGGTTGGTCGCGAAGCCGAAGAGCAGCGCCGCCAGCGTCGCGCGGATCGGGTCCCACTTGCCGAAGATGACGGCAGCCAGCGCGATGTAGCCGGCGCCTCCGGTCATCTCGCGGTTGAAGCCGGCCACCGAGACGAGGCTGAAGTAGGCGCCGCCGAGACCGGCGATGGCACCCGCGAGCAGGATCGTGCGGTAGCGGGTGCGGTTGACCTTGATGCCGACCGTGTCGGCGGCCTTGGGGTGCTCGCCGACCGCACGGAGGCGCAGGCCCCAGCGGGTGCGGTAGAGGGCGTAGGCCACGACCGCGACGACGATGTAGAGCAGGTAGACGAGCGGGGTCTGGCGGAAGAATATCGGGCCGATCAACGGGATGTCGCCGAGGATCGGGATCGGCAGCGCGCGCAGGCGCTCGGGGGAGTTGAGCGACTCGGAGTTGGGCGTGAGCACCTGGCGGAACAGGAAGTTGGTCAGACCGACCACGAGCACGTTGAGGACGACGCCGACGATGACCTGGTCGACGAAGTAGGTGATCGCGAAGAGGCCCAGGATCAGCGCCACCAGGGCGCCGGCCACTGCGGCGGCCGCGACGCCGGCCCACGGCGAGCCGGTCATCGAAGCGGTGACGGCAGCGGCGAACGCGCCGAGGAGGAGCTGGCCCTCGATGGCGATGTTGACCACGCCTGCGCGCTCGCCGAGCACGCCGCCCAGCGCGCCGAAGACGAGCGGGATGGCGAGCGCCACGGCACCGCCGAGCAGGCTGACGACGCGGATGCGGTCGCCGGCGGCCGCCCAGCTGAGGAAGCCGATCATCCAGAGGATCGCGAAGGTGATCGGGATCCACATCGGCTGGCTCACGCGGGTGAGCATGCGGCGGACGGCCTCCGCGGTGAGCCCGAGGCAGATCACCACCATCAGCCACGCGGTGGGGCCGGACGGCACCACGATGTCGGGAAGGGTGACGAAGTCGGTCACCGTCGAGAGCTGGAACGTCGTGTCGCCCGACGGGCTCGAGCGGAGCAGGACGCCCGCGAGGAGCAGGGTCAGCACGCCGAGCACGACCGGGAGCTTGCGAGCGCCCGAGCCGCGGCCGTGCGTCACGACGGTGTCGGGAGCCAGGCCGCCGCTGTCGGGGGTCGGCTGGTCGGTCACGGTGCTCACTTGGCCTCCTGGGCGGGGAGCCGGAAGATCGCGCGCACCAGGGGAGGGGCGGCGAGGAAGAGGACGATCAGCGACTGCACCACGAGCACCAGGTCGACCGAGATGTTCTCGGAGGTCTGCATGGTGAATCCGCCGGCCTTGAGGGCGCCGAACAGGAGCCCGGCGGTCAGGATGCCGAGCGGGCGGGAGCGGCCGAGCAGTGCCACGGTGATGGCGTCGAAGCCGATCGCCGCGTCGAGGTCGAGCGAGACGCCGCTGGACACGGTGCCGAGCACCTGGTTGACGCCGGCGAGGCCGAGCAGGGAGCCGGAGATCATCATCACGGCGATGTAGATCCCGCCGACGTTGATGCCGGAGGCGCGGGCCGCGTGCGGGTTCTCACCGACGGCGCGGATGCGGTAGCCGAGCGTGGAGCGGTTGAGCAACCACCACACGACGGCGACCGCGACGATCGCGAGCACGAAGCCGAGGTGGAGGTTGAACTGGTCGCCCAGCACCTTGGGCAGCGTCGCCGAGTCCTTCATCGGCGGTGACTTCGGGTTCACCGAGCCGGGCGTCTTGAGCAGCCACTCCTTGGTGAGGGCCCAGAAGAGGAGGTAGTAGGCGACGTAGTTGAGCATGATCGTGACGATCACCTCGTGCGCGCCGGTGCGCGCCTTCAGCACGCCCGCGATGCCACCCCACAGGGCGCCGAACACCATGCCGACGATGATGGCCAGCGGCAGGTGGATCGCGAGCGGCAGGTCGAGCTGGAAGCCGACCCAGCCGGCCGCGCCACCGGCGATGAGCATCTGGCCGCGGCCGCCGATGTTGAACAGCGCCGCCCGGAAGGCCAGGCCGACGCCGAGGCCGCCGAGGATCAGCGGGCCTGCGAACTTCAACGTCTCCGTCAGCGGGCGCCACTGCTGGGCCGGCTCGGTGAGGTTGTAGTTGAAGACCGCGCCGCGGAACATCGCGCTGTAGGCGCCGGAGATGGCGTCCCACACGGCGGTGAAGAAGTCCGAGGGCCGCGCGGTGATGTAGCCGGCGGTCTCGCGCACCACGTCGTCGGTCGCCGCGATCATCACCGAGCCGACGAAGACCGCGAGGAACACGGCCAGCACGCCGGCGAGGACGTCGCCGGAGGCGATCTCGCGCAGCATCGACCGCGTGCGGTCGCCCCGCGCGTCGTGGGGGTCGACCTCGGGAGCCTCGGTCGTCGTGTCCGTGGCCGTCGCCCCCCGGGCCGCCTCGTCGTCCGTCACCGGCGCGTCGGGCTTCTCGGGCTGGGGCTGGGGGGTGTCATTCACGCGACCACGTCCTTCAGGTCCTTCGGGCGTTCGCCGGTCATCATGAGTCCGAGGGTCTCGCGGGGGGTGTCGGCCGCGACGATGCCGACGACCTTGCCGCGGTAGAGCACCATGATCCGGTCGGCGAGCGCGACCACCTCGTCGAGCTCGGTGGAGACCACCAGGACCGGGATGCCGCTGTCGCGGGTCGCGACGATCTGCTTGTGGATGAACTCGATCGAGCCGACGTCGACACCGCGGGTGGGCTGGGCGGCGACGAGCAGCCGCAGGTCGCGGGAGAGCTCGCGGGCCACGACGACCTTCTGCTGGTTGCCGCCGGAGAGGTTGGCGGCCAGCGAGTCGATGTCGCGGGCGCGGACGTCGTACTCCGTGAGCTTCTTCTGGGCGAACTCGCGCAGGGCGCCGAGGCGCAGCGAGCCGTTCCTGACGAACGGGGACTTGAAGCTGCGGTTGAGCATGAGGTTCTCGGCGATGGTGAAGCCGGGCACGAGGCCGTCGACCTGCCGGTCCTCGGGGATGAAGCCGACACCGGCGTCGAGGATCTTGCGCGTCGAGCGGCCGACCAGCTCGACGCCGTCGAGGTTGATGGAGCCGGTGACGTCGTCCTGCAGGCCGAGGATGGCCTCGGTCAGCTCGGTCTGGCCGTTGCCCTGGACGCCGGCGACGGCGAGGACCTCGCCGGCGCGGATGGTGAAGCTGAGGCCGTCGACCTGCGTGTGACCGGCCAGGTCGACCACGCGGAGGTCCTTGACCACCAGCGCGTCGTCGCCGAGCTTCGCGTCCTCCTTGTGGACGACCAGCTCGACCGGGCGGCCGACCATCATCGAGGCGAGCTCGGCGTTGCTGGCCTGGGGGTCGGCCTCGCCGACGACCTTGCCGAGGCGGATGACGGTGATCCGGTCGGCGACCTCGCGGACCTCGCGGAGCTTGTGGGTGATGAAGACGATGGCCTTCCCGGCCTCCTTGAGCTGGCGCATGATGTCCATCAGCTCGTCGGTCTCCTGCGGGGTGAGCACCGCAGTGGGCTCGTCGAAGACGAGCAGCTCCGCGTCGCGGGAGAGGGCCTTGATGATCTCCACGCGCTGCTGCACGCCGACGGGGAGGTCCTCGACCAGCGCGTCGGGGTTGACGTGGAAGCCGAAGCGCTCGGAGATCTCGGTGACGCGCTTGCTGGCCGCGGCGAGGTCCAGCGTGCCGGCGAAGCCGGTGGTCTCGTGGCCGAGCATGACGTTCTCGGCCACGGTGAAGACGGGGATGAGCATGAAGTGCTGGTGGACCATGCCGATGCCGGCCGCCATCGCGTCGCCGGGACCGGTGAAGTGCTGGACCTCGCCGTCGAGCTCGATCTCGCCCTCGTCGGCCTTGTAGAGGCCGTAGAGCACGTTCATCAGCGTGGACTTGCCGGCACCGTTCTCGCCGAGGAGGCAGTGGATCTCACCGGGCTCCACCGTGAGGGAGATCGAGTCGTTGGCCACCACGCTGCCGAAGCGTTTGGTGATGCCTCGCAGGACGAGTCTCATGGCATCGCATCCTAGGGGTCGGGATGGTCCGGAGGTCTGGACCGGGGGTCTGGTACGGGGTCGGCCGGGGGCCGGACGAGAGGCCTCGACACGGAGAAGGGAGGCCGACGAAACCGTCGGCCTCCCTCCATCGTGGAGCGTGCTGGTGATCAGCCCAGGTAGGACTCGACCTTGATGGAGCCGTCGATGATGCCGGCCTTCACCTCGTCGAGCTCGCCGGCCAGCTCGGGGCTGACCTTGTCCTCGAAGTTGTGGAACGGCGCGATGCCGACACCGTCGTTCTCGAGGGTGCCGATGTAGGGCTCGAAGTCGAACTCGTCGTTGCCCGCGGCCATGACGGCCTCGTAGGTCGAGACCTTCATGCCCTTGAGGATCGAGGTCATGACGTAGTCCTGGGTGGTCGGGTCGGTCTCGAAGAGGTCGGCGTCGACGCCCACCATCGCGATGTCGTTGCCCGAGTCCTCGATCGCGGTGATCGCGCCCTGGTAGATCGGGCCGCCGACCGGCAGGATCACGTCGACGTCCTGGTCGAGGATCTGCTTGGCCGTGCTGGTCGCGGCCTCGTTGGCCTCGAAGCCACCGGTGAAGGAACCGTTCTTGCCGTCCCAGCCGACGACCTCGACGTCCTTCTTCTTCTCCTTGGCGTAGTACTCGGCGCCCTGCTTGAAGCCGTCCATGAAGATGGTGACGGTCGGGAAGGGCATGCCGCCGTAGGTGCCGACCTTGCCGGTCTTGGTGTAGTCGGCAGCGGCGTAGCCGGCGAGGAACGCGGCCTCGGCGGTGTTGTAGAGCAGCGGCTTGATGTTCTCCACGTCGGCCTTGCCGTCGAAGGTCGCACCGTCGTCGCCGCCGTCGGCGGAGTCGTCGATCAGGACGTACTCGATGTCGGGGTTGGCGGCTGCCGACTCCTTGGTCGCCGCGGCCAGGGCGAAGCCGACGGTCACGATGACGTCACAGCCCTCGCCGACCAGGCTCTCCAGGTTGGGGCCGTAGTCGTTCTCGCTGTTGGACTCGACCGGCTTCAGCTCGACGCCGAGCTCGTCGGCGGCCTGCTGGGCACCCTCGAAGCCGAGCTGGTTGAACGACTTGTCGTCGAACCCTCCGGCGTCGGACACGATGCACGGCAGGAAGTCGCTGGCGGCCGGGGTGCTGTCGCTGCCGCTCCCGGTGGTGTCTTCCTCGGGCGCGTCACCACACGCAGCCAGGGTCGCGGCGGCGAGCAGCGCCACGAGGCCGCTCGAGACGACCTTCCTCGTCTTCAACACAAATGCCTCCAAGTTCGTGCACCCCCGGGTGGGGTCAGCTTTCCGGGAGCATGATGCCTGCCGTGGCGCACCCCGTCACGAGGTTCGGTACTTCTGAAATGCGTTTGAGACATAAAAGTCGCCGGACGACTTTCGGCGGAACCTGCCAAAGACCGCCGGTTCACGGTATGCGCCATAGTGGCCGCCTGCAGGAGCAGGCGGAGGGATGGCGGAGCGAACAGTGGAGGACGCCGTGCACGAGACGTTGGACCAACAGGGCTGGCACGAGCTCAGGGCGGCTGCCACCGAGGTGATGCAGCGGGCCTACGCCCCCTACTCCCACTACAAGGTGGGCGCGGCTGCACGGGCCGATGACGGCCGGATCGTGATCGGCTGCAACGTGGAGAACGCGGCGTACGGCGTCGTGCTCTGTGCCGAGTGCGGACTGGTCTCCCACCTGCACGCAACCGGCGGCGGTCGGCTGACGCACTTCGTCTGCGTCAACGGCGGGGGTGAGATCATCATGCCGTGCGGCCGGTGCCGCCAGCTCCTGTTCGAGCACGGCGGTCGCGACCTCCTGGTCTGGACCGTTTCGGGGGTCAAGCCCATGTCCGAGGTGCTGCCCGACGCCTTCGGACCCGACGACCTCACCCACATGGCCGACATGGCCGACGCAGCAGCGGAAGGAACCGACTAGTGGCTGCCCACGACGCCGTCGAGGTGATCCTCGCCAAGCGCGACAAGCACGAGCTGTCCGACAGCCAGATCGACTGGGTGATCGACGCCTACACGCGCGGCGACGTCGCCGACGAGCAGATGTCGTCGCTCGCCATGGCGATCCTGCTCAACGGCATGAACCGCAGGGAGATCTCGCGCTGGACCGGCGCCATGATCGCCTCGGGGGAGCGGATGGACTTCTCCTCGCTGTCCCGCCCGACGGCCGACAAGCACTCCACCGGTGGCGTCGGCGACAAGATCACCCTGCCGCTGGCCCCGCTTGTCGCGGCCTGCGGCGTCGCCGTCCCCCAGCTCTCGGGCCGGGGCCTGGGCCACACCGGTGGCACGCTCGACAAGCTCGAGTCGATCCCCGGGTGGCGCGCGGCGCTGAGCAACGAGGAGATGTTCGCCATCCTCGAGGACGTCGGCGCCGTGATCTGCGCCGCCGGCGACGGCCTCGCCCCGGCCGACAAGAAGCTGTACGCCCTGCGCGACGTCACCGGCACGGTCGAGGCGATCCCGCTCATCGCCAGCTCGATCATGAGCAAGAAGATCGCCGAGGGCACCGGGGCCCTGGTGCTGGACGTCAAGGTCGGCAGCGGCGCCTTCATGAAGGACCTCGACTCCGCGCGCGAGCTCGCCGAGACGATGGTGGCGCTCGGCACCGACGCGGGGGTGCACACCGTCGCCCTGCTCACCGACATGGCGACCCCGCTCGGGCTGACCGCGGGCAACGCAGTGGAGGTGCAGGAGTCCGTGGACGTCCTGGCGGGCGGCGGCCCCGCCGACGTGGTGGAGCTGACCCTCGCCCTGGCCCGCGAGATGCTCGCCGGCGCCGGGCGTGACGCCGTCGACCCGGCGGACAAGCTGGCCGACGGCTCGGCGATGGACGCGTGGAAGGCGATGATCCGCGCCCAGGGCGGCGACCCGGACGCCGCCCTGCCCGAGGCGAAGGAGTCGCACGTCGTCACCGCGCCGTCGAGCGGCACCCTCACCCGGCTCGACGCGATGGCGGTCGGCATGGCCGCCTGGCGCCTCGGCGCCGGGCGGGCGCGCAAGGAGGACCCGGTGCAGGCGGGTGCCGGCGTCGTGTGGCACGCGCGGCCCGGCGACGAGGTCACCGAGGGCCAGCCGCTGTTCACGCTGCTCACCGATGAGCCGGAGCGCTTCGAGCGGGCGCTGGCCTCGCTCGAGGGCGGCTTCGACATCGGTGGCGACGCGAGCGGTGTCGGCACGGAGATCGTGCTCGACCGGATCGGCTGACGCCCGCGCAGCGCCCTCCCCAACTCTGACGATGACCGGCCAGTAGCAACCGGGTCGCCCGGGCCTCCTCCTAGCGTTTCTTTACCTTAGGGATCTTGGGGGACCCGATGCAGAGCAACGACCAGCGCGGACCCGGCCGCGCCATGATGACGTCGACCGCCGTGCTGGCGGTCGTGGTGCTGGTGACAGGACTTGCGGTCGGCGCGGGCGCCACGTGGTTCGCACTGTCCCGCGGCGACGACGGGGTCGCCGCCTCCGACGACGGGTGCGCCGAGTTCCGCAGCGTCGACCTCGTCGTCGCGCCGGAGATGTACAGCGTGGTGGTGGCCGCCCTGGCGGACGTCACGCCCGACTGCGTGCAGGTCGACCCGGCGCTGCGGCCGGGCATGGAGGTCGCTCGCGGCGCCTCGCTGGGCAGCCGGCTGCCGGACGTCTGGATCCCGGAGGCGCACTTCGTGACCACCGAGGCCTTCCTCGGCCGGGCCCCCCGACCGAGGCTGCTGGTGAAGAGCCTGGCCCGGACGCATGTGGTCCTCGTGGGCGGCAACGCAGCGCAGCGCTTCGCGACGTGGGGCGACGCCGAGGCGTCGGGACTGGTCTCCGTGCCCAACCCGGAGTCGTCGGTCGTGGGCGCCCTCGCGGTGACCGCACCGGAGGCCGAGGCCCGCGCGGTGGGCCGGACCCGGGACGCCGCCCGCCAGCTCCTGGTCCCCTTCGCGCAGGCCCAGGGTGCCCGCACCGTGGACGGAGAGGACACGACGGTCCAGCCGGCCATGTTCGCGCGTCGCTCACCGCGGCTGGTGGTCGCCACTGAGCAGCAGCTGGAGACGGTGGATGGTCGTGCCGACCTCCGCGACCTGACCCCCGACGTGGGCGCCCCGGTCCTCGACTTCCCGCTCATGGTCGCCGCCGACGCCGCGCCCGGGTCGCGTGCCCTGGCGCGGGCGCTCGCCGAGCACCTCGAGGGCACGGTGGGGCGCTCGTTGATCGCCGACGAGGGACTCGCCGCACCGGGCGGGGACGGCGATGCCTCCCTGCGACCACCTGCGGCCAAGGCGATCGCGGAGGCGGTCTTCTCGTGGAGCCAGCTCAGCGTGCCGTCGGCCATGCTCGCCGTCGTCGACGCCTCCGGCTCGATGGACGCCGACGCCGGCAACGGGTCGCGGATGGACCTGCTGGCCGACGCGGCCCGGATCGGGCTCGAATTCCTGCCCGACCACGCGCGGGTCGGCCTGTGGATCTTCTCCATCGACAAGGGTGGGCCAGGGAAGGACTGGCGCGAGCTCGAGCCCATCCGTCGCCTCGACGACCTGCGCTTCGGCCGCACCCAGCGCTACGCCCTGCGGGAGCGCGCCGCCCAGATGTCCAGCCTCACCGACGGCGGGACCGGGCTGTACGACACGGCGCTGGCCGCCTATCGCACGGCCCTGCGCAACTACCGCCCGCACTACTCCAACTCCGTGGTCCTGATGACCGACGGCCGCAACGAGGATCCCGGCTCGATCGGCCTCGACCAGCTGCTGCAGCGGCTCGAGGAGCTGAAGGACCCCGACAAGCCGGTGCGCGTGGTGGGCATCGCGATCAGCGGGGACGCCGACCTCGGAGCCCTGCGCCAGATGGCCCGGGTGACCGGTGGTGAGGCCTACCTCGCTGCCGAGCCCGCGGACATCCTGGGGGTGTTCGCCCAGGCGGTGCTGTCGCGCTGAACCCTCAGGCGAGGAGCAGGACGACGTGGGCGGCCACGCAGGCCGGCTTGTCGTGGCCCTCGATCTCGACGGTGTGCTCCACGACGAGCTGCTTGCCGGCCGCCAGGTCGCGGACCTCGCCGAAGCGCACGTGCGACCGCAGCCGGCTGTCGACCGGCACCGGGCTGGGGAAGCGCACTTTCTCCAGGCCGTAGTTGAGCCGGGCGCCCGGGGTGTCGAGCCGGAAGACCTGCGAGGCGAAGTGCGGGAGCAGGCTCAGGGTGAGGAAGCCGTGGGCGATGGTGGTGCCGAACGGACCCTTGCCCGCAGCGTCGACGTCGACGTGGATCCACTGGTGGTCGAGCGTGGCGTCGGCGAAGGCGTCGATCCGCGCCTGGTCGACGTCGAGCCACTCGCTGGTGCCGATCTCGGACCCGGAGGCGGCGGCGACCTCGTCGAGCGTGGTGAAGGTGCGCATGCGCACGAACATAGTGCTTGACCGTGGGCGGGCCTGCTTGGATGTGCCGATGAGCACTCCCACCCGCGACCAGGTGCAGGCCGCCCCGAAGGTCCTGCTGCACGACCACCTCGACGGCGGGCTACGTCCGCAGACGATCGTGGAGCTCGCCGCTGAGGCCGGCCACGAGCTGCCCGCCTCCGACGCGGAGTCGCTCGGTCACTGGTTCACGGAGTCGGCCGACTCGGGCTCGCTCGTCCGCTACCTCGAGACCTTCGACCACACCGTCGCGGTGATGCAGAACGGTCCGGCGATCGCCCGTGTCGCCCGCGAGTGCGTCCAGGACCTCGCCGCCGACGGTGTCGTCTACGCCGAGGTGCGCTACGCGCCGGAGCAGCACGTCAGCGGCGGCCTCACCCTCGACGAGGTCGTCGCGGCGGTGCAGGAGGGCTTCGACGCCGGGATGGCCGCCAGCGGCGGCAGGATCGTCGTACGCCAGCTGCTGACCGCGATGCGGCACCAGGCCAGGTCGATGGAGATCGCCGAGCTGGCGATCGCGTGGCGCGACCGCGGAGTCGCCGGCTTCGACATCGCCGGCGCGGAGGCGGGCTTCCCGCCCACCCGGCACCTCGACGCCTTCGAGTACCTCCAGCGCGAGAACGCCCACTTCACGATCCACGCCGGTGAGGCCTTCGGCCTGCCGTCGATCTGGCAGGCGATCCAGTGGTGCGGCGCCGACCGGCTCGGCCACGGCGTGCGGATCATCGACGACATCACGGTGAACGACGACGGGTCGGTCGAGCTCGGTCGGCTGGCGGCCTACGTCCGCGACAAGCGGATCCCGCTCGAGATGTGCCCGAGCTCCAACATCCAGACCGGGGCGGCGGAGTCCTTCGCCGAGCACCCGATCGGGCTGCTGACCGACCTGCGGTTCCGCGTCACGGTCAACACCGACAACCGGCTGATGAGCGGCACCTCGATGACGCAGGAGATGTTCGGGCTGGTGGAGGCGTTCGACTACACGCTGGAGGACCTGCGCTGGTTCACCATCAACGCGATGAAGTCGGCGTTCCTGCCCTTCGACGAGCGGCTCGCGATCATCGACGACGTCGTCAAGCCGGGCTACGCCGCGCTCATCAACGGTTAGCAGCGCTGCTGTCGGTGGTCAGCTCGGCGTACGCCTGGTCGCCCGTCGCCCGCCGACAACCCTGGCGCACCGCGTGCGCGACGACCCGCTGCTGGTCGCGCATCAGCGCCAGTCCGCGGCGTACGAGCACCAACGGCGGCTTGCGGTGCTCGCGCAGGTCGCGGGTGAGGCGCCGCCAGAACGTGACGAGCGGGTGCTGGGTGATGCAGTAGGCCGCGGCGAGGATGCCCGCCTCCCGGCACGCGGCCACCACCTCAGGCGCGAAGATGCCCTCCGCGACGAACCGGCTGCTGCCGCCGAGGTCGACCGTGCGTGAGCCGCAGCGTCCGTTCTGCGCGATCTCGTAGATCGGCACCTCGCTGCGCCCGGTGGCGCACAGCTCGCGCAGCGCGGTGAGGGCGTCGGCCTCGTGCCACGAGTCGGGGTGGTCCCAGTCGACGAGCCCGGCGTTGGCGCCGGTGGTGATGCGGGGGAGCGAGGGGTCGTCGCCGTCCTTGTAGAAGTCGTCGAGGCGCAGGACGGGGAGTCCGAGGCGCTCCGCGAGCCGGGACTTTCCGGCGCCGCTGGGTCCGGCCAGGACGACCACCTGGGCAGTACTCATTTGTTGCGAACTCATTTCGTCGTTCGGCCACGGACGGTAAAGGCTGGACATTAGTCTCGCCCAGACCTTCGAACGACACCTCTGTGGGAGGACCTCCATGAGTCTCGACGACTCGACTGCGCCCGAGACCGCGCCCGCGACCGCGGACGGTTCTGGCGGCGCCGGCCGCTCCTCCAAGACCTACGTGCTGGGCGGACTCGCGCTCGCACTGGTCGTGGGCCTGGTCGGCTTCTTCACGGTGCGCGGTGCCAGCGGCGAACCCGAGGGTGCCGACTGCATCTCCGAGGTGGTCACGCTGACCACCGCCCCGGTCATGGAGGACCTCGTCAACCAGGCGGTCAAGGACGTCAACGAGGACGAGCCCTGCATCGACATCCAGGTCACGGCAGGCACCGTGAAGGACGTCGTCGCCCTGCTGAGCGACCCCAACGCCGAGCTCCCCGAGATCTGGATCCCGGACAGCCCGACCTGGAAGGGCCAGCTCACCAGCGCCGGCTGGACCGGTACGCCGATCGCGGAGGTCCTCGCGCAGACGCCGGTCGGTCTCATCGGCGGCCCGGCCGCCAAGGCCCCCACCTCCTGGTCCTCCGTGCTCGACGGCGGCAGCCTGGCGATGGCCGACCCGAGCGCCGAGGGTGCCTCTGCGCTCGCGCTGCTCGCGCCGTACGCCGAGATGAAGAAGACGGGCGAGACCGCGCTGTCCATCGAGGAGAAGACCGTCCCGGTCGCCCAGACGTTCGGTGAGCGCGCCGTGGCCGGCGGCGCCACCGAGACCGACCTCTCCACGATCACCGCTTCCAGCACCCAGCTGGTGCCCGCGACCGAGCAGGCCTACCTCGCCGCCCGCCGCAGCAACGACCAGCTCACCCTGGTGGCTCCGAAGACCGGCGCGCCGATGCTGCAGTACCCGCTGATCGACGTGAACCGCGGCACCAAGGACATCCTTGCCTCCGGTGGCGACCTGTCGGCCCGCGTGGGCCGCGCCCTGGGTCGCTGGTTCGCCTCGGGCGCCGGCGTGGAGGCCATCGCGGCCGCTGAGCTCCGCGGCCCCGACGGCGCTGCGCTGCCCAACGACATCGGCCTCGGCACCGCCCCGGTGCTCGCCAAGGTCGCCCAGAAGACCACCGACGACACCCTGCGCCAGTGGCGCGTGCTGTCGGTGCCGTCCAGCATCCTGGCGGTCGTCGACCTCTCCGGCTCGATGAAGATGGCCATCGGTGACACCACCCGCATCGGGCTGGCGGTGACCGCGTCCCAGGTCGCGCTCGACGCCTTCCCGGCGCAGGCCCGGATCGGCATCTGGGGCTTCTCCAAGAACCGCGGCGAGAACGGCGCCTCGTACGCCGAGTACTCCCCGCTCGAGCGGCTCGACGCCCCGGCGGCCGACGGCAAGACGCACGAGGACGAGGTCCGCTCCGAGGCCGACGCCCTGCCCGGCCGCGTGCGCGGCGGCACCGGCGTCATGGACTCCACCCTCGCGGCCTACAAGCACGCGCAGGAGATGTGGGACCCGGCGTGGTTCAACTCCGTGGTGATCATGACCGACGGCGCCAGCGACGACTCGAGCTCCCTGTCGCTGGAGTCGCTCGTCAACCAGCTCAAGTCGCTGCGTGACCCCGCCAAGCCGGTCAAGGTGATCGTCATCGGCATCTCGCAGGACGCCGACAGCGGCGAGCTCGAGCAGATCGCCGCCGCCACCGGTGGCCAGAACTACCTCGTGACCGACCCCAACGAGATCCTCGGCGTGCTGGCCCAGGCCCTGCTCAACCGCTGATCGACCGGCTCGCGCGACGCACAACAGGGATGGACGTCCACTCGTAGGAGTGGACGTCCATCCCTGTTGTGCGTGGTCCACGCTCAGGACTCGATGAATGTCCACCTGCACCAGTGGGAGTTCATTCCGAGCCGATGACGGCGGAGTCTCGGGGTCACCCGGTGACGCTGCGACTCCGCCATCACGCACGAAGGCCCCGGAGGATCTCCAGGGGCCTTCGTCGTGTCGTGCGTCGGTCGGCTCAGACGCCGATCGGGTGCCAGACGGTCTTGGTCTCGAGGAACTGCGTCATCCGGTCCAGCGCGGGCTCGGCGAGCCAGTCGGTGTCGGGAGCGGGACGTCGTACGCGCTTGAGGTTGTCGGCGGCAGCCACCTCGAGCTCGGTCGCGAGCTCGTCGTCCTCGACCCCGGTGAGGTCGATGCCGTTGACGTCCATGTGCGAGGCCAGCCACGGGGCGATCTCGGTCTGCGAGCCGGTGAGCACGTTGACCACGCCACCCGGGAGGTCGCTGGTCGCCATCACCTCACCGAGCGTGATCGCGGTCAGCGGGTTGTCCTGGCTGGCGATCACGACGACGGTGTTGCCGGTGATGATGAGCGGCGCGACGACGCTGACGAGGCCGAGCAGGGGGCCGCGCGGGGCGACGACGGCGATGACGCCGCTGGGCTCGGGGGTCGACAGGTTGAAGTAGGGGCCGGCGACCGGGTTGGCGTTGCCGACGACCTGGGTGATCTTGTCGGCCCAGCCGGCGTACCAGACGAGCCGGTCGATCGAGGCGTCCACGTAGGTGCGCGCACGGGCGGGCGTGATGCCCTCCGAGGCGCGGAGCTCGGCCTCGAACTGCTCGCGGCGACCCTCGAGCACCTCGGCGACGCGGTAGACGACCTGGGCGCGGTTGTAGGCGGTCTTGCCGGACCAGCCACCGAACGCGGCACGGGCGGCGACCACCGCGTCGCGGGCGTCCTTGCGCGAGGCCTGGGCGGCGTTGGCGACCAGGCGGCCCTTGGCGTCGTTGACGACGTAGGAGCGGCCCGACTCCGAGCGCGGGAACTGGCCCCCGATGTAGAGCTTGTACGTCTTGCGTACGTCGATGCGGCTCACGCGTCCGCTCCCTTCAGGTAGCCCTCGAGACCGTGGCGGCCGCCCTCGCGGCCGTATCCGGACTCCTTGTAGCCGCCGAACGGCGAGGTGGGGTCGAACTTGTTGAACGTGTTGGCCCAGACCACGCCCGCCCGGAGGCGGTTGGCCATGGACAGGATGCGCGAGCCCTTGTCGGTCCACACGCCGGCCGAGAGGCCGAACGGCGTGTTGTTGGCCTTCTCGATCGCCTCGGAGGGCGTGCGGAAGGTCAGCACGGACAGGACCGGGCCGAAGATCTCCTCGCGGGCGATCCGGTGGGCCTGAGAGACGCCGGTGAAGACGGTCGGGGCGAACCAGTAGCCGTTGGCCGGCAGGTCGCACGGGGCCGACCAGCGCTCGGCGCCCTCGGACTCGCCGATCTCGGAGAGCTCGCGGATCTTGGCGAGCTGCTCGGCCGAGTTGATCGCACCGACGTCGGTGTTCTTGTCGAGCGGGTCACCCACGCGCAGGGTGGCCATGCGGCGCTTGAGCCGGCTCATCACCTCGTCGGCCACGGACTCCTGCACCAGCAGGCGCGAGCCCGCGCAGCAGACGTGGCCCTGGTTGAAGAAGATGCCGTTGACGATGCCCTCGACGGCCTGGTCGAGCGGTGCGTCGTCGAAGACGATGTTGGCGGCCTTGCCACCGAGCTCGAGGGTGACCTTCTTGTCGCTGCCGGCGACCGCGCGGGCGATCGCCTTGCCGACCTCGGTGGACCCGGTGAAGGCCACCTTGTCGACGTCGGGGTGCGACACGATGGCGCGGCCGGTGTCGCCGGCGCCCGTGACGATGTTGACGACGCCCGGCGGCAGGTCGGCCTGCTGGCAGATCTCGGCGAAGAGCAGCGCGGTGAGCGGGGTGGTCTCGGCGGGCTTCAGGACGACCGTGTTGCCGCAGGCCAGGGCCGGGGCGATCTTCCACGCCAGCATCAGCAGCGGGAAGTTCCACGGGATGACCTGGCCGGCGACGCCGAGCGGGGTGGAGCCGTAGCCGGAGTACTGGAGCTTGTCGGCCCAGCCGGCGTAGTAGAAGAAGTGTGCGGCGACGATCGGCACGTCGACGTCGCGCGACTCCTTGATCGGCTTGCCGTTGTCGATCGACTCCAGGACGGCGAGCTCGCGGCCGCGCTCCTGGATGATCCGGGCGATCCGGTAGAGGTACTTGGCGCGCTCGGCGCCGGACATCCGCGACCAGACGCGGGTGTAGGCGCGACGGGCGGCCTTCACGGCCTCGTCGACGTCGGCGTCGCTGGCCTCGGCGACCTCGGCCAGCACCTCCTCGGTGGCGGGGTTGACGGTCTTGAACGACGTGCCGGTGCCGTCGACGAACTCGCCGTTGATGAACAGTCCGTAGGACGGCTTGATGTCGACGATGGCGCGCGACTCGGGCGCGGGGGCGTACTCGAAGGTCATGGTTATCAGTCCAGCGTGAAGTAGTCGGGACCGGAGTAGCGGCCGGTCGTCATCTTGGTGCGCTGCATGAGCAGGTCGTTGAGCAGCGTGGAGGCGCCGAAGCGGAACCAGTCGGGGTCGAGCCAGTCGTCGCCGCAGATCTCGTTGACCATCACGAGGTACTTGATGGCGTCCTTGGTGGTCTTGATGCCACCGGCGGGCTTGACGCCGATCATCTGCCCGGTCTGCTCGCGGAAGTCACGGACCGCCTCGAGCATGATCAGGGTGACCGGGAGGGTCGCGGCGGGCTGGACCTTGCCCGTGGAGGTCTTGATGAAGTGGCCACCGGCCATCATCGCGAGCCAGCTGGCCCGGCGGACGTTGTCGTAGGTCTGCAGCTCGCCGGTCTCGAAGATCACCTTGAGGTGTGCGTCGCCACAGGCCTCCTTGACCTGCGCGATCTCCTCGAAGACGTCCAGGTAGCGCCCGGAGAGGAACGCACCACGGTCGATGACCATGTCGATCTCGTCGGCGCCGGCCTCGACCGCGTCGCGGGTGTCGGCGAGCTTGATGTCCATCGCGGCGCGACCGCTCGGGAACGCCGTGGCGACCGCCGCGACGTTGACGCCGCTGTCGCCGAGCGTCTGCTTGGCGATGGCCACCATGTCGGGGTAGACGCACACGGCAGCGGTGGCCGGGCAGGTCGGGTCGGCCGGGTCGGGGCGCATCGCCTTGGACGCGAGCGCACGGACCTTGCCGTGGGTGTCCTGGCCCTCGAGCGTGGTCAGGTCGACCATCCGGATGGCCAGGTCGATGGCGTACGCCTTCGACGTGGTCTTGATCGACCTCGTGGCCAGACCAGCGGCGCGGGCCTCGCACCCGACCTGGTCGACGCCGGGGAGGCCGTGGAGGAATCGGCGGAGCGAGGAGTCCGAGCGCACGATGTCGTCGAAGACCGCGTGCGAGGAGGTCGTGCTCGCCGTGGAGCTGGCAGTGGGTGTCACCGACCCAGCATAGAGTTGGCTCGGACGCCCCCGGCAATCCGCAGGGGGCCAATGTCTGCCCAAAACAGCGAGGAGACCATGGCACGCCTGCAGGACGACGGCGAGGCCGTCGTGGAGCGGTTCCAACCCACCAGTGGACGGTTCTCCGGCTGGGCGGCCGTGCTGCTGGGCGCCGCGGTCGTGGTCGCCATGGTGGTCTACCTGGACGACGGCTTCCCCGCGTGGGTCGGCGGCGTCGCCCTGCTGGTCGGCGTCCTGTCGTGGGCCGCGATGCTGCGCCCGGCGTTGTGGGCCACCGAGGAGCACCTGGTGATGCGCAACCTCGCCGAGACGGTCCACATCCGGCTGGCCGCGGTCGAGGAGCTGGCCGTGCGCCAGGTGCTCGCGGTCCGCGCCGGCGACCGGCGGCTGGTCAGCACGGTGCTGGGCCGCACGTGGCGCAAGGCGATGACGTCTCGCCGCGCCCCGTCGTCCGAGGACGGCCCGCACGAGGGGATGCGCTACGTCGACTGGGCCGAGCACCGGCTCCGCGAGCTCGTCGACGCGGCCCGCGACCGCGCCGGGGTCACCGCCGGCTCGGAGGAGCAGCGCGCGCTGCCCGATGCCGTACGACGTGAGCCGGCGCTGGTGCCCCTCGCGCTGATCGCGCTGGCCGCCGCGCTGCTGGTGGTCAGCTTCTTCCTCTGATCTCCTCCGGCACGCGCTGCTCGAGGCCGTCGAGCACCAGCGCGAGCCCGTAGTCGAACTCGTCGCCGTAGGCGTAGTCCTGTCCCACGACCTGCTCGGCCACCATCTCCGCGAGGTGCGGGTGGTCGGCGAGCACCGCGCCGAGGTCGGCGACGAAGTCGTCGGCCGACTCGCCGGGCTCGAAGGGCAGGTTCACCTCGGTGAGGACGAACCCGTAGGTGTAGGCGTCGAGCACCGAGAATGCGTGCGCGGCGAGCGCGACGGAGAAGCCCGCCGAACGCAGGCAGCCGAGCACCGCGTCGTGGTGGCCGAGGGTGGCCGGACCGGGGGAGCGCCGCGACTCGAGGAGCCCGAGCCCCCACGGGTGGGCGGCGAGCACGGCCCGCGCCGAGCGGGCCCGCTCCTCCATCTCCGCGCGCCACCCCGTGCCCGAGCGTGGCAGAGTGATGCGGGCGAAGACCCAGTCCGCGAGGCCGTCGAGGAGCGCCTCCTTCCCGGCGACGTGGTGGTAGAGCGACATCGCCTCGACCCCGAGCTCGCGGCCCACGCTGCGCATGCTCACCCCGGCGAGGCCGGACGCGTCGGCGACCCGGCTCGCGGCGTCGACGACGCGGTCGGGGGAGAGCGGTGGTCTGGACATGAGGACTCCTGGGCTTGGGTGGCTTACAGGCGTAAGGCTACGGTGTCAGACACCAGGCTTACAGGTGTAAGTCTCCATGGGCTCGAGGAGTGGTCGTGAAGGCAGCAGTGGTGGAGCGGTACGGACCGCCGGAGGTCGTCTCGGTGCGTGACCTGCCCGACCCGGTCGCCGGGAAGGGCCAGATCGTCGTGCGCGTGAGGGCGACGACCGTCAACTCGGGGGACGCCCGGATCCGCGGGTGCCGCTTCCCGCGCGGCTTCGCGCTGCCGGGCCGGTTGGCCCTCGGGTGGCGCGGCCCGCGCCGAGCGGTGCTCGGCGTCGTCTACTCGGGGACGGTCGAGTCGCTGGGCTCCGGCGTCACCGGTCTGACGATCGGCGACCAGGTGGCGGGGATGACCGGGATGGCGATGGGCGCGCATGCCGAGCTCGCGGCCGTGCGCGCCGATCGGCTCACGTCGGTGCCTGCCGGTGTCTCGCACGAGGACGCCGCCGCCGTCCTCTTCGGCGGCAGCACGGCGCGCCACTTCCTCGACGACGTGGTGGCGCCCGGCCGGCGCGTCCTGGTCAACGGCGCGTCCGGCGCGGTCGGGACGGCGGCCGTGCAGGTCGCGCACCTGGCCGGCGCGCACGTGACCGCGGTCTGCAGCGAGCGCAACGCCGAGCTCGTGCGCTCGCTCGGGGCGGACGAGGTGGTCGACCACAACCGGACGTCGGTCCACGCCCTGGCGACGACGTACGACGTCGTGCTCGACGCGGTCGGCAACCTCGACCGGCGCTCGGGCCGCCGCCTGCTCGCGCCGTCAGGTGTGCTGGTGCTCGCCGTCGCGGGGCTCGTCGACACCGTCCTCGCCCGCGGGAACGTCCGCGCCGGAGGATCCCCGGAGGACCCCGCCCACTTCGCGTGGCTGCTCGAGCGGCTCGCGGCGGGGGACCTGCGGCCGGTGGTCGCGCGGACGATGTCGCTCGACGAGATCGTCGAGGCGCACCGCATCGTCGACTCCGGCCGCAAGGTCGGCAACCTCGTCGTCACGCCATGACGTGGCGCGCGGCCGCCGCTGTCCCGGGGGTGGGCCACCAGCGCGCGATCGCCGCCGACTGGCCCAGCGTCCACGTCGAGCTGCACACCCAGTAGACGAGCAGGGCCACCGGCACCACGCCTCCTGCGAGCAGCATCCCGCCGGCCGACATCACGGGCATGATGCGCTGCGCCGCGACCATCGCCTCCGGCATGCCCTCGACGGACGTGTTGGGCGCGACCACGAACCGCTGGGTGACGTACGACAACGCGGCCGCGGTCAGCGCGAGCCCCGCCACGACGGCGAGGTGGAGGCCACCGGAGCCGAGGTAGCCGTGGCCGGCGAGCGAGACGCCGACGAGCGAGGCGGCACCGAACGACGACACCAGCCCCGGTCCCATCGCGCCGACGGCCGTGCCGTGGGCCACGTCCGAGACGAGGTGGTAGAGCGCGAGCCACACCGGCAGCTGCACCAGCACCGGCAGGCAGCCGAGCCGGCTCACCCCGTGCTCCGCCGACACGGCTCGGCGCTCGTCCATGTGGGCGCGCAGGCTCTCGGCGTCCGTGCGGCCGCGGTAGCGCTCGGTGATCCCCTTCAGGTGGGGGCGGGCGCGCGCCCCGGCGTGGGCCTGGCGGACGCCGTGGATGACGAACGGCAGCAGCAGGAGCCGCACGAGGACGACGAGCGAGGCGATGCCGAGCACCCAGGTGACGGCGGAGTCGGCGGAGACGCCGAGGGCGGCGAGGGCGTCATGGGTCGTGGCCAGGACGGCGGCGAGGGCGTGCTTGAGCGGGGCGAGCGGTGACATGGAGGTCTCCTGGATCGGGTGGAAGGGTCTGTACGACGTCGCGCGGGGGCGACGGGTCAGACGCGTCCAGGAGCGCGCGGGCGCACCGGGTGGACCACGTCGGTGGTCCGTCCGGCGAGCACGAGCGGGATGTCGGCGGCGCGACGGCGCGGCCGGAGCGAGTGGATCCCGGCGTCGGGAACGGCCAGCAGGCAGTGCACGCCGGCGAGCGTGGTGGCTGCAGAGAGGGCGGTCATCACCACGACGGTCTGGGCGGTCGCGCTGGGGTCCAGCGAGGCGGCCGCGAGGAGCGATGCGACGCCGAGCAGGGTCAGGACGAGCGCGAGGCGCGCGCGTGCTGCCACGTCGGCGGCGGTCCGGACCATGGACCGAGGGTAGCGGGTGGTCAGCGGAGCTCGTAGGCGCCGAGGTCGGTGCGGCCGACGCCCGGGCGGCTCTCGTCGCGGGCCGGGTGGACGTACTGCCGCCGGGCCCGATAGCGCGACGGCACGCGGGCCCCGCGGTCGACGGCCCGCGACGACGCCGTGAGCCGGTAGTCCTCGCGGGCGGGGTCCACGAAACCGCCGGGCCCGACGCGGCGGTTGGCCCGCGCGTCGGGGCCCGCGCCGCTGGAGAGCTCGCCGGGTCCGACCAGGAGGTTGTTGCGCAGGTGGGCCCGGCTGCTGTCGGCGAGGGCGACGTACGTGCCGGACGGGCGCTGGTTGACGAAGGTGTTGTTGACCACCCAGAGCGTGCGGCTCGGGTTGGTCAGGCCCTCGGCGCCGTAGGAGACGAGAGCGGGGTTCTCCGACCGGGGGCCCTGGACGACGACGTTGCCGGCGACGAGCGACAGGCCGCCGTTGGGCAGGTCGATCGAGTAGCTCGCGGTGGCGTCGCCGTCGCTGATGCGGTTGGCGACGATCGTGTTGCGGGCGGCGCGGGACTTGAGCTCGTGGCCGGTGTCGGCGCCCCACAGCCAGCTGCCGGTCACCGTCAGCGACCGCACGGCGCCGACGTAGAGGTTGTGCGAGTAGCCGTCGCCGGCACCGTTGCGGAAGAACCGCGACCGGCGGATCACCACGTCGCTGTCCGGGTCTGCGCCGGTGAGGATGCCGTTCTCGTTGTCGTGGAACCAGCTGCGCGTGACGGTGAGGTCGGTGCCCTCCTGGCGGATGCCCGCGCCGTTGCGGTCGGGCACCGCGGCACCGCTCAGCTCGATCCGGTCGACGGTCGTCCGGTCGCCGACGATGACCCAGATCGCCTTGCCCTGGGCGTCGCTGCCGTCTGCCCGCAGGTGCGCCCGGCCGCCGTCCCCACGCAGGGTGAGGTCGTCCTGGGTCCAGGTCGCGACGTCGCCGGAGTAGGTGCCCGGGTCGATCAGCACGGTGTCGCCGTCGCGTGCCACCGCCGCGGCCGCGCTGGGGGTCGACAGGGCGCGGTCGGGCCCGACGCGCCACGTGCGCGGACCCCCGTCGGCGTACGACGTCGCGGCGGGCGCCGCGGTGAGCAGGCCGGCGGCGAGGGCGAGGACGAGCGGTGTCGCGGCGCGCACCTCAGCCCCCGAAGGCCACGCCCCGCAGGTCGGCCTTGATCGCGTCGAGCCGGCCCGCAGCGGAGATCCGGGCGGCATCCGCGCCACCCCCGTCGGACCCCGTCTGCACCGGGATCACGACCTCGAGGTAGCACTTGACCTTGGGCTCGGTGCCGCTGGGACGCACGATCACGCGAGCGCCCTCGGCGAGGGAGTAGCGCAGGCCGTCGGTCGGTGGCAGCGCGGCCGAGCCCTCGGACAGGTCCTCCACCTGCTCGACCGCCAGTCCGCCGAGGGTGGTCGGCGGATTGCTGCGAAGCCGGTCCATCGTCGCCGGGATGGCGGCGAGGTCGTCGAAGCGCACCGACAGCTGGTCGGTGGCGTGCAGGCCGTGCTGACCGGCGATGTCGTCGAGGACGTCGGGGAGGCCGCGCCCCTCGGCCTTGGCCTGCGCGGCGAGCTCGCACACGAGCAGCAGCGCCGAGACGCCGTCCTTGTCCCTGACGTGCTCGGGGTCGCAGCAGTAGCCGAGGGCCTCCTCGTAGCCGAAGGCGAGCCCCTCGACGCGGCCGATCCACTTGAAGCCGGTGAGCGTCTCCTCGTGCGGCTGCCCGGCGGCGGCGGCCATCTTGCCGAGCAGGCTGGAGGAGACGATGGAGTTGGCGTAGGTGCCCTGTCGCCCCCGGGCGAGCAGGTGGTGGGCCAGCAGGGCGCCCACCTCGTCGCCGCGCAGCATCCGCCACCCGTGGACGTCCGGCACCGCGACGGCGCAGCGGTCGGCGTCGGGGTCGTTGGCGACCACCAGGTCGGCCTTGTGCTCCGCGGCGAGCGCCATCGCCAGGTCCATCGCGCCCGGCTCCTCCGGGTTGGGGAACGAGACGGTCGGGAAGTCGGGGTCGGGGTGCTCCTGCTGCTCGACGACGTGTGGGGCGTCGAACCCGGCGGTCTCCAGCACCTGCGCGACGGTCGTGCCGCCGACGCCGTGGAGCGGGGTGTAGACGATGCGCAGGTCGCGCGGGCCGTCCTCGGCCAGGCCCGCGACCGTGTCGAGGTAGCGGTCGACGATCTCCTCGCCGACGAGGCGGCCGGCGTCGCCGCGCGGGAGCTCGGCGAGCGGGCCGACGGCGGCGATCCGGGCGGCGATCTCGCTGTCGGCGGGCGGGACGATCTGGCTGCCGTCGCCGAGGTAGACCTTGTAGCCGTTGTCCTGCGGCGGGTTGTGGCTGGCGGTGACCATCACGCCGGCCGCGCAGCCCAGCTCGCGGATCGCGAACGCGAGCAGCGGCGTGGGCAGCGTCCGCGGCATCACGAGGGCCTTGAACCCGGCGCCGGTCATGACCTCCGCGGTGTCGCGGGCGAAGACGTCGGAGTTGTGGCGGGCGTCGAAACCGATCACCACGGACCCGCCCTTGTGGCCGGTGTCGCGGAGGTACGCCGCCAGGCCGGCCGCCGCGCGCGTGACCACGACCCGGTTCATCCGGTTGGGGCCGGCGCCGAGGGCGCCGCGCAGGCCCGCGGTGCCGAACTCGAGGGGGCCGGCGAAGCGGTCGGCGAGGTCGGTCTCCGCGCCCCGCTCGGCGGCGGCGACGAGCGCCTCCAGCTCGGCGCGGGTCTGCTCGTCGGGGTCCTCAGCTGCCCAGGCGCGAGCCGCCTCGAGCAGGGCGGTCTGGTCGTTCGGCACGGTCATGGACGCACGCTATCCCCACAGGCCGTGACGCCGTCGGTGGGCGGTGCCACGATCGGGTCATGATCGATCACCTGGGCATCAACTGCACCGACCTGCCACGAGCGGCGGCGTTCTACGACCGGGTCCTGGGCGTCCTGGGGCACCGGCGCCTGATGGACTTCGAGGTGGCCATCGGCTACGGCACGGAGCAGCCGGACTTCTGGATCAGCACCTTCGAGGGCATCGGTCCCAACCGCGAGGTCCACGTGGCCTTCCGAGCCCCCGACGCCGCCACGGTCCGGGCCTGGCACGCCGAGGCCGTCGCCGCCGGAGCCGAGTCGCTCCACGAGCCGCGACTGTGGCCGGAGTACCACCCGGCCTACTACGGCGCCTTCGTCCGCGACACCGAGGGCAACAACATCGAGGCCGTCTGCCACACCGGCGACAACTGACCTCTACGAGCGTCGGCCGGGCGGAGGATCGTGGAGTCTCCGAGTCACCAGGTGACTTCCGGACTCCGCGATCCCGGCGTCGGTGTCGACCGAACCCCGGATGTCCGCGCGCGCCGGTCCACAGCGGCGGCTAGCGTGTCGGCGTGCCAGCCGTCGTCCGCTCCGTCAATGCCGGCACGGCCGGACCGGTCCCGGGGCTGAAGCGGCCCAGCGGGATCCACAAGCGCCCGGTGGACGTGATCGAGGTGCGCGACCCCGGGCCGAAGAGCGGCGGGCTCGGCAGCGGCGTCGTCGGTGACGCGATCATCAGCCGCCGGCACCACGGGGGGACGACCCAGGCGGTCTACGCCGTCGCCCGCGAGGAGCTCGACTGGTGGGGCGAGCACCTCGGCCGCGACCTGCCCGACGGCATGTTCGGCGAGAACCTCACCACGGTGGGCCTCGAGGTCGACACGGCCGAGGTGGGGGAGCGGTGGCAGGTCGGCGGCACCCTCCTCGAGGTGTGCGGGCCGCGCATCCCGTGCGCGACGTTCGCCAAGCACATGGCCGAGCGCGCGTGGGTACGCCGCTTCGCCGAGCGCGGCCTGACCGGCGCCCACCTCGCCGTGGTCGAGCCCGGGGCGATCCGGGCGGGCGACCCGGTCGAGGTCGTCGAGCGGCCGGGGCACGGGCTCACCCTGCCGATGTACTTCCGCGCCCTCATGGGCGACAAGGACCTCGCCGCGACCTTCCTGGCCTCGGGCCTGCTGCCGCAGGTCGAGCACGACTGGCTCGCGCGGCGCCAGTAGCGCGGGACGACGGTGGCCGCGGACCCATCGGGTCCGCGGCCACCGGTCGGGGTGTCGCTCGGGGTGTCGCTCGGTCAGCCGAGAGCGGCCACCGCGGCGTCGTAGTCGGGCTCGACGCCGATCGCGTCCGTGAGCTGGGTGTGGAGCACGGTGCCGTCGGTGTCGAGGACGACGACCGCGCGGGCCAGCATTCCCTTCCATCCGCCGTCGGCCATCGCGATGCCGTAGTCCTCGCCGAAGGAGGACCGGAACGCCGACCCGACGAGGACGTCGTCGATGCCCTCGGCTCCGCAGAAGCGGGCCTGCGCGAGCGGCAGGTCGACCGACACGTTGACGACGGCCGTGTTGTCCAGGCCGGACGCGAGCTCGTTGAACTTCCGGACGCTCGCCTGGCAGACGCCGGTGTCGATGCTCGGGAAGATGTTGAGCACGACCCGCTTGCCGGAGACGTCGGCGTCGGTGAGGGCCTGGAACTTGGAGTCGACCAGGTCGAAGCCGGGAGCCTGCGAGCCGACCGTGGGGAGCTCGCCCACGGTGCTGACGGTGTTGGGGCCGAGTTGAGTGGTTGCCATGGTCCCCAACCTACTGGCCGCCGGTCCTAGAGTGCCCGCATGGCCCCCGCGCGAACCGACGCCCGCACCGACGTGATCATCGAGGTGCTGCGCGACGCGTTCGCCCCACTCATGCGGGCCGACCCGGCGGCGTTCCGCGCGAAGTACCGCAAGATGGCCCGGGACCCGCACGCGTTCTACCGCGGCAGCGCGTGCCTCTTCTTCAACGACGTGACGGGCGAGCGCGACGAGTGGGCGGCCCACGGTGCCGAGCGCATCTGGATCCACGGTGACCTGCACGTGGAGAACTTCGGCACCTACCTCAACTCCGACGGCCGGCTGGTCTTCGACATCAACGACTTCGACGAGGCCTATGTCGGCCGCTTCACGTGGGACCTCCAGAGGTTCGCGGCGAGCCTCGCGCTCGTCTGCTGGCAGAAGGCGCTGCCCGAGGACGCGATCCGCAAGCTGATCGCCCGCTACGCCAGGTCCTACCTGTCCCAGGTGAACCACTACGTGGCCTCCGACACCGACGACGACTTCGAGATCCGGCTCGACAAGGCCGAGGGGCCGGTGCTGACCGCGCTGGTGGCCGCGCGGGCCATGCGCCGGGCCGACCTCCTCGACGAGATGACCTACCTGGCCAAGGGGACCCGCCGTTTCATCGAGGACGCCAGCACCCGCCGCCTTAAGCGCGAGGAGCGCGCCAAGGTGGTCGCGGCGTTCCGCGCCTACCTCGACACCATCCCCGAGTCGAAGCGGTTCGACCGCAAACTCTTCTACGAGCTGCGCGACGTCGTGGGCAAGTCCGGGTTCGGCATCGGCAGCGCCGGCCTTCCGGCCTACAACGTGCTGGTCGAGGGCTACAGCCAGGCGCTCGACAACGACGTCGTGCTGAGCATGAAGCAGGCCAACGTCCCGGCGTTGAGCAGGTTCGTCGACACCGCCGAGGTGGACGCCTACTTCGAGCACGAGGGGCACCGCACCGCGGTCAGCCAGCGCGCGCTTCAGGTGCACACCGACCCGCTGCTCGGGCACACGAGCGTCGACGACGTCGGCTACGTCGTCTCGGAGATCTCGCCCTACGAGGTCGACCTCGACTGGAGCGAGATCAACGAGCCCGACGACATGCGCTCGGTGGTCGACCTGCTCGGCCGCGCCACGGCGAAGATCCACTGCGCCTCCGACGAGGACAGCCAGCAGGACCTCGTCGACTTCGACGTCGAGGCGGCCATCGCCAAGTCGCTGGAGGGACGGCGCAACGAGTTCGTCCAGTGGCTGTGCGACTGGGGCATCGCGTACGCCGTCCGCGTGCGCGAGGACCACGCGCTGTTCGTCGACGCCTTCCGCGAGGGCAAGGTCGGGATCGCTGCGACCTGACCCCCGCTTGGTCGCCGGGCTCAGGCATCGATCGACGCCATGCTGCCGTAGCGGTCGCCCTGGACGGCGTCGCGCGGCACGGCCTGCTCGAGGGCGGCGAGGTCGTCGGCGGTGAGCTCGACGTCGAGGGCACCGACGTTCTCCTCGAGGTACGTCACCCGCTTGGTGCCCGGGATCGGTGCGACGTCCTCGCCCTGCGCGAGCACCCACGCCAGCGCGAGCTGTCCGGGCGTGCAGCCCTTGGACCCTGCGATCTCGCGGACCTTGTCGACGAGCACGAGGTTGGCGTCCAGCGCCTCGCCCTGGAACCGCGGGAAGTACTCCGACCGGCGGCGGTCGGCCTCGCCGTCGGCCCCGCCGGTGGCGCTGATCGCGCCCGTGAGCAGGCCACGGCCGAGCGGGGAGTAGGGCACCAGACCGATGCCGAGCTCGCGCAGGACGGGGAGGATCTCGTCCTCGAGGTCACGGGTGAAGAGGGAGTACTCGGTCTGGAGCGCGGTGATCGGATGGACGGCGTGGGCCCGGCGGACGGTGGCTGCCGAGGCCTCGGAGAGCCCGAGGTGGCGGACCTTGCCGGCCTCCACGAGCTCGGCCATCGCTCCGACGGTGTCCTCGATCGGGACCGTCTTGTCGACACGGTGCTGGTAGTAGAGGTCGATGTGGTCGACGCCGAGCCGCTGGAGCGAGGCGTCGCAGGCCGCACGGACGTAGTCGGGGGAGCCGTTGATGCCGACCATGGTGCCGTCCGGGAGCCGCTCGTTGCCGAACTTGGTGGCGAGCTGGACCTCGTCGCGCCGGCCGGCGATCGCCTTGCCGACGAGCAGCTCGTTGGTGAAGGGGCCGTACATGTCGGCGGTGTCGAGGAAGGTCACGCCCAGGTCGAGGGCGCGGTGGATGGTGTCGGTGCCGCCCTGCTCGTCGGGGGTGCCGTAGAACTCCGACATCCCCATGCAGCCGAGGCCGAGGGCGGAGACGGTGAGGGAGCCGATCTGTCGTGTCTGGATGCTCATGCCTGCCACCCTTCGCCTTCGAGCGCGCTCCAAGTCAACCCCTCGGCGGGTCGGGTTCAGGCGGTGGGCGCGACCTTGTTCTCGTAGAGCGCGATCTTGTGGTCGATGGCCCGCAGGTGGCCAGTCACCTCGGCGAGCTGGCGCTCCACGACCTCGCGGTGCGCGAGCAGCAGGCCCAGGCGCTCGGCCTCGTTGCCGTCGCCGTCCCGCACCAGCGCGGCATAGCGGCGTACGTCCCGGATGGGCATCCCGGTGGCGCGCAGCCGGGTCACCATCTGGATCCACCGCAGGTCCTCGGCGGTGTAGCGACGGTGGCCGGACGGGGCCCGGTCGACCGAGTGCAGCAGCAGGCCGTCACGCTCGTAGTAGCGCAGCGTGTGGGCCGTGAGCCCGGTCTTCTCGGCCGCCTCGGCGATGCTCAGGCTGGTCATCCGACCAGTGTCGGACTTGGAGCGTGCTCGAAGTCAAGCACCCAGCGCGGGACGATGGAACTGAGCCGTCGCGAACGGGCCGCCGACGAACTCGGCCTCCCCGTCGTCGTGCGGGCCGGCCTCGACCCGGTCGGCGTACGTCTCGGCGTCGTCCTGTGGCTCGTAGCCCAGCCGGCGACCCGGCTCGAGGTCCCACCACGCGCGGGTGTTGGCGCTGATGCCGTAGAGGACGGCGTAGCCGGGAGCGGGCGTGCTCAGCGCCGCCTCGACCATCCGGACGCAGTCACCGTGGGAGAGCCACGTCGACAGGCCGCGGATGCTGGCCGGCTCCTCGAGGAACGAGCCGATCCGGCACGCGACCGCGTCGATGCCGTGGCGGTCCGCGAAGAGGTGGAGGAGCGCCTCAGCCGCGACCTTGGCGACGCCGTAGTAGGTGTCGGCGCGGGGCAGGGCCTGCTCGGTCAGCGTGCCGTCCGCGCGGGGTGTGCGGCCGACGGCGTGGTTGGAGGAGGCGTAGACGATGCGCGGCACGTCGTGGGCCACCATCGCGTCGAGGAGGGCAGCGGTCGTCACGACGTGGGAGGTGAGCTCGTCGGGCAGCGACGCCTCGTCGGGGATGCCCGCGAGGTGCACGACGGCGCCGAGCCTGCCCCCGGTCGACAGAGCGGCGAAGACCGCCTCGACGGCGTCGCCGTCGGCGCAGTCGGCCTCGTGCCAGGTGAAGGGCGTCCCGTCGGGCGGCGGGACCAGGTCGAGGCCCACCACGTCGTGGCCGGAGGCGGCCAGGCCGGTGGTGACCACCCGGCCGATGCTGCCGGCGGCGCCGGTGACCAGGACGCGCATCGTCGGCCTCAGATCCTCGTCACGACCTGGCTCAGCAGGCCGCCCATCCGACTGGCCGCGGAGCGACCCGCCACGAGGACCTCCTCGTGGTTGAGCGGCTCGCCGCTCAGGCCGGCGGCGAGGTTGGTGACCAGGCTGATCCCGAGGACCTCCATGCCGGCCTCGCGGGCGGCGATGGCCTCCAGTGTGGTGCTCATGCCGACGAGGTGGCCGCCCATGATGCCGGCCATCCGGACCTCGGCGGGCGTCTCGTAGTGGGGGCCGGGGAACTGCACGTAGACGCCCTCGTCGAGGGAGTCGTCGACCTCCTTGCACATCGCGCGCAGGCGCGGGCTGTAGAGGTCGGTCAGGTCCACGAAGTTCGCACCGACGATCGGGCTCGTGCCGGTGAGGTTGATGTGGTCGGAGATCAGCACCGGCTGGCCGGGCTGCCAGCCCTGCTTGAGTCCGCCGCACCCGTTGGTGAGGACGATGGCCGAGCAGCCGGCCGCGGCCGCCGTACGCACCGGGTGCACGACGGCGGCGACGCCCTTGCCCTCGTAGAAGTGGGTGCGCGAGAGGAACACCAGGAGGTTCTTGTCGCCGCTCCTGATGGAACGGATCTTGCCGCTGTGGCCCGCGACGGCGGCGGCGCTGAAGCCGGGGAGGTCGGTCGTGTCGATCTCGGCGGTCGCCTCGCCGAGCGCGTCCACGGCCGGGAGCCAGCCCGAGCCCAGCACCAGGGCGATGTCGTGGCGCTCGACGCCGGTCAGCTCGGCGAGCCGGGCGGCCGCCTCGGCGGCGCTCTCGTAGGGCGTGGGGACGGAGGCTGCGTGGGTCACGCCGGAAACTCTAGACCGACGACAGCCGGTGCTCCGGTGTGTGGTGCTCAGAGCCCGGTGGACCGGCAGGCCCGGCGGCGCAGGGCCGCGACGTAGTCCTCGGGCGCACCCGCGGCGTCAGCCGCGTCGGCGAGGACCCCGAGGTAGGACGCCGAGGGCAGGCCTCCCTCGTAGGCGTCGAGGACGTAGGCCCACACGACGAGCGCGCCGGTCAGCGTCTGCACCCGCACCCTGGTCTTGCGGTAGAGGCCGGTGTCGGCGGCCTCCCAGCCGTCGAGCAGGCGCTCGTCCTCGGGCGTGACGTCGTAGACCGCCACGAAGACCTGCTCGAACGGGTCCTGCACGATCGTCGAGAGGGCACCGTCCCAGCCGTGCTCCTCGCCGCCGAACGTCAACCGCCAGCCCGTGAGCCAGCCGGTGGAGTGGAGGATCGAGTGAGGGCAGCGCTCACCCATGCGGGCGGGATCGAGGTTCGTCCCGTAGGCGGCGTACAGCGTCACGGGCCACACGATATCGAGCCGCGACCTCGGGTGGTTCCCCCTCACGGCGGACAACTAGGCTGGGGGCGTGACCGACACCCACTTCGACACCCTCGTCCTCGGCGCCGGCCCCGGTGGCTACGTCGCCGCGATCCGCGCCTCCCAGCTCGGCCAGAAGGTGGCCGTGGTGGAGGCCAAGTACTGGGGAGGTGTCTGCCTCAACGTCGGCTGCATCCCGTCGAAGGCCCTGCTCAAGAACGCCGAGTTAGCTCACACGCTCCAGCACGAGAAGGCGAAGTTCGGCATCGAGGGCGACGCCACGATGTCCTTCGGCCCGACCCACAAGCGCAGCCGCGACGTCAGCGCCGGCATCGTCAAGGGCGTCCACTTCCTGATGAAGAAGAACAAGATCACCGAGATCGACGGCTGGGGCACCCTGACCAGCGCGACCGGGATCGACGTCAAGGACAACGACGGCCAGACCACCGGCTACACCTTCGACAACCTGATCCTCGCCACCGGCGCCACCGTGCGCCTGGTGCCCGGTGTCGAGCTGAGCGACAACGTCGTGACCTACGAGGAGCAGATCCTCACCGACCAGCTGCCGGGCTCGATCGTCATCGGCGGCTCCGGGGCGATCGGCGTCGAGTTCGCCTACGTGATGGCCAACTTCGGCGTCGACGTCACGATCGTGGAGTTCCTCGACCGGATGGTCCCCACCGAGGACGCCGACATCTCCAAGGAGCTCCTCAAGCACTACAAGAAGCTCGGCGTGAAGGTGCTCACCTCCACGGCGGTCAAGAAGGTCGAGGACACCGGCTCGGGCGTCAAGGTCACCATCGCCCCCGCCGCGGGTGGCGACGAGCAGGTGATCGAGGCCGACAAGTTCCTCGCCGCCTTCGGCTTCGCCCCGCGGGTCACGGGCTTCGGCCTCGAGGACATCGGCGTCGCGGTCTCCGAGCGCGGCGCGATCGAGATCGACGACTACATGCGCACCAACGTCGACAACGTCTACGCCATCGGTGACTGCACCGGGAAGATGATGCTCGCCCACGTCGCCGAGGCGATGGGCATCGTGGCCGCCGAGACGATCAACGGCGCCGAGACGATGCCGGTCGAGTACGACTTCGTGCCCCGCGCCACCTACTGCATGCCGCAGATCGGCTCGTTCGGCTACAGCGAGGCCCAGGCCAAGGAGAAGGGCTACGACGTCAAGACCGCGACGTTCCCCTTCACCGCCAACGGCAAGGCGATGGGCCTCGGTGAGGCCGTCGGCTTCGTGAAGGTCGTCGCCGACGCCGAGCACAACGAGATCATCGGCACCCACATGATCGGCCCCGACGTCACCGAGCTGCTGCCGGTCATGACGCTGGCCCAGAAGTGGGACCTCACCGCCGACGAGGTGGCCCGCAACGTCTTCGCCCACCCGACCCTCGGTGAGGCCGTCAAGGAGGCCGTCCACGGCATCGCCGGTCACATGATCAACCTCTGATGACCGACCACATCGTCATCGTCGGCGGCGGGCCGGGCGGCTACGAGGCCGCCCACGTGGCCGCGCAGCTGGGCGCGCAGGTCACCGTCGTCGACACCGACGGAGTCGGCGGCTCGGCGGTGCTCACCGACTGCGTGCCGAGCAAGACGCTCATCGCGACCGCCGAGCTGATGACCGACATGTCGACGGCGCAGGAGCTCGGGGTCAACTTCCACGACCACCAGGGCGACGCGGCGACGACCATCAGCGTCGACCTGGCGCGGGTCAACGCCCGCGTCAAGCAGCTCGCGGCCGACCAGTCGACCGACATCGCGGCCCGCCTCGACCGCGACGGCGTACGCGTCGTCACCGGCCGCGGCCGCCTCGGCCCGGACCTCACCGTCGTCGCCACGACCGCCGACGGCGAGGAGACCCTGCAGGCCGACGCGGTCATCGTCGCGACCGGCGCGGCGCCCCGCACGCTGCCGAGCGCCCAGCCCGACGGCGAGCGGATCCTCACCTGGGAGCAGGTCTACGACCTCACCGAGGTGCCGGAGAAGCTGATCGTGGTGGGCTCGGGCGTCACCGGCGCGGAGTTCGCCAGCGCCTACCTGTCGCTCGGCATCGACGTGACGCTGGTCAGCAGCCGCGACCGGGTGCTGCCCGGCGAGGACGCCGACGCGTCGGCGGTGCTGGAGGACGTGGCCACCCGCCGCGGGATGAAGGTGCTCAGCCGCTCCCGCATGCAGTCGGTGACCCGCGAGGGCGACGAGGTGACGGTGACCCTCACCGACGGCCGCACGGTGACGGGCAGCCACTGCATCCTTGCGCTCGGTTCGGTGCCCAACACCGCCGACCTCGGCCTCGAGGAGGCGGGCGTGGCCGTGGACGACGGCGGCTTCATCACCGTCGACCGCGTCTCGCGCACCACGGCGCGCGGGATCTACTCCGCCGGCGACTGCACGGGCGTGCTGATGCTGGCCTCGGTGGCGGCGATGCAGGGCCGGATCGCGATGTGGCACTTCCTGGGCGACGCGGTCGCGCCGCTGGACCTCAAGAAGGTGTCGTCCAACGTCTTCACCTCCCCGGAGATCGCCACCGTCGGCTGGTCGCAGCAGGCCGTCGACGCCGGCGAGATCGAGGCCGAGGTCGTCACCCTGCCGCTGGCCGGCAACGCCCGCGCCAAGATGCAGGGCGTGCGCGACGGCTTCGTGAAGCTCTTCTGCCGCCCGGGCACCGGCATCGTGGTCGGGGGAGTGGTCGTCGGGCCGCGGGCCTCCGAGCTCATCCACCCGGTGTCGGTCGCGGTCGCGGAGTCGCTGACCGCCGACCAGCTCGCCCACGCGTTCACCGTCTACCCGTCGATGAGCGGGTCGGTGGCCGAGGCCGCCCGGCGCCTGCACCACGTCTGATCCCGGGTCCGTCGCCGACGCGGGCCTCCGGGCCCGGGCCGGGCTGGCACGACCGGCACCACCACGTGCGGCGGTTGGCGCTGTCCCCCGGCACCTCGGCCTGCACGCTCACCGGGCCGCCGCACCGGCGGCAGCCCTGCCGCTGGCGGCCCGTGATCCAGTGGTCGTCGCCCTTGACCGGTGAGCCGGTGGTCACCTGGTAGGCGCCCGGCACGTGCGCCGAGTGGCGCAGCATCGTGGCGGCGCGCTCGACGAGGTGGGGCACGTCGACCTCGCCGACCGGCGTCCACGGGCTCACGCCGCTGAGGAAGGCGAGCTCGTTGGCCCAGAGGTTGCCCAGGCCGGCGAGCGACCGCTGGTCGAGCAGCGCGGTCACCAGCGGGGTGGTCGGCGCGGCGAGCAGGCGGCGGACGGCCTCCTCGGCGTCCCAGTCGTCGCGGAGCGGGTCGGGGCCGAGGTGGCCGACCAGGTCGGCCTCGCGGTCGGTCGGCACGAGGGCGAGGTCGTGCAGCCGGATGCCGTGGACGGTGCGCCCGTCGTCGAGGGACCACACGAGCCGGACGTGGGGCTGCAGCTTGCCGGGCAACCGCTTGCCCGGCGCCAGGGTGGACCAGGAGCCGTCCATGCGGAGGTGGCTGTGGAGCGTGGCCGGCGGCGAGCCCGCCGCGCCGGACAGGCGGGTCAGCAGGTGCTTGCCGTGGGTGTCGTGCCCGATGACCTCGCGGCCCGACAGGTCGCGCGTGGCGAGCGCGGGGGTGCGGAAGTCGGAGCGGTCGACCGTGTGGCCCACGAGCTGGCGGTCCAGCCGGCGGGCGAGCTTCCACACGCTGTCTCCCTCGGGCACCCGTCCAGTGTCACAAACGGGTCCGACGGACCCGGCCCGGGACCAGCGGTCCGTGGCTCTCGCTGATCTGACGGTCCCTGCCCCGAACGCCCAGGCCGCCTGTAACCTCGGGGGTTCGTCGTTCGTTCTCGGGGGAGAGACCACATGTTGACCCGTTCCCGCCTGCTGCCAGTCGTGCTCGCCGCGAGTGCGCTGCTGCTTCCTGCCCTGCCGGCGTCGGCCGCCGAGCCGTCGGCCGAGCCGCGCCAGAAGGTCGAGGCCTGGACCGTCCCCGGCAGCAGCGCGATCACCATCACCGGCCACGGCTTCGGTCACGGCAACGGCATGTCGCAGTACGGCGCGCTGGGAGCGGCCCAGCAGGGTCTGACCTGGCAGCAGATCAACGAGTTCTACTACCCCGGCACCACGTGGGGAGCAGTCCGCGGCAAGCTGCGCGTGCTCATCACCGCCGACACCGGGCGGGACGTGCAGGTCGCGGCCGAGCGCGGCCTCAAGGTCGGCCGGGTGGGTCGCTCGCGCACCTGGCGCGTGCCCTCCAACAACGCGCGCAAGTGGCGCCTGGTCGCGGCCGGCCGCGACACCGCCGTCCAGTGGACGAAGGGCGGCTCGTGGCGCACCTGGAAGAAGGTCAGCGGCGAGGCGGAGTTCAGCGCCGCCGACGGCCGGCTGACCCTCGTGCTGCCCGGCGCCCGTCGTGACTACCGCGGCACCCTGCAGTCCGTGGCCCCCCGCCTGGGCGGCAAGCGCGAGACCGTGAACAAGGTCGGCATGGAGGCCTACCTGCGCGGCGTCGTGCCGCAGGAGGTCCCCGCCCTGTGGACCCCGGCGGCGGTCAGCGCCCAGTCCGTCGCGGCGCGCACCTATGCGGCGTTCGAACGATCGCACCCCAACGCCTCCCACTACGACCTCTGCGACACGACGCAGTGCCAGGTCTACGGCGGCGCGGACGTCGAGCACCCGTCGGCGACCGCGGCCATCCAGGCCACGGCCGGGCAAGGCCTCTACTACGACGGGCGACCGGCGTTCACGCAGTTCTCCGCGAGCAACGGCGGCTTCTCCTCGGCCGGCTCCATGCCCTACCTCGTGGCGCAGTCCGACCCCTACGACGGCCTCGTCAACCCGGCCTACTCCACGTGGACCACCACCATCGACGACACGCAGGTCGAGAAGCACTGGCCCGACCTGGGCGACCTCACCGGCATCGAGGTCGTCACACGCGACGGCAACGGCGAGTGGGGCGGTCGCGTCACGAACATGGCGTTCGTCTTCACCGGCGGCCGGGCCACGTTGAGCGGCGACGACGCCCGCTCCTACCTCGGCCTCTACTCCGACTGGTTCACGTTCAGCGTCATCCCGCGACAGAAGGGCCCCGCGCGCCAGTGACCCGACGACTCAGGCTGGCGGCAGCAGTCGCCGCCCTCGCTCTCGCCGCGTCCGCCTGCGAGTCCGGCCAGGCGGCCGGCGACGGCGACGTCGACCTGCCCGACCCCGTCGTCGACACCGAGGTGACGACCCGGATCGACTACGTCGCGATGGGCGACTCGTTCTCGGCCGGCCCGTTCATCGGCACGATGCGCACCGACCCCCAGGGCTGCGCGCGGTCCAAGGACAACTACCCGGCGTTCCTGGCCGACTGGCTCGACGTCGCCAGCTACACCGACGTGACCTGCTCGGCCGCCACGACCAGGGACCTCCACGCGCCGATGGTGATGTTCGACGGCAACACCACCGGGCCGCAGGTCGACGCGCTGTCGGCCGAGACCGACCTCGTCACCCTCGGCATCGGCGGCAACGACTTCGGCATCTACGACTCGCTCATCCAGTGCCAGCGCGGACCGGCGGTCGCCTGCCCGGTCGAGCAGCTGCGCGCCGACACCGGCAAGGTCACCGGCCGGGTCAAGGACGCCGTACGACGCATCGCCAGGGTCGCGCCCGACGCCAAGGTGCTGGTCGTCGGATATCCCGACATCCTCCCCACCGAGGGCACCTGTCGCGCCGTCGGCGTGCCTGCCGAGGTGCTGGCCCCGGTGACCGAGGTCGCCGACCTGCTCAACGCCTCGATCCGCCGCGGCGCCCGGGCGGCAGATGCGTCGTACGTCGACATGGCGGCGGTCTCTGACGGCCACGACGTCTGCGCCAAGGGCCGGGCGTGGGTCAACGGCCCGCGGTTCCGCGCAGGCATCGCGGCGCCGTTCCACCCGAAGATCAACGGCATGCGAGCCGTCGCCACCGAGGTGTTCCGGCAGGTGACCGGGGCGGACCCCGAGGAGATCACGGAGTACGCCGAGCCCGACCCCGACGTGGTCGTGCTCAACGAGGGCTGATCACCAGTACCAGGTCGCCGCCCTCGACGGCCTGCGTGGCGGGCACCGCGAGGCGGCTGACGGTCCCGGCGACCGGTGCGGTGATGGAGGCCTCCATCTTCATCGCCTCGATCGTCGCCACCGTCTGTCCCGCCTCCACGCTGTCGCCCTCGGCGACGGTGACCGTCACCGCCCCGTCGTAGGGCGCCGCGACGTGCCCGCTGTTGGTCGGGTCGGCCTTCTCGGCCGTGACGACGCTCGCTGCGATGCTGCGGTCGCGTACCTGCACCGGCCGCATCTGGCCGTCGACGGTCGCCATCACGTTGCGGATACCGCGCTCGTCGGGCTCGCTGATCGCCTCGAGGCCGAACAGCATCTCGCGGCCCTCGCGCACCCGCACGGGGTGCTCCTCGCCGCGACGCAGGCCGTAGAGGTAGTCGATGGTCGACACGGCCGACAGGTCGCCGTAGGACTCGCGCGACTCGCGGAACGCGGCCGTCGGGCCCGGGAACAGCAGCTCGTTGAGGGTCGCGCGACGGTCGGTGGCCAAGCTGGTCTGCTGCTCCTCGGTGAGGCTCTCGGTCGACTGCTTCCAGGTGCGGCCGGCGAGCGCCTTGGTGCGGAAGGGCTCCGGCCAGCCGCCGGGCGGGTCGCCCAGCTCGCCGTTGAGGAAGCCGATCACCGAGTCCGGGACGTCGTACGACGCCGGGTCGGCCTCGAACTCCGCCGGGTCGGCGCCGGCCGCGACGAGCGCGAGGGCGAGGTCGCCGACGACCTTGGACGACGGCGTCACCTTCACGACGTTGCCGAGGATGTCGTTGGCCGCGGCGTACATGTCCTCGACCTGCTCGAACTTCTCACCGAGGCCGAGCGCGATCGCCTGCTGGCGCAGGTTGGACAGCTGGCCGCCGGGGATCTCGTGGCGGTAGACCCGCCCGGTGGGGGCTGGCAGCCCCGACTCGAAGGGCGCGTAGACCCGGCGCACGGCCTCCCAGTAGGGCTCCATGGCGTTGACCGCGGCGAGCGAGAGCCCGGTCTCGCGGTCGGAGTGGTCGGTCGCCGACACCAGCGCCGACAGGGCGGGCTGCGACGTCGTGCCTGCCATCGAGGCGCACGCGGCGTCGACCGCGTCGACCCCGGCGTCGATCGCCGCGAGCAGCGTGGCGAGCTGGCCGCCGGGGGTGTCGTGGGTGTGCAGGTGGACTGGCAGGTCGAAGCGCTCGCGCAGCGCCGTCACCAGGGTGCGCGCGGCCGGGGCGCGCAGCAGGCCGGCCATGTCCTTGATCGCGAGCACGTGGGCACCCGCGTCGACGATCTGCTCGGCGAGCCGGAGGTAGTAGTCGAGGGTGTAGAGCCGCTCGTCGGGCGAGGACAGGTCGCCGGTGTAGCAGAGCGCGACCTCGGCCACCGACGTGCCGGTCGCGCGGACGGCGTCGATGGCCGGGCGCATCTGCGAGACGTCGTTGAGGGCGTCGAAGACGCGGAACACGTCGATGCCGGTCTCGGCGGCCTCCTGCACGAAGGCCTCGGTGACCTGCGTCGGGTAGGGCGTGTAGCCGACGGTGTTGCGGCCGCGGAGCAGCATCTGAAGGCCGACGTTGGGGATCGCCTCGCGCAGCGCCGCCAGCCGCTCCCACGGGTCCTCGGCCAGGAAGCGCAGCGCGACGTCGTACGTCGCCCCGCCCCAGCACTCGACCGACCACAGCTGCGGGGTGGTCCGGGCGACGTGTTCGGCGACCCCGAGCAGGTCGCGGGTGCGCACGCGCGTGGCGAGCAGCGACTGGTGGGCGTCGCGGAAGGTGGTGTCGGTGACGGCGACCTGCTCCTGCGCGCGCAGCCGGCGGGCGAACTCCTCGGGCCCGACCGCGCGCAGCAGCTGGCGGGTGCCGTCGGGCACCGGCTGCGACCGGTCGAGCTGCGGGAGCTTGCTGGCCGGGGTGACCGTCACCGGAGCGGCGCCGTGGGGCTGGTTGACGGTGACGTCGGCAAGGTAGGCCAGGAGCTTGGTGGCGCGGTCGCGCCCGACCTGCGCGGTGAGCAGGCCGGGGTGGTCCTCGATGAAGGACGTGGTGACGCCGCCGGCGGCGAAGTCGGGGTCGGCGAGCACGGCCTGGAGGAACCCGACGTTGGTCGAGACGCCGCGGATGCGGAACTCCAGCAGCGCGCGACGGGCCTTCTGGACGGCGGCCTCGAAGGTGCGGCCGCGACAGGTGAGCTTGGCCAGCATCGAGTCGAAGTGCGGGCTGATCTCTGCGCCTGAGTAGGTGGTGCCGCCGTCGAGGCGCACGCCCGGGCCGCCGGGGGAGCGGTAGGTGGTGATCTTCCCGGTGTCGGGCCGGAAGCCGTTGGCGGGGTCCTCGGTGGTGATCCGGCACTGGAGCGCGAAGCCGCGCGGCTGCACCGAGTCCTGGGTGAGGTCGAGGTCGGCGAGGGTGGCGCCCGCGGCGATCAGCATCTGCGACTGCACGAGGTCGACCGCGGTGACCTCCTCGGTCACCGTGTGCTCGACCTGGATGCGGGGGTTCATCTCGATGAAGACGTACCTGCCGCTGGGATCGAGGAGGAACTCCACGGTGCCGGCGTTCTTGTAGCCGATCTCGCGGGCGAAGCGCACCGCGTCGGCGCACATGCGGTCGCGGATCTCGGGGTCGAGGTTGGGCGCCGGGGCGATCTCGACGACCTTCTGGTGGCGGCGCTGGACCGAGCAGTCGCGCTCGTAGAGGTGGATGACACCGTCCTCGGACCCGGTCCCGTCGGAGAGGATCTGGACCTCGATGTGGCGCGGGTCGACGACGGCCTGCTCGATGAAGACGGTCGGGTCGCCGAAGGCACCCTCGGCCTCGCGCATGCAGGTCTCGATCGCGTCGCGGAGGTCGGCGCGGTCCTCCACGCGCCGCATGCCGCGCCCGCCGCCACCGGCGACGGCCTTGACGAAGAGCGGCGCCTCGATCTGCTCGGCGGCGGCGAGGAGCTCGTCGACGTCGGTCGACGGTGGGACGGACTCGAGCACGGGTACGCCGGCGGCCTTGGCCGCGGCGATCGCGCGCGCCTTGTTGCCGGTGAGGGTGAGCACCTCGGCGCTGGGACCGATGAAGGTGATGCCCGCAGCGGCGCACGCCTCGGCGAGGGCGGGGTTCTCCGACAGGAAGCCGTAGCCGGGGTAGATCGCGTCGGCGCCGCAGCGGACCGCGACGTCGACGATGGCCTGCGGGTCGAGGTAGGCGCGGACGGGGTGCCCCTCCTCGCCGATCTGGTAGGCCTCCTCGGCCTTCATCCGGTGCTCGGACCCGCGGTCCTCGTGGGGGAAGACGGCCACCGTGCGCGCACCGATCTCGCGCGCCGCACGGAAGGCCCGGACTGCGATCTCGCCACGGTTGGCGACGAGCACCTTGGAGAACATGGGGCGCACGCTATCGAGAGACGGATGTGACCTGGGTTACCCGTCCGTACGCCGGTCGGCTCGCACCCTCGTCACGCGGCCTCCTCCTGCTGGGCGCGCCACCACGCCACCGTCCGGGCCAGGCCGTCGGCCAGCGGGGTGGGCCCGAGCCCGAGCCGCTCCTCGCTGGCGGACGAGTCCATGACGAAGGGCTCCGCGAACATGTAACCGGTCTCGGCCATCTCCTTCATCTGCCGGGAGACCAGGCCGACCGCGCCGAGCACGGACACCGGGATCGACGACACCTTGGGGGCGCGCACGCCGCCCGCCTCGGCGACCAGCTCGACGAGCCGCCGCTGGGTGACCGGGGCGGCGGTGGGAGCGTGGAGGAACGAGTTCCACAGGTCCGGGCGAGCGGCGGCGGCGACCATCGCGGCGGCCAGGTCGGGGACGTAGGTGAAGGAGTGCGGCTGGTCGGGGCTGCCGACCACGCGCATCGTGCGCCCGGCCAGGACCGTCGGCACCATGCGCTCGCCGGCGTGGGCGTTGCGCACGAGCGGACCGTAGAAGTCGGAGGCGGCCACGCTGACGGTCGGGGTGGCGGAGGCGTCGCGCTGGGCGAGCAGCTCGGTGCGGACGCCGAGCTTGCCGGTGGTGGCGGTGCGCGGCGTCGACTCGGTGATCGTGCCGTCGACCGGGCCGTAGGAGTAGAGGCTCTCGGGGAAGACCACGACCGCCCCGACGCGACCGGCCGCCTCGAGGACGGCCCGCTCGGCCCTCGGCAGCTCGGCGCGCCAGACGCGGGCGTCGTACGCCGAGCCGTGGATGCAGTGGTGGACCGCGACCGCCCCCTCGAGGGCCCCGGTCAGCGCATCGAGCCGGGAGACGTCGACGCGGCGGCGGTCGATGAGCGGGTGCACCGGGCCGCTGCCCGAGCGGGTCAGCAGGCGGACCTGCTCGCCCGCGTCGGCGAGCTGCTGGGCGACGGTCGAGCCGACGGGGCCGGCTCCGGTGACGACGTGGACGGTCATGGGTGCTCCTCGGATTGGGAGAGCGGTGCTCTCGTTTCGACCATCATGCCTCGCGTGCCGCATCAAAACAAGAGCAGTGCTCACATTCGGTATCACCGCTCGCTCGTTGTGCTTGGATGGGCGGATGGTCGACTCCTCGTCCGAGACCCCTGCGAACCTCTCACCGCGTGCCCGGGCGCGCGTCCAGACGATGCGCGACATCGTCCGTCTCGGCCGCGAGCACCTCGCGACCGAGGGCGCGGCGGCCCTGTCGCTGCGCGCCGTCGCGCGCGACCTCGGGCTCGTCTCGTCGGCGGTCTACCGCTACGTCGCGAGCCGCGACGAGCTGCTGACCCTGCTCGTGGTCGACGGCTACGACGAGCTCGGCGACGCCGTCGACGCGGCCCTGGCGAAGGTCGACCGGTCCGACCACGCGGGCCGGATGACGGCCATCGGCCGCGCCGTCCGCGCCTGGGGCCTGGCCGAGCCGGCGACGTACGCCCTGCTCTTCGGCAGCCCCGTCCCAGGCTACGAGGCGCCTGCCGAGCAGACCACGGGACCGGGCACCCGCGTCGTCGTACGCCTCGTCGAGGTCTGGGAGGACGCCTGGCAGGCGGGCGCGATCTCGCTGGACGAGGCACCGCTCGCCCCGCGCCGCCTGTCGCGCGACCTGGCCCGGATCCGCAAGCAGATGGGGCTCACCGTGCCGGAGCAGCTGGTCGCGCGCGGGCTGTTCGCCTGGGCCGCGCTGTTCGGGTGCGTGACCTGGGAGGTGTTCGGACAGTACGGCTCGACGACCTTCACCGACCCCGCCGACCTGTTCGAGCACCACCTCGCCGCGCTCGTCGAGAGCGTGGGTCTGGCGTAGAAGGGCCGGACGTCATGAGGAGCGGTCGTCCGGACGACCGCTCGCCATGACGTTGTGCACGCACAGTCCGCACTGACTGGGCCGAAGGTGGTCGAACGCCGCGGCTAGCGCGCGAGCGCCCGCCCGACGGCGCGGCCCGAGAAGATGCAGCCGCCGAGGAAGGTCCCCTCGAGCGCGTTGTAGCCGTGCACGCCGCCACCGCCGAAGCCGGCGACCTCGCCCGCGGCGTACAGGCCCGGGACGCGGGTGCCGTCGGCGGCCACGCACTGGCCGTCGAGGTCGGTCTCGAGGCCGCCGAGCGTCTTGCGGGACAGGATGTTGAGGCGGACGGCGATGAGCGGGCCGTGCGCCGGGTCGAGGATCTTGTGCGGCTTCGCGACGCGGATCAGCTTGTCGGTGCGGCTGCGGCGGGCGTTGTGGATCGCCATCACCTGGATGTCCTTGGTGAAGGCGTTGTCGACCTCGCGGTCGCGCGCGACGATGTGCCGCTCGAGGTCGTCGACGTCGAGCTCCGGCCCGCGGGCGAGCTCGTTCATCCCGGTCACCAGGTCGGCGAGGGTGTCGGCCACGACGAAGTCGACGCCGTGCTCCTTGAACGCCTCCACCGGACCGGGGGCGCCCTTCGCGAGCCGGCTCTGGGCGAGGAACTTCAGGTCCTTGCCGGTGATGTCGGGGTTCTGCTCGGAGCCGGAGAGCGCGAACTCCTTCTCGATGATCGACTGGGTGAGGACGAACCACGAGTAGTCGTGCCCGGCGCTCAGGATCTGCTTCATCGCGCCGATCGAGTCCGCGCCCGGGACGCCCGACATGCCCTCGAGCCGCCGGCCGGTGGCGTCGAACCACATCGACGACGGGCCGGGCAGGATCCGGATGGCGTGGTCGGGCCACACCGGGTCCCAGTTGTGGATGCCCTCGACGTAGGCCCACATCCGGTCCTTGTTGACCATCGTCGCGCCGGCGTCCTCGGCGATGCCCTGCATCCGTCCGTCCACGTGGGCGGGCACGCCGGAGATCATGTGCTCCGGGGCCGTGCCGACGCGCTCGGTGGGCCAGTTGCGCCGCATCAGCTCGTGGTTGTGGCCGATGCCCCCACTCGTCACGACGACAGCGGCGGCGCGGTGCTCGAAGCTGCCGGCCGCCTCGCGGGTCGACTTCACGCCCCGCTCGGCGTCGTCGTCGGCGAGCACGGTGCCGCGCACGCCCACGACCGTGCCGTCCTCGACGACCAGCTCGTCGACCTGGTGGCGGAACACGAGGCGTACGAGCCCCTGCGCCTCGGCACGCTCGACGGGCTCGGCGAAGATCCGCACCACCTCGGGACCGGTGCCCCACGTCAGGTGGAAGCGCGGGACCGAGTTGCCGTGCCCGGTGGCCCGCCCGTCCCCACGCTCGGCCCAGCCGACGAAGGGGAGCGACTTGAGCCCGAGGTCGTGGAGGTAGGCGCGCTTCTCACGGTGGGCGAAGTCGACGTACGCCTTCGCCCACCGCTGCGGCCAGAAATCCTCGCCGCGGCCGGGGCCGTCGGTGCCGTCGCCGAGGCGGTCGAACTGGGCCGAGCCCTGCCAGTCCTGCCAGGCCAGCTCGGGGGAGTCCTTGATGCCCATCCGGCGCTGCTCGGGGCTGTCCACGAACAGCAGCCCGCCGAGCGACCACCAGGCCTGCCCGCCGAGGTTGTGGCGGTTCTCCTGGTCGAGGACGAGGACGCGCTTGCCGGCGAGGGCGAGCTCGTGGGTCGCGACCAGCCCGGCGAGGCCGGCGCCGACCACGATGACGTCGGGGGTGAAGCCGTCGGTGGGGGTGGTGGGGTCGGTCATCGGGGCTCCTGCTCGGGGTAGCGGTGGACGATCAGCTCGGCGAGCAGGCGCAGGGCCCGCTCGGCGGTGCGGCCGGGAGCGGCCGCGGGGTCGGGGTCGAGGACGGAGAAGGCGAGTCCGTCGAGCATGTTGACCACGATGCTGAGGACGGCCGGGAGGTCGTCGGCGGACAGGCGGTCGGCCCACAGGTCGGCGGCCACGTCGAGCATCTGCGCGTGCAGCGCCTCGCGCGCCGGCAGCAGCGCCTCGCGGAGGCCGGCGTCGGCGCGGGCGGCGACGAGGAGTTCGCGCCAGGTCTGGTTGGTGGGGGAGAGCACCGCCGCGCGCAGGTGGGTCAGCACGTCCGCCACGTCGTCGACGGTGTCGACGGCCGCTTCCTCGGTCGTGGCGCGGAACGCCGCGACGTTGCGGTTCGCCACGTGCTCCGCGGTCGCGACCAGCAGTGCCTGCCGGGTCGGGAAGTGGCGGAAGAGGGCGCCCTGGCTCACGCCCGCCTCCGCGCAGACCGCGGAGGTCGAGGTGGCGGCGTACCCCCGCTCGGTCAGGCACGTCACCGTCGCCTCGAGCAGCGCGCCGATCGTGCCCTCGCGACGCTGCGCCTGCGTACGGCGCGGGGCGGAGGTGGTGGTCACCGCACCAGTGTCACATAGAAAGTGAGTGCTTGCTATCTAACTGGTTCACGGGCGGCGGCTCGAGCGGGCGGGGACGTCATGGCGTGTGGCTGCCTAGGCGACCGGCGGCCATGACGTCCGCGAGCGATCAGTCCTTGATCTCGCAGATCACGGCGCCGTTGGTGACGGTGGCGCCGACCTCGGCCTGCAGGCCGGTGACGGTGCCGGCCTTGTGGGCCTTCAGCGGCTGCTCCATCTTCATCGCCTCCATGACGACGATGGTGTCGCCCTCGGCGACCTCCTGGCCGTCGGCGACGACGACCTTGACGATCGTGCCCTGCATGGGGGAGGTGACGGCGTCACCGGACGCTGCTGCGCCGGCCTTCTTCGCCGACCGCTTGGCCTTCTTCGCGCCACCTGCGCCGCCCGACCCTCCTGCGGAGAGTCCGCCGAGCCCGGCGGGCAGCACGACCTCGAGCCGTCGGCCGCCGACCTCGACGGTGACCTTCTGCCGCTCGCCCTGCTCCTCCGCCTCGCCGGCGTCGCCGGCGTACGGCTCGATCTGGTTGTCGAACTCGGTCTCGATCCACTGGGTGTAGACGGTGAACTCGCCGTCGCCGGTGGGCGTCGAGGCGCCGACGTAGGCGGGGTCGCGGACCACGGCGCGGTGGAACGGGATGACGGTGGGCATGCCGTCGACGACGAACTCGTCCAGGGCGCGGCGGGAGCGCTCGAGCGCCTGGGTGCGGTCGCGGCCGGTGACGATGAGCTTGGCGATGAGGGAGTCGAAGGACCCCGGGATGGTCTCGCCCTGGTCGTATCCGCCGTCGAGGCGTACGCCGGGACCGGCCGGGGCGTGCCAGCGGGTGAGGGTGCCGGGGGCGGGCATGAAGTTGCGGCCGCCGTCCTCGGCGTTGATGCGGTACTCGATCGAGTGGCCGCGGATCTCCGGGTCGTCGTAGCCGAGCTCCTCGCCGGCGGCGATGCGGAACATCTCGCGGACGAGGTCGATGCCGGTGACCTCCTCGGAGACGCAGTGCTCGACCTGGAGGCGGGTGTTGACCTCGAGGAAGGAGATCGTGCCGTCCTGCGCGACGAGGAACTCGCAGGTCCCGGCACCGTGGTAGCCGGCCTCGGTGAGGATCCGCTTGGACGACGCGTAGAGCTCGGCGACCTGCTCGTCGGTGAGGAACGGGGCGGGGGCCTCCTCGACGAGCTTCTGGTTGCGGCGCTGCAGCGAGCAGTCGCGGGTGGAGACGACGACGACGTTGCCGTGCTGGTCGGCGAGGCACTGGGTCTCGACGTGGCGGGGCTTGTCGAGGAACTTCTCGACCAGGCACTCGCCGCGGCCGAAGGCGGTGACGGCCTCTCGGACCGCGGACTCGTAGGCGTCGGGGATCTCCTCGAGCGTGCGGGCGACCTTGAGGCCGCGGCCGCCGCCGCCGAAGACGGCCTTGATCGCGACCGGCAGCCCGTTGGCCTTCGCGAACTCGACGACCTCGTCGGCATCCTTGACCGGGTCCTTGGTGCCCGGGGCGAGCGGGGCCTTCGCCTTGTCGGCGATGTGCTTGGCCCGGGCCTTGTCGCCCAGCGCCTCGATCGCGGCGGGCGGGGGACCGATCCAGATCAGCCCGGCGTCGATGACGGCCTGGGCGAACTCGGCGTTCTCGGCGAGGAACCCGTAGCCGGGGTGGATCGAGTCCGCCCCGGACTTCTCGGCGACCGCGATGATCTTGGCGATGTCGAGGTATGACTCGGCCGGGGTGGCGCCACCCAGGGAGTGGGCCTCGTCGGCGAGCCGCACGAAGAGGGCGTCACGGTCCGGGTCGGCGTAGACCGCGACCGACCCGATCCCGGCGTCCTTGCAGGCGCGGATGACGCGGACGGCGATCTCGCCGCGGTTGGCGATGAGGACCTTCTTCAAGCTCACGCGAGGACTCCTGGCGATGACACTGGGCTGGGCGGCGGGGGCAGCCGGAGGGCGTACCGTTCGGCAGGCTACCGCGACCCGAGCACGGCGCGACCGACTGCTTGGTGCACGGGCCGTACGACGTACGCGTAGGCGATCCCCACTGTGAGGGACGCCACAAGCGCGAGCCACTGGTGGCCCGCGTCCTCCAGGGGCGGGTAGACCTGCCAGTGGGTCAGGTAGATGAACAGGCTCGCCGTGGCCAGCACCCCCGCGACCCGCGCGAGCAGCGGCGTGACCGGCACGTGCGGGCACCACAGCATCAGCAGGAAGCCCCCGACGACGATGACCTCGCGGTGCACCTCGCCGAAGAAGCCGACGACCAGCAGGAGGGCCAGGCCGGAGACGACCAGGCGCTGCCGGGTGGTCGCGGCGCGCGCGCCCGCCCAGCCGAGGGCGAAGAAGAACGCCACGACGAGCGTGGTGTAGCGCTCGGTCGGGCCGGCGCGCAGGCCGACCTCGGCGATGCGGGCGACGGTCGCCACGGCCAGCACGCCGAGCGCGAAGCGGAACGGCGTACGTCGCTCGAGGCGGTGCAGCACCGGCAGCGTGGTCACGGCCAGCGCGGCGGCGGTGAGCCACACGAGCGACTCGAGGAACCACAGCTGCCACTGGTCGTCCCACTCCGAGCCGTTGACCACCTCGCGGACGAACAGGACGGTGGTGAGGTCGTAGCTGCCGAGCACGAGCGCGACGCCGCCGACCCACAGCACCGCCGGTACGACGAGCTGGGCCAGGCCGGCGAGGCCGTGCCGCAGCCGGGTGCGGGCACCGCCGGGCGCGGAGAGCTGGAAGCGCGCGAAGTTGAAGCCGGCGAGCGCGAGGAGCAGGTGGGCGCCGCCCTCGAGGCCGACGAGGTCCACGTGGCTGGCGACGATGATCAGGATCGCGAGCGCCCGCAGCGCGACCGTCGTGTCGAGGTACGTCGCGCGGCGTCGCGGGCGGCCGGTGGCCGCGGAGGTGCCGCTTCGCTCGTCGGCGTCGGCGTCGGCGTCGCTCCGGACGTCGGCGGCCGTCGCGAGGCGCTCGAGCTCGCCGATGCCGCGCACGTGCCACCCGGCGGGCAGCCCGAGCGGGAAGTGGTCGGCGAGCCGGGTCGCGAGCTCGACGTAGGACAGCGAGTCGCCGCCGAGCGAGACGAACGAGTCGGCGTCGGTGGCGTCGGGGCGGCCGAGCACGCGGACCACGTCGGCGCGGACGCTGCGGGCGTGACGGTCGGGTGAGGCCGTCGCGCCCTCCTCCCGCTCGACCTGCGTGGCGAGCGTGCCGAGGGCTGCGTAGTCGGGCTTGCCGCTGCTCGTGAGCGGCACCTGCGGCACGACGGTGACCCGCACCGCGTGCGGGGGTACGCCGCACCGGTCGGCCACGAGCGTGCGCGCGGCGGCGCTGCCGCGTCCGCTCGTGAGGAAGACGTGGACGGCGCGGTCCGTCGCGACGACCCGGGCGTGCCGGTCGACGTCGGCGCGCAGGCCCTGCTCGACGGCGTCGAGGTCGATGCGCAGGCCGAAGACCTTGCCCCAGCGGTTGCGTCGTCCCACCACGGCGAAGAGACCGTCGTGCTCGCGGGCGAGGTCGCCGGTGCGCAGCTCGGTCGTCACGCGCGGGAGGGCGAGGTCGGCGGGCTCCTCGGCGTAGCCGAGCATCACGTTGGCGCCGGTGTAGACGAGCTCCCCGACGCCGGGCCGGTCGTCGACGGACTCGTCGAGGTGCAGGTGCCCGCCGGGGATCGCGACGCCGATGCTGTCGGGGTGGTGCTCGGCGAGGTCCGGCGGCAGCCACGCCATCCGGGCCGTGGCCTCGGTGGCGCCGTACATCACCACCAGGTCCCACCCGCGGCTGCGTCCGGAGCGGCTCCAGCGGCGCACGTCCTCCGGTGCGAGCCGGCCGCCGGCCTGGGTGACCCGTCGCAGCGTCGGCAGGTCGCGGTCCTCGAAGCCGCTCGCGGCCAGCAGGTCGAAGGTGTGCGGCACGCCGGCGAGGCCGGTCACGCCGGTGCGTGCGAACAGGTCCCAGAAGCACGCGTCGACGACGCTCAGGTCGGTCAGCACGACGCTCGCGCCGACCGCGAGGTGGGAGTGCAGCACGGACAGGCCGTAGCAGTAGTGCAGCGGCAGGGTGGTGACCGCGCGGTCGGCGGGGGTGAGCGCGAGGTAGTCGGCGATGGCCGCGGCGTTGCTGGCGACGTTGTCGCGGGAGAGCCGCACGAGCTTGGGCGAGCCGGTGGTGCCGGAGGTGCTCAGCAGGAGCGCGAGGTCGGGGTGCAGGTCGTGCGCGCTCGTGGTGCGGCGTACGTCGTCGCGGGTGCCGGGCGTGCACACCACGTCCGGGTCGTAGGCGGCGATGGTCGCGTCGCGCTGGGCGGGCCGGCCGTCGGGGACGACGAGGGCGACGTGGCCGTGCTGGAGGGCGGCGAGGTAGCCGACGAGCGAGTCGAGGTCGTTGGCGCCCTCGACCAGCACGAGCCGGCGGGCCGGACCCCAGGTGGCCGCGCGGTCTGCCACCCGCCGGGCGAGGTCGGCGTGGGTGAGGACCTCGTCGCCGGCGAGCACGGCGGGAGCGGCGCCGAAGCGCGCGTGGTCGAGGACCGGGCCGTCAGCCGGCGCGACCCTCCTGGCCAGGTCGGGCGCGGGGGCCGGCATGGGGTGCAGCGCGGGCTGGGGCGACGTGAGCGTCACGGCGTGCCCGTCGGGTGGTAGGCCCGGACCAGGCCGGTGACGCGCAGGTGGACGGTGTCGCCGGGGCCGGGGTGGCGCACACCGGCCATCCGCGCGAGGACCGAGGTGCCGTCGTCGAGGCGGACCTGCACGGCGCAGTCGTGTCCGTAGTAGCTGACCTCCTCGACCGTGCCGCGCACGCCCTCGTCGTGCGCGAGGTCGACGAAGACCTGCTCGGGGCGGATCATCAGCGCGACCGGCCCGGTGGTCGGCTCGGTCAGCACGACCTCGCCCAGCGAGCAGGTCGCGCGGGCGTCGGTGGCGGTGCCGGGCAGCACGACAGCGCGGCCGACGAACTCGGCGACCTGCGGGTCGTTGGGGGAGAGGTAGACCTCGCTCGGTGTCGCCGACTGCACCAGCCGGCCGGCGCGCATCACGGCGACCTGGTCGGCGAGCGAGAGCGCCTCGTTCTGGTCGTGGGTGACCAGCAGGGCGGTGGTGTTCGTCGCCTCGAGGGCGCGGCGCACGGCCCGCGACGTGCTGCCGCGCAGGCTGGCGTCGAGGGAGGAGAACGGCTCGTCGAGGAGAACGACGGCGGGTTGCGGCGCGAGCGAGCGGGCCAGCGCCACGCGCTGCTGCTGGCCGCCCGACAGCTCGTCCGGGCGACGGTCGCGGAAGTCGGCCGGCAGCTCGACGAGGTCGAGCATCTCCACGACGCGGTCGCGACCCTCCTGGCCTCCGCGCGCATCCCGCGACAGGCCGAACGCGATGTTGGCGGCCACGTCGAGGTGCGGGAAGAGCGCCCCCTCCTGGGGGACATAGCCAGCGCGCCGCGCCTGCGGGGCCACGGGGCGTACGCCGTCGCCGGCGACGGTCGTGTCGCCGAAGGCGATGCTGCCCGACTCGGGGACCAGGAAGCCGGCGATGAGCCGCAGCAGGGTCGTCTTGCCGCAGCCCGACGGGCCGAGCACGGTCGTGAACGAGCCGTGCGGCACGTGGAGGGTGACGTCGTCGACGGCGCGGGTGGCCGAGGCGCCTGAGCCGAAGGACTTCGTGACGCCGGTGATCGTGAGCGAGCTCATGCCGGAACCCTCTCCGTGCGGGTGGCGGGGCTGTCGGAGCGCATCAGCAGCACCGTGGCGGGGATCGATACGAGCACCAGCAGCAGCGCGTAGGGGGCCGCGGCGCCGTAGCGGAGCTCGGAGGAGGCCGACCAGAACTCGGTGGCCAGCGTGTGCGTGCCGATCGGGGAGAGCATGAGGGTCGCGGTGAGCTCGGTCGAGATCGCGAGGAAGACCAGCGCGGCGCCCGCGCCGAGGCTCGGCGCGATGAGGGGCAGGGTCACCCGGCGTGCGGTCGCGAGCGGACCGGTGCCGAGGCTGTGCGCGACGTCGTCGAGCACGGTGGGCGCCTGCTCCAGCCCGGCGCGGACCGTCACCACGGCTCGCGGCAGGAAGAGGATGACGTACGCCGCGACGAGCAGGGCGGCGGTCTGGTAGATCGCCGGCACGAGGCGCAGCGACGCCACGACGAGGGCGAGGCCGACGACGATGCCGGGCAGCGCGTTGGCGATGTAGGTGCTGCGCTCGATCACGGTGCTCGCCCACCCGCGGTGGCGCACGGCCAGCCAGACCACCGGGATCGCGGCGAGCGTCGTGGCGACCGCTCCGGCGAGCGCGAGCGCGACGGTCGCGACGAGCGCCTCGGCCAGCTCGGCCATCGGGAACTCGGTCGACGTGCCCACGACCAACCAGCGCACCAGCGAGAAGGCCGGGATGCCGAGGGCAAGGACGACCACGGCGCCGACGACGCCGACGAGCGGCCAGCGCCACGGGCCGAGCGCGACGGGTACGGCGCCGCGGGCGGCGCCACGGCCCAGCCGGGCGTACCTCCGGTTGCCCCGCAGCCGCAGCTCGGCGAGGAGCAGCACCAGGCAGAGCAGGACCAGGACGACGGCCATCGCGGTGGCGGCGGCGCCGTTGAAGGTCGAGCCGTACTGGTCGTAGATGGCGGTGGTGAAGGTCGGGAAGCGCAGCAGCGACAGCGCGCCGAACTCGGCCAGCAGGTGCAGCCCGACCAGCAGCGCGCCGCCGAGCAGGGCGGGGCGCAGCTGCGGGAGGACGACGGTGCGGAAGGTGCGCGCGCGGGAGTGGCCGAGCGACCAGGCCGACTCCTCCAGTGCCGGGTCGAGGCGGCGCAGCATCGCGACGACGGGGAGGTAGACCAGCGGGTAGTAGGAGAGCGTGACGACGGTGAAGGCGCCGGTGAAACCGTGGACGCTGCGGTCCAGCGAGACCCAGGCGTAGCCGTTGACGAACGCGGGGACGGCGAGCGGTGCGACGAGCAGGCCGTGCCACAGGCGGCGTCCGGGCAGGTCGGTGCGCTCGACGAGGACGCCGAGCGAGACGCCGAGGGCGGCGGTGGCGGCCATGCACGCGATCGCCAGGGTGACGGTGTTGCGCAGCAGCTCGGCGATGCGCGGGCGGGCCAGGAGGTGCCAGAGGTCGACGGGGCCGATGACCACGACGTAGAAGGCCACGTAGGCCAACGGCACCAGCGCCAGGACCGCGACCGCCGCCCCCGCGACGAGCAGTGGCCGCGGTGCGCGACGCCCGGTCCGGGCGGCGTACGTGGTCAGAGGAGGCCTGCCGCGGTCATCAGCTCGGTCACCTGCGGCCCGTTGAGGCTTGCCACGTCGACGGTGGGCGGCTCGAGCTCGTCGAACGGCTTGACCGCGGGGTCGAGGCTCGCGTCGGGGTTGAGCGGGTACTCCAGGGCGTACGACTCCGCCATCGCCTGCTGCGCGGCGGTGCTGGTCAACCAGGTCACGAACTCCTCGGCGGCGTCCTTGTGCTCGCTGCTGTCGAGGATGCCGGCGCCGGAGATGCTGAGGAACGCGCCGGGGTCCTGGTTGCCGAAGAAGTGCAGCGCCGAGCTGTCGGAGTCGCTGCCGTTCTCCTGGCGGTCGCGGTACCAGTAGTAGTGGTAGGCGATGCCGGCGTCGACCTCGCCGGAGTCCACGGACTGCATCACGACGAGGTTGTTCTGCACCACCACGCCGTTCTCCTCGAGGCCGGCGAGCCAGTCGGCCGTGGCCTCCTCGCCCTCGAGCTCGAGGACGGCGGACACGATCGCCTGGAAGTCGGCACCGGTCGGGGAGAAGGCGACACGGCCCTTCCACTCGGGGTCGGCGAAGTCGAGGATCGAGGCGGGCATGTCGGCCTCGGTCATCGTGTCGGTGTTGTACATCGCGACGGTGGAGCGGGCCAGGAAGCCGGTCCACGCGCGGTCCGCGGGGACGTACTCGTCGGGGATCGTGGCCGTGGCGGCCTCGGGCAGCTCGGCGAACAGGCCGGCGTTGTCGACGATGCTCATCGCGGGCGAGTTCTCGGTGAGGAACACGTCGGCGGGGGAGTCCTCGCCCTCCTCGACGATCTGGTTGGCCATCTCGAGGTCCTTGCCGCTGCGCAGCTCGACGTCGAGGCCGGACTGCTCCTCGAACAACGGCACGATCTCGTCGAGGAGCTCCTCGTGCTGGGCGTTGTAGACGACGAGGTCGGGCGACCCGAAGACGCCGCACCCGGACAGGGTGGAGGCGGTCAGGAGGGTCGCGGCCAGGGCCACACTGGCGCGCTTGGTCGCGCGGCGGGGGGGAGTCGTCACGAGGGGGCGTCCTTACTTTGCTTAGGCTGCCCTAACTCTAGACCCGGACGGCGGGGGGCGTGGAATCGCGTCCGTCACACCGCGACACGGACCTCCATCACCCGGTGGAACGGCGTCTCGATGGCGCTGCGCAGTGAGCCGAAGCCGGCCTGCTCGACCACCGCCCGGATCTCCCTCGGCGGCTCTGACATGCCTTCGATGGCTCGGCTCAGGCGTCGATGCTGAGGAGCACGTCGCCGACGAGCCGCTCGAGCTGGGCCACCTCGTCGCCGAGCGGCCAGACGTGGATCCGTGAGCAGCCCGCCGCGGCGTACCGCCCCAACAGCGCTGCGCAGTGCTCCGGGGTCCCGACGCACACCCGGTCACGGAGCTCATCCGGGTCGCGCCTGACGAGCGGCGCCAGCACGTCGATGAGCACGCGCTCCGCGTCCGCCGGGTCGTCGGCGACCCACGTCCACATCGTCGCGACCGCGGCGGGGAGGTCCGGGCGGTCGAGGCGGGCGCGCTCCTCCGTGAGTCGCCGACGTCCTTCCGCGAACGCCTCCGGCGAGGTGTTGTACGCCGACGCGAGCCAGCCGTCGCCCCAGCGCGCGACGCGCCGCAGCCCGGCGGGTGACCCCCAGCTGGCGACCCAGATCGGCACCGGCTCGGGTGGTTCGACCCGCCTGGAACCGTCGAGGATCTCGACCCACCTGGCTGGCAGCGATCCGCCGCTCACCAGCCCGCGCAGGACGTGCAGCGACTCCTCGAACTGCTGCCAGCGGTCGTCGAACGGCACCCCGGCCGCGGCGTGGTCGGCCGCCGACGAGCCGGCCCCGACACCGGCGACGACCCGGCCCGGCGCGAGGGTGGCCAGGGTGGTGAGCGTGGCGGCGAGCTGGCCGGGGCCGCGCAGCGAGGGCAGCGCGACCGTCGTGGCGAGCTCCATCCCACCGGCGCGGTCGGCGACCGCGGCGAGGAGGGTCGGCCCGTCGAGCCAGGGTCGGTGGAAGGTGAGGTGGTCGTTGGCGCAGACCGCCGCCAGCCCGAGGTCGCGGGCGGCGTCCACCACGTCCCGTACGCGGCCCACGTCGGGACGGTCGCCGCTCGTCGCGACCTGCGGCAGGTGCGCTGCCACCTCCATCCCGCGAGCGTCCCACAGGAAGCGGTCGTGGGGGTTAGCGATCGCTAACCTCCGGCGCTAAGGTGCGAGGCATGACCTTCGAGCTGTCCCCCGAGCACGAGCAGTTCCGCCGCAGCGTCCGCGACTTCGCCGAGGCCGAGATCGCGCCGCACGCCGCGCAGTGGGACCGCGACCACCACTTCCCGACCGACGTGGTCCAGAAGATGGGCGCGCTCGGCCTGATGGGGCTGACGGCTCCTGAGGAGTTCGGCGGCGCGGGCATGGCGGGCGAGGACGGCGGCTTCACCTCGCTGTGCCTGGCGATCGAGGAGATCGGTCGTGTCGACCAGTCGATGGGCATCACGCTCGAGGCCGCGGTCGGTCTGGGGATCAACCCGATCCTCACCTACGGCACCGACGAGCAGAAGAAGACCTGGCTTCCCGAGCTCGTCGCCGGCGACAAGATCGCCGGCTTCGGGCTGACCGAGCCCGGCGCGGGCTCGGACGCCGGGGCGACCAAGACCAAGGCGGTGCTCGACGACGGCGAGTGGGTCGTCAACGGGTCGAAGCAGTTCATCACCAACTCCGGCTCGGAGATCACCTCGCTCGTCACGGTCACCGCTCGCACCGGCGAGCGGGCCGACGGGCGTCCGGAGATCTCGACGATCGTCGTCCCGTCCGACACGCCCGGCTTCGTCGCGGAGAAGGCGTACGACAAGCTCGGCTGGCACGCCTCCGACACGCACCCGCTGTCGTTCAGCGACGCGCGAGTGCCGGAATCGCACCTTCTCGGTGAGCGGGGCCGCGGCTACGCGCAGTTCCTCGCGACCCTGGACGACGGTCGCGTTGCGATCGCCGCGCTCGGGGTCGGGTGCATCCAGGCGTGCCTCGACATGTCGCTGCAGTACGCCGGCGAGCGGCAGACCTTCGGCGGCCCGATCGGACGCAAGCAGGGTCTCGCCTTCCAGGTCTCGGACCTGCAGGTGATGCTCGACGCGTCGCGGCTGCTGACCTACAAGGCGGCGGCGATGAAGGACGCGATGGACGCGGGCTCGTCGTCGGTCACCACGGCGTCGTTCAAGCAGGCGGCCGCCGTGGCCAAGCTCTACGCCACCGAGTCGGCGGTCACCGCGACCCGTATCGCGACGCAGGTCTTCGGCGGCTACGGCTTCATGGAGGAGTACCCCGTGACGCGGTTCTACCGCGACGCCAAGGTCCTCGAGATCGGCGAGGGGACGTCCGAGGTCCAGCGGATGCTCATCGCGCGGGGCCTCGGGCTGCCGGTCGAGTAGCGGTCCGTCAGGCGGGTCGCGGGGCGTACATGATGATCGCGACGCCGACCAGGCAGACAAGCGCGCCGGTCACGTCGTACCGATCGGGCCGGAAGCCGTCCACGACCATCCCCCAGGCCAGCGAGCCGGCGACGAACACGCCGCCGTACGCCGCCAGGATCCGTCCGAAGTGGGCGTCGGGCTGGAGCGTGGCGACCAGGCCGTAGAGCCCGAGGGCGATGAAGCCGGCACCCACCCAGATCCAGCCGCGGCCCTCGCGGACGCCCTGCCAGACCAGCCAAGCGCCACCGATCTCGGCGAGCGCGGCGAGGACGAAGAGCACGAGCGACGCGACGACGGTCATGGGCGGGAGTCTGGCAGCCGGCCGGGCTCAGCCGGTCAGGACGTACTCGATGTGCAGCGCCGGCAGGACCCTGCGCCGGATCGTGGCGACCGGCGGCGGCCGGGTGGTGAGGCGGTGGCCGGTCGGGAGGGTGGTGGTCACGCTGCCGTCCGGTTCGGTTCTCGACCGCCAGCGGTGTGCGGTCTTGGCGTAGTTGCAGGCCTCGCACAGCCCCTGCCCGTTGCGGGCCGACGTGGGACCTCCGTCCTCGCGGGCCTCGACGTGGTCGACGTGCCGCACGGGGGCGTCGCACCAGGGGGTCCGGCAGGTGCGGTCGCGGAGCCGGACGAACCGGGCGAGGTTGCCGCGGAAGGTGCGCGTGCGCGCGTCCATGCTGACGAGCTCGCCGGTGGTGGGCGAGGCGTAGAGCCGCCGGATGCTGACCTCCTCCTCCGCGGTGACGGCGCCGCACACGATCTCCCGCGCGAGCTCGGCCGGGATCGGGCCGAACCCGTCGAGGTGGGCCTCGTCGTCGGCGCCGCCGAACAGTGCGGCGTCGGTCATCACGACGCCGAGGGCGACAGGGGTGGCGGGAACGGCCGGCTCGGTGTCGGACGCGGGGACCCCGAGCATCGTGGCGACCAACGCGTCGGCCATCACCTGACCACGTCCGCGCTCCTCGCCCGCGGCGCGGGCCCGGTCGGCCACACGGGTGAGCGTCGAGTAGACCGCGACGCCTTCCTTGACGGGCAGCAGCGCGGTCAGCCAGGTCATCGAGTCGGGCGCCGGGCGCAGGGTCACACGGCGCTCGGACTCGGCGTGGCGACGGCGGGCCACGCACGCCGCCGGGTCGAGCCTCTCAGCCTCCGCGCGCAACCGGGCCAACAGCCTCCGGGGGCTGAGCTGTTCGAGCGCGTCAGGGTCGCCGGCGACGACCTCGTCCACGGCGAGGCGGTGGGCGAGGGGCAGGCAGGCGGTCTCCCGCGCGATCACGGTCGTGGTCCACTCGTCGATGCGGCCGTCCTGCCAGGCCGCCCACGTGTGCGGCAGCTCGGTCTGGACGACCCTGGCGAGGCCGAGGTGCCGCCGGCCGCGGTGCGGGGACTCCCGGCGGGCTGCGGCGACCACGTTGCCCACGCCCTTGCCGAGCTCCTCGGCCCGGACCCCGGCGTCGGCCTGCTCCTGCGTGAGCAGCGCGTCGAGGCGAGCCGTCAACTCCGCCTGCGCCGCGGACACCGTGCGGCCGAGTGTCTCGAGCTCGGCGACGAGGTCGACCAGGACGGGGGCGTCGAGCTCCAGCGCTGCAGCCACGATGCCCCGCAGCTCCGAGCGCGTCGCTGCGACGGCGGCGGCGGGGGTGCTCGGCAGCGGGCTCGTGGTCATGGCACCACGGAAGCATCGAGCCCGGACAGCCACGACCACGCGTGGCGTACGCCTGTGGACGGCGACGCCCGACGGCGACCTGTGGACGGTTCGTGGTCCGTCATCTCCGCCTCCCGACGGATCCGGACGCACCGCTCGCCCCCTACGCTCGCCCCATGCCCAGCACGAGCCAGCGCGCCCTGACGTGGTTCGGCGTGGACGACGAGTGGGAGCGTCCCCGGCCGCGGGTCGGGCGGCAGGACGTCGTCCTGGCCGCCAGCGTCGAGGCCGTCAGCCTGCTCGCGCTCGAGCTGGTGCGCAGCGCGGGCGGACTCGAGCACACCGACGTCCCGGTCTGGACGCAGTGGCTCGCCGTGTCGACGGGTGCGGCACTGCTCCTGGGTCGCCGCCGCTGGCCGCTGGTGGTCGCGAGCCTCGCCGCGCTGCACATGTTCGTCGCCGGCGTGTCGATGCCGGAGGTCATGGGGCAGGTGTCGCTCCAGATCGTGTACTTCGTCGCGCTCCTGTCCGGGGTCGCGTACGCCCGCGACCGGCGCGCGATGGTGGTGGTGATCGGCACGATCGTGCTCTTCATGTTCGCGTGGATCACCTGGCAGTTCGCCGTGGGCTCGGCGGCGCAGGACATGATCGACGAGATGGACCAGGCCGACCGGGTCGGGCTCTTCCCGCCGATCCCGTCCGCGGTGGCGATGACGTTGCTGGTCAACGTCATCTACTTCGGCGGGGCGATCGTCGGTGGCGGGGTGTCGTGGCGCGCGGCCCGGCAACGCCTGCGGCTGCAGGAGCAGGCGGCGACCATCACCGCGCAGGCCGGCCGCCTGCGCGAGCAGGCCGTCGTCGACGAGCGGCTGCGCATCGCCCGCGAGCTGCACGACGTGGTCGCCCACAGCGTCTCCGCGATGGGCATCCAGGCAGGTGCTGCCCGCCGGGTCCTCGACCGCGACCCCGAGGCAGCGCGTACGGCCCTCGCGAACGTCGAGGACGCCTCCCGCGACGCGCTCGCGCAGATGCGGCGACTCCTCGGCACGCTGCGCGAAGGACCAACTGACGGCAGCGAGGACGGGTCGGACCCGGCCGGCGGGACGCGTACGTCCGAGGCGGGCGTCGGCGACCTCCCCGAGCTGGTCGCCCAGGCGAGCCAGGAGGGTCTCACCGTCCACCTCGACGTCGTCGAGGACCCGACCTGCGCCGCGAGCCGGCTGCCCCGGGGCATCGGGCTCGCGATCTACCGCACGGTCCAGGAGGCGCTGACCAACGTACGACGACACAGCACCGCCGACACCGTCTCCGTCGTCGTCCGGGTCGACGAGTCCACGTCGTACGCCGAGGTCGAGGTCGTCGACAACGGCCGGCCGCGTCACGGCACCTCCGGCAGCGGGCTCGGCCAGCTCGGCATCCGCGAGCGGGCGGCCACCCACGACGGGCAGGTCGACATCGGGCCCCGGGTGACGGGCGGCTACCGGGTCCGCGTGCGCTACCCCCTCGGGGCGTCGTGATGGAACGCCCGCTGACGGTGCTCCTCGTCGATGACCACGCCATGGTGCGGTCGGGCTTCGCGATGGTCCTCTCGGTCGAGGACGACATCGAGGTCGTCGGCGAGGCCGCCGACGGCCTCGAGGCGATCGAACGGGCCCGCGCGACCCGCCCCGACGTCGTGCTGATGGACGTCCAGATGCCGCGGATGGACGGCATCGAGGCCACCCGCCACCTCGTCGCTGACGACCTCGGGCGTGTCGTCATCGTGACGACCTTCGACCGCGACGACTACCTCTTCGACGCCCTTCGGGCCGGCGCCAGTGGCTTCCTGCTGAAGAACGCCGGTCCGGAGCAGCTCCTCGACGCCGTACGCGCCGCAGGTCGCGGACACGCGCTGCTCGCGCCGGAGGTGACCCGCCGGGTCATCGGCAAGATGGCCGGGGGAGCGGGCGCCGGGGCGGGACCGGTGGCGACCGAGCGGGCCGAGCCGAAGGAGCTGGCGCTGCTCACCGCCCGCGAGCGGGAGGTGCTCGTGCTGCTCGGCCGGGGACTGTCGAACGGCGAGATCGCCGGCACGCTCGTGCTCGGCGAGGCGACGGTCAAGACGCACGTGTCCAACGTGCTCGCCAAGCTGCACGTGCGCGACCGCGTGCAGGCGGTCATCTACGCCTACGAAGCCGGCCTCATCCTCCCGACGGAGGAGTGAGCCAGGAGGGTCGCGCCGACACCCCGACCACGCCCACCTCCACCCCACAGCTCCGTCCCGCGGGGGATCCCCGCCGGGCCGCGCGTCACTAGCGTCGACGTCATGCTGGAGATCAGGGAGCTGACCAGACGGTTCGGTGAGAACACCGCCGTGGACCACGTGTCGTTCGAGGTGCCGGCCGGGTTGATGACCGGCTTCGTCGGCGGCAACGGTGCGGGCAAGACCACGACCATGCGGATGGTCATGGGGGTGCTCGGAATCGACGAGGGGGAGGTGCTGTGGCAGGGCCGGCCGATCACCCGGCTGGACCGCCGTCGGATCGGCTACATGCCCGAGGAGCGTGGCCTCTACCCCAAGCAGCCGATCCTCGACCAGCTCGTCTACATCGCCCAGCTCAAGGGCATGGACCGGGTCGCGGCCCGGACCCAGGTGACCGAGCTGCTGGAGCGGTTCGGGCTGGGCGAGCGGACCAAGGACCACCTCGAGAAGCTGTCGCTGGGCAACCAGCAGCGGGTGCAGATCATCGCCTCGGTGCTGCCCCGCCCGCGCGCGCTCGTGCTCGACGAGCCCTTCTCGGGCCTCGACCCGAGGGCCGTCGACTCGATGGTCGACCTGCTGCGCGAGTACACCCGCGACGGCGTGCCGGTCCTCTTCTCCAGCCACCAGCTCGACCTCGTCGAGCGACTGTGCGACCGCCTGGTCGTGCTGTCCCAAGGACGCCGGGTCGCCGCCGGGACGGTTGCGGAGCTGCGCGACGCGGGGGTGCCGCGCTTCCGCCTCGTCCTCGGCGGCGACGCCGGTTGGGTCCGTGACCTGCACGGGCTGGAGGTCCTCGACCTCGAGGGTGCCAGCGCCCTCGTCGAGGTGCGCCAGGACGGCGCCGAGCAGCACCTCGTCGCCGAGGCCACCAGGCGCGGCGACGTCCACGAGTTCGTCCGGGTCCGCCCGGCCCTCAGCGAGATCTACCGGGAGGCCACCGCATGAGCACCGACACGTCGAGCCCCGACGACCTGGACACCGACCGGCGCGACGAGCCCGCGTGGCTGCTCGTGACCCGCCGCGAGGTCGTCTCCCGGATCACCGACAAGTCCTTCCTCCTCGGCACGGCGTTCATGGTCGTGCTGATCGCCGGGTTCATCGGCTTCAGCGCCTGGCAGGAGGAGCGGACCGACACGGTGACCCTGGCCGCCACGCCGGACGCGGCCGCCATGGCCACCGCGGTCGCCGACGCCGCGCCGGGAGTGGACGAGAACGTCGAGGTCACGGTCGTCGAGGTCGACGACCGGGCCGCCGCCGAGTCGGCGCTGCGCGAGGACGAGGTAGACGCCTGGCTGCACCCCACTGACGACGGCTGGCAGCTGACCTCGGAGTCGAGCGAGCAGGGCTCGCTGACCAACGTCGTGGAGGTGGTCGTGCAGCAGCAGGTGCTGGCCGACAACGCCGCGGAGGTCGGGACGACGGTCGAGTCGCTCCAGGCCGGCAGCACGGTGACCACGGCCTTCCTGCGCGGCGACGCCGAGAAGGCGGGCGTCGCCGAGGCCGTCGGCTTCGTGTTCGTCTTCCTGTTCTACTTCGCCGCCCTCGTCTTCGGCATGCAGCTGGCGTCGTCGGTGATCGAGGAGAAGCAGAGCCGCATCGTCGAGATCATCGCCGCCGCCATCCCGGTACGGCACCTCCTGGCCGGCAAGGTGCTCGGCAACACGGCCCTGGCGGTGATCCAGCTGATGGTCTACCTCGTCGTCGGACTCGTGGGGCTTTCGTTCACGTCCTACAAGTCCTACGTCCCGGCGCTGTCGGGTCCGACGGCGTGGTTCATCGGCTTCTTCCTCGCGGGCTTCATCGCCCTGGCCTGCCTGTGGGCCGTCGCCGGGTCGCTCGCCTCGCGGACGGAGGACCTGCAGGCGACGTCGACGCCGCTGACGATGCTGATGCTCGTGATGTTCTTCGGCGGGCTTTCGCTCGACGGCCGCGGTCAGGTGATCGCGTCGTTCGTCCCGCCCGTCTCGGCGGTGGTGATGCCCAAGCGCATCCTGGCCGGCGGCGTGGAGTGGTGGGAGCCGCTGCTGGCCCTGGGCCTGCTGGCCGCGTTCGCCGCGGTCACCGTGTGGGTCGGGGAGCGCCTCTACCGCCGGGCGCTGCTGCAGACCGGCGGTCGGGTCAGCCTCCGCCAGGCGTGGTCCGCGGCCGAATGACCCGGAGGTAGGTGGGTCGGACGGGGACCTCAGAACAGGTGCACCAGTGACGAGGTCCCCGTCACCACCGCCCAGAACCGCAGGCCGCGCCCGGCGAGGCCGGTCAGCATGAAGATCCAGAACGGCACCCGCAGCGTCCCGGCGAGCACGGCCGTGACGGCGTACGGCGGGATGCCGGTGCTGGCGGACACGAACAGCAGGCCGGCCGTGAACCACGGCCTGCCCTCGGCGCGCTCGTGCCACTTGTCCAGCGAGGCCCGCGCCTTGGGCTTCTCGAGCTGGCGGTGGACCCACGGGGCGCGCTCGACGTGCATGCCGCCCCAGTACCAGAGGATCTTGCCGAGCATCTGCCCGATCGTGGCCGCGAGGAGCAGTCCCCACAGGTGGCCGGGGGCCTGGCTGACCGAGACGACGAGGATGGCCTCGATGTTGATGAGCGGCAGCAACGCGGAGGCGATCGAGGCGCCCAGGACGCTCCAGAACAGCATCAGCCCGCGGCGCCCGGTACCGGCAGGCCGATCTGCGCGAGGCGGCGCAGTGACACGCACTTGAGGACCAGCAGCGCGGTGGCGATCACGAGCCCCACCCACATCCAGCCGGTGACGAGCAGCAGCACGGCGAAGAGCGCGCTGTTGACCGCCTTGGCGGGCTTGGACCAGTTCCACAGCCAGATGGTGCGGTCGACGACGAAGAAGTAGTTGGGGCTGCGGATCGGCCAGGCGAGGAACGCGATCGACAGGAAGCAGTCGATGACCATGAACTCGGCGAGGTAGACGAAGATCGCCGGCGACAGGTCGGGCTGCAGCCACGCGAGCCCGATGTAGAACGCGGCGGCGTTGAACCGGTCGCACATGATGTCGAGGACGGCCCCGATGCGGGTCTCGCAGTCGCGCACGCGGGCGTAGAAGCCGTCGAGCATGTCGCCGACCCAGTAGACGCCGAGGGCGACGACCAGCAGCGTCAGGCTCTGCTGGTGGGCGGCCATGGCCGCCAGCACCACCGAGGCGATCGTCCGCACGAAGGTGATGACGGTCGCGCCGGTGAGCAGCCGTTCCTCGCGCACGCCGTAGCGGTCGCCAGGATCAGCCTCCGGCCCTCCCGCCGTGCCCTGCACCCCGCTCCCCACGCCCGGGATGTTAGCGGGTCAGGTCCACAGGTCGGGCCACGCGTGGCCGAGCTCGATGACCAGCTCGCGCAGCAGCGGCAGGCTCACGCCCACCACGTTGTGGTGATCACCCTCGATGCCGCGCACGAACGCACCGCCGACGCCGTCGATCGTGAAGGCGCCGGCGACGTGCAGCGGCTCGCCGGTCGCGACATAGGCCTCGACCTCGTCGTCGCTCACGTCGGCGAAGTGCACGAGGGTCGAGCCGGTCGCCGCGGCCACCCGCCCCGACGCCACCTCACGCAGGCTGTGCCCGCTGTGCAGGACGGCGCTGCGCCCGCGCATGGCACGCCACCGCTCCCGCGCATCGGCCGCGTCGCGGGGCTTGCCGAGCGCCTCGCCGTGCCCGCCCGATCCGGGGGCCGGCTGGAGCTCGAGCACCGAGTCGCAGCCCAGGACGAGCGCGTGGGGAGGTACGTCGTCGCGCGCGGCGACGGCGGCGCACTTGAGCTCGGCGAGCTGCAGCGCCAGCTCGGCCGGCGGCAACCCGTCGACCTGGGTCTCGTCGACCCCGCTCACGATGACCACCGGCTCGATGCCGGCCGCCCGCAGCGTGGCCAGGCGCGCAGGCGAGGCCGAGGCCAGGACCAGCGGCACGCGCGCGGTCGTCACAGGCGCCCCAGTGCCGTGCGCAGCGGGTCGAGCCCGAGCGAGCCCAGGTCGAGCGCGGCGCGGTGGAAGGACTTGAGGTCGAAGTCGGCGCCGTGGCGCTGCCGGACCTCGGCCCGCGCCTCGAGCCAGATGCGCTCGCCGACCTTGTAGGACGGCGCCTGGCCGGGGAGGCCGAGGTAGCGCTTGACCTCGAACTGGATGACCTCGTCGTCCATCTGGCAGTGCAGCCGCATGAACTCCAGCCCCAGCTCCGGCGTCCACGTCTCACCGGGGTGGAACGCGGTGCCGCCGGGGCCGAGCCGGTTGTCGTCGGGGATGGTGAGCTCGAGGTGCATGCCGATGTCGACGATCACCCGCGCGGCGCGCAGGGACTGGCCGTCAAGCATCCCCAGGAGGTCGGCGGGGTCGTCGAGGAAGCCGAGCTCCTCCATCAGCCGCTCGGCGTAGAGCGCCCACCCCTCGCCGTGCCCGCTGCACCAGCACATCAGCCGCTGCCAGCGGTTGAGCGTGTCGCTGCGGTAGGCCGTCTGGGCGACCTGCAGGTGGTGTCCGGGCACGCCCTCGTGGAACACGGTGGTGACCTCGCGCCAGGGGTGGAAGTCCTCGATGCCGTCGGGCACCGACCACCACATGCGTCCCGGTCGCTCGAAGTCCTCGGACGGGCCGGTGTAGTAGATGCCGCCGTCGTTGGTCGGGGCGAGCATGCACTCGATCCGCCGGATCGGCGCCGGGATGTCGAAGTGCACGTCGGCCATCGCGGTGATCGTGCGGTCGGCGAGGTCCTGCATCCACTCGCGGAACGCCTCGCGGCCCTGGACCACGCGGGTCGGATCGGCGTCGAGGTGGGCGACCGCGGCGTCGACGCCGGCGCCGGGGAGGATCTGCTCGGCGGTGGCGTCCATCAGGTCGGACAGCCGCTGCAGCTCGGCCCAGCCCCAGACGTAGGTCTCGTCGAGGTCGACCTCCGCGCCGAGGAAGTAACGGCTCGCGAGCGCGTAGACCTCCCGCCCGACCCCCTCGCGCTCCGCGCCCTGCGGCTCGAGCTCGTCGGTGAGGAACAGCCCGAACGCCGCGGTGGCGGCGCTCGCGGCACCGGCCAGGGCTCGCAGCTCGTCGCGGTCACCGCCCTGCAGGCGGTCGACGAGGCCGAGGTAGAAGTCGCCCGCCTCGCCGGACTGCCCGGTCCAGCGGCGCACCTGCTCGGCCACCTCGGCGTACTGCCGCGCCGCGACGACGTTGCCCTTGCGCGCCTCGTCGGACAGCGTCACGCGCAGGCCCTCGAGGGCGGCAGGTACGCCGGACAGGCGGGACGCGATGGCCGCGACGGCCTCCTCGCCCTCGGTCGGCATCAGGTCGAAGACGCCGCGGATCTCGTGCAGGGGGCTCCACAGCACCGACATGCGCGAGCGGTTGACGCCCGCCTCCTCCAGCTCGATCTCCAGCCGGGTCCGCTCGAGGAACGCGTCCCTCGCCGCCGCCTCGCGGTCGTCGACGGGGGTCGCGGCCTCGACGGCGGCGACGGCGCGCCGGGCCAGCGCCTCGCGGGCGTCGAAGCCGGCGGGGGAGAAGTCGGTCAGCTCGTGCTCGTGCCCGGCCACCCCGATCGAGGTGGCGGTCAGCGGGTCGAGGGCGCAGAAGTCCTCGACGTAGGCGTCGCAGAGGGCGTCGATCCGGCGCTCGTTCAGGAGGGGTTCGGTCACGCGGGCGACCCTAGACCGCTGCGGGGACAGGACTCACGGCGCCGGGCGCACCTCGATGCGGAGCTGCTCCCAGTCGTAGCGAGTGCCGTCGGTGACCGCGACATGGATCGGCCCGGAGCCTGCGAGGGTGGGCGTGCCGGAGAGCAGACCGCCGGAGCTGAGGGTGAGACCGGGTGGCAGCGACCCGAGCGAGGTCCAGGTCAGCCCGGAGGCCACGTTCGCCTTCAGCTGCTGGCTGTACGGCATGCCCACCGTGCCCGCCGGGAGGTGGTTGGACGCGGCGTTCACCGCGATCTGCAGCAGGTCGGCCGCGCTGGGCAGCACCCGGATGGTGAACTGCCTGCTCCCCGAGGCCTGGCCCACGACGCCGGTGACCGTGAACGTCCACACGCCGGCCTGGGAGGGCCGGCCGGTGACGTAGTTCGCGACCGGGTCCACGAAGTCGTCCCACACCAGCTCGAGTCCCGGCGGCAGCGACCCGGAAGTGATGCTCCAGTCGGCCCCGTCCGGGCACGGGGTGCAGGTCAGCTCCTGCCAGCCGTTGTTCACGTAGAGCCCGTCGGGGTAGGTGGCACCGACCGCGGCGTCGTCGAGCGGGAACGTCGTGACCGTCAGGCTCCCGGGTGGCACCCTCACCGTGACGGCGCGGGTGGCGGCGCCGGCGGCGTTCGCCGCCCGCACCACCGGCGTCCACGTCCCGGCGGCCGCCGCGGCGCCGCTGACCGTTCCGTCCGGCGAGAGCGACAGTCCCGGCGGGAGGCTGCCGTCGACGACGCTCCAGGTCAGCTCGCCGCCGCCGCCGACCAGGGCGGCCCGGTAGGAGATGTGCGGCTCGCCGGTGGTGAGCTCGGCGGTCGTGATCGACGGTGTGGTGGGCGCTCCAACGGCGCGGGTCGTGATCGACGTGTGCGGCGAGTCGGCGCCGTACATCAGCAGCCCTCCGTCCACGGAGAGCCAGTAGTCGTACCGTCCCACGTCCTTCATGCGGTGGGTGAGCGAGATCGCTCCACCGGGTCCGACGGTGCCGGTGGCGACAGGAGTCGAGATCCGGGACGGGCCACGGACCACGTGCACGGGTTGGCCCGCGAGCTCGGGTGCGGTGCGGCCGGTGAACGTCCACGGCTCGTCCCGGTAGGCGTCGCGTCCGCCGGGGCCTACGGCGTAGTCAGTGAGGAAGGCGAAGGTGTCGACCTGTTGCTTGGCCGACCTGGCCGGGGCGTAGGTCCGCGTGCCTCGGTAGGTCGCCATGTAGGAGCCCCGGAGGCGCACCTGCACGTCCTTGCGCCAGACGCCCTTGCGGCGCGTCGTGACCGTGCCGACCCTGGTCCAGGCCTTCGCCCCGCTGACGCGATGCCTGAGGACCACCTTCTGGCCCTTGAGGCCCTTGCCGCCTGACGTGAGCTTGCCGGACAGCCGGACCGTGGTGCCGTAGTGGGCCTCGTCCAGGCTGGCCCCGAGGGTCAGCTTCGTGGCCCGGGCCGCCTGGGCGCGCGAGTCCTGCGGGCCGTGGTCCGAGGGGTCTCCCGACGCCGGGACCGTGACGAGGCCGCCGCTCGCCGCGAGCGCGCTCGCGAGCAGCAGCAACCACCATCGACGACCAGCCATCGTCCACCCCCAACCGGAGCCTGAGCTGACGGCAACGTACGTCCGGCCGGGCCGCCGGCGGAGGTCGTGGGTCGAACGTCAGGCGAACCTTGACCTACTGGTCCAGCCCATCCGAGGGCGCCGGTGGGCCGGATCTATCGCGGCAGGCTGCTGGCCCGCCAGGCGCCGGGGCCGTGGCGGTGCGTGCGTCGTACGCCCCGGGCGGGGTTGCTCCACGCCGGCCGGGGTCGCTTCGGGGCCTCGCCGCCGCCCGACCCGAGCGCGGAGAACACCGCCACGAGGGCGGCGATCTCCTCAGGGGTCGCGTCCTTGCTGACGATCTTCAGGACCGGTGGCTGGGCACCGTTCTCGGCCGACGGCTCGTCGGTGGTCACAGCGGGATGTTCCCGTGCTTCTTGGGCGGGAGGGTCTCCCGCTTGGAGCGGAGCAGCCGCAGTGAGCGGATGATCTCCACGCGGGTCTCGTGCGGTGCGATGACGGCGTCGATGTAGCCCCGCTCGGCCGCGATGTAGGGGTTGGCGAGCGTGGTCTCGTACTCGTCGATGAGCTCGGCTCGCTTGGCCTCGACGTCGCCGCCCGCGTCGGCGACCTTCTTGAGCGTCTTGCGGTGCACGATGTTGGCCGCGCCCTGCGCGCCCATCACGGCGATCTGCGCGGTCGGCCATGCGACGTTGATGTCGGCGCCGAGGTGCTTGGAACCCATCACGTCGTACGCCCCGCCGTAGGCCTTGCGGGTGATGACCGTGATCAGCGGGACGGTCGCCTCCGCATAGGCGTAGATCAGCTTCGCGCCGCGGCGGATGATGCCCTGCCACTCCTGGTCGGTGCCGGGCAGGAAGCCCGGGACGTCGACGAACGTCAGGACCGGGATGTTGAACGCGTCGCAGAACCGCACGAACCGCGCGGCCTTCTCGGAGGCGTCGATGTCGAGCGTGCCGGCGAACTGCATCGGCTGGTTGGCCACGATGCCGACGGACTGGCCCTCCACGCGGCCGAAGCCGACGAGGATGTTGGGCGCGAACAGCTCCTGGACCTCGAGGAACTCCTCGTCGTCGAGCGCGGCGGTGATCACGTCGTGCATGTCGTAGGGCTGGTTCGGGGAGTCCGGGATGATTGTGTCGAGCGCCCGGTCGAGGTCGGTGAACTCCATGTCGGGCCGCTCGTCGTACTCCGGTGCCGGATCCAGGTTGTTCTGCGGCAGGTAGGACAGCATCGCCTTGACGTACTCGATGGCGTCCTCCTCGTCGGAGGCCATGTAGTGGGCGTTGCCGGACTTGGTGTTGTGGGTCCGGGCGCCGCCGAGGTCCTCCATCGTCACGTCCTCGCCGGTGACGGTCTTGATGACGTCGGGCCCGGTGATGAACATCGCGGAGGTCTGGTCGACCATGACCGTGAAGTCGGTGACGGCGGGGGAGTAGACGTGGCCGCCGGCGCAGTTGCCCATGATCATGCTGATCTGCGGGATGACGCCCGAGGCGTGCACGTTGCGGCGGAAGATCTCGCCGTAGAGGCCGAGGGAGACCACGCCCTCCTGGATGCGCGCACCGGCGCCCTCGTTGATGCCGATGATCGGGCAGCCGGCCTTGATGGCGAGGTCCATCACCTTGGTGATCTTCTCGCCGTAGACCTCGCCCAGCGAGCCGCCGAAGACCGTGAAGTCCTGGCTGAACACGCACACCATGCGCCCGTTGACCTCGCCGTAGCCGGTGACGACGCCGTCGCCGTAGGGCCGGTTCTTCTCCAGCCCGAACGCGGTCGAGCGGTGCCGCGCGAGCTCGTCGAGCTCGACGAAGGTGCCCTCGTCGAAGAGCATCTCGATGCGCTCGCGCGCGGTGCGGCGGCCCTTGGCGTGCTGCTTCTCGATCGCCTTCTCCGAGCCGGCGTGCACCGCCTCGTCGAGCCGTCGCTCCAGGTCCGCGAGCTTGCCCGCGGTCGTGTGGACGTCGATCTCCGACTCGGACGGGACGTCGGTGCCTTCACCCGGCTGTGCGCTCACGCCGTGGCCTCCTGTTGGCTGGTCGCGGGGTCCGGTCTGCCGGGGCGTGGTGCCCCGGGCCCGGTCTCTGGGGCAATCTAGACCCATGACGCCCAGCCCGGCACCGCGCCCACCCCTCGACCTCGACCGGCTGGTGACGCCCGCAGGCTGGCGCGTGGAGGTCGTCGAGTCGGCACCTTCCACCAACGCCGCCCTCGCCGAGCGGGCCCGCGCCGGCGAGGAGCCGGGGCTGGTGCTGGTCACCGAGCACCAGACGGCCGGGCGCGGTCGTCTCGACCGGGCATGGGAGACGCCGGCCCGCTCGTCACTGACGTTCTCGGTGCTGCTGCGCCCCGACGTGCCGGCGGCGTCGTGGCCGTGGCTGCCGCTGCTCACCGGGTACGCCGTCCAGGCCGCGCTGGGCGACCGGCTGCCCGACGTCGCGCTCAAGTGGCCCAACGACGTCCTCGTCGACGACGGCTCGGGCACCGGGCGCAAGGTCTGCGGGATCCTCGTCGAGCGGGTCGAGGCACCCGACGGCCCGGTGGCGGTCGTCGGCATCGGCATCAACGTCGACCAGACCCTGGACGAGCTCCCGGTCGCGCTCGCCACGTCGGTCTCGCTCGAGACCGGCGAGCCGGTGGAGCGCACCGGCCTCCTCGGCCAGGTGCTGGGCTCGCTGCACGGCCTCCAGGGCCTGCTCGACGACGTCGAGTCGCTGCGCCGGGCGTACGCCGACGTGTGCGTGACGCTCGGACGGACCGTCGACGTCCACCTGCCCGCGGGCGACGTACGCCGCGGCGAGGCGCTCGACATCGACGCCACCGGGGCCCTGGTCGTCGGCACCCACGACGGCACGTTCACGGTGGCCGCGGGCGACGTCGTGCACGTCCGTCCCGCCTAGCAGCCCGGGGCACCGGGTGACATGATCGGCGCGTGGCGTTCCCGAGCAAGCTCCTCAACCCCGGTGAGCACGTCGTCGTCTCCACCCGGTCCCACGTCAAGGCGCTCATCGTCCCCGTGCTCGTGGGCGTGCTGCTGATTGCGGCCGTGGTGGTGCTCAGCCGGCTCACCGACTCCACGGTGGCGGGCGGCGTCGCGGGCATCGTGGCGGCCCTGGTGGCCCTCTGGTTCGTGGTCCGGCCCGTCGTGTCGTGGCTGACCACGACCTACACCTTCACCAACCGCCGCTTCATCAAGCGCTCCGGCTTCATCGCCAAGGAGGGCCGCACGATCCCGCTCAACCGGATCAGCGGCGTCGACTTCGAGATCGGCGTGATCGACCGGATCTTCGGCTGCGGCACGCTCGTCGTCTCCGACGCCAGCACCGACGGCAGCGTCCTGCTCCACGACATCCCCGACGTCGAGCAGGTCCAGCTGCAGGTCTCCGACGAGCTCCACCGCCTCGCGAGTGGCGACCGCCGCGACGATGGCGCCTGACCGCAAGCGCCGCGCCGGCCTCCCCGGCACCGGCCCCCAGGGGGCGCCGGGGGAGCAGCTCGACCACGCGATCCTGCGCAGCGAGCCGGCGTTCAACGCCCTCGAGGTCGCCGCCGAGACCGGCGTCACGATCGAGCAGACCCGCCGGCTGTGGCGCGCGCTGGGCTTTCCGGAGTTCAGCGGCGAGAAGGCCTACACGGCCGCCGACATCAAGGCCGTCTCCACCCTCATGGGCTTCGTCGACTCGGGCGCCGTCGACTTCGACACGGCCGTCAACCTCACGCGCGGCGTCGGCCAGACCATGGCCCGCCTCGCCGACTGGGAGGTCTCCACGCTGGTCAGCCGCGTCGAGGAGATGGAGGCGGGCGAGGAGGCCACCGGCTCGCGCATCGGGTCGGCGCTGAGGCTCATCGACGAGGTCAACCCGCCCTTCGAGCGGCTCCTCGTCTACGCCTGGCGCCGCCACCTCGCCGCCGCGGTGGGCCGGATCGAGGCGATGGGCGCCAAGGACGAGGACCTCCACACGATCGACGTCAGCGTCGGGTTCGCCGACCTGGTCTCCTTCACCGCGCTGTCCAACACCCTCGACCGCGACGAGATCGGCGACCTCGTCGAGGTCTTCGAGAGCCGCTGCCAGGACGTCGTCGCCCGCTACGGGGGCCGGATCATCAAGAGCCTCGGCGACTCGGTCCTCTTCGTCACCAACACCGCCGAGGAGGCGGTCAGTGTCGCCGAGGGGATCATCAACGTCATCGGGCGCGACCCGAAGATGCCCGACGTCCGCCTCGGCCTCGCCAGCGGCCCGGTCGTCCAGCGGCTCGGCGACATCTTCGGCCCGCCGGTCAACATGGCCGCGCGGTTGACCCAGGTCGCCCGTCGCAACCGGCTGATCGTGGACCAGAACACCGCCGACCTGCTCCCCGACGAGGACTGGGAGGACCGGCGGCTGCCAGCCCGACCGGTGCGTGGCTTCGGCCTGGTGGAGCCCGTGGCCGTACGCCGCCGCTGACGCAGCGCAGGGTCGCTCGAGGTGGACCAGACCAGTTCGCCACAATTCACCCATAAGGACCACCAGCGGAGCGGGCGGTCCCTACGTTTCACCGCGTGTTGGCTGTGCAGGACGTACGACTCGACCCCACCTCGCGACAGGTGTGGCGTGGCGACCGCGAGATCAGGCTCTCCCGCAAGGAGTTCCAGCTCCTGCATGCCCTGATGGCGCGCCCGGGCGACATCGTCACCCGCGGGGAGCTGATGGCCGACGTGTGGCAGACGTCGTTCTACACGAACTCCAAGACCATCGACGTGCACCTCGGCTGGCTGCGCCGCAAGCTCGGCGACGACCCGCGCAAACCCACGCTGATCACCACCCACCGCGGGCGCGGCCTGCGCTTCGAGCCGGTCGGCGACCCGGTCGCCCGCTGAGCAGCGTCACCACTGCCGAGACCGCGGCCGGGACGGCAGCCGGGGTCGCATAGGCTCCGGTCGTGTCCTCGACCGGCTCGCACCGCGCTCCCACGCTCGCCGTCATCGGGGGCGGCCAGCTGGCCCGGATGATGGCCCAGCCCGCCATCGCCCTCGGGCTTCCGCTGCGCCTGCTCGCCGAGGCCGAGGGCGTCTCGGCCGCCCAGGTGATCCCCGACCACCTGGTGGGTGACTACACCGACCTGCCGACGCTCCGGAAGGTCACCGACGGTGCTGCCGTGGTCACCTTCGACCACGAGCACGTCCCCACCGCGCACCTGCACGCGCTCGCCGACGCCGGCGTCGCGGTGCGGCCCGGCCCGGAGGCGCTCGTCCACGCCCAGGACAAGGCGGTCATGCGGCGACGGCTCGCCGAGCTCGACGTGCCGTGCCCGCGCAACGCGGTGGTCACCTCGACCGCCGACGTGGAGGCCTTCGGCTTCCCGTGCGTGCTCAAGACCACCCGAGGTGGCTACGACGGCAAGGGCGTGTGGGTCGTCCGCACGGCGGACGAGTCCCGGGTCGCCTTCGACACCGCCGCGGCGGCCGGCGTGGAGGTGCTGGCCGAGGAGCTCGTCGACTTCCGGCGCGAGCTGTCCGCCCTCGTCGCCCGCTCGCCCAGCGGCCAGGCGGCGGCCTACCCCGTCGTCGCCTCCACCCAGCTCGACGGCATCTGCCACGAGGTGGTGGCCCCCGCGCCGGACCTCGCGCCCGCTCTCGCCGGTCAGGCGCAGGAGATCGCCCTGCGGATCGCCGGTGCGCTCGACGTCACGGGCATCCTCGCCGTCGAGCTCTTCGAGACGACCGACGGCCGGATCCTGGTCAACGAGCTGGCGATGCGCCCCCACAACACCGGCCACTGGTCCCAGGACGGCGCCGTGACGTCCCAGTTCGAGAATCACCTCCGCGCCGTCATGGACCTCCCGCTGGGCTCGCCGGCCCCACGTGAGCGCTGGACCGTGATGGTCAACATCCTCGGCGGACCCACCGACAGCGGCCACCTGTACGACGGCCTGCCGCACGCGATGGCACGTGACCCGCGGCTGCGGGTGCACTTCTACGGCAAGGACCTGCGCCCCGGACGCAAGGTCGGCCACGTCAACGCCTACGGCGACGACCTCGACGACTGCCTCGAGCGGGCGCGGCACGCCGCCGCCTGGTTCCGCGGCGACCTGGGCAACGAGAGCGAGTAGGGACATGAGCGAGACGCACACCCAGCAGGACGAGGCAGCAGCCGTGAAGGTCGGCATCGTGATGGGTTCGGACTCCGACTGGCCGGTCATGCAGGCGGCCGGCGAGATCCTCACCGAGCTCGGCGTGGCGTGGGAGGCCGACGTCGTCTCCGCGCACCGGATGCCCACCGGGATGATCGAGTGGGGCCAGCAGGCCCACACCCGCGGGCTGTCGGTGATCATCGCCGGGGCCGGGGGAGCGGCCCACCTGCCGGGCATGCTCGCCTCCGTGACGCCGCTGCCGGTCATCGGGGTGCCGGTGCCGCTGAAGTACCTCGACGGCATGGACTCGCTGCTGTCGATCGTGCAGATGCCCGGCGGCATCCCGGTCGCCACGGTCGCGATCGGCAACGCCAAGAACGCTGGCATCCTCGCCGCGCGGATCCTGGCGACGAGCGACCCCGACCTGCAGCAGCGCCTCGTCGACTACCAGGCGGAGCTCGCCGAGACCGCCCACGCGAAGGGCGACGTCGTACGCCGTGCCGCCGCCGGCGACAACCGCCGCGTCGGCTTCTGAGCCGGCTGGATACAGCTAGTCCCGGTCCCGCACCCGGCCGCGGAGGGCCTTGGTCGAGCCTCGCTCCTTCTTCGCCTTGAGCCGCCGCTCCTTCGCCCCGCGGGACGGCCGCGTGGGCCGGCGCGGCGGCGGGGGCGGTGCCAGCGCCTCGCGCAGCAGGTCGGCGAGGCGCTCGCGCGCGGCGACGCGGTTGCGGTGCTGGGAGCGGTGCTCGGACGCCGTGACGGTGATCCGTCCCGACGGCCAACGCCGCAGCGCCCGGGCCCGCTGGGTGTCCGTGAGCGCCGTGGAGGAGGCGACGTCGAGCTCGAGCTCCACCCGCGAGTCGGTGGTGTTCACCGACTGCCCGCCCGGGCCGGGCGACTTCGAGAAGCGCTCCACCAGCTCGACGGCGGGCACGACCAGGCCCTCGGGCAGGCCCGGGCCGGCGGGGACGAGGAGGTCGCGCATCCCCCCATTGTGGGATGAACGCCGGTGTTGCTTGACGGCGACCGCGTGAGGCACCAGCGTCTCGACCATGGGGGAGCAGCGTGTCGGCGTCGTGGGCGGAGGCATCCTCGGCGTCGCGATCGCTCGCGAGGTCGTCCGCCGGCGCCCGGGCACCGAGGTCGTGGTGCTGGAGAAGGAAGACCGGCTCGCCGCGCACCAGACCGGCCACAACTCCGGTGTCGTGCACGCCGGCATCTACTACAAGCCGGGCAGCCTGAAGGCCCAGCTGTGCGCCCGCGGCCGCGAGCTGCTCCGGGAGTTCTGCGCCGAGCACGCCATCGCGTACGACGCCTGCGGCAAGCTCGTCGTCGCGGTGGATGCCGACGAGATGGGTCGCTTCGACGCCCTCGAGCAGACGGCCCGTGCCAACGGAGTGCCGGGCCTGCGTCGGATCGCGGCCGAGGAGATCACCGACGTCGAGCCGCACGCCCGCGGTCTGGCGGCGCTCCACTCCCCGGAGACCGCGATCACCGACTACCCGGCGATCACCGAGGCGCTCGCCGACGAGGTCTTCGAGGCAGGTGGCGGCGTACGCCTCGGCGCGCGAGTCGTGGGCATCCGGCGGCAGGGGGACGCGGTCCTCGTGCAGGTCGAGGGCGACGCGACACCGCTGCGCCTCGACCACGTGGTGGTCGCGGCGGGGCTGCAGGCCGACCGGGTGTCGGCGCTCGTCGACGGCGAGCGCAGCCCGGCGATCCTGCCGTTCCGGGGGGAGTACCTCGGCGTCACCGCCGCCAAGCGGGACTTCGTGCGCGGCATGGTCTACCCGGTGCCCGACCCGCGCTACCCCTTCCTCGGCGTCCACTTCACCCGGCGGGTCGACGGCTCGCTCGAGGTCGGTCCCAACGCGGTGCTCGCCACGCGACGCGAGGGCTACCGGCGCCGTGACATCTCGGCCGCCGACCTGCGTGACGTGGTGGCGTGGCCGGGGTTCTGGCGGCTGGCGCGCGAGCACTGGCGCACGGGCGTCGACGAGGTCGTCGGCTCGGCGTCCAAGCGCGCGTTCATGCGCTCGGCGTCGCGCTACGTCCCGGACATCGGCGTCGCGGACGTGACCCGGGCCGGCAGCGGCGTACGCGCCCAGGCGGTCGACCGGGACGGCAGCCTCGTCGACGACTTCCGGATCACCCGCGCCGACGGCGTCACCTGCGTGCGCAACGCGCCGTCGCCCGGGGCGACCTCCAGCCTGGCGATCGCGGCCCACGTGATGGACGAGGTGTGGCAGCCCCGCGCGTGAGCCGGGCTGTCTAGGGTCCTGCCATGACCACACGCTGGGGAATCGCCGCGACCGGCGGGATGGCCGCCGCCTTCGCCTCCGACCTCGTCCTGACGGACGACGCGGAGATCGCGTTCGTCGGCAGCCGCGCGCGATCCTCGGCCGCGGCCTTCGCGGAGCGTTTCGGGGCGCCCGGGTCGGGCACCTACCGCGACCTCGTCGAGGCCGGCCGACGCGGGGACGTCGACGTCGTCTACGTCGCGACCCCCCACCCCCAGCACCACGACCTCGCCCTCGCCGCCATCGAGGCCGGCACGCCGCTGCTGGTCGAGAAGGCCTTCACGGCCACCCTGGCCGGGGCCGAGGAGGTGGTCGCCGCCGCCCGCGCTGCCGGGGTGTTCTGCATGGAGGCCATGTGGACCCGCTTCCAGCCGGCCGTCGCCCACCTCCGTGACCTCGTCGCCGCCGGTGGCGTCGGGGAGGTGCTGCTGGTGCAGGCCGACTTCGGCGCGCAGCGTGACTTCGATCCGGCCAGCCGGCTCTTCGACCTCGCGCTCGGTGGCGGCTCGATCCTCGACCTCGGCGTCTACCCGATCTCCTTGGCCCAGCACCTCCTGGGCCGCCCCGACCGCGTCACGACGACCGGCACGACCTACCCCAACGGCGCCGACCGCTCGGCGGCCATCCAGCTGTCGTACGACGACGGGCGGGCCGCGTCGCTGACCTGCACGCTGGCCAGCCAGACGCCCGGCCGCGCGCTCGTCGTGGGCACCGAGGGCTCGATCGAGGTGGTTCCGCCGTTCTACCACCCCAGCGCGCTCGTCGTACGACGCAACGGGGCGGAGCCCGCCGAGGTCGAGCGCCTGCCCACCGGGCGTGGCTACGTCCACCAGGCCGAGGAGGTGCAGCGCTGCCTCGCTGCCGGCCTCACCGAGAGCCCGCTCATGCCGCTGCAGGACACCCTCGACGTGATGTGGGTGCTCGAGGAGGCCCTCGGACAGCTCGGCATCACGATTGCCGAGGCGCCCGTCGAGCTCTAGTCGCGACGTCCGGCGTCAGCGGCGGCGCCTGCTCCACTCGATCGCGGGACAGGTGTCCATCACCATCGGCACCCCGGCGGCGGTCGTCCGCTCGAACGCGTCGGCGTCGACGACCCCGAGCTGGAACCAGACACCCTTCGCGCCGACGGCGACGGCCTGGTCGGCGAACTCGCCGGCCGCCTCGGAGCGGCGGAAGACGTCGACGACGTCGATCGGCACCGGCACGTCGGCGAGCGTGGGGTAACCCTGCTCGCCGAGCACCGCGGGAGCTCCCGGGTCGGCGAAGACCGGGTGGACCGGGACGATTCGCTTGCCGCGCTCCTGGAGCAGGGCGGCGATGGTGTACGCCGTCCTGCCGGGGTCGCCCGAAAGACCGACGACGGCCCACGTCTGCGCCTCGTCGAGCATCCGGTCGACGGTCGCGGGGTCCTGCCAGTCGCTGCTCATGGCTCCACGGTAGTCATGTCGATCCACGCCAGGGCCGGGTAGGTGCAGCACTCGTTACCAACCGGTAGCGACACGGCCCTGGTTGGAGCGCAGGGAGGGACACATGTGCTGGGATGGGCGTCGTCACATCACAACCCACGAGGGGATCACCACCACATGTTCCACAACGCATCTCGGCGCCTCGGTGCCGTCGCTGCTGCCGGCGCGCTGACCGCCGGCGCGCTGGTCGCCCTTGCGGCGCCCACTGCCACCGCGGCAACGGCGTCGACCACCTACACCTGCACCTTCCCGAGCCTCGGCGCCCGGGACATCCCGGTGTCCATCACGGCCACCCTGCCGACTGCCGCCAACGCCGGGCTCGATGCCCCGGCCATCCCGGTGCTCCTCAGCGTGACGCTGCCGGGCGACGTCGTCGACGCCGCGAAGGGGCTGTTCCAGGCGACCACCATCGGTGGCTTCTCGAACGACATGGTCGCCACCCTCGATGAGCTCTCCTCCTCGGACCTTGCCGAGCTGCCGCTGCAGAACGTGCGCTTCCCGCAGACCGCCGTGCCCACGACCGCGAACACGCCGCTGACGCTCAACACGCCCAACCCCCTGGCCACGCCGGGCGTGGTGCCCGCGTCCACGGTCCCGGTGAACCTGCCCGGTGGAGGCACGTACGACGTCGTGGTGCCGTCGGCGTTCAAGTTCACCGCGACGAAGCAGGGCGACGTGACGATGCTCGCGGACGTGCCGTGCGCCTTCAAGCCGGGGTCGCCGTCCAGCCTCGGCTCGATCATCCTGGCCGAGAACGAGTCGACCACCGAGGCGACGCCGACCAAGAAGGTCACGCCGCTCGGCAAGAAGACCAAGCTCAACGTCGTCGTCGAGGCGGCCAACGAGGTGCCCACCGGCAAGGTCAAGGTGATGAAGGGCAAGAAGACGCTCGGCAAGGGCGTGCTCAATGCCAAGGGCAAGGTCAAGGTCACGCTCAAGAAGGCGCTGCCGGCCGGCAAGACCAAGGTCAAGGTGCTCTACCTGGGTGACGACTACACCGAGAAGTCGAAGGACAAGAAGGTCGTCATCAAGGTCGGCTGACCTCACCTCACCACCCGCTCCACATGATCGACCGCCCGGTCGGTGCCTCGGCACCGGCCGGGCGCTCGTCGTCCTGTGCGCCGGAGCGAGTGGTCATGGCCACACCGCCGAGTACTGCTGGCGAAAGCATGGACGTCCTAGAATCCTGAGCCATGAGCGAGTTCCCCCTCTACGCCCTCTCCGAGGAGCACCAGGCGATCCGCGAGGCCGTCCGCGCCGTCGCCGACGCGAAGATCGCGCCGTTCGCGGCGGCTGTCGACGAGGAGGCGCGCTACCCCCACGAGGCGGCTGCAGCGCTGCTCGCGTCGGACTTCCACGCCCCCCACGTGCCCGAGCAGTACGGCGGCGCGGGCGCCGACGCGCTCGCCACCGTGCTGGTGATCGAGGAGGTCGCCCGCGCGTGCGTCTCGTCCTCGCTGATCCCCGCGGTCAACAAGCTCGGCTCCCTGCCGGTGCAGATCGCGGGCTCCGAGGAGCTCAAGCAGACCTACCTCGGCGCGCTGGCCCGCGGCGAGGGCGGCTTCTCGTACTGCCTCTCCGAGCCCGACGCCGGCTCCGACGCCGGCGGCATGAAGACCCGCGCGGTCCGCGACGGCGACGAGTGGGTGCTCGACGGCGTCAAGCGGTGGATCACCAACGCCGGCGAGTCCGAGTTCTACACCGTCATGGCCGTCACCGACCCCGAGAAGAAGACCCGCGGCGGCATCTCGGCGTTCGTGGTCGAGAAGTCCGACGAGGGCCTCTCCTTCGGTGCGCCGGAGAAGAAGCTCGGGATCAAGGGCAGCCCGACACGCGAGGTCTACCTCGACAAGGTCCGCATCCCCGCCTCGCGGATGATCGGCGAGGAGGGCACCGGCTTCGCGACCGCCATGCAGACCCTCGACCACACCCGCGTCACCATCGCCGCGCAGGCCGTGGGCGTCGCGCAGGGTGCGCTCGACTACGCGCTCGACTACGCCAAGGAGCGCCAGCAGTTCGGCAAGGCGATCGCCGACTTCCAGGGCATGCAGTTCATGCTCGCCGACATGGGCATGAAGGTCGAGGCGGCCCGCCAGATGACCTACGCCGCCGCGGGTCGCTCGGAGCGCGGCGACGACGACCTCACCTTCTTCGGCGCGGCGGCCAAGTGCTTCGCGTCCGACGTCGCGATGGAGGTCACGGTCAACGCGGTCCAGGTGCTCGGCGGCTACGGCTTCACCCGCGACTACCCGGTCGAGCGGATGATGCGCGACGCCAAGATCACCCAGATCTACGAGGGCACCAACCAGGTCCAGCGGATCGTGATGGCCCGGCAGCTCCTTGCAGGGGTGCAGAGCCAGCTCTGAGCTCCTCCCGATACGTCGGGCGCATCACGTTGCGTAGTGCGCAATGCGATGCGTCGTACGCAACCAACCCCTTGCCCTGGGCCCGCCGCTGGATCATCATCGTGGGTGCGGCCGCCGACGGCGACGGCAGCGGAGGGAACGGCATGACCGTCAGCGTCTTCGACCTGTTCAAGGTGGGCATCGGTCCCTCCAGCTCGCACACGGTCGGGCCGATGAAGGCGGCCCACCTGTTCGCCGAGGGGCTGCGGGCCGACGACCTGTTGCCAGGCGTGGCCCGCGTCCACGTCGAGCTCTTCGGCTCGCTCGGAGCGACCGGCCACGGCCACGGCAGCGTCAAGGCGGTCGTCCTCGGCCTCGCCGGTGAGCAGCCGCACCTCGTCGACCCGGTGGCGGCCGACCCGATGGTCCAGGAGGTGCTGTCCTCGGGGAGCATCGTGCTCGCCGGCAAGCACCCGGTGCCCTTCTCGGTCGACGACGTCGTGCTGCACCGGCGCAAGCGGCTCGAGTTCCACATCAACGGCATGGTCTTCCAGGCCTTCGACGCCGGCGGCACCGAGCTCAGGCGGCGCGAGTACTACTCGGTCGGGGGCGGCTTCGTGCTCGACGAGGACGACGTCGGCAACCGGGTGCTGGTGGCCGACGAGACGCCCGTCCCCCACCCGTTCTCCACGGCCGACGAGCTGCTCGCCATCACCCGGGCGACGGGCCTGCGGATCAGCGACGTGATGCTCGCCAACGAGCTGGTCCGCCGGACCGAGGACGAGGTGCGCCGCGAGCTGCTGGCGATCTGGCAGGTGATGCAGGAGTGCGTCGAGCGCGGCAGCCGGACGACCGGGGTGCTGCCGGGTGGGTTGAAGGTACGCCGGCGCGCGGCCGAGCTGAAGGCCAAGCTCGAGGTCGAGTGGGCGTCCGGGGTCGCCGACCCCCTCGGGGCGATGGAGTGGGTGACCCTCTACGCGCTGGCGGTCAACGAGGAGAACGCCGCCGGCGGACGGGTCGTGACGGCGCCGACCAACGGCGCTGCCGGGATCGTGCCGGCGGTGCTGCACTACTACCACCACTTCGTCCCGGGGGCCGACGACGACGGCGTCGTCCGCTTCCTGCTCACGGCCGCGGCCATCGGCCTGCTGTTCAAGGAGAACGCATCCATCTCGGGCGCCGAGGTCGGCTGCCAGGGCGAGGTCGGCTCGGCCTGCTCGATGGCGGCCGGCGGGCTGGCCGAGGTCATCGGCGGCACCCCGGAGCAGGTGGAGAACGCCGCCGAGATCGGCATCGAGCACAACCTCGGGCTCACCTGCGACCCGGTCGGCGGGCTCGTCCAGATCCCCTGCATCGAGCGCAACGCGGTGGCCTCGATCAAGGCGATCACGGCGGCCCGCATGGCCGTGCGCGGTGACGGCTCGCACTTCGTCTCGCTGGACAAGGCGATCAAGACGATGCGCGAGACGGGGCGCGACATGAAGGACAAGTACAAGGAGACCGCCCGCGGAGGCCTCGCCCTCAACGTCGTGGAGTGCTGACCTGCTCCGGAGGCCCGAAGCCGCCCGGTCCTGCACCACCACCCGGTCACCACCTGCCAGCGCTGACGCTCGCGCGGGTCGCGACCGGCATGATGGCCCCGATGCCAGAGCCGGAGCGGACCGACGACGACATCGAGCGCGCCCTGGCGCTGTTCGCCGACTCGCGACCGCGGATGTTCGGCATCGCCTACCGGATGCTGGGGAGCGTCGCCGAGGCCGAGGACATCGTCCAGGAGGCCTGGCTGCGCTGGCAGCAGACGGACCGCTCGGTGGTGCGCAACCCCGGTGGCTTCCTCACCACGATGACAACGCGCCTCGCGATCAACACCGCTGAGTCGGCCAGGATGCGGCGCGAGCAGTACGTCGGTCCGTGGCTGCCGGAGCCCGTCGACACCAGCGCCGACCCGTTGCTCGGGGCGGAGCGGGCGGAGGCGATCGGGGTCGCCGTGCTGGTCATCCTCGAGTCCCTCCCGCCTCGCGAGCGCGCGGCGTACGTGCTGCGCGAGGCGTTCGCCTACGACTACGGCGACATCGCGGAGGTCCTCGAGACCACCAGCGCCAACGCACGGCAGGTGGTCAGTCGAGCGAGGCGCCACCTGGCCGCGGAGCAAGCCCGACCGCCCGAACCGGTCGACCCCGCTCGGCACCGTGCCCTGCTCGAGGCGTTCCTCGACGCCGCGCGCGCCGGCGACCTCGCCGCGTTGGAGCGCGTCCTGGCCGAGGACGTCGTGAGCGTGTCCGACGGCGCCGGCATGGTGCGCCGGGCCGCGAGGCACCCGGTCGTCGGCCGCAGTCAGGTCGCGAGGTTCGTGGCTGCTTTCGCGCCGGTCTTCTGGCCCGACACGACGATCACCTGGCTGAGAACCAACGGGGCGCCGTCGGTGCTGGTCCAGCAGGACGGGGAAGCGGTGGCGGTGCTCAGCCTGGACGTGTCCGGGGCGGGCATCGAGCGCCTGATGTGGGTCATGGTGCCCGACAAGCTCACCCGCATGTCCTGACCCGCGCGGGTGCAGGTGTCACAAGCACGGCTGCTGTCCGGTCATCACTGCGGACCCATCCACCCACGTGAAGGACACACCATGAAGATCGTCGTCATCGGCGGAACCGGCCTGATCGGTTCCAAGCTCATCGCCCGCCTCACCGAGCACGGCCACGAGGGCGTCGCCGCCGCACCCAACACGGGGGTGAACACGCTGACCTGTGAGGGCCTCGCGGAGGTGCTGGTCGGCGCGGAGGTCGTCGTCGACGTCTCCAACTCGCCGTCGTTCGCCGACGCGGACGTGCTGGACTTCTTCACCCGCTCGACCGGCAACCTCCTCGAGGCCGAGAAGGCGGCGGGCGTGGGCCACCACGTCGCTCTCTCCATCGTCGGGACCGATCGCCTCCCGGCGAGCGGTTACCTGCGCGCCAAGGTCGCCCAGGAGCAGCTGATCCGCGACGGCGGCGTGCCCTGGTCGATCGTCCACGCGACCCAGTTCTACGAGTTCACCGCCGCCATCGCCCAGGCCGCCACCGTGGGCGAGGAGGTCCACCTGTCCACCGGCTACTTCCAGCCGATGGCTGCCGACGACGTCGTCGCCGCGCTCGGGCCGATCACGGTCGGTGAGCCGCTCGGCCGGATCCAGGAGATCGGGGGGCCGTCCAAGGTCCGGATGAGCGACTTCGTCGCCGCCGCGCTCACCGCCCAGGGTGACCCCCGCACGGTGGTCGCCGACCCCGCCGCGACGTACTTCGGAGCCGTGCTGTCAGGTGACGAGCTCGTCCCGGGACCCGGCGCGCGCCTCTTCACCACGACGTACGACGAGTGGCGCGCGGCGCAGGCCGCCACCGTGTGAGCGGCACCTGACCCGGCACGTGGCCCCGGTCAGTCCGGGGTCATGTGCTGCCAGGGGCGCGAGAGCTCGAAGCGTCGTCCGCTGACCTCGGTCACGTCGACCTCGACGACGTTCCACTTCGCCGTGGCCACCCACGGGCGGAGCGGGAGGTTCTCGGCGCGGTGCTCCTCGTCCTCCTCGAGCCGGCGAGCCCGGCCGCGCAGCACGATGCTCGTGGCGCGCTCCCCGACGATCTCGTCGACCTCGAAGGCGACGTCGGGGTTCATCACGACCCCGAGCAGCTTCGAGCCCTCGGCGGTCCGGAACAGCAGGGACCGGCGGCCCGTGGCCGGGTCGTGGTCGACGGCGTAGTTGACGGGCGCGATGTGCACCTCGTCGGCGAGGTGGTGGGCCAGCCTGCCGAACTCGTGGCGGCGCAGGAACTCCCAGCACTCCTCGGTGCCCATGCGGGTGATCGGCTCGTCCATACCGGGACCGTACGGCGGGGGAGCGGGCGTCGGCAGGGTCCTTGGACCCCTCCGGGACGGGCCGTCCTCACCTGTCGGGCAGCGAACCGGCGGCGCACGCTTGAGGCATGGACAACCCGCGCACCCCCACCCGAAGGATCCTGGTCGCCTACGACGGTTCGGCGGACGCCGAGCTCGCCCTCCGATGGGCGGCCGAGGAGGCTCGCGCCACCGGTCGTGGGCTCCACGTCGTCACCGTCGACGATGCGATCACGTCGCCCTGGGGCGCGGAGATGGTGCACCGCGGCGAGGACGTGCTCGCCGGCATCGAGGAGCGGTTCGGCGACCTCGACGTCGAGGTGGAGACTCGCGTCGGCCACGTGACCGGCGAGCTGCTCCGTGCCTCGGTCTCCGACGACCTCCTGGTGGTCGGCAGCCGGGGGCACGGCCGGGCCGAGGACCTGCTCATCGGCTCGGTCAGCCAGCACCTCGCCCGCCACGCGCCCTGCCCTGTGGTCGTCGTACGCCCCACGCACGGCGCCGACGCCCGCCGCATCGTGGTCGGGGTCGACGGCTCGGCGACGAGCTCGGCCGCCCTGGAGCAGGCGTGCCGGCGGGCCGAGCGGACCGGCGAGACCGTGGTGGCGCTCCACGCCTGGCGCACGCACGCGCCGTCAACCGACGTGTGGAACGCCGAGCCGCGGGCGCAGGAGGGTCTCGCGCACCGCCAGGTGCTGCTGGCCGAGAGCGTCGCCGGGATGCGGGTCGACCACCCGGACGTCGTGATCGAGCAGGAGGCGGTCCCGGTCGCGCCCGTCCGCTGCTTGGTGGATGCCTCGCGCGGTGCCTCATTGCTGGTCGTCGGCTCGCACGGCCTCGGCTTCTTCGGCGGCCTGTTGCTGGGCTCGGTGAGCCAGGGGGTGCTGCAGCGCGCGGAGTGCCCGGTGGCGGTGGTGCGCTGAGGCTAGCCTCGGAGCGTGCCCACCCTCACCCTGACCATGCCCGACGGTGACGCCGAGGCCTACCTCGCCACCGCGCCGAGCGCGGCTGGACCTGCGCCGGGCGTCCTGTTCGTCATCGACGCGATCGGCCTCCGGCCCCGGATCGAGGAGATGGCCGACCGGATCGCGTCGTGGGGCTACACCGTGCTGGCCCCCAACGTCTTCCACCGCGATGGCACCGCGGCCGAGCTGGCTCCCAGCACGGACCTGCGGGAGCCCGGCGCCCGCGAGGCCTTCATGCCCGGCGCCATGGAGCGCGTCAAGGGACTCACCACCGACCTGCTCGCGCGCGACCTCCCGGCGTACCTGTCGGCGCTGCGCTCACGTCCCGAGACCGCGGGGGAGGCCGTCGGGGTCACGGGCTACTGCATGGGTGCTCGCATCGCGGTCCGCGCGGCGGGCATGGACCCGGACGTCGTCGCGGTCGGCGGCTGGCACGGCGGCGGTCTGGTGACCGACGGGCCCGACAGCCCCCACCTCACCCTGGCCACGGCGCGGGCCGCGTTCGCCTTCGGGCACGCCTCCGACGACCGGTCGATGCCGCCCGAGGCCGTCGCCGCCCTCGGTGCCGCGATGGCTGAGGCGGGCCTGGCCGCGGTCAACGAGGTCTTCCCGGGCCCCCACGGCTACTCCATGGCCGACACGTCGATGTACGACGAGGAGTCCACCGAGCGGCACTTCGAGAGCCTGCGCACGCTCCTGGGCTCCGCCCTCGCGGCCCGCTGACCAGGGCCAGGGATCGCCCCTAGATGTGCACCGTGGGCGGCGTCCAGTCGCGCCGGTTGGCGACCACGTCGTTGGCGTAGGACTCTAGGCCCTGGTGCGCGAAGGTGCCGGCGTCGGCCGGGGGCTCGGTGCGCAGGCCGTCGAGCGCCTTGCCCATCTCCTCGGCGATCCGCTTGAGGTCGTTGAGGAAGCCGTTGTGGATCTCGGAGGCGGTGGCGGCGCTGAGCACCTCCATCTCGATGCTCTTGTCCGGGATGATGTAGGTGACCAGGCCGGTGACCAGGCTGACGCCGCCGCTCACCGCCGCCGCGGGCGGGAACAGGGCGACCAGGCCGGTGACCGTGCTGACGTGGCCGAGGATGTCCTTGGCGCCGCTGTTGTCCGTCATCGCCCCCGTCGGCCAGGCGCCGCTCCGGTCCTTCCAGGCCTGCCACTGCTCGAGCGCCTCCGTGACCCGGTCACGGCACTTCTCGGTCGCCTCCAGCAGGTTGGTCTGGTAGTCGGACAGGGCCGCGCCGACCTGGGCGCTGGAGGACGCGAGACGCGCAGCGGCGTGGAGGTAGAGGCTGCACTTGTCGTTGACGTCGTTCCAGAAGTCGTAGAACGACTCCGAGCTCTGCGAGGTCGCCGGCCAGTGCTGGCGCAGGTCGGCGAGCCACTGCGGCGCCTCGGGGTCGTCGGGGCTGGTCCACCCGGCGCCCGGCTCGAGCTGACCGGCCAGCCACCGCGTCAGGTCGCTGAGGGCCTGCACCGGTGCCTCCATCGCCGAGGGGTCCGGCTCCCAGACGTCCTGGCTCGCGCTGCGGTAGACCGTGGGAACGGCGCTGTTCACCCAGCTGTCGTGGCTCTGGTTCCACGTCGTCGTCAGGGCCTCCTGCATGAGCCGCTCGCGGTCGGCGTTGGTCACCGTCTGCTCGTACCAGTCGGGGTGGGTGGGGTGCATCGCGACGTAGAGCGCCTGCGTCTCCCACGGGTGCGACCCCGGGATCGTGAAGTAGCCCGGCTCGTGGCACCACCCGTCCTCGACGCGACGGTTCTGCTCGCTGTCGAACAGGTCGGCGCAGGACTCGTTGCCCTCCAGCTCGCCGATGCCGTCGACGATCTGCGTGAAGAGGGGGTCGAGCTGCTCGATGAGTCCGCTCACCTCACACCTCCGGAGCGGTCGGCTCGGGCGCGAGCTCGGGGTCGCCGACGTACTGCTGGTGCTGGGCGAACCACGCCTCGGCGTCCGCGTCGACGCCCACGAAGTCGTCGGCGATCGCGTCGAGCGCCGTCGCGCTGTCGTTGAAGGTCCGGACCATCGAGCGCAGGTGGACGAAGAGCTCGACCGACAGGTCGGCGAGGTCACCGGCGACCGGGTGGTTGCCGGCGAGCGCGAGCTGGGCCACGATCGGGTCGATCGCCCCCGACGTGGCGTCCGCGCGTGCGGAGAAGTCCGCTGCCTTCGCGGGCAGGACGTCGTGGGCCGCCTGGTAGATGGCGCCCATCTTCATCTCGATCACGCTCATGTGGTCCCCTTCGTCAGTCCCCGCCTGGTACGCCACTGCTACCCCGACGCGCCCGGGCGAAACCATCTCGGTGCCGTGAGGGAGGATCGTGCGCGTGAAGCCCGCCGTCCGGTACGCCCTCCCGCTCGCGCTCGCCGGCGCCCTGCTGGCCGGGTGCAGCTCGGGGGAGAGCGACGACGACGGTCAGGTCGAGGCGGGCCACACCCACGCGCCCGGCCAGGGCCACACGTCGATGGCCGTCGGCGACGGCACCCGCGTCAGCGAGGTCGGCTACTCGCTCGCCGGCCTGCAGGTCCGCGAGCAGCCCGACGGCATCGGGGAGCTGCGCTTCCGCATCGACGACTACGAGGGCGAGCCGGTCACCGACTACGTCGAGGAGCTCACCAAGGAGCTGCACCTCTACGTCGTCAACGACGACCTCACCGTGTTCCGCCACCTGCACCCCACCCGCGACGACGACGGCAGCTGGACGGCGCCCTTCGACGTGCCGGACGCCGGTGGCTACCGGGTCGTCACGGAGTTCATCGCGGTCGACGAGGGTGGCAACGGCGACCACGTCGTGCTGGGCCGCCCGCTCGCCCTCCCGCCGGGCGACCCGGGCGACACCGCCGCCGACGACCGGGCGGTGTCGGTGTCGGTCGCCGAGGCCCCGACGACGGGCCCCAACGGCGAGCTGCGTCTGGTCGTGCGCGACGCCGCCCGCCGGCCCGTCGAGCTCGGCACCTACCTCGGGGCGTACGCCCACGTCACCGGCTTCCACCGCGAGACCGGCGCGATGGTGCACCTGCACCCGCTCGGCCCGCCCGAGGTCACCCAGGCCGGCTCCGAGCTGACGTTCCACGCCGAGATCCCCGACCCCGGCGACTACCGCCTGTTCGCGCAGGTGCGCGTCGACGGCTTCCTGCACACCGTGCCGGTGGAGCTCACGGTCGAACAGTCAGCGTGACCGTCGTGACCGGGTTGTCGAAGCGGCTGAGCGCGAGGCCGACCTGCACCTCCCACTCGCCGGCGCGCGGCACCACGACCTCGCCCCGGTAGGTGCCCGCGGCGATCGGCCGCACCACGACCGTGCCGAGGTCGAGGCCCTCGGTGCGCAGCGTGACGACCGGGTTCGCGGGCGGGTCGTACGGCTCGCCCGCGGCGTCCTGCACCTGCACGAGCAGCGTGTTGGAGCCCGTACGCCGGGGGTCCAGCACCGCCAGCACGCGGAGGTCGCCGGCCGTGGCGACGCCGACCCCCGTCGTGCCGGACTCGGCCGTGACCGGCGCCGGGCGGGGTGACTGGTTGACCAGGAACCCGGTGATCCCGAGGAGGGCGACGAGCAGCACCGCCTCGACCCGGACGGTGCGCGTGACGGCCGCCGCGGCGGCCTCGCGGTCGCCGAAGCCGGCCGCGCGCTCGACGGCGGGCAGGGTGCGCCAGCGGTTCCAGCCGCCGAGGGCCGCGACCAGCAGCGCGATCGCGACCTTGGCGAGCAGCAGCCAGCCGTAGCGGGTCTCCACCAGGCCGGACCACGAGCCGACGATGCGCCACGCGAGGAAGGTGCCGGTGGCGGCGACCGCCAGCAGCAGCCCGCCGGCGAGGGTCGAGAAGCGGGCGAGCGTGGTGGCCGCGAGGACCTCGCGTCCGGCGAGCGCCCGCAGCGACACCACCAGCCCGACGAGGCCGCCGAGCCAGGTCGCACCCGCCACCAGGTGGAGGACGTCGGCCGCGACCAGCAGCGGCGAGGGGTCGAAGGCGCGGGTGTGCCCGACCAGGGACGGGCCGACGAGCGCCACCACGGCGCCACCGGCCAGCAGCCGGCTGCGCGTCCGGTCCGGCGGCGCGGCCGAGGACGACCACGCCGCGACGCCCAGCCCGACCAGCACCAGCAGGGCGCTCAGCAGCTCGTTGCCGACCAGGCCGGGGTCGAACGCCGACACGACGTCCGTGAGCTCGAGGCCCTGGCCGTAGACCGACGCGACGGGGACCTGCAGGACGATGCCGGCGGCGCCCGCCGCGGCGGCGTACCGCAGCAGCCGGCGCAGCCGGGCACGCGTCTCGGTGCCGGCCCACGTGCGGGGGAGGACCAGGGCGAGGAACAGCGCAAGACCCGCCGCGAGCAGCAGCCCGACGTAGGTGACGACCGTGACGACGTCGCGGACCACGGTCACCGCTGTCGAGGAGCTCTCTGGCTCGGGCGTCGCCGTCACCGACACGGAGGGTGCGCCGACCGAGAAGGTCAGCGCGCCCGAGATGGGATGGCCGTCGCCGGAGAGCACGTTCCACGACACGACGTAGGTGCCGTCGGCGAGGTCTGCCGCGCCGGTGAGGTCGACGGTCACCTCCGTGCCGCTGGAGCCGGCGGTGGAGCCGACCTCGTCGCCCGCCGCGTCGTAGACGGCGATCTCCTGCGACGTCAGCCGCACCGGCTCGTTGAAGGTCAGCGTGACGGTGTCGGGGGCCGTCTCCACGACGGAGCCCTCGGCCGGGTCGGTGTCGATCAGCTCGGCGTGCGCCGAGGCCGGTGCGGCCCCGAGCACGACGAGCGCGAGCGCGACCAGCGCGACGCCGACCCGCGCCCACCCCCGAGGGAGGGACAGGGGCCGCCGCGCCGGTCGCGCCGCAGGGGTCACGACGACGAGCGGGTCCGGGCCAGGGCGAGACCGCCGGCAGCCAGGCCGAGCAGGCCTGCCACGAGACCGGCCCACCCGAGGGCCGAGGAGGAGTCGCCCGCGTCGTCGGCCGGCTCCTCGGCGGACGCGTCGGTGTCGCCCGCCTCATCCGCCTCGTCTGCTGCGTCCGCGGCCGGCTCGGCGGCTGCGTCGTCCCCGTGGCCGCCGGCCTCGGCCGCCACGATCTCGAACGCCGGTGCGGGGCTCTCGAGCTCTTCGGGGTCCTGGCCCTCGGCCGGGACCTCGGTCCAGCCGGTCTCGCCCTTCTGGCAGGTCTGGATCGTGGGGAAGCTCAGTGTCTCGCCCTCGGCGTCGGGCAGCTGGAAGGACAGCTCGAAGGCGTCGCGCTCGCCGTCGGGCAGCGGCGTGCTGGCGGTGTAGACGATCGACGCGGTGCGCTCGGTCACCTCGTTGCCGTGGGCGTCGGCCACCGGCTCGTCGAGCTTCTCGATCGTCTTCTCGACGTCGTAGAAGGGGTTGCGGCTCGGGGTCACCGAGAGCACCGACTCCGGGACCTGGATCTCGATCTTCGTGGTGGGCGAGCCCTCGCAGCCGTGGCCGACGCTGAACGTGACGACGGTGTAGGCGCCGGCCGCGGCCGTCGACGGCGTGGCGGTGACGTGCGCGCTCGCCGGGGCGGCGAGCGAGAGGGCGATGGCGGCGGTTGCGGCCGGGAAGGCGCCGAGGCGCGCGAACGTACGGATGGACATGTCTCTCCTGGGTGTGGTGCGGGTCTGGGGTCGCGTGACCACCCGAGCCCGGACGGGCTCAGGCGGACAGGACCGCCAGGGGCGGACCGCGCCGCGGAGAGACGAGCAGGAGGACGAGCGAGGACCGCGTGGTGGCGCCGGACGGCCGGCGCGGCACGCGGGTGCGGACCGGGAGGGCCGGGTGCGCGTGGACCGAGACGGCGTAGGACGCCGCGAGTCGGCCGGCCCACCACAGCACGGCGGTCAGCAGCGTGACGAAGGCGTGGGCGCCGACCATCTGCCACGACCAGCCCGGGTCGGGGGCGGCCACGGCGGTGTGGTCGTGGGACGTCACGAGGCCGAACGACTCGTGCACCCCGAGCTGGGCCGCGGCCACCGCGGGCAGCAGGGCCCACCCGGGCACGTCGCGCCGGAAGACCAGCACGCTCGCACCGAGGACCACGGCGGCGACCAGCGCCAGGCCGGGGCCGGTGGGCACGTCACCGCCGGCCCAGGTGTGGGCCGTGGTGGCGCCGGTGACGGCGACGGTCGTCGCCGCCACGGCGCGGGCGAGGGCGTACGGCGCACGCGCGCGCACCACCCTCGCCTCCCACGTCACGGCCCCATCGTCGCAGACGGGACCGTCCTACGGGTGGGTCGGTCTAGCGGCCGTGCGGGCGCCCGTGGCGCCGGTAGTCGGCGCGGCCCGGCGGGGGCGGCGCCCACGGACCGCGACGGCGGTGCGCGAACCACATCAGCGGGAAGATCAGCAGGAACAACGGCGCGTCAGCGATCACGCTGAGGACGATCAGGACGGCGAGCACCGGCAGCAGCGGGAACCTCGACCGCCAACCGGGTCGGCCCGGTGCACGGACGGGCGTGCGTGCGGGCTGCGCGGCCTGGGGGCGGGGCAGGTCGCTGAACAGCACCGCCAGGTCGGCGCGCGTCCGGGCCGTCCAGATGGCGTCCAGCCGCTCGTCGTACTCCTCGTGCTCGAGGCGCCCGTCGGCGTAGTGCATCGCGAGCTCGCCCATCGCGCGCTCCCGGTCGCTGTCGGCGATCCGCATGCGCGGATCGGGCGCGTTCATCGCTCGCCGTCCCGTCCGTCCGCGAGGATGCCGTAGAGCCGGCGGCGGGTGTCGACGAGCACGTCGAGGGCGGCCTTCTTCTGCTGCTCCGAACCCTGGGTGGCGAGCTGCCAGACCGCGCTGACGACCTGCCCGATCTCGCTCTTGATGTCAGCGTGGCCGGACGGCTGGTCCGAGGGGACCTCCTCGGTGCGGGCGAAGGGCGCCCACACGGCGGCGAGGTCGGTGCCGTTCTCCTCGGCCCAGGCGGCGCCCGAGTCGGTGAGCCGGATCGTGCGACGCCCGCGCTCGTCGTCGGACTCCACGAGGCCCTCGTCCTGCAGCTGCTGGATGGTCGGATAGACCGAGCCGGGGGAGGGGCGCCACTCGCCGTTGCTGAGCTCGGCGATCTCCTGGATCACCTGGTAGCCGTTGATCGACTCGTCGGCCTTCCGGGCGCGGTGCAGCACGTCGATGATCGCGGTGCGCACGTCACCGCGGCGCACCCGCGGGCCGCGCTGCGGCGGGCGCTGCGGGGCGAACGCGTTGCCGAAGATCTCGCCGAGCCACGGCGGAGGACCGCCGGCACGGCGGCCGCGGCCGCCGCCACCGGAGAGGGCCTGGCCCCAGCTGGTCCAGTCGTTGCCGGCCGGGCGGCGGTAGTCGCGCTCGCCCCGGTCGCCGCCGGCGTTGCTCGTGTTGTCGTCGTTGTTCTCGGGCCAGTCGGCCCCGGGCCATTGGTGTCCCATGGGTGCTCCCTCGATTGGTGGAGATGGTGTGGTGGAGATGTCTGGTGGAGCGGTACGTCGTGAACTATCGGTGACGTATCGCGATATATCGTAAGCGTACGCCGGGAGTGATTCGTGGACAAGGAAATTGTTGGTGAACGCACCAGCGGTGGCCCAGCCACCTGTCCGGCGTGCGGAAGGTGGCTGGACCACCGCTGGTGGTCGAGCAGGAGCGGCGCCCTACTGGCGAGCGCGGCCCGTCGGCGTGCAGGCGTTCTTCGGCACCGTGGAGTCGTCGATGATCGCGTTGAACAGCGCGGGTGCCCGGTCGGGATCGGCGACGATCCGGTTGGGGTCGCTCGGCGCCGGCAGGTTGGGCATCGTGCAGGTCTGGCTCTCACCCGTCATGGCGAGGGCGAACCTACCGAGGTCGAAGGGGTTCATGTCCTCGTCGATGCGGATGGCGCCGGTCGCGGCGTCGTTGATCTGCCAGTAGCGCACAGGGTTCACGAAGGTCCACGGCGAGAGCGCCTCGTCGCCGATCGCGCTGATGACCTCGCGCTGGCGGGCCACGCGGTCGAGGTCGCTGAGCGCCGTCACGTGGCGCGAGCGCGAGTACGCCAGCGCGGTCTGGCCGTCGACCTCCTGGCAGCCCTTCTTGATGTCGAGGCGCGCCATCGGGTCCTTCATGTCCTGCTTCGGGCAGATCTCCACCCCGCCGAACGCGTCGACGGTGTTGATGACGCTGCCGAACCCGAGCTCGACGTAGTGGTCGATGTGGATGCCGGTCAGCGCCTCCACCCGCTGGACAAGCAGGGGGGCGCCGCCGCTCGCGAAGGCGGCGTTGATCATCTGCGTGCCACCGTCGGGGACGTCGACGAGGGTGTCGCGGGGGATCGACATCATCGTGCGGCCGCCGGAGCCGGTGTGGAGCACGATGATCGTGTCGGTGTTGGTGCCGCCGCGCTCGCCGGTCTGCAGCGCCTTGCGCTGCTCGTCGGTGAGGTCGTCGGCCTTGTCGGAGCCGACGATGAGGTAGTTGGTGCCGGGCTGGTCGCCGGGGCGGTCGCCACTGGGCGCGGCGTCGACCTTGTCGATCTTCGTCCAGTGGTAGAGCGGGACGCCCAGGAGGTAGACGAGCAGCAGGATCAGCACGAGGGGGATCAGGCCGAGGCCGAGACGCCGGCCGCGCTTCTTCGTCTTCTTCGGCCGCGGCGGCGGGGCCGGCGCCGGCGTACGTGCAGGGGCGGGCGGCTGGCCGCCCGAGCCGCGTGCCTCGCGACGGGCGACCGGCATCACCCGGGTCTCGTCGGAGCGGCCGCCCTGGGACTGCTGCGCCTCGACGCGCTGCGTGGCGTCGCTCGGCGGGCTCTTGGACTGGCTCCCGTAGAGCCAGTCGTACTCGGGTGTTCCCTTCTCGGGCACCCCGGAGCCCTGCGGACGATCAGCCATGGGCGATGACGCTACCGTGCGGGTCATGAGCGAGCGCAGCGAGCGAGTCGTCCAGCACTGCGCGTCGGGTGCCTCGTGCGCGCACGGAGCGAAGCGAGTACGTGCATGAGCGATGGGCGACCCACGTCGTACAGCCGGGTGAGCCTGGGGATCATGGCCCACTCGAGCGAGGCCAACCTGCTGGGCAACGTCCACGGCGGCGAGATCATGAAGCTCGCGGACTCCACGGCGGGCGCCGTGGCGCACCGGCACAGCGGCGGGCCGGCGGTCACCGCGGCGATGGACGAGATGACCTTCCTCGCGCCGGTCCACGTCGGCGACATCATCAAGACCTACTCCCAGGTCAACTGGGCCGGGCGCTCGTCGATGGAGATCGGCGTGCGCGTGGAGGCGCAGCCCTGGGGCAACGCGAGCGACGAGCCGGTGCACGTCGCCAGCGCCTACTTCGTCTTCGTCGCCATCGACGAGGAGGGGCACCCGCGCCCCGTGCCGCCGCTGGAGACCGAGACCACGGGTGACGTACGACGTCAGCGCGAGGCCGAGATCCGCCGCGCGCACCGGCTGGCGCGCAAGACGGAGATCGACCAGGGCCGCGAGGAGTGAGCGGAGGCGTGACCGACTGGCGCCATATCCGGACCGAGCGGCTGTGGCTGGACGAGCCGGTGCAGGACGACCTGGGTGACCTCCACCGCATCCACGCCGACCCGGCGAGCTGGGCGCACTTCCCGCAGGGACGCCACCTCGACCTCGCCCGGACGCAGCAGTCGCTCGACGCGAGCGAGGTCGACTGGGCGCACGGTCTCGGCTACTGGTGCGTCCGGGACTCGGCGGCCGGTCCGGTGATCGGGATGGCCGGGTGCGCCGTCGTGGCGGGTCAGCCCTGGTGGAACCTCTACTACCGCTTCGAGTCGTCCGTGCGCGGCCGCGGCTATGCCGCTGAGGCGGCCGGCGCCGCGTTGGAGGCCGCCCACGACGTGGTCCCCGACCGACCGGTGCTGGCCTACCTGCTCGACATCAACGTCGCCTCGCGTCGTACGGCGGAGAAGTCCGGCCTGACCCTCGTGTGGAGCGGGCCGGACGCCGGCAACGACGACCCCGACGCGATCCGGCTGGTCTACCTCGATCGGGAGCCCGACGCCGCGATCCGCGCGGCCATGGACGAGCGCTTCACTCCGGGGCCGACAGTCTGAGGACTGCGGCGAGTCGCGACCGGGTGGGACGGGTGTGACTGGTGATACTGGGCGGGCTGACTTCCCCCAGCAGAGAGAGGCCCCCCGATGCCGTCCGTCCCGCCCCCCGGGTCGCACCAGCAGCGGTTCACCACGGTCGACCGCGCCCAGCGCGTCCGGTTCCGCCGTGCGGTGACGCTGATGCTGATGACCCTGTTCCTCCCGGGATCGGCCCAGCTGGTGTCCGGAAACCGCAGGGTGGGCCGCATCGCGCTGTGGACCTGGCTCACGCTGGCCGTCGTCGGCGTGCTCGCGGTCGTGACGTCGTACTTCTGGCACGGGCTCGCGTTCTGGGCCGGCACCAGCACGGTCCTGCTGCAGGTCCTGCGCCTGGGCCTGATCGCGCTCGCCGTCGGCTGGGCCTACCTCTTCGTCGACGCCTGGCGCCTCGGCCAGCCCCTGACCCTGCAGCGCCAGCACCGGCTCGCGATCGTGGGCGTCAACGGCTTCCTCTGCTTCAGCGTCGCCGGCGCGCTGCTCTTCGGCGCCCACGTCGTCAGCGTCCAGCGCGACTTCATGATCTCGATGTTCGGCACCGGCGAGGCGGTCGGCGCCCACCACGGCCGCTACAACGTGCTGCTCATGGGCGGCGACGCGGGAGCCGGCCGGTGGGGCCTGCGGCCCGACTCGATGACCGTGGCGAGCATCGACGCCGAGACCGGCAAGGCGGTGCTGATCTCGCTGCCGCGCAACATGCAGAACTTCCCGTTCCCCGAGGGATCGGTGATGGAGAAGCAGTTCCCCGACGGCTTCGACGAGGAGGGGATGTACCTCAACGGGCTCGCCACCTGGGCGCTCGACCACGCCTCGCTGTTCAAGGGGTCGGAGAACCCCGGCGTCGACGCGACCATCGAGGGCGTCGAGGGCATCACTGGCCTGAAGATGAACTACTGGGCGATGGTCAACCTCGAGGGCTTCAAGGACCTCGTCGACGCCGTCGGCGGGGTGGAGCTCAACGTGCGCCAGCGGATCCCCGTCGGCCTGCCGAGCGACTCGTTCTTCCGCTACATCGAGCCCGGCACGCGCACCCTCAACGGCATGGACACGCTGTGGTTCGCCCGCGCGCGGCACGACTCCGACGACTACTCCCGCATGGCGCGCCAGAAGTGCGTGATGAGCGCGATGCTGCAGCAGGTCAGCCCGCAGGTGGCGCTGCGCAACTTCGAGAAGATCGCCGGCGCCGGTTCGGCCATGGTCTCCACCAACGTCCCGCGCGGTGAGGTCGACCGCTTCGTCGACCTCGCGATCAAGGCCAAGAGCCAGAAGATCGCGTCGCTGTCGCTCGTGCCGCCCATGGTCAACACCGCGAACCCCGACATCGACCTGGTCCACGCCAAGGTCGAGGCGGCCATCGCGAAGGCAGAGGGTCGTACGCCCGAGGAGCCCGTCGAGACCGCCGAGGCCGCGCCGGCGGACACCGAGTCCACGGAGTCCACCGACACCACGGAGGACGAGGCGACAGCGGGCGCCGCCGACGAGGCAACCGACCAGGGTGCTGCCTCGACGCCGCCCGCCCCGGCGCCCAGCACGCCCCCGGCCGTCACCGGCGGGTCGCTCGGCTCGCTGTCCACCGGCTACGCCGCCAACCAGTCGGAGGACGTCGGCGCGGTTTGTTGAGCGCGCCCGTGCCGCCCCTAGTGTGTACGCCGTGACCACCGGACCCCTGCCTCGCATCGTCGCGGTCGTGGTCACCTTCAACCGCCTGCCGCTGCTCCAGAAGCTCGTCGAGCGCCTCGGGCAGGTCGATGGCCTGGCCGAGGTGCTGGTCGTCGACAACGCGTCGTCCGACGGCACGGGGGAGTGGCTCGCGGCCCGCCCGACCACCGGCGAGGTCCCGCTGTGCGGGCGCACCCTCACGACCAACCGCGGCGGCGCGGGTGGCTTCCACGACGGGCTCGCGTGGGCGATCGACCGCGACGCCGACCTGGTCTGGCTGATGGACGACGACGGCCTGCCCGACGTCGACTGTCTCGACCAGCTGCTCGTCGAGTCCGACAACCTCGACTTCTGGGGCCCCCTGGTGGTCGACGAGGCCGACCCGGACCGGCTGGTGTTCCCCATCCGCCTGCCCGGCAGCACCCGCGTCGTGCACGCGGTCGACGACGTACGCCGCGCCGCGAAGAAGGACCGGATCGACGGGATCGTGATCCCCTTCAACGGGGTCCTGGTCACCAAGGAGCTCGTCGACCTGATCGGCCTGCCCCGCGAGGAGTTCTTCATCTGGGGCGACGACCACGAGTACCGCCTGCGCGCGGAGGAGGCGGGGGCCCGCGTCGCCACGGTGGTCACCGCGACGGTGCGCCACCCCAGCGTCGGCAACCTCGGCACGCCGATGATGTTCGGCCGCACGACCTACAACGACTCGCCGAGCGACCTCAAGCACTACTGCATGGCCCGCAACAACCTGGTCAACCTCCGCGACTACCGCGGCCCGCTGCACGCGCTGGCCTTCGTCGTGAAGACCGCCTGGTTCTACACCTTCACCCGGCCGAGCCTGTCGCGGCTGCGCCTGAGCGTCGGCGCGATGCGGGCCGGCATCGCCGGTGACTTCGACGGCCACCGGAGGTTCCTGTCGTGACGACCCCGACCGCCCGGTCGACGGAGACGGTGGCGGTCGTCGTGGTCACCTTCAACCGCGCCGACCTGCTCGCCCGGCTCCTCGACGGCCTCGCTGCCCAGACGCGGCGCCCCGACGCCGTGATCGTGGTCGACAACGCGAGCAGCGACCACACCCGGCAGGTGCTCGAGGCCCGCACGGACCTCCCGCTGCACGTCACCTGGAGCGAGGAGAACCTCGGCGGCGCCGGCGGCTTCCACCTCGGCGTGCGAGCGGCGTACGACGCCGGGTGGGACCGCGTCTGGCTCATCGACGACGACGTGGTGCCCGCCGCCGGCTGCCTCGAGGCGCTGATGGGCGTCGACGAGGACTGCCTCATCGCGACCCGGGAGGACCTGTCGGGCGCGCTGGTCGAGAAGGCCGCCGTCGAGTTCGACCTGCGCAACCCGCTCGCGATCAAGCCGAAGCGGTCCACCGTCGACAGCACGTACCCCGATCGCGCGTCGATGCCGGAGCTCGTCGAGGTGCACAACGTCGCGTTCGAGGGCTTCATGGCCCGCCGGAGCGTGGTCGAGGAGGTCGGCTTCCCCGACCCCTCCTTCTTCATCTTCTACGACGACGCGGAGTACGCCGTCCGCGCGCGCCGGGCCGGCCACCGGATCTGGGCGGTGCGCGACGCGGTCCTGGTCCGCCAGCTCGACTTCAACCAGCAGCACGACCTGTCGGGGTGGAAGGGCTTCTACATGTACCGCAACCTCTTCGTGGTGCACCTGCGCCACGGGGAGAACGTGCTGGTGCGCCTGAAGCCGTGGCTGATCACGCTCGTCGTGGTGCTGCTCAGCCCGGTGCGGGGCGGGCGGGCCGAGGCCCGCAACGTGATCCGCGCCATGGCCTCGGCGCGGGGGATGCGCCGCCTGACGGCTTCCGCACGCCCCCCTCGATAGACTCACCCCGCGTTTCTCACCCAAGGAGTTCATCCCTTGTCCCAGGGCCCCACGAACGACACAGACCAGCTTCCCGACCTCGTCATCGTCGGCGCCGGACTGTTCGGTCTCACGATCGCCGAGCGGTGCGCCGAGGAGCTCGGTCTCCGCGTGCTCATCCTCGAGCGTCGCCACCACCTCGGCGGCAACGCCTACTCCGAGCGTGACCCGGAGACCAACGTGGAGGTGCACAAGTACGGCGCGCACCTCTTCCACACCTCCAACGAGCGGGTGTGGGAGTACGCCAACCGGTTCACGTCGTTCACCGACTACCGGCACAAGGTGTTCGGCAAGTACCAGGGGCAGGTCTACTCCCTGCCGCTCAACCTCGCGCTGATCAACCAGTTCTTCGGCAAGAGCCACACCCCCGACGAGGCGCGCGCGCTGATCGCGGAGCAGTCCGCCGAGTTCGACACCGCCTCGGCGACGAACCTCGAGGAGAAGGCGATCAGCCTGATCGGCCGCCCGCTCTACGAGGCGTTCATCAAGGGCTACACCGGCAAGCAGTGGCAGACCGACCCCACCGAGCTGAGCGCGGACATCATCACCCGGCTCCCGGTGCGCTACACCTTCCAGAACGGCTGGTTCAGCGACACCTACGAGGGCCTGCCCGTCGACGGCTACACGGCGTGGCTGACCCGGATGGCCGACCACCCCAACATCGAGGTCCGCCTCGAGACCGACTTCTTCGAGGTGGCCGACGACTACAAGGGCAAGGTGCCGATCATCTACACCGGCCCGGTGGACGAGTACTTCGGCAACTCCGAGGGCCGGCTGTCGTGGCGCACCGTCGACCTCGAGGAGAGCGTCGTCGACACCGACGACTTCCAGGGCACCGGCGTCGTCAACTACAACGACCAGGACGTCCCCTACACGCGCATCATCGAGTTCAAGCACTTCCACCCCGAGCGGGAGAAGACCCACCTGCCCGGCAAGAGCGTGATCGTCCACGAGTACAGCCGCTTCGCCGAGGAGGGCGACGAGCCCTACTACCCGGTGAACACCGCCGACGACCGCGCCAAGCTGATCAAGTACCGCGAGCTGGCCAAGGCCGAGCCGATGGTCCTGTTCGGCGGCCGCCTGGGCACCTACAAGTACCTCGACATGCACATGGCCATCGGGGCCGCCCTGTCGATGTACGACAACAAGCTCAAGCCGCACTTCACCGAGGGCGCCGAGCTCACGAGCGGAGGCATCGACGCATGAGCACCACGTCAACCGTCACCAGGCTGCTGCAGCGGCAGATCATGCCGATCGACCGCGACCCCGACGTCTTCCCCCTCTACGTCGACCTCGAGGACGCCAAGCTCGACACCGACCGCCACGCGGTCGGCGGCGACAAGGCCGCCAAGGACCTCAACAACGCCGCGATCCGCCAGTCGACCTCGACCGGCAAGAAGCTGCACCCCGACCAGATCCGCTCGCGCACCGCGCTGGAGCTCCGGCCGTCGCAGCCGCTGTCGTTCGGCACCTACTTCAACGCCTTCCCGGCCTCCTACTGGCGCCGTCACACCGTCGTCACCGACGTCGACCTGACCGTCGACGTCGTCGGCGCAGGCACCGTCGTGACCGTCTACAAGTCGATGGCGCGCGGCCACGCCCAGCGCGTGGACTCCACCGCCGTCGAGGGGGAGGGGCAGGACGCTCGCGGGTCGTTCTCCTTCTCGCTGCCGCTCAAGCCGTTCGTCGACGGCGGGTGGTACTGGTACGACGTCGTCGCCGGCGACCACGGCGCCACCGTCGAGGGGGCCGAGTGGACCGCGCAGGTCCCGGCCGACCGCGCCGAGCACGGCACGGTCGACGTGTGCATCACCACGATGCTGCCCGACATGAGCGCCCGGCTGCTGGGCCAGCTCGGCGACGCGGAGGAGCTGCGGCCCTACCTCGACACCGTGATGGTGATGGACCAGGGCAAGGACAAGGTCACCGACAGCGCCTACTTCCCGGCCGCCGAGGCGGGCCTGGGCGACAAGCTGCGCGTGATCGTGCAGGGCAACCTGGGCGGCTCCGGTGGCTACGCCCGCGGCCAGCTCGAGAGCGTCCGCAAGGGCACCGCGACCTACGCGATGATGATGGACGACGACGTCGTCTGCGAGCCCGAGGGCATCATCCGCGCGGTCACCTTCGGCGACCTGGCCAAGCGCCCGACGATCGTCGGCGGCCACATGTTCAACCTCTACAGCCGCTCCGAGCTCCACTCGTTCGGCGAGATCGTGCAGCCGTGGCGCTTCTGGTGGCAGACCCGCCTCGACGGCTACAGCCAGTGGGACTTCGGCGCCCGCAACCTGCGCTCCTCGCGCTGGCTGCACAAGCGCGCCGACGTCGACTTCAACGGCTGGTTCATGTGCCTGATCCCGCGGGTCGTGCTGGAGGAGGTCGGCCTCTCGCTGCCGGTCTTCATCAAGTGGGACGACTCCGAGTTCGGCCTGCGCGCCAAGCAGGCCGGCTACCCGACGGTGTCCTTCCCGGGTGCCGCGGTCTGGCACGTGCCGTGGACCGACAAGAACGACGGCGTGGACTGGCAGTCCTACTTCCACCACCGCAACCGGATCATCGCCGCGCTGCTGCACTCGCCCTACGAGCGCGGCGGCCGCATGGTGCGCGAGAGCCTCAACCACCAGGTCAAGCACCTCGCGTCGCTGCAGTACTCCACCGCGGAGCTGCGCCACCTCGCGATGGAGGACGTGCTGCGGGGCCCGCACGCGCTGCACGGCGAGCTCGCCACGAAGCTGGCGGAGATCAACGCGTTCCGCAAGCAGTTCTCCGACGCCCAGCTGCACGCCGACCGCGACGAGCTGCCGCCGGTGCGCCGCAAGAAGCCGCCCAAGAAGGGCAAGTCCGACATCGAGATCCCCGGCCGCAAGGCCACGCTGATGGCCGCCGGCCTCGCGCCGCTGCGCCAGCTGCGCCCGGTCCGGGAGATGGCCGAGGAGTACCCGGAGACCGAGCTGACGGCGATGGACGCCGGCTGGTTCAACCTCGCGAAGTACGACTCCGTCGTGGTGTCGATGAACGACGGCTCGTCGGTCGCGCTCTACAAGCGCGACCCGGCCCACTACCGCGACCTGCTCAAGCGCACGCTCGAGATCCACAGGCGCTTCCGTCGCGAGTGGCCGGCCCTGGCCCAGCAGTACCGCGACGCCCTCGGCGAGATCACCTCCCCCGAGGCGTGGGAGAAGACCTTCGCGCCCTGGATCGAGCCGGCGGACCGCCCCGCGGAGACCCCCGCCGACGGTCCGGCGAGCAAGACCGAGTGAGCCGCCCGTGAGCACGACAGCATCGGGTCCCGCCCGGCGCACCAGGGCCGAGCTGGAGACCCTGCCGCTGGCCCCGCCCGCGGCCACGGGCCTCGGCGAGGTCGTACGCCGCCGCTACCTGCTCAGCATGCTGGTGCGCAACACCATCAGGTCGCGCTACCAGGGCACCGTGCTGGGCTGGGTGTGGAGCTACCTGCAGCCGGCCATCCGGTTCTGCATGTTCTACTTCCTGTTCCAGGTGATGATCGGCCGCGGCGCCGGGATCGAGAACTTCGCCATCCACCTGTTCGCGGGCATGGTGGTCGTGCACTTCTTCACCGAGACCTTCAACGGCGGCACCCAGTCGCTGGTGCAGAACCGGTCGCTGATCACCAAGCTGCCGGTGCCGCGGGAGATGTTCCCGGTGGCGCGCATGCTCGTGGCGGGCTGGCACACGATCCCGATGCTGGTGATCCTCGTGGTGCCCTGCCTCTTCCTCGGCTGGACACCCGACCCGGTGGGGATGGCAGCCGCGCTGCTGGGCTTCACGCTCACCGCCTCGCTCGGGCTGGCGCTGGGCCTGCTCTTCAGCGTCGGCAACGTCTTCATGCGCGACATCGGCAAGGTCGCCCAGACCCTCACGCAGTTCGTCACCTTCAGCGTGCCGATGATGTACCCGTTCACGCTCGTCTACGAGCGCTTCGGGGAGCCGATCGCGAGCTGGTACCTCCTCAACCCGATGGCGGAGGCGGTGCTGCTCATCCAGCGCGGCTTCTGGACCGGCACCACCAGCGACCCGGAGGCGACGGCAGCGGTGCACCTGCCCGACCACCTGTTCACGCGCGGCCTCGTGATGACGGGCCTCGCGCTCGTGCTGCTGGTGATGTCGCAGCGCATCTTCGCCCGCCTCGAGTCCAAGGTCCCGGAGCGTCTTTGATGAGCACCCCACGAAACCGCGGCCTTCCCCCGCTTCGCTCCTCCAGCCCACGCTTCCGCAGGGACCCCGCATGACCACCATGATCTCGGTGGAGAACGCCACCAAGTCCTTCACGCTGTCCTACCAGCGCTCGCTGAAGCAGACCGTCCTGGCCAAGGCCCGCGGTCGCAAGACCCACGACAGCTTCAACGCCGTCGACGACGTCAGCTTCAAGGTGCACGAGGGCGAGGCGGTCGGCCTGATGGGCCTCAACGGCTCCGGCAAGTCGACGCTGCTCAAGCTCATCAGCGGCGTGATGCGTCCCGACTCCGGATCGGTGCTCACCCGCGGTCGCATCGCGGGACTCATCGCGACCGGCACGGGCTTCGACAACAACCTGAGCGGCCGGGAGAACCTCTACCTCAACGCGGCCATCCTCGGGATGTCGCGGGCCGAGACCGATCGCAAGTTCGACGAGATCGTCGACTTCGCCGACCTCGGCAAGTTCCTGGACACCGAGGTGGCCTACTACAGCTCCGGCATGAAGGCCCGCCTCGGCTTCTCGGTCGCGGTCAACGTCGACGCCGACATCTTCATCGCCGACGAGGCCCTGGCAGTGGGGGACCGGCCGTTCAAGCGCAAGTGCAAGCGGCGCATGGACGAGATCGTGAAGTCCGGGGTGACGATGTTCTACGTCTCGCACGCCCCCGGCTCGGTCCGCAACCTGTGCGACCGCGTCCTGGTGATGGAGAACGGCCGCCTCGGCTTCGACGGCGACGTCGAGGAGGGCATCCACTACCTCCACTACGACGAGGGCGACGAGGAGTCCGGCGAGGACGACGGCCTCGGCGCCGACATCTGAGACGAGCAGCCGGCCACCAGCCTCCGAGCGGTGCGTGAGCCACATTCTTGGCCTGAGGAACGTGGCTCACGCACCGCTCGACGCATTTCGTGGCAGGATCGGCGAGAATTACACCGATGTAACGGCGTGTCGACTGGAAATTACACGTTTGTAGTTACTCAGAAACTCTTCCGTGACTGATGTGACTGGTGTGAAACTCCTGCCTTGTGTGACCTTCCCCCACACAGCAGGAGTCTTGTCATGCGTCCTCTTCAGGCCCGCCTCGTCACCCTCTGCCAGCAGGTGCTGGCACTCGGTGTCGTGCTCGTCGTGCTCACCCCCGCCTCCGGTGTCGTGTCCCTCGACATCGTGGGGGAAGCACCCGGTGCTCCCGCTGCCGCTCAGGCCGCTCCTGCGGCCCTGATGTCGGCGACCGTCCCCACGAAGGCGGTCACGCCGAACGTCACCGAGGTGCCGCTCACCGGCGCCGCCGGCGGCTTCGCCGGTCTCCGCGGGCGCACCGTCGCGGGCGGTGCCACCGAGGCGCGCGTGGTCAGCACCCCGCAGCCGGTGGACGCCTTCGGCGCGGTCGGCGTGACGTGGCAGAGCGGCGAGGTGCTCGAGGAGGACCAGATCACCCTCCGCGTCCGCACCCGCAGCGGCGACGAGTGGAGCGCCTGGGAGGACCTGGAGTACCACGACGAGCACGGCCCCGACGCGGGCAGCGCCGAGGCCGCGAACGCCCGCCCCGGCACCGAGCCCACGTTCGTCGGCGACGTCGACGACGTCCAGGTCGAGGCCCGCACCGACGGCGTCGCCCTGCCGGACGACCTCTCCCTCGCCCTCGTCGACCCGGGGTCGGCCACGAGGACCGAGACCGAGGCGCCGGCCGACACCGCCGACGAGGACCCCAGCGCGTCGTACGACGACGACTACGCACAGCAGGACGGCACCGACGCCGCGACGGAGGGCATCACCCTGCAGGCCGCGCGCAAGCAGACCGTCGCGCAGCCCACGATCTACTCCCGCGCCCAGTGGGGCGCCGACGAGAGCATCCGCAACAAGAGCGCGCTGCGCTACGGCACGATCAGCGGCGGCTTCGTCCACCACACGGTCAACGCGAACAACTACACCGAGGCCCAGGTGCCCGCGATCCTGCGCAGCATCTACGCCTACCACGTGAAGTCGAGGGGCTGGAGCGACATCGGCTACAACTTCCTCGTCGACCGCTTCGGTCGCATCTGGGAGGGCCGCTACGGCGGCATCGACAAGCCCGTCGTCGGCGCCCACACGCTCAACTACAACGACTACTCCTTCGCGATGTCGGCGATCGGCAACTTCGACACCGTCCAGCCGCCCGACGTGATGCTGCGGGCCTACGGCCAGCTCTTCGCGTGGAAGCTGTCGCTGCACGGCGTCAACCCCGCGTCGACGTCGCAGAAGATCGGCCGCGGCACGTTCCAGGCGATCAACGGGCACCGCGACGCCGGTTCGACGGCCTGCCCGGGCAAGTACCTCTACGCCCAGCTGCCGCTGATCCGGACGTACGCCTCCCAGGCGGCGCCGGTGGTCACGCCGCCGCCCCCGCCGACCGAGGTGCCCATCGCGGAGCCCGCTCCGCAGAACAACCTGGACGCCTCGCCCTACCCGGACCTCGTCGTGCGCCGCGCCGCCGACGGCCGCGGCCTGGTGCTGCCGACCGGTGGCCTGACGTCCTTCCAGAAGCGCACGGTCGTGGGCAAGAAGGGCTGGGACAAGCGCGCCGACGTGCTGGTCTCGCCCGACCTCACGGGCGACGGCCTGCCGGACCTGGTGACGGCCGACAAGTCCGGCGTGGTCCGGGTACGGGTCGGCAAGGGCAACGGCAAGTTCGGCAAGACCACCCGCAAGCTCCGGCTGCGCGGCTACTCGCTGATCACCGCCGTCGGTGACATCAACGGTGACGGCCGCAACGACCTCGTGGCCCGCTTCAAGGGGCGCCTGGCCACGTTGCTCGCGACCGAGAAGGGCGGCTTCGCCCGCAAGGTCACCCGCAAGGGCTACGGCAACTACCGGCAGCTCATCGGCGCCGGCGACGTCAACGGCGACGGGCGGGCGGACCTCCTGCTGCGCACGAAGAACCGGCTGTTCCTGCAGACCGGCTACGGCACCGGCCGGTTCGCCGCGCCCAAGCGCGTCGCCGGATCCTGGAGCGGCTACAACCGCGTCATCGCCGGCGACTTCAACGGGGACGGACGCTCCGACCTGGTCGCCCGTTCGTCCAAGGGGAACGTGATGCTGATGCCGGGTCGCGGCGACGGCACGTACGGCGCCGCGCTGGGCCCCGCCACGAACCTGAAGTCGATGCGCTGGATCACCGGCGCCAACATGGTCGACGGCGCCGGTGCGGACCTGATCGGCGTCTCGGGCAAGCAGCTCGTGGTCGTCGCCAACCGCGACACCTTCGAGCTCGGCGCACCGGTCGACACCGGCGTCTCCTTCGCAGGGATGGACACGATCCTCAACTCCGGTGACGTCAACCGCGACGGCTTCGGCGACGTGCTCACCCGCGACGGCTCCGGCCAGCTGTGGCTCTTCGCCGGCAACGGCACCGGCGCGCTCGCCGCCGGCACCGTCCTCGGCCAGGGCTGGGCCCCGGTCCAGGGGCTCAGGGCGGTCGGCGACGTGACCGGCGACGGCCTGCCCGACCTCATCGGGACCCCGGCCGGCGGCGCGTTGATGGTCTGGCCCGGCAACGGCTCCGGCTTCGGTGCGGCGATCGCCGTCAAGGGCGGCGCGGTTCCCTCCCGGGCCGGGCTGCCGTCGGACCTCTCCGGCTTCGACTGGGTGCTCGGGGTCCAGGCCATGACGCTCAAGGGGTCGGCCGACTACATCGTCCGCGACCGGGCGAGCGGGGTGGCGTACGTCTACTCCGGTCGCAAGTCCGGCGTCTCCCACCCGCGTGTGCTGGGCGAGGGACTGGGGGCCTTCGACCTGGCCGGGTGACCGGCTCCCAGCGAAGAGCGATCAGGCCCGGGCAGTCGCCCGTTCGGCGTCGTGGACGTCGTCGAGGCGAGCCGGGTCGGGATTGCGGACAAGGACCAGCGAGCCGCCTCGTCCGAGGGGCTCGGTGAAGGTGGCCATTCCTGGTGGGGAAGCCGGGTCGGCCACCGAGAGAAGACGGCCGCCGTCGGTGAGACCACTCCCGACGGCGGCCGTCCTGTCGTGCGTCCAGAGCCGGGCCTGGGTGAGGTCGTCGGTGGCGAGGTCGTCACCGGTCGGCGGGTCCCACGCGGTGAAGCCGTCGGGCTGCGACCAGATCTCCACGCCCACGTCGAGCACGCCGGCCGGGAGCGCCTCGGCGAACCGCACACCCAGCGGGCGGAGGCTGCACGCGAGCACCGGGATCGAGCCGGCGCGGGGCGCCCACGCGTCGAGCCCGTCGGGTCCGCACACGACGGCGTCCGGGTCGCCGGAGGTCGTGACGCGCAGGCCGACCGTCCACGCAGCGCCCAGGAAGACCGTCGAGAGCCAGTGCGGCGGGAGGTCGATGCGCAGCGACATGCCGCGCTCGAGGTCGGCGACCTCGGTCAGCAGGCCGGACGCCTTCGCCACCCAGTTGGCGTACGTCGTCACCGACAGCTCGACCCGCTCGTCGGTCGCGTGGTCGTAGAAGGTCACGAGCGGACGTCCGGGGTCGCGGCGCAGCTGTGCCGCCAGCACCTCGGCGAAGGTGCTGTACGCGCCGGACGTGCCCGGCGTGGTCATCGGGATCGGGACCCTCAGACGGCGTTGGGCTCGGGGGAGTCCATGTAGGGGTAGTCCTCCATGAACGTCTCCAGGGCGGAGCCGCTGACCTCGGAGCAGTACTGCCAGACGCCGACCTGCTTGGACGCGTCGGTCTCACCGACGCCGCCGAGCGACCAGTGCGTCAGGGCGACGTGCTGGCCCTTGGGGAAGTCCTTGCCGTCTTCAGAGGTCCACGGCACGGCCTTGAACTTGTCGCGCAGGTTGTCGGTGCCCTGCAGCTTGGAGGCGATCCCGCGCAGGACGTCCATCTGGTCGGAGTCGTCGGCGATGGTCTCGTCGTACCAGAGGATCGTGAAGCCGTGCTCGAGGTTGTGCACGAGCTCGCCGAGCTCCGGGCGGTCCGAGGCGGTGTAGAGCTTGCGCTCCATGCTGTCCCACATGTTCCAGTGCTGGCCGAAGGCCGGCGGGGCGTCGGGGTAGGTCATCGGCGTGCCGACGTCGACGTGGTCCTGGCTGCCCTCGGCCGACTTGGTGGTGACGTCCTGGCAGACCGAGGCCTTCGCGCCGATCTCGCCGAGCGAGTCCGAGGCGTAGGCCCGCAGGTCCCACCAGTCCTTGATCGGCTTGAACGCCGCGGCGCCCACGATCAGCGCGGCGACGAGGACGCACACGCCCACGATCGCCAGCCCGCGCCGGTTTTCGCGCTTGGACTGCTGGGAGCGGATGGAGTCGATGACCGCCTGACGGTCGGTCTTTGCCTGCTTGGCCACGGTGCTCGGTGTCTCTCGGTCGACTGCTGGAGGGTGCTGCTGGGCGCGACGGATGCGTCCGCGGTGGGAGAGTCTACGTAGTCGCAGGTGACACGCCGCACACGACGTCGTCTCCGGCCCGCTCCCAGCCGCGGATCCGCCACCCGTGCGCGAAGCACACGGCGGCCACCGCAGCGTGGTCGGCGTCGCCCGGCAGGTGAAGGACGACGCGGTCCGGGTCGTCGTCGAAGGTCAGCAGGAGCGCGGACGAGAGCGCCTGCCCGGCACCGACCACCCGGCCGACCGCGGAGTGCAGCTCGTGCGCGACGGCGGGCGCCCCGAAGGGGGCGCGGTCCGCGTCGTCGCCGGTCAGGGCGCGTACGACGGCCTCGCGGGCGCCCCAGCCGAAGAGGTCGCCCCCGTCGGGGCGCACCAGCGACCTGGCGCCGGGGCCGTCCTCGCCGGGCGGCAGCACCAGGTCGGCCCGCCCGCGGACGACGGCGACCGGCCGCCCGCCCAGCTTGCCCTGCGCGAGCTCCGCCGCCCCGGCGATCTCGTCGGCCACGGCGGGGAGGGTGACGGCCAGGGCGTTGCCGTGGGGGTCGGTGCGGCCGGCGAAGTCCTCGGCGACGAGCAGTCCGGCCGCCCCGATCGCGATGTCGGTCTGACCCTCGCGCCACGCGCGGCCCGAGGTGTCCGTGACCACGACCCCGACGTTGGCGCCGGTGCGTCGGTGCACCTCGTGGCGCAGCGCTCGCGCCGAGGCGTCGGGGTCGAGGGGGAGGAGCACGACCGACCCGGTGGCCACGTTGGAGGCGTCGACCCCGGCGGCGGCCATGGTGAGGCCGAGACGGTTGCGCACGATGGTCACCGGCCCGCGGCGCGCGACGACGCGGACCGTCTCCTCCTCGACGGCCGCGTCGCGGTCGCCCGCCCGTACCCGTCCCTCGGCCTTGCTCACCACCTTGCTGGTCACGCACAGCACGTCGCCGTCGGCGAGACCGTGGTCGCCCCGGAGGGAGTCGAGCACCAGCGCGGCCAGGTCGTCACCGGCGACGACCTCGGGCACCCCGTCGGGCGCCCACACCTCGAGCCGGGTGCTCACGAGCGCCCGTCGGTGACGAGCGAGACGGCGGCCGCGGCCATCGCCGCGGTGGCGTCGTGGCCGGACATCATGAGGGGGACGGCCGCGGCGCGGATCCCGGACTGCTCCAGACCGGTCAGCTGCCCGGCGTCGCGCTCGTCGACCAGCCAGCCGTCGAGCACGCCGCCCGCGCTGCGTGCGCCGTAGTGGGCGCCGACGGCGCCGGCGCTGACCTCGACGCCGATGCTCGTCAGCATCTGTGCCGCCATGCCGTGCACGTGCGAGGAGCCGACGATGGGGGAGAGGCCGACGACGGGTGCGGGGGTCGAGCGGACGGCGTCGCGGATGCCGGGTACCCCCAGGATGGTGCCGACCGACACCACCGGGTTGGACGGCGGCAGCACGACGAGGTCGGCCTCGCCGATGGCCTCGAGCACGCCGGGCGCGGGCGTCGCGGCGTCCTGGCCGACCGCGATCACCGTCTCGGCGGGCACCGCTGCGCGCAGCCGCACCCAGTACTCCTGGAAGTGGACCACCCTCCGCCCGCTCGCGCTGTCGGGGTCGGCCACGGCGACGTGGGTCTCGACCCGGTCGTCCGACATCGGCAGGAGTCGCACGGTCTCGCCGTGCACGGGCGTGAGCCAGCGGCGGCAGAGCGCCTCGGTGACCTGCGACAGCGTGTAGCCGGCCTCGAGCATCTGGGTGCGGACCAGGTGGGTCGCGATGTCGCGGTCCCCGAGGCCGAACCACGTCGGCTCGACGCCGTACGCCTCGAGCTCCGTGCGGGCGCTCCACGTCTCGTCGCGACGACCCCAGCCGCGCTCGACGTCGATGCCGTCACCGAGGGTGTACATCACGGTGTCGAGATCGGGGCAGACCTTGAGGCCGTGGATCCACCAGTCGTCGGCGGTGTTGGCCACGACCGTCACCTCGGTGTCGGCGGACCCGCCCGGCACGACACCTGTGCGGAGGCCGTGGAGGAGTCCCTGGAGGAAGCGGGCCCCGCCGACCCCGCCCGAGAGGACGGTGATACGGCGGAGCGTGGGCGCGGATGATGGCATAGGAACAGCCTGCCGGAAGAGGAATGGCCATATCAGATCCGGGCTTGACTTGCGGGGTACGACAGGCATGTAATTCCCACAGTGTCGTTATGTTGATCAAGTGTCTCGTTCAGTTCTGAAAACAGGGTCGAAAGGGCGTCAGCCATGAGAGCAGAACTGTTTCTTCTCGAGCCCGAGGGCGAGGAGTTCGGTTGGCAGGACCGCGCGTTGTGCGCGCAGACGGACCCCGAGGCGTTCTTCCCCGAGAAGGGCGGCTCCACCAGGGAGGCCAAGAAGGTCTGCCTGACGTGCGAGGTCCGCGACGACTGCTTGGAGTCCGCGCTGATGAACGACGAGCGCTTCGGCATCTGGGGCGGTCTGTCCGAGCGTGAGCGCCGCAAGCTGAAGAAGAGCGCCGCGGGCTGAGGTCCGGGCCGGCGCGTCCGGCCCGTCGCCAGCACCACTCCGGCGGTTTCATGGAGCGCGGAGCCCCTCGCTAGGGTGCTCCGGTGACCGTCACAGCGCTTCTCGTCAGTCATGACGGGGCGCGATGGCTCCCAGCAGTCCTCACCGGTCTGAGCGGGCAGACCCTCCCGGTGGATCGCGTCGTCGCCGTCGACACCACGAGCCGCGACGACAGCACCACGCTCGTGCGCGACGCGCTCGGCGAGCAGGTCGTGCTCGACGTCGTGCCCGGCTCGACCAGCTATCCCGCCGCGGTGCGCCACGGCCTCGAGCTGGCCCCGGCGACCGGCGACGACGAGTGGATCTGGCTGCTCCACGACGACAGCAACCCCGCCCCGACGGCCCTCGCCGAGCTGCTCGACGCAGCCCGCGAGCACCCCTCGGTCGCGATCCTCGGCCCCAAGCTGCGCGAGTGGCCCTCGCTGCGCCGCCTCCTCGAGGTCGGCCTCACCATCACCGGCACCGGGCACCGCGAGACCGGTCTGGAGCGGGGTGAGTACGACCAGGGCCAGCACGACGCCGTGCGCGAGGTGCTCGCGGTCAACACCGCCGGCATGCTCGTGCGTCGCTCCGTGCTGGAGTCGCTCGGCGGGCTCGACGAGGACCTGCCGATCTTCGGCAACGACATCGACTTCGGCTGGCGCGCCGCGCTGGCCGGGCACCGGACCCTCGTCGTCCCGCAGGCCGTGGTCTTCCACGCCGAGGCCGCGCACCGCGGCATCCGGCGTACGCCGCTCACCGGGCGGCACACGCACTACCAGGAGCGGCGCGCCGCCCTCCTCACCTCGCTGGCCAACGTCTCCTCGCGCGGGTTCGCCTGGCAGTACGTCCGGCTCTTCCTCGGCTCGCTGCTGCGCGTGGTCGGCTTCCTCGTCGTGCGGTCGGTGGGGGAGGCGCTCGACGAGCTCGCGGCTACGTTGTCGGTGCACGGGAGGCCGCGCCAGGTCCTGGCCGCGCGTCGAGACCGGGCCGACCTGCGGCAGGGCGACCCCGCCGACGTACGCCGCCTGCTGGCCCCGGCGTGGCTGCCCTACCGTCACGGCCTCGACTTCGTCACCGACCTCGCCTCGGCCGCCACCAGCCAGGCCGCCGACGTCGCCGAGCGGCGCCGCCTCGCCAAGGCTGCGGACGCGCCCGGCGCCGGGCCGGGCGTGCGCGAGGCGCGACGCGGGTCCGGGACGTCGGCGGACGACGACGAGGACGCCTACCTCACTGACTCCGGCTTCGTCGCCCGCTTCTTCACCAACCCGGTCGCCGTGGTGCTGGCGCTCTTCGGCGTCCTGGCACTGATCGCCGCCCGGGAGGCCTTCGGCTCGATCACCGGCGGCGCGCTGTCCCCGGTGCCGGAGGCCGCGACGGACTGGTGGCGCCTGCACGTCTCGAGCTGGCACCCGCTCGGCACCGGCACCGACGTGCCGGCCCCCGCCTACGTGCTGCCGTTCGCGTTCGCCGCGACACTCCTGCTCGGTCACACCGGAGCCGTCGTGTCCGGCCTGATGCTGCTCGCCGTCCCGGTGGCGGCGTGGGGGGCGTGGCGGCTGCTCAAGGTCGTCGGACGGCTGGTCGACCCGCTGGGCCTGCCGCGCTGGCTGGTGGTGTGGGGTGCCCTGACCTACGCCCTCGTCCCGGTGACCTCCGGTGCCTGGGCGGAGGGACGCTTCGGCACGGTGGCGGTCGCCGCCCTGCTGCCCTGGACCGCGCACGCCGCCCTCGGCTTCGTCGACCCGGACCGCGACCGGCGGTGGCGCGCGGCCTGGCGCACGGCCCTGCTCCTGGCCCTCGGCGCGGCGTTCGTCCCCGGGCTCTGGCTCTTCGCGCTGCTCGCCACCGCCGTCGTCCTCGGCGCCGCGGCGGTGATCGCCCCGCGGCTGCTGCGCGAGCGCGACAGCTGGGGTCCGCCCGTGGTCGCCGTCGCCGCGACGCCCGTGCTCCTCGCGCCCTGGCTGCTGCCGCTGCTCACCACCGGCTCCGCGTCCGGCCTGCTGCTCGAGGCCGGGCGCCTCACCGTCGACCAGGTGACCTTCGGCGGCCTGGTGACCGGCCGGCTCAACGACCTCGGGGCCCCGCTGTGGTTCGGCGTGGTGCTCGGCCTGCTCGCCCTCGCCGCCCTGATCCCGCGTCGTACGCGCGTGCCCGTGCTCATCTGCTGGCTGGTGGCGCTGGCGGCGGCCGTCGTGTCCGGACTGCTCTCGCACGTGACGCTCGACCTGCCGTCGGTGACCACCCGACCCAGCCTGGGCCTGTTCGTGGTCATCCTGCAGGGCACGTCGGTCGTGGCGGTCGTGCTGGGCGCCGACGCCTACCTGCGGCGGCTCGCCGACCACCACCCGTGGTGGCAGCGCGTGGTCGCCACGGCCCTCGCCCTGGCCGCGGCGTTGGTGCCCCTCGGGGGCCTCGTCTGGTGGCTGGGCGCCGACGACGGCGCCGACGTGCTCGCGCGCGACGCCGAGCAGTCGGTCCCGGTCTACATGAAGCAGAGCTCGCTGCTCGGCCAGGAGCACGGCGTGCTCGTCATCGGCGGGTCCGTCGACGAGGGCGTCACCTACCGCATCCGGCGCGACGACGGCACGACGGTGGGGGAGGACGAGATCCTCACCCTGGCCGACGAGGACGCCGGGCTGACCAGCGACGTGCGTGACCTCGTGTCCGCCCCCACGCCAGCCGTCGTGGCGGACCTGGGTGCCCGGGGCGTGGAGTACGTCGTCCTGAGCTCGCCCGCCGACGGCCGGATCTCGTCGCTGCTCGACGCGACCGCCGGGCTCGAGCAGGCCAGCGCCGAGGACCGCACGACCCGCGCCTGGCGCGTCGACCGTCCGCTCGACCCGGCGTCGCTCGAGGGCCCCAGCCCGTGGTGGCGCACCGCGCTGCTCGTCGTGCAGGGGCTGGCGATCGTGGTCGTGCTGGTGCTCGCCCTACCGACCGTCCGGCAGCGCCGCCGTGGGGAGGGCCGCGATGACTGAGCCCAGCACCCCCGCTCCGGGAGGTGGCCGGCGTCGGGCCGCCGAGACCGCGCGCACCCGGCCCTCGCCGGTGACGATCCTCGCCGTACTCATCCCCCTCCTGACCGTGGCCGCCCTCGCCCTCGTGCGACCGGCCGAGCAGGCGTCGTCCTCCCACGCCCCCGCGGAGGCGCCGCTCGACCGCGTCACCGCGGTCTGCCCCGCCCGGCTGCCCGGCGCCGACGAGATCCGGATGGGCACCACCGGGCTGGGCTCGGGCGACCTGACGCTGCGCGTCGGACGCCGGGACGACACCCAGACCCTGTCCGGCGGCGTCGCGTCGCGCACCGAGCGGCAGTACGTCGTCATCAACGGCAGCGGCGAGCTCGCGCCCGGCCTCGTCGCGTCGCGCTCCGGCGGCGGATCGGCGACCGGGTGCGACCAGCCGGCGCCCGAGCGGTGGTTCACCGGCGCCGGCGCGTCCGCCGAGCACACCTCGACGCTCACCCTCATCAACCCCGACCGCGGACCGGCCGTCGCCGACGTCACCGTCTGGGACGGCAGCGGGCTCGTCGACGTGCCCGCGCTCCGCGGGGTGCGCGTGCCGGGCGGCCGCTCGACGTCCTTCGACCTCTCGGAGGTCGCACCCAACCGCGACGCCCTGGCGCTGCGCGTCAGCGTCTCGCGCGGCCGGCTCGCCTCCCACGTGGTCGACGTGGTCGACCCGGTCGGACGCGACCGCCCGGTGCGCGAGTGGCTGCCCGCCCAGGCCGCGCCCGCCTCGACGTCGTACGTCGCCGGCATCGGCACGACCTCCGCCGACCGGGTCCTGACCCTGGCCAACCCCGGCGACAGCGAGGTGCGGGTCGCCCTCGAGCTGGTCAGCGAGGACAGCGAGTTCGCCCCGTCCGGCCTCGAGGAGGTCACCCTCGACCCGGCGTCGGTCGACGAGGTCGACCTCAGCGGCGTGCTGCGCGGCCGCGGCCTCGTGGGCGTCCAGGCGCTCCGACTGGAGGCGACCGGCCCGGTCACCGCCTCCCTCCGCATCCGGACCCCGACCGACCTCGCGCTGACGTCGGCGGGCTCGACGATCGAGGGCGAGGCCGCCGTCGCCCTGCCGGCCGGGGCCAAGCGCATCGTGGTCACGGGCGCCACCGCTCCCGGTCTGGTGACGCTGCAGGCCTGGGACGAGGACGGTGACGCCGTGGTCCGCGAGCGTCGGGTCGAGGTCGACCCGGCGACGGCGGCGCGCATCCGGGTGCCCGACGACGCGGTGCTCGCGCAGGTGCTGGTGGAGCGCACGGGCGCGGTCGTGTCGGTCGAGGTCAGCGACAGCGGACTGTCCGTCCTGCCCCTGTCGCAGCTCGGCACCACCAGCGAGGTCGCGGACGTGCGCCCGGCCCAGCGCTAGTCCGGGCCGGTCCGGCTCAGTCGGCGTACCTCTCGTCGACCTGGCCGGGCGTGAGGTTGAGCAGCTCGGCCAGCTGCTCCACGACGATGGTGTGCACGAGCGCCTCGAGCTCGTCGCGCGAGGTCGAGCGGTGCTCGATGGGGCGGCGGAAGATCACCAGCCGGGTCGGCTCCTGGCCCTTGCCGCGCACCAGCGATGACAGCGGGACGGTCTCGTCGCCCCAGTCGTCGGGCAGCATCGGCGCGTCCTCGACGGCGTACTCCACCAGCCCGAGGTGGCGGTGCCAGCGCTCGTCCAGCGGGGTCACCACGTCGAGCACGAGCTGGTCGAACCGCTGCCGCGCCGTCCGCAGCGCCGTGGTGCCCGGACGGGCCGGCACCACTCCGGGACCGCGCATGCCACGGCCCCTCCGGTCCCGCGTCCGGGGCCGCGCCTCGCCGGCCCGCTCGCTGCCCGTGTCGCTGCCCACCCCGATGTCCACGCCGCGAGCCTAAGCGCCGCGCGTGTGCGCGCCGGGTAGCGTCGGCGCCGTGAGCCTTGCCCGTCGTTGTTCGCGGACGGCGTGTGGCCGTCCCGCGGTCAACACGCTGACCTACGTCTACGCCGATTCGACCGCGGTCCTGGGTCCGTTGGCGACGTACGCCGAGCCGCACGCCTACGACCTCTGCGAGGTGCACAGCGAGCGGCTGTCGGCCCCGCGCGGCTGGGAGGTGCTCCGGCTGGCGGCCGACCCGAAGGCGCAGGGCCCGAGCAGCGACGACCTGCTCGCGCTGGCCGACGCGGTCCGCGAAGCGGCCCGACCCGCTCCGGCGCCGGTCCCGCTGCACTCCACCGACGACCCGACCCGCGGCGCCAAGCGCGGCCACCTGCGCGTGCTCACCTCCACTGACTGACCGGTCCCGGCACCCCCTAGGATCATCGGCGTGAACATCGACCAGCAGCTGCTGAGCATCATCGTCTGCCCGGCCTGCCACGGCGAGCTGGCACCCGCGTCCGACGGCGTCGAGGAGCTCGTGTGCCAGGGCTGCGGCAACGCCTACCCGGTCCGCGACGACATCCCGGTGCTGCTGGTCGACGAGGCCCGCAAGCCCGCCTGAGCACTGAGGAGCTGGCCGTGGCGACGTGGTTCGACGAGGCCCGGCTGGACGACGCCGGGGTGCTGGAGACGGTCGACCTCCGGCTGCGCACGCTCGCCGAGAGCGGTGCCCGGGTGCGCCGGGAGGCCCACGAGGCCGCAGCGGCGACCGCGGAGGCCATCGCTCGCGGTCGCGACGAGGCCCGTCCCCGCGCGGTGATCGCCGCGGGGCCCGACTCGAGGCTGCTCCGCGCGGTGCTCGAGCCCTGGTGTCCGGTGCCGTTCGTGGCGTGGCCCAACCCGGGGCTCCCCGGATGGGCGGGGTCGCTCGACCTCGTCGTCATGCTGGCGCCCGAGGGCAACGACCACGGGTCGGCGTCGGCCGTCGCCGAGGCCGTACGCCGTGGGGCGCAGGTCGTGGTCGCGTGCCCCGAGCGCTCGCTCGTGGGCGAGCACGCCGCCGGGCGGCACGTGACGGTGCTGCCGACGGTGACGGGCGACCAGCTCGCGACCGCCGTGGTCGTCCTCGACTACCTCGCCCACGTCCACCTCGGTCCGCGCGCCGACGCCGAGTCGGTGGCCGAGTCCCTCGACCGGGTCGCCGAGAGCTGCTCGCCGCACCGCGACCTCGCGGTCAATCCCGCCAAGATGCTGGCGATCGCGATGGCCGACACGAACCCGCTCGTCTGGGGCGGCTCGGTCCTCGCGGCCCGCGCGGCCCGGCGGCTGACCGAGTCGCTGCGTCGCACCAGCGGCCGGTCGGCGATCGCCGGTGACGCCGAGCACCTGCTGCCCGTCATCGAGGCCACCAAGCCGCACGACCTGTTCGCCGACCCGTTCGCCGACGAGCCCGCCGACCTGCGTCCGCTGCTGCTGATCCTCGACGACCGGTCCGACGACCCGGTCGTCCGCGCGCAGACCGGCGAGCTCAAGGCAGCCGCTGCGCGCCACGGCGTACGGGTCGAGGTGCTCGAGACCGACGCCGGCGACGAGGTCGCGCGCTACGCATCGCTGCTGCTCACCGGCACCTACGCCGCGGAGTACCTCCGCGTCGGCCTCGTCGAGGACTGACCGGGCTCTCACGTCGCTGGAGGTTTGAGCCGCTCGGTGCCGGGCAGGACTGGGCAGTCAGCATCCACGTCACACAGGAGCATCCATGCGTCGCACCTCCCTGTCCATCGCCGCCGGCCTCACCGCGGTCCTGCTCGTGTCCGGCACTCCTGCCCAGGCGGCCGTGTCCGCGAAGGACCTCCCGAAGAAGGGTGACATCGTCAAGGCCTTCCCGGAGCTGGCAGACGCCGAGTTCACCTCCTTCACCTCGACGAAGAACTCGGCGCCGGGAGCCACCTGCGACACGTCGGAGATCGTGAAGGTCAAGCGCCTCGCGAGCATCCGCGGCGTCTCGTCCGCCGGGGCGTCCTTCGTGCAGTCCACGGTCATCCAGCACTCGTCGGCGGCCAAGGTCAAGGCGTACCTCAAGTCGTACAAGCGCTATGCCAAGGACTGCGCCTCCTTCACCCAGTCCGCCACTGGCGGCACGGTCACGACCACGCTGGGCAAGGCACCCAAGCTTGGCCAGTCGACGGTGATGCTGCAGCAGGAGACCACCGTCGGGGGCGTCGTCTCCTACTCCAACGTCGTGTTCATCGGCGACGGCAAGCGGTCCGCGGCCGTCGTGGCCATCGACGACGCGGCCATCCCCGCGTCCGCCATCAAGCAGCTCGCGAAGGTGACCGCCAAGAAGATGAAGTGACGCCTCACCCGAGGTGACCCCACGGAGCCCCGGAGCCGACCGCACCACGCGGACGGCCCGGGGCTCCGGTGTCGTCAGGGCCGGGTGCCCTCGGGTGGCTGCTGGTCGACGTCGGCCCAGACCTCGACCAGCTCGACGAGGAGGCCGTCGCGCGCGGTCGCGAAGCTCGCCACGGCGAACTCGAGCGCCTCGCCCGTGCCGCCCTTCCCGGTCACCCGCGCCCGCAGCACCCCACGATCTCCCTCGACCACCACGTCCTCGACGTGCATCCGCTCGAAGCCGGGGTAGTCGGCGTTGAACCGCACCCACTCCTCCCGGTCGAAGACCTCGCCGGTGTGCACCAACCGACACCGGAAGTCGCGGTGCAGCACGCCGGGCAGCGCCTCCCAGTCGTGGGCGTCGATGAGCCCGGCAAGTCGGGTGATCAGTGCGCGCGCGTCCATGTGCCGAGTGTGCCCGTTGGTACCGACAGCGGCTCAGGCGCGGAGCTGCGCACCCGAGTGCACGTGGACGTGGAGGTGCTTGGAGTCCTGGTAGGCGCCGAGGTTGGTCAGGACGGCGGCTGCTCCGTGCTCCTCCTCGACCCGGCGGGCGAGCTGCTGGACGACCGCGAGGAGTGCCCGGACGTGCGCCTCGTCGGACGCCGCGATCGTGGTGAACGAGGCGATGTGCTGCTTGGGGACTGCCACGAGGTGGACCGGCCAGAACGGCCGGGTGTGGTGGTAGGCGAGCACCAGGTCGTCCTCGTGGACCACCTCCAGCGGGACGGCCCGCGGGATCGCCACGTCGCAGTAGAAGTCGTCGCCGTCGTAGGTCCCCACGTCGCTCACCTGGACATCCTCGCAGCGGGCTCGCCGGCTCACGTCCGGCCCGGACACCGGCCGACAAGCCGACGAGCGTCCGGCTCCGACTTTGCTCGTACCTGCTGCGAGTGAGCGTCGACCTAGCGCCCGGCGATCAGGTCGAGCACCTCGACCGTCGGCCGTACGTCGCCATAGGAGCGGTGGACCACGTGGAGGGTGGCGTTGTGGTCCTGGTCGCGCATCGCCGCACACGCGTCGGCGACGAGGATGACGCGCAGGCCGGCGGTGCTGGCATCGCGCACGGTGTCCTCGACGCAGACGTTGGTGACGGTCCCCGCCACCACGAGCGTGTCGACGTCGCGAGCATCGAGAAGGGCGGGGAGGTCGGAGGATCCGGGGGAGTACGCACTCCGCGCGGTCTTCTCCACGACCAGGTCGTCCGGGGCGACGTCGAGCGAGGGGTCCACGCGCGACCTCGGAGGACCGTCGCCACCGGACCGGGCGTAGCGATCGGCCACCTCGTCGCCGAAGAACTCGCGGTCCTTGGCGCTCGGCGGCGCGTAGCCGGGCACCACCCACGCGACCACACCTCCCGCCGAGCGGAGAGCGGAGGCGAGCCGATCGACGCGCGGCACGATCCCGCGGACGTACGCCGACTCGCGGACGAAGAACGGCACCACGTCGACCACCACGAGCGCGGTGCGTCGTGGGTCGAGGTGCTCGAAGGCGTGTCGCCGGCCGCGCCGGGCCTCGTGCCGGGCGTACTCCCGCTCCTCGACGAGCCAGGCGTGGTCGGCCGTGTCCAGCGGGCCCGGGAGCGGTGGTGTCGACATCCGGCGAGGCTACTGTCCCTGCATGGCCTCCGTGGACGTGCTGCGCCGGATGCGCGCCGACGACGTACCCGCCGTGATGGAGGTCCAGGAGCCCACCTCGGTCGCCGGGCTCTCGGGGGTGTTCCCGCAGGACACCCATCCCTTCCCGCGCGAGGTGCTGGCCGGGCGGTGGCGCGAGGAGATCGACGACCCGACGATCGAGTGCTTCGTGATCGAGCGAGCGGGTGCCGTCGCCGGCTTCGCGGCGCTGGCCGACGACGAGGTGAAGCACTTCGGCGTCGCCCTCGAGGAGTGGGGGAGCGGGCTGGCGTCCGCGGCCCATGACGAGCTGCTCGCCCGGATGGCGGCCGCCGGCGTCACGCGACCGTGGCTCCGCTGCTACGCGGCCAACCCCCGTGGGCGCTCCTTCTGGGAGAAGCACGGGTGGGTCGAGACCGGTGAGCGCAGCCGCGGCCCGATGCCGCCGCACGCCGAGCTGCTGACCTACGCCTACGACCCTGATTCGTCCGGAACCGGCACCACAGTGGCGTCATGACCGACGCGCCGTCGTACGACACCAGGCTCCTCACCCCGGAGACCTGGGCCGACTTCGCGGCCCTCGTCGAGGCCAACAACGGCGTGTGGGGCGGGTGCTGGTGCATCGGCTTCCACCCCGAGGGCCTGGCCGGGACCGCCGAGGACCACCGGATCGCCAAGCGGGCGCACACCGACAGGGGCACCGTGCACCAGGTGCTGGTGTACGACGGCAGCGACGCGGTCGGGTGGTGCCAGTTCGGCACCCCGGACGAGCTCCCCCACATCAAGAACGCCAAGGCCTACGAGGCGGACCTCGCAGCCCTGCCGGAGTGGCGGATCGGCTGCATCTTCACCGGCAGCAAGCACCGCGGGAAGGGCGTCGCGCGGGCCGCTGTGTCGGCTGTCCTCGCGGAGATCGCCGCGGCCGGCGGGGGCGTGGTCGAGGCCTACCCGGAGCAGGTCGTCGACCGGAAGCCGCAGCGCGGCGCCTACCTGCACACCGGACCGGAGTCGCTCTACGAGGAGCTCGGCTTCGTCCGTGACCGCAGGATCGCCAAGTGGCGCTGGGTGATGCGCCGCACCGTGGAGGCCTGAGCCCGGCCCCTTCGCGGCGGGCAGTCGGCGGGCAGTCGGCGGGCAGTCGGCGGGGCACGACGGCGTACGCCGCGCCGATAGGCTGCACCCCACCGGACGCACCACCCGACCACTGACCCGAAGGATCGCCCATGGCCGGCGGACTGTTCGCCCTCCTCGACGATGTCGCCGCGCTCGCGCGCATCGCAGCAGCCAGCGTGGACGACGTCGGCGCTGCCGCGGGTCGGGCCAGCGCCAAGGCCGCCGGCGTCGTGGTCGACGACACCGCCGTGACCCCGCAGTACCTCCACGGGTCGGCCGCGGAGCGCGAGCTGCCGATCATCAAGCAGATCGCCATCGGCTCGCTGCGCAACAAGCTGCTCTTCATCCTTCCCGCAGCGGTGCTGCTCGGGCAGTTCCTCCCGTGGTTGCTGCCGGTGATCCTGATCTTCGGTGGTGGCTTCCTCGCCTACGAGGGCGCCCACAAGGTGCACGAGCGCCTCACCGGGCACTCCACCGAGGCCGAGGAGGACGTGTCGGAGGCCGGGGAGTTCACCCCCGAGCACGAGAAGCGCACCATCGCCAACGCCGTGCGCACCGACTTCATCCTCAGTGCCGAGATCATGGTGATCGCGCTCAAGGAGGTCGTCAGCTCCGACCCCGACGCGAGCATCTGGATGCGCGCCATCGTGCTCGCGGTCGTCGCGGTGCTGATCACCGTCCTGGTCTATGGCGTCGTGGCGCTGATCGTGAAGATGGACGACGTCGGCCTCGCCCTGTCCAAGCGCGACTCCCGGGCCTCCCAGCGGATCGGCCACGGGATGGTCGGCTTCATGCCGAAGCTGCTGGCCGGCATCTCCCTCATCGGCACGCTGGCCATGCTCTGGGTCGGTGGCCACATCTTCCTCGTCAGCCTCTACGAGATCGGCGGTCACGACGGCCTGCTCGAGGGCACGGCACTCGGCGACGCCCTGCACGCGCCGTACGACCTCCTGCACCACTGGGAGGAGGACGTGCACCACGCGATCGGCGGGGCGCTGGGAAGCCTCGTCGGGTGGCTGCTCAACACCCTGGTCTCCGCCCTCGTCGGCCTCGTCGTCGGGTTCGTCGTGCTGTACGCCCTGCGCGTGTTCGGCATCGGTGCTCACGGCGACGAGCACGGCAGCGAGCACGGCAGCGAGCACGGCAGCGAGCACGCCAGCGAGCACGGCGGTGAGGACGTCACCGAGCGCGGCGGCGAGCACGGTGCGGACCACGTCCCGACGGGCTCCGAGGGGCGTGGCGGCGCGACCGGATCGACCCCCGCCGACCCGCCCCCCGAGGATTCTCCGAATCGCTGAGGGCGGTCCTACTCTTTTCCGGTCCGCGCGGGAGATCCCGAGGACGCACAGATGTGCGGCGCAGACGGCTCCACCACACCAGGAGACAACCGATGGACTTCAAGGTCGCCGACCTCAACCTCGCCGCCTACGGCCGCAAGGAGATCGAGCTCGCCGAGCACGAGATGCCGGGCCTGATGGCCATGCGCGAGCGCTACGGCAAGGAGCAGCCCCTCAAGGGGGCGCGCATCGCGGGCTCGCTGCACATGACGATCCAGACCGCCGTGCTGATCGAGACCCTCGCGGCCCTCGGCGCGGACATCCGCTGGGCCACCTGCAACATCTTCTCCACCCAGGACCACGCCGCCGCCGCGGTCGTCGTCGGCCGCCCGTCCACGGGGGGCACCCCCGAGGACCCGAAGGGCGTTCCGGTCTTCGCGTGGAAGGGTGAGAGCCTCGCCGAGTACTGGGACGAGGCCGAGAAGGTCTTCGACTTCGCCGAGGGCGGCCCCAACATGCTGCTCGACGACGGCGGCGACATCACGATGCTGCTGCACCTCGGTGTCGAGTACGAGAAGGCGGGCGCCGTCCCGTCGCAGGACTCCACCGACAACGAGGAGTTCAAGGAGGTGCTGCGCGTGCTGGCCCGCTCGCTCGAGGCCGACCCGCAGCGCTGGACCAAGCGCGCCCCCATGGTCAAGGGAGTCTCCGAGGAGACCACGACCGGCGTGCTGCGGCTCTACGAGCGCTTCAAGGAGGGCACCCTCCTCTTCCCGGCGATCAACGTCAACGACTCGGTCACCAAGTCCAAGTTCGACAACAAGTACGGCTGCCGCCACTCGCTCGTCGACGGCATCAACCGCGCCACCGACGTGATGATCGGCGGCAAGGTCGCCGTCGTCTGCGGCTACGGCGACGTCGGCAAGGGCTCGGCGGAGTCGCTGCGCGGTCAGGGTGCCCGCGTCATCGTCACCGAGATCGACCCCATCTGCGCGCTGCAGGCCGCGATGGACGGATACGAGGTCAAGCGCCTCGACTCGGTCGTCGAGACCGCCGACATCTTCATCACCACGACCGGCAACTTCGACATCATCACCGTCGAGCACTTCCACAAGATGAAGCACCAGGCGATCGTCGGCAACATCGGTCACTTCGACAACGAGATCAACATGGCGGGCCTCGCCAGGATCCCGGGCATCGTCAAGGACGAGATCAAGCCGCAGGTCCACCAGTGGATCTTCCCCGGCGAGGACGGCAAGCCCGGCAAGAAGGTCATCGTGCTGTCGGAGGGCCGCCTGCTCAACCTTGGCAACGCCACCGGCCACCCGTCGTTCGTCATGTCGAACTCCTTCACCAACCAGGTGCTGGCCCAGATCGACCTGTTCACCAAGGCCGACTCCTACGAGCTGGGCGTGCACGTGCTGCCCAAGCACCTCGACGAGGAGGTCGCCCGGCTGCACCTCGACGCCCTCGGCGTCGAGCTGACCGAGCTCTCCAAGGAGCAGGCCGGCTACCTCGGCGTCCCGGTCGAGGGTCCGTACAAGCCCGAGCACTACCGCTACTGAGCAAGCGCACGCGTTCGGCTGAGGTCGGTCGTGGTGCCCCAATAGACTGGCGCCATGACCGACTTCGCCGAACCAGCGCGTGGCAGCGTGCTCGTCGTCGACGACGACCCCTCCCTGGCGGAGATGTTGTCCATCGTCCTGCGCCAGGAGGGGTTCGACAGCCGCATCGTCGGGCGTGGTGACGTGGCCCTCGACGCGTTCCGCGACTACAAGCCCGACCTGGTGCTGCTCGACCTGATGCTCCCCGGCAAGGACGGCATCGACGTCTGCAAGGAGATCCGCGCCGAGTCCGGCGTGCCGATCGTGATGCTCACCGCGAAGGGCGACACCATCGACGTGGTCGTCGGCCTGGAGTCCGGCGCCGACGACTACATCGTCAAGCCGTTCAAGCCCAAGGAGCTCATCGCGCGCGTCCGTGCGCGGGTGCGCCGCCACGACGTCACTCCCGGCGAGGGACTGACCATCGGTGACGTGTCGATCGACGTGGCGGGCCACTCGGTGGCCCGTGCGGGTGAGCCGATCAACCTGACCCCGCTCGAGTTCGACCTGCTGGTGTGCCTCGCGCGCAAGCCGTGGCAGGTCTTCACGCGCGAGGTGCTGCTCGAGCAGGTCTGGGGCTACCGCCACAGTGCCGACACCCGGCTCGTCAACGTGCACGTCCAGCGCCTGCGCTCCAAGGTCGAGCACGACCCGGAGAACCCGGAGGTCGTCGTGACCGTCCGTGGCGTGGGCTACAAGGCCGGCAAGTCCTAGGAGCCACCGGTGAGCATGCGTGACCGGCTCCCACCGGTGCTGCGGCACGGGCCCGCCTTCTGGCGGCGCTCGGTGCAGGCGCGCGTCGTGGTCAGCACGGTCCTGCTCTCGGCGGCGGTCGTCGGCATCGTCGGCTGGTTCCTCATGCAGCAGACCCGTGACGGGCTGCTCGACCACCGGGTCGAGGCCGTGGTGCAGGAGGCGGAGGGCGAGACCGAGGCGGCCCGCGCGGCGCTGGCCGCCACGCCCGGCATCGACGCCGACGAGTCGGCCCAGCAGCAGGCGCTCGTCGAGCCGATCCAGGCGCGCGGCACCACGCGCGGATTCGCCGTGGTGCTGTCCCCGCCGGTCGACGAGGGCGTCCGGCTGGCTGACGGCGGCGCGAAGTTCACCGAGGGCCTCGACCTGGCCAGCGTCCCGGAGTCTCTCGAGGCCCGCTTCGACTCGCTCTCCCCGACGGCCTGGACCTTCACCGACATCCGCACGACGCGGCCGATCCAGGGCCTGCCCGACGGCCCCGGCATCGTGGTCGGCAGCCAGGTCCGGCTCCCCGCCGACGACAACACCTACACGCTCTACTACCTCTACCCGCTCGCCGAGCAGGAGGAGACGCTCGCGCTCGTCTCGCGGGCGATGCTCGTCGCCGGCGTGCCGCTGCTGCTGCTCGTGGCGTTGCTGACCTGGCTGGTGACCCGCCAGGTCGTGACGCCGATCCGGATGGCCCGCCGGGTCGCCGAGCGCCTGGCGGCCGGCCAGCTCCAGGAGCGCCTGCGCGTCACCGGTGAGGACGACCTGGCGCGGCTCGCGACGTCGTTCAACCAGATGGCCTCCAACCTCCAGAAGCAGATCCGGCAGCTGGAGGAGCTCAGCCGGCTCCAGCGGCGCTTCGTCTCCGACGTCTCCCACGAGCTGCGCACGCCCATCACCACCGTGCGGATGGCCAGCGACGTCATCCACGACGCCAAGCCGTTCCTCGACCCGGTCACCGGTCGCGCGGCCGAGCTGCTCCAGAAGGAGCTCGACCGCTTCGAGACGCTCCTGGCCGACCTGCTCGAGATCAGCCGTTTCGACGCGGGGGCGGCGGTGCTCGAGACGGAGGACGTCGACCTGGTCGACGTCGTCCGCCGCGTGGTCGACATGACCTCGGTGCTCGCCGCCCAGCGCGACACCCGTGTGGTGCTGCACGACCCCGGCACGCCGTGCGTCGCGGAGGCCGACGTACGCCGGGTGGAGCGGATCGTGCGCAACCTCGTCACCAACGCCATCGACCACGCCGAGTGCCGCGACGTCGAGATCTTCGTCGGCGCCGACCTCCAGTCCGCCGCCATCGCGGTCCGGGACCACGGTGTGGGCCTCGGGCCGGGGGAGTCCGCGATGGTCTTCAACCGGTTCTGGCGCGCCGACCCGGCGCGGGCCCGCACGAGCGGCGGCACCGGGCTCGGCCTGTCGATCTCGCTCGAGGACACCCACCTGCACGGCGGGTGGCTCCAGGCGTGGGGCCGTCCCGGCGAGGGTGCCCAGTTCCGCCTGACGCTGCCCCGCCGGCTCGGCACCCAGCTGCGCCACTCGCCGCTGCCTCTGGTCCCCGTCGACGCTCGGGAGACGGCATGAGGGGCAGCATGACGAGGCATCGCACCGTCCGGGTGGCGCGGGTCGCGCGCGTGCTCGGCCTGGTGACGGTCGCCGCGCTGCTGGCGGGCTGCGTGCGGATGCCGACCTCGGGCCCGGTCGTCGAGTCGGAGGGCACCAGCGGCTCCCAGGACGCGCCCGGCATCTCCTTCGACCCCCGACCCCCGCAGGCCGGCCAGGCGACCGCCGAGGTGGTCGAGGGCTTCTTCGAGGCGATGAAGGCCACCCCGGTCAGCGTCAGCGTGGCACGCCAGTTCCTCTCCCGGGAGGCGGCGGAGGCGTGGGTGCCCGAGCAGCAGATCATCACCTACGCCGAGCTCGGCGACCCGACGGCCGGCACCTCCGTGCGCGTGCCGCTGACCGACGTCAACACCTACGACGCGCGCGGCGCCTGGCAGCGGACCAGCGGTGGCGCCATCCTCTCCCTCGGCCTGGTCAAGGAGGACGGCGAGTGGCGCATCGACGAGGTGCCCGACGCCCTCATCGTGCCGGAGACGTGGTTCGACGACTGGTACGAGCGGGCCTCGCTCTACTACTTCGACCCCACGACCGAGATCATGGTCCCCGAGCCGGTGTTCGTGCCCCGCGGTGACCAGTTCGCGTCGTCGCTGGTGCGCGGGCTGCTGACCAGGTCGTCCTCGGACCTCGAGGACGTCACGCGCAGCTACTTCCCACCGGGCACCACGCACGGTCTCTCGGTGCCGATCACCTCCGGCATCGCGCAGGTCTCGCTCTCCGGCGACCCGGACGCAGTGGACGAGCTGACCGCCCAGCGGATGCTGGCCCAGCTCGTCTGGACGCTTCGGCAGGAGCCGCGCATCGGTGCCGTCCAGCTCAGCATCGGCGGTCGGACGATCGTCGGGCCCAGCGGCTCCCCCCAGGTCAGCCTGCAGTTCGGCAGCGGCTACGACCCCAACGGCGTGCCCGCCACCACCGACCTGTTCGCGCTCGACAAGGGAATGGTCGTCACCGGACCCATGGGTGAGCTCGCCCCCACCCTCGGCCCGCTCGGGCAGGAGGAGTCCGGCTACGACCTGCGCTCGATCGGAGTCAGCCTCTCCGGCGTCCGCCTGGCGGGGGTCACCTCCACGGGCTCGGAGCTGGTGGTGGCGCCGACCGAGTCGCCCACCGGTGAGGTGGCGACCGTCATCCTCGGAGCCGTCGACCTGGCCGCACCGCACTGGGACTACCGCGACCGCATCTGGGTGCTCGACCGCAACAACGGCCGCGCGCGGGTGTTCCAGGTTGTCGACGGGGCGGCCGGGGAGGTGGTCGTGCCGGGGCTCACCGGGCGCCGCCTCACGGAGCTGATCGTCTCGCGCGACGGCAGCCGGCTGGTGGCCGTCGTGCGGACCGGCAAGGCGGACCGCGTGGTCTCGGTGCGGGTCCGGCACGACTCCGCCGGGGCCGTGGCCGGGTTCACCAGGCCGCAGGTGCTGCCGGAGCCCGCGGAGGGCACTGCGCGGATCCGGGACATCGCCTGGCGCTCGCCCACGACGGTGTCGGTGCTGAGGGACATCATCACCGAGGGCCTCTCGCAGGTGCGCACGGTCTCCGTGGACGGGGCCCCGGGCGAGATCTCGACCGGAGGCACGACGAGCCTGCGCGGACGCATCCGCACGCTGGTGTCCTCCCCGGTGGAACTCGTCGAGGCCTATGCCGTGGCCGGGCGATCCGTGTTCGCCCTGACCCGGCCCGAGCGCTCGGTGCCCGACCTGCCGCCCGGCCTGAGGTCGCTCACCTACGTCGGCTGATCCACAGGCGCCGCGCGGGCGGTTGCCGTCGTACGACGCCTGCTGCTGGCATGGGCGGGTGCTCGACGAGGCCCTCGACCTGTTCCTCGGCAGCCGGTGCGTGGGGTGCGACCTGCCGGGCCGGATGCTCTGCCCGGCCTGCCGCGACGTCCTGTCGGGCCGGCCACGGGTGGCGTGGCCGACACCCGTGCCCGACGGACTCGTGACGCCGTGGGTCGCGGAGGCGTACGACGGTGCGGTGCGAGCGCTGGTGGTGGGACACAAGGACCGCGGCCAGTGGGGCCACCGGCGGGTGCTGGGTGACCTGCTCGCGCAGGCGGTCCACGGTGCCGCCGCCCACCTCGACCCCGCGGTCCCGCTGCTGCTGGTCCCGGTGCCGTCGCGGCCGGGAGCCGGTCGGCGGCGCGGCTACGAGGCCACCGAGGCGCTCGTCCGCCGGGCCGCGTCCCGCGTCCGTCGTGTGCGACCCACGGCGGTCGCGCCCCTGCTGGCCTCGCGCGGGGCCGCCGACCAGGCCGGCCTCGGTGCGGGGGACCGCGCCGCCAACATGGCCGGCTCGATGCACTGTCCCTCCGCCGCGCTCGCGCGCGTCGGTCGCCGATGGAGCCGGGCCCACGTCCTCGTCTGCGACGACGTGCTGACCACCGGGTCGACCGCCCGTGAGGCCCAGCGGGCCCTCGAGGCGGTGGGCCTGCCGCCCGTCGCGGTCGCTGCGGTGGCGGCCACACCGCGGCGCGCCGGCCCTGGGGGCCAGGAGTTCCAGACCGACAGGTGACCCCACGGTTGGCCCGATGCGGTTGAGGGGCTAGCGTCTTGTCATGGAGTCCGCCCGGGTCCGTGGTTGCGTCACGGAGAGGGCTGTGCGCGGCACCGCGAGGTGCAGTGACAGGCCAGACCCGTGGCAAGCCGATGCCAGTCGCAGGCGAAACGGTCCACGTAAGTCCCCGGGCACCGCGCTGCTCTGCAGCCCGACGCCCGTCGGACGATCACGGTGCGGCTTAGAAGTAAGTCCTGCCTCGTCGCCGGCACCAGATGTGCCGGACGCCGGGAGAAGGCCAGTAGTGACGGAGAAGTTGCGAACGCTTCAGCAGGCGGTTGTGGGGTCGAAGACCAGGTCGGCCGGGCGGGCTCCATCCCACCCTGCCCCGGCGGGTGCACCGCCGCGGCGAAATGGAGGGGTGCGGACCGTTCGCTAGTTGAGGAGGTTCACATGGAGGTTGTGGTCACGGGACGGCACTGCGAGGTGTCCGACCGGTTCCGCGAGCACGTGTCCGAGAAGCTCAGCCGTCTGGAGAAGCACGATCACCGCATCATGCGCGTCCAGGTGGAGGTCGAGCTCGAGAAGAACCCCCGCCAGCACGACCGGTCGGCGAAGGTGGAGCTCACTGCCTTCTCCAAGGGGCCGGTGATCCGCGCCGAGGCTGCCGCCGAGGACAAGATGGGTGCCCTCGACCTGGCCCTGGACAAGATGCAGTCCCAGATGCGCCGCGCCGCCGACCGGCGCCGCGTGCACAAGGGACGCAACGCGCACGTCGGCGTGGGCGAGGCCCTCGCCTCGTTGCCGGAGGCCGAGGATGCTTCCGCCGCAGACGAGGGGGTCGTCGAGCGCAAGGTCGGCCCGATCACGGTGACGGGTGACGGACCGCTCGTGGTCCGCGAGAAGTCCCACACCGCGATCGCGATGACCCTCGACCAGGCCCTCTACGAGATGGAGCTCGTCGGGCACGACTTCTACCTCTTCGTGGACAAGGAGAGCGAGCGGCCGTCGGTGGTCTACCGCCGCCGCGGCTACGACTACGGAGTCATCTCGCTCGAGGTGGACTGAACCGACCACTGCCCCCCGGTCACGTGCGCATGACATGATGCGCGCGTGACCGAGGCAACATCAGCTGGGACCGAACCCGTCCGCGTCCTTGTCGTGGACGACCAGGAGCTCTTCCGCCGCGGCCTCATCATGCTGCTGGGTGGGGACATCGACATCGAGGTGGTCGGCGAGGCGGCCGACGGCATCACCGCCACCGAGCTGGCGATCACCACCGCGCCCGACGTGATCCTGCTCGACGTACGGATGCCGCGCCGCACCGGCGTCGAGGCCTGTCGGGCGATCAAGGAGGCCGTCCCGGCCACCAAGATCATCATGCTCACCGTCTCCGACGAGGAGGCCGACCTCTACGAGTCGGTCAAGAACGGTGCCGCCGGTTACCTGCTCAAGGACTCCTCGATCGAGGAGGTCGCCCAGGCGATCCGCGTGGTCAACGAGGGCCAGTCGCTCATCAGCCCTTCCATGGCCGTCAAGCTCATCGACGAGTTCAAGCAGATGTCGAAGCCCGAGCGCGAGCAGGGTCCCGCCCTGCGGCTCACCGAGCGCGAGCTCGAGGTCCTGCGCCTCGTGGCCAAGGGGCTCAACAACCGTGAGGTCGCCAAGGAGCTCTTCATCTCCGAGAACACGGTCAAGAACCACGTCCGCAACATCCTGGAGAAGCTGCAGCTCCACTCCCGCATGGAGGCCGTCATGTACGCCATGCGAGAGAAGTTGTTGGACCTTCCGTAGGACCGAGGTACGAGGTCCGACGCCGGTCGGACCCGTTGTCGGTCGCGTCTGGTTGAGTTCACGCGTGGACCAGCTCACGCAGCTCCAGGCCCGCCGGATCGCCCTGGCCGCCCAGGGCTTCACCGACCGGCCCCACGCCACGCCCACGATGGCGACGTTCGACCGCACGGTGGCGCGCACCGGCGTCCTGCAGGTCGACTCGGTCAACGTCCTCCAGCGCGCGCACTTCATGCCGCTCTACTCGCGGATGGGCCCCTACGACGTCGACCTGCTGCGTCGCGCCCAGCACGGCACCCCGCGCCGACCGCGCCGGCTCGTCGAGTACTGGGCGCACGTCCAGGCGCTGATGCCGGTCGAGCTGTGGCCGCTGATGCGCCACCGGATGGAGAAGTACCGCGGGGAGCGCGGCAAGTGGGGCTTCACCGCTGACGCGTCGCTCGAGCCGCAGGTGCTCGCCGCCGTGCGCGACCGGGGCCCGGTCACCGCGCGCGACCTGGAGGACGACTTCAGCACCGGCCCGCGCACCAAGCAGCACTGGGGCTGGAACTGGTCCGAGGCCCGCAAGGTCCTCGACTACCTCTACCTCGTGGGCGACGTCGCCGTCGCCGGGCGCAACAGCCAGTTCGAGGTGGTCTACGACGTGCCCGAGCGGGTCCTGCCCGCGAGCGTGCTCGCCGCACCCACGCCGACGCCGCAGGAGGCGGTCACCGAGCTCGTACGCCGCGCCGCGCGCTCGCACGGAGTGGCGAGCGGCCCCTGCCTGGCCGACTACTACCGGCTGCGGCTCCAGCCCACGCCCGGGACGGCGAGCGTCAAGGTGGCGATCGACGAGCTCGTCGAGTCCGGGGAGCTGACCCCGGTGGCGGTGCAGGGGTGGAAGCGGCAGGCCTACCTCCACCGCGACGCGCGGCTCCCGCGGCGGGTGGGCGCCCGCACGCTGCTCAGCCCGTTCGACCCACTCGTGTGGGAACGGGCGCGGGCCGAGGCGCTCTTCGACTTCTTCTACCGGATCGAGATCTACGTCCCCGCCGAGAAGCGCGTGCACGGCTACTACGTCCTGCCGTTCCTCCTCGGCGACCGGCTGGTGGGGCGGGTCGACCTCAAGGCCGACCGGGCCACCGGACGTCTGCTCGTCCAGGGCGCGTTCGCCGAGCCGGGCGCCCCGCCGGAGACCCCCCACGAGCTGGCCGGCGAGCTGCGGCGGATGGCTGACTGGCTCGGTCTGGACGACGTCGTGGTGGGCGAGCGGGGCGACCTGTCGCACGCATTGGGAGACCCGTTGGCGAGGTAGGTACAGTTACCACTCGTGCCTGCCATCATCGACAAGCTCCTCCGCATCGGCGAGGGCAAGATCCTCCGTGAGCTCGAATCCGTCTCCAAGGCCGTCAACGCCATCGAGGACGACTTCGTCAAGATGACCGACGACGAGCTCCGCGGGATGACCGACGAGTTCCGCGAGCGGCTCGCCAACGGGGAGACCCTCGACGACCTGATGCCGGAGGCCTTCGCCACCGTCCGGGAGGCGAGCAAGCGCGTGCTGGGCATGCGGCCCTTCGACGTCCAGGTCATGGGCGCGGCGGCCCTCCACCTCGGCAACATCGCCGAGATGAAGACCGGTGAGGGCAAGACGCTCGTCGCCGTGCTGCCCTCCTACCTCAACGCGCTCGCCGGCAAGGGCGTGCACGTGGTCACGGTCAACGACTACCTCGCCAAGTTCCAGTCCGAGCAGATGGGCCGCGTGCACCACTTCCTCGGCCTGACGACCGGCGTGATCCTGCCGTCGATGCGTCCCGCCGAGCGCCGCGAGGCCTATGCCTGCGACATCACCTACGGCACCAACAACGAGCTCGGCTTCGACTACCTGCGCGACAACATGGCCGACTCGGTCGACGAGTGCGTCCAGCGCGGCCACAACTTCGCCATCGTCGACGAGGTCGACTCGATCCTCATCGACGAGGCGCGGACCCCGCTCATCATCAGCGGCCCGACCCAGGACGAGGTCAAGTGGTACGCCGAGTTCTCCAAGGTGGCGCGCTCGATGGCCCGCGACACCGACTACGAGGTCGACGAGAAGAAGCGCACCATCTCGGTGCTCGAGCCCGGCATCACCAAGGTCGAGGACCACCTGGGCATCGACAACCTCTACGACTCGGTCAACACCCCGCTCATCTCGTTCCTCAACAACTCCATCAAGGCCAAGGAGCTGTTCCGCAACGACAAGGAGTACGTCGTCATGGACGGCGAGGTGCTCATCGTCGACGAGCACACCGGTCGCATCCTGGCCGGTCGCCGCTACAACGACGGCCTGCACCAGGCCATCGAGGCCAAGGAGGGCGTGACCGTCCGCGAGGAGTACCAGACCCTCGCCACGATCACCCTGCAGAACTACTTCCGCCTCTACGAGAAGCTCTCCGGCATGACCGGTACGGCCATGACCGAGGCCTCGGAGTTCGACAAGATCTACAAGCTCGGCGTGGTCCCGATCCCGACGAACCGTCCGATGCAGCGCATCGACAACGTCGACCTGGTCTACCGCACCGAGGAGGCGAAGTACGAGGCCGTCGCCGACGACATCCGCGACCGCCACGAGAAGGGCCAGCCGATCCTCATCGGCACCGTCTCGGTGGAGAAGTCGGAGTACCTCTCCAACCTGCTGCGCAAGCGCGGCATCCCGCACACCGTCCTCAACGCCAAGCAGCACGCCGACGAGGCCAAGGTCGTCGCGCTCGCCGGCCACCGGGGCTCGGTCACCGTCGCCACCAACATGGCCGGTCGAGGCACCGACATCATGCTCGGCGGCTCGGTCGACTTCCTCGCCGACCAGGAGCTGCGCAAGCAGGGCCTGGACCCGGTCGAGGCGCCGGAGGACTACGACGCCGCCTGGCCCGCCATGGTCGAGCGCATCAAGGCGCAGGTCGCAGCCGAGCACGACGAGGTCAGGGACCTCGGCGGCCTCTACGTCGTGGGCACCGAGCGTCACGAGTCGCGTCGCATCGACAACCAGCTCCGCGGTCGTTCCGGCCGTCAGGGCGACCCGGGCGAGTCCCGGTTCTACCTGTCGCTGCAGGACGAGATGATGCGCCTGTTCAAGTCGGAGTGGGTCGACCGCATCCTGACCGTGCTCAAGGTGCCCGATGACGTGCCGATCGACGCAAAGCGCGTCAGCAACGCCATCGCCGGCGCCCAGGCCAACATCGAGTCGCAGAACTTCGAGTCGCGCAAGAACGTGCTCAAGTACGACGACGTGATGAGCCGCCAGCGCGAGGTCATCTACGCCGAGCGCCGCCGCGTCCTCGAGGGCGCCGACCTCGGCGAGCAGATCCGCGGCTTCATCGACGACGTCATCACCGGCTACGTCCGCGGCGCGACCGAGGGCTACGCCGAGGACTGGGACCTCGACGGACTCTTCACCGCGCTCAACCAGCTCTACCCGGTCGGCCTGACCAAGGACGGCGTGGTCAAGGCCGCCGGTGGCGTCGAGGGCCTCAGCCGCGAGCAGCTGATCGAGGACCTCCAGAAGGACGTGCAGGAGGCCTACGACCGTCGTGAGGACGAGATGGGCGAGGAGGTCCAGCGCGAGCTGGAGCGTCGCGTCATCCTCTCCGTGCTCGACCGCAAGTGGCGCGAGCACCTCTACGAGATGGACTACCTCCGCGAGGGCATCTACCTGCGGGCCTACTCCCAGCGTGACCCGCTCGTGGAGTACCAGCGCGAGGGCTTCGACATGTTCGCCGCGATGATGGACGGCATCAAGGAGGAGTCGGTCGGCTTCCTCTTCAACCTCCAGGTCGAGGTCGAGGACGACGCGGACGACGAGGTGCAGGCCCAGCCGGTCGCCCCCCAGGTCTCCGGGGCCACCCCGCAGATCGACTTCGCGCAGGCGGCGGCCCACGCGCCCGGTGCCCAGCCGCAGCAGCAGCCGCACCAGCACACGCCCACCATCCGGGCCAAGGGCCTCGACAAGCCCAACCGTCCGCAGAACCTGTCCTACAGCGCGCCGTCCGAGGACGGCGAGGCCGAGGTCCACGCGTCCGCGGGTGCCGAGGACGACCCGTTCGCCGGTGTCGGTCGCAACTCGCTGTGCCCCTGCGGCTCGGGACAGAAGTTCAAGCGCTGCCACGGTGCCCCCGGCGGCGCCACCGGTCGCGCGACCATGGGCGGCTGAACACCCCACGACGTTCTTCTCCTCCGCTGCGCTCCCCCGAACAACGCCGCGGGGACCCCGGCTGAACACCCAGCTGAGCGTGAGCACGACGGGGCGTCAGCCCCAGGTGATCGCCACGCACTGCCACCGGTCCCGCACGACCTCGAAGCGTGCGGCGACCGCGCGGGAGCGACGGCCGTAGCGCACGTGCGCACTGGCCTCGACCGCGTCGCTGCGGATCAGGGCGGTGCGTACGCCGACCACGACCGGCCGCGCCGGATTGGGTCCACGGACCCGGCCCGGTGCGAGGCCGCCGGCGGCGGTGACCGTCCGGGCGCGGCCCGACAGCGCGTCGAAGACCTCCGGGACCGTGTGGCGCAGGAGCTGGGCGACCGGCCGGTCGCCGGCGGCGATCTCGACGGCGGCCTGCAGGTAGCGACCGACGAAGGTGTCGACCTGCTCCCGGGAGGCCTGCTCCAGGTCGGCCACGTCGCTCGCGCGGGTGCTGCGCAGGCGCGGCCGCGGGGGAGCGGTGCGCGGTGTCAGGTCCAGGGCCAGCGCGCCCTGCACGCTGGCCATGCCGGCGCTCGGTCGGAGGACGATGACCTCGGCCTCGGCGCTGTCGGGTGTGCTCATCGTCGTTCTCCGTCCTGGTCGTGGTTGGTCGTTGTGCGCGGGTCGGCGTCGGTGTCGGGGAGGCGGAGCGCCTGGCCCGGGTGGATCAGGTCGGGGTCGTCACCCACGACGTCGCGGTTGTGGCGCCAGATGGAACGCCACCGGGCCTCGACGTCGCCGGCCGGCACTGGGTGCGCGTGGGCGATGGACCACAGCGAGTCACCGGGCCGGACCACGTAAGTGCCGGCGGTCGGCGCGGCCGCGGGGGCGGCCGCAGCACCGGTGCGCCCCGGCCCGGCCGGTGCGACGGCGCGCTCGGGCAGCGGGAGCCCGACGAGCACCTCGACCCCGTCGCCGCTCGAGGCCTGCGCGGGGAGCGCCGTGCCAGCCACCACGGCCGCGCCGCACGCGAGCAGCACCAGTCGGCGCGTGGCTCCTCCGCTGCGCGGCACCGAGTCCGTCACGACCTCGGCGACCGTCACCGAGGTGACGATCCAGAGCCACGCCAGGGACAGGGCCAGTCCGGTGGCGCAGGCGGCAACCAGCACCTGGGGGACCGTCTGGGAGGCGCTCGCATCGGCGGCGGCGCGCCAGGTGCCGGGCACGGCCTGTGCCGCTGCTGCTGCGGTGGCCGTGAGGCCGAGCCAGACGGCGTACGGCCGTGCCGTGCGAGCGATCCCCCGAGACATCACGCTATCCTTCCGTTTGCGTGCGTTTGCATCATTCAACGATCGTTGACGGGGCGTGTCAACGGCTCATCCACAAGGTGCTGGTGCCTTGCGGCAACCGATGCGGGGGCCATGGCGTCTCCCGGGTGAAGGGGGACGATGACGGTGAGGACCATGACGACGCGAGCCCGGATCCGGGCAACGGCTGCCGCCGCGCTGCTGACCCTGACGGCCGGCTGCGGGGCCCAGCAGAGCGGCGACGCACCCGCGGGAGCGGAGCCGGCGGACCGGCAGACCGAGGGACCGGCCGAGCAGGACACTGGCCACGACGGGGGTGGCCTCCCGCGGCTGGACGTCCCCGTGACGGTCGGGACCGACCTCCTGGTGGGCGGTGAGCAGGTTCCCGGGCGGTGGTACGCCGCCGACGGCCGCGGCACGCACTGGATCGCGCTGCGCGACGACCGCACGTGGTGGTGGGGCTACGACGACGAGCCCCAGCGCATCGAGGGACAGGTCGACCAGTCGGTCGTCATCTCACCCGGTGGCGGCTACAGCGCGCAGGTCCTGACCGAGTCCGGCAACAGGTGGAGGCTGGTGGGGGCAGACACCGAGGAGGGCGGCGAAGGCCTCGGAGCCGTAGACCTGCCGCAGGGCGCGATCAGTCCGCCGCCGCGAGCGCTCGCGGCGACCGACGACGGGCTCGTCGTGGCCGGCGGTCCTGACTTCCAGTGGCTCTGGCGGCCCCTGGTCGACGACACGACCGTGGACCTCGCCGAGACCGCACCCGGACAGGTCGTCCTGGGCAGCACCGATGCCGGCCTGCTCGTCAACGAGGGCAGGTACGACCGGACCGACGGCACCCAGGGAACGCCCTACCTCGCTCGCCTCGCCGCCGACGGCACGCTGATCCGGTTGGACCCGGTGCCGACCCACGACGTGCTCGAGGCCGGGGAGCAGTGGCTCGCCTACGTGCCGCCGGGATCGATCGGTGGCGAGGCGTGGACGACGACCGAGCTGTTCGTGCAACGCCGCGACGGGTCCGCTGCAGGTGCCCTCGAGGCTCCCGCCGGGTGGCGGTTCGCGGTGCCGGGCTTCCGTTGGGAGTCCGCGGACGACCTCCTGGCCCTGCTGGTGTCCCCGGACGAGCGCACGCAGTCGCTGGCCCGGTGCCGACCCGACGCCGAGACCTGCGAGGTCATCCACCCGGCTGGCTAGGCTCGGCCCATGTCCTGGGAGCACGACCTGTTCGCGCTGCTCGACGACCTCGAGGGGCAGGCGGCCGTGGCGTGGGAGGCCGACCGCGAGGCCGAGCTCGCCGACCGGGCGCGCACCGAGTACGCCGCTGTCACGCTCGCCAGCCGCCTGATGGCCTCCCGTGGTCGCGAGGTCGCCCTCGACCTCCCGCACGTGGGCCGGCTCGAGGGACGACTGGCCCGGGTGGGGGAGGAGTGGTGCCTGCTCGGCGCGACCGGACAGGAGTGGATCGTCCCGCTGCGCGCGGTCACCGGCGTACGAGGGGCGAGCGGGCGCTCGGTGCCCGAGGTGGCGTGGTCACCGGTGGACCGCCTCGGCCTGCGTGCCGCCCTCCGCCGCCTCGCCGACGCCGGGGCCCGGTGCCTCGTCCACCTGGCCGACGGCACCCGCCACGAGGCGTACGTCGACCGCGTCGGCGCGGACTTCCTCGAGGGGCGCGCCACCTCGGGTGAGGTCTTCCTGGTGCCCTACGCCGGACTCGTCGCCGTGCAGAGCCGCGACGACTGACGCGGCGACCGCGAGCGTCAGGTGGCCTCGACGTCGTAGGGCGGGACCTGGCCGTCGGGAAGGGCGGACTGCCTGGCGGACTCCGCCTGCTCGCGGTCGACCTCGGCCATGGCCTCGGTGATGTGCTTGCGCACGATCGAGCGGGGGTCGAGGTCGCGCAGCTGGAGGTCGGAGTACTCGGGGCCGAGCTCGTTGCGGAGCTCGTCGCGGGCGTTGGTGGCGAGCCCGCGGGCGCGGTGGAGCAGCTGGGCGGCCTGGCGTGCGAGGTCGGGCAGCTTGTCCGGACCCAGCACGACGACCGCCACCAGGGCGATCACGGCCAGCTCGAGGAGCCCGACGTCGAACATGCTTCAGAACCTACTGCCTGGCCGGAGCCGTGGTCCGACGGAGGTCAGAACTTGCTGGACGGGATGAGCCCGAGCTGCATGCCGGCGAGCCCGCGCCCGCGGCCCGACAGCGTCTCGGCGACCCGGGTGAGCTCGCGAGCAGCGGGGGCTGTCGGGTCGGCCTCGACGATGGGCTTGCCGACGTCGCCGCCCTCGCGCAGCGAGATGTCGAGCGGGATCTGGGCCAGGACCGGCACGTCGTAGCCGAACCGCTCGGAGAGCGTCGCGGCGACGCGAGCGCCACCCCCGGAGCCGAAGATCTCCAGGCGGTGGTCGTCCTCGGGCGGGCAGTGCGGGCAGGGGAGGTAGCTCATGTTCTCGACCACGCCCACGACGCGCTGGTGCATCATCGACGCCATGGTGCCGGCGCGCTCGGCGACCTCGGCGGCCGCCTCCTGCGGGGTCGTGACGACGATGACCTCGGCGCTCGGCAGGTGCTGGCCGAGAGAGATCGCCACGTCGCCGGTGCCCGGGGGCAGGTCGAGCAGGAGGGCGTCGAGGTCGCCCCAGTAGACGTCGGCCAGCATCTGCACCAGCGCCCGGTCGAGCATCGGGCCGCGCCAGGCGACGACCTGGTCGCGGCGGGGCTTGAGCATGCCGATGGAGATCACCGAGACGCCGCTGGGCGTGGGCACGGGCATGATCAGGTCGTCGACCTGGGTCGGCCGGGTGTCGGCCACGCCGAGCATGGCGGGCACGGAGTGGCCGTAGATGTCGGCGTCGACGACGCCGACCTTGAGGCCTTGCGCGGCGAGCGAGAGGGCGAGGTTGACCGTGACCGACGACTTGCCGACGCCGCCCTTGCCGCTGGCGATGGCGTAGACCTTGGTCAGCGAGCCGGGCTGGGCGAACGGGATCTCGCGCTGGGCGCGGCCGTCGCTGAGGATCTCCTTGAGGCCGGCGCGCTGCTCGGCGGTCATCACGCCGAGGGTGAGGTCGATCGACGCGACGCCGGGGACCTTCGTGACGGCCGCGGTGACGTCGCGGTTGATGGTGTCCTTGAGGGGGCAGCCGGCCACGGTCAGCAGTACGTGGACCGCGACCGAGCCGTCCTCGGCCACCTCGACGGTGTCGACCATCCCCAGCTCCGTGATCGGGCGCTTGATCTCGGGATCGTTCACGGTCGCCAGGGCGTCCATCACCTGCTGCTGCGTGGGGGTGCTCATGATGGTGAAGTCTACGAGCCACCCCGTGGGCTCACGGTCCCGGCTCGTCCTCCGGCTCGCGACGCGTCAGGTCCTCGATGTCACCCAGCAGGCCGCGGAGCTCCGAGCGGAGGAAGTCGCGGGTGGCGACCTCGCCGACCGACATCCGCAGCGAGGCGACCTCGCGGGCGAGGAACTCCATGTCGGCGTGGGCGCGGGCGTTGGCCTGGCGGTCCTGCTCGGCGACCACCTTGTCGCGCTGCTCCTGGCGGTTCTGGGCGAGCAGGATCAGCGGGGCGGCGTACGACGCCTGGAGGCTGAGCATGAGCGTCAGGAAGATGAACGGGAACTCGTCGAAGCGCAGGTCCGCGGGCGCCAGCACGTTCCAGCAGATCCAGGCGACGACGAACATCGTCATCCAGAGCAGGAACTTCGCGGTGCCCATGTAGCGGGCGAACGACTCGGCGAACACACCGAAGGCGTCGGCGTCGACCGACGGTCGACGCACGATCGGGCGCCGGGTCTCGCGGGGCGTGTCCAGGCGGGGACGACGGTTCTCGCTCACCCGGCCCTCCCGGCGCTCGGTCCGCCGTTGATCCGGCCCGGACGCGGCGCCCGGTCACGCCAGCCCTCGGGCAGCATGTGGTCGAGCAGGTCGTCGACCGTCACCGCGCCGAGCAGGCGGCCCTCGTCGTCGACGACGGGTGCGGCCACCAGGTTGTAGGTGGCCAGGTGCGCCGCCACCTGGTCCATCGACGCGTCCGGGCGCAGCGGGTCCATCGACTCGTCGAGCGCGGCGGCCACCAGGGTCGAGGGAGGCTCCCGGAGCAGCCGCTGGATGTGTGCGGCGCCGAGGAGCTTGCCGGTCGGCGTCTCCAGCGGCTGCCGGCAGACGTAGACCAGGGCAGCGAGGGCCGGGGTGAGCTCGGGGTTGCGGACGTGGGCCAGCGCGTCGGCGATGGTGGCGTCGGGGGAGAGGATGACCGGCTCGGGCGTCATCATGGCGCCCGCCGTGTCGTCGGCGTAGGACATGAGGCGGCGGACGTCCTCGGCCTCCTCGGGCTCCATCAGGCCGAGCAGCGTGGCGGCGGTCTCGGGGTTGAGGTCGGCGATGAGGTCGGCGGCGTCGTCGGCCGACATCTCCTCGAGGATGTCGGCAGCGCGCTCGGAGTCGAGGTGCTCGAGGATCTCGACCTGGTCCTCGTCGGGCAGCTCCTCGAGCACGTCGGCGAGGCGCTCGTCGTCGAGGGCCGCGACCACGGCCGTACGCCGCTCGGGCGGGAGGTCGTGGATCATGTTCGCCGCGTCGGCCGGGCGCATCTCGTTGAGGGCCGCGATCAGGTGGGTGGCGCCCTGGGTGGGCTCGTGCTTCGTCAGGCCGGTGACGTCGCGCCACTCGACGACGTGGGTCTGGCCGCGCCGGCGGAAACCCTTGCTCGGCTCCTGCACCGCGACCCGTGAAAGCACCCAGTCACGGTTGCGGGCCTGCTCCATCGCGACGTCGTAGACGACGCCGGTGATGGCGCCGTCCTTGGCCGGGTCCTTGATGGTCACGGTCCGGTCGAGCATCTGGCCCATCACGAGCGTCTCGGTCGAGCGCTGCTCGAAGCGGCGCATGTTGAGCAGCCCGGTGGTGTGGACCTGACCGCTGTCGATGGCGGTGATCCGGGTCATCGGCACGAAGATCCGCCGTCGGCCGAACACCTCGGCGACCATGCCGAGGACGCGCGGCTGGCTCGTCTCGGTCCGGAGCGCGACCACGAGGTCGCGCACCTTGGCCACCTGGTCGCCCTGGGGGTCGAAGATCGGCAGCCCGACGATCCGGGCCACGAAGACGCGGGTCGGGGTGGTGCTCACGCGTGCAACGTTAGCGTGCCGCCTCCTCCGCGAACCTCCTCCACGCCGCGCGCGTGGTGTACCCTGACGTCGCACGAGTCACTTCTGTCACATCGATCGGACCCGCGCCGACACGTCCACGACGTGTGGGGAGGGGTCACGGTCGGGTCACCTCGACGACGCCACTTCCCCGACATCTGTGAGGCCCCCTCCATGCCCGGCACGACTGCTTCCTCGCGCCCGTCCTCCCTCCGACGCCTCTGTGCCGTCGGCCTGACGCTCGCCACGGCCCTGCTCGTGGCTCCCGCCGCGCCCGACGCCGGCCTCGCTCCCGCCTCGGCGGTCGAGCCGGCCGCGGCTCCCGTCGCGGCCCGGTCCATCACGGTCCCCCAGACGACCCCGGCCACCGGCTTCCGGGTGGGCAACTTCAACGTCCTCGGCGCCGACCACACCGCTCCCGGCGGCAACCGGAAGGGTTGGGAGTCGGGCACCGTGCGCATGGACCGCGTCGTCTCCCTGCTGGGGGAGAACACCCTCGACGTCGTGGGCTTCCAGGAGTTCCAGCCGCCGCAGGCGGCCCGCTTCGCGGAGCTGATGGGCGCGTCGTGGCAGACCTACCCGGGCCTGGACAACCCGGCCGGCCCGTCGGTCAACTCGATCGGGTGGCGCACCGACGTGTGGACGCTCCTCGAGGCGCGCACCCTCCCGATCCCCTACTTCGACGGCGCACCGAGCCGGATGCCGGCCGTGCTCCTGCAGAACGTCGGCACCGGCCGCCGCGTGTGGTTCTTCAACACCCACAACCCGGCCGACGTCCGCGGCCCGGCCCAGTCCTACCGCGATGCCGGCTTCGCGATGGAGGTCGCGCTCGCCAACGAGCTGCGCGCGGCCTACCCCGACGCTCCGTTCATCTCGCTCGGCGACAAGAACGAGCGCGGCAGCTACTACTGCAAGGTCGCGCCCGGCGCCAACATGTGGTCGGCGAGCGGCGGCTACGTCGACGGCAGCACGTGCTCCGCGCCCGGCGGCGGCGCGATCGACTGGATCATGGGCACCAAGGACGTCTTCTTCAACAGCTACACGCGTGTGTGGAACGACTTCGTCTCCAAGACCAGCGACCACCCGCTCTACACCGCCAACGTCGTCGTCCCGGCCTCCGCGCCGGTCGGCGTCGACCACGTCGTGGTGGTCGCCGTCCCCGGCCTGACCTCGGCCATCGCCGGCGGCTCGAGCGCCCCGGGTGAGGCCACCCGGATGGCCACCAACGGCACGTCGACGATGAACGCACGCACGGTCACCGAGAGCACCCAGGCCGACGCCAACCTGATGTCGCTGCTCAGCGGACGCCGGGTGTTCCCCAAGGCCGGAGGCCACGGCGTCGGCTCCAAGAAGACGCTCCCGTCGACGGTCCACGACTCGGCCGGCCAGTACGTCTCGAGCCTCTTCGACCTCGCGCACAACAACTCGGCGCGGACGATGTTCGCCTCGAGCCGCAAGGAGAACCAGCTCGTCCTCCGCAGCTGGAACCGCAAGAGCGGCGGCAAGGACCCGTACGGCGTCGACGACGGCACGGCCAAGATCGACCGGTTCAAGATCATGCGCGACGACTCGAAGAGCGTCGGCTGGTGGCGCGAGACCATCGAGCGCAAGCCCGCCGAGCTGAGCGTCATCGAGCTCTCGGGCGTCCTGAACGCCGGCCTGGACGGCGGCTTCAAGGGCGCGGACTACCAGAAGGCGGTCCGCAAGGCGTTCCAGAAGGTGGCCGGCATCCGTCGCAGCATCGCCAAGTCGCCCGCGATGAACGGCACCACGCTGCTCATCGTGACCGGCACCGGCGGCGCGCAGAAGTCGCGCGGGTCGTCGCGCACCTGGGCGAAGAGCTACAAGGTGCCGATGTGGGTGACCGGTCCGGGCGTCCCTGCCGGCAGCGACCTCTACGGGCTCAACCCGTCCTTCACGTCGCCCGGTCAAGAGCAGCCGGGCTACTCCGGCACGCAGCCCATCCGGGTCGGCGACCTGACCAACCTGGTGACGCGCTCGCTGGGCGTCCCGCCGGTGCCGGCGTCCTCGATGGACCCGGAGCAGCGGTTCCAGGTCTTCGACCCGCTGCTGGTGCCCGGGTCCTGATCCGCGCGATGGTTGGTGCCGGGTGACAGCGCCCGGTTAGGCTGGCGGCTCTGAGCCGTCCACGCCCGGCGTGGAGTCGTCCGCCGGGGCCGTCGGCTCACCCCCCGCAGAAGGTGGCCGTGAAGCACAAGGACCCCGAGACGACGAGCGGCGCGGCGAGCCCGCGCCGCTCGCACGTCGAGCTGTGGGCTCCGTTCCTCGTGCTCGCGGTCGTCGCGGCCGTGGTGTGGGCGTCGTTCTGGTCGGACTCGGCGGTCGACGACGTCGCCAGCGACCGGTCGGACGCCTCGCAGGCCACCGCCGCCTCGGACGACACGGACGACTCGGGAGACTCCGACGGATCGGGCGACGACGGTGCGGGGGAGCGGTCGGGATCGGCCGGAGCCGAGCCCGAGCACGCGGAGCCCGAGCAGCTCGCGGAGTCCGTACGCCGCTTCCGTGCCGCTCAGCGCCGGCTCGCCGCACGCGTCTCCCGGCAGGTCGAGGAGGTCGAGCGACGCACCCAGCCGTTCGAGTTCCAGGTCGCCTCCTACAACGTCCTCGGCGACTCGCACACGGGGCCGGGGGGCAACAAGAACGGCTACCCCGACGGCGGCCCACGCATGGACATGTCCATCGCCGCGCTGCGCAACAACGGCATCGACGTCGTGGGGTTCCAGGAGTTCGAGCAGAGCCAGTACGGCATGTTCACCTCGCGCGCGGGGGAGTACTCCCTCTATCCGGGGATGTCGCTGGGCAACAAGTCCGTGCGCTTCAACATCGCCTGGCGCTCCGACGTGTTCCAGCTGGTGGAGGCCCACACGCTCTCCATCCCCTACGCCGGCGGCAGCCGCATCGCGATGCCGGTCGTCCTGCTGGAGTCGATCAGCACCGGTCGCCGGGCGTGGTTCGCCAACTTCCACAACCCCGCCGACACGCCCAACCTCGGCAACAACGCTCGCTGGCGGGCCGAGGCGGCCGCCATCGAGGTCGCCCACCTCACCGAGCTGCACCAGGCCGACGGCACCCCGGTGATCGCGACCGGTGACTACAACGAGCGTGCCGAGATCTTCTGCCGCTTCACCGCCGGCGGCGTCTTCACGGCCGCAGCGGGAGGCAGCTCGGCCGGCGGCTGCTCGCCGCCACCGAGCATGCAGGTCGACTGGGTCTTCGGCTCCACCGGCGTCGCCTTCACCGGCTACTCCGTCACCGGCACGGGCCAGGCCTCCGACCACAGCATGGTGCACAGCACGGCGACGCTGACCGGGGACGACGGCGAGACCGAGGTCCAGCCCGACGCCGACAGCGACGGCGGCGACGAGTAGGCGCTGAAGTCCGGCGGCGGCCGCTCGGTATAGTCCGCCGCGTGAGGTCCCTGAGCCAGCTGAGGCGTCCCGCCGCGCTCGAGGTCCTCCGGATCGACGCCGCGGGGCTGCTGGTCGTCGGCACCCGCGAACAGCTCGTCGACGTCGCCTTCGACGGCCGCCGCATCTGGTCCTTCTGGCTGCTGCGCGACGGTGAGCGGGGCGACGACGGCGTCACCCTCACCTGGCCGAAGCCGCTGCGCCCGTTCCTCGACGGCGTCACCGAGGTGACGCTGAGCGACCCCGGCACCGACACCGTGCTGTTCTCGCGCACGGTGCAGTTCGGGGAGCGTCCGGACCGCATCGAGGTCGTCAACCCCGCGGGCCGTCCGCTGAGCCTCGACAAGTCCCTCAAGCTCGTCGAGACCTTCGACACGCGCGACGCCGCACAGGTCGAGCCGCTGCTCGACGCGATCGAGGAGGTGCTCGGCGCGCTGCGGCAGGTCGGGCTCGACGCCTTCCTCGCCTACGGCACGGCCCTCGGCGCGATCCGCGACGGCGGCCTCATCGGCCACGACAGCGACGCCGACCTGGGCTACGTCAGCACCCACGACCACCCGGTCGACGTGATCCGGGAATCGTTCCGGATCCAGCGCGCGCTCACCGACATGGGCTACCGCGTCACGCGCTACAGCGCCATCGCGCTGAAGGTCCACGTCCTCGAGAGCGACGGTCTCGACCGCGGCCTCGACGTCTTCGGCGGGTTCATGCGCGACGGCATCCTCTACCTCATGGGCGAGATCGCCGTCCCCTTCGAGCGCGAGTGGGTCTACCCGCTCGGGACGGCGTCGCTGGAGGGTCGGGAGCTCCCGGTCCCCGCCGACACCGACAAGTTCCTCACCGCCACCTACGGCCCCCACTGGCGCGTGCCCGACCCGGCCTACAAGTTCACCACCCCCGCGAGCACCATCGAGCTCTTCAACGGCTGGTTCCGCGGGATGCGCACCGGCCGCGCCGGGTGGCACGCCTACCACAAGCGCACCGCGCACCACTCCGCGTCGGTCTCGGCCGTCGCCGAGGCGGTCGCCGAGCGCCACCCGGACCTCGTGACGTACGTCGACATCGGCTGCGGGCGCGGCACCGACGTCGCGTGGTTCGCCGACCGCGGCGTCACCGCGATCGGCCTCGACTTCCAGCCCTACGCCTACGACGCGGAGGCGGAGCGCCGCGCCGACGACCCGCGCGTGACGTTCCAGCTCTTCAACCTCCTCGAGCTGCGTCATGTCCTCGCCGTCCCCGCGTGGATCGCCCGGATGCCCGGCCCGCGCGCCGTCGGCTGCGTGCACGTCGTCGAGCGCCTCGGGCGCCGTGGCCGGCTCAACATGCTGCGCTCGGCCCGCATGGTCCTGGCCGGGACGACCGGCACCCTGCACCTGCAGTTCCTCAGCGAGAAGGGCCGCGACGGCTACGCTCGCCGCACCGGTGCCCGCAAGCCCCTCGACCCGGCGATCGTCGCGGCCGAGGTCGAGGAGTCGGGAGGCCGGATCCTCGAGCAGGTCCGCGAGCACGTCTCGGACGCCCCGGGCAGCTCGCAGGTGTGCCGCATGATCATCGACTGGAACGCGTGAGGTGGGAGCAGACATGTTCGGACTGGGCAATCGGAAGGGGCACCGCTCCGGCCCCGAGGTCGACGGCAACCTCGAGAAGCGCGTCGCCGCGCTCGAGGAGGCCGTCCAGGAGAACCGCGCCCTCAACGTGCGGCTGGCCGAGCTCACCGACGTCGTGACCGAGCTGCTGCTGCCGGTGGCCGCGCGCGACGAGGAGAAGCTGGAGGAGCTGCTCGGGAAGTACCGCGGGGACTTCTCTTGAGCCCTGGCTCACGCGACCGCGGCGGCCCACGCCGGGTCTTCCTGCACGTGGGGCTGCCCAAGACCGGTACGACGTACCTCCAGCAGGTCGTGTGGGCCAACCGCGACCGCCTGCGGTCGGCGGGGGTGTTCCTGCCCGGTTTCGGCCACCGCGAGCACCTCTGGGCGGCCCTCGACCTGCAGGAGCGGCCCAGGCTCGCGCGGCGCCACGCGGACGCCCCCGGGGCGTGGCGGCGGCTCGTCGACGAGGCGTCAGCGCAGACCGGTGACGTGCTGATCACCCACGAGTTCCTCTGCGGCGCGAGCGCCGAGCAGGCATCCAGGGCGATCGCCGACTTCCCGGACGCCGAGGTGCACCTCGTCGTCACGGCCCGCGACGCCGCCAGCGTCGTCTCGGCCGGGTGGCAGGAGTCGGTGAAGAACGGCAGCACCGTCGACCTCGACGCCGTCATGGCCGGCAAGGCCGCGGGCGGGCCCGAGTTCAGCATGCTCACCTGGGACCTGGCCGGTGTCCTCGAGCGGTGGACCCCCGATCTGCCGGCCGAACGCGTGCACGTCCTGGTGATGCCCGGGGCCGGCGAGCCGCGCGACCTGCACTGGCGGCACTTCGCCGAGGTACTCGGCATCGACCCCGACGCCTACGAGGCCCCCACCGACGCGGTCAACCCCGCCCTCGGGATCGTCCAGATCGAGACCCTCCGGCTGGTCAACACGCACCTGCCGCCCTACTCCGCGCAGGAGCGCGGCGTGTGGATCCGCGGCTACCTCGCCGAGGACCTGCTGGCCCGGCAGCCGCGCGAGCGTGGTGGTCTGCCGGAGCGGCACCGCGCGCGGTTCGCCGAGCTCGACCGGGCTGCCACCACGCTGATCGCCGACCGGGGCTTCCACGTGCTGGGGGACCTGTCGGCGCTCACGGCGGACGCCGGCGGCCCCCCGGGCCGCGAGCCCGACACCGTCACCACCGACGAACTTCTCGAATCGGCGTCCCGACTCGTCGCTGATATCGTGGCCGACGTCCGCGCGAGCACAGGTGATGTGCCGCCACGTCGGGGGAATCTCTGATCCGGGCGCCTCTGGTGCCACGTAGGAGTCTTTGTGCGTTCCAAGTTCGTTGCTCTGTTTGCTGCCTGCGGCCTGATGGCCTCGCTGGTCGCGCCCATCTCCAGTGCCGCCTCCGCCGCGTCGGCGCCCACGTCGAGCCCGGCCGCCGCGGCCCCTGTGACGTCGGCTGCACCGGCCGCGCGCAAGCCCGGCAAGCCGAACAAGAAGTGGAAGGTCCCCACCGGGGCGAAGTTCAACAACCCGATGATCCCGAGCAAGCGGTTCGTCATCGAGCGCCACGTGCTGCGGGCGATCCGCAACACGCCCAAGGGCGAGAAGATCACCATCTCTGCCTACTCGCTGGACCGCCAGGTCTTCGCCGACGAGCTGATCCGCGCGAAGAAGCGTGGAGTGAAGGTGCGGGTGCTGCTCAACGACCACCTCGTGCCCGGCGCGCAGGTCCGCATCCAGCGCGTGCTCGGTCACAACACCAAGAAGAAGAACTTCCTCAAGCGGTGCACGTCCGGCTGCCGGGCCGACGAGAACGAGTACAACAACCTGCACAGCAAGTTCTACCTGTTCAGCCGCACCGGCAAGAACCGCGACGTCGTCATGCTCGGCTCCTACAACATGACGCTCAACGCCGTGCGCTGGCAGTGGAACGACCTGTGGACGACGGTCGGCAAGTCGACCCTCTACGACCAGTACATCGCCCTGTTCAACGACATGCGGCCCGACTGGGACAAGCGTCGGGCGACCTACGCGTTCTGCGAGGCGGGCCTCAACTGCCCCTCGGGCGACCAGCACAAGTACTACAACATCGTCTTCCCCCGCTACACGACGCCGTCCAACGACGCCGTCCTCGACATCCTGAACAACATCCAGTGCGTCTACACCGACGCGGCAGGTGCGCAGCGTCGCACCCAGCTCGCGCTGTCGATGCACTCGATGCGCGGCGGGCGCGGCAACTACATCGCCGACAAGCTGCGTGACCTCTACGCGCAGGGCTGCAACCTGCGCGTCAACTACGGCCTGATGGGCTTCCACACCAAGCAGCACATCGGTGCCCCGACCGCGCGTGGGCGCGTGCCGCTGCGGTCCACCGGGTTCAACCTCAAGGAGGACGTGCCGACCGGTGACTCCGAGATCGACAACATGCCGGAGAACATCGAGCGCTACACGCACCACAAGTACTTCGTGCTGAAGGGCTCCTACAAGGGAAACGTCGACAGCCACATGGTGTGGACCGGCTCGACCAACTGGTCCAGCCTCGGCACCCCGCAGGACGAGATCCTGTTCAGCATGCACGGACGCGGCAACGTGCGCGACTACATGGCCAACTTCAACCTCATGTGGCAGAAGCCCTTCAGCCGCGACGCCTACACCACGACGTACTCGTCGTGGAAGACCGTCAACGGCCGCCGCGTCGGCGTGGGCCCGATGGTCACCGTCGAGCCCGACCGCCTCAAGGCCGGCGGCCCGACCTGGGAGAACGACTGACCTGAGGTCAGCCCTCCTGCTCGCCGGCCTCGTCGGCGGGCAGGAGCGACTCGGCGAGGCCGCGGACGGTCTCGAGGTCGGGGCCCTGCAGCACCACCGTGCTGCCCTTCAGGTCGTGGGCCAGCACGATGGCACCGTCGTGGTCCCATGCCGACCACGCGCCGGTGCCCCATGCCGAGAGGTCGACGTCGTCGGTGGCGGTGAGGCCCGGCTGGTCGGCCAGCACGTCGTCGCTGGTGCCGGGCATCTGGTCGAGGACCACGTCACCCGTCGGTGCCGTGAACTCCATCCGCCACCACTGCGGGTCGGGCTGGTAGCCGCCGCCCACCGTCGTCCACCCCTCGGGCAGCGTCGAGGGGATCATGGTGATGAGGTCGTCGCTCGTCGCGCGCAGGGCCGCCTTCTTGTACTTCGGGGCCACGGCGGGCTCGGTGCCGAAGTCGACGGGCTCCACCGGCGTGGCGCTGGGGGTCTCGCTGGGCGTCTCGGTCGACGTCTCCGAGGGCGAGCTCTCCGACGACGGGTCGACGCCGGTGTCGGGTGTGTCCTCCCCGCACGCTGCGAGGAGCAGGACGAGGGAGGCTCCGAGGGCTGGTCCGATCGCACGGGTGGCTCGCATGCACTGAAGTCTCTCACGTGGGCCCCGCCGCTCTGCGGTGTGACGACTGTCTCGGCGCGGGACCCTGCCCAGGGTGAATGATCGATAACTAGACTCCGAGCGATCCAGCCGCGAGCGCCCAGGAGCCACCACATGCCCCGCCTCTGCCAGACCGATGGCCTCTCCGAGGACCAGTCCGAGATCGTGAAGGCCGTCCGGCAGTTCGTGGACGAGCAGATCATCCCGGTGGCCCAGGAGCTCGAGCACGCCGACGAGTACCCGACGGAGATCGTCGAGGGGTTGAAGGAGCTCGGGGTGTTCGGGCTGACGATCCCCGAGGAGTTCGGCGGGCTGGGCGAGTCGCTGTTGACGTACGCGCTGGTGGTCGAGGAGATCGCGCGGGGGTGGATGAGCGTGTCGGGGGTGATCAACACCCACTTCATCGTCGCCTACATGCTGATCCAGCACGGCACCGACGAGCAGAAGGCCACGTACCTGCCGCGGATGGCGACCGGTGAGGTGCGGGGCGCGTTCAGCATGTCCGAGCCCGGGCTGGGCTCCGACGTGTCCGCGGTCTCGACCAAGGCCACCAAGAATGAGGACGGGTCGTACTCGATCACGGGGCAGAAGATGTGGCTGACCAACGGCGCCACCTCCACCCTCGTCGCGGTGCTGACGAAGACCGACGAGGGCAACGAGTCGGTGTACAAGAACATGACGACGTTCCTGGTGGAGAAGGAGGCCGGGTTCGGCCAGACCGCGCAGGGGATCACGGTGCCGGGCAAGATCGACAAGATGGGCTACAAGGGCGTCGAGACCACCGAGCTGATCCTCGAAGGACATGTGATCGCCGCCGAGCAGGTCCTCGGCGGGGAGACCGGCAAGGGGTTCTTCCAGATGATGGACGGCGTCGAGGTCGGCCGCGTGAACGTCGCCGCCCGGGCGTGCGGTCTGGCGTGGCGCGGGTTCGAGCTCGCCATCGCCTATGCCCAGCAGCGCAAGACCTTCGGGAAGGCGATCGCGGAGCACCAGGCGGTGCTGTTCCGGCTCGCGGAGATGGCCACCAAGATCGAGGTCGCGCACACGATGATGGTCAAGGCCGCGCGGTTGAAGGACACCGGTCAGCGGATGGACGTCGAGGCCGGGATGGCGAAGATGGTCGCGTCCGAGTACGCCAACGAGGTCGTCGAGGACGCGTTCCGCATCCACGGCGGCTACGGCTACTCCAAGGAGTACGAGATCGAACGCCTCATGCGCGAGGTCAAGTTCATGCTCATCGGAGAAGGCACCTCCGACATCCAGAAGATGATCATCGGCCGCAGCCTGCTCAAGGACTACCAGCTGCGCTGATCCAATCAGGGCCGGTCAGCGACCGCCGGCCGCCTCGGCCGCGGCGTCGGCGGCTGCCAGCGCCTCGCTGGCCGCCTCGACGGCGTCGGGGGAGAGGACGTGCTCGATCGCGAGCGCCGAGGCCCCCAGCACCGCCGCCTCACCGCCGGCGCGCGACGTGACGATGCGCAGGTGCTCGGTCGCCAATGGCAGCGACCGGTGGTAGACCGACTCGCGGATCCCGGCCAACAGGTGCTCTCCGGCGCCGGCGACCTGGCCGCCAATGACGACCACCGACGGGTTGATCAGGTTGACCATGGTGGCGACGACCTCGCCGATGTCGCGCCCGGCCTGGCGCACGACGCCCATCGCGACCCGGCTGCCCGACCGCACGAGCTCGACCACGTCGCCGCCGGTCTCGGCCTGCTCGCCCTGGGCACGCACGGCGGCCGCGAGGGCGGGACCGGCTGCGACGGCCTCGAGGCAACCTGAGTTGCCGCAGCGGCACGGCACGTCGTCCGCGCCGGGCACCCGGACGTGCCCGAGGTCGCCGGCCGTGCCCTGGGCGCCACGCTGCAGGATGCCGCCCGACACGATGCCGGCGCCGATGCCGGTCGCGACCTTGATGAGGACGAGGTCGTCCACGTCGCGCAGGTGCCGGCGGCGCTCGCCCAGCGCCATGATGTTGACGTCGTTGTCGACGAGCACCGGCACGGGGTACTTCTCCTGCAGGTAGGCCGGCACGTCGAAGCGGTCCCAGCCGGGCATGATCGGCGGGTTGATGGGGCGTCCGGTGGAGTGCTCCACCGGGCCGGGGAGGCCGATGCCGATGGCGGCGAGGTCCTCGACGGGGCGCTCGCTGGCCTCCAGGAGGTCGCGCACGGACTCCACGACCCAGGACAGGACCGCCTCGGGACCGTCGGCGACCGCGATCTGCGCATCGACCTCGCCGAGGATCGAGCCGTTCAGGTCGGTGAGGGCCGCGCTGGCGTGGGTCGCGCCCACGTCCACACCGACCACGAGCTTGGCGGTGGGGTTGAGGGCGAAGAGGGCCGGGGGACGACCGCCGGTGGACCGGGCCCCGCCGAAGGGAGCAACGAGGCCGAGGCGCATGAGGGTGTCGATGCGGGCGGTGATCGTCGATCGGGCCAGGCCGGTCGCCTCGGCCAGCTGGGCTCGTGTCCAGGGCCTTCCGTCACGGAGGAGATCGAAAAGCTCACCGGTTCGCACGGGCGGAGTCAAGCACATGCATGACTTTGCACGCTAGAGGTAACACTTTTGACAGGTACTCGACAGAAGCCCGTGACGCGTGCCACAGTGTCGCCCGTGCCCCCGATCACACCCGAGAACAACCCCGTCGAGAACGCCCTCGTCGCGACCGGGATGACGAAGAGCTTCTTCGGCAACACCGTGCTGGACGGTCTAGACCTGACCCTGCGTGCCGGTGAGGTCCACGGCCTCGTCGGCGAGAACGGCGCCGGCAAGTCGACGCTCATGAAGATGCTCGCCGGCGTCTACACCCCCGACAGCGGCACGATCGTCGTCGGCGGCGACGAGGTGTCGTTCAGCCACCCGGTCCAGGCGCAGCGCGCCGGCGTGTCCACCGTGTTCCAGGAGTTCAACCTGCTCCTCGAGCGGACGATCGCCGAGAACATCTGGCTCGGTCGCGAGCCACGGCGCTTCGGCCGCTTCGGCCCGGTCGACACCGGCCGCATGCGCCGCGACACCGAGGAGCTGCTCACCGGCCTGGGTGTCTCCGGCCTGAAGGCCGGGACCCTCGTCCGCAGCCTCTCGGTCGCCGAGCAGCAGATCGTCGAGATCGCCAAGGCCGTCAGCTTCGACGCCAAGGTGATCCAGATGGACGAGCCGACGGCCGCGCTCGCCGACCACGAGGTCGAGCTCCTCTACTCCATCATCCGCCGCCTCACCGACCGCGGCGTGGCGATCGTCTACGTCTCGCACCGGCTGAAGGAGATCTTCGAGCTCTGCTCGACGATCACCATCCTCAAGGACGGCCAGCACGTGGCCACCCGGCCGGCCACCGAGCTGTCCGAGGGCGAGCTCGTGCGCCTGATGGTCGGCCGACCCCTGACGACGTACTTCCCGGACAAGCCCGTCGACGTCACCGTCGGTGACGTGCGGCTGGCGCTCGCCGGTGTCGGCAACGGCTACGTCGACGGCGTGACCCTCGAGGTCAGGGCCGGCGAGATCGTCGGCATCGCCGGGCTGCAGGGCTCGGGACGCACCGAGCTCCTCGAGACCGTCTTCGGCGTCCACCCCGTGTCGCGCGGCTCGATCACCCTCGACGGTTCGCCGCTCAAGGTCAGCAGCCCCCGCCAGGGCGTGCGCGCCCGCCTCGCCTTCATCACCGAGGACCGCAAGGCCAAGGGCCTCGCCCTCAACCAGTCGATCCTCGACAACGCGCTCGGGGTGGTGCGCTCGGTCTTCCCGCGACGCACCGCTGCCGCCCGGCGCGAGATGCCGGGGGTGCTGTCCAACCTCGACGTCGCGGCCCACAGCCTGGCCCAGGAGGTCCAGTTCCTGTCCGGCGGCAACCAGCAGAAGGTGGTGCTCGCCCGCTGGCTGAGCATCGACCCGCTGGTGGTGCTCATGGACGAGCCCACCCGCGGCATCGACGTCGGTGCCAAGCACCGCGTCTACGAGCTGATGCGCGAGCTGACCCGCAAGGGCGTCGCCGTGCTGATGGTCTCCAGCGAGCTCCCCGAGGTGATCGGCATGTCCGACCGGATCCTCGTGATGCGCGACGGGACCCTCGCCGGTGAGCTCCCGGCGGGTGCGAGCGAGGAAGCCGTGCTGGCGATGGCCACCGGTGCAGCGAGCGAGGAAGCAGCATGAGCGCCACCACAGACAGGACGCCGGATCCGGCGAACACCCCCGACCCGGCCGCCAACGTGGAGAGCCGCGAGTCCGTACGCCGTCGGCGCGCCGCGCGACCGCGCGGGGCCAAGCAGCTCGACTCGACCGCACTGATCTACCTCGTGCTGGTCGGCGTGGTCGTGGTCTCGGCCGTGCTCACCGCCGCCGAGGGCCGCAACTTCTTCAGCCAGGGCAACATCTGGGCCGTCCTCACCGCGATGAGCGTGCTCGGTCTGATCTCGATCGGCCAGACCCTCGTCATCCTCGTCGGCAGCCTGGACCTCTCGGTTCCCTACGTGGTGAGCCTCGCGACGGTGATCGCGGCCGGCGGCATGAAGGGCCTCGACTCCAACCTGTACGCCGCGGTGTTCAACACGTTGATCCTGTGCGCGATCGTCGGGCTGTCGATGGGCGTGCTCGTCAGCGTGTTCGACGTGCACGGATTCATCGCCAGCCTCGGCGTGGGCCTGATCGTCAGCGGCTACCTCGCCACCAACTACCAGGGCAGCCACGGCGACGCGTCGCCGGCACTGGAGCTGTTCGGGCGCAGCGGCATCGCCGCGGTGATCCCGACCGCCTTCATCCTCCTGCTCGTGGCGGCGCTGCTGGTCACGCTGATGCTGCGCTACACACGGCTCGGCCACCACATCTACGCCATCGGCGGCAACCGCGACGTGGCCCGCATGTCGGGCGTCCGCACGTCCGTCCCGGTCATCGCCGCGCACGTCCTGTGCTCGGTGCTCGCCGGCATCGCCGGGCTGCTGCTGCTCTCCCGCACGGGTGTCGGCCTGCCGACCATCGGCTCGCAGGGACGCTACGACCTGTTGTCGATCGCAGCGGTCGTCCTCGGCGGCACCCTGCTGGCCGGCGGCAAGGGAAGCGTGGTCGGCACGATCGGCGGCGTCGCGATCTTCGCGGTCATCGACAACGTCATGGGCGTCATGCAGGTCAACCCGTTCCTCAAGGACTTCGTCCGCGGCCTCGTCATCGTGCTCGCCGTCGCCGTCTACGCCCGCCGCAGCGTCGTACGCCGTCCGCCCCGCTTCGCGGGCAACAGGCCCTCGCTGCCCACCCCCGGCTCGAACACGAAGGAGGAGACCGCATGAGCACCGCGACCTCCAGCCCCGAGGCCTCCGCGGCCGGCCGTACGCTCCCGCTCACCGAGGGCTCGGTCCTGCAGCGGCTCGTCCGCGGCGCGCTGACCCCGGGTGGAGCGGTCTTCATCCTGCTTGCGGTGCTCTTCATCGCCGTCGTCTGGGTCAACCCCTCCTTCGGCGAGCCGCCGCAGCTGATTCGCTTCATCGGCCGCACCGCGCCGATCGCGATCGCGGCGATGGGCCAGTACTACGTCATCGTCTCCGGCGAGTTCGACCTCTCGATGGGCGCCGTCATCGCGACCCAGGTCGTGATCGCCGGCAACTACATCGGTGACGACGAGGGACGCGTGCTCCCGGCCATCGCGCTGATGCTGGTCATCGGTGTGCTCGTCGGCGTGGTCAACGGGCTCGGCACCACGATCCTGCGAGTGCCGAGCTTCATCGTCACGCTCGGCACCATGCTCGCCCTCGGCGGCCTGGTGAAGTACCTGACCGGCGGCGCGGCGACCGGCAACCCGGTCGACACGTTCCGCGAGATCGGGCGCGGCGGCGTCCAGGACGTGCCCGTCCTCGACGTGCTGCCCTACTCGGTCATCATCCTCGTCGTCGTCACCGTCGGCAGCGTCTGGCTGATGCGCTCGCCGTTCGGCCGCACGCTGATCGCGACCGGTGACAACCCGGACGCCGCCGGCCTCGCCGGCGCGAAGGTCTGGTGGGTCAAGACCCGGGCGTTCATCCTGTCCTCGCTCTCGGCCACCATCGCCGGCATCCTCCTCGTCGGCTACGCAGGAGTGCACCCCTCGGTCGGCGCCGGCTACGAGTTCCAGGCCATCACGGCCGTGGTCCTCGGCGGCGTCGTGCTGGGCGGCGGACGCGGCTGGGTGCTCTCGGCCGCCGCCGGCGCCTTCGCGCTGGAGCTGCTCTTCTCGTTCCTCAACTTCCAGGAGGTCGAGTCCACCTGGAGGAACTCGGTCCAGGGCGTGATCATCATCCTCGCCGTCGCCGCCTCGGCGCGGGCGTGGTCCCTGGGTCGTCGTCCCCCCTCTCGGTCAGCTGCACCTGCACCATCACCCACCACTGCCCGCCCGGGCACTGAAACAGGAGAAAACTGATGCGCCACAAGATCCACCGCGCGCCGATGGCAGTGGCCTCGGCCCTGCTGCTCGGGGTGTTCGCCACCTCGTGCAGCACCGAGGACCCGACGGACTCCACGTCGGGCACCGACGAGAGCTCGGAGACGTCCGAGTCCCCGGAGGCCTCGGAGGAGAGCCCCGAAGGGGAGCAGGAATGGTTCGACCAGGCCGTCTACGACGAGCAGTACGAGCAGCGGTCGGCGACCTTCGAGGGAGACCCCGAGACGCCGTACCTGCAGTACATCGACGGCGAGATGACCGACACGGCCGACTTCAAGGCCAACGGTGCCCAGAAGGCGTGCTTCGCCAACGCCTCGATCTCCAACCCGTGGCGCCAGACCGGCTGGATCACCATGAACCAGCAGCTCAAGGACCTGCAGGACAAGGGTGTCATCTCCGAGATGGAGACCCGCGACGCCGGTGACGACGACAACACCCAGATCGCCGACATCGACTACTTCATCTCCGAGGGCGACTGCGACGCCTTCATCATCTCGCCCAACTCCACCGCGGCCATGACCGACGCGGTCGAGCGTGCGTGCGAGACCGGCAAGCCCGTCGTGGTGTTCGACCGCGGCGTGCAGACCGACTGCGCCACCAGCTTCATCCACCCGATCGGTGGCTTCGCGTGGGGCATCGACACCGCCGAGTTCCTCATCGACAACCTCGAGGAGGGCGACAAGGTCGTCGCGCTGCGCATCCTGCCCGGCGTCGACGTGCTCGAGCAGCGCTGGGCGGCTGCCGAGAAGCTCTTCGAGGAGAACGGGATCGAGGCGGTCGACTACTTCACCGGTGCCGACCCGACCGAGATCAAGAAGATCATCACGGACGAGCTCGGCAAGGGCGACGTCCAGGGCATCTGGATGGACGCTGGTGACGGCGCCGTCGCCGCCATCGAGTCCTTCGAGGACTTCGGTGCCGACTACCCGGTCATGACCGGTGAGGACGAGATGAGCTTCCTGCGCAAGTGGGAGGACACCGGGCTGACCGGCCTGGCGCCCGTCTACTCCAACTTCCAGTGGCGCACCCCGCTCCTCGCGCTCGAGAAGATCTTCGCTGGCGAGGAGGTCCCGAAGGAGTGGGTGCTCCCGCAGACCCCGATCACCGAGGACGAGCGCGCCGACTACCTCGAGGCCAACGACGGCATGCCCGACGGCCACTACGCCAAGTTCGGTGGCGAGGACCTCGTCGGTTACCCCGAGGTCTGGCAGGACCGCCAGATCCCCTGATCCGGCCCTGAACCGGATCTCGTCGTGATCTGATCCACCCGTCGGTGGGCCGGGCTCGCCCCGGCCCACCGACACCTGTCCCCGCACCACCCCCAGCACGCACCCCACGCACACACACCGCCCCAGGAAGGACCGCCCCATGCGAGAGATCGGCGTCAACACGTGGGTCTGGACCTCGCCGCTCACCGACGCGGGCGCGCCCGACCTGCTGCGACGGATCGCCGGCATGGGCTTCGACGCCGTCGAGCTCCCGCTGGAGAACGCCGGCGACCTCACCGTCCCCGTCGTGTCCGACGTGCTCGCCGAGACCGGCCTGACGCCGTGCGTCGTGGGAGCGATGGCTCCGGGACGCGACCTCGTCGACGCGTCGTGCGTCGCCGACACCCAGGACTACCTCCGCGCCTGCATCGACTTCGCCGCCGGCATCGGCGCGCGGTCGGTGTGCGGCCCGTTCTACGCCTCGACCGGCCGTGTCTGGCGGATGGACGCCGACCAGCGGCAGGCGGCGTACGACGTCCTCCGCACGCACCTCGCCCCTGTGGTCGACCACGCAGTCGCGCAGGGCGTCCGGCTCGGGATCGAGCCGCTCAACCGCTACGAGACCTCCCTGGTCAACACCGTCGACCAGGCCCTGACCGCGCTCGAGCCGCTGCTCGGCGAGGGACTCGGCCTGGCCCTGGACAGCTACCACCTCAACATCGAGGAGCGGTCCAGCGCGGACGCGATCCGAGCCGCCGGTCAGCACCTGGCGCACGTCCAGGTCTGCGGCAGCGACCGTGGCGCGCCCGGCGGCGACCAGACAGACTGGAAGGCCTTGGTGTCCGCGCTCGACGACGTCGGCTACGACGGCCCCCTCGTCATCGAGAGCTTCACCGCCGACAACGCCTCCATCGCCACGGCTGCCTCCATCTGGCGTCCGCTGGCACCCACCCAGGACGAGCTCGCCCGAGACGGCTTGTCCTTCCTCCGGTCCCTCGCCTGAGCGACCGTCCCCCGCAAGTCAGGAGAAGCACGTGACCAGCACACCCAGCGCATCGGGCGCCGCCGGGTCCCCGGGAGTCGCCGTCATCGGATACGCCTTCATGGGCAAGGCGCACTCCCACGCGTGGCGCAACGTCGCGGCCCTGCGCCCCGGCGCTCCCGGTGTACGCCAGCAGGTGCTGGTCGGTCGTGACGCGGACGCCGTGGCGGCCGCGGCCGGGCAGTACGGCTGGGCCGAGTCGGCCACGGACTGGCGTGAGGTCCTGGAGCGCGACGACATCGACATCGTCGACGTGTGCGTCCCCGGGCACCTGCACGCCGAGGTGGCGATCGCCGCCCTCGAGGCGGGCAAGCACGTCATCGCCGAGAAGCCGCTGGCCAACACCATGGCCGAGGCGGAGAAGATGGTCGCGACCGCGAAGGCCGCCCGCGAGCGCGGCGTGCACTCGATGGTCGGCTTCAACTACCGGCGCGTGCCGGCGCTCGCCCTGGCCCAGCGCCACATCGCCGAGGGCCGTCTCGGCGACGTGCGACAGGTGCGCGTCTCCTACCTGCAGGACTGGCTCGCCGACGACGCCGCCCCGATGACCTGGCGGCTGCGCCGCGAGCTCGCCGGCTCCGGCGCGCTGGGCGACCTGGCCTCCCACGCCGTCGACCAGGTGCGCTTCCTGCTCGGCCAGGAGGTGACCGCGGTCAACGCGATCACCCACACCTTCGTCCCGGAGCGCACCGGTGCCGACGGCACCGAGGAGGTCACCGTCGACGACGCCGCGTGGGGCACCCTGCGCACCGACGGCGGTGCCGTGGTCAGCCTCGAGGTGACCCGCATGGCGACCGCCCGCAAGAACGCCCTCGGCATCGAGGTCTACGGCAGCAACGGCGCGCTGCGTTTCGACCTCGAGTCGCTCAACCACCTCGACGTCTGCCTCGACGGCGCCGACAGCTTCAGCCGGGAGCTCGTCACCGAGCAGGACGACCCCTACATCGACGGCTGGTGGCCGCCCGGGCACGTCCTCGGCTGGGACGCCACCTTCACCAACCAGGCCTCCGACTTCCTCTCCGCGCTCGCCGCGGGCCGGGAGCCCACGCCGTCGTTCGAGGACGGGATCGCCGTCCAGCGCGTCCTGGCCGCGATCGAGGCCAGTTCCGCCCGCGGTGGGAGCTGCGTCGAGGTCGACGGGGGTCTCTGATGGGTCGCCCGTTCACCCTCTTCACCGGCCAGTGGGTCGACCTGCCGCTCGAGGAGGTGGCCCGGCTCGCCGCCGAGTGGGGCTACGACGGCCTCGAGGTGGCCGTCTCCGGTGAGCACCTCGACGCCTGGCGCTGGGACGACGACGACTACGTCGCCGAGCGGCTCGGCATCCTGGAGAAGCACGGCCTCCAGCTGCACGCCATCTCCAACCACCTCACCGGCCAGGCGATCTGCGACGACCCGATCGACTTCCGGCACCAGGCCATCGTCCGCGACCACGTGTGGGGCGACGGCGACCCGGAGGGTGTGCGCCAGCGCGCCGCCGAGGAGATGAAGCTGACCGCCCGGCTCGCGCAGAAGCTCGGCGTGAAGACCGTCGTCGGCTTCACCGGGTCCTCCATCTGGCAGTACGTCGCGATGTTCCCTCCTGTGCCCGCGGAGCGGATCGAGGCCGGCTACCAGGACTTCGCCGACCGGTGGAACCCGATCCTCGACGTCTTCGACGAGTGCGGCGTGCGCTTCGCCCACGAGGTGCACCCCTCGGAGATCGCCTACGACTACTGGACCACCCGGCGCGCGCTCGACGCGATCGACAACCGGCCGGCGTTCGGCATCAACTGGGACCCCAGCCACATGATGTGGCAGGGCATCGACCCGGTCGCGTTCATCTCCGACTTCGCCGACCGGATCTACCACGTCGACTGCAAGGACACCCGGATGCGGATGGGTGGGGGCCGCAACGGCATCCTCTCCTCGCACCTGCCGTGGGACGACCAGCGGCGCGGCTGGACCTTCGTGTCCACCGGCCACGGCGACATCCCGTGGGAGGACTGCTTCCGCGCCCTCACCGCGATCGGCTACGACGGCCCCATCTCGGTCGAGTGGGAGGACGCCGGGATGGACCGCCTGCGCGGAGCCCCCGAGGCTCTCGAGCGCCTGCGGGCGCTCGACTTCGAGCCGCCGGCGCAGTCCTTCGACGCCGCCTTCAGCAAGCAGTCGGAGTCCTAGACTCCTCGCCGCCGGTCAGGTCGTCCGGGCCCACCCCTTCATGGTGCCTGCGTGACGCATCGCACCCGCCCAGCTCCGCCGGGAGCCCGGCGCCTGCGGCACGATGTGCGACATGAGTTCTGCGGCCAAGACCAACGCCGGCAACTTCTTCGAGGACTTCTCCGTCGGGCAGGTCATCGAGCACGCCACCCCACGCACGGTCACCGAGGGCGACCGGGCGCTCTACGGCGCGATCTACCCGACGCGCTTCGCGGTCCCGTCGTCGGCGGAGTTCGCGGCGTCCGTCGGGCTGTCTGCCCACCCGGTCGAGGAGCTGATCGGCTTCCACGTCGCCTTCGGCAAGACGGTGCCCGACGTCTCGATCAACGCCGTGGCCAACCTCGGCTACGCGGAGTGCCGCTTCCACGTGCCGGTCGTGCCCGGTGACACCCTCCGCACCAGCTCGGAGGTGATCGGCCTCAAGCAGAACTCCAACGGCCGCACCGGGGTGGTCTGGGTGCGGTCGACCGCCACCAACCAGCGAGGCGAGGTCGCGATCGACTGGGCCCGCTGGGTGATGGTGCACAAGCGGTCGGCGGACTCGCCGGCCCCCGAGACCGTCGTCCCGTCGCTCGCGGACGTCGTCGCGCCCGAGGACCTGGTGGTGCCCGCCGGCCTCGACTTCTCGTCGTACGACGACGTGGCCGCCGGGGAGCCGCACCGGCTCGGCGACTACGAGGTGGGGGAGCGGATCGACCACGTCGACGGCGTGACGCTGACCGACGCCGAGCACATGATGGCCACCCGGCTGTGGCAGAACACCGCCAAGGTGCACTTCAACACCGACGCGCGCCCCGACGGCCGGCGGCTCGTCTACGGCGGCCACGTCATCTCGCTCGCGCGGGCACTGTCCTTCAACGGCCTGGCCAACGCCCAGCTCGTCGCCGCGATCAACGCCGGCGCCCACGTCGCGCCGGCGTTCGCCGGCGACACCGTCCACGCCTGGTCCGAGGTGCTCGACACCGTGACCCTCGACGCGCCCGGCGTCGGGGCACTGCGGCTGCGTCTGGTCGCCACCCGGGGCCGGGACGAGTCGATGACGCTGCGCGGCGACGACGGGACGTACGCCGACGGGGTCCTGCTCGACCTCGACCTCTGGGCGCTCGTCCCGCGCTGAGCCGCGCGCCGGGCGGTGTGTGAGCCACCTTCGCGAGGCTCGCGACGTGGCTGGCTCACCGCTGTTCGGTGAGCCGTCGCAGAACACGCCCGAGGGCGGTGCCTGAGCCACCTTCGGGAGCCTCGGAAGGTGGCTGGGACTCCGCTCGGTCGGGCGCCACCGGCGACACGCGGCCGAGCAGGTCGTCGGCGATCAGGCCGACGGCCTCCTCGAGCGACGCCGGCTCGGAGTCGGAGCCGAGGCGGAGCAGGACCGTGCGGGCTGCTGCGAGCAGCTCCTCGTCGGTCGCGTCGTCGGGGGTGCGGCCGTCGCGGAGCGGCGCCGGCAGCAGGTCGTCGAGGTCGCCCACGACGTCGTAGGAGCTGGCGCGGAGGTCGGCGACGATGGCCGCCGAGCGCTCGTGCACCCAGCCGTGGTGCCGGGCGGGCAGGACGAAGGACTCACGCGCCGCCGAGCCGACGAGCGCCTCGGGGACGAACGTCCCCTTCACGTGGCGGGTCAGCTCGGGGGACCGCTCCGACCGTGGCAGCCGCTCGTTGATCCGTCGCAGGAGCTCCGCCTCGACCAGGCCGAGCGAGGCGTTGGGGCGATCGGCCTCGGTGTCGAGACCGGACACGTCGACGCCGAGGACCGAGGCGGTCCGCAGCCACAGCTCCTCGCGCGGCGCGCCGGGAGGAGGTACGACGACGAGGTGGGCGCGCTCGTCGGGGAGGCCGGAGGACCAGAGCTCGAGGATCGCGGGCACGTCCTGGTAGCGCCAGAACTTCTGGTCGTCCTCGTCGCGGCGCACCGTGGCGAGGAAGCGGCGGTAGGCCTGCCGGGCGCCCATCTTGACCCGCTGCTGCCACGCCGAGGGCAGCACCCGTCCGAGGTCGCGGGCCGTGACGACCACGTGGACCTCGTCCGCGGCGCCCGCGAGGTCGTCGAGGGCGGCTCTCGCCGCCTCGGCGGGGGAGTCGGCGAAGTGCTCGTTGGTGAGCAGCACGTCGCCCGGCCAGTGCCGCGCCTCCTCCACGAGGCGCCGCCAGGCGTCGCGCTCGCGGTCGACGAGCGTCTCGACGACTCCGCTCATGCCCTTGACGACGGCGGCTGCGGCGAAGTGGTCGCGGCGCACGCCGGGCAGCAGCAGCCCGCGGCCGCGCAGCTCGTCGCGGTGTCGCCACCAGAGGTCCTGAAGGAAGGAGGTCCCCGACTTCGCCGTGCCGACGTGGAGGAACACGCGGCGTGCCATGCGGGTGACCCTACTTGGTGGCGTCAGACTCGGACCGTGGCCTGGGATCGCACGTTCTTCTACGACACCTACCCGCGGCTGGAGGCGGCCTTCTCGGCACGCCTCGACGAGAGCCTCGCGCCGCGGGACCCGTCGGTGCTGCTGCAGGTGGTGCGCGAGCTCGACCTGCGCCCCGACAGCCGCGTGGTCGACGTCGGGTGCGGCGAGGGCGCCCACGCCGTCCGGCTCGCGACCCACTTCGGCTTCCGCGTCCTGGGCATCGACCCGGTGCAGCGCCACCTCGACCTCGCCCGAGCCGCCCGTCGCGACCTCGTGCCCGACATCTCCTCCCGGCTCGCGTTCGAGCGCGGCACGGCCACGCACCTTCCGGTGGCCGATGCCACGCTCGACCTGGTGTGGTGTCGCGACGTGATGGTCCACGTCGAGCATCCCGACGACGCCTTCGCGGAGTTCGCCCGCGTGCTGCGGCCGGGCGGCCACGTCGTGGCGTTCCAGGCCGTCGCGACCGACCTGCTCGGTGACGAGGAGGCCGACTGGCTCTTCGACGTCATGGGCGTGGTGCCCGCCTCCGCCGACCCGCGGGTCGTCGACGACGCGATCGCCCGGTCGGGGCTGCACGTGGTCGACACCATCGACGCGTCCACCGAGTGGGGCGAGTGGTCGCAGGAGCAGGACGGCAGCGGGGGCCGCGCCCTCCTGCACCTGGCGCGGTTGCTGCGCGAGCCCGAGCGCTACCGGGCCGAGTTCGGGGACGCGGCGTACGACGCGATGCTGGGCGACTGCCGCTGGCAGGTCTACCGGACGATGGGCAAGCTCGGCGCGCGGATCGACGTGCTGCGCAAGGGTTAACCGCTCGACCCGGCTTGCCGGGTTTGACAGGGTGGGGGTTCCGACCGTTCATCGATCCAGGAGGACCTCATGGCCGATCAGGACCCGAACGCCGACATCAAGGCGAAGATGCGGGAGGCCCTCGATCGCAAGAAGGGCCACGACCACCCGGACGACAGTGCGGGCTCACGGGAGAAGGCGCACGGCTCCGAGGTCAACGACAAGAACGTCGCCAAGCCGATGCACCGACGCAAGGCCGGTGGCGGCGGCGTCTGAGCCGCCGGGCTGAGCCCTAGCGCGCGCCGGCGGGCACCTCGTCCGCCGGCGCGAACGCCTTCGCCAGCCAGAACAGGGCAACCACCAGCACGAGCGGCACGGCGAAGCCGATCCTCAGCGAGCTCGAGCCCACGGCCCCCGTCATGACGGCGCCGAGCAGCGCACCGGCGTAGTTGAACTGGTTGAAGCGCGCCACCACGGCGTCGACCCGGGCCCGTCGGGTCGCCGGGTCGGCGTCCCGGCCGGCCAGCGCCGCGGCGGCGGAGAAGCTCAGCGGCGCCACGACCGCCACCCCGCAGCCGAGCAGCGTGAACCCGACCACCGCGACCGGCCACGACGGTGCCGCGACCACCACGGTGAGCGCGACGAGGGCGATCGCAGCCCCGACCCGCACCAGGCGGACCGCGCCCATCTGCTCGGTCAGGCGGTCCCCGGCGAGACGCACCACGCCGCTCGCCACGAGGTAGGGGAGCGTGGCCAGGGCGACCAGGTCCTCGGGGGCGTCGAAGACGTCGTCGAGGTAGACCGGTCCCCAGGTCGCCGCGGCGGTGTCGACGGTGTAGAAGACGACGAGCGCCAGCCCGACCATCACGATCGCCCGCCACGGCACGTCCGTCTCCGTGGTGGTGGCGGGACCGCCGTGGTCGCGACGGAGGTACGGCGCCATCGTGGCCGCGAGCGGGAGCGCGGCGACCAGCGCGACCGCCGACCACGGGACGTCCCCGGTGGCCAGGGTGACGACGGCGCCGACGATGCCCCCCATCGTCCACGCCCCGTGGCACGACGGCAGCACGACCCGGCCCCACCGGTGCTCGAGGGCCACCGCCTGCATGTTGCCCGTGGCGTCGACGAGCCCGAGCCCCACGCCGTACGCCGCGAGGCCGACGACGAAGACCGGTCGGGTGGGGGCGAGGACGGTCACCGCGACCGACACCGCGACGACCAGCAGACCGGCGCGGAGGACCACAGCACTGTCCAGGCGCGGGGCCAGCCGCTCGGCGACCAGCGACCCCGCCCCGGCGAGGAGCACCATCATCAGCAGGACGCCCGAGAGCGCGAGCTCACCGAGGTCCCAGCGATCCTGGAACCGGGGCAGCCGCGTGGTCAGGCTGATGAACACCAGGCCCTGCACGGCGAACGCCGCGGCGATCGCCCGTCGCGCCCGGCGGAGGTCGGCGGTCGTCATGCCGAGCATCGTGGCAGCCCCGCCCGGCGCCCGTGGCAGACTCGCGGACATGACCTCCGGTGGCGCGAACTCCGATGGCCCCGAGCTCTGGGTGGTCCGGCACGGTGAGACGGAGTGGAGCCGCGACGGTCGGCACACCTCGGTGACCGACCTGCCGCTCACCGAGAACGGTGAGGAGGGCGCGACGGCGCTGGCGTCCCGGCTGGCCGGGGTCGAGTTCGACCTCGTCCTGACGAGCCCGCGGCAACGCGCGCGTCGTACGGCCGAGCTGGCCGGCTTCCCCGACGCCGCGGTCGACGACGACCTCGTCGAGTGGGCCTACGGCGACTACGAGGGCGTGACCACCGCGGAGATCCGCGAGGACGTGCCCGGCTGGACGATCTGGACGCACCCCACGCCGGGCGGTGAGACGGCCGACGAGGTCTCCGCCCGCCTGGACCGCGTCGTGGCGCGCGCGCGGGAGCACGACCGCACCCTCGTCTTCGCCCACGGCCACTCGCTGCGCGTGCTGACCGCGCGCTGGGTCGAGCAGCCGGCCGACGAGGGCCGGTTCTTCAAGCTCGACACGTCGACGGTGTCGGTGCTGGGCTTCGAGCGCGAGCACCCGGCGCTGCTGAAGTGGAACAGCTGACGTGCGGATCGACCTCCACACGCACTCCTCGGCAAGCGACGGCACCGACACCCCCGGAGACCTGGTGCGCGAGGCCGCAGCCGCCGGTCTCGACGTCGTCGCACTGACCGACCACGACGCCATGTCCGGCTGGGCGGAGGCGGGCGAGGTGGCCGACGAGGTCGGCATCACGCTCGTGCCGGGCCTCGAGATCAGCACGCGCTTCGGCCACCGGGGCGTGCACCTCCTGGGCTACCTGCCCGACCCGACGGACCCGGCGCTGGTGCTCGAGCTGGACCGGATCCTCGAGGGGCGCACCACGCGGACGCCGGCCATCGTCGCGGCCCTCCGCGCGCACGGCGTCGACATCACCGAGGACGACGTACGCCGTGAGTCCGGGGGTTCGGTCGCGGCGGGACGCCCGCACGTGGCCGACGCGCTCGCCCGGCTCGGCGTGGTCCGGGACCGCACCGAGGCGTTCGCGACGCTGCTGAGCCCGGGGCAGCCCGGCTACGTCAACCGCTACGCGTCCGCGCTCGAGGAGATGATCCCGATCATCACCGGCGCCGGCGGCGTACCCGTGATCGCGCACCCGTGGGGGAGGCGCGGCGGCACCGTGCTCGACGAGTCCGCGCTCGCCATGCTGAAGGACCTCGGCCTCGCCGGGATCGAGGTCGACCACCAGGACCACTCCCCGGAGCTGCGCGAGCGGCTGCGCGGCATCGCCGCCGACCTCGACCTCGTCGCCACCGGGAGCAGCGACCACCACGGCCTCGGCAAGGTCGACCACGACCTGGGCGTCAACACGACCGACCCCGAGCAGTACGAGCGGCTGCTCTCGCTGGCCGGCAACCCGCTCGGCGGCTGACCTGCCTGGGCAGTTCTTCGCAGGACCGAGGCGATCGCGGAGGTTCCGAGTCACCGGGTGACTCAGAACCTCCACGATCGTCCTGCCGCCGCGTCGCGGTGTCAGCCCGGGAGCGGTCAGACCGGGGTCGAGCTGCGCACCATCCGCCGCTCGAGCCCGACGTCCTCGGGCTTGGTCGCGCCGTCGAACGCGAAGCCGTGGCGCTCGTAGAAGCCGATCGCCCGGACGTTGCCGTCGAGGACCCAGAGGTAGGTGGGGGAGTCGCCGATCGCCGCCTCGAGGAGGGCGTGCCCCACCCCGGTGCCGTACGACGACGCCCGCACGTAGAGCCCCATCAGCTCGAGCGATGGGAGGCCCTCGTCGGGGTCGCGGCCACCGCCGGTGCTGGAGAAGCCGAGCAGCCGGCCGTCGGGCGACCGGGCGAGCAGGTTGTCGCTCGACCCGGCCGCGATGATGCCGCTCCAGCTCGCGACCCGCTCGTCGCGGCGCGAGCGCCGCTCGGTGAACACCGACGCGGGCATGAGGTCGGCATACGCCTCCTCCCAGACGTCGAGGTGGAGGTCGGCCAGCTGCTCCGCGTCGCCGACGAGAGCGGGTGCGATGCGCACCGTCACCGGCGGCCCATGCTCTGGGTGAGCCGGAGGACGCGGTTCGGGATGGCGGTCGTCAGCACCCGGATCGTCTTGTACTGCGCGCCGGGGATCGAGTAGGCGCGGCCCTTCTCGAAGTCCTCGAGCGACTTGCGGACCAGGAAGTCGGCCTCGAGCCACATGAAGCCCTCGCCGCGCTTGACCTCCATCCGCTGGTGGAACTCGGTCTTGGTGAAGCCCGGGCACAGGGCCATCACCTTCACGCCGCGCGACTTGTACTCCAGGTGCGCCCACTCGCTGAAGCTGTTGACCCACGCCTTCGACGCGGAGTAGGTGCCGCGGGGGAGGAAGGCCGCGACGCTGGAGACGTTGATGATGCCGCCGTGGCCACGCTCGGCCATCGCCCCGAGAGCGGCGTGGCTCAGCCGCAGCACCGCGGTGACGAGGACCTCCAGCATCGCGGTCTCGTCGTCGGCGGTGTTGTCGAGGAAGCGCTTCTTCAGCCCGAAGCCGGCGTTGTTGACCAGCAGGTCCACCGGTCGGTCGTGGTCGGCGAGCCGGGCCTCGACCGTGGCGAGCTGCTCCCGGTCGGTGAGGTCGGCGACCAGCACCTCGACCCGGACCTGGTGGGCGCGCCGCAGCTCCTCGGCCACCTCCTCGAGACGGGCGGAGTCGCGCGCCACGAGGACGAGGTCGTCGCCGCGGGCGGCGAGCTGGACGGCGTACTCGTGGCCGATGCCGGCGGTCGCGCCGGTGATCAGTGAAACACTCATGGACGTACTCGCTTCGCTCCGTGCGCCCATGAGGCACGTGCGGGATGGTGCTGGATGATTCGCTCGCTTCGCTTGCTCATACGGCCAGCATTTCAGGACCGCCCCACCGTCCGCGAACCCGTCCGGCACAATTGCGCGCAATGAGCACCAAGAGCCGGGGAGCGGCCCCCGTCACGCTGGCCGTCGCCAACCAGAAGGGCGGCGTCGCCAAGACCACGTCCGTCGCCTCGATCGGCGCCGCGCTGGCCGAGCTCGGGCACCGTGTGCTGCTGGTCGACCTCGACCCGCAGGCCTGCCTGACGTTCTCCCTCGGCATCGACCCCGAGGACCTCGAAACGTCGGTCCACCACGTCCTGACCCAGGGTGTCGACCCGATCGAGGTCATCATCGAGACCGAGGAGGGCGTCGACGTCCTTCCGGCCACCATCGAGCTCGCCCGCGCCGAGGCCGACCTCCTCACCCGCACCGGGCGCGAGCACGTCATCAAGGGCGCGCTCGAGCAGCTGGCCGAGGACCTCGAGGACTCGGAGGTGGGGGCGTACGACTGGGTGCTGCTCGACTGCCCGCCCTCCCTCGGCGTGCTGACGGTCGCCGCGCTGACCGCGGCGGACGGCGTGCTCATCCCCCTGCAGTGCGAGACGCTGTCGCACCGCGGGGTGGGGCAGCTGCTCGACACCGTCCACGACGTACGCCGCTTCACCAACCGCGGCCTCGAGGTGTGGGGCGTGCTGCCGACGCTCTACGACGGCCGCACCAACCACGCCCGCACGGTGCTGGAGACGATCAGCGAGACCTACGACCTCGAGGTCGTCGAGCCGCCGATCCCCAAGACGATCAAGTTCGCCGAGGCCCCGGCCGCCGGCCGGTCCATCCTCGCCACGAGTCGCAGCAGCAAGGGCGCCAACGCCTACCGCGAGGTCGCCCAGAACCTCGTCGAGCGGGCCTCCCGCCCCAAGAAGAAGGTGGCGAAGAAGCCCGCTCGCGCGAAGCAGTGACCCGAGGGGCCGGAGGTCAGGCCTTGGGGGCCTCGACCGACTCGCCACCGCGGGTGCGACGGCGGTTGCGGTTGCGGCGGCGGGGTGCGTCGCCGGACTTCTCCGAGGACGGGGCGTCCGAGCCGCTGCGGCCCGAGCCCGAACCGGAGCCGGAACGACGCTCGCGCGGCGCGCGCTCCTTCTTCTCGACCGGGGCGGGGTCAACGATGCGGCCCTTGGTGCCGGCCGGGATGCCCTGGTCGTGGAAGAGGTGCTCGGAGGTCGAGTAGGTCTCCTGCGGCTGGTCGAACGGCAGGTCGAGCGTCTTGTTGATCATCTTCCAGCGGTGCAGGTCGGCCCAGTCGACGAAGGTGATCGCGGTGCCGGTCGCGCCGGCGCGACCGGTGCGACCGATGCGGTGCACGTAGGTCTTGTCGTCCTCGGGGCAGGTGTAGTTGATGACGTGCGAGACGCCGCGGACGTCGATGCCGCGGGCCGCGACGTCGGTCGCGACCAGGACGCGGATCTTGTCCTCGCGGAACTTGGCGAGCGCCTTCTCGCGCGCGACCTGGGCCATGTCCCCGTGGAGCGGGGAGGCCAGGAACCCGCGCTCGGCGAGGTCGTCCGCAACGCGCTGCGCCTGACGCTTGGTGCGGGTGAAGACGATGATCTTCTCGGCGTCATCGGCCTGCAGCACGCGGCCGATGATCTCCGGCTTGTCGAGGTCGTGGGCCTGGTAGATGAACTGCGCGGTGGCCGGGACCATCGTGGTGTCGTACGACGACTCGGCGCGGATGTTCATCGGGTGCCGCATGTGGATGCGGGCCAGCGAGACGATGGCGGCGGGCATGGTCGCCGAGAACAGCATCGTCTGCCGGGTCTCGGGCGTCTTCGAGATCAGCGTGATGACGTCGGGCAGGAAGCCCAGGTCGAGCATCTCGTCGGCCTCGTCGAGCACCAGCGCGTGCACGTGCGAGAGGTCGAGCGAGCGACGGTTGGCCAGGTCGATGAGCCGGCCCGGGGTGCCGACGACGATGTCGACACCGGACTCGAGCGCCTCGAGCTGGGCGTCGTAGCCGACGCCGCCGTAGACGGTGAGGACGCGGAGGCCGAGGTCCTTGCTGGCCAGGTGCAGGTCGTTGGAGACCTGCAGGGCCAGCTCGCGGGTCGGCGCGACGATCAGGGCCTGCGGCTTGCCCTGCGGCATGTCGGCGTAGGCCGGGTCCTTGGGGGCGACGCTGCGCTGCAGGACCGGGATGCCGAAGGCGAGGGTCTTGCCGGTGCCCGTGCGGGCCTGGCCGATGAGGTCGGTGCCCATCAGGGCGACCGAGAGGGTCATCTCCTGGATGGCGAAGGGGGTGGTGATGCCGGCGCGGTCGAGCGCGTCGCAGATGTCGGGCAGCACGCCCAGTTCACGGAAGGTGGTCACGAGATGGTGTCTCTCTGCTGAGTCGGATGTCCCACGTATGCGGTCAGCCCACTCGAGAGGCCCTTGATGGGCGAGTGCCGACCGCGCACATACAGGCGGCCACCGGCAGATACGTCGGCGGCTCGGTCACCATGATGCTATCGCTAGGCTGCGAACATGACGGAATCGCCCGATGAGGACTACCGACGCGCCGCAGTCGACCTCCTCGGAGCCATCGCCTACGGCGAGCTGTCGGCCTTCGAGCGCCTCGTCGAGGACGGCAAGATGGCGCCCGGGATCGGCGACAAGATCGCCATCGGAGCCATGGCCACCGCCGAGTTCGGGCACCTGCAGAAGCTCGTCGAGCGGCTCGAGCAGCTCGGTGCCGACCCGGCCGAGGCGATGCAGGCCTTCCGGCCGAGCTTCGACAGCTTCCACGCGCACACCGCGCCCTCCGACTACTACGAGGGACTGATCAAGGCCTACGTCGGCGACGGGCTCGCCGCCGACTTCTACCGCGAGATCGCGGCCTACCTCGACGCGGAGACCCGCGAGGTCATCATCAGCTCGTTGCAGGACACGGGACAGACGGCGTTCATCGTCGAGCGGGTCCGCGCCGGCATCGCCGAGGACCACCGGCTCGGCGGCCGGCTGGCCCTGTGGGGGCGACGACTGATGGGCGAGGCCCTCACCCAGGCGCAGCGCGTCGCCGGCGACCGTGACTCCCTCACCGCGCTGCTGGCCGGGGGGGTGGACCGCCCGGGTCTCGACCTGGCCGCGCTGGGCCGGATGTTCACCCGGCTGACCGAGCTGCACACCGACCGGATGGCCCAGCTCGGCCTGGAGGCCTGAGCCCACCGCAGACGCGACGAGGCCCCGCATCCGACGGATGCGGGGCCTCGTGCGGTGGTGCGTGCGGGTCAGACGCGCGTGCGGGACCCGGTGTTGCGGCCGGTGACCGTCGAGGCGATCACGACCAGGACGGCCGCGGTCAGGATGGCGACGATCCAGCGGACCCAGTCGATGCCGCGGGAGCCGTCGCCACCGAACAGGGAGTAGATCCAGTAACCGAGCAGCACACCGCCGATGCCGCACAGGATCGTGAGCCAGATCGGGATGTTGTCCTTGTCGCCCGGGGCGACGAGCTTGCCGAGCAGTCCGATGATCGCGCCGATGATGATGAGGACGATGAGATCTACGACCATGGTGGGCCACCTTTCTTTGTCACGAGCTCGTGACGGGAGTGCCGACAGTGTGTGCCGGCTTCCTCATCATGTTCCCCGAAGGGGTCCGGATCAATCACCACGCCGCCCGGAAGGATGGGGTGTCTCACCCCCTCCGGTGAGGCGTCAGCGGAAGCCGACGGTGCTCGCGCTCGGTGACCCGAGCTCGATGTAGGCGATCTTGTCGGCCGGCACGACGACCGAGCGGCCCTTGGTGTCGGCCAGCCGCAGCACGCCGTTGGCGGAAAGCGCCTCCGTCAGCCGCGCCTCGATGTCCTCGGGCGTGCTGTCGGTGTCGAGCACCAGCTCGCGCTGCGCGTGCTGCACGCCGATCTTGACCTCCACGATGTTGCTCCTCAGCTCAGGGGTGTTGGGTGACGTCTCGATGATGCCGGGTCGGTGGTCGGGTCAGTGGTCGTCGGTCATCGGGTAGCCCCGGATGCCGCGCCAGGCCAGCCCGGCGATCAGGGCAGCCGCGTCGTCCTGGGTGATCTGGCCACCGCCCGCGAGCCAGAACCGCGCGGACACCTGCGCCATTCCCACCAGCGACACCGCGAGGAGCTCCGAGGCCTCGTCGGGCAGGCCCGTGTCGGTGCGGATCACGTCGGCGATCATCGACGCGCACTCGGTCGTGACCCGGTCCACGCGCTCGCGCACGTCGGGCTCGCTCGTCAGGTCGGACTCGAAGACCAGCCGGAACGCGCCCTCCTCGGACGCGACGTAGCTGTAGAACACCTTCATCGTCGCCGCGACGCGGTCCCTGTTGTCGTTGGTGGAGGCCAGCGCCTCACGGCAGTTGTCGATGATCAGGTCGCACGAGGTGTCGAGCAGCGCGAGGTAGAGGTCGAGCTTGCCGGGGAAGTGCTGGTAGAGCACCGGCTTGGACACCCCGGCCCGGTCGGCGATGTCGTCCATCGCGGCAGCGTGGTAGCCCTGCGCCACGAAGACCTCGAGCGCGGACTCGAGCAGCTGCACGCGACGCTCGCGCCGCGGCATCCGGCCGCCGCGCGGTCGGGGGTTGACGCCGTCGGACGTGGTGTCGGTGCTGCCTGCGGTCACGTCGTACTCCTGCTTGCCGGGGGTGTCGCCGAGTGGTGATGGGCCGTACAGCAGGAAGGTACTGCCGGGTAGGCCATGGCGAGCCTATCGGCAGCCGGACGTGCGAGGAGGGACCCCGGGTGTGCCGGAGTCCCTCCCCGCGTGTCGGGGTGTCGCCTCAGTAGGTGACGTCCACGAGCATGTTGCGGGTGGTGCCGTCGACGCTCTTGACGGTGGCCTTGACGCCCTCCCCGGCGACCTTCACCGAGTTCTGCGGGTTGGCGGCCGCGTCGTAGTAGGTCGAGACCAGCGTGTCGTCGAAGGTCGCCTGCTGCGGGACGCCGCCCGAGCAGGTCTCCAGCGTGCTGTCGGCCGCCACCTGCTTGTGCAGGCACGTCCGGTCGATGACGTCGAGCCCGAAGGTGGCGTCGAACGGCTCACGCCGGTTGGTCGGGCTCGTGCCGTCGCTGTAGGTGAACGAGTTCGGCGTCGCGTCGACCGGCAGGGCGTACCCGGAACCCGGGTGCACCGAGGTGTTGTTGTCGGCCGCGGTCGGGTCGACGAGCCAGACGAGCATGCCGTCCTGGAACTTGAAGAACTCCACCCAGTTGGGTCGGCTGACCGCCTCGGAGAAGTTGTACGGGCCCTGCGCCAGCGTGGCGTCGTAGCCGACGTACTGCCGGTTCTCGATGAGGTAGTAACGGTTGTCCGACACCGTCTCGGCGCCCGTCGAGCGCTTCCAGCCCTTGACCGCCCATCCGGCGGCCTCGGTCTCGACGTCGTCGGTGAAGGTGGTCCGGTCGGCCTTGATCGCGATGTTGTCGAGGAACGCGCCGGTCTGGTTCACGCCGCCGTCCGTGGCGTAGCGGAACCGGAACTTCGTGGCCTTGCCGGCCGCCTTGTAGCTGAAGCGGAGGCCGCCCCACCGGGTCTTGGTGCCGGTCAGGCCGCGGCCGATCGTGGTCCAGGTGCTGCCGCCGTCGGCGGAGTACTGGGCGTAGAGGAAGTCGTAGCCCTGCTCGATGTCGTACCACGCGTCGGCCGTGACGGTGACGGTGTCGGCCGCCGGAACGTCACGGGTCAGCGTGTTGCGCAGGTCGTCGCCGCGACCGGACCACCACGCGTAGTCGCCGCCGGGGATGTCGACCTGGGCCTGCGTCGTGGTCGCCTCGGGCAGGTTGACCTTGACGGCCTGGTAGGCGCCGTCGACCTGCTTCTCCGACGGGCTGAGGGTGACGCTGCGGGTGCCGGCGCCCTTGTCGACCTCGGTGTACTTGAGCCAGCCGAGGAAGAGCTTCTCCTCCGGGCCGAAGCTGCCGGGGTGGGTGCCGATGCCCTCGTCGGCGCCGCCGTGGCCGAGCCACGAGCCGGACGACATGGTGGTCCAGAACGACGTGCCGTTGTCGCCGCCGTTGGTGTCGTAGAAGTCGGGCAGGCCGAGGTCGTGGCCGTACTCGTGCGCGAAGACGCCGAGGCCGCCGTTCTCGGGCTCGACGGTGTAGTCGCCGATGAAGTAGTTCGTGTCACCGATCCGGACGCCGCCGTTGAGGTTCGGCGTGCCACCGACGGACGGGCCCTCGGAGCCGGCGGTCGTCGGGTAGGCGTACCAGCGGTGCGACCAGATGGCGTCGGGGTCGGCGCCGGCCTCCTCGCCCTCGCCGGCGTGGACGGCCTGGAAGTGGTCGATGTAGCCGTCGGCCTCGTCGAAGTTGCCGTCCTCGTCGAAGTCGTAGCGGTCCCACACGTCGAACTGGGCGAGGTAGGCGTTGAGCTCGGCGGTCGACCTGCCCGACGAGGTCGCCCACGCGTCGGCCGTGTCGTTGATGAAGGACCACGAGCCGCCGTCGTCCTCGACGGCGTTGTCGCCGTACGTCGACGCGTTGCCGGGCACGGTGACCCAGTCCTCGGTGGTCACGTCGACGCTGTAGGCGCCGTTGGACTGGGCGGTGTAGAAGTTCGCCATCGACTCGCCGGGGCCGTTGAACAGGTCGTCGAAGTAGGCCTTGTCGTAGGACGGCTCCCAGGTCGTGGAGTTGTCCTTCGTGCGGTCGGGCCTCGGGATCGTGTCGTGCAGCGGGCCGGGGGTGAGGCCGAGCTTCTTCGAGCCCTGGGTGCCGAACTCCGACAGGATCGTCCAGATCTTGTCGGTGCCGGTCTCGCCGAGCTCGACGAACTCGCCGTCGGCGACCTCGACGACCTGGCTGCCGTCAGCCAGGGAGCGGGCCTTCGCGGAGCCGTTCTCGACCATCGCGCGGGCCTTGGCCTTGAGCCGCGCCTGCTTCCTGATCTGCGGGGACGTGCGGTTGTCGGGCTTGGCGCGGACCTGCTCCGACGACGCCGGGGCGCCGTCGGAGGGGACTGCTGCTGCGGGGAGGGCGGCGAGGCCGAGGGCCAGGCACGCCGTTCCGGCCATCAGGCCGGAGAGGGACTTCTTCTTCACAGGGAGTTCTCCGTGTTCCGAGAGGTGGGGGGATGGTGGTGCATGACCCGTTCGGGCCACCCGAAGGTGGTCACCACGAGTCACCAGCGGGTCACTCCACCCCAAGGGTGGGCCCGGTGGCAAGGAAAATCTTCGGAATACACCCCGGAGGCCGAAGATGCTGCGGCGTCGGCATCCAGCGGCCCGCGTCCGCATCGCGGGACCGGTGAAGGGCCTGTGGGGGCCGCGGGGAACATGGGAGTCGTCGGTGCTGTTGCACCCACACCCGAGTCGAGGAGAAGACGTGTCGTTCCCTGCACTTGTCGAGCCCGCAGCCGAGCTCAGCACCGACGAGGTGCGCCGCTACAGCCGCCACCTGATCATCCCCGACGTGGGGATGGCCGGGCAGAAGAGGTTGAAGAACGCCAAGGTGCTCGTCATCGGCGCCGGCGGGCTGGGCTCGCCCGCCCTTCTCTACCTGGCCGCGGCCGGCGTCGGCACGCTCGGCATCGCGGAGTTCGACGAGGTCGACGAGTCCAACCTCCAGCGCCAGATCATCCACGGCATGTCCGACATCGGCCGCCCCAAGGCCGAGTCCGCCAAGGAGTCGATCGCCGAGGTCAACCCCTACGTCGAGGTCATCGTGCACAACGAGCGCCTCGACAACGACAACGTGCTGCAGGTCTTCGAGGGCTACGACCTCATCGTCGACGGCACCGACAACTTCGCGACCCGCTACATGGTCAACGACGCCGCTTACTTCCTGAAGATCCCCTACGTCTGGGGCTCGATCTACCGCTTCGACGGCCAGGCGTCCGTCTTCGCGCCGACCCTGGCCGACGACGCCCCCTGCTACCGCTGCCTCTACCCCGAGCCGCCGCCGCCGGGCATGGTCCCCAGCTGCGCCGAGGGCGGCGTGCTCGGCGTCCTGTGCGCCAGCATCGGCTCGATCCAGGTCAACGAGGCGATCAAGCTGATCACCGGCATCGGTGACCCGGCCATCGGCAAGCTCGTCATCTACGACGCCCTCGAGCTCGAGTGGCGCAAGCTCAAGGTCCGCAAGGACCCGAGCTGCGCGCTCTGCGGCGAGAACGCGACGGTCACCGGTCTCATCGACTACGACGCCTTCTGCGGCGCCGTCTCCGACGAGGCCGCCGAGGCCGCCGCCGGCTCGACCATCTCGGTCACCCAGCTCGAGACGATGCTCAAGGAGCGCGAGGAGGGCACCCGCGACTTCGAGCTCATCGACGTCCGCGAGCCCAACGAGTTCGAGATCAACCGCATCCCGGGCGCCAAGCTGATCCCGAAGGGCGAGTTCCTCAACGGCAACGCCCTCGGTGACCTGCCCAGCGACAAGCCGATCGTCCTGCACTGCAAGTCGGGCGTCCGGTCCGCCGAGGTGCTCGCGATCGTCAAGGGCGCCGGCTACGCCGACGCCGTGCACGTGGGCGGCGGCGTCGTGGCGTGGGTCAGCCAGGTCGACCCGAGCCAGCCGGCCTACTGACGCGTAACCCCTCCCGGCGGACCTCGTTGGGAGGGGCATGCGTACTCCCACGAAGCTCCTGACCCTCACCGCGGTAGGTCTCGTGGCCGCGGCCGCGACGAGCGCCCCCGCGACCGCTGCCCCGAAGAAGCAGGCCCGCGCCGACTGGGCGCCTGCCGCCTCGGCCGCCATCCACCCGGGCGTGCAGATGTACACCGAGGGCGCCCAGTGCACCGCCAACTTCGTCTACACCGACACCGCCGGCACGACGTACGTCGGCTACGCGGCGCACTGCGCCGGCACCGGCGAGGCCACCGACACCAACGGTTGCGACGCGGGCTCGCTCCCGCTCGGCACGAAGGTCGACTTCGTCGAGGGCGGCTCGCTGGTCTCCGAGGGCACCCGCGTCGGGGGCGGCACGCTCGTCTACTCCTCGTGGCTGGCGATGCAGCGCAACGGCGAGACCGACGAGAACGCCTGCGCCTACAACGACCTCGCCCTGGTGAAGGTGGACGCCGCGGACGCGGGCACGGTCAACCCGTCCGTGCCGTTCTGGGGCGGGCCCGTGGCGGTCAACACCACCGGCACCGCGGCCGGTGACACCGTCCACTCCTACGGCAACTCCAGCCTCCGCGCCGGCATCGAGCTGCTCTCGCCCAAGCAGGGCACGAGCCTCGGCACCGAGGGTGAGGGGTGGTCGCACCCCGTCTACACGGTGACGCCCGGCGTCCCCGGCGACTCGGGCTCGGCGTTCCTCGACGCCGAGGGCAACGCGCTCGGCACGCTGTCGACCCTGGCGCTGGCGCCGCTGGCCGGGTCCAACGGGGTCGGCGACCTCGCCCACGAGCTGGCCTACGCCCAGGCCTCGAGCGGGATCGCCGGCCTCCGGCTGGTGCCCGGGACGGAGCCCTTCAGCCCGATCCTCTGACCTCACCCGAGGCGCCTGCCCCCACCGGGCGCCCTCGCATGGCGCGACCCCGTCACCTAGGGTCGCGCCATGCGTGCGTTCGGGGAGTGGCCGCCGGGCCTGCGCGCCGTCGTGGCCGTCGCCGCCACGACCCTGTTCATGGTGCTGGTCGCCTGGGCCACACTGCTCGGCCCGGACGAGGTGTTCACCGGTCCGGGGCCGGCGCCGGCCACGACCACCACGGCGGAGACGTGCATCCCGCTGCCCGTGACCACGGCCGAGGACGGCTCGACCACCGTCGAGCTCCCGGACGACTTCACCGAGCGCAACTACTGCGAGGGCCCGGCCGGCTTCGGCGGCGACGGGCCGGGCGGGGCCGTCGAGCAGGCGCCGCCGCTGTGGGTGGGGGTGCTCACCGGCCTCCTTCTCGCCGCGGCAGCAGCGGGTGGCCTCGCGGTCCTGGCGTGGCTCGCTGCCCTCGTCCTGCGGGAGGTCCGGGCGCGCCGCCTGCGCGAGGAGGAGCGGACCGCGGTCGGGTTCACCGTGCCGGACGAGCCGGCCCGGGTGGCGCAGCAGGTGGCCGCCGACGCCGGGGAGCAGGAGACATTGCTGCGCGAGGGAGACCCGCGCAACGCCATCGTCGCCGCGTGGCACCACTTCGAGGTCCAGGGCGAGCGAGCGGGGGTGGCCCGGCGGGCCTCGGAGACGTCGTCGGAGTACGGCCTGCGCATCCTCGACCTCGCCGCGGCCGACAACGGCTCGGTCAACCGACTCGCCGAGCTCTACCGGGAGGCCCGGTTCTCCGACCACCCGGTCACCGAGGAGCACCGCGAGCGCGCGCTCGTGGCCCTCGCCGACGTCCGGCGCAGCCTGGGGGTGGGGGCATGATCCGCGTCCCCGACCGCTGGCGCGGGCGTGCGGGGGGCGGCGTCGTCCTCGCCGGTGCCGGTTTCGCCGTCGCGACGTGGTTGGACATGGAGCCCCAGCCCCTGCCGTACGTCGTGTGGTCGGTGGTCGTGCTGACGACGGCGTACCTCCTCATCGACATCGCCGACGCCCCCCCAGCGGAGTGGCGACAGGGGCCGCCGCCGACGGACCGGGTCGACGAGGCCTCCTCCGACCTCCGGGTGCTCTCCAGCCACGTGCAGTCCGACCAGCCGTCCGACGCCGTGGCCCACCGGCTCGTGGCGCTCGCCCGCGCTCGCGATCCCGACCTCGGCGAGACCATCCGGCGCGAGCTCGCCGACACCCGCCGGCTCGCGCCGGCCGACATCGACCGCATCCTGACCCGAATCGAGGACGTCCCGTGAGCGACGCCGACCACCGCAGCACCGAGCACCAAGACCCCGCAGCGTCCGCAGAGTCCTTGGAGCCCGCGCAGGTCGCCGGGTTCGCCGAGCGCGTCCTCGACGAGGTGGGCCGCGCCGTCGTGGGGAAGCGCGAGGTGCTGTCGCTGGTGCTGGCCGGCATCCTGGCGAAGGGGCACGTGCTGCTCGAGGACTTCCCGGGCCTGGGCAAGACGCTGGCGGCGCGCTCCTTCGCGGGTGCCCTGGGCCTGGAGTTCTCCCGCGCGCAGTTCACCCCGGACCTGCTGCCGGCCGACCTCACGGGTTCCTACGTTTACGACCAGCGCCGGGCGGAGTTCGACTTCCGTCCGGGGCCGGTGTTCGCCGGGCTGCTGCTCGCCGACGAGGTCAACCGGACCCCGCCGAAGACGCAGGCAGCGCTCCTCGAGGCGATGCAGGAGGGCCAGGTCACGGTCGAGGGGAAGACCCACCCGCTGCCGAGCCCGTTCCACGTCCTGGCCACGGCCAACCCCGTCGAGTACGAGGGCACCTACCCGCTGCCCGAGGCGCAGCTGGACCGCTTCCTGCTGCGCGTCGCCTTCGGGTACCCCTCCGCCGGCGAGGAGCACGACGTCCTCCGGCGCCGCCTCGACCGGCAGCGCGAGGAGGTCGACATCGCCCAGGTCACCGATGCCGCCGGGCTGGCCGCCGCGCAGGCCGCGGTCGAGCGGGTGGTCGTGGACGAGTCCGTGGCGCGCTACTGCGTGGACCTCGTCGCTGCGACGCGTTCCCACCCCGACGTCCTCACCGGCGCCTCGCCGCGCGGCAGCCTCGGCCTGGTGCTGACCGCACGGGCGTGGGCGGCGATCCGCGGCCGTGACTTCGTCGTCCCCGAGGACGTCAAGGTCGTCTCCCGCGCAGTGCTGGCGCACCGGATCACGGTCAAGCCGGACCTCTGGATGACAGAGGCGTCCGGCTCGCGGGTCGTCGACTCCGTCCTGGCCTCGGTCGAGACGCCGCGCACGCTGGAAGCGCACAGGGGCGGCCGCCTGTGACCTCCTGGCGGCCGACTACAGCGCTCGTGCGCGCCTGCCTGCTCGGGCTCGGCGGCGTGAGCCTCGGGATCGTGCTCGGCCAGGAGGTGCTGGCGGTGCTGTGCGCGCCGTTCGTGGTCCTCGCCGCGACCGGGCTCGTCGGCCGCCCGCGCCGGAACCCGCAGGTCGCCACCCGGCTCGACCACCGCCGCCTGCACGAGGGGCAGGGCGCGACGTCCCGCCTCGACGTCGACGACCTCGCCGGGGTCGAGCACGTCACCCGGGTCGCCGCCCGCGCGGCCCATGTCGCCACCTCGCCGACGTACGGCACGGTCGGCTCCCTCGTCGACGAGGGACTGCCGACCATCGGCTTCAGCCCGCGTCGTTGGGGTCGCCGCGCCGTGGGCGCCGAGCGAGTCGCGCTCACCAGCACGTGGGCCGGCTGGCGGTGGGGTCCGGTGCACCTCCCCGAGAGCGGCCTTGTCGTGCTGCCCAGGAGGGCGCCGTACGACACCCGGGCCGAGGTGCCGCAGCCCGACGGCCTCGTCGGCCGGCACCGCTCGCGGCGGGTGGGCAGCGGCACGGAGTTCGAGGGCATCCGGCCCTTCGCCACCGGCGACCGCCTGAAGCGGATCAACTGGCCGGTCTCGTTGCGGACCGGGGAGCTGCACGTCGTCACCACGCGCGCCGAGCAGGACGCCGGGGTCTGGCTCCTCGTCGACGCCTTGCGCGACATCGGCGTCTCGGGCGGGATCGACGGCCGCGCCAGCACGCTCGACCTCACCGTGCGCGCGGCCGCGGCCCTGGCCGAGCACCACGTCCGCACCGGTGACCGGGTCGGGCTGCTCGTGGTCGCCGCCAACGGCGCGCGGGTGCCGCTCGGATCGGGGCCGCGCCACCTGCAGCGGCTGCTCGGCACGCTCGCCCGGATCCGCACCGATGCGCGCAGCACCCCACCGGAGCGCCTCGACCTCGGCACGCAGTCCGGGAGCGTGGTTCACGTCCTGTCGCCGATGCTGTTCACGCCGCTGGTCACCGCGACGGCCAGCCTCCAGCGCGGCGGGACGTCGGTCGTCGTCGTCGACACCCTCGGGGACGCCCTGACCGAGCCTGAGGGCGCGGACCGGCTCGCCCTGCCGAGCCTCGCCATGCGGATGCAGAAGATCGAGCGCGACGACCGGCTACGACGCCTGGCCGCCCTCGGTGCCCCCGTGGTGCCGTGGCGCGGACCGGGCACCCTCGACACCGTCCTCCACCAGCTGTCGCGTCGCGCGCAGGTGCCGCGGGTGCGTGCGTGATGCCCCTCCTGCGTCCCGGTGTGACCCCACCGGTCGTCGTGCTGCGCGCGATGCTCCTCGTGCTGCCGTGCGCCGCACTGGCGCTCGCGCTGCCACAGGTGCCGCACGGCCTGGTGGTCGCCGGGGTCGTGCTCTCGGCGGCGTCCTGGGCGTGGCTGCCCGACCACGCCGTCGGCGTGGTGCCGCTCGCCCTCGTCGCCGGCTGGTGGGCGGTCCACGACGTCGTCGACTGGCGGCTGCTCGTCGTCGGCGTGCTGCTCGCCGCTGCGCACGTCGCCGCCACCCTGGCGTCGTACGGCCCCGCGACGCTCCCGATCGACCCGCGCCTGGCGCGGCTGTGGCTCGCTCGTGGCGGGCTGGCGCTGGTCCCGCTCCCGGTCACCTGGCTGGCCGTCCGTGGCCTCGACCCGCGACTCGCCCCGTCGTGGCTGTGGCTCCTCGCCGGGGTGACAGCAGTCGGCCTGCTGGTCGTCACCGCTCGCCTGATCCGGCCGGAGGAGCGATGACGACCGAGGAGGAGCGCGAGCTCTACGCCGAGCTGGTGCTGCAGTGCGCCGAGTCGGTCCCGCGCGGTCGCGCGACGACGTACGGCGCCATCGCCGACGTCGTCGGTGAGCGGCTCGGGCGGGGCGGTCCGCGGCTGGTCGGGTCGGTGCTGGCCGCCCACGGAGGCGGCGTGCCGTGGTGGCGGGTGGTCCGCGCGGACGGCTCCCTGCCGCCCTCGCACGGCGAGGAGGCGCGGCAGGCCTACCTCGAGGAGGCCACCCCGTTGCGGCCGAGCGGGGCCGTGGATCTGACACGGGCGTTCTGGTCGCCGCGGCTCGGGGCAGAATGACTGCCATGCTCTACACGGTCGCGCACGGAGTCATCCCCCCGCTCGCCCGTGCCGTGTGGCGCCCCGTGGTCGAGGGGCTGCACCACGTGCCCGCCACCGGACCCGTCATCGTGGCGAGCAACCACCTGTCCTTCTTCGACAGCGTCGTCATCCCGGTCGTGGTCCCGCGCAAGGTCGTCTTCCTCGCCAAGTCCGACTACTTCACCGGCACCGGGGTGAAGGGCACGCTGGTCCGCGCGTGGTTCGAGGGACTCGGCATGCTGCCGGTCGACCGGGACGACACCAAGGCGGCGATCGCCAGCCTCGACACCGCGCTCGAGGTGCTGCGGCGCGGGGAGGCGTTCGGCATCTACCCCGAGGGCACCCGCTCGCGCGACGGTCGGCTCTACCGCGGTCGTACGGGCGTGGCGCACCTCGCCCTCACCGCCGGCTGCCCCGTCCTGCCGGTCGGGCTGGTGGGGACCGAGGAGATCCAGCCGGTCGGCGCCAACCGCCCGCGGCTGGGCAAGGTCGACGTCACCGTGCGGGTCGGCGAGCCGATCACCGTCGCGGACGAGTACGACGGCGTGCCGAGCGGCCGGGCGCGTCGCGACCTGACAGACCGGATCATGGGCGCCATCGGCGGCCTCACCGGGCAGGAGCCGGCCGGCGTCTACAACGAGCGGCCCGCGTCCCCGGCCTGATCCACCGGGTCGCCCTCGTGGGCGGTGTGCCAGCCACATTCGTGTGCCGTGGAAGGTGGCTCAGGCACCGCTCCAGGGCGTGTCGTCCGTCGGCACGCCGGTGGGCGGTGTGCCAGCCACGTTCCTGTGCCGCGGAAGGTGGCTCAGGCACCGCTCAGGCGGAGGGGACCCGCGCAGCGAGCGCGGCGAGCGCCTTCGGGAAGATCTCCGCGGGCGGGGTGACGAGCCCGGCGCCCACCTGGCCCACGCCGGCGACCTTGCCGGCCATGCCGGTGTTGATCTGCGGCAGGATCGCGGTGCGGCACACCTTGGAGACGTCGATGCCGGTGGGCGTGCCCATGAACTCCAGGACGGGCACCGACCAGCGGGGGTTCTCCGCGAGCGTGATCTCGTGCATCCGTCGGGTGGTGGCCAGCGCGTCGGGCACGGTGCCGCCGACCAGGCGGACGATCGCCGGGGCGGTCGCCATCGCGAAGCCCCCGATGCCGGCGGTCTCGGTGATCGCGGAGTCGCCGATGTCGGCGTTGGCGTCGTCGGGGCCGTAGTCGCCGAGGAAGAGGCCTTCGGCCACCTGGGCCGGACCGGTGAACCACTCGTCGCCGGTGCCGGAGACCTGGACGCCGAAGTCGGTGCCGTTGCGCGCCATGGCCACGACCATGGTCGAGCCCGGCACGTCGCGGCCGGCGTCGAGCGCGAGCTTGCACGCGGGCATCGCGAGGTTGAGGAAGAAGTGGTCGTTGCCGCCGACGAAGCGCAGCACGTCCGCGACGTCCTTGCTGTCGAACCCGGCGTCGGACCCGCTGCTGACCATTGCGGGGGAGAGGTCGCGCAGCAGCATCAGCGTGCCGGCGCGGTTGCGGTTGTGCGCCTCGTCGCCCATCTGCAGCATCTGGGTGAGGATGCCGGTGACGTCGGTCGCCTCCTCGGTGCCGCGGACGGCGGCCTGCAGCAGGGGGCCGAGCACGTCGCCCATCCAGCGCAGCCGGGTGAGCACCTCGGACGAGTAGGCGCCGTAGCGCAGCACCTTGCCGAGCCCCTCGTTGAGGGAGCAGTACGTCCGGCGCCCGGTCGCGCGGTCCTCGAGGACCCACATCCACATGGACGGCGTCACGACGCCGGCCATCGGGCCGACGGCGCTGCGGTGGTGGCACGGCTCGAGACTGACCGAGCTGCCGGACTCGAAGAGCGCGACGGCGTCCTCGGGGTCGTCGACGAGGCCCTCGAGGGCGGCGCCGCCCATCAGCGCGCCGCGCAGGGGGCCGGACGTCCGTGCCCACTCGATCGGCGGGCCCGCGTGGAGGAACTGGCCCTTCTCGAGGCCGAGCACCTCGGAGGCGGGCGCGACGTCGACGAGGTGGGCCGTCACGCCGAGCATCGCCTCGACGGCACGACGGTTGGCGTCGGGGCGGCGGGGATCAGTGGCGACCGCGGCGAGGTCGGCCTCGGTGCCCGGCATCGGCGGACGCCAGTCGACGCGCTCGACGTCGACGGCCTGACCCGCCACGGAGTCGGCGAACATGTCCGCCCCGACGGTGACGACGGTGGGCTGGCTCATCGGGCCGCTCCTTCGATCAGCTGGATGGCGCGGCGGGTGGCGCTCGCGTTGGAGAGGTGGACCTCGGCGCCGGCGGCGACGAGGGCGTCGCGCTGGGCGTCGAGGCCCTGCGGGTCCAGGTCGGTGCCGACCAGGCTGACGACCACCGGGACCTGACGGTCCCGGCGGGCCGCCGCGATCGCCGGGGCGAGGAGGGCGGCCGGGTCGGGCTCGGCGCCGTGGCCGAGGACGAGGTCGAGCAGGATGACGCCGGTCGCGGGGTCGGCGGCGGCCCTGGCCAGCTGCTCGTTGCGCAGGGTGGGGTCGATCATGGGGTGCGCGCGTCCCTGGGTGAGCTCGTCGTCACCGAAGTCGACCATCGTGTGGTCGTCGACGAGCAGGTCGTCCCCCAGCGCGAGGTCGTCGGAGAGCGGGATGTTGCTGCGGACCGGGCCGAGGGCCGCGGACGCCATCAGCATCGACTCGTCGCAGAGCGTGCCGCCGACGAACAGTCCGCGCAGCAGCGGCCCGGTCGCGGGCCCGGTGTTGTCGGCGCCGTGGACCGGCCACTCCGGCGGGGTGTGGCCGAGCCGCTCCAGCACGGCCTCGGCGACCGCGGTGAGGTCGCGCTGGCCGCGGCCGAGCAGGCCCAGCTCCACGGGCGTGCCCAGCGCGCCGGTCTCCTTCGTGAGTGCCTCCGCGACCTCCGGCGCCGGGGGCTTGGACACCACCACGACGAGGTCGACGTCCGGGTCGGCGTCGAGCCGGCGCAGGGCCTCCCGGGTGGCGAGCCCGCCGACGGCCGACGACAGGTCGCGACCGCCGACGCCGAGCGCGTGGCGCACCCCGACCCCCTCGGCGGTCTCGCCGGCGTGGTGGAGGAGGGCGAGCAGCTGCTGGCAGCCGGTGCCGGAGGCGGCGACGATGCCGATCCGTCCGGGACGGACCGCGTTGGCGAAGCCGAGCCCGACGCCGTCGACGACGGCGGTGCCGCAGTCCGGTCCCATGACCAGCCTGCCGCGCGAGGCGGCGTACCGCTTGAGGGCGACCTCCTCGGACACCGGCACGTTGTCGCTGAAGACCATCACGTCGCGGCCCGCCTCGAGCGCGTCCATCGCCTCGACGGTGGCGCTGGCGCCGGGCACCGAGACGAGTGTGATCGCGTCGGGAGCCGAGCGCCGCAGCGCGCTCCCGGTGGTGCGCGGCGGGGCGATCGTGGTGTCGCCGCCCGTCGGGCGGGTGGGCGTGAGCGCCGCGTCGACCGCGGCGAGGGCCGCGGGCACGTCGGCGTCGGCGTCGAGGCGGAGGGCGACGACCATGTCGTTGGGGGAGGAGCCGGGGATGTCGAAGCCCATCCCCTCGAGCACCTCGAGGTTGAGGCCGGTCGCCATCGCGACCTGCGCGGCCACGACGCCGGGGGTGGCCTGCACGGCCCGGCTCACCTGCAGCAGCGTCACCGAGTCGGCGTACGCACCGCTGCGGAGCTCGACGTGGTCCTTGGTCGGCGTGGTCATGCAACCCTCCGGGATGTGGTGTGGTCCTCGATCGATGCCAGGGCGAGCCCGGCGCCGGCGAGGAGGCCGGCGCCCGAGGTGGCGCCGACGGCCAGCAGCGCGTCGGCCGTCGGGTCAGTGGGGTCGGCGAGCCAGTCGGCGAACTGGGGCAGCGCCTCGCCGCGGATCGCGCAGTCGAGCAGCGTGGCGGACAGCAGCGTCGTGGTGTGGAGGCGATCTCGTACGGCCGCGGCCAGCACGTCGTCGGGCCGGCCCAGGGCGGCGCGGGCGGTGAACCACCCGGCCAGCACGTCGTCGCCGAGCGGCGTCAGGCCCGGCCCGCGGCCGACGAGGCGGTCGAGGTGGGTCGAGGTGAGGTGGCCGTCGGCGGGGAGGTCGAGGCCGTCGAGCGCGGACGTCATGGCGTCCGGTCGTCGAGGCGACCACTCCTCATGACGTCCCACGCGGGGGGCGCGCGGGTCGACGAGGCGGGTGATCCGGACCGGCCGGTCACCGACCACCAGCAGGCCGTCGCGCACCTGGGCGACCGGGTGGAGGACGGCGAGGTCGGGCAGCGTCGACCAGAGCGCGCACGGCACACGGGTCGCCCTCGCCGACACGAGGCCGAGGCACCAGCCGTCGAGGTCGACGTACAGGGCGGTGCTGCTCGCGTGGACGACCCGGCGAGGGCCGTCGGAGGCTCCTCGGAGCCGATCGTGCACCCGCAGCGGTGCCGCGACGGGGATCGGTCCGGACATCACTCCCCAGACGCTAACGGCTCGTGCGACACTCGCGAATGTGAGAACTTGTCGGACCAAGGGGTGAATGTGCACCAAGACTTGATAAGCGACCCGGAGGCCGTCGCCGCGCTGGAGCGTGCCGACGCACTCCACACCGCCCTCACCCACATCGTGCTGGAGGGCGGCGACCTGGCCGCGATCGCGGAGGCGGTCGGCAACGCGTTGGGCTGCGGCGTCGTCTTCACCTCCACCGACGGCCGCGAGCGCGCCGCGCACCTCGACGATGTGCAGCGGGCCGCGCTGGCGGACGCCGAGCTGCTCGACCCGACCGGTCGCGTACGCGTCGAGCGGATCGATCCCGAGGGCACGGCCGCGGGCAAGGGGGAGGCGTTGGTACGCCGCGTGGTCGCGGCCGGCGTCGACCTCGCGCGGCTGGTGGCGCTCCGCCCCGACGGCAAGATCCACTCCTCCGACGTGCAGGCGCTCGAGCGGGCCGCGATCGTGGCGGCGCTGCTGGTGACGCGCGTGGAGGCGATCACGGCGGTGGAGAACAAGTACCGCGGCGACTTCCTGCGCGACGTGTTCCTCGACCGGGCCGGCGAGGACGAGTACGTCGCCGAGCACGCGCAGGCGTTCGGCTGGCACCTCGACCGCCCGGTGATGGTCGTGGTCGCGGTGCTCGACCCCGACGCGATCGCCTCCCTCGCTCCCGACCCGGAGGACCGGCGGGCCTGGCAGGACCGCTTCGCCCACGCGTGGCGGCAGGTCTCGGCGACGGTCGACCCCACGATCGCGTCGGTCGCGTTCAGCCGCGAGGTGGTGACCCTGGTGCCCGTCGACCCGGCCGACCCCACCGACGCGCACGTCGTCGTGGACCGGATCATCGCCGCCGTGCGTGGTGACCGCGGCGGCGGCCGGATCGCCTTCTCGGCCGGCGTCAGCCGCGTCTCCCACGGGCTCGGCGAGCTGCCCGAGGCGTTCCGCCAGGCGCAGCGCGCCGTCGAGATCGGTCGCCGGGTGCACGGCGGGGGATCGGTGACCCGCTTCGACCAGCTCGGCCTCCACCGGCTGCTCGCCCTCGTCCCCGACAGCGCCGAGCTGACGTCGTTCGCCGCCGACGTCCTCGGCCCGCTCGCCGAGCGCACGCCCGAGGCCGCGGACCTCCGCGAGACGCTCCAGGTGCTGCTCGACACCAACTTCAACGTGGCCGAGGCGGCCCGCGCCCAGTTCTTCCACTACAACACGATGCGCTACCGCGTCGGCAAGCTGCAGCGGATCCTCGGTCCCGTCGCCACCGACCCCCACCTGCGTCTCGACGTCGCCGTGGCGCTCCGGGCGCTGGAGATCGTGGGCTAGGCGGGTTCAGAGCACCTTCTCGTAGAACACCCGGACGAAGCCCTCGTCGCCCCCCCGGTGCGTCTCGACGTATCCGATGCGCTCGTAGAGTGCCTGGTTCTCGACCATCGTCACGTGGGTGAAGAGCCGGATCCGGGAGTGGCCCGACTCGACGGCACGCGACTCGGCGAGCTCGAGCAGGGCGCGCCCGACGCCTCGCCCGTGGTGCGAGGGGAGGACGCCGACGTTCTCGAGCAGCATGGCGTCGGCCTCGTCGACCAGCACCAGGAAGCCGACGACGGACGAGTCGTCGAGGGCCACCCACGACTCCGCCTCAGCGACGGCAGCGTCGTAGTCCATGTCCATCGGGTAGGGGCGACGGCCCATCCGCGGCACGTAGCCGGCGTACGCCGCCTGCGCGATGGCATGCATCGTCGTGGCGTCTGACCGCGTGGCGCGGCGCAGCGACGTCATCGGCGTACGCCGAACCACTGCTCGGCGCAGAACTCCTCGAACCGCGCGAGCTCGGTGAACCCGAGCCGGTCCGCCAGCACCCGCGACCTCGTGTTGCCGACCTGGGTGCACAGCACGACGGGCTCGCCGAGACGCTCGTCGGACGTCTGGAGGAGCGCCGCGCACGCCTCGGTGGCGTACCCGTGCCCCCACGCGTGCACCGGGAGGACGTAGCTGAGCTCCAGGACGCCTTCGGGACCAAGACCGTCGACGGACGACCCGCCCGGGCGGTCCGACTCGCGCCGGCTGAGCCCGATCCAGCCGAGGAACCGGCCGTCGCGCTCCATCACGTACTGCGCGGGCCGGGCCGCCGGCACCGCGGGGAGGGTGGCCTCGAGCGTCGCGCGGTCCTGGCCACCGCCGAGGTGGAGGTTGACGACGGGGTCCGAGCCGAGGTCGAGGAACTCCTGGCGGTCGCGGACCTCGGGCGCGCGCAGGAGCAGCCGCTCGGTGCGGACCGATCCGGCCGGCCAGGCGTCGACGGTGAGAGGCAGGCCCATGCACGAAGGGTAGACAGCCGGCCGACCCGCCCGAGAACTTGTCAGCGACTCCGGCGTTCCTTCGGCAGATGTCGCCAGTGAGGGTGTGAGATGGACCGCACTAGTTTGTGGCTTCTCGGGTAACCACCCCGTCGAATCTGGAGGCCTGCACATGTCGATGTTCAAGTGGGAAGTAGTCGATCCCGCACCGGGGCAAGCCGTGCTGCCGATGCAGCGCCTGCCGTGGGGCAAGACGATCGGTCTCGGTGCCCAGCACGTGGTCGCCATGTTCGGCGCCACCTTCGTCTTCCCCCTGGTCATGGGGCTCGACGCCAACCTCGCCATCATGTTCTCGGGCATCTGCACCATCCTGTTCCTGCTGATCGTGCAGAACCGGGTGCCCAGCTACCTCGGCACCAGCGCGTCGTTCGTGGCCTCGGTCGCGGCGATCCGCGCGCTCGACGAGGGCAACGACTCGTCGTACGTCACCGGCGCGATCCTGGTCGGCGGCCTCGTCCTCGCCGCCGTCGGTGTGCTCGTGCACTTCGCCGGCGCCCAGCTGATCCACCGGATCCTGCCGCCGGCGGTCACCGGTGCGGTCGTCATGCTGATCGGCTTCAACCTCGCTCCCGTCGTCGCCGGGATCTACTGGCCCCAGGACCAGTGGATCGCCCTGCTGACGGCGGCCTTCATGGTCTTCGCGGCCGTGGTGCTCCCCGGCTTCTGGTCGCGCATCGCGGTCCTCCTCGCCCTGATCTTCGGCTACCTGCTGTCCTGGCTCGCCGACCTCGTCCTCGGTCCCATCACCTCCGTCCTCGGCGGCGCCACCGAGGCGACCGAGCACGACCGCGTCTCGTGGGCGGCGGTCGAGGCCGCCAACTGGATCGGCCTGCCGAGCGGCACCCTCGCCGACGGCGTCTCGGTCGTCCACGGTCCGTCGTTCTCGCTCACCGCGATCCTGCTCGTCCTGCCCGGCGTCATCGCGCTCGTCGCGGAGAACACCGGCCATGTCAAGGCCGTCGCCGAGATGACCGGCGAGGACCTCGACCCCTACATGGGCCGTGCGATCGGTGCCGACGGCATCGCGACCGCCCTCTCCAGCGCGTTCGGTGGCTCCCCGACCACGACGTACGCCGAGAACATCGGCGTCATGGGCGCGACCCGGGTCTACTCCTCGGCCGCCTACTACGTCGCCGCGCTCGTCGCCATCCTGCTCGGCCTGTGCCCGAAGTTCGGCGCGGTCGTCAACGCGACGCCCGGCGGCGTCCTGGGCGGCATCACGGTTGTCCTGTACGGGATGATCGGACTGGTGGGGGCGAAGATCTGGGTCGAGAACAGGATCGACTTCGGCAACCCCGTCAACATGGTCGGCCTCGCCGCGGGCATCATCGCCGGCATCGGCGGCGTGACGCTCACCTTCGGCGACGACTTCGAGCTCGGCGGCATCGCCCTCGGCACGATCCTGGTCATCGTCTTCTTCCACATGGTCAAGGGCCGCGGCAGCGACAGCTCCGGCGCCGTCACCCGCAACCTCAGCCACCCCGACTACGACGAGGGCGTCGACGACGCGGCCTCCGGAGGCACGCACAAGCGATGAAGCCCGCACCCTTCGCCTACCTGCGACCCGCCACCCTCGAGGAAGCCCTCGCGGCGCTCGCGGGGGAGCAGGGGGCGAAGGTGCTGGCCGGCGGTCAGTCGCTCGTCCCGCTGCTCAACATGCGGCTGGCCGCTCCGTCGATGCTCATCGACATCAACGCCCTGCCCGACCTCGGCCACGTCCGCGTGGCCGAGGACGGGGTCAGGGTGGGGGCCCTGGCCCGGCACGCCGAGGTGCTCGGCTCGGCCGAGGCCGAGCAGGCCCAGCCGCTGCTGGCCATGGCGCTGCGCCACGTCGCCCACCCGACGATCCGCAACCGCGGCACCACCGTCGGCTCGATCGTGCACGCCGACGCCGCGGCCGAGGTGCCCATGGTGCTGCGGCTGCTGGAGGGATCGGTGGACGTCGCGTCGGTGCGCGGTCGTCGTACGATCCCGGCAGCGGAGCTGTTCGCCGGCCCGCTCGAGTCGACCCTCGCCCACGACGAGATCGCGGTCGAGGCGTTCTTCCCGGCCCTCGCGCCCGGTGCCGGCGTCGCCTTCCAGGAGATCGCCCGGCGCCACGGCGACTACGCCCTCGTCGGCGTCGCCGCGCACGTCGAGACGGACGGCGAGGCCGTCACCCGCGCCCGGGTGGGCTTCGTGTCGGTGAGCGACGTCCCCGTCGTCGTCGACGTCACCGACGCGGTCCAGGACCCGGCGGGCGACCCCGCCGCCACGGCCCTGGCCGAGCTCGACCCCGCCGAGGACATCCATGCCACCGCCGCCTACCGGACCCACCTCGTGAAGGTGCTGGCGCCGCGCGTCCTGGCGGCCGCGACCGACCACGCCCGCTCGCGGGCAGGAGAGGCGATCCACCCGTGACCACCGAACAGCTCCACGACGTACGCCTGCACGTCAACGGATCAGTCCACGAGGTGCAGGTGCCGGCCCGGCGGCTGCTGTCCGACGCGCTGCGCCACGACTGCGGGCTGACCGGCACGCACGTCGGATGCGAGCACGGCGTGTGCGGCGCCTGCACGGTGCTGGTCGACGGCACTCCGATGCGCTCGTGCCTGATGCTCGCCGTCTCCGCCGTCGACGCCGAGATCACCACGGTCGAGGGACTGACCGAGGACGACGGGACCGCCCAGGGTCGGTTGAGCCCGGTGCAGCAGGCGTTCTCCGACTGCCACGGCCTGCAGTGCGGCTTCTGCACGCCGGGCTTCCTCACCACCATCACGGCCGGCCTGCGCGAGACGCCCGACCCGACCGAGGACGAGGCCCGGGAGATGATCGCCGGCAACCTCTGCCGCTGCACCGGCTACCAGAACATCGTGAAGTCGGTGCTCCGCGCCAGCGAGATCGTGGCCGAGCGCGAGCGGGGTGAGGCATGACCACCAAGATGTTCGGCGCCAAGGTGGCGCGCGTCGAGGACCAGCGCTTCCTGCGCGGGCAGGGCCGCTACGTCGACGACCTGCTCACCGACGACCCGCGCCTGCTGCACTCCGCGGTGCTGCGCTCGCCGCACGCCCACGCGCGGATCGTCGACATCGACGTCTCCGACGTGCTCGACCTCGAGGGCGTCATCGCCGTCTGGACGTGGGACGACCTCACCGGTCCGATGGCCGAACCGCTGCCGCTGCTCATCCCGCACCCGACCCTGACCCACGGCCGCACCCAGTACGCGCTGGCCAGGGACGAGGTCAACTACGTCGGCGAGGCGATCGCCTTCGTCGTCGCCGTCGACCGCTACGTCGCCGAGGACGCCGTGTCCCGGATCCGCGTCGACTACGAGTTCCTCAAGCCCGTCGTCGGCATCGCGGCTGCCCGCGCGGCGGCGAACGCCGTGCACGACGACGTGCCCGACAACGTCGGCGCCCGGATGGAGCAGGAGAACGGCGACGCCCGTGCGGCCATCGCCACGGCGCCCCACACGCTGACCCTCGACCTCGACGTCGAGCGCTCCGCCTGTACGCCGATGGAGGGGCGCGGCACGGTGGCCCGGTGGGACCCCGACACGTCCCGCCTGACGGTGTGGTCCTCGACCCAGACGTCGACCGGCGTGCGCGGCTGCGTGGCCGCCAAGCTCGGCCTCGACCTCGCCAAGGTCGACGTGGTCACCCCCGACGTCGGCGGCGGCTTCGGCGTGAAGATCAACCACCCGTGGCCCGAGGAGCTCCTCGTCCCGCTGGCGGCCATGACGCTCGGGCGGCCCGTGAAGTTCACCGAGGACCGGCGCGAGCACTTCATCTCCTCGGCGCACGAGCGCGCCCAGCAGCACCACGTCGAGGTCGGCTTCGACGACGACGGCCGGGTGCTGGGGCTCAACGTCGAGTTCTGGCACGACCACGGCGCCTACACGCCCTACGGCCTCATCGTCCCGATCATCACCTCGACCCAGCTGCTCGGCCCCTACAAGCCGGCCAACTACCGCGTGGTCTTCGAGTCGCTCTACACCAACACCGTCATCGTCACGCCCTACCGCGGTGCCGGCCGGCCACAGGGCTGCTTCGTCATGGAGCGCACGATGGACGCGATCTCGGCCTACCTCGGCAAGGACCGCACCGAGGTGCGGGCGACCAACTTCATCCAGCCCGACGAGTTCCCCTACGAGCACGGCCTGGTCTTCCAGGACGGTCGCGAGCTGACCTACGACTCGGGCGACTACCCGGCCTCGCTGGTCAAGCTCAAGGAGCTCGTGGGCTGGGACGAGTTCGAGGACTTCCGCGCCGAGATGGCCGCCCAGGGACGCAAGGTCGGCATCGGCCTCGCCTGCTACGTCGAGGGCACCGGCGTCGGCCCCTACGAGGGCGCCCACGTGCACATCGAGACTTCCGGCAAGGTCAAGGTCGCGACCGGCCTCACCACGCAGGGCCAGGGCCACCAGACGGCGTTCGCCCAGATCGTCGCCGACACCCTCGGGGTGCGGTTCGAGGATGTCGAGATCACGACCGGCGACACCCGCAAGATGCCCTACGCGGTGGGCACGTTCGCCTCTCGGGCGGCCGTGATGAGCGGCTCGGCCATCCACCTCGCCGCGCTGCGCGCGAAGGAGAAGGCGCTGCGGATCGCAGCGGAGGCGCTGGAGGCGTCCGAGGACGACCTCGAGATCGCCGACGGGGTCGTGTCGGTGCGCGGCACCGACGCGTCTGCTGGGACTCGGATCGACCTCGGCACCGTCGCGGTCCTGTCCAACCCGCTGCGCTACGCCTTCGACGAGGCGTCCAAGGCCGCCACCCAGTTCTCCGTCGGCGACCCCGGCAAGCCGCCGGTGGCCGAGGACGACGAACCGGGCCTGGAGGGCAAGGACTTCTACTCCCCGCCGCGCTCGACCTTCGCCAACGGCATGCACGCCGTGATCGTGGAGACCGACCCCGACACCGCGGAGATCAAGATCCTCAAGTACGCCGTCGTGCACGACTGCGGCAACCTCATCAACCCGATGATCGTGGAGGGCCAGATCCACGGCGGGGTCGCGCAGGGCGTCGGCGGCGCGCTCTACGAGCGGATGGCGTACGACGAGTCGGGCCAGCTGCTCAACGCCTCGTTCATGGACTTCCTGATGCCCTACGCCACCGAGGTCCCGACGAGCATCGACATCGACCACCTCGAGACGCCGTCGCCGCTCAACCCGCTCGGCATCAAGGGCGCGGGCGAGGCGGGCGTCATCCCGTCGGCCGCCGTCTTCGCCGCCGCCATCGAGGACGCCGAGGGGTTCCCGATCATGTCGATGCCCATCTCGCCGTCCGAGCTCTTCGAGCTGCGCCTCGCGCACGCCGACGAACCCCACCCCCTGACTGAGGAGTCCGCATGAAGATCGCCGGAGAGGCCACCCTGGTCGCCCCCGTGGAGCAGGTGTGGGACGCGCTGCTCGACCCCACCGTGCTGGTCCGCACCATCCCCGGCTGCGAGCGGCTCGAGGAGACCGCGGACAACACCTACGACATGACCGTCACCGCCGGGGTCGCGAGCATCCGCGGCACCTACGCCGGCACGTGCAAGCTCAGCGACCTGACACCGCACAAGTCGCTGAAGATGAACCTGCAGGGTGCCGGCGCCCCCGGCACCGTCGGAGCCGACGTGGCCGTCCGCTTCGAGGGCAACCCCGACGGCACCACCACGCTCTTCTACGACGCCGACGCGGTCGTCGGCGGCATGGTCGGCGGCGTCGGCCAGCGGATGCTGACCTCGGTCTCGCGACGGATGGCCGCGGAGTTCTTCGGCAACGTCGAGAAGGCGATCGCGGGCGGACCGGCCGAGGCGGGTCTCGTGACAGGCGCGAGCGTGCCTTCCTCGACCAGCGGTGCTGACGCACCGGCCGGTGGTGGGCAGGTCTTCACCGCTCCTGCCAAGCCGTCGTCCCTCGCAGGTGCCGGCTCCCAGCAGGACTTCCTCCTCGGTGTGGCCGTCGGCGCGGGCCTCGTCGCGCTCGGCGTGCTCCTGGGACGTCGCCGGTGACCGGTCTGACGGTCGACTCCACCGCACGCGCCCAGGCCGCCGCCGTACGGTCCGGGGAGATCTCGGCGACCGAGCTCCTCGAGCTGCACCTCGACCGGATCGAGGAGCGCAACCCCGAGCTCAACGCGATCGTCTCCCTCGACGCCGAGCGCGCCCGTGCCTGGGCGGCCGTCGCCGACCAGGCGCAGGCCTCGGGCGAGGAGGTGGGTCCGCTGCACGGGCTGCCCTTCGCGGTGAAGGACACCCACGCGCTGAAGGGGTGGCGCACGACCTACGGCTCGCCGATCTTCGCCGACGCCGTCGCCGACCACGACGACCTTCTCGTCGAGCGGGTCCGCAGCGCGGGCGCGGTGTTCGTCGGCAAGACCAACGTGCCGGAGTTCGCGGCCGGGTCCCACACGTTCAACACCGTCTTCGGCGTCACCCGCAACCCGGTCGACCCGTCGCGATCCGCGGGCGGGTCGAGCGGGGGAGCGGCGTGCGCGCTCGCGTCCGGGATGGTGCCGCTGGCCGACGGCTCCGACATGGGCGGCTCCCTGCGCAACCCGGCGTCGTTCTGCGGCGTCGTGGGCATGCGGCCCTCGCTCGGCCGGGTGCCGGAGTGGCCGCTCTACAACCAGTGGGAGAGCACGTCCGTCGGCGGTCCGATGGCCCGCAACGTCGGCGACCTCGCCCTGCTGCTGTCGGTGCTCGCCGGTCCCGACCCACGGGCGCCGCTCGCGCTGGGTGATCCCGGTGCGTCGTTCGCCCCGCCGCTCGCGTCCGCACGCCTTGCCGGGCTGCGGGTGGCGTGCTCGGTGGACCTCGGCGGCTCTCTGGTGGTGGACCACGAGGTCGCGGACGTCGTACGTGCGACCGCGGCGCGGCTCTCCGACGCGGGAGCGTCGGTGGCCGAGGCCCACCCCGACCTGTCCCTGGCCGACGACACCTTCCGCACGCTGCGCGCCTGGCACTTCCAGGCCAAGCTCGGGCGGCTGCTCGCCGAGCACCCCACCTCGTTCAAGGCGTCGCTGGAGGCCAACATCCGCGCCGGGGAGCCGCTGACCGGCGCCGACGTGGCCCGCGCCTACACGCAGCGCACCTCGCTGTCGGAGACCATGCGGATCTTCTTCGGCGGGCACGACGTGCTGCTGCTGCCGACCTCGCAGGTGCCGCCGTTCCCGGTCGAGCAGGAGTTCCCCGAGACGATCAACGGGCAGCAGATGCCCGACTACCTCGCTTGGATGCGCTCGGCCTACTTCATCACCGTCACCGGCTGCCCGGCGATCTCCGTGCCCGCCGGGCGCACCGCCGACGGCCTTCCCGTCGGCGTCCAGCTGGTCGCCCGGCACGGAGCCGACCGTCAGCTGCTCGAGGTCGCCGCTGCGGTCGAGGAGCTGCTCGCCGACTGACCCGCGAGGGCCAGCACGGCGCGCTGGTTGACCAGCGACCGTGACGGGGCCGGACGGAGCTCGCCGCGGCCCTCGAGCAGGCCGTCGGACAGGAAGAGCTCGATGCCGACGCGAGCCAGCACGGCCTCCGACGCGAGGTTGCCGGACTCGACGCTCGCCTCGATCCACGTGATGCCGCGGGACCGGGCGACCGTCGTGACGGCGTCGACCAGCGCGGAGGCGATGCCCCGGCCCTGCTGGGCGTCGACCACCTCGAAGGCCAGCTCCGCGGCGTCGGGGGCCGTCGTCACGTAGCGGCAGATGCCCACAGGCACCCCGTCGACGAGCGCCACCCAGGCGACGTGCCGCTGGCCGTCGACGTCGGCGAGGGCGCGGCGGTGACCGCTCGGGAGCCGCGGCATCGGGACGAGGAACCGCTGTCTGCGCGACCGCGTGGACAACCCCTCGAACACCGTCTCCAGGACGGCGACCTCACCGCCGACGAGCGGGCGGAGCAGGACGGACCCGCCGTCACGGAGCCGGACGTGGACGTGGACGTGGACCGGGTGGACCGCCCGCCCGCCCGCTGCGCCGGTGGTGGGCGCCGCGGTGGGCGTGGCGGTGCGGGGGGCGGCCATGGTGGTGCTGCAGGTCATGAGGTGTCTCCTTCAGGAACGGGTGGTGTGGAGCGAGCGGAGCGTGCGACGGCTCGTCGGCGGGTGCGCCTGGAGCTCGAGCACGCGTGCCATCAGGCGGTCGGGGCGGCGTACGACGGTGCGCAGCTCCTGTTCGCGTGAGGTGGCGAGGACGGTGGTGAGCGAGTGGTGCATGAGCGGCTCCTTGGTCGGTGTGGACTGAGTGGTCCGAGGTTGGTCCGACGTCCTTCCGGCGCCCTTCCGCAGCCCGTTCCGGCCCGGGGAAGGAATCCGGAAGGCCGGGGGAAGGTCCACCGACCAACCTCGGCGCCATGACCAGCAACCAGGTCGGCGCCTCAGCCCGACGCACCAGGGCCGTCACCCGTCGTGACATCGAGCTCTTCACCGCGATCAGCGGTGACCGCAACCCCGTCCACTACGACGAGGACCTCGCCGCGCGCTCCCGCTTCGGCGGCATCGTCGTGCAGGGCGGGGTGACCTCCGGGCTGCTCAACGCGCTCGTCGCCGAGCAGCTGCCCGGCCCGGGGAGCGTGTTCCTCGAGGTCTCGTGGCGCTTCCTCGCGCCCGTCCGGCCCGGCGACGTCCTCACGGCGACGGCGGTCGTCACCGCGGTCCGCGACGACAAGCCGGTCACCACGCTCGCGACGAGCATCACGAACCAGGACGACGTGCTCGTCCTCGACGGCACCGCCGTCGTCTGGCGCGACCCCGTGGTCGGCGCCGCCACCTCACCCATCACCCACCCACACGCCGGGTCCCCGGCACCGACACAGGAGAAGATCGCATGAGCACCACCACCGAGAAGGCGCCCCTCAACGGGGTCGACGTCCCGACGCTCTTCGGCACGCGTGACGCCGTGAAGCAGACGAACGAGATCGCGGAGTTCCAGTTCCGGGCCACCAACACCTGGGTGTCCGGGACCCACAGCCGCTCGACGTTCGCCGGCTTCTACGGCGCCATGCAGGAGATGCGGCACGCGCAGGACACCGTGGTCGAGTCCGACCACCCGGCCGTGCTCGTCGGCACGGACGTCGGTCCGACGCCGATCGAGTACCTGCTGCACGCCATCGCGGCCTGCCTGACCTCCGGCATCGCCAACATCGCGGCGGCCCGCGGGGTCCGGCTCACGCACGTCTCGTCGTCCGTCACGGGCGACATCGACCTGCTCGGGATCCTCGGGCTCTCGGGCGGCGCCGTCCGCAACGGCTACGAGCAGATCAAGGTCACGTTCCGCATCGAGGGCGACGCCGACGAGGCCACCCTGCGCGACATCGTCGACCAGTCCCGCCGTCGCTCGGCCGTCTACGACGCCCTGACCAACCCGACGCCCGTCCACATCGACGTGGTGACGGGCTGAGCCCGTCAGGCGTGCGAGCGGTCGGCCGGACCACCGGCCGGCCGCTCGCACGCAGAACACCTGAAAGGAACCTTGGATGACCACCATCGACACCGTCGTCATCGGGGCCGGACATGCCGGCCTCGCAGTGAGCAAGCTGCTCACGGACGCCGGACGCGAGCACGTCGTGCTCGACCGCGGCCGGATCGGCCACCGCTGGCGCACCGAGCGCTGGGACTCCCTCCACCTGCTCACGCCGAGCTGGATGACCCGGCTCCCCGGCTGGAGCTACCGCGGGCCACGCCCCGACGGCTACCTCAGCGTCGGCTCCTTCATCGGCTACCTCGAGGCGTACGCCGCCTCGTTCGGCGCGCCCGTCGTCGACGGAACCACCGTGCACGAGGTCGCCGCCACACCCGGCGGCCGCCCGGCACGTCGCTACCGCGTCGTCACCAGTCGCGGCACCTGGCACGCCCGTCACGTCGTCATCGCGACCGGGCCGCACGGGACTCCCCACGTGCCGGCCGGCCTCGCCGGGCTCGACACCTCCGGGATCGACCTGGTGACCTCGAACAACTACCGCAACCCCGGCCGGCTCGGGACGGGCGGCGTGCTCGTCGTGGGCGCGTCGGCGTCCGGCATGCAGATCGCCGACGAGCTCAACCGGGCCGGTCGCGAGGTCACCCTCGCGGTCGGGCGGCACACCCGGATGCCCAGGCGGCACCGCGGCCTCGACATCTTCTGGTGGCTCGAGAACACCGGCCGCCTGGCCCGGACCATCGACGAGGTGGCCGACCCGGTGGCCGCGCGCGGTGAGACCTCGCTGCAGCTCGTGGGCCGCGACGACCCCGAGCGGTCCACCGAGGACCTCGACCTCGGCCGCCTCCAGGAGCACGGTGTCCGCCTCGTCGGACGGCTCGACACGGTCGACGGCCGTACGGCTCACTTCCGCGACGACCTCGCCGCGACCGTCGGTGCCGCCGACGCGAACCTGGACCGGCTCATCGACAGCCTCGACCACTTCGTCGAGCGGATCGGCCTGGGCGGCCAGCTGTGGGACAGCCCGCGGCCCCGTCCCGTGGCGATCGGGTCCCCGCGGCGCCGGGTCGACCTGCGCGCCGAGGGCATCGGCACGGTGCTGGTGGCATCGGGCTACCGCCCCCACCACCCCTGGCTGCGGCTGCCGATCACCGACCCCGACGGGGCCGTCCGCCAGCACCGGGGCGTGACCCCCGCCGAGGGTGTGTACGTCGTCGGGCAGCGCTTCCAGCACCGGCGCGACTCCGGCCAGATCGACGGGGCGCGGCACGACGCCGGGTCGGTGGTGGCCCACCTGCTCGCCGCGAGCGGGGCACGGGTGCCGGCCACCGACGGCTCCGGCACCGGCCGACAGGAGCCGGCAGCATGAGAGACAGTGTCGACGTCGTCGTGGTGGGCGGCCGGGTCGCCGGCGCCTCCACGGCGCTGCTCCTGGCCCGGGCCGGCCTGTCGGTCGCCCTGGTCGACCGGGGGCGGCGCGGCAGCGACACCCTCTCCACGCACGCACTCATGCGTGGCGGAGTCCTGCAGCTGTCCCGCTGGGGCGTGCTGGCCGACGTCGTGGCCGCCGGGACACCGGCCGTCCAACGCACCGTCTTCGGCTACGCGGACGGGGAGGTCGCCGACGTCGCCATCCGACCCCGGTCCGGGGTGGACGCGCTCTACGCACCCCGCAGGCACCTGCTGGACCGGCTCCTCGTCGACGCCGCCGAGCAGGCCGGAGCGCGGGTGCTGCACGAGACGGCCGTGACGTCCCTGCGCCGCGACGGCTCGGGCCGCGTGGCCGGCGTCGTCGGCCGTACCCGCAGCGGCGTCCGCGTCGAGCTCGCGGCCGGGCTCACCATCGGTGCCGACGGGATCCGTTCCCGCGTCGCAGAAGAGGTCGGCGCGCGGACCACGTGGCAGGGGTGGACGTCGAGCGCGGTGCTCTACCGCTACGTCGAGGACCCGCTGGGCGACGGCTTCGAGTGGACGTACGGCGACGGCGCGGGGTCGGGCGTCATCCCGACCAACGACGGGGCCTCGTGCGTGTTCGTGGGCACCACCCCCGCGCGGATGCGCGGCCTGCGCCGCCTCGGCGTCGAGCAGGCCTTCGCCGGACTGCTCGACGCCGCGGGTCCTGCCGCTGCGGAGCGGGCGCGCGGGCTCCGGCCGGTCACCCCGCTCCGCGGCTGGGCCGGCCTGCCCGGCTTCGCGCGCGAGTCCTCCGGACCCGGGTGGGCGCTCGTGGGGGACGCGGGCTACTTCAAGGACCCGATCACCTCCCACGGCATCACCGACGCGCTGCGGGACGCCGAGCTGCTGGCCGGACAGGTGCTCGCCTCCCACGCCGGCGCCGTCCCGGAGCACGTGGCGCTGGGGCGCTACCAGGAGACCCGCGACCGGCTCTCGCGTGACGTCTTCGAGGTGACCGAGCGCGTGGCGGCGTACGACTGGGACGCTCCCGGCATCCGGTCGCTGCTCCGCCGGTTCAGCGCGGCGATGGGTGACGAGGTCGAGCACCTCGAGCAGCTCGACCGGGCTGACGTCGCGGGCTGAGCGCCGTACGTCCGGACGGCCCCGGGAAATGGCGTCGATCCGGGCGCCCTGACGGGCGTAGAGTCGCATCGCTCGCGGCTGGGAGGGTGCGATGCACGTCGACATCAGTCTCCTCGGAGGGTTCGCGGTCGTCGTCGACGGCCGCGCCGTCGCCGCGCACGCCTGGACCCGCCGCAGTGCCGCCACGCTGGTGAAGGTGCTCGCGCTCAGGCCCGGCCGGCAGCTGCCCCGTGAGCAGCTGGTGGACCTCCTCTGGCCCGACCTGCTCCTGGAGCAGGCGGCGCCCCGGCTGCACAAGGCCGCGCACTACGCACGTGCGGCCGTCGGGGTCCCGTCCGCGGTCGTCCTGGCCGGCGACGTGGTCTCGCTGTGGCCCGACGCGGAGGTGGCGGTCGACGTCGAGCGCTTCGACCGTGCGGCAGGCGACCCGTCGTCGGTGGGGGAGGCGATCGACCTCTACCGCGGCGACCTGCTGCCCGAGGACCTCTACGAGCCATGGGCCGACGCCGAGCGCGAGCGCCTCCGCGTCTCCTACCTGGAGCTGCTCCGCTCAGCCGGGCGGTGGGCCGACCTGGTGGCCGCGGAGCCGCTCGACGAGGAGGCACACCTCCGGCTGGTCCAGCAGCACGTGGAGAGCGGTAGCCGGAGCCAGGCGCTGCGCCAGCTCGAGGCGATGGCCCGGACGTGGCGCGACGAGCTCGGCGCCGAGCCCGGCCCCGCTGCCCGTGCCCTGCACGCACGGGCCCAGGCGATGCCGCCGGTCGAGCCGGCGTCGGCCGCACCGGGTGCGAGCACGACCCGGGTGCCGCGACCCGCGACCCGGACGGTGGGACGTGAAGCCGACGTCGACGCGGTCCTCTCCCTGCTCGAGGAGCACCGGCTGGTGACCCTGCTCGGCATCGGTGGGGTCGGCAAGACCCGACTCGCGGCGGAGGTCGCGCACGTCTGGGGCGAGGCCACCCGCCAGCGCACGTGCTACGTCGACCTGACCAAGGTCGCCGAACCCGGTCTGGTCGCCGAGCTGACCGTGAGCGAGCTCGGCATCCGGTCGGGGGACAACTCCAACGTGGTCCAGATGCTCGAGGAGGCGCTCCAGCGCCAGAGCCTGCTGCTGGTCCTCGACAACTTCGAGCACGTCGTGGAGGCCGCCGACCTCGTGGGGGACATGCTGCAGTGGTCCACCGACCTCCGGGTGCTGGTGACCAGCCGGGCGCGGCTGCGCGTCGCGGGTGAGCACGTCCACGAGGTGCACCCCCTGACCCTCGAGGGCGGGCACGGGACCGACGGCCTCGCCGACGCCATCGTCCTGTTCGACCAGGTCGCGACCGCGGTCGACCCCCACTTCGAGCTGGTCGACCACGTCGACGACGTCGCCGCGATCTGCCGTGCGGTGGACGGGCTGCCCCTGGCGATCGAGATCGCCGGCGGCCATCTGCGCACGCTGTCCCCTGCCCTGCTTCGAGAGCGCCTGACGGGCCGCCTCCTGTCGACCGCGGCGGCCGGACGAGACCTCCCGGACCGCCATCAGACGATCCCGTCGACGATCGACTGGAGCCTCCAGCTGCTGGGCCCCGCGGAGCAGCGCCTGTTCGGGCTGTTCTCGGTCTTCCACGGCGACGTGCCGCTGGAGGCCGTCGAGGCGGTGTGGGCCGACGGCGACGTGGTCGACCCGCTCACCGTCCTGGTGGACCACAGCTTGGTGCGACGGACGACCGGCTACCGCAACGAGCCGCGCTTCGGGATGCTCGCACTCGTGCGGGAGCACGCCGCCCGGCTGGCCGACGCGGACCGCGAGGCCGCCCGGGCCGGCCACGCGGCGTACTTCTCGTCCTGGCTCGACGACCTCTACGAGCGCCGGTGGACCGACGCGACCTACCGCTGGCTCGACGACATCAGCGAGATGCTGCAGGAGGTGCGGGCGGCACACGCATGGGCGGCCCGCACCGGCGACCTGCCCCTGACCGCGCGCATCACCGCGGCGCTGGGCGCCTACTGGTTCCTCGAGGGCAACCACGCCGAGGGACTGCGCTGGATCGACGAGATGCTCGCCGTCGAGGACCGGCTCGACCCCTACATCTCGGCGCGGATCCACCTGGCGGCCGGGTTCATGGCGTTCCCCTCCAACCGGCCCGAGGCACGCACCCACTGGGAGCGCGCGACCGTCCTGTTCCGCGAGCTGGGGGAGACCCGGCTCGTGGCGTACGGGCTCGCCGTCACCTCGGCGACGTACATCGCGGACGTCGAGCAGACCGGGCTTGCCATGCGGACCAACGACGAGGCGCTCGCGCTCGGGCGCGGGGTCGGCAGTCCCGCGCTCGTCGCCCAGGTGCTCAACATCCGCGGCGAGCTGACGCGGGTCGCCGGGCGCGACGAGGAGGCCCGCGAGGCCTACGAGGAGGGCCTGCAGATCTCCGGCGACCTGGGTGACGAGATGTACGTCAGCGTGTTCCTCTCCAACCTCAGCTACCTGGCCGACCACCGCGGCGACCACGAGGAGGCCCGGCGGCTCACCCACCAGGCGCTGCGCATCTGCTGGTCCCAGGGCCGGAGGCTGATGGCGGCGTGGACCGTCTCCCAGCTGGCCGGGCCCGAGCACGCGCTGGGTCGCCCGGAGCTGGGGGCGGTGCTCGTCGGTGCGGGCGACGAGGCACTGCGCGTCCTCGGCGCCCGGCGCCACCCCGGAGACGTGCCCGAGCACGACCGAGTCGTGGCCGCGCTCCGCAGCGCCCTGGGGGACGAACGGTTCGAGGAGCTGCGCGTCGAGGGCGCGCAGCTGACCCTCGACCAGGTGCTCGCCCGCGTCCTCGACGGCGACGTCGGTGTGGAGGAAGCTGTGCACGAACGTGTGGAGAAGTGCTGACACCTGGGGACGGTGAGGGCCTTGCTGTGCACGACGCGCCGGAACCCGGAGTATGTGGAAAAAGCTTCGCCGAAGGCCTTGCGGACGGTGTGACGCAGGGCATAGAACTCTCCCTACGCAGCCCCGCAAGGGGAGGCGGGATGGCTCTGGACGACGAGTCCGCACGACGGGAACCGGTACGCCGGGGAACGTCGCAGGCACCGGGTGATGAGGTGGCTGGGACGAGACGGAGAGAGCGATCGACCGGGAACATCACCACGACCGGTCAACCCGAGGAGCTGGACGCCACGGCGACCTGAGCCTCACCAGAAGGGCCCTTGGCGCTCATACCGCCGAGGGCCCTTCGCCTTTGTCCCCTGACGTCCTCGCGTCACGCGTCACCCGGCAGGTCTTGCCGAGGAAGTGGCGATCCGTCGGCAAACTCTGCCGTGGTCACCAGGGCGGCCGGATCTGTTGAATCGTCCCCATGAGCGCGCGGCGGATCAGGATCGGCATCGACACCGGGGGCACGTTCACCGACGTGGTCGCCTTCGACGAGGACTCGGGTGAGCTGGTCACCACGAAGACCCCCAGCACGCCGGGCAACCCGGCCGACGGCTTCATCGCCGGCATCGAGAAGATCCTCGGCATCGTCGGTGCCGGGGGCAGCGACATCACGGCCGTGTCGCACGGCACGACGGTGGCGACCAACAAGCTGCTCGAGGGCAAGGTCGAGGCGCTCGGCTTCATCACCACCGAGGGCTACGAGTTCATGCTCGAGATCGCCCGCCAGTCGGTGCCCGACGGCTACGGCAACTCCTACTTCTGGGTCAAGCCGGACCGCATCGTCCCGGCGGACCGCGTGCGCACGGTGGGGGGTCGCCTCGACTTCACCGGCGCCGAGATCCGCCCCTTCGACGAGGAGGCGGCCGTCGCGGCGGCCCGCTGGTTCAAGGACCAGGGCATCACCACCATCGGCGTCTGCCTGATCCACGCCTACGCCAACGACGCCCACGAGCTGCGGATGCGCGACATCCTGCGCCGCGAGCACCCCGACGCGATCGTCTCGATCTCGAGCGAGGTGCTCCGCGAGTACCGCGAGTACGAGCGCTCGATGACCACGCTCGTCGACGCGGCAGTGAAGCCCAACGTCAGCCGCTACGTCACCAACATCTCCGACCGGCTGCTCGGGTTCACCGGCAACGAGATCCCGTTCTACGTGATGAAGTCCAACGGCGGCGTGCTGTCGGCCGACGAGGTCGTCCACCAGCCGATCACCACCGTGCTGTCGGGCCCCGCGGCCGGCGCGCTGGGTGCGGCACTGATCGCCAAGGTCGCCGGCTTCCCCAAGATCCTCACCTGCGACGGCGGCGGCACGTCGACCGACGTCTCCGTCGTCCTCGACGGCGAGCCGACCCTCACCACCGAGGGCACGGTCGGTGCCTACCCGAGCAAGATCCCGATGATCGACGTCGTCACCGTCGGCGCCGGCGGCGGCTCGATCGCCTGGCTGTCGCCCGAGGGCACCCTCAAGGTCGGTCCGCACTCGGCCGGCGCCGACCCGGGCCCGCTCTGCTACGCCAAGGGCGGCACCCAGCCGACCATCACCGACGCCCACGTCACCCTCGGCCGGATCCCTCCCCACCTGCTCGGCGGCGAGATCCCGCTCGACGTGGAGGCCGCCCGGACGGGCATCGCCGACCTCGCCGGCCAGCTCGGCCTCGACTTCGAGCGCTGCGCCACCGGCATCCTGGAGATCTCGGCATGGAACCAGGCCAACGCCCTGCGGCAGGTCAGCGTCAAGCGCGGTCTCGACGTCCGCGACTTCATGCTGACGACCTTCGGCGGCTCCGGATCGCTGCTGGCCTGTCGGCTCGTGGACATCCTCGACCTCGCCGGCGTCGTCGTCCCCCCCAACCCGGGCAACGTGAGCGCCTTCGGCCTGCTGACCGTCGACGTGAAGAACGACTACGTCCAGACCCACGTCGCCAAGGAGTCCGCGCTCGACCACGCGGCCGTCCAGTCGATCCTCGACGACCTCACCGACCGGGCCCGGGCGGCGCTCGCCAAGGAGGGCTTCACCGCCGACCAGCACCGCTTCCAGCGCACCATCGACGTGCGCTACGTCGGGCAGGCCTACGAGGTCCGCGTCGCCGCCCCCGAGGGCGTCGTCGACGCGGCGTACGTCGAGCAGGTCGCGGACGCCTTCCACGCCGACCACCGCCAGCTCTACGGCTACGACTTCCGCGGTGACCGCGACCAGCAGGTGGAGTGGGTCAACCTCCGCGTCACCGGCATCGGCCCGATCACCCGGCCCGAGATCCCCACCCTCGACAAGGCCGAGGGCGACGTCCTCGAGCGCGCCGTCCGCAGCCGGCGCGAGGTCTGCTTCGACGCCGAGCAGGGCTACATCGACACCCCGGTCGTCTGGCGCGCCGACCTGGGCGCCGGCGACACCTTCAGCGGGCCGGCCATCGTCGAGGAGTTCGGCTCGACCATCCCCGTCCACCCCGGCTTCGAGGTCGTGGTCGACGACTGGGCCAACCTCGTGATCCGGAAGGAGTCGGCCCGATGACCGACGTCAGCACCCGCGCAGTGGACCCGTCGTACGTCACCGCCAAGCCGGTGAACCCGGCCGGCCTGCCGACCGCCTACGAGCACGGCGGCCGCCTGACGGCCGAGGGGTCGAGCGTCGACCCGATCCTGGTCGAGATCGTCCAGGGCACGCTCGCCAGCGTCGAGATGGAGGTCGAGACCGCGATCGGTCGCACCAGCCGCTCGCCGATGATCCGCGACGCCCACGACTTCCGCGCGGGCATCCACGACCGACAGCTGCGCAAGCTGACCGGCCGCTCCTACAGCGCGCTCGTGCACCCGATCGTGCGCGACTACCCGATCGACGAGATGCGCGAGGGCGACGTCTTCTTCCACAACGACGTCTACGAGTCCGAAGGCGGCATCGGCCACCTGCCCGACCTGTGCGTCACCGTGCCGGTCTTCCACGAGGGTGAGGTCGTCGCCTTCGTGCAAGCGTTCGGCCACCACGACGACATCGGCGGCGCCGTCCCGGGCTCGATGCCCAGCAACGCGACCACCGTCTACGAGGAGGGGCTGGCCGTCCCGCCGATCAAGCTGTGGGACGCCGGCGTGCCCAACAAGTCGGCGCTGCGGATCATGACCCGCAACTCGCGGATGCCCGACAGCCTCGCCGCCGACCTCGACGCCGAGTGCTCCGCCTGCCTGATGGGGGCGCGCAGGCTCGGCGAGCTGTTCGAGCGCTACGGCCGCGAGGCGATCGAGACGGCGTTCGACGCGATCCTCGACACCACGACCGAGACCTACCGGCGCGAGATCCTCTCCAAGATCCCCGACGGCACCTACGTCTGGGAGGACTACGCCGAGCACGACGGCGTCGACGAGCCGCAGCTGCACACGCAGCGGATCACGTTGACCAAGGTGAGCGACGCCCCGGCCGACCCCGAGATGGGGCGTCCCGCCGGGCCGCGGCTGATCATCGACTTCACCGGCACCAGCGCGCAGGCGAAGGGGCCGATCAACCACTGTGGTGACTACGTCGGCGGCAACTTCCTGAAGAAGTGGCTCGCGCCGATCCTGCGCAACCTCGCCGACACCCCCGAGCGGATGGCCGAGCTCGACGTCAACGAGGGCATCGTGCCGCTGATCGAGATGCGCTTCCCCGAGAAGGGCACCCTGCTCACGCCGATCCACCCGGGCCCGACCAACGCCCGCACGTTCGTGATCCTGCGGCTGCTCGGCGTGCTGGCCGGCGTCGTCGCCAAGGCCGTCGACGGCAAGATGCCCGCCGACCAGGAGACGATCCGCTACACCGGCGTCTACGGCAAGGACCTCGACGACAACGACTACCTCATGCGCGAGGTGCTCGGCGGCGGCTCCGGCGGTCGCTACTACGCCGACGGCGAGGACACCATCCACGTCGTGCCCGACTCCCGCAACCTGCCGACGGAGTTCACCGAGTCGCGCTTCCCGTTCATCGTCGAGCGCCTCGGCCTGGCCCAGGACTCCGGCGGCGCGGGGGAGTTCCGCGGCGGCCTCGGCTACGAGAAGCACATCCGGATGCTCAAGGACGCGCACTTCATGTCGATCGCCGACCGCTCGATCCTGGCCTGCTGGGGCGTGCGCGGCGGCAAGGCCGGCATGCCGTTCCAGGTCGTCATCGACCCCGGCGGCCCCGACGAGCGCGAGGTCGACGCCCTCGCCGACGCCGAGGAGATCAAGGCCGGCCAGCTCGTCCGGATCCGTACGACGGGTGGCGGCGGCTGGGGCGACCCGCTCGCTCGCGACCCGGAGTCCGTGGTCCGCGACGTGGTCTGGCGCAAGGTGTCGGCCGAGGCTGCGCTGCGCGACTACGGCGTGGTGCTGACCGGCTCCGCGGACGACGGGACCCTGGGCTTCGACGACGCGGCCACCTCTGCCGAGCGCGCGGGTCGTGCCGCCTGGAGCAAGGACGACGACGCGTTCTTCGACCGCGGCCCTGGCTACGCCTCGCTGGCCGACGGCGCGGCGTTCGCCGAGGTCGACCGGGTCTGATGATCGCCGTCCTCGGCGGGCACGGGAAGACCGGTCGCGCGGTCTGCTCGGCGCTGGCCGACCGGGGCGTCGACGCCCGGCCGCTGGGGCGGGCCGACTGGCCGGACCTCGCGTCGGAGGTGGCCGGCTGCGAGGCGGCGTACGTCATCGCGCCCAACCTGCACCCCGACGAGCCGGCGTACGTCGCCTCCGCACTGGCCGCGCTCGGCAGTGCCGGGGTCGAGCGGGTCGTCTACCACTCCGTCGCCTCGCCCTACGCGCCCGCGATGCCGCACCACCTCGGCAAGGCGGTCAGCGAGGACCTGGTCCGGCGCAGCGGGCTCGGGTGGACGATCCTGCAGCCCGGCGCCTACCTCCAGAACCTCGACCTCACCGGTCCGCTCGACCTGCCCTACTCGCCGGACGTCCGGTTCGGCTTCCTCGACCTCGCCGACCTCGGTCGCGCCGCGGCCGTCGTCCTGACCGAGCCCGGCCACGGGGGAGCGACGTACGAGCTCGCGACGCGCGTCGCGACCGTGCGTGAGCTGGCCGACGAGGCGGGCGTCCCGGTGCGTCGGGTCGCCGACCCCGGCACCCATCCCTGGCTGTCGGCGATGTTCGCCTACTACGACGACCACGGGCTGCCCGTGGGCACGCGCGTGCTGGACGCGATGGTGCAGCGGCGCTGACCTGCCGCGCGGAAATTGCAGGTGCGGCCGTGCGTCCCGTGCGGTGGAATGCCTGCATGGGTGGAGTGGACGAGCCGGGGCTGCCGACGCTGTACGAGTGGGCGGGCGGCCTCGACCCGCTGCGGCGGATGATCGACTCCTTCTACGACCGCGTCCAGGCCGACGACATCCTGGCCGGCTTCTTCCCCGGTGGGGTGTCGCAAGGGCACCGGGAGCACGTCACCGACTGGTGGGCCGAGGTGCTCGGCGGGCCGACGACCTACACCGATCGGCACGGCGGCTACGAGTCGATGCTCCGCCACCACGTGGGGCTCGACATCACCCCTGAGCAGCGGCACCGCTTCGCCGCCACGATGAGTCTCGCCGCCGACGACGCGGACCTCCCGGCCGACCCGGAGTTCCGCGCTGCGATCATCGGCTACCTCGAGTGGGGCACCCGGCTGGCGATGGAGAACTCCCGGCCGGGAGCGCAGGTCGTCGAGCACGCGCCCACCCCGCGGTGGGGCTGGGGCGTCGCGCCGCCCTACCAGGGATGAACGGGAGGAACGCCGGATGACCTCGCACGACACGTACGCCGACCTCGGTGAGGCGGCCTGGCGCTGGGTGCTCGACCAGGTGCGGTGGGACGACGGGCCGTGGATCCCGGTGTCCGTCCCGCACGACGGCATGCCGCCGGAGGACGAGCGCGACGGCTTGCACAGCGGCATCGGCGGCCTGGCGCACGTGCTGGCCGAGGTCCGCGGGACGCGGGGGTGGACCGACGAGGAGCAGCGGCTCGCCGACGGCATCGTCGACCGGGTCCGGGGCAAGCTGGCCACCACCACGACGTACTCCTACTTCGACGGCCTGGTCAGCGACCTCGGGGTCCTGTCGGCACTGCAGGCTGACGGGTCCGTGGAGGCGGTCGCCCGGCTGGCCGAGCTCGCGACCGACGACGGCTGGGAGCAACCGTGGATGGAGTCCCCGCCGTACGCACCGCACACCCGGATCAACGACGCCACCCTCGGCACGGCCGGCAACCTGCTCGGCGCGGTCTGGGCGCACCGGCACGGAGTCCCCGGCGCGGAGGCGCTGGCCACGAGGACGGCGGGCATCCTCCTGGCCGAGGGCGAGCCGACGGATGCGGGCACCAACTGGGTCTTCGTCCCGCGACGCTTCGCCGTCGACCTGCCCCCCGAGCGCCGCGACCGCCAGATGCCCAACTGGTCGCACGGGCTGTCCGGGATCGCCGCTGCGCTCGCCGTGGCCGGTTCCGAGCTCGACCGGGCCGACCTCGTCGAGGCCGCTCGAAGCGGCGCCGAGCACCTCGTGACGCTGGGTGACACGAGTGACGGTGGTCTGGTCGTGCCGCACGTGATCCCGAACCAGCCCGACATGGACGAGGTCACCTACAGCTGGTGCCACGGTCCGACCGGCACCTCCCTGCTCTTCACCGCCCTCGAGCACGCGGGCGTCGCTGCGGTCGCGGGGGAGACGCCGGCGCAGTGGCACCGCCGTTGCCTGCACAGCATCCGCACGTCCGGGATCCCCGAGCGCCTGCGACCCGGCTTCTGGGACAACGACGGCCGCTGCTGCGGCACCGCCGGGGTGGGCGAGGTCTTCCTCGATGCCTGGCAGCGGCTCGGGGTGGACGACGACCTCGTCTTCGCGCAGGTCCTCGGCGACGCGCTCGTCGAGCGGGCCCTGGTCGATCGAGGAGCAGGCGAAGGTGACCGCGCACATTGGCGCTTCACCGAGCACCGCAACGACGACCCGCTGCTCCCGCCCGGCGTCGGCTGGATGCAGGGTGCGGCCGGCATCGCGGCGTACCTCATGCGCCTCGCGCGCGTCCTGCGCGAGGGACGTACGACGCCCGCGCTCGCGCGCCTCGACACCTGGTGGAACCTGCCGTGACCTCGCGTGCGCTGTCCTTCGGATCCGTGGCGGCGGCCTACGAGCGCTTCCGACCCGGCTACCCGGGAGCGCTGGTCGACGCCGTGCTGGCCTACGCCGGTGGGCCCGTCGCGACGGCCCTCGAGATCGGCGCGGGCACGGGCAAGGCGACGCGGGTGTTTGCGGCGCGCGGGCTTGCGGTCACCGCGACCGAGCCGGACGCCGCGATGCTCGCCGAGCTCGAACGGCACGTCCCCGACTCGGTGCGCACGGTGCGGGCCACGTTCGAGGAGCTGCCGCTGACCTCGACCTACGACCTCGTGTACGCCGCGGCGGCCCTGCACTGGACCAGGGCCGAGGGTCGGTGGGAGCGCGCCGCCAAGCTGCTCGAGCCCGGGGGCGTCCTGGCGTCGTTCGGCGGTCCGCTGGACCTCGCCGACCCCGGGCTGGAGGACGCGGTGCGCTGCGCGCGCGCCCCCTGGCTCGCCGACGACGACGTACCGTCGCCGGACGGCACGCCCGACAGCGCCGCCATGCAGTGGCCAGGCACCGAGCTGTCCAGGTCCGAGCTGTTCACCGACGTCAGGCAGGTCGAGCTGGACCGTCGTACGACGGTGTCGGCGCTCGACTACGTCGGGCTCCTGTCGACCGTCTCCGCCTACCTCGAGCTCCCGCCCATCGACAGGGAGGCCGCGTTCGGCAGGATCCTGGCCGTGCTGCCGCCGCAGGTGGACGTGGTCGGCGACATCACCCTGCACCTCGCTCGGCTCGCCAGCGACGGGTGAGATCGACGCACGTGCGGCGGTTCTGGCCCTCGAACGGCCGTTCCAGGGGCCACAACCGCCGCACGTGCGGCCGGGCAGGCCCCTACGGCTCGATCAGGCCGGCCCGGATCGCGTAGCGGGTCAGCTCGACGCGGTCGCGCATCCCGAGCTTGCCGAGGATGTTGGCGCGGTGCCCCTCGACGGTCTTGAGCGCGATGTGCAGGTCCTTGGCGATCTCGCGCGAGGAGCGACCCTCGGCGATCAGCTTGATCACCTGGTCCTCGCGCGCGGTGAGCACCGACGTCGGCACCCGCTCACCCCGACGCATCCGGTCGAGCCAGTCGCGCACGAGCGTGCTCTCGGCGCCGGGGTAGAGGAACGTCTCGCCGCGCATCGCCGCCCGGCAGGCGCTGACGAGGTCCTCGTCGGCGACGGACTTGAGGACGTACCCGCTCGCACCGGCCTTGAGGGCGCCGAAGAAGTACTGCTCGTTGTCGTGCATCGACAGCATCAGGATCTTGGGCGGGTTGCGGCGCTGGGCGATCTCGGCGGCCGCCTGCAGCCCGGTCATCCGAGGCATCGCGATGTCGAGCACGACGAGGTCGACCTCGGTGTCGCGCACTCGCTCGACGGCCTCGGCGCCGTCGGCGGCCTCGGCGACGACGGACAGGTCGGGCTCCTGCTCGAGGATGAGGCGTACGCCGCGGCGCACCAGCGTGTGGTCGTCGGCCAGCAGGATCCGGATCACGCGCTCGCCTCCGCAGTCGTGTCGACGGGCACCTTGAGCCGCACCGTGGTGCCGTGGCGCGGCTGGCTGATCACCGACAGCTCGGCGCGGACCAGCGCGGCGCGCTCACGCATCCCCATCAGCCCCGACCCCTCGGTGAGGCCGGTGAAGCCGCGGCCGTCGTCGCGCACCTCCAGCACGACGTGGGCGCCGAGCCGTTGCAGCGAGAGCTCGACCGAGCGGGCGTCGGCATGCCGGGCGGCGTTGGTGAGCGCCTCCTGGGCCACCCGGTAGACCACCACCTCGGCCTCCGGGCTCAGTGCCGGCAGGCCGGGCGCGAACGAGCGGCGCACCGACGCGGAGCTGTGGTCGGCGAACTCGGTCGCCAGCGCGGCCAGCGCGCTCGCCAGGCCGAGGTCCTCCAGGACTCCCGGACGCAGCCGCCGCGCCACCCGGCGTACGTCGTCGAGGCCGGCACGGGCGCTCTCGCGGACCGCCGCCAGCTCGGGCACCAGTGCGGGCGGCGACTGCGACTCCAGCTGCTTGAGGCCCAGCAGGACGACCGTCAGGCTCTGCCCGACCTCGTCGTGCAGCTCCTGGGCGATGCGGTGCCGCTCAGCCTCCTGCGCGGCAAGCGCTCGCGCGTCCCCGGTGCGGCGCTCCTCGGCGAGGCGGGCGAGGAGCCCGTTGACGCTCCGCGCAATGCCGAGGACCGGGCCGGACCCCTCCTCGGGAAGCTCGGTCGGCTCGAGGTGCTCGATGTCCTCGAGTCGCGCGATGAGGCGGTGCAGCGGCGCGAGCGCCCAGCGGATGAGGAGCGCGTTGGTCAGGATCATCACCACCAGCCCGACGCCGATCACGACGATCTCCGACGGCACGGCGTCGGCCGAGACGCGGGCGGGGGAGAAGAGCAGCAGCAGCGCCGCGACCACGAGCACGACGCCGTTGATCAGGCAGATCGTCCAGAACAGCGGGAGGTGGCCGGGCAGACGCATGTCGCCAACCCTCCCATCCCCGGCCCAGTCCCAGCCCAATGCAGATGGGGTCAGGCACCCATGGTCGCGACCACCCGGTCCGCGAAGACTTCGTGGCATGCCGCCACCGGACGAGAACACCGCCGTCGACCCGACCGGGGCGGCGTGGGTGGTGTGGCTGGTGATCGTCGGGCCGGGCCTGCTGTTCGCCACTCTGATGTGCGTACGTCGCGTGGGCCCCGGCGAGCTCGTCCTCGTGGTCCGGAGGGGCGAGGTCGTGCGCGTCCGGCGCAACGGCTTCGTCGCCCGCTGGCCGGGTCTCGAGCGGTTCGAGCCCGTGACGACAGACCCGCGCGTGGTGCCGCTGGTGATTCGCTCGCGGACCAGCGACGGCGTCGACGTCGTCGCCCTCGCCGACCTGACGGTGCAGGTGCGCGACGTCGAGCCGGGCGCGGCGTACGTCCCGCCGGCGCAGGCCGCGCGGCTCGCCGAGGACACCGTGGCCCGGGCCGTCGAGCAGCTCGAGGTGGAGTCGCTCGTCGACGACCTCGAGGCCCTCGAGACGCAGTGGCCCCGCCAGCTCACCCGACAGCTGCCGGTCGGCACCGCGGCCACCGCGCTGGCGGTCACCGAGGTCGAGGCCCGCCTGACAGGGAACCCCGGATGAGCGACACGCCCTACCTGCTCGAGGTGGCGGTCTCCGTCGCCCTCATCGCCTCCGCGATCGGCTTCGCCGTCGGGCTCGCGATCGGGCGTGGACGCCAGCCCCGCTGGCAGGAGAAGGGCAGCTTCGTGCACAAGGTGTCGATCGGGTTCGCCACCCTCGACCGGCTCGACGCGGTCCTGCTGCGCTTCGAGGTCGAGCCCGCCTCGCGGCTGTCCGGCGTCGAGGTCGGCGAGCTGCGGCTGCCGAACGGGTCGGGGGTCGCCATCCTCGCGCGCGGGAAGGAGGTGCTCGTCCCCGACGCCCGCACCGGCCTGCGCGCCGGCGACCAGGTCCTCGTCGTCGCCGCCCTGGGCCAGGTCGCGCAGGTGGAGGAGCGGCTGCGGTCGGTCAGCCGCTACGGCCGGCTCGCCACCTGGGCCGAGGACACGGACGACCCGGCGCGTTCAGCCCGCGCCTTCGGCGTGCCCAGGCGGGTCGCGTGATCCTCACCTCCGCCGCCCTGGCGGTCTTCATCGTCGCCTATGCCCTCATCGCGACCGAGCGCGTCCACCGCGTCGCCGCGGCCCTCGGCGGCGTGGCCGGCATGGTCGTCATCGGCCTCGTCGACGCCGAGACCGCCTTCTTCGAGGAGCACACGGGCGTCGACTGGAACGTCATCTTCCTGCTCTTCGGGATGATGATCATCGTCGGCGTGCTCAAGCAGACCGGGCTCTTCGAGTTCCTGGCGCTGTGGGCGGCGCAGCGCTCCGGCGGAGAGCCCTACAAGCTGCTCGTGCTGCTCGTGCTGATCACGGCTGCCGTCTCGCCGATCCTCGACAACGTGACGTGCGTGCTGCTGGTCGCTCCGGTCACGCTGTCGGTCTGCCGGAGGCTCGGTCTGCCGCCCGCGCCGTACCTCATCTCGCTGATCCTGGCCTCCAACATCGGCGGCATGTCCACCCTGATCGGCGACCCGCCCAACATCATCATCGGCAGCCGGGCCGGGCTGAGCTTCGTCGACTTCCTCGTGCACTCGCTGCCTCTGACGATCATCCTGCTGGCGCTCTTCGTCGTGATGGCGCGCTGGCTCTTCCGCAAGGACCTCGACCACGAGGTCGACGTGCACGGGCTCGACGACCTCCGCCCGGCCGAGGCGATCACCAACCTCCGGATGCTGCGCCGGTGCCTGGTGGTGCTGTTCCTGGTGATGATCGCGTTCGGCCTGCACACCGTGCTCCACCTCGACCCGTCGGTCGTGGCGATGATGGGCGCCGGCGCGATGGTGCTGGTCTCGCGGACCGAGCCCGAGGAGTTCCTCGAGGAGGTCGAGTGGGACACCCTCGCCTTCTTCATGGCGCTGTTCGTGCTGGTCGGCGCGCTGGTGCAGGTCGGCGTCATCGGCGCGGTCGGCGAGTGGGCCGCGGAGGCGATGGGCGACCGGGAGCTGCTCGGCGCGACGGCCCTGCTCTTCGGCTCCGGCGTGATCGGCGCCTTCGTCGACAACATCCCCTACACGACCGCCACGGTGCCGATCGTCGAGGACATGGTCGCCACGACGACGACGTCCGGTGCGGACAGCCCGCTGTGGTGGGCCTTCGTCTTCGGAGCGGACCTCGGCGGCAACGCCACCGCGGTCGCGGCCGGCGCCAACGTCGTCGTGCTCGGCATCGCCGCCAAGGCGGGGGAGCCGATCAGCTTCTGGGGCTTCACCAAGTACGGCGTCGTGGTGACCGTCGCGACGCTGCTGGTCGCCTGGGTCTACGTCTACCTCCGCTACTTCGCCTGGGCGTAGTGGCTCAGGCGGGCGGGAGGCCGGCCCTGCGGAGGATCTCGTCGACGACCTCAGTGACCGTCCGGGTCGCGTCGACGGGGGTGCCGGCCGGGACGTCCTCCTGGGTCCGGTGGAGTCGCAGGACCAGCTCGCGCTCCTCCGGGAGTGCGCCGTACTCGTCCGGGGGACGCTCGTCGAGGCGGGCGGTGAGCGTCGCACGGTCCACCTCGAGCACGAACACCTCGTCGAAGAGGTCCACGAACACGCCGATGTTGCGCGAGCCGCCGCAGAAGAACGTCGCGGGCGCCGCGCGATCGGCGACGATGTCGCGAACGCGGTCGACGTCCCAGACGTGGTGCTCGTGCTGTGCACCCGGCAGGGGCTCGCCGGTGACCGGGTCGCCCTGGTAGGCCAGCTCGCGGTCGCCGTGCACCACGTGGTGGCCGCGGCGTTCGAGCTCGGTCGCCACGCTGGTCTTGCCGGTGCACGAGACACCTTCGACGAGGTAGTTCCGGACGCCCACCGGGCCAGTATCGACGACCGTCTCCGCCACACGTGTCCGAGATGGCGCCCCCGACGATCCGATCGATGGGCAACATCGCGGACACGTGTGGCCCGGGCGCCACCCGCGGCCACGCCTCAGTCCGGCCGATGGGCAACACCTGACCGTCTCCCGGCGTCACGCTGACAACAGTTGCCGATGGGGAGGCGTGGTCCGGATCACTACGGTTGCCGCATGAGGGTCCTGCTCGCACTCGGTGGCAACGCCATGACGAACGCCGACGGCCGGGCGCGCCCCGAGGACCAGATCGAGGCGGCGCAGGTCGCGATGGCCGCGGTCGCCGGTCTGCTCGAGCACGACCACGACGTCGTGATCACCCACGGCAACGGCCCCCAGGTCGGCAACCTGCTCGTCAAGAACGAGCTCGCAGCGAGCGTCGTACCCCCGGTCCCGCTGGACTGGTGCGGTGCGCAGACGCAGGCCACGCTCGGCTTCGTCCTGATGGATGCGCTGGACCACGAGCTCGCCGCCCGGGGGATCGACCGGCGCAGCGCCGCCCTCGTCACCCGCACGCTGGTGGACGCCGACGACGAGGGCTTCACGCGTCCGACCAAGCCGATCGGGCGCCACCTGCCCGAGGCCGAGGCCAGGGTGCTCGTCGACCACGGCGAGACCTGGGAGGACCGCGGCGAGAAGGGGTGGCGCCGCGTCGTCGCGTCGCCCGAGCCGCAGGAGATCCTCGACGCCCCGGCCGCGGTCGCCCTCATCGAGGCCGGCTACGTCGTCGTCGCCAACGGCGGTGGCGGCATCCCGCACGTACGCCGTCCCGACGGCTCGCTCGTCGGCGTCGAGGCCGTCATCGACAAGGACCTCGGCGCCGCCCTGCTCGCCCGCACCACCGGCGCCGACGTGCTCGTCATCGCCACCGACGTGCCCAACGCCGTGATCCGCTGGGGCGAACCCGACGCCGAGCCCCTGGGCCGGATCACCGTCGAGCAGCTGCGCGCCCACGCCGCCGACGGCCACTTCGCGTCCGGCTCGATGGGGCCCAAGGTCGATGCGGTCTGCCGCTTCGTCGAGACCACCGGCGGCACCGGCGTCATCACCAGCCTCGACCAGATCACCGCGGCCGTCGGCGGCGACGCCGGCACCGTCGTCGTACCCGCCTGAACCATCCTGCACTCCGCTCGAAAGGAACCCCATGCCCAGCGCCATCGAAGTCCGCAAGGTCCCCATCCACTCCGTGGCCGACGCCTCCGAGCTGACGAAGCTCGTCGACGACGGCGTCATCGCCGCCGACCGGGTCTTCGCGATCATCGGCAAGACCGAGGGCAACGGCGGCGTCAACGACTACACCCGGATCATCGCCGACCGCGCGTTCCGTGAGGCGCTGGTCGCCAAGGGCGCCGACCCGGAGCAGGTCAAGGGCATCCCGATCGTCTGGTCCGGCGGCACCGACGGTGTCATCAGCCCGCACGCCACGATCTTCGCCACGACCGACGTCCCCGAGGACGACCCGTCGCGCGAGGAGATGCGGCTGACCGCGGGCTTCGCGATGAGCGAGGCGATCCTGCCCGAGGAGATCGGCTACACCGCGATGATCGAGAAGGTCGCGGCGGGCGTGAAGGTCGCCATGGAGCGCGCCGGGATCACCGACCCCGCCGACGTGCACTACGTGCAGACCAAGACCCCGCTGCTGACCATCCACACCATCCGCGACGCCAAGGCGCGCGGCAAGAAGGTCTGGACCGAGCACACCCACGAGTCGATGGACCTCTCCAACGGCGTCACCGGCCTCGGCATCGCCGTCGCACTCGGCGAGATCGAGATGCCCACCGACGCCGACGTCATGCACAGCCGTGAGCTCTACTCCTCGGTCGCCTCCTGCTCCTCGGGCGTCGAGCTCGACCAGGCGCAGATCGTCGTCGTCGGCAACGCGAAGGGGGTCGGCGGCCGCTACCGCATCGGCCACTCGGTGATGGAGGACGCCCTCGACGCGGACGGCATCTGGGAGGCGATCCGGTCCGCCGGCCTCGACCTGCCCGAGCGTCCGCGCACCAGCGACCTCGACGGCAAGCTGGTCAACGTCTTCCTCAAGTGCGAGGCCAGCCAGGACGGCATGGTCCGCGGGCGCCGCAACGCGATGCTCGACGACTCCGACGTGCACTGGCACCGCCAGATCAAGTCGTGCGTCGGCGGCGTCACCGCCGCCGTCACCGGCGACCCGGCGGTCTTCGTGTCGGTCTCCGCCGCCCACCAGGGCCCCGAGGGTGGCGGCCCGGTCGCCGCGATCGTCGACCTGGGCTGAGGTTTCGTCCACACCCTCCGCGGGGTCGGCAGGACACTGTCGGTCCCGCGTGATGGGGTGTCCTTGTGAACACCCCGACCACCCGCTACCGGCTCGTCCGGCCCGACCGCGAGGTCGTGGTGCCCGAGCTCGACGAGCACCAGCAGCGCGTGGTCGACCACGAGGGTGGCCCGCTCCTGGTCCTCGCCGGTCCCGGCACCGGCAAGACCACGACGCTCGTCGAGGCGATCGTCGACCGGATCGAGCACCGAGGTGCCACACCCGACTCCGTCCTCGCCCTGACCTTCTCCCGCAAGGCCGCCGAGCAGCTGCGGGACCGGGTCACCGCTCGCGTGGCACGGACGACGTCGGCCGCCGCGTGCTCGACGTTCCACTCCTTCGCCTACGCCCTGGTCCGTAAGTACGCTCCGGCCGAGCTCTACGAGGGTGCCATCCGGCTGCTGTCGGCTCCCGAGGCCGACGTGGTCCTGCGCGAACTGCTCCGCGACAACCCCGAGTCGGTGGTCTGGCCCGAGCAGCTGCGCCGGGCGGCCGGCACCCGCGGCTTCGTGCGCGAGGTCCAGGCCGTGCTCGCCCGGGCGCGGGAGAAGGGGCTCGACCCCGCCGGCCTGCGCGCGCTCGGCATCGAGCACGACCTGCCCGAGCTGATCGCGGCCGGGCTGTTCCTCGAGCAGTACCTGACGGTGCTCGACAACCTCGGTGCCACCGACTACGCCGACCTCATCCGGCGCGCGGTCATCGAGGCGGAGGCACACCGCGACGAGCTGCGGGCGCGCTACGCGCACGTCTTCGTGGATGAGTACCAGGACACCGACCCCGGCCAGGTCGCGCTGCTGCGCGCGATCGCCGGTGACGGTCGCAACCTCACCGTGGTGGGGGACCCGCACCAGTCGATCTACGGCTTCCGCGGCGCCGACGTGCGCGGCATCCTCGACTTCCCGGGCAGCTTCCCGACCGCAGGCGGCTCGCCCGCCCCGGTCGTCGTGCTCCGGCGCACCCGCCGGTTCGGGCCGCGCATCATGCTCGGCGCCGGCCGGGTGGCCGGCCGGTTGACCCTGACCGGCAGCATCTCCGCCGAGGCGCGCGAGGCGTTCCTGTCGCCCGAGGCCGTGCCGGGGCCGCAGGGCGACGGCCGGGTCGAGGTCGTCACCTACGACACCGAGCGGGCCGAGGCCGAGCGGCTGGCCGACCTCCTGCGCCGGGCGCACCTCGAGGACGGCATCGCGTGGGACCGGATGGCGGTGCTGGTCCGCTCCGGCCGCACCAGCATCCCGCCGCTGCGGCGTGCGCTGGCCGGTGCCGGCGTGCCCGTCGAGGTGGCCTCCGACGACCTGCCGCTCGTCCACGACCCGGCCGTCGTGCCGCTCCTCGGCGCGCTGCGCGCGGTGGTCAACCTCGACAACGACGACCCCGACTCGCCCGACTTCCTCGACCCGGGGCGCATCGAGTCGCTCCTCCTGTCGCCGCTCGGCGGGCTCGACGCCTCCGACCTCCGCGCGCTCGTCCGCCGGCTCCGCACCCGCGAGAAGGAGCTGCCCGACGCCACGGCCCGTCGCACGAGCCGCGAGCTCCTGCGGCTCGCCGTCGTCGAGGAGGGCTTCCTCGAGGGCCTCGAGGGTCCCGACGTCGAGCGCGCCGCCTCCCTGGCCGCGCTGCTGCACGCGGGGGCCCGGATGCTCGCCGACAGGTCGAGCGTCGAGGACGTGCTGTGGCACTTCTGGTCGGAGACGTCCTGGCCGCAGCGGTTGCGTCGCCAGGTCGACCTCGGAGGTGCGGGTGCCCGCCGGGCGCACCGCGACCTCGACGCGATCGTCGCGCTCTTCGAGCTCGCCTCGCGCGTGGTCGACCAGCGGGAGCACATCGGCGTCAAGGCGTTCTTCGCCAACCTGGTCGAGCAGCAGCTGCCCGCCGACACGCTCGCCGAGCAGGGCGCCCGAGGCAAGGCGGTCCGGCTGCTCACCGCCCACCGCTCCAAGGGCCTCGAGTGGGACCTGGTCGTCGTCGCCCACGTCCAGCAGGAGGGCTGGCCCGACCTGCGCCGCCGCACCACGCTGCTCGGCGCCGACCGGATCGGCGTCGACGCGTCCGGCCACCCCGACCTCGTCCCCCCGGTCACCGCACGCGCGCTCCTGATGGAGGAGCGCCGCCTGTTCTACGTCGCGTGCACCCGAGCCCGCCGACGACTGGTGGTGAGCGCGGTGAAGTCGCCCGACGACGACGGCGAGCAGCCCTCGCGCTTCCTGGAGGAGCTCGGCGTGACCATCGAGCACCACGACGGGCGGCCGGCGCGTCCGTTGTCGCTCGGCGGGCTCGTGGCCGAGCTGCGTCGCCACGCCGCCGACCCCTCCGTGTCGCCCGCGCTCCGCGAGGCCGCCGCCCGCCGGCTGGCGGCGCTCGCGGCCGAGGAGGTCGACGGTCGCCAGCTCGTGCCGACCGCCGACCCGTCGACCTGGTGGGGCACCCGCAGCGCGACCCGCTCGATCGAGCCGATCCGCGACCCCGAGCGACCGGTCCCGGTCTCCGCCAGCATGCTCGACTCGATCCTGCTCTGCCCTGCGCAGTGGTTCTTCGAGCGCGAGGCCGGCGGCGTCTCGGCCGTGCACCAATCGGCCAACCTCGGCCAGATCCTGCACGCCCTCGCCGAGCGCGTGGCCGTCGGCGAGCTGCCGGCCGAGGTCGACCCGATGATGGCCGAGGTCGAGGCCGTCTGGGACCGGCTCGCCTTCCGCACGCCGTGGTCGCGCCAGCGCGAGCTCGCCCGGATCCGCAAGGCCGTGGGCCGCTTCGTCCAGTGGCACCTCGACAACCCCCGCGAGGTCCTCGGCGCCGAGCAGCGCTTCCAGAGCGTCGTCGACGTCGACGGCCGCCCCGTCATGCTCACGGGGTTCGCCGACCGGCTCGAGATCGACGACTCCGGCCGCGTGGTCGTCGTCGACTTCAAGAGCGCCCGGGCCGCGCCGTCCGGGCCGTCCGTCGCAGGCAACCTCCAGCTCGCGCTCTACCAGTACGCCGTCGACGCGGGCGCCCTCGACGAGGCGGCCGGTCGCGCCATGGCGTCCGGGGGCGCCGAGCTCGTGCAGCTCGGCATCGACGACGACTCCCCGAGCGCCAAGGTCCAGGGCCAGCCGGCCCACGACCCGGACGGTGCCGAGCGCACGACCCTCCGCGAGGGGCTCGCCCGCGCGGCCGCCCTGGTGCGTGCGGAGAACTTCCCCGCGACGGCCGGCCCGCACTGCCGCGACTGCCCCTTCGTCGCCATCTGCCCGGCCAAGGGCGCAGGGAGCGTGACCGTCCAGTGAGCGAGCAGACGCAGAGCGAGCCGGCGTTCACGCCGATCCGACTCGACACCGCCGAGGACCTCCGGGTCCTGATGAAGGCCGAGCACGCTGCGAGCGACGAGCAGTGGGCCGCGATCACCGCCCCGCTGCGACCGACCGTCGTCGTCGCGGGTGCCGGCAGCGGCAAGACCACCCTCATGGCGCAGCGCGTGGTGTGGCTGGTCGCGACCGGCAAGGTCCGTCCCGAGGAGGTGCTCGGCCTGACCTTCACCACCAAGGCCGCCGCCGAGCTGCGCCAGCGGGTCACCGCTGCCCTCGGCGCCGCGGGGCTCCTCGACCGGTCGGTCGTCGCCGAGGGGGAGGACGTCCTCGAGCCGACCGTCGCGACCTACCACGCCTACGCCGCCAACCTCCTCACCGACCACGGCCTCCGCATCGGTCACGAGCCCGACACCCGGGTCGTCTCCGACGCCTCGCGCTACCAGCTCGGCGCCCGCGTCATCGAGCGGTTCACGGGCCACATCGAGCTGCTGACCGACCATCCCGCGACCGCCATCCAGAACCTCCTCGCCCTCGACGGCGCGATGAGCGAGCACCTCGTCGACGAGGACGACGTACGCCGCACGGACGAGGAGGCCCGCCGCGGCTTCGAGCGGGCGATCGCGGAGGAGCAGGCGGGCAAGGCCCGCAAGACCTACCTCGAGCCGCCCGCCAAGGCGGTCAACGCCATCGACCGGCGAGCCGAGCTGCTCCAGCTCGTCCGCGGCTACCGCACGCTCAAGGCCGACCTCGGCCTGATGGACTTCGGTGACCAGATCGCCCTCGCCGCACGACTGGTCGACGACCAGCCCGAGGTGGGCGAGCTCGAGCGTGCGCGGTTCAAGGTGGTGCTGCTCGATGAATACCAGGACACCTCCGTCGCGCAGGCCACGATGCTGGCCCGACTGTTCTCGGGCCCCGACGACGACCACGGGCTCGGCCACCCGGTCATGGCCGTCGGCGACCCCAACCAGGCGATCTACGGCTGGCGCGGCGCCTCGGTGTCCAACATCCTCAACTTCGCCGAGACCTTCCCCGCCACCGACGGCGAGCCCGGCCGGCTCCCACTGACCGTCAACCGTCGCTCCGACCGGAGGATCCTCGAGGTCGCCAACCGGCTCGCCGCGCCGCTGCTCGAGGCCTACGGCGACAAGGTCGCCCGGCTGCGCGCGTCCGCGATCGCGGGGGAGGGACTCGTCGAGACCCACGTCCACGAGCGGGCGCTCGACGAGCTCGACTGGCTGGCCGGCGCCGTCAAGGATGCCCACGGCACCGGGAAGGCCTGGTCCGACATCGGAGTGCTCAGCCGCGACAACGCCCAGGCCGAGGAGGTCTACGACACCCTCACCTCCGCGGGCATCCCGGTCGAGATCGTCGGCCTCTCGGGCCTGGTCCGGCTGCCGGAGGTCGCCGAGGTCGTCGCCACGCTGACCCTGCTGCACGACGTCACCGCCAACACGTCGATGCTCACCCTGCTCACCGGTCCGCGCTGGGCGATCGGCCCGCGCGACCTGCGTCTGCTCGCCCTGCGGGCCGCGGAGATCGCCGGCGTCCGCGGTCGCAAGGAGGCGGCCACGGTCGCCGACCAGCTGCTCCAGATCGCCGACGGCATCGACGCCTCCGAGCTGCCCGCGCTCAGCGACGCCGTCGAGGCGCCCGGCGAGGCGTCGTACTCGTCCGAGGCGCTCGACCGGTTCGCGCTGCTCGCCACCGAGCTGCGCCGGCTGCGCGCCCACGTCGGCGACCCGCTGCTCGACGTGGTGCGGCGCATCATCGACACGACCGGCGTCGACGTCGAGCTCGCCTCGGCCACCTCGCCCGCGGCCGCCGCGCGCCGCGACAACCTCGACCTCTTCGTGAAGGCCGTGGCCGAGTTCCAGTCCGTCGACGGCGACGTGACCCTGCCGGCCCTGCTGGCCTACCTCACCGCGGAGGACGACCAGGGCAACGGCCTCGACGTCGCCACGCCCACAGCGGCCGACTCGGTCAAGCTGCTGACGGTCCACCGCGCCAAGGGCCTCGAGTGGTCGTCGGTCTTCTGCGTCGGGGTGGGGGAGACCCGCTTCCCGAGCAACCGTTCGCGCACCCTCTGGACGTCCTCTCCTGCCGTGCTCCCCGCGCCGCTGCGGGGCGACCGCGCCGACCAGCCGCAGCTCGTCGGGCACGACAAGGCAGCGCTCGACGCCTACCGCGCGGCGACCAAGGCCCACGACGCCGAGGAGGAGCTGCGCCTGGGCTACGTCGCCTACACCCGCGCGGCCCACCACCTCGCCGTCACGTCCTACGTCTGGGGCCAGCGCGCGACGCCCTTCGGGCCCTCGGACTACCAGCGCGTGGTCCGCGACCAGCTCGAGGAGTGGGGCGAGCCCGTCGAGCACTGGATCGAGAAGCCCGCCCCCAAGTCGCCCAACCCCAACGACGACGTCGACCCGTCCAGGCCCTGGCCGGTGCCGGGCCCGGGGGAGGAGGCAGCCCGCCGGATCGCGGCCGCCGAGCTGGTCCGCACGATCGATCGCACCGCGCCCGACGAGGGCCTCGACATGGTCGAGGCCGCGCGGGTCGCCGAGTGGGACGACGACCTCGTCCAGCTGATCAGGGAGGCCCGCGCGGAGCGGTCGACGTCGATCGACCTGCCGCTGCCGAGCAGCCTGTCCGCCACCTCGATGGTGCGGCTGCGCGACGACCCCGAGACGTTCGCCCGGGAGCTCGCCCGACCGATGCCGCGACCGCCGGCGCCCGCTGCGCGCTTCGGCACCGCCTTCCACGCCTGGGTCGAGGACCGGTTCGGCCAGCAGGCCCTCATCGAGCCCGACGAGCTGCCCGGCCGTGCCGACGCGGGCATCGACGACGAGGCCGACCTCGGCGAGGTGGTCATGCGCTTCGAGGACGGTCCCTTCGGCGACCGCGCCCCGCACGCCGTCGAGGCGCCGTTCGCCCTCGTCCTCGCAGGGCAGGTGGTTCGCGGCCGTATCGACGCGGTCTACGCCGAGCCCTCAGGCTCAGCCGCCGACTTCCTCGTCGTGGACTGGAAGACCAACCGCAACGAGACCGCCGACCCGCTCCAGCTCGCCCTCTACCGCCTCGCCTGGTCCGAGCTCACCGGCGTCCCGCTCGAACGGGTGCGCGCGGTCTTCCACTACGTCCGCTCCGGCCGCACCGTCGAGCCGACCGACCTCCCCGACCGGGCCGCTCTCGAGAAGCTGCTCGCCGAGGTCTGACCCGCCCGAGCGGTGAGTGAGGCAGGTTCTGGCGCCCCAGAACCTGCCTCACTCACCGCCGCCCGGCGCGTCGTACACCGACACGCGAACCAGCGGTGGCCAGGGAGGGTTTCCCGCGCCGAGAACCCCCCTCCTGCACCGCCAGCGGTGGCCCACCCACATTCCAGGGCGCCGGAAGGTGGTTCACGCACCGCCGCCCGGCGCGTCGTACGCCGACACGCGGACCAGCGGTGGCCAGGGAGGGTTTCCCGCGCCGAGAACCCCCATCCTGCACCGCCGGCGGTGGCCCACCCACGTTCCAAGCCGCCGGAAGGTGGCTCACGCACCGCCGCCCGGCGCGTCGTACGCCGACACGCGGACCAGCGGTGGCCAGGGAGGGTTTCCCGCGCCGAGAACCCCCTCCTGCACCGCCGGCGGTGGGCCACCCACGTTCCAGGCCGCCGGAAGGTGGCTCACGCACCGCCCAGCAGGTCAGCCGAGCGCGGCGGTCAGCGCGATCTCGACCATCTCGCCGAAGGTCTGCTCGCGCTCCTGGGAGGTGGTCTCCTCGCCGGTGACGATGTGGTCGGAGACGGTGCAGATCGCAAGCGCACGCCGGCCGTGCTTCGCCGCGAGGGTGTAGAGCGCGCTCGCCTCCATCTCGACCCCGAGCACGCCGTACTTCACCATCTCGCCGAGCAGCTCCGGCCGTGCCGGGTAGAAGGAGTCGCTCGAGAAGATCAGGCCCACGTGGAAGGGCGAGCCGCCCTCGCGCGCCTCAGCGGCCTCGACAGCACCGCGCAGCAGCCCGAAGTCGGCCACCGGGGCGTAGTCGATGCCGTGGAAGGCGATCCGGTTCATCGAGGAGTCGGTGCAGGCGCCGGACGCGATGATCACGTCCCGCACGCCCACGTCGTCGGTAACCGCACCGCACGAGCCCACCCGGATGATCGAGGCGACGTCGTACTCCTTGAAGAGCTCGTTGACGTAGATGGCCATCGACGGCTGGCCCATGCCGGACCCCTGCACGGAGACGGGGTGGCCGTTCCAGCTGCCGGTGAAGCCGTACATCCCGCGCACCTCGCTGTAGCAGCGCGCGTCGTCGAGGAACGTCTCGGCGATCCACTTGGCCCGCAGGGGGTCGCCGGGCAGGAGGACGGTGGGGGCGATGTCGCCGGGCTGGGCGCCGATGTGGGTGCTCACGGCGCCCAGCCTAGGGAGTCCCGAGGACAAGGGCTGTGCGACTCAGCCGGCGTTGGCGACGATCTCGTTGGGCGTGTGCGGCAGGTCGAGGCTCGACGTGACCCGGCCGCGGTCGAGGTCGACGACGTGCACGCGGTCGTGGACCGGGTCGGTGACGTACGCCGTCGCGTCGACGACGTGCAGCGACGGACGGGGCTGCTGCCAGTCGAGCGGCTCACGCCAGCGTCCGACCACGTCGATCGCGTCCACCCGGTCGCCGGTCTCGGGGTCGATGACGTGGATAGCACCGTCGGTCCCGAGGACGAGCGCCTCACCGTCCGGGCCGCGACCGAGCGAGCGGAAGCTGTAGCTCGTGCCGAGGTCCACCAGGCGCAGCGAGGCGTCGCGGGTGTCGACGAGCGCGACCCGCGTAGGGCGCTCCAGCTCGGCGTCGGGGTCGGTCTTGTAGTCGCCGAGCAGCACGGGGGACACCTCCGAGCCCGCCTGGTTGCCGATGCGCCCGTACGCGTCCGGGCTGGGCACCTTGGTCATCTGGCGACCGTCCACCACGACCGCGCCGTCCTCGCACCCGAAGACGGCGACGTCCTCGGCGAAGGCCTCTCCGTGCACGCCGGGGCACTCGTCGGTCTCGGTGAGCACCGCGCCGGACGGGCTCACCAGCCGTACGCCCGACCGTGACTCCTCGTCGCCGACGGTCAGCAGGAGGTTGCGGTCCACGAGGCGTACGGCGACGCCGTGGTGGGCCTCGTCCGCGGCGGCCGTCGACACCTGTGGCGCCTCGTCGGCCAGGTCGTCGGGATCGAGCACGGTGATCGTGCCGGTGCCGTCGTCGAAGAGCGTGGTGATGCCGTCGTGGGCGACGACGTGCCCGGCCTCCGCGGCCTCGAGCAGCACGCCGGTCAGGCCCGGGTCGCTGGTGTAGTGGTGCGCGTGGTCGCCGTGCTCGTGCCCCCACGACCCGAGGTCGAGGACGTGCCAGCCCAGGTTGCCGCTCACGAGCGCGTGGCGGCCGTCGCCGGCCGGCGACACGCGGACGAAGCCCTCCATCGCCTCGTCGGCGACGACCTCACCGCTGGCGACGTCGACGACCATCACACCGCGGTCGTGGGTGAGGGCCAGGCGCGGCGTCGCGGCGGCGACCTCGGTGCCCGTCGGCTCCCGCGCGGAGTCGGTGGCGGGTTCGGTGTCGGTGGACGCGCCGGGCTCGCTCGCGGTGCCGCAGGCCGTGGCTCCCGTCACGACGAGGGTGGCGAGCAGGACATGGAGACGGGTCGGCTTCATGAGAATGATTCTCAACACAAATGAGAACCATTGTCAAAGAGGTACGGCGCTAGCCTGACGCAGTGAGCCCCGAACGCCTTCTCCCGCACGTCGCCCTCTCCGCCCACGCGCACAACCGGATGGGGCTCCGGCGGACCGACGACGCCTGGCTCGCCGAGCAGATGGCCGACCCCGCCACCCGCGTCCTCGTCGTGGCGGGCAACCGGCTCCGCCCGGTCGACGGTGCCGTCGGGTGGGTCGGTCCGGACGAGGCCCCCGAGGGCACCCTCGTGCTGCTCGGCGACAGCGACGGCGTGGTGCACCTGGCCGTCATCGTGCCGCCGGACGAGGCGCCCGGCGGGGCCGAGGAGTGGGTGCCGCTCCGCTCGGTGCTGACCCTGCTTGCAGAGGGCAGCCCGCAGCATGCGCCGCTCGTCATGCACGCCATCGGCCTGGCCGAGTGGCACCACGCCACCCGGTTCTGCCCGCGCTGCGGCGGCACCCTGGCCAGTCGTTCGGCCGGTCACGAGCTGCGGTGCACGCAGTGCGACCGTGCCCAGTTCCCGCGCACCGACCCGGCCGTGATCATGGCCATCACGCACGGCGACGGGGAGGACGAGGCGATCCTGCTGGGTCGCAACACCGCCTGGCCGGCCGGTCGCTGGTCCACCCTCGCGGGCTTCTGCGAGCCGGGGGAGACCCTCGAGGACGCCGTGCGCCGCGAGGTGATGGAGGAGGTCGGCGTGCAGGTCGGCAGGGTCGCCTACTTCGGCAGCCAGCCCTGGCCGCTGCCCGCGAGCCTGATGCTCGGCTTCACCGGACGCGCCGTGACCACCGACATCGACGTCGACGGCGCGGAGATCGAGGAGGCGCGCTGGTGGACACGCGCCGACTTCGAGGCCGCCGGCCGGTCGGGCGAGCTCGTGGTGCCCCGCGGCATCTCGATATCGTCCTCGCTCATCGAGAGCTGGTTCGGTCGCCCGCTCGACGGCCCCGGCTGGGACTGAGGTCGACGCCGGTCAGGCGCAGTTGTCACAGATGCCCGTGGCGGGCAGCGCGAGGAAGCAGGTCGGGCACAACTTGTCGACCCGGTCGCTGGCGGCGACACGCGGGCGCGAGGTCGTCGCACGCGTGGTGGTCGCCCGCGGCGCACGGGGCGTGGACGAGCGTGTGCCCGGCACCCGCTGGGGAGCCGGCGGCGAGTCGTCGCGGATGTCGAAGCCGAGCCGCACGAGGTGCTTGCTCGCCCCGGCCCCGCCACCCGGGATGTCGGCGGGGGTGAGGGTGCGCCCGGTCGCGAGGCCGTGCGCGATGCCGGCGATCGCCGCGGCGTCGTACTCCCTGCCGTGGTGCATCAGCACGTGCGTCGAGACGCCGCCGCGCACCAGCATGTAGTTGGCCCCACCTGCGGCATCCCAGGTCTCCATCGCGGTGAGGACGTGGTCGCGGTCGATCGAGTTCAGCAGTGACACGACGTCAGGCTAACCCCGGCGCGGTGCGGGCTCCACGCCGCCGTCACGAGATCGCGGCCAGCTTCTCCTTGACCTGCGCCACGGACGGGTTCGTCAGCGTGCTGCCGTCGGAGAAGAGCAGGGTCGGCACCGTCTGGTTGCCACCGTTGGCCTGCTCGACGGTGAACGCGCCCTCGGGCTGCTGCTCGATGTCGACCATCGAGAACTCGATGCCCTCGCGGTCGAGCTGGCTCTTGAGGCGATGGCAGTAGCCGCACCACGGGGTGCTGAACATCGTGAAGGTCATGGATCGAGTGTCCCCTCCGGCGTCTAGGGTTGAGGAGGAGGGTGGTCGACACCCTCCATGAGCCCCAACCACGACGTCGCAGGAGTTGTTCCGTTGCTCGAAGCGCTCGACCCCGAGCAGCGACAGGTCGCCGAGGCGCTGCGCGGGCCCGTGCGGGTCCTGGCCGGCGCCGGCACCGGCAAGACCCGCGCGGTCACCCACCGCATCGCGCACGGCGTCGCCCAGGGGGTCTACGCGCCCACCGAGGTGCTGGCGCTGTCGTTCACGACCCGCGCGGCGGGTGAGATGCGTGAGCGGCTGCGTGCCCTCGGGGCGCCGGGGGTGCAGGCGCGGACCTTCCACTCCGCCGCGCTGCGCCAGCTGCGGTTCTTCTGGCCGCGGGTCCACCAGCGCGAGCTGCCCGAGCTCGTCCAGTCCAAGCTGGCGATGCTCGCGCTCGCCGCGCGACGACAGCGGCTCGGCGTCGACCAGGCCACGCTGCGCGACCTCGCCAGCGAGATCGAGTGGGCCAAGGTCTCCAACGTCGGCCCCGACCGCTACGCCGCGATCGCCCGCACCCGCGGCCGAGCGGTGTCCAACCTGGACCCCGAGGTCGTGGCCCGCGCCTTCGACGCCTACGAGGAGGTCAAGCGCGGCCAGGGCCGGATGGACATGGAGGACGTGCTGCTGTTCGGCGCCGGGCTCCTCGCCGACAACGAGGCCGTGGCCGCGCAGGTCCGCCGCCAGTACAAGTGGTTCGTCGTCGACGAGTTCCAGGACGTCTCGCCCCTCCAGCACGCCCTGCTCGACCTGTGGCTCGGCGGGCGCGACGAGCTGTGCGTCGTGGGCGACCCCGCCCAGACGATCTACTCCTTCGCCGGCGCCGACGCCCGCTACCTGCGTGAGTTCACCCAGCGCTTCCCCTCCGCCACGAGCGTCGACCTGGTCCGCAACTACCGCTCGACCCCCGAGGTGGTCGCCGCGGCCAACCGGCTGCTCGCCGGCACGCCCAGCAAGGGTGTCGACCTCGTCGCCCAGCGTCCCGCCGGCGCCCGCATCACCTGGCGCGAGGCCACCGACGAGGTCGCCGAGGCCGAGGCCGTCGCCGACCGGGTGACCGCCCTGCGAGCCTCCGGCACCCCGGCCAGCCGGATGGCCGTGCTGCTGCGCATCAACGCCCAGTCCGAGCGCTTCGAGGAGGCCCTGGCGGCTCGCGGGATCCCCTACGTCGTACGCGGCGCTGCGCGGTTCTTCGACCGTCCCGAGGTGCGGCAGGCGATCACCCTCGTCCGGGGTGCGGCCCGCTCGGGCGAGGCGTCCGGCCCGGTGTCCGAGGCGGTCGTGGCCGTGCTCTCGCAGATGGGCCACTCCACCGAGCCGCCCGAGGGCAGGGGAGAGGTCCGCAACCGGTGGGAGTCCCTGCAGGCGCTCGTCGACCTGTCGGCCGACTTCGGACGCGAGCGTCCCGAGGCGAGCGTGGGCGACTTCGTCGACGACCTCGACCGTCGCGCCAGCGAGCAGCACGCGCCGGTGGCGGACGCCGTCACCCTCGCGACGATCCACTCGGCCAAGGGCCTGGAGTGGGACGCCGTCTTCGTGGCCGGCATGCACGAGAAGATGATGCCGATCTCGCAGGCGCAGACGCCCGCGGAGGTCGAGGAGGAACGTCGACTCCTCTACGTCGCGATGACCCGCGCCCGCGACGAGCTCACCGTGTCGTGGGCGACGGCCCGGGAGCCGGGCGGCCGCTCGACGCGCGGCAGCTCGCCGTTCCTCGCGCCCCTGCTCGACGGCGTGCCCGGCGTGTCCGCGCAGCGGCGGGAGCGCACCAAGCGCAACCGCGCCGCGATGCACTGCCGCGAGTGCGGCAAGGCACTGTCGACGTCGGTGGAGAAGAAGATCGGCCGCTGCGCCGACTGCCCCGCGTCCTACGACGAGGCGCTCTTCGAGCGGCTCCGCGAGTGGCGCCTGGCACGGTCCGCGGAGGACAGCGTGCCGGCGTTCGTGGTGTTCACCGACGCGACCCTGCAGCTGATCGCCGAGCACGTCCCCACCGACGAGGCGGGCCTGCGCAAGATCAGCGGCGTCGGCCCGGGCAAGATCGCCAAGTACGGCGACGAGGTGCTCGCGCTGGTCGCCGGAGCCGGCAGCTGAGTGGCCTGCGGACGGGCGTCGGAGGGCGATCCGGAAAGAATTCTCGGTAATACCCATTAAATGGTTTGCCCCTGACGATGTGAGGGGTCTAACGTTCCCTTCACAACAACCCGCGCATGGGATCGCTGACGACGATCCGCGCCTGATGCCCCGAAGGAGGTGGCCCCCATGGAGAACTACACGATGACGATGACGGCTTGGACGCCGTCCTTCGGCATGCCCACTGCAGGCCACCGCTGCGCCACTGATGTGCGCGTCCTCGGTGTCGATCTTGCAGCTGCGCTCCAGGGGACCGCTGTGTCCATCGAGCGCGTCAAGGGCGTCTTCCCGGGTACTCCAGCCTGGAGTCCGTCGACTTAGGTCACACACCTACATCGGCAGCCTCCAGGCCGCGGAACCCGAAACCCGGGATCCGCGGCCTTTCTGTTTGTCCCAAGTGAGTCACAAACCGCGATCAGGTCAACGAGGAGGAGGTGAAAACATGACCATCAGCGTTCTCGACCGCAATCGAGCTGCCGACAAGACCGAGGTGGAGCCCCAGGCCCCGCTCGGAGCCCTGCACGACGCAGCTGCCGGAGTGAATGAGGAGCTGCTGCCCTGCCGCGTCAACGACGCAGAGCTGTGGTTTGCCGAGTCCCCCGCGGACGTGGAGCACGCCAAGGCCCTCTGCATCGACTGCCCGGTGCGTGCACTGTGCCTCGACGGAGCCCTCGAGCGGCGTGAGCCGTGGGGCGTCTGGGGAGGCGAGCTCTTCCTCCAGGGCGTGGTGATCCCGCGCAAGCGGCCGCGAGGCCGGCCCCGCAAGTCCGAGCAGGTCGTCGCTCAGACCGGCCAGAACCAGAAGGACGGGGCCGCCGCGTAGGCGCCACGCTCCACCACCTCCGAAGAAGTGCAAGGAACACATCTCTCATGAAGACCTACCGAAATGGACGAAACGACATGAATCTCATGCATGAAGAACTCGCACGCGCGCAAATGACCGCGCGCCTGGGAGAGGCGCACGAACTGCGGCGCGGCCACCAGCTGGCCCTGGCCCGTCGTATGAGCCGCAAGGCCGAGCAGGCCGCGCAGCAGGCGCGTCTCGCCCTCGCTCGCGCGATCTGACGTGTTCCGAGGCCGACCTGGCCTCGGGACGGCTCTCGCCCTGATCGCGGGTGAGCACACACAGCGAGCCGGTACGTCGTCACCGTGACGACGTACCGGCTCGCTGCCATTTCCAGGATCATCGACCCCGCCGCGCCGGGGTAGCCTCGAGGCGTGAGCGACCTCGTGACGTGCGACTTCTGCGGCACCCGGGCCCCCGAGGGGGAGACCCTCACGTGGACGACCTCGGTCGAGAACGGCCGGCGCCGCGCCTACTGCGACACCTGCTCGCGCACCCACCTGAGGGCGATGGAGAGCAAGCTCGACAGCGAGTGGTGGTGACACACCCCGATCAGCCGGCCGATCAGCCGGCGTCGAACCCCTCGTCGAACCAGGCGCAGCCGCAGTAGGGGTGGCGCTGCCAGCGTCGTGCGGCGGGCACCGGCTCGTGGTCGACGCGCCACGACGTGAGCCACGTGTGCGGCAGCTCGCTCCGCGACCACGCGGCGAGGTCGCGGGCGACCGCTCCGGCGGCGAGCGCGAGCAACGGCCTCGGGACCGCTCCCGGTGCGGCGCGATCGCCCTCGTCGAGCACCGCGGCGGCCACGCACCGCGCGCACGGTCCGACGCCGGGGGCGACCCACGGGCCGACGTCGATTGCGTAGGGCTGCACGCCCACCAGCACGTGCGGCAGTGAGTCGACGCTCCACGCGTCGACCGTGGCCGAGACCAGGCGTGCGGGGGTCACCGCGATCCCGACGGGCGCGCTGGGGTCGAGGACGACCCCGGCCGCGGAGAGCGCGGCGACGACGGCCCCGGTCCAGGCGTCAGGGCAGTCGAGCTGCGCGCGCGTGCCGCCGACGTACGACGAGGGGGCGGGTCGGGCGGGCACCCTCCGACGGTGCCACGACGGCGACGGGTCCAGGCCGTCGTCCACAGGTGACCCGGAGCGCATCAGCACCAGATGCAGCAGCGGCGCCACCCGAGGGGTGACGCCGCCGCAATGAGCTCAAGAGCTGAGGCTCACGCCTTGCCGAGGATGCGGTTCAAGTTGGTGCCGCAGACCGGGCAGACGCCCTTGGCCATCTTGGTGCCCTTGTCGTTGACCTTGATCTCGCCCTCCGCCTCGCGCTTCTCCTTGCACTTGACGCAGTAGAACTCACCGCTCCAGGTCTCCGCCATGACGGCCTCCTTGCTTGTTTTTCTTGGTCGTCGCGACGGGGAGTCTCTCGGGGAAGCCCGCCGGGGAGGGCCGACGGTTGCCAGCGCTCCGCCGACGACCCTACGCCACGCGTGGGCCACGCTCACGCACCACACGCGCTGAGCGTGAAACCGAGTCATTTCACGCTCAGCCGGGTCAGTACCCTCGGGCCATGCCAGAGACCTCTCCCGACCTCGCCCACCTCCGCCTCGAGCGCCCCTCCGAGGGGGTCGTCCTGCTGACCCTCGACAACCCCGGGATGCGCAACGCGATGAGCGACGAGATGACCTCGTCCTGGGTCGCGGCCATCGAGCAGATCGCCGCCGACACGTCCGTGCGCGCGGTCGTGGTGACGGGGGAGGGGAGCGCCTTCTGCTCCGGTGGCAACACCTCGTGGATCGCCAGCGAGCCCGACGCGAGCGTGGACCGGCTGCGGTCGCGGATGCTGCCGTTCTACCGGGCGTGGCTGTCGATCCGGCGTCTCGAGGTGCCCACCATCGCTGCCGTCAACGGCGCCGCCATCGGGGCTGGCCTGTGCCTCGCCCTCGCCTGCGACATCCGCTACGCCGCGGACGGCGCCAAGCTCGGCGTGCCCTTCAACAAGCTCGGCATGCACGCGGGCATGGCCGGCACCTGGCTGCTGCCGAACGTGGTCGGCCCCGCCCACGCGCGGGACCTGCTCCTCACCGGCCGCGTCGTGGAGGCCGAGGAGGCGCTGCGGCTCGGGCTGGTCTCGCGCGTCATCGACTCCGGATCCTTCCTCGACGAGGTGCTCGAGACCGCGGCCGGCATCGCGGCGACCGCACCGATCGCGGCGCGCCTGACCAAGGTCGCGCTCGCCGACGGTGGTCACGCCGACTTCGAGTCCGCGCTCCAGTGGGAGGCGCTCGCCCAGCCGATGACGCTCGCGACCGCCGACCTGCAGGAGGGCATCGCGGCGGCGAAGGAGAAGCGGTCGCCGGAGTTCCGCGGACGCTGACCCGCGCGAGGCCACGGCAGGGCCGAACGAAGAAGGGGCCCCGCAGCCTCCGACGCCTGCCTTCCCCAGCTGGCGTCGAGGAGCCGTGGGGCCCTTCTGGGCGCAAACCTAGGGGCGGACGCCCGCGCGGTCAACGAGCTGGTGTCCACCCCTGTGGACAGGCCTGTGGAGAGTGTGTGCACGGACGCCCCTCGGGGGTGGACGAAGCCGCCGGGCGTGGGGAGGACCCTGTGCGCGACACGCCCGGCGCGCGCGCCGTACTGTGCGGGTGACCAGCGGTTTCACCCGCGACGGGGCTGTGGAGGAGAAGAAGTTGGGCGAGGAGTCGACGGCGGGCACCGCCCGCGGTCCCGTGGCGACCCTGCGACGCATCGCGTTCCTGATGGAGCGCCAGCGCGAGGAGACCCGCCGGATCGAGGCCTTCCGCAAGGCCGCGCGCACGATCCTGCCGCTGCCCGAGGAGGAGGTACGTCGACGCGCGGCCGACGGCACGCTCACCGAGCTGACGGGCATCGGTCCCAGCACCGCGGCCGCCATCACCGACGCGTGCAACGGGGTCGTCCCCGAGCGCCTCGTGAAGCTCGAGGCGACCGCCGGGCCGTTGGCGCGTGGCGGGGAGGAGCTGCGTGCCAGGCTGCGGGGCGACCTGCACTCCCACTCCGACTGGTCCGACGGCGGCTCGCCGCTGGAGGAGATGGCGATGACCGCCATGGAGCTGGGTCACGACTACCTCGTGCTCACCGACCACAGCCCACGGCTGCGGGTGGCCAACGGGCTGAGTGCCGAGCGGCTGGCGCGCCAGCTCGGGGTCGTGGACGCCGTCAACGAGCACCTCGGCGGGTCGTTCACGCTGCTGAAGGGGATCGAGGTGGACATCCTCGACGACGGGTCGCTCGACCAGACCGCGGAGATGCTGGGCCGGCTCGACGTCCGCGTCGCCTCGGTGCACTCCAAGCTCAAGATGGACGCCGCCCCGATGACGAGGCGGATGGTCGCCGCTGTCCGCAACCCGCACACCAACGTCCTCGGCCACTGCACCGGTCGTCTGGTGACCGGCAACCGGGGTGTGCGACCGCAGAGCCAGTTCGACGCGAAGGCGGTGTTCACCGCGTGCGCGGAGGAGGGCGTGGCCGTGGAGATCAACTCGCGGCCCGAGCGCCGCGACCCGCCCACGAGGCTGCTCGAGCTCGCTCGAGACCTCGGGTGCCTGTTCTCGATCGACTCCGACGCCCACGCGCCCGGCCAGCTCGACATGCTCGACTACGGCGCCGCCCGCGCCACCGAGGCCGGGATCGACCCCGACCGGATCGTCACCACCTGGGAGCGCGACCGGCTCCTCGACTGGGCCGCGGCCCGGCTCTGAGCGTGGCCCCGCTCCAGCGAGTCCACCCTCGAGTGTGGGTGGCGGGGGTTAGGTTCGGCACATGAGCACCCCGGCCGGCCCGCCCGACGTGGAGGTGCGCCGCTCGCGCCGCCGCCGCCGGACGGTCTCGGCCTACCGCGACGGCGACCGCATCGTCGTGCTCATCCCCGCCGCCATGAGCAAGCGCGACGAGGCGACGTGGGTCGCCGACATGGTCGCGCGCATCGAGCGGCAGGAGAAGCGCCGCCTGCGCTCCGACGACGACCTCGTCGCCCGCGCCGCCAAGCTCAACGACCTCTACCTCGGGGGCCTCGCAGTCCCCGCCTCGGTGCGGTGGGTGACCAACCAGAACGCCCGCTGGGGCTCGTGCACCCCGGGCGACCGCACCATCCGGCTCAGCGACCGGCTGCAGAAGGTGCCCGGCTGGGTCGTGGACTACGTGCTCGTCCACGAGCTGGCCCACCTGCTCGAGTCGGGCCACACGCCGGCGTTCTGGGCGTGGGTCGACCGCTACCCCCCGCGCGGACAAGGCGAAGGGCTACCTCGAGGGCTACTCCGCGGCCGCCCGGCTCGAGCCGCCCCCGGGCGTCGACGAGGACTGAGCCGACGACGGCCCCGCCCGCACCCGCGCGACCGCGGCCTCGATGAGGACGTACATGTCGTCGAACGTCGCCGGCAACGCGTCGACCGGCCACCAGCGCACGTCGAGCGACTCCTCGCTCGTGGCGTGGGCGGCGTCCGGCTCGGCGGTGGCCAGGAAGCGTACGTCGAGGTGGTGGACGGTGCCGCGGTCGGAGCAGAACTCCACCGCGTGCTCGTCGAGCGACAGCGGCTCCTCGTCGAAGTCGAACGACGTCAGCCCGGACTCCTCGACCAGCTCGCGTCGGGCGCCGCCGGCCAACGACGCGTCGCCGGGCTCGAGGTGGCCGCCGAAGGCCAGCCACGCGTCGGCCTTGCGGTGGTGGTTGAGGAGAACCGCGCCGGCGTCGGGGGAGACGACGATCGCGCCGGCCGTGAGGTGGTCGGGGAAGCACGCCTTGGCCAGGCCGTCGGGATGCGCGGCCAGGTGGGCGAGGTAGCGGTCGCGGAGTGCGCCCTGCGCGGGCGTCGGCGCGACCCACGCCGCCAGCGTGGCGACGGCGCTCGCGTGGAGGGTCACTCGGCGGGGCGGGTGCCGCTGTCGCCGCCGTCGAGCAGGTCGCGCAGGCCGGCGTCGAACTCCTCCTCCGACAGCTCGCCGGGCGTCACCGAGTCCTCCCGGAAGCCCAGCGGGTCGTCGAGGTCGGCGGCGGTGGGCAGCAGGTGCGGCGACATCCAGACGCCGTCGCGGGCCTCGGCGCCCTGGCGGGTGCGCAGCGAGCCCCAGAGGACCGACGCGTCCCGGAGCCTGCGGGGCCGCAGCTCGAGGCCGACGAGGGTGGCGAAGGTCTGCTCGGCCGGTCCGCCCGCGGCGCGCCGACGGCGTACGGTCTCCTGCAGCTTGGCCGCGGCAGGCATCCGCTCGGCCGTGGCCTGGCTGACGACCTCGTCGACCCAGCCCTCCACGAGTGCGAGGGTCACCTCGAGCTTCTCCAGCGCGGCCTTCTGGGCGGCCGACGGCTCGGGGTCGAAGAGCCCACCCGCGAGGGCGTCCTGCATGGCCTCGGGGTTGGTCATGTCGACCTCGCGCAGCTTGGTCTCCATCCCGGAGGTGTCGAAGTCCATGCCGGCGCCGTACTCCGAGACCGCCCCGATGAGGTGGTCGCGCAGCCACGGCACGCCGGCGAACAGCCGCTGGTGGGCCGCCTCGCGCAGCGCGAGGTAGAGCAGCACGTCGTCGGCGGAGACGTCGGGCAGCTCCTCGGCGAACGCCGCGACGTTGGTGGGCAGCAGCGCGGCCTTGCCGATCGGGCCGAGGGGCAGGCCGATGTCGGAGGCGCTGAGCACGTCAGCGGCGAGCGCACCCAGGCCGCTGCCGACCTGGGAGGCGACCATCGCGCCGCTCGCCTTGCCGAGCATCGCCATGAGGGGGCCGGCGAGCTGCTTCATCTCCTCGGGCATCGCCTGGCCCAGCGCCTGGGTGGCGGAGCCGGCGATCGGCTCCACGAGCACCTTCCAGACCGGGATCGTCTCGACGATCCACTCGGCCCGCGACCACGCGGCGGTGGTGGTCACGCCCGAGGGGAACTCGGTCGTGGTGTCGAGCCAGTGGTCGGCGAGGCGCACAGCGTCGGCGACCGCGCCCGACTGGGCGGGGCTGACGGTCGGGTCGGGCTCCTGGGCCGCCGCCCGGCGGGCCAGGTCGGTGACCGTCTCCCAGTTGACCGGGCCGTCGTGCGGCGCGAAGAAGGACTGCATCTGCGCCATCAGCGAGTTGAGGTCGGGCAGGCCGCCTCCCGGGCCGAACCCGCCCATCTGGGAGAAGATCTGCTCGAAGGGCGTGCCCTTGAAGGGGTTGTTGTCGTCGGGATCCTGACCGGACGATCCGGGACCACCGGGGGTGTCACTCATGGCGTCCACGGTACCCACCGCGCCCAGCAGCGGCACCCCTAGACTCGGCGGCGTGAGCCACCCCTCCTCCGATGCCGTGCGCCTCGTCGCCATCCGCGACACCCCGCTCGACGTGACCGAGGTCCTCGACGCGCTCGGCGACGACGGTGCCGGGGGCCTCACCCTCTTCGTGGGCCAGGTCCGCGACCACGACGGCGGGAAGGGCGTCACGGCGCTCGACTACTCCGCGCACCCGACCGCGCTGGCCCGGCTCGAGGACGTCTGCCGGCGGGTGGCCGCCGACCACGACGTCCGGGGCGTGGCGGCCGTGCACCGGGTGGGCCAGCTGCGGATCGGTGACCTCGCGGTCGTCGTCGCCACGACCGCGGCCCACCGCGGCGACGCCTTCGCGGCCTCGCGCGCCCTCATCGACACCTTGAAGGCCGAGGTGCCGATCTGGAAGCACCAGGTCTTCGACGACCGGACAGAGGAGTGGGTCGGCACGCCGTAGGGCCTCCCGGCCCGGACCCCTCGCGGCCCCTACCCTCGTCGCGTGGAGATCCTGCTGTGGCTCGTGCCGTCGGCCGTCGTGGCCCTCGCGGCGATGGCGTGGGTGTCGTGGGCCGGGCGGGACGGCCGCGGCGAGGTCGACCGCGACGTCGCCGTCGAACGCCTCGGCCGGGCCCTCACCAAGGAGCCGCCGGCGGGCACGCGTCGTACGTCGGCACGGGTGCGCGACCGCAGCACCGGCATCGCCGTCCGGCCCAGCCACGGCGCCGGCCCGGGCGACGGCGCCACCCGGCGCGCCTCCTGAGCGACGCGCGTTGCCGCGGAGTTGCCGCCGTTTGAGAGAGTTGCGCCCATGACTCAGCGGACCAGGGCGGGATTGCTCGCGCTGTGCCTGCTGGCAGTGCTGTGGGCGACGGCTGCGTTCGTGCCCCTGCCGTACGTCACCTACTACCCAGGACCGACCGTCGACATACTCGCCGAGGACTCCGGTGACGAGATCGTCGAGGTCACCGGGCACCAGGCCTACCACGACGACGGCGAGCTGCGGATGACGACCGTCTACGTCAGCACACCGCAGGAGGACGTGAGCCTCCCCGAGCTCCTGCGTGCCTACTTCGACCCCGACGCCGCGGTCTGGCCGCGCTCCTCGATCTACGGCCCCGAGGAGACCGACGAGTCGAGCGACCGCCAGTCCGAGGCCGCGATGGTGTCCTCGCAGGACACCGCGATCGCGGCCGCGCTCACCCAGCTCGGCGAGAAGGTCGACCCGCTCGTGGAGGTGCTCGACGTGACCCCGGGCCTGCCGGCCGACGGCAAGCTCGAGGTGCGCGACGTGCTGCTGCGGGTGGGCGGCACCAAGGTCACCGGCGCCCAGGACGCCGTCGACGCCGTCGACGCCGCGTCGCCAGGGGAGCCGGTCGAGTTCGTCGTACGACGTGGGAAGAAGGAGGTGGCCGTCGACGTGACCCCCGAGGAGGTCGACGGGGACCTCCGGATCGGCATCACGCCGGGCGTCGGCTTCGACTTCCCCTTCCAGGTCAGCGTCGACATCGCCGACAACATCGGCGGTCCGAGCGCCGGGCTGATGATGTCGCTGGCCATCTACGACACCCTCACCCCGGGCTCGCTGACCGGCGGCGCCGACATCGCAGGCACCGGCACCATCACCCCGGCCGGCAAGGTCGGACCGATCGGCGGCATCCAGCAGAAGATCGCCGCCGCCCGCGACGCCGGCGCTGAGCTGTTCCTCGTCCCGGCCGACAACTGCAACGCCATCGGGGGAGTGGACCCCGGCGACATGCGCCTGGCCAAGGCCACCACGCTGGACGGCGCCGTGAAGACCTTGGACGACTGGGTCGCCGACCCCGACACCGACCTCCCGAGCTGCGAGGAGACCGCCTCATGACCAGCCCCACCGACCCGACCGCCGGCGCCGTCCCCGAGCCCGGCGCTCCCGACGCGCTCCCCGAGGACCCGGCCCTGGCCGCCGCGGTCCTCGAGATCGAGGCCCACGTCGCCCAGGACGGGTGGGACCAGCCGGCCCGGCTGTACGCCCTCGTCGACACCGCGACGCTCGTGGCCCAGGAGCCCGCGCTCGCCGCCGTGATGGCGATCGACGGCCCCGGCGACGACGGCTCGTTCACGCCCATCGAGCAGGACGGGCTGCCGCCCGGTCAGGTGCTCGAGGACGCGCTGCACACCATTGCCTGGCCCGAGAGCGTCGCCGGGTGCGCCGCCGTCATCGAGCGGCTCGTGCTCCCGCCCGAGATCGACGACGAGATCCCCGACGAACCCACCGCGGCGGAGCTGTTCGCACGCGAGCACCCCGATCGCCAGGAGGTGCGGATGGTCGCCGGCGTGACCCGCGCCGGGGCGTCGTACTGCGCCCTGCGCCTGCGCGCGCACGACGACGAGCAGTCGGTGGTCAACGGCACCGAGCTGGTCCCCGGCCTCCTCGACCTCCTCCACGCGACGTTGCACGACCCGTCCCACGACCTCACGCACGACACCCAGCCCCGCCCCGACGAGAACCCCTGAGGCCATGAGCAATCCCTTCGACCGACCCAGCGGACCCACCGGACCCGACGGCCCCCAGCGGCCCAACGGCAACGGAGGCTCGGGCGGCGCGCGTCCGGCGGCCGCGTCACGCCGACCGGGCGCGCTGGTCATCACCGCCATCGTCCTCGTCCTCGCCTTCATGTTGCTCAGCGCCTTCGCGTCCTTCTGGACCGAGCGGCTGTGGTTCGGCTCCGTCGGCTACCAGGACGTCTTCACGACGCTCCTGCTCACCCGCATCGGGCTGTTCTTCGTCTTCGCCGGGCTGATGGCCGCCGTCGTCGCGGTGGCGATGGCGATGGCCTACCGCTACCGGCCCGTCCTGTGGCCCGGCATGCCGGGGATGCCCGACGACGGGATGGACCGCTACCGCCAGCTCATCGCGCCGCGCATGGGCTGGGTCATCGGTGGCGCGGCCGCCGTGATGGGCCTCTTCGCCGGTGCGTCGGCGTCGGGCCAGTGGCGCAGCTACTCCCTGTGGCGGCACAGCAAGGAGTTCGGCACCACCGACCCCTACTTCAACAAGGACGTCGGCTTCTACGTCTTCGACCTGCCGTTCTGGCACTACATCGTCGACTTCGTGATGGCTCTGGCCGTCGTCGGCCTCATCGCCTCCCTGCTGATGAACTACCTGTTCGGCGGCATCCGGCTCTCCGCCCGTCCCGGGGAGCGGCTCACGAGCGCCGCGCAGATCCAGGTCTCCGCGCTGCTGGCGCTCTTCGTGCTGGCCAAGGCCGTGGACTACTGGCTCGACCGCTTCGACCTGGTCACCAACTCCGGCTCGATCTTCACCGGTATGGGCTACACCGACGACAAGGCCGTGCTGCCCGCCAAGGAGATCCTCGCCGGCATCGCGATCGTCTGCGCGCTGCTGTTCCTCGCCAACATCTGGCGGCGCACCTGGCTGTTGCCGTCGGTCGGCGTCGCCCTGTTCGCGCTCTCCGCGATCATCCTCGGCCTGATCGTCCCGACGCTCGTCCAGGCGATCCGGGTCAATCCCAACGTGCCGGACCGCGAGGGTCCCTACATCAAGGCCAACATCGACGCCACGCGCGCGGCCTACCAGCTCGACCAGATCGACGTGCGCGACGTCGGCGGCACGGCCATCGCCGACGACGGCGACGAGCTGGCTTCGGTCAACAGCCGGACCGACGGGATCCCGCTCGTCGACCCGCAGATCGTCAGCGAGATCTTCGAGCAGCAGCAGCAGGTCCGCGCCTACTACTCGGTGCCCAACGTGCTCGACGTCGACCGCTACGAGATCGACGGCAAGGACCGCGCCGTGGTGCTGGGCGTCCGGGAGCTCGACCAGAGCGGTCTCGCCGAGGGTGACCAGAACTGGTCGAACCTCCACACCGCCTACACCCACGGCAACGGTGTGATCGCCGCCTACGCCAACCAGCGACCCGAGGACGACTCGGTCCAGCAGACCGGCATCCAGTGGGCCGAGGGCCAGGAGTCCGACGAGGACGCGCTCACCCGACTCGCGGGCGAGGACGGCTACGAGACGCGCGTCTACTTCGGCGAGCAGAGCCCGACCTACAGCATCGTCGGCCAGCAGCCCGGCGGGGCACCGGTCGAGTTCGACCTGCCGCGCGGCGACCGCAGTGACGACGAGGTCGCGACGACGTACGACGGCGCTGCCGGCGTCCCGATCGGCAACATCTTCAGCCAGCTGCTCTACGCGGTGCGCTTCAGCGAGCCCAACCTGCTGCTGTCGAGCCGGGTGCACGAGAACTCGAAGATCCTCTACGACCGCAACCCGCGCCAGATGGTCGAGAAGGTCGCCCCGTGGCTGACCGTCGACTCCGACCCCTACCCGGCCGTGGTGGACGGGCAGATCCAGTGGGTCCTCGACGGCTACACGGTCACCGACAAGTACCCGCTCTCCCAGCGGGAGTCGCTCGAGGAGATGACCGACGACTCGCTGCAGGAGAACACCGGCTTCCAGACGCTCCCGACCGACGAGATCAACTACCTCCGCAACTCGGTGAAGGCCACGGTCGACGCGTACGACGGCACGGTGACCCTCTACGAGTGGGACGAGGAGGACCCGATCCTCCAGGCGTGGAAGGAGGTGTTCCCCGACGTCGTCCAGCCCAAGGAAGAAATCCCCGACGCGCTGATGGAGCACCTGCGCTACCCCGAGGACCTCTTCAAGGCCCAGCGCTTCCAGTTCCAGCGCTACCACGAGACCTCGGCGTCGGCGTGGTTCGAGGGATCGAGCCGCTGGGAGGTCCCGAGCGACCCGCAGCGCACCACCCGCCTGCAGCCGCCGTACCGCCTCTTCACCGACACCGGTGACGGCGAGAAGTGGTCGCTGACCTCCGTCTACGTGCCGCGGCGCAAGGAGAACAACCTCGCGGCCTACATGGCGGTCAACAGCGACGCGACCAGCTCGGACTACGGCAAGGTCTCGGTGCTGCAGCTGCCCAACGAGCCCTCGGGCGGCCCGCTGCAGATCGCCAACACGTTCGCCACCAACGAGGACGTCAGCCAGGCGCTGCTGCCCTACACGACCGGCGACGCCGACCGGGTGCCCGGCAACCTGCTGACGCTGCCGATCGGCGACACGTTCATGTACGTCCAGCCGGTCTACACGCGTCGTGCCGGTGAGTCGAACTTCCCGATCCTGCGCTTCGTGCTCGTCTCCTACGAGAACCGCGTCGGCATCGGCACGACGCTCGTGGGGGCCATCGAGGACTCGCTGACCGCCGATCCGTCGACGGAGACCGGCTCGTCGGAGGAGCCGACCGAGGAGCCCACGCCGACGGAGGAGCCGACCACCGAGCCGTCGCAGTCGCCCGGCTCGCAGCCGACCCAGGAGCCCGGGGGACAGGCCAACGTCTCCGAGCTGCTGCAGCAGGCGGAGGACAAGTTCGCCCAGGCCGACGAGGCCCAGCGTCAGGGCGACACCGTGCGGTGGGCCCGGCTGATGGAGGAGGGACGCCAGCTCGTCGAGCAGGCGGTGCGCCAGCTCGGCTGACCCCCGATTTGGGCCCCGCCCCCCACCCCTGTAATGTTCTGTTCACCGACGCGGGGTGGAGCAGCTCGGTAGCTCGCTGGGCTCATAACCCAGAGGTCGCAGGTTCAAATCCTGCCCCCGCTACAAAGAACAGGGCCTGATCCGCGGAGACGCAGATCAGGCCCTGTTGCTGTTCCGGGGGTGCCGCCTCGAGCGCGGCGCAGCGTCGCAGGTCAGGTCGTCACCCGCCGTTGCCGGCGATGCGGAGGGCAGCCAACGCCCGGTGCGGGTCGGGAACCGTGACGGTGACCGTGCGGCCGTTGACCAGGTGGAGGCGCAGGGCCGGGCCTGTCCGCACGGTGCAGACGGTCCGTCCGGGGGTCCACCAGAAGCCGTAGCTCACGGCCCACCACGGAACATCGACGACCGAGGCGTTCGCGATGTCGACGAGGGAGTACTTCGCCCGTGGCCAGCCGAGGAACCCCCAGTGGATGTTGACGCCGTGGGGGCCGCAGGAGGCGCGGACGTCGGACGCGGTCACCACCTCGGCCAGGAGCCCCACGAGCGCGAGCACCGTGAAGGCGACAACGGTCTCTGGGACTGAGCCGCTGCTGGCGGCCAGGCCGATCAGGGGGACCAGCAGGAGTCCGCTGATGATCACGCTCGGCCAGTTGGTCGCGCGCCCGGTGTAGGCAGTCGTGTTCATGACAGCTCCTTGACGAGGGTGATGACGTCGGACGAGTCCAGTCCGTAGCGTCGGGCGAGGTCGATGGCTGCCTGGACGGCATGGCGGACCGGGGCGAGGTCGCCTGTCTCGGCGGTCGCCGCGATACGCGCACCGCGACCGCGGCGGAACTCGAGGATCCCGGCCTCGCGGAGCTGTCGGTAGGCAGCCAGCACGGTGTTGCGATCCACCGATATTGCTTCAGCCAGCTCGGCCGCGGGGGGCAGCTGCTCGCCGACCGACAGCTCCCCGGTGTGCAGGCCGCGGACGACGCAGGCAGCCACCTGGTCCTGCAGTCGCTGTGTCGACGAGTGGTCCAACGTCCAGTGCATGGTGCTAATCGTACTAGCACTATTCAGGACTGGCCACCCCTGTCGGGCGCTGGGACCTGCGCGGTCCCTCCTGCCTCCGCACGGGGAGCCGGAAGCATGGTGGTCACCAGGAACGCGGCGACCACCGCCACCACGACCTGCGGGGTCACGGAGACGCCGTCGACGCCGAGCAGCAGCGTCGCCAGGAGCGTCGAGGTGAGCGGCAGTCGCAGCATGGCGGCGCACATCGCGCCGATCCCCATGCCGATCGCCGGAGCCAGGGCCATTCCGGGCAGCTCGGAGACAGCGATGCCGATGACGGCACCGATGAACATCGCCGGGAAGACCGGCCCGCCGCGGAAGGCGCTCAACGACAGTCCGTAGGCCAGGGTCTTGCAGGCAGCCAGGAGGACCAGGACACCGGTCGAGTAGGTGGTGGCGTGCTCGACCAGCTCGGGCAGGGCGTCCTGGCCGGAGAACAGGACCTGCGTGAAGCTGTTGTCGGAGACGAGCTGGTAGACCATCGCGGTCGAACCGACGACCACGCCGAGCACCGATGTCACCAGCACCCGGTTGACGTGCACCAGAGGCCGCAGCGACAGGCCGATCCAGCGGATCAGCCAGCCGAGCAGCGCACAGGCAACGCCGATCGGCAGCGCCCACAACATGGTGGCGACGGTCGGGTCCGTGGCCGGCGGCACGGAGGTCAGTGCCAGTGAGAAGCTGCCGAGCCCGGTCCAGCTGTTCATGCCGACGAAGACCAGTGCCCCGACGCCGGACGCCAGCAGCCCCGGAAGTGCCACCAGGGTCAGCGTCGCGCCGCCGATGCCGGCCGCTTCCATGATCAGGAACGCGGCGAGCAGCGGTGACCCGAGCAGCGTGCTGATCGCGGCGAAGCTGCCGGCCGACGCCATGACCGTGAGCGCCATCGGTGGTGCGTCCTTCTTCGTGAGCTGCACGGTCAGCGCTGCGAGCCCGCCACCGATGGCGATCAGCGGTGCCTCCGGTCCGAGGACGGCTCCCAGGCTCAAGGTGGTGAAGGCGGCCAGGATGACGCCGGGGAGCTCCTTGGGTGCGGGCGGCCCTCCACCCGCGTGGAAGCCGAAGGCGGGGGAGTGCCCGCCTGTGCCGGGCAGGTACCGGATGGTCAGCCCGGTCAGCAACCCACACACGGCCAACCACGGCACCGGCCACCACGCGGGCGCACCGCCGTCGAACGCGGCGTCGGGCAGGTCAACGAACACGAGCTCCTGGATCTCGGCGACGAGCGCCAGGAAGCCGTAGGCGACGGCTGAGATGGGCACGCCCAGCGCCGCCGAGATCAGCAAGGCAGACAGGTACGGTCGCGAGCGAATGACCGCCGCCGGGTCGATGGCTGGTGCCTCACCCTCGGTGGCCATCGCATCACTCCGCACGTACGTGGTGTGCCAGTAGGTCACGAACAGGGGCACCGCGGCCTCATCCGCAGCGGGTGACTCGCCGCGCCCCCGTCCGCCCTAGGGTCCGAAAATCCAATCCCCCCCGCGCGTAGGAGCTCCCCATGCCCAGACGGTTCCACCTGGCCGTGTCCGCGGCCGCGACAGCGGCCCTGATCGGTGCCATGACCAGCCCGCCGGCGTACGCCGACCCGAACAACAACACGGTCCGCAAGCTCACCAAGGCCGTGACGGTGGACGGGGTGATGGACCACCTGGAGGCGCTCCAGGACATCGCCGACGAGAACGGCGACCGGGCCGCGGGCCGCCCCGGCTACCGGGCGTCGGTCGACTACGTCGTCGACCAGCTCGAGGCCGCCGGCTACGACCCCACCGTCCAGGAGTTCGAGTTCGACTACTTCGAGGAGAACTCCAAGCTGATCAGGGTCTCGCCGAACCCGCGCACGTTCGTCAACGAGGCCGACTTCCTTCGGAACACCTTCGATTCCGGGAGTCCTGAGGGGACCGCGACGGGTTCGCTCGTCCCGGTCGGGCTCGTCATCAACCCGAGCCTGCCGGCCAACAGCAACACGAGCGGCTGCGAGGCCTCCGACTTCGCGGGCTTCCCTGCCGGGGCCGTTGCCCTCATGCAGCGGGGCAGCTGCGGCTTCGCGGTCAAGGCGCTCAACGCGCAGGCCGCGGGGGCGTCCGCTGTCGTGATCATGAACGAGGGCCAGCCCGGCCGCACCGGCCTGCTCAACATGATCGGTGACGCCACGGGCCTGACGATCCCCGCAGTGTTCGCGACCTTCGAGGCGGGCGCCGACCTGGCGAGCACCCCGGGTGCCACCGTCACGGTGACGGTCGACTACACCGCCGACACGCGCACGGCGTACAACGTGCTGGCCGAGACCGGCACGGGCAACGACGACAACACCGTCATGGCCGGCGCCCACCTCGACAGCGTCCAGGACGGTGCCGGCATCAACGACAACGGCTCCGGCAGCGCCGCGCTCCTCGAGACCGCCATCCAGATGGCCAAGGTCAAGCCCACCAACACCGTGCGGTTCGCCTGGTGGGGTGCCGAGGAGTCGGGCCTCCTCGGGTCGGAGCACTACGTCGCGGAGCTGAGCGCGGAGCAGGCCGAGGACATCGCGCTCTACCTCAACTTCGACATGGTCGCCTCGCCCAACTACATGTTCGGCATCTACGACGGCGACAACTCCGGCGGGACCGCGGCACCCGGCTTCATCCCCGAGGGCAGCGCCCAGATCGAGGACGTCTTCGAGAAGTTCTACGCCGACCGCGGGGAGCCGTCCCAGGACAGCGAGTTCTCCGGTCGCTCCGACTACGGGCCGTTCATCGCGGTGGGCATCCCTGCCGGCGGCCTGTTCACCGGCGCGGAGGTGCCCAAGACGGCGGCCGAGGCGGCGCTGTACGGCGGCGTGGCGGGCGCGGCGTACGACCCGTGCTACCACCAGCCGTGCGACAACCTGACCGGAGCCGGGCAGAACGTCGCCCTCTACGACCAGCTGCGCGCTGACTACACCCTCGTCGGGAACATCAACGTGCACGCGCTGGACGTCAACTCCGACGCCATCGCCACCGCGGTGCTGACGTTCGCCTACGACACGTCGACCGTCAACGACGTGCCGGGACACCCGGGTCGGGGCCAGGTCAAGACCGGTGCGTCCGAGCGGACCCTCGCCACGATCAGGGGCGAGCGCACCCGCTGAGCGACGACGACGGACGGTGAGGGCGGGTCGCTCCGTGCGGCCCGCCCTCACCATGCCCGGACAGCGCTACCCGGGTGGTCACGCCGAGACCAGGCCGGCGCCCTCCACAGGGGCGGGCGCATCCGCCCGGGCCCCGGTGCGCTCGGCGCCGATGCCCGCCGCCACGACGAGCAGGATGCCGACCACGGCGATGCCGTTGGGCACCTGGCTCAGCACGAGGAAGCCGATCACCAGGGCGAAGGCGGGCTCGAGGGCCATCAGGGTCCCGAAGGCGCCGGTGGTGAGCCGGCGCAGGGCGAGCAGCTCCAGGGCGAAGGGCACGACGGGCAGCAGGATCGCCAGGCCAAGGCCGTACAGCAGCAGCTGGGGTGTGAGCTGTCCGACGACACCCGGACCCGCGACCAGGGTCGCGACGAGGGCGGCGACGGGCATCGAGATCGCCAGTCCGCCCAGTCCGCTGACAGCGTCGCCGACGCGCTGGGTCAGCAGGATGTACGCCGCCCAGCACACGGCGGCGCCCAGGGCGCAGGCGACGCCGACCGGGTCGGCCGCGCCGGTCCACGGCTGGGTCAGGAGGAGCACGCCGACGGCAGCCACCGCCGCCCAGGACCGGCCCACACCGCGGCTGCGCCACACCGCGATCGTCAGCGGACCGAGGAACTCGAGCGCGCTGGCGGTGCCGAGGGGGAGGCGCGCCACCGCCGCCATGAAGAGCAGGGTCACCCCGGCGGTGACCACGCCGAGCGCGGCACCCGACCACAGCGCCTCGCGGGAGTAGAGCGAGAGCCGGGGGCGGACGAGGACCAGGAGGAGGATCCCCGCCCAGAAGAGCCGGATCCAGGCCGCCCCGGACGCGCCGAGGTCGTCGATGAGCCCGACGGAGACGGCCAGGCCGAGCTGCACGCAGAGCATGGACGCGACGGCCATGGAGGCGCCTGCGCGGGCCCCGGAGTGGAGGGTGGTGGAAGGCATGACCCCAGTAGACGATGGTCTGATCGTTCGTGTCCACGTGACTTTGCTGGACAGTTCGTTCGCGTCATCGACACAATGGAGGGATGGACGTCCGACGCCTCCGCATGCTGCTCGAGCTCTCCCGCCTCGGGTCGATGCACGAGGTCGCGGGGGCGCTCGGGACGACGACGTCGAGCGTGTCGCAGGGGATCGCCTCGCTGGCTCGCGAGGTGGGCAGCCCGCTGCTCGAGCCCGACGGCAGGCGGGTGCGGCTGACGCCGGCCGGACGACGGCTGGCCGACCACGCCGTCACGATCCTCGCGGCCGTGGAGGCCGCGCGCCTCGACCTCGACCCGACCGCGGAGCCGGCCGGCGTGGTGCGCGTCGCCGGCTTCGCCTCCGCGATCCGGAGGTCGCTGCTGCCGGCGATCGACGACCTGCGCTCCACCCACCCCCGCATCGAGGTCCGCATCCACGAGTACGAGCCGCTCGAGTCGCTCGACCTGCTGGCCCGCGACGACGTCGACCTCGCTCTCGTCTACGACTACGACCTCGCGCCGGCGGAGTGGCGCGACGACCACGTCGTCTCACCGCTGTGGGACCTGGAGTGGGGGATCGGCGTCCCGACGCACGACCGGCACCTGGCGCTCGCCGACCTCGCCGACCGCGACTGGATCGTGAACTCGCGCCACACCGCGGACGAGGACGCGCTGCGCACGCTGGCCTCGCGGGCCGGCTTCGTGCCGCACGTCGTGCACCGGATCGACTCGCTCGAGCTCGTCGACGACCTCGTGGTGGCCGGGCGCGGGGTCGCCCTCCTGCCGCGGGGCCGCGCGTCGCGTCGCGGCGTGAGCGTCGTACGCCTGCGGGACCCGGAGGTGCGGCTGCGCGCCTACGCGGTGACCCGGCGCGGGCGGGGAGGCTGGCCGCCGCTGCGGGCGGTGACCGAACGGCTGGTCACCGGCTGAGGGTGCGCCCGCTCAGGCCCGTAGCACCTTGTCCATGGGTCGGCCCTTGGCGAGCTCGTCGACCAGCTTGTCGAGGTAGCGGATCTGTCGCATGAGCGGGTCCTCCACCTCCTGCACCTTGACGCCGCACACCGAACCGGTGATCTGGTCGGAGCGCGGGTTGAGGTCGGCCGCGGCGAAGAACTCCTCGAACGTGGTGCCCTCGTCGAGGTGGGCCTGGAGCTGCGTGGCGTCGAAACCGGTCAGCCACTCGATGACCTCGTCGACCTCCTCGCGGGTGCGCCCCTTGCGCTCCGCCTTGGTGACGTAGTGGGGATAGACCGAGGCCACGCTCGTGGTGAAGATCCGGTGCACGGTCCGAGGATAGGACGGACCGTCGACGTCCGTCCCGGCGTGCGCCGGGCTCAGCCCTTGTCGGTGTCGGCCGCCCGGCGCAGCACCTCGGACTCGCTGGCCACGGCCTTGACCGTGGCCGGGTCCATCAGCGGCTCGGTGCCCGGCTGGTGCAGGTCGGATTCGGTGGTGTCGGGGTTGACCCCCGCCCCGGCAGCGGGGATGCCCGACGGCGTGGTGATCTCGTCGGTGCTCGCCGCGTCGAGCTGCTCCACCTCGGCCTCGCTCAGCCCGAGTGCCGGCGCGAGCACGGCAGCCTGCTTGGACGGCGCCTTCTTCGCAGCGGCCTTCTTCGCAGGCGCCTTCCTGGCCGCAGCCTTCTTGGACGGCGCCTTCTTCGCCGGCGCCTTCGCGGCCGGTTCCTTCGTCACGGTCGGCTTCGTCACGGCCGGGGCAGTGGACGGAGCGTCGGTCGTGGACCGCCGCGCACCCTGAGCCGGGCCCACCTCGGTGGACGAGGCCCGGTCGGCAGGCCGATCCGTGGGCCGATCGGTGGACCGGTCGGTGGGCCGGTCGGTGGGCCGGTCGGTGGGCCACGGCGCGGACGGGGCCGGACCCGAGCCCGACACCTGCTCGATGACCCGGGCGAGGACACGGGCTGTCGTACGCACACCGGTCGTCGCGATGCCGACGGACGTCCCGATGACGGCTGCGGCGGCGTGGGCGGGGAGCGTGACGGCTCCGGAGACCAGACGGATGGGGTTCACCAGCGATCCTCTCGTGAAGGTTCCAGCTCGGGACAGGTCAGTACCCCGATCGGGGCCGCGCCAGACCGTGACCTGCGCCACGACGAAGGATCCGCGTCCTGGTCGTGGTGGGATTGCCCGGTCATGCGCGGTCGGTACCCAGGGGATCGCGTCGCAGTCCACCCGTACGGAGGCAGTCCCCAGATGCATGCGAGCACCGGCGTCGGGGCACTGGGAGCGATGGCCGCCTTCCTCCAGCACTCCCCGCGCCAGCGGTCCTACGCCGACCTGACGGACGCCGAGGTCGAGGAGATCGGGCGCACCCTGGACGCCCTGCGCGAGGAGGTCCTCGCCGACCGCGGCGCCCGCGACGCGGCGTACATCCGACGCGTGATCGCCGTCCAGCGCTGCCTGGAGGTGGGGGGTCGGGTGGTCCTCCTCGGTAGCCGCAGCCGCACCGCGTGGTGGCTGGGGACGGCCTCGCTGACCCTGTCGAAGGTGCTCGACAACATGGAGATCGGGCACAACGTGCTCCACGGGCAGTGGGACTGGATGCGCGACCCGCGGATCCACTCCTCGACCTGGGACTGGGACTACGCCTCGGCGCCCGACCAGTGGAAGCGCGCGCACAACGACCGCCACCACGTCAACACCAACGTGCTCGGCAAGGACAACGACCTCGGCTACGGCATCCTGCGCGTCGACGAGGCGCAGGAGTGGCAGCCACGGCATCGCCTGCAGCCGTTGCTGAACCTGCTCAACGCGGTCTTCTTCGAGTACGGCATCGCGACCTACGACCTCGATCTGGGCGAGTCCCTCCGCTCCGGCGACGGCCTCTCGGCGGAGCAGAAGGTGGAGATGCGTGCGACGGCGCGCCGGGCTGCGCGCAGCGCGCTGCGCGACTACGTCCTGCACCCGCTGCTCTCGGCGCCCACCGGGTCGGCCCGCACCACCCTGACCGCCAACCTCGTCGCCAACCTGGCCCGCAACGTGTGGAGCCACTCGGTGATCATGTGCGGCCACTTCCCCGAGGGCGTGGCCACGTTCGAGGTGGCCGAGATCGACGAGCACGAGACGCGCGGTCGGTGGTACGTCCGCCAGATGCTCGGCTCCGCCGACGTCTCGGGCCCGCCGCTGCTCCACGTGCTGTGCGGCAACCTCTCGCACCAGATCGAGCACCACCTGTTCCCGGACCTGCCCAGCAACCGCTACCGCGAGATCGCAGGACCCGTTCGCGAGCTCTTCGAGCGTCACGGCCTGCCCTACAACACCGCGCCGCTGTGGCGGCAGGTCGCCAGCGCCTGGCACAAGGTCGTCCGGCTGTCGGTGCCTCCCCGCCGCTGACCAGCGCATGACGCGGTGCCCGGAGGGGCACCTGTGCCCCATGACCAGGGGGATGTCGGCGGTGCCGTCGCACGTGCCGGGCGGCGAGTTCTCCGTCGGTGTGGAGGAGGAGCTCATGCTCGTCGACGACCGCGACGAGCTGATGGGCGCCGCGGCCGCCCCGCTCGTCGAGGCGATGTCGCAGACCGTGCCCGACGCCGGCGTCGTGACCGGCGAGATCTACGTCGACCAGGTCGAGCTCAACACCCCGGTGTGCAGGAGCGCCGAGGACGTGTGGCGCTCGCTGCGCGACCTCCGGGCCCTCGTCGACAAGCAGGGCGGACGGATCCTCGCCGCGGGGGTGCACCCGACCGCGTCCGTGGGGGCCCCGCACATCGCCACCTCGCCGCGCTACGACCGCATCATCGACGAGTACGCCGGCCTGCTGCGCACGCCGACCGCGGCCCTGCAGGTGCACGTCGGGCTTCCCGACGAGCGCACGGCGATGCTGGCCTACCGCGGGCTGCGCAACCGGCTGCCGCTCCTGCGCGCCCTCGCCGCGGGGTCGCCGTACTGGCACGGACTGGACTCGGGGCAGGCCACGGCCCGGGCAGCCATCATCCGCTCCTACCCCCGCACCACGATGCCGCCGCGGCTGCGGTCCTGGGACGACTACGTCGAGCGCACGGAGGCGCTGATGGTGGCGGCCGAGGCGTCCGACCACACCTACGTGTGGTGGGAGATGCGGCCGCGACCGCTGCTCGGGACCCTCGAGGTGCGGGTGATGGACGCCGTCCCGTCCCTGTCGACGGTTGCTGCGCTGACCGCCCTCGTGCAGGGCATCGCCCGCCGCGCCGTCGAGTCGCCCGACGAGGTCGACCTCGACGACGACGTGCTGGCCGTCAACGACCACCGCGCGGCCCGCTACGGCCTCGACACGCGGATCGTGGACGTGGACCGGTCGCTGCGCCCCCTGCGCGAGATCGCCGGCCGGGTGGTCGCAGAGGCGCGCACCGTGCTGGCCGCCGACCGCTTGGAGGCGCCGCTCGACCCGCTCGATGCCGCGCTCGCCCGGGAGACCGAGCCGGACCGCCAGCGACGGGTGGTCGCGGCCGGCGGCATGCCGGCCCTCCTGGCCGACCTCGTCGCTCGCACCACCGACCTGGGCGGCTGAGTCGTGCACGCCGACCACGTGGTGCCGACCGTTGGTGGCGTCGGCGGCCCTACTCCTCGGCGGCGGGCTCGCGGAGCAACCACCAGCCGGCGGTCCAGGCGGCCGCTCCGGCGACGAGCTCGACGTGCAGGTCGACGATCGCGAGGCTGATCATCGTGGTCACCGCGACCCCACTGAACCCGTCGAGCGCCATCAGCTGCTGACCGACTCACTCGCCGACGACACCGCGGCGCGACGCCGCGCGTCGAGCGCGGAGGAGCGCCGGGAGAGGCGCTGGTCGAGCAGGTGCGCGGCCTCGGTGGTGCGCCCGGCCATCGCCAGGGCGTGCACGAGGGTGTCCTCGACGACCTCGCGCTGGGCCCGGCTGCCGCCCAGCGGCGCCATCGTGCCGACGACGGCGGTCAGCGACGCGGCGGCGGCGTTCCAGCGCTCCTCGACGACCTGGACGAGACCCGTGCACAGGAGAGCCACGACGTCGCGGAAGACGCGGTCGTCGCTCCGCTCGGCGTGGGCCGTCAGCTCGGTCAGCGCGGCCGCGTCGCCGTCGGCGGCGAGCAGGACGGCGCTGTGCATCGCGGCGAACGGCGTCGGGGGTGCGGTCAGCCACTCGGCCGGTGCCTGCGCCCGCACCTGGGCGACGGGCAGGTCGTCGGTCCACGCGCCGGTCACCCGGCCGCGCCAGAGCAGCGACCCGCTGTCGACCACGACCCTGCTGCCGCTGACGACCGACGGAGCGAGCTCGCGGGCGTAGCGGCGGCGTACGGCCTCGACGTCGTCCTGCATCAGCTCGTGGAGCGCGGCGTGCCAGGAGAAGTGGGAGCGGTGGTTGGCCTCGGGTCCGCGGGAGCGGATCCACTCGTCGAGCCACGCCAGCCCGGTCGTGTGGTCGCCGGTCTCGTAGTAGACGTGGGCCCGGGCGTGGACGGCGTGGCCGGAGGCGGGCTCGACGGAGAGCGCGTAGGAGGAGAGGTCCTCGGCCTCGGCCCAGCGCTCCTGGTCCTGGCGGACGAACGCCAGCTGGCCGGCGTACCACCAGTCGTCGCCGTAGGAGCGGCCCAGCGACTCGACGAGCTCGGCGGTCTGGGAGCCGCTGGTGAGCCCGCCGAAGGCGACGGTCGGCACCGCGACGCTGACGGCGAGGGCGTCGCGCGGGAAGAGGCGTACGTGGCGGAGCAGGGCCGCGGCGCCCGTGGCCTCGTCGGTGCGCAGCCGGGTGGTGACGGCGTCGAGGAAGGAGGACTCGCGGTCGTCGAGGTGACGGTCGGCCGCGGCCCGGTGGGCGGCGCGCAGCGACGCGCGCCAGTGGGTGTTGGCGCCCCACTCGTGCCCGAGCAGCGCGAGGGCGGCGTGGGCCTGGACGAAGCCCTCGTCGGCGGCGACCGCGTCGGCGAGGCCCTCCTCGACGCCGTCCTGGAGGCGCAGCAGCCGGCCGAGCGCGGCGTTGTAGCGCTCGGCGGCGTCCTGGCTGGTGGAGAGCGTGAGGCCGTAGGGGTCGACCGGGCGGCGGCGGGCCTCGCCGTGCAGCGACCGGCTCACGATTCGCGCCACGTCGTAGGCCTGCTCGCGGATCTCCGGCATCGCCGTGGACTCCCACAGGTTGCCGCGGCGCAGCGAGCCGACGGCGAGGAAGGGGAGCGTGTCGGGCAGGGTGCCGAGGATGCGACCGTCGTCGGCGGTGTCGATGCCCAGCCCGGCCGGGCCGGGACGGACCAGGCCCGACTGGGCCAGGCGGGTGAGCAGCGGGTCGGCGGCGATGGAGCCGACCGGACCGGTGCAGTTGACCACCGCCGCGACGCGCAGGGTCGTCCCGTCGTCGAGGGTGACGTGGAGGGCGGACCGGTCGGCGCGCACGGCGGCGAGGGTGCCCCTGTGGCGTACGAGCCTGCCCTCCGCCGCGACCGCGTCGAGGCGTCGCGAGGTGGCCGGCGCCATCCGGTGCCGGTGCACGTCCCACGAGCGGGCGTCCTCGGCGATGAAGCGTCGCTTGTCGGCCTCCGACAGTCCTCGCCACAGCTGGGAGGTGACGGGACGGAGCCCGTCGATCGCGGCCCGCCAGTCGCCGGTGCTCGCGACGGTCTCCTCCACGTGCGCGGTCAGGGTCGAGCGGAGCGTGTCGAGGTCCTGGGTCCGGGTGATGCCGGGCGGCGGCGGCACCGGGGGAGTCGTGGGCAGCACGTGGGGCTGCGGCATCGCGTCGGTGCGCGAGACCACGTGGATGGTGCGGTCCGGTCGGTCGGCGCTGATCGCGAGGTCGACCATGGTCAGGCCCGAGCCCAGCATCAGCACGTCGCCGACCTCGGGGATCGCCTGCGTCCACGGGTCGGCGACGAGGCGGGCGTCGGCCGCCAGCTCGGGCGGTGCCCACCCGGTGCCCGGGCGGCTGCTGGTCGCGAGGACGACGGCGCGGGCCTCGAGCCGCTCGCCGTCGGAGAGCTCGACGACGAACCCGTCGCCGGACCGGCTGACGTCGGCGACCTCGGCGTGGCGGCGTACGAGCCGGGCGTTGCCGGGGAACTCGGTCGCGGTGGTCAGCAGGCTCTCGATGTAGCGGCCGAACGCCGCGCGCGGCGCGAAGTCGTGGGGCTGGAACTTCGGGTCGTGGTGGTTGCGCAGCCAGCGGAGGAAGTGCTCGGGGTCGCGGGGGAACGCGCTCATGCCGGAGGCCGGGACGTTGAGGAGGTGGCGCTCGTCCGTCGTGGAGTAGGCCTGGCCGCGGCCGGTGCTCGGTGCGGGGTCGACCAGCTCGACGCGGAAGCGCGAGGAGAGCGCCGTCACCAGGTGGGTGGCCACCAGCGTGCCGCCGGCACCGGCTCCCACCACGACGACCCGACAGTCACCCTCGTTCGTCTCCACGACGTACTCCTCCTTTAGTGCACTGAGTTACTGGACAAACGGTAGCAGCGATGCGCTCCCGGACCGAGTCGGGGGAGCGGCGGCGAGTCGTGGCGCACGGCGGTCAGACCCCCCGGCGCATGACCACGCGCGGGAACCCCGCCGACGTGGCCTCGGTGGTCGCGGCCATCTCGAAGCCGGCGTCCTCGAACAGCTTGCGGGTGCCGACGTAGGCCATCGTCAGGTCGACCTTCCGACCCTCGTTGTGCACCGGATAGCCCTCGACCACCGGTGCGCCACGCTGCGCGGCGTAGGCCACCGCGCCGTCGAGGAGCACGTGGGAGATGCCGCGGCCCCGGTGCCCGGGGCGGACCCGGATGCACCACACCGACCAGGCGGGCTGGTCGTCGACGTGCGGGATCTTCGTGGATCGGGCGAAGGGCAGCTCCGCGCGCGGCGCGACGGCCGCCCAGCCGACGACCTCGTCGCCGTCGTAGGCGAGCACGCCCGGCTTGGTGCGCTTGCGCGTCAGCGCCTCGACGTACGCCCCGCGGTCGGGGCCGGCCAGCTCGCGGTTGTCCTTCGCCGGGATGCGGTGGCTCAGGCACCAGCACACGTTGGACGTCGGGTTCTTCGGGCCGACCATGGTGCGCACGTCGTCGAAGCGGGCGTGCGTCGCCGGGTGGACGACGAGCCCGCCGGAGCTCACCAGGGGCGTGCTGACCATGCCGTCACGGTAGACCCAGCGGGTTGAATGGGGGCATGGACGCTGCTGCACCGACGATGCGCAAGATCGGCCTGCTCGGGGGGATGAGCTGGGAGAGCTCCGCGCTCTACTACGAGATCCTCAACGAGGCGGTGCGCGAGCGTCTGGGCGGCTACCACTCGGCGCGGGTGCTGATGTCCTCCGTCGACTTCGCCGAGGTCGAGGCCATGCAGGCCGCGGGTGAGTGGGACGCCGCCGGCCGCCTGCTCGCCGCCGAGGCCGCCGCGCTGGAGGTGGCGGGCGCGGAGTGCGTGGTGCTCTGCACCAACACGATGCACAAGGTCGCTGACGCGATCGAGGCCGCGACGGGCGTGCCGCTGATCCACATCGCCGATGTCACCGCCGCGGCCATCCGCGGCGCCGGACTCTCGCGGGTCGCGCTGCTCGGCACGAGGTTCACGATGGAGCAGGCCTTCCTGCGTGACCGGCTCGCCACCCACGGCCTCGAGGCGCTCGTCCCGCCCGGCGAGGACCGCGAGCTCGTGCACGAGGTGATCTACGGCGAGCTCGTCCACGGCGTCGTGCGCGACGAGTCGCGGGCGGCGTACGTCGACGTGGTTGAGCGGCTGGTCGCCGACGGCGCCGAGGGGGTCGTGCTCGGCTGCACCGAGATCGAGCTGCTGCTGAGTCCCGACGACGTCGACGTGCCCGTCTTCGCCACCACCCGCCTGCACGCGCTGGCGGCGGTGGACTTCGCCCTCAGCTGAGGAGCGGGTCGCGCACGACCAGGTCGAGCCAGTCGTCGAGCCGGCCGAGGAGGTCGGCGCGGCCGAAGAGCGGGCGCTTCCCGGGCGGCGGCAGGTAGCCCACGGCGTCCATGACGAGCCAGTGGACATCGGCGTCGGTGCCGCTCGCTGCGGCGTAGCGGCGCAGGAAGTCCTGCGCCGGGCCGGTGCCGTGTGCCAGGGCGAGGTTGGACGCCGCATGGGCCGCGTCGAGCCACGCCGGCCCGGTCGAGGTCTCCACCCAGTCGACCACCCCGGTGATCGCGTCGCCCGACCACAGCAGGTTGCGGTGGCCGAAGTCGCGGTGCAGGAACGTCGGCTCGTACGCCGGTGCCGGGCGTGCCAGCACCTCGAAGGCGCGCCGCCACGAGCCCGGGTGCTGCGACCAGGCCGGCACCACCCACTTCTCCTCCCACGCCCAGGACTGGAAGGGGCGGAACGGCTCGGCCGGACGCTGGTCGTGGATCGTCACCAGCAGGTCGGCCATCGCCTGCAGCCGGTGCTCGCCCAGCGTCTCGTCCTCCTCGAGCGGAGCGCCGGGGAGCCGGGACATCAGGTGCGCCGCGGCGCCCGCGACGTTCCCGTCCGCGTCGAGCGCGATGCTGGTCGGGGCCGGGACCGGCGTCCCCGCCATCGCCAGCTGCGCCTCCCGCTCGCGGGTCGCCAGCTCGGCGCCGTGCGTGCGCCACGGCTCGACCGTCATCAGCCTCAGCACGGACTCGGCGCCGTCGTCATGACGGAGGGCGAGCATCGTCGACGTCAGGCCGCCGGCGAGGGCGTCGTACGACGTGACAGGCGACCCGAGCGCGGAGCCCGCCCAGGCGAGGGCGGCGGCGATGTCGACGTCGGGATCCGGCACCCGGTGACGGTAGCGGGCGCGAGACGGCGCACGTGCGGCGGATGTGGCCCCTGAACGGGTCCTTCAAGGGCCAGGTCCGCCGCACGTGTCCGGGGCGTCCCCCGGAACGCCCATCAAGGGGCAGCTTCCCGGACACGTGTCCGGGGGTCGTCAGCCCTGCGCGGGCCAGAGCGAGTGGTAGGCGTTGATCGCCGGCTGCCCGCCGAGGTGCGCGTAGAGCACGTGCGAGTCGCGCGGGATCTCGCCCTCGGCGACGAGGTCGATGAGGCCGGCGAGCGACTTCCCCTCGTAGACCGGGTCGGTGATCATCGCCTCGAGCTGCGCGCCGAGCGCCATCGCCTCCATGGTCGAGTCGACCGGCAGGCCGTAGAGCTCGCCGGCCCAGCCGTCGAGCACCGTGATCTCGTCGTCGCGCAGGTCGCGACCGAGCTCGATCAGCTCCGCGGTGTGCCGGGCGATGCGCGCCACCTGGTCGCGGGTCTTCTCGAGCGTCGCGCTGGCGTCGATGCCGAGCACGCGGCGGCGTACGCCGGTGAGGTCCTCGAGCGCCGCGAAGCCGGCGATCATCCCGGCGTGGGTCGAGCCGGTGACCGTGCAGACCACGATCGTGTCGAAGGTGATGCCGAGCGCCTTCTCCTGCTCGGCCACCTCGAAGGCCCAGCTGGCGAACCCGAGGCCACCGAGCCGGTGCTCGCTGGCGCCCGCCGGGATGGCGTACGGCGTGCCGCCGGCCTCCTCGACCTCGCGGATCGCCTCCTTCCACGAGTCCCGGATGCCGATGTCGAAGCCGTGCGGGTCGAGGCGGGAGTCGGCGCCCATCATCCGGCTGAGCAGGATGTTGCCGACCTGGGTGTTGGTCGGGTCGTCCCACGGCACCCACTTCTCCTGCACGAGCCGGCACTTCAGGCCGAGGTGGGCGGCGACAGCGGCGACCTGACGGGTGTGGTTGGACTGGAAGCCGCCGATGGAGACGAGCGTGTCGGCGCCGCTGGCCAGCACGTCGGGGACGATGTACTCCAGCTTGCGGACCTTGTTGCCGCCGAAGGCGAGACCGCTGTTGACGTCCTCGCGCTTGGCCCAGACCGTCGCACCTCCCAGGTGCTGGGTCAGCCGCTTCAGCTCGTGCACGGGCGAGGGGCCGAAGGTCAGCGGGTGGCGGGGGAACTGGTCGAGGATCACGGGGTCTCCTGGAGGTCGGGCTGGGGGTCGGGCTGGTCGGGGATGAGGTCGGCGAGGTTCTGCCAGGTGCGGAAGGCGACGTCGGCGGCGGCCTGCGCGTCGCGGCCGGCGCACGCCTCGACGAGGCGTTCGTGCAGCGCCACCGACTGCTCCCCGGCGTGGGAGGCGAAGCGGCGGCGCTCGAGGCGGCGTACGACGGGGCCGAGCTGGTCGAGCACCGTGGCGAGGGCCCGGTTGCCCGAGACCTCGACCGCGACCCGGTGGAAGTCGTCGTCGGCTGCCAGCGCCGCGTCGGTGTCGTGGGCCTCGATCGCCGCGGCGAAGCGGTGGTTGGCGGCCCGCATCCGCTCCACGTCGTCGTCGGTGAGTCGGTCGACCGCCTCCGTCACGGCGAGTCGGTGCATGGCGACGACGACCGCATGGGCCTCACGCACCTCGGCCAGGTCGATCTCGGCGACGACGGTCGATCGGCCGGGCGCGGACCGCACGAGTCCGGTCTCGCCGAGCCGCAGCAGCGCCTCGCGCACCGGCGTACGACTCACCCCGAGCCAGGTGGCGAGCTCGGTGTCGCGCACCACCTCGCCCGGCGCGAGGGTGCCGTCGACGATCGCGTCGCGCAGCCGGTCGTGCACCGAGTCGCGGAGCAGGGTCGGGCGTAGCGGAGCGGGGGAGACGGGGACCGGCATGCAATATATTGGATATCAATGGTGCGTCGACGTCAAGGCGCCCGGATCGGGCAGTCTGATCCCATGCTCACCGTCATCGTGGCGCTGACCGCCAACACGATCCTGGCGATCCTCAAGAGCATCGTCGCCGCCGTCACCGGCTCGGCGTCGATGGTCGCCGAGGCGGCTCACTCCTGGGCCGACGCGGGTAACGAGGTGTTCCTCGTGGTCGCGGAGCGGAGGTCCGAGAAGCCGGCCGACGAGGCCCATCCGCTCGGCTACGGCCGCGAGGCCTACGTGTGGTCGATGATCGCGGCCTTCGGCCTGTTCGCCGTCGGCGCGGCGGTGTCGGTCATCCACGGCGTCCAGTCCCTGGGCGCAGCGGAGGAGGAGGCCGACTACTTCTGGGCGTACGTCGTCATGGGCGCCGCGTTCGTGCTCGAGGGCATCTCCTTCCTGCAGGCGCGACGCGAGGTGCGACGCGGGGCCCTGTCGGCCGACGTCAGCCGGGCGCGCTTCCTGGACCAGACGTCCGACCCGACGCTGCGCGCGGTCTTCTTCGAGGACGCCGCTGCGCTCCTCGGCATCGTCATCGCCGTCACCGGCCTCGCGCTGCACCAGGCCACCGGCGACCCCGTGTGGGACGCGATCGGGTCGATCCTCGTCGGCCTGCTGCTCGGCTGGGTGGCGGTCTACCTCCTGCGTCGCAACATGGCCTTCCTTGTCGGCCAGGTCGCCGACCCGCGCATCTACGACACCGTGCTGGGCTGGCTGCGCGAGCGACCGGAGGTGCAGACGGTCAACACGCTGCACCTGGAGTACGTCGGCCCGGAGCGGCTCTTCCTCGTCGGGTCGGTCGACCTCGTCGGCGACGACGTGGAGAGCGCGGCCGCCGAGGAGCTGCAACGCCTCGAGGACCACCTCGAGGAGCGGCCCGAGATCGTGCGGGCCGTCCTCTCCCTGGCCGCGCCGGGGCGCCCGCCGAGCGTCGGCCACGTCTACGGGAACAACGACGATGGTTGAGCGTTGAACCAGTCATGAAGAAGATCGGGTTCCTGAACTTCGGCCACTGGACCGACTCGCCGCAGTCCGCGGTCCGGACGGCGTCCGACACGCTCCTGCAGTCCATCGACCTCGCGGTCGCTGCCGAGGAGCTCGGTGCCGACGGTGCGTACTTCCGGGTGCACCACTTCGCCCGGCAGCTCGCCTCGCCGTTCCCGCTGCTCGCAGCCGTCGGCGCGCGCACCAGCCGGATCGAGATCGGCACCGGCGTGATCGACATGCGCTACGAGAACCCGCTCTACATGGCCGAGGACGCGGGGTCGGCCGACCTCATCGCCGGCGGCCGGCTGCAGCTCGGCATCAGCCGGGGATCACCGGAGCAGGTGATCGAGGGCTGGCGTTACTTCGGCTACGCACCGGCCGAGGGCGAGGACCAGGCCGACATGGCCCGGCGCCACACCGAGGTGCTCCTGCAGGTGCTGGAGGGCGAGGGCTTCGCCCAGCCCAACCCGCGCCCGATGTTCCCCAACCCGCCGGGCCTGCTGCGCATCGAGCCGCACTCTGAGGGCCTGCGCGACCGCATCTGGTGGGGTGCCGCCTCCGACGCCACCGCCCGCTGGGCAGCCGAGAAGGGCATGCACCTGATGAGCTCGACGCTCAAGGCCGACGAGACGGGCGAGCCGTTCCACGTCCAGCAGCGCAAGCAGATCGAGGTCTTCCGCGAGGCGTGGCGCGAGGCCGGCCACGAGGCCGAGCCCCGCGTGTCGGTGAGCCGCTCGATCATGCCGATCACCACCGACCTCGACCGGATGTACTTCGGGCACGAGGGCACGAGCTCCGACCAGTTCGGCCAGATCGAGGCCAACCTGCGCGCGGTCTTCGGCAAGACGTACGCCGCCGAGCCCGACGTGCTGGTCAAGGAGCTCGCGGAGGACGAGGCCGTCGCCACGGCCGACACCCTGCTCCTCACCGTGCCCAACCAGCTCGGCGTGGACTACAACGCCCACATCCTCGAGACCGTGCTCACCGACGTGGCGCCCGCCCTCGGCTGGCGCTGACCCCCCACCCATCACACGAAGGAACTGAGCTCATGGCACGCATCACCGTCCTCGGCGGCAACGGATATGTAGGCGCGGCGGTCGTCGCGGAGGCGCGCAAGCGCGGGCACGACGTGACGGCAGTGAGTCGTACGGCACCGTCCTCGCCGGTCGCCGGAGCGGACTACGTCGAAGGCTCCGTGCTCGACGCCGACGTCCTCGAGGGCACCACCGCCGGCAGCGACGTCGTGCTCGTCGCGCTGTCACCCCGCGGCGACATGGCCGGCAAGGTCGAGGGCGTCGTCGAGGAGCTCATCGCACGCCTGGCCGGCACCCCGACGCGCCTCGGCTACGTCGGCGGCGCGTCCTCCCTGCTCGCCGAGGAGGGCGGACCGCGCCTGTGGGACGTCACCAAGGACCATATTCCCGACGAGGTGAAGCCCGAGGTGCAGACCGGTCTCGACACGTTCGCGCTCTGCCAGGACAGCCCGGAGTCGCTCGACTGGTTCTACGTCAGCCCGCCTGCCGACTTCGGCTCGTGGCTCGGCACGGAGTCGAAGGGTGCGTACGTCCTCGGCGGCGACGTGCTGCTGCGCGACGCCGACGGCGCGTCGACGATCTCGGCCGACGACCTCGCGCTGGCGATCCTCGACGAGATCGAGACGCCGGCGCACCGCCGGAGCCGGTTCACCGCGATCAGCTGACTCTGACGGGCCATCGGCCTGAGCCCCCGACCTCATGCGGTCGGGGGATCCCAGGGTGTCCCCTCGGGGCATGAGGACACGACGACCGACGGTTCGGGTCTGGTACGCGCGGGCGGTGCTGCTCGTCCTGCTCGTGCTCTGCCTGCAGACGATCGACCACTGGTCCACCGTCGGTGACGGCAGCAGGGACTGCCTCGTCCAGGTGCGGCCCGCCTCACCCGAGGTCGCGCACCGCATCGACGCCCCGTTCGCCGGGCTCGTGCAGCGCGGGGGGACGGTCAACGACGCGAGCTGCGTGAATGCCGTCCCGGTGCACGGCGTCGTACGGCCCACGTCGGTCACCGAGGTGCAGGAGGCTCTGTCGTACGCCCGCGACCACGGCCTCAAGGTCGCCGTCGGCGGCACCCGGCACAGCATGGGCGGACAGGCGTCCTACCCCGGCGGCCTCGTCCTGGACATGACCGGCATGTCGTCGACGGCGGTCGACGCCGACCGCGGCACGGTCCGCGTGGGCGCCGGCGCTCCGTGGAAGCACGTGCTCGAGGCACTCCACGACGAAGGTCTGTCGGTCGCCGCGATGCCGGGGATCGACATCCTCAGCGTGGGCGGCACAGTGTCGGTCAACGCGCACGGCGCCGACTTCCGCACCGGCAGCCTCGCCCCGACAGTCAGGTCGTTGCTCATCGTCACCGCGGACGGCATCGCGCACCGGGTCAGCCGCGACGCGGACCCGCAGCTGTTCCGAGCCGCCATCGGTGGCTACGGGCTCTTCGGCGTGATCGTCGAGGTCGAGCTGGAGACCGTGCCGGACGAGGTCTACCGCTTCGAGCAACGGCTGGTCCCCACCGCCGACGTCGCCCGTGTCTTCGAGGAGGAGCTGGTTCCGGACGACGACGTCCGGATGATGTACGGCCACCTGTCCACGTCACCCGGAAGCTTCCTCGACGAGGTGATCCTGTACAGCTACCGCCGCGTCGACGGCCCCGCCGTGACCGTTCCGCCACTGCACGCAGACCAAGACTCGCGGGTGGCTCGTCTCGTGCTCAACGTCGCGCGGACCGGGAGGATCGGCCAGCGGGTCAAGTGGTCCGCGCAGCGGCACCTGCTGCCGCACCTGCGTCGGTGCGAGACCTCGCGCAACGCTGCCCTCCGCGCGGCCGAGGCCTGCCTGGTCTCGCGCAACCAGAGCCTCTACAACGGCCTGATGCTGCTGGACAACGACCTCGCCCAGTACACCGACGTGCTTCATGAGTACTTCCTCCCGCCTGAGGAGCTGGCCGGGTTCCTCGCCGATGCCCGCGTCGAGCTGCGCGCCCACGACGCCCAGCTGCTGAGTGCCTCGATCCGGTCGGTCGAGAGGTCCGAGACATTGCTGAGCTACGCACCCGACCACCGGCTCTCGGTCGTGCTCTACCTGAGCCAGGAGGTCTCCTCGGCCGGTCACGCCGACATGGCCGACCTGACTCGGCGGCTCGTCGCGCCCGCGCTCGCGCACGGTGGCACGTTCTACCTGCCCTACCAGCAGCACTACTCGCGGGCCGACCTCGAACGCGGGTACCCGCAGATCGACTCGTTCTTCGCGTTGAAGTCCGAGCGCGACCCCGAGCTGTTGTTCATGAACAGCCTTGCCCAGCAGTACGGCGACGAGCTCAGCTGAACCTCACGGGGCGGCCGCCCGCAGCTTCTCGAGCAGCGGGCCGGCCGCCTCGCTGATGAACCGGTCCTGGCCCTCGTCGCCGACCTGCACGAGGGCGACGTCGGTGAACCCGGCCTCCCAGTAGGCCGAGACCGCCTCGACGACCTTGTCGAGATCGGGTCCGCACGGGATGGACTCCGCGACGTCCTCGGGTCGGACGTACGTCGTCGCGCCGGAGAAGCCGGCCGGGGTGGGCAGGTCGGCGTTGACCGACCAGCCGCCGCCGAACCAGCGGAACTGCTCGTGGGCCCGCGCGACCGCGGCGTCCTCGTCGGGGTCCCAGCAGATCGGGATCTGGCCCACCGCACGAGCGTCACCGCCGATGCGCGGGGCGCCGTCGACGCCGTTCCAGGTCTCGACGATGTCGGCCCTGGGCTCGACGGCGACGAGGTGGTCGGCCAACGGCGCGAACCGCTCGATCGCCCGGGCGCCGGCGACGGCGACGCCGATGTCGACGCCCTCCTCGGGAAGGTCCCAGATGCGGGCGGAGTCGACCTGGAAGAAGTCGCCGCGGTGGTCAACGAGCTCACCGGTGTGCAGGGATCGGATGACCTCGATCGCCTCGGCGAGCATGTCCTGCCGCTCGGCGATCGCCGGCCAACCCTCGCCCACGACGTGCTCGTTGAGGTTCTCGCCGCTGCCGAGGCCGAGGGTGAACCGTCCCTCGGCGAGGATCTGCAGCGTCGCGGCCTTCTGGGCGACGACTGCGGGGTGGTAGCGCAGTGTCGGGCACGTCACGTACGTCATCAGGCCCACGCGCTCGGTGGCCTGCGCGACCGCACCGAGGGTCGTCCAGGCGTACGGCGCGTGCCCCTGCTCGGTGAGCCACGGCGAGAAGTGGTCGCTCATCACCTCGAAGTCGAAGCCGGCCCGCTCGGCGGCGACGGCGTACGACACCAGCTCGCGCGGGCCGCTCTGCTCGGTCATCAGGGTGTATCCGAAGCGGGTCATCGCTCGACGGTAGCCAGCGCCCTGACCCCGGCCACCACCCGCTCAGGTGAGCCGCGAGCGAGCGTACGGTGATTGCGTGGAGGCTTTCCCGACTCCACCAGGAGGTCCGCATGACGCACGACCACGACGCGCCGGAGGAGCAGGACGGCCAGGTCTCGGAGCTGGCTCCCGAGGGCGACGAGCCCACGCCCATCAGTCCCGGAGACTCCGTCGCCGCCCAGCCGGACGGAGAGTCCGGAACGACCCAGGAGGGCACACAGGGCCCCAACGCCGCACCGCGGCACAACCCTCCGGAGCAGGACAACCGATCTTCTCGTTGAGGGGAATCGACATGACCTACCAGATCGGCTACTTCGTCGGCAGCCTGTCGTCGACCTCGATCAACCGCACGCTGAGCAAGGCGCTCGTCGCGCTCGCACCGCGCGACATGAAGTTCACCGAGATCCCGATCCGGGATCTCCCGCTCTACAGCCCCGACCACGACGCCGCCTACCCGCCCGAGGCCCAGGCGCTCAAGGACGCGCTTGCGGCGTGCGACGGCGTGCTCTTCGTGACGCCGGAGTACAACCGCTCGATCCCCGGTGCTCTCAAGAACGCCATCGACTGGGCGTCGCGGCCGTGGGGCCAGAACTCGTTCGACCACATGCCCGCGGCCGTGATCGGCGCGTCGATCGGTTCGATCGGCACGGCCGTGGCGCAGCAGAGCCTCCGCGGAGTGCTGAGCTTCTGCAATGCCCGGCAGATGACGGCACCCGAGGCCTACATCCACCTGAAGCCCGGTGCCATCGCCGACGACGGCGAGGTGTCGGACGACGGGCTCGCCCAGATCCTCACCGACTTCATGCAGGAGTTCCGCCTGCACACCGAGCGGGTCCTGACGGTGATCCCGCGCCCGTCCTCCTGAGGTCTCCCGGGGCATCCGAAGGTGCGGTAGACACGACCCATGAGCAGACCAGTAGTGGTGGTGGTGGGTGCCGGGCCGGGCGTGAGCGCGTCGGTCGCGCGCCGCTTCGCTGACGAGGGCTACGACGTGGCGCTCCTCGGCCAGGACCAGCAGGTGCTCGACCAGCTCGCCGCGGACCTCGGCGCTCGCGGCGCCACCGTCGGCCATGCGTGTGTCGACGTCACCGACGAGCAGGCGGCGCGTGATGCCGTACGCCGCTTCGGTGAGCACACCGGGCGCATCGACGTCCTGCACTTCAACCCCAGCGCCTTCCGCGAGAAGGACCCCCTGTCCCTCACGGTCGCCGAGCTCGTCGAGGACGTCGCGCTCGGGGTGGGCGCCCTCCTGACCACCGTCCAGGCGGCGCGCCCCTTCATGTCCGCCGGCGGGCGGATCAGCGTCACCGGCAGCATGGCGGCGGACGATCCGTCGGAGCGCGCGGCGTCGCTGGGGGTGCAGAAAGCCGGGGTGCGCAACCTCGTCCACAGCATCGACAAGACCCTGTCCGACGACGGGATCCGCGCCGTCTCGGTCACCGTGCGCGGGGCGCTCGCGCGCGAGGGCGCGTTCACCCCCGACCGGGTCGCCGATGCGATCTGGGACGCGGTCGCGACGGATGACGCCGACTGGCGCAGCGAGGTCCCCTACAGCGGGTGACCGGCGGGCTCAGTCCGTCGTCGGCTTCTGGATGTTGAGCACCACGACCGCCACCGCGATCAGCGGGACCACCAGGGTCCACCCCGTCGCGAGGACGCCCATCATGCTGCCCACGCAGATGAGGGTGCGCCCGACGTTGGGGTGACGGGAGGACGCGACCATGCCGGAGAGCACCAGCGCACCCCCGCCGACCAGGGTGCCGAACCAGAACCACAGCCCTCCGTCGCCGGACGTCACGGCACGGACGGACTCCGCGATGCCCGCCGCGACGTACAGCAGGCCCAGTCCCAGCGTCAGCCAGAACCTCAGGCGAGGTCGGTCCATGGATCAGCGTAGGGTCCCGCGACGGCCCCCTGCCTCGTGATCCAGACCAGTGCCGGTCAGCGCATCGAGCGGACGCCGAACCAGTCGCGCAACCAGGCGCGCATCCGGAGGATCTCGGCGTGCTGGTCGTTGCGGATGTCCACGGCCAGGACGGCGACCTCGTCGTGGTCGAACAGCGGTGACGCCAGCCCGTGCTGCGACATCATCACCGCCGCCATGTGGTGCCCGACCATGTCCTCCAGGAACGTCCGGTCGAGGCGATCACCGGTGAGCCCGGTGAGGTCGCGCATCATCGGCTCGTAGTCCACGTCCGTGGAGTCGCCGGGATACCACTCCGCCAGCCAGGACTCCATCTGCGCGACCTGGGCCGACTGCGCCTCGACGATCCTCTCGCCAAAGCGGCGCATGGTCGCGCGGTCGGACCGACGCAGCTCGCGCGCCGCGTCGATCGCCTCCTGGTGGTGGGCCACCATCTCGGCGAGGTACTCCTGCTCGCTCGCAGCGGACAGGTGGTGCCCGGTCGCGAAGCCGGCCATGTGGCCACCGAGCCCGCCTTGCTGGCCGCCCAGGTGCCCGACGAGGCGGCCCTCGGACATCATCGGCTGCGGCCAGCCGTCGTCGTCGTGCGCCGTCACCGCGGCGCCCGCTCCCGCGCCCACCAGGGCAGCCGCGACCACAGCCGCGACGATCGTGCGCCTCATGTCGCTCGCCTCCTCGACACCAGCCTGCGACGCGCGACCGGCGTACGTCAGGGCACGAGGTCCCGGAGGTGGGGGCCGAGGGTCACCGATGCGTCAGCGCTTGCGGCCCACCAGTAGGTAGGCGAGTGGGCCGACCGGCTGCACCGAGAGGGCCGGCACCCACAGCAGCTTGGGTCCGCGCACGAGCTCGGCGGGGCGCTGCTTGAGGTCCCTGGCGCACCACGCGGTGACGGCGACCTCGACGATCCCGGCCACCGCGACGATCTTCTTCTGCGTGGGCGTCATGTCGCCCCAGGACTTCTTCTGTGCCATGACCGCAACCTACCGGGAGGGCGCCGGGCCCTCACGCACCACCGAAGCCGCTGAGCAGCAGCCAGAAGACGACCACCCCCACGGCCGCGGCCAGCAGGCCCCACCAGGCACCGGTCATCGCCCGGCGCCCGGTGGTCGCGCCCTCGCGGGCCAGCCCGGGGAGCGCGATGGTGACCGCGGCGCCGATCGCCGCCATCGCGACGAGCTGCACCGGGACGATCCAGTTCTCCGTGCCCTGGCCGTCGAGGACGGACGCCGCCGCGGGCAGGCTGAGGATGCCGAGGACGAGGAGGACGACGATCCCGATGACGCGCTGGGTGGCTCTGGTCATGGCGGCACGCTAGCGAGCGCCCGAGCGGTGGCCCAGCGACATTCCGGCCCGCCGGAAGGTGGTCTGGACACCGCTGGCCGCGTGTCGCGCGGCGCCGCGCCCGCGGGCGGTGGCCCACCCACATCCCGCGGCTGCGGAATGTGGGTGGCGCACCGCCCGGTGCGGCGCAGTGAGAGCGGTCAGGCCTCCTTGGCGACCAGTGTCAGCACGTCGTACGTCGCGACGGGCTCGTCGTCCTGGTTGGTGACCAACGCGTCCCAGCGGACCTCGCCGTAGTCGGCCGAGGAGCGCGGGGTGATCTGCTTGACGGTCAGCGTCACCCGGATCGAGTCGCCGGCCTTCACCGGGGTCAGGAAGCGGAGGTTGTCGACGCCGAAGTTGGCGAGCACCGGGCCCGGGGCGGGGTCGACGAACAGACCGGCTGCCATCGACACGATGAGGTAGCCGTGGGCGACGATCCCGCCGAAGAGCGGGTTCTGCGCCGCCGCCTCGGGGTCGGTGTGGGCGTAGAACGTGTCGCCGGTGAAGTCGGAGAAGTGGTCGATGTCCTCGCGCGAGATCACCCGCGACGCGGAGGCGATCGTGTCGCCGACCTCCAGCGTGGCGAGCGAGTGGCGGAAGGGGTGCTCGGGCGTCTCGTTGCGCTGCGAGCCGCGCGTCCACCGGCCGGTGATCGCGGTGAGCATGTCGGGGGAGGCCTGGATCGCGGAGCGCTGCATGTGGTGGAGCACGCCGCGGACGCCGCCGAGCTCCTCGCCGCCGCCGGCGCGACCGGGGCCGCCGTGCACGAGCATCGGCAGGGGAGAGCCGTGGCCCGTCGACTCGGGTGCGTCGTCGCGGTCGAGCACGAGGATCCGGCCGTGCCACGGCGCGAGGCCGAGCACCAGGGTGCGGGCGACGTCCGGGTCGTGGGTGACGACCGAGCCGACCAGCGAGCCCTTGCCGCGCGCGGCGAGCGTGACCGCCTCGTCGAGGCTGTCGTACGCCATCACGGTCGACACCGGACCGAAGGGCTCGACGTCGTGCGGCTCGACCGCACCGGCGCGGGCCCGGAGCAGCACCGGTGACATGAAGGCGCCGCGCTCGCCGTCGCCGGCGAACCCGGTGGTCGCGGCCGGGTCGCCGAGGACGACGTCGGCCGAGGATCGAAGGGCCTCGACGGCCTTGCGGACCTCCTCGCGCTGCCCGAGCGAGGCGAGCGGGCCCATCCGCACGGACTCGTCGCCGGGGTCGCCGACCGTGATCGTCGCGAGCTTCGCTGCGACCGCGTCGGTCATCTCGTCGGCCACGGCCGACGGCACGATGACCCGACGGATGGCCGTGCACTTCTGTCCCGCCTTGGCGGTCATCTCGGTGACGACGCCCTTGACGAACAGGTCCCACTCCGGGTCGCTCGACGTGACGTCGGGCCCGAGCACCGAGCAGTTGAGCGAGTCGGCCTCGACCTGGAGCTGGACGCCGCCGTGGAGCACCGAGGGGTGCTGGCGCAGGATCCCGGCGGTGTGCGCGGAGCCGGTGAAGGCCACCGAGTCCTGGACGCCGAGGTGGTCGAGCAGGTCGCCGGCCGATCCGGAGAGCAGCTGGAGCGAGCCCTCGGGCAGGATCCCCGCCTCGACGATGCGGCGCACCACGAGCTCGGTCAGGTAGGCCGTCTGGCTGGCGGGCTTCACGATCGTCGGGAGGCCGGCGATGAAGGCCGGCGCGAGCTTCTCGAGCATCCCCCAGACGGGGAAGTTGAAGGCGTTGATCTGCACGGCGACGCCGGGGCGCGAGGTGTAGACGTGCTGGCCGAGGAAGACGCCGGTGCGGCCGAGCTGCTCGAGGTCGCCGTCGCACACCACGTGGGCGTTGGGCAGCTCGCGGCGCCCCTTGGAGGAGTAGCTGAACACGGTGCCGAAGCCGCCGTCGATGTCGATCATCGAGTCGCGTCGGGTCGCGCCGGTGGCCAGCGAGAGCTCGTAGAACTCGTCCTTGAGCCCGGTCAGGTGCGTGGCCAGCTCCTTGAGGAGCAGCGCGCGCTCGTGGAAGGTCAGCTCGCCGATCGCCGGCCCACCCACCGTGCGCGCGTGGTGGGCCATCGCGCCGAGGTCGAGGCCGGCGCTGGAGATCCGCGCGACCTCCTCGCCGGTGGCAGCGTCCAGGAGCGGGTGGCCCTCCGTGGAGGCGGCGTACCACCGTCCGGCGGCATAGCTCTCGAGCAGTCGGGTCACGGGGGTCTCCCTCGGGATCGGGGTGCGGTTCGTCAGGGCAGCCGGTGTTTGCGCGCCGGAGTGACTGGTGACACACTAATAGCAGACCGATCGGTCAGTAAATGCGGTCGGAAACCCCACGTCGCCCCTGTGCCGGAGGACGGATGACACTCACCGAGACCCCCACCGAGCGTGACCTCGAGGCCGGGTTCGAGGCCACGGTCGCGCGCAACGAGCGGATCGAGCCGCGCGACTGGATGCCGGAGGGCTATCGCAAGACCCTCGTGCGCCAGATCGCCCAGCACGCCCACAGCGAGATCATCGGGATGCAGCCCGAGGGCAACTGGATCGGCCGCGCGCCCAGCCTGCGGCGCAAGGCCATCCTGCTCGCCAAGGTTCAGGACGAGGCCGGTCACGGGCTCTACCTCTACTCGGCGGCCGAGACCCTCGGCGTCTCCCGCCTCGAGCTCACCGAGCTGCTGATCGCGGGCAAGCAGAAGTACTCCTCGATCTTCAACTACCCGACGCTGTCGTACGCCGACGTCGGCACGATCGGCTGGCTCGTCGACGGCGCCGCCATCTGCAACCAGGTGCCGCTCTGCCGCACCTCCTACGGGCCCTACGGCCGCGCGATGATCCGCGTCTGCAAGGAGGAGTCCTTCCACCAGCGTCAGGGTTACGAGCTGCTCGCCACGATGATGCGCGGCACCGAGGAGCAGCGCGCGATGGTGCAGGAGTCGGTCGACCGGTTCTGGTGGCCGGCGCTGATGATGTTCGGCCCGCCCGACGACGCGTCGCCCAACACCGCCCAGTCGATGGCGTGGGGCATCAAGCGCCACACCAACGACGAGCTGCGGCAGAAGTTCGTCGACATGTCCGTGCCGCAGGCCGATGCGCTCGGCGTCACCCTCCCCGACCCGGAGCTGCGCTGGAACGAGGAGCGCGGCCACCACGACTTCGGCCAGCCCGACTGGGACGAGTTCATGGAGGGCGTGAAGGGCAACGGTCCCTGCAACGCCCAGCGGATGGCCCACCGCCGCCGCGCCCACGAGGAGGGCGCATGGGTGCGCGAGGCCGCGACCGCGTACGCCGCCCGCCAGCGGGAGGTGACCGCATGAGCGAGCTCTCCGCCGAGGGCGGCCACGGCGCCGTACCCCTGAAGGACGTGCCGACGGGGCAGGGCGTCACGCCGCCCGAGCCGGAGTGGCCGCTCTACGAGGTCTTCGTCCGCGGCAAGCGCGGGCTCAACCACGTCCACGTCGGGTCGCTCCACGCCGCCGACGACCGGATGGCCCTGCTCCACGCACGCGACGTCTACACGCGTCGCAACGAGGGTGTGAGCATCTGGGTGGTGCGGGCCGACGCGATCACCGCCTCGAGCCCCGACGAGAAGGACCCGATGTTCGCCCCGAGCGGCGACAAGGTCTACCGCCACCCGACCTTCTACGACATCCCCGACAACGTCCCTCATATGTGAACACCCCACGACGTTCTTCTTCCCCCGCTGCGCTCCTCCAGAACAACGCCGCGGGGACCCCGTTCCCACCGAAGATCGGCGGACACAGCTGATGGCTGACCACGTACACACCTCTGCAGAGGACGAGCACGACAGCGCCTACTCCGGCCTGCTCGTCAACGACGCCCACTGGGCCTTCGGCACCGACTTCGAGGACCCGCTCGCGGGCGTCGACACGACGATCCCGGAGGGCGTCGACGCGCCGACCCTGGCGGCGTACGCCCTGATGCTGGGCGACGACGCGCTCGTGATGTCGCACCGGATCTCGGAGTGGACGAGCAACGCGCCCGACCTCGAGGACGACATCGCGCTGTCCAACATCGCGCTCGACCTGCTCGGCCAGGCACGCCTGCTGCTCGCCCGCGCCGCGAAGGCGGACGAGTCGGTCGTGCCGGTGCTGCCCGAGGGCTCGCCGGCGCCGCCGGAGGACGCGATCGCGTACTTCCGTGAGGCCCACCAGTTCCGCAACGTCCGCCTCACCGAGCTCGTCAACGGCGACTTCGCCGACGCGGTCGTGCGGGTGCTGCTGTTCTCGGTCTGGCGGCTCGCGACCTTCGAGCGCCTCCGCGCCAGCCGCGACCACGTGCTCGCCGCCGTCGCGACCAAGGGCGTCAAGGAGCTGGCCTACCACCGCGACTACTCGGCGCGGTGGTTCGTCACCCTCGCCCAGGGCACCGACGAGTCCCGCCGACGACTGCTCGCCGCGCTCGACGCGCTCTGGCCGCTGTGGCCCGAGCTGTTCGACACCCACCCCGTCGAGGCGGCCGCCGCAGGGGCGGGCGTCGGCATCGACCCCTCCGCTGTCCGCGAGGCCGCCGAGGGCGTGCTCGACCAGGTGCTCGAGGCGGCTGACGTGCCGCGGCCCGAGGCGCCCCGCCGTGCCGGGGTGCTGGGCCGCACCGGCCGCGACGGGATGCACGGCGAGGCGCTCGGGCGGCTGCTCGCCGAGATGCAGTCCGTGGCCCGCTCGCACCCGATGGGTCAGTGGTGAGTGGAGTGAATCTCGATACGCCCACTCGTTCCTCTCGCGCTACTCGATCACCGAGACGGCAGCTGCATCGAGCCCGGACGGTCGCTGAGCGGGTCACCGACCCCGAGCTGCCCATGCTCACCCTGGTCGACCTCGGGGTGCTGCGCGACGTCGACGTGGTCGGCGCCTCCCACGTGGTCGTCGACATCACGCCCACCTACTCCGGCTGCCCGGCGATGGCGACGATGCGCGACGACCTGGTGCGCGAGCTGCAGGGGGCGGGCTTCGACCGCGTCGAGGTGCGCGTGAGCCTCGACCCCGCCTGGACGACCGACTGGATCACCCCGCAGGGCCGCGCCGCGCTCGCCGCAGCCGGCATCTCTCCTCCCGGACCGGCGCCCTCGACGACCGGACCGATCCCGTTGACCCTCCTGCCGACCGCGCGCCAGGTCCGCTGCCCGCAGTGCGACTCGCCCGCCACCGAGCTGGTCTCGGAGTTCGGCTCGACGGCCTGCAAGGCGCAGTACCGCTGTGTCGACTGTCGCGAGCCCTTCGACCACGTGAAGGAGATCTGATCGCATGGCTCCCAGTCCCAGCCCGACCTTCCACCGGCTGACGGTGCGCGACGTCGAGCCCCTGACCGACGACTCCGCCGCCGTCACCTTCGACGTGCCCGACGACCTGCGTGAGCTGTACGCCTTCGAGCCGGGGGAGTCGCTGACGCTGCGCCGCGTCGTCGACGGCGTTGAGCACCGCCGCTCCTACTCCATCTGTGCGCCCGCCGGCGGGGCGCCGCGGATCGGCGTCCGCGAGATCCCCGGCGGGATGTTCTCGTCGTGGCTCATCCGCGAGGTCGGTCCGGGGGAGCCCGTCGAGGTCGCCCCACCCACCGGCAGCTTCCGCGCCGACCCGGCGAGCCCGGGCCGCCACCTCTGCATCGCCGCCGGCTCCGGCATCACGCCGATGGTCTCGATCGCGGCCTCCGTGCTCGCCAACCCGGCCAGCACCGTCACGCTGCTCTACGGCAACCGCGAGACGACCTCGGTGATGTTCGCCGAGGAGCTCAGCGACCTGAAGAACCTCCACGGGCCCCGTTTCGACCTCGTCCACGTGCTGTCCCGCGAGCCCCGCGACGTCGAGCTGTTCTCCGGCCGCCTCGACGCCGACCGGCTCCGGCGCCTGCTGCCGCTGAAGGTGCACCTCGCCTCGATCGACCACGTCTGGCTCTGCGGGCCGCACGGCCTCATCGAGGACGCCCGTACCGTCCTCGCCGAGCTCGGCGTGCCGAAGGAGAAGGTGCACTTCGAGCTGTTCTACGTCGACGAGCCGCCGCCGGAGCTTCGTCACGCCGACCGGGTGGTCGAGGGCGTGACCAGCGACGTGACGGTCGTGCTCGACGGGCGTACGACGACCACGCCGATGCCGCGCGACGCGACCGTGCTCGACTCGGCCCAGGCGGTGCGCAGCGACCTGCCGTTCGCCTGCAAGGGCGGCGTCTGCGGCACCTGCCGGGCCAAGGTCGTCGACGGCGAGGTGGAGATGGTGCGCAACTACGCCCTCGAGCCCGAGGAGGTCGAGCAGCAGTTCGTGCTGACCTGCCAGACCTTCCCGGTCAGTGACGCCGTCACCGTCGACTTCGATGCCTGACGCCGCACCGCCCGACGCGACGTTCGAGCAGGCCCGCGCGATGTGGGCCGCCGACGCCGCCAGCGCCGCGCTCGGGATGCGGCTCGTCGAGATCGGCCCGGGGGAGGCGCGGGTGTCGATGGTCGTGCGACCCGACATGGTCAACGGCCACGACCTGTGCCACGGCGGCCTGATCGCGAGCCTCGCCGACTCGGCGTTCGCGCTCGCCTGCAACTCCCGCGGCCCCGTGACCGTCGCGGCCGGCTTCGAGGTCGACTTCCTCGAGCCCGCGCGGCGCGGTCAGGTGCTCGACGCCCACGCGCGCGAGGTGGCCCTGCGCGGCCGCAGCGGCCTGTACGACGTCACCGTGCGGGTCGAGGGCACCGTGGTGGCCGAGTTCCGCGGCCGCAGCCGCTCGCTGGCTCCGCGCACCTGACCGGACCGTCCGGAGGGCACTTCCCGCGCTCGTCGATGAGCCCTACCGTGGGACGGGTCCGCGTGCCTGGAGGTCGGTCATGAAGGTCTGGTGGTTGCTGTCCTCGCTGGTGGCACTCGTGCTCGCCGTGCCGCTCGTCCTGGCGCCGGGGCCGGCGTCCTCCGGCGCCGGGCGAGCGTCGTCCGCGCCCACGACGCCGGTGCTCGTCGCCGTGCGGGCGGCCCACCGGGACGGGGTCGACCGCGTCGTCTTCGAGTTCAGGGGCGGCCTGCCCGCGAACCGTCAGGTCGGCTACGTCGACCGGCTGTTCGCCGACGGCTCCGGTCGCCGCGTCCGCGTCGCCGGTCAGGCCCTGCTCCGGGTGCGCTTCGAACGCGCCCAGGCGCACACAGACGACGGCTCGCCGACCGCGGCGCCGCGCCGCGTCGCGTACGCCCTGCCCAACGTGATGACCGCCGTGCGGGCGGGCGACTTCGAGGCCGTGACGACGTACGGCCTGGGCCTGGCGAAGCGCACGCCCGTCCGGGTCACGACGCTGCAGGCGCCGCCGCGGGTGGTCGTCGAGGTCGGCGCCGGATTCGCCACCGTGCAGCGCAAGGTGTGGTTCCTCGACCGGGACCGGTTCGTCGACAACCAGGAGCCGTTCTTCGTCGCCGTCCGCCGCCCGGTGGTTCCCGGCGCACCCGCCACCGGGCTGATGGACCGCCTCTTCGCCGGTCCGCTGGCGGGGGAGCGGGCGCGCGGCCTGCGCCTGTTGCGCTCCGGCGCCACCGGGTACGACGACCTCACGGTCGCGGGCGGCACGGCCGACCTGCGGCTCACGGGCCGCTGCCGCAGCGGCGGCGCCACCGTGAGCATCGCCGGCGAGGTGCTGCCGACCCTCAAGCAGCTGCCGACCGTCGACCGCGTCGTGCTGCGCGACGCGGCCGGGAGCACGCTCGACCCCGACGGGCCGGGCGACTCGACCCCCGCCTGCCTCGAGCCCTGAGCCGACGGGCCGTCAGGCTCGGTGTCGCACCAGGCCGTCGAAGGCGAGCGTGGTGATGGTGTCGGCCAGCGCGTCGACGTCGCTGCCGTCGCGGAGCCACTCCGTCATCGAGTTGACCATCCCGAACAGCAACCGGCTGGCGAGCAGCGGGTCGATGTCGGCGCGGATGGCGCCGGTGTCGGCGGCCTCCCGCACCATCTCGGCCAGCCGGTGGTCGATGTCGCGCCGACGGGCGAGCGCGTTCTGCTCCGCGGGGGTGTTGCCCCGCACCCGCAGCAGCAGGGTGACGGCGGGCAGGTGCTCGGCCAGCACGACGACGCTGCTGCGCACGGCGGCGCGCAGCCGCTCCTCGGGCGTGTGGGACAGGTCGGCGTGCACGGTGTCGAGAGCGGCCGTGAGCTCGTCGAGCGCCTCGTCCAGCGCCCGCTCGAGCAGGTGCTCCTTGCTCGGCACGTGGTGGTAGATCGCCGACTTCGTCAGCCCGAGCTCGCGAGCCAGGTCGCCCATGCTCGCGGCGTCGTAGCCTTGCCGGTTGAAGAGCTCGATCGCGACGCGCAGGACCGTCTGCTGGTCGTGGCCGGGCCGGCCCCGTCGTACGGGCTCTGACATGGATGAACGTTCTCACGACCCACCACGCGCGACCGGAGGACCACACCGTGATCGACCTGACTCCCCAGCCCGGCGACCTGGACCCGATCGAGACCGCCCCGGTCGAGGAGCTGCGCGCGCTGCAGCTCGAACGGCTCCAGCGGTCCGTGCGGCACGCCTACGACCACGTCGCGCACTACCGCCGCGCCTTCGACGAGGCCGGCGTGGCACCCGACGACGTACGGTCGCTGGAGGACCTGGCGAGGCTGCCGTTCACCAGCAAGGCGACGCTGCGCGACAACTACCCCTTCGGCATGTTCGCCGTCCCGCGCGAGGACGTCGTACGCCTGCACGCCTCCAGCGGGACGACCGGCAAGCCGACCGTCGTCGGCTACACGCGCGACGACCTCGACATGTGGGCCGACGTCGTGGCGAGGTCGATCCGGGCGGCGGGCGGGCGGCGCGGGATGGTGCTGCACAACGCCTACGGCTACGGGCTCTTCACCGGCGGTCTGGGCGCGCACGCCGGGGCCGAGCGGCTCGGGTGCACGGTCGTGCCCGTCTCGGGCGGCATGACGCAGCGCCAGGTGCAGCTGATCTTGGACTTCGAGCCCGAGATCATCATGGTGACGCCGTCCTACATGCTCTCGATCCTCGACGAGCTCGAGGCGCAAGGCGTCGACCCACGCTCGACGTCGCTGAAGGTCGGCATCTTCGGCGCCGAGCCGTGGACCAACGACATGCGCCGCGAGATGGAGGAGCGCACCGACATGCACGCGGTCGACATCTACGGCCTGTCCGAGGTGATCGGCCCCGGCGTGGCGAGCGAGTGTGTCGAGACCAAGGACGGCCTGCACGTGTGGGAGGACCACTTCTACCCCGAGGTCATCGACCCGGTGACCGGCGAGGTGCTGCCCGACGGCGAGGAGGGCGAGCTGGTCTTCACCACCCTCACCAAGCAGGCGATGCCGGTGATCCGCTACCGCACCCGCGACCTGACCCGGCTGCTGCCCGGCACCGCGCGCAGCATGCGCCGGATGGAGAAGATCACCGGTCGCACCGACGACATGATCATCCTGCGCGGGGTCAACCTCTTCCCGACGCAGATCGAGGAGATCGTGCTCGGCATCCCGACCCTGTCCCCGCACTTCCAGTGCCACCTCGACCGCAGCGGCAACCTCGACACGCTGACGGTCCGCGTCGAGCGACGCGACGCCACGACCGACGCGGAGGCCGCCGCCGCGCAGACCGAGCTGGCGCACCGGATCAAGGCGTCCATCGGCGTCAGTGTCGGGGTCGACGTCGTCGACGTGGCCTCGATCGAGCGCTCGGTCGGCAAGATGCGGCGGATCGTCGACCACCGCGCGGCGCGCTGACCGGGGATATTTACCGGCAACGGGCCGTCGGGGGCTACAGTGGAGGCAGCGTTCCAGACGCCGTGCCGCTGTGATCACCCCCGATCCGCCGGACACCGCGCACCTGGCGCCCGCTCCACACCTCCACGCCGTGCGTGCAGGCAGAGCCGACACGGGCTCGCCTGGTCCACGACGCGTACCCCAGTCCGGGAGGACCACCTTGGCCCAGCGCCAGCGTCAACGCGGCAGCCGCCGCACCCCTGCGCACGCCCGCCACAAGGACAACGAGGGCATCGTGCCCGTCCTGGCGCGCGCCGTCCGCGAGCTCGAGTCGGCCGTCCAGCGTGGCCCGCTCGCCCCCGGACAGCGGGTGCGCTTCCAGGTGGTCGCGCTGCTGGTGCGCGAGCACCGCACCGACGTCCGCGCCTCGGCAGAGCTCACCGACGCCCAGAAGGCCGACGAGCTCAAGCGCCTCGACGGCATCGCGACGATCCTCGCCAAGACCGCGACCCGCGACCCCTCGCTGTTCGGCCTGCTCTCCGAGGAGTCCGTCGTCACCGACTCCGCCCGCGACCTGCGCCTGGAGATGCTGCGCAAGGCGGGCGTCGAGGTCGCGCCCGAGGAGCCGAAGCCCGACGACGAGGCCGGCCCGGGGCTCGGTGAGCGCCGCGTCGTGCCGCAGTCGGTCCTCCAGCACCAGCTGGCCAACCCCTTCCTCGTGCCCGACTTCGGCATCGGCCGCGAGCGCCGCAGCGTCCACGGCCGGCTGTCGTCGTGGGAGCTGCTCGGCCCCCTGTTCCGCTCCTTCGAGCTCGGCGGCTCCTCCTCGTGCATGGACCTGCCGGAGGCCACCTCGCTCAACGCCCCCGGCAAGCTCGAGCTGATGCCGCACCAGGCGCGCATGATCGCCGCCGCGGCTGAGGGGCACCGCACCTTCCTCCTGGCCGACGAGCCCGGCCTCGGCAAGACCGCGCAGGCGCTGCTCGCCGCGCAGGCCGCCGACGCCTACCCGCTGCTCGTGGTGTGCCCCAACGTCGTCAAGACCAACTGGGCCCGCGAGACCGAGCGCTGGACGCCCCGCCGCCGCGCCACCGTGATCCACGGTGACGGCGGCCAGGTCGACGCCTTCGCCGACGTCATCATCGTCAACTACGAGATCCTGGACCGGCACGCCGGCTGGCTGGGCTCGTTCGGCTTCCGCAGCATGGTGGTCGACGAGGCCCACTTCATCAAGAACAAGACGTCACAGCGCTCGCGTCACGTGCTCGAGCTCTCCGAGCGGCTCCGCGCCCGGACCGCCCGCCCGCTGCTGATGGCGCTGACCGGCACCCCGCTGATCAACGACATCGAGGACTTCCGCGCGATCTGGCAGTTCCTCGGCTGGGTCGACGACACCAAGCCGCTGGCGCGGCTGATGGAGTCGCTGGAGGAGACCGACCTGACTCCCGCGGACCACGCGTTCTACCCCGCGGCGCGCAAGGCCGTCATCGACATGGGCATCGTGCGGCGTCGCAAGGTCGACGTCGCCGAGGACATCCCGGCCCGCCGCATCGCCGACATCCCGGTCGAGCTCGACGACGAGGACACCCGCTCGATCCGGGCGGCCGAGGAGGACCTCGCCCGGCGACTGGTCCAGCGCTACCGGGCCGCGCTGGAGACCCGTCGTACGGGCTCCGTCGTCGACGGGATCGACCACGAGCTCGTCCGCCGCGTCGCGACGTGGGAGCGCGAGGAGATGGACCAGGGCACGGGCGGCGAGAACGTCTTCTCGATGTTCCGCCGGATCGGGCGCGCCAAGGCCGGCCTCTCCGCCGACTACGCCGCCCAGCTCGCGCGCAACGTCGGCAAGGTGGTGTTCTTCGCCCGCCACGTCGACGTCATGGACATCGCGGAGGAGACCTTCACCCGCCGCGGCCTCAAGCACACCTCGATCCGCGGCGACCAGACCCCGCGCGCCCGCGAGCGGGCCATCGAGTCGTTCGTCAACGACCCCGAGGTCCAGGTCATCGTCTGCTCGCTGGCCGCCGCCGGCGTCGGCGTCAACCTGCAGGTCGCGTCCAACGTCGTGCTCTCGGAGCTGTCGTGGACCGACGCCGAGCAGACCCAGGCGATCGATCGCGTGCACCGCATCGGCCAGAGCGACCCGGTGACCGCGTGGCGCATCATCGCCGCGCAGACCATCGACACCCGCATCGCCGAGCTGATCGACTCCAAGGCCGGCCTGGCCGCCCGCGCGCTCGACGGCTCCGACGAGGCAGTCGGGTCCTCGGCCAACATCCAGACCGAGGCCCTGGTCGCCCTGCTCACCGACGCGCTGGAGCGCGAGCTCGGCTGACAGGACGCTCGGCCCTTGTCCGGGCCGGTCTGCTCCGGTAGGCCTGTAGGCATGAGCGAGGAACGCGAGACCTATCTCGACATGTCCATCGACGACGAGGACCAGCTCCAGCCGGGTGACACGCTGGACGACGGCGACCTCGAGGACGTGCTCGACCGGGGCTACTCGCCGCCCGACCGGGCGCCGAAGGGCTACGAGGACTACCCGACCGAGGCCGAGCGCCGGCAGGGGGAGTCCCTCGACGAGAAGCTCGCCGAGGAGGAGCCCGACGTCGACCCCTACGCCGAGGACGACCGCGACGACGACCGCGAGGACGAGAACGCCCTCGACGAGCAGCTCGGCCTCGACGAGGCCGACGAGCGGACCGGCCGACTGGTCGCGCCCGACTCCGGGATGGGGGAGGACGTCGACAAGCAGGAGCTCGCCCACGACGTCGGCATCGACGGCGCCGGCGCCTCCGCCGAGGAGGCGGCCATGCACATCACCCGCGAGCCCGAGCCGCCGGAGGACGACGACTACTGAGCGACGACACCGTCTCCTTCCGGCTCTGGCCGCCGGTCGCGATCGGCGTACCCCTCCTTGCCGGGCTCCTCGCCACGGCGACGTGGGGGGACCCCGTCGAGCTCGGCGGCTGGCGGGTGCCGCTGGGCTGGGCGCTGCTGGCGGCCTTCGCCGTCTGGAACGGCTGGTCGCTGTGGCTCTTCGCCCGCCACGAGACGGGGCTGCTGCCCGGCGGGGCGACGATGTCGCTCATCGAGGAGGGGCCCTACCGGCTCTCCCGCAACCCGCTGTACGTCGGCCTGCTGGCGCTGCACCTCGCCATCGCCCTCCTCGTGCCGAGCCTCTGGGCCGTCGTGGCGCTGCCGGTCTCCTGGCTCCTGGTCTGGTGGGGCGCCGTCCGCCCGGAGGAGCGGTTTCTCCGCGAGCGCTTCGGCGAGGAGTACGACGCCTACACCCGCCGGGTGCGCCGCTGGCTGTGAGTCGGGCCCGGGCCGCGCTCGCTGCCCCTCCTCGTCAGGTGGCGAGGGTGGGGAAGGTCCACGCTCCGCTGAGGATCTCGGGGCGCGGGCGGTACAGGCGCACCAGGTAGTTCCAGCCGTCGGTGATCGGCAGCGAGTTGCGTGCCGGGTCGCCGTCGCCGCCGAAGCGGACCGTGACGCTGCCGTCGTCGTTGCGAGCGGCGGTGATGCTGTTGACGCTGTAGGCGTCGCGCTCGTTGGGCTCGAAGTAGCCCTCGGCGTTGTAGACCGAGATCGACCAGAACCCGTCGACCGGCACGTCGGTACCGACGGTGAGCTCGTACTCGTCGACGGGCAGGCCGGGCGAGACCCCGACGTACGTGGCCTCGGCGTCGGGCAGACCGCCCCAGCCGGCGGCAGAGCCGATCACGTGGTGCACCGGGTCGACGTCCTGCGACCGCCCGAAGCTCGACTCGAAGGACGTCATGTCGGCGGCCAGGCCCAGGAGGGCCTGGCGGGTGCGGTCCAGGCTCGCGGTGTCGTAGTCCGGCGGGGTGAAGGCCCGGTCGGTTGCGACGTCGAGGAGGAGCCGGTCCTGCAGGGAGGCGACCGCTGCCAGGTCGTCCGGGTCCTGCGGGTCGACCAACGTACGGGCAGCGAGCACCACGTAGGTGCTGCCCAGGTCCTCGGCCGTGAGCTCGTACGTGCCGGGGTCGTGGAAGACCCGGTTGATGTGGTGGTCCTCGTTGACCGCCATCACCGACAGGTAGCGGTCCCCGGCGTCCGGCACGGTGAGCGTCGCCCCGGCGGCGACGTCGACCACCGCGAAGCTGTAGAGCGTGTCGCGGTTCATCCGGATGACGGTCTGCTTGTCGACCGCCGCGGGTGCACGGTTGTGCGCGAACCTGTTGACGCCGCCGGCATCGCGCTGCAGGTCGGCCATCATCCGGTGGGTCTCCGCCCGGGCGAAGTTGTCGACGTTCACGTGGGTCGCAGTCACGTCGCGATCCTCGGCGAACCGGTCCGGCGCAGGCTCACCCAGCACAGGTGAGGCCGGCCCTCTGTCGTCTACGCGGCGCCGTCGATGAGCAGCTCCGCCACGGAGTCGGGGCTGGGCATCTGGCTGATGACGTCCCCCAGGCGGCGTGCCGCGGCCCGCTCTGGCGCCTCGTCCTCCGCCAGGGCGGCGACGGCGACGCCGACAGAGCCCGGCGGTGCACCCGGTGGGATGGTGCGTCCGGCGCCTTCGGCGGTGATGTGGTCGGCGTTCCAGAACTGGTCGGCCCCTTGCGGGACGACGACCTGCGGCAGCCCCTGGCCGAGCGCTCCGATGATCGTGCCGGTCCCGCCGTGGTGGACGACTACGTCCACGTGCGGCAGGAGCTGAACCTGGGGGACCTCCTGCTCGACGTGCACCGTCGCCGGCACGTCGCCCAGGTCGCCGGGGCGTGTCCCCGGGCCCGTCGCCACGAGCGCCTCACAGCCGGTGGCGGCGACCTCGAGCGCCATCGTGCGGAGCAGCTCCAGGTTGCCGAAGACCGTCCCCATGGTGACGTACACCCGCGGGGCGCGCCGCGGCTCGAGCAGCCACGGCGGGAGGTGACCCTCCGGGGACCAGGGCGTCGGTCGCATCGCGACCGTGGGAAAGGGTGGGGTGGCCTCGAGGTCGGCGAGGAAGGGTGGGTGCGGGTCGATGAGGGCCTCGGCCAGGGCGTCGGGAGAGGGTGCCTCGACCAGCGCCGCCACGGCCTCGTAGTTCTCCGACCACTGCCGGCCCCATCCGACGATGGCCTGGCAGACGGCCCGGATACCGGTCCTGTGGGCGGCGATGGCTGCACCGACGTTGGTCTGCTCGAAGACGACGAGGTCCGGTCGCTCACGCTGGAGCACCGCGGTCATGACGTCCGTGACGTGCGGCGCGCAGAGCTCGACGAAGAGCGTCCGGCCGAGGCTTCGGTCCGACCTCACCCCAGTACCCTCCATGCGCCGGGCAAGCTCGGAGATGGCGTCGGCGAAGGCCCACGACTTCTCGGCTCCGACGACGGTCCGGAAGGGCAGCCGACGTCCGAGCTCCTCGCCGGTGGCGAAGACCACCGTCGCCCCCGCACGCTCGAGGGCGAGGGCGAGGGGCACCAGCGGATAGACGTGGCCGAACGCGGGCAGCGCGGCCACGACGACCTTCATGGCGTCACCGGGTGTGGGCCAAGGCAGCACGTCCGCCTCATCCTCCGACCATAGGACGGCAGCGGAGCCGGGTCATCACCAACGTGGGGCGCTCACCCGTGCCGGGGGAGGCCTCCCGCGGTCGCTGCGGCGTAGGTTCCGAGGCCGTCGGCTCGGGCGCGCCCTGTGGAAGGAAGCCATGACCCCTGATAGCCACGCACGCACGATGCTCCCGATCCCGGACCGTCCCGCCCACGGACTGACGACGTACGACGCCAAGGACCCGGACACCCGGTACCCGCCCATCGAGCCGCTGACGCCCCCCGCCGGTGCGCCCAACGTCCTGGTGGTCCTGCTCGACGACGTGGGCTTCGGCGCCAGCAGCACGTTCGGCGGCCCGTGCCTCACCCCCACGGCGGACCAGCTGGCCGAAGGTGGCTTGCGCTACAACCGGTTCCACACCACGGCACTGTGCGCACCGACTCGCCAGGCGTTGTTGACCGGTCGCAACCATCACTCGGTCGGCATGGGAAGCATCACCGAGACGGCCACCTCCGCACCGGGGAACAGCTCCGTACGCCCGAACACCAAGGCGCCGCTGGCGATGACCCTGAAGCTGAACGGGTACTCCACCGCCCAGTTCGGCAAGTGCCACGAGGTGCCGGTGTGGCAGACCTCCCCGATGGGACCCTTCGACGCGTGGCCGTCCGGCGGCGGCGGGTTCGAGGCGTTCTACGGGTTCATCGGCGGGGAGAACAACCAGTGGGAGCCCGCGCTCTACGACGGCACCACGCCGGTCGAGCCGCCGGCGACCGAGGAGGAGGGCTACCACCTGACCGAGGACCTGGCGGACCGGGCCGTGAGCTGGATGCGCCAGCAGAAGGCCTTGATGCCGGAGAAGCCGTTCTTCGTCTACTTCGCGCCGGGCGCGACCCATGCGCCCCACCACGTGCCCAGCGAGTGGATCGAGAAGTACGCCGGTCAGTTCGACGACGGATGGGACGTGCAACGCGAGCGGACCTTCGCCCGCCAGAAGGAGCTCGGCGTGATCCCCGCGGACGCGGAGCTGACCGCGCGGCACGACGAGATCCCCGCCTGGGACGACATGCCCGACGAGCTGAAACCGGTGCTGGCGCGCCAGATGGAGGTCTACGCCGGCTTCCTCGAGCACACCGACCACCACGTCGGACGGTTGATCGAGGCCCTGATCGACCTCGAGGTCATCGAGGACACGATCATCTACTACATCATCGGCGACAACGGGGCGTCCGCCGAGGGCACCGCCAACGGCGCGTTCAACGAGATGGCCAACTTCAACGGCATGGCCGCGCTCGAGACGCCGGAGTTCATGGTGAGCAAGATGGACGAGTTCGGCTCGCCCAGCTCCTACAACCACTACTCCGTGGGATGGGCGTGGGCGATGAACGCCCCGCTGCAGTGGACCAAGCAGGTGGCGTCGCACTGGGGCGGCACCCGCAACGGCACCATCGTCCACTGGCCGAACGGGATCGAGGACCCCGGAGGTCTTCGGTCGCAGTTCACCCACGTCATCGACCTGGCGCCCACCATCCTGGAGGCCGCCGGTCTGCCCGAGCCGACCATGGTCAACGGCGTCCAGCAGTCGCCCATGGAGGGCACGAGCATGCTCTACACCTTCAGCGACGCCGACGCCGTTGAACGGCACGACCTGCAGTACTTCGAGATGTTCGCCAACCGCGGCATCTACCACCAGGGCTGGAGCGCGGTCACCAAGCACCGCACCCCGTGGGTCATGGACGGCCGCCCGCTCCCAGCGTTCGACGATGACGTGTGGGAGCTCTACGACGGCAGCACCGACTTCAGCCAGGCGCGTGACCTGGCGGACGAGCACCCCGACAAGCTCCGACAGCTGCAGCGGTTGTGGCTCATCGAGGCCACCAAGTACAACGTGCTGCCCATGGACGACCGCACCGCGGAACGACTCGAACCGACGATGGCTGGGCGGCCGACCCTGATCCGGGGGCGCTCACAGCTGTTCTTCCCCGGCATGGGCCGGCTGTCCGAGAACAGCGTGGTCAGCATCAAGAACAAGTCGTTCTCGATCACCGCGGAGGTCGACGTCCCACCGAGCGGGGCGAACGGCGTGATCATCGCCCAAGGGGGTCGGTTCGGCGGCTGGGCGGTCTACGTCCACGACGCCCGACTGACGTTCGTGTACAACGTTCTCGGCATCCAGTCGTTCACCACGCGAGCCGACGTGCCCGTTCCGGAGGGCCGCCACCAGCTGCGCATGGAGTTCGACTACGACGGCGGCGGGCTGGCGAAGGGCGGTGACGTCACCCTCTTCTGTGACGGCGACGACGTGGGGACGGGCCGCGTCGACCGGACCCAGCCGATGATCTTCTCCGCAGACGAGACCACCGACATCGGCTACGAGTCCGGCACCACAGTCACTGCCGACTACAGCGCCCGCGACTCCCGGTTCACCGGCAAGCTGCACTGGGTCCAGCTCGACCTCGGCACGGACGACCACGACCACTTCATCGATCCCACGGAACGCCTGCGCGTGGCGCTGTCGCGTCAGTAGACGAGGTCCTGACCCGCTCGACCGGTCGGATCCGAGGTCAACAACGGCTCAGAGCCGCCGCGTGGTGACGCAGTTGGTCCCGTGGGGCGTCTCCTGCCGCTCGGCCTCTTCGAATCCGACCTTCGCCAGCACTCGACGAGAGGCGATGTTCCAGTCCCAGACGGTGGCCCAGAGCCGCTGGTACCCAGCGGTTGTCGCCCAGCGCAGGACCGCCCATGACGCCTCGGTGGCGTATCCCTGTCCCCAGGACCGGCGCAGGAACTCGAAGGCCAGCTCCGGCTCCTGCAACCCGCGTCCACTGTCCACGAGGCCGCAGTAGCCGACGGCGGCACCCACACCCTTCGGCTCGACGGCCAGCAGCCCGAGCGATGACCCCGTGGCGGATCGGATCGCCTCTTCGAAGTCCATGACAGCAGGGAGCCCCTCCGCGTCGATGCGCCGGTGCGGCGGCACTCGCGGATCTCGTTCGGCCCACATCTCACGCTGGATGGGGGCCTCGGACACCCGCCACGGCCTGAGCAACAGCCGGTCCGTCTCGAGCACGGGCTCGGGGCCTCGGTCCGATCCACCTGCCATGAGGGCACTCTTCCACGCGCGAACGCACGCACACGCCGCTGGTGGTTCGCGGATCTCCTGATGAGCGCCACTTGGTGGTTTCGAGTTCGCCGACCTCCAGCCCGACGACCTCGGACTCCGCGATCACGTCGGCGGTGGCCCGGCGGTCGGCGATGGTCCTGCCGTTGGGGACGATCTGCCGTACCTGGAGCGCCGACCGCAGACTCGTCGCGATGATTGGTTCTCTGCACGGCAGAACCGATCTGGTTCATGGTGCGTATGTACGGGCGAGACTGATCACACGTGTGGAACGGGGCGTTGATGGCCGGGCGAGAGCAGGAGTTCGATGAGTTCGCGTACGCAGCCTGGCCGAAGCTCCACCGCTCGGCGTACCTGCTCACGGGGGACCATCACCTCGCCGAGGACCTCGCGCAGACGGCGTTGGAGCGCACGTACGCCAAGTGGCGCACGGTCCGGAGCGGCGATGCCCTGGCTTACTGCCGACGGGTTCTGGTCAATCTCAATGTGGACCGCATCCGACGTCGCCGGTTCTTCGAGATTGGGGGCGGGGCCTTGGGTCATGCCGACCCCGGAGCGGCCGACCCCAGGCCTGACGACCGTGACCAGATCGTCCGGCTCCTGGCGCAGCTGACGGAGCGGGAACGCCGCGTGGTCGTGCTTCGGCACTACTACGACCTGTCGGAAGCGAACGTCGCGCGCGAGCTCGGCATCGCTCCCGGCACTGTGAAGAGCACCTTGGCGCGCGCCCTCGCCAAGTTGCGCGTCTGCGGGGACACGCCCGTCGAAGAGGAGATGTACCGATGAACCAGACCACGCTGGAGCTCTTCGCAGAAGAGCTGAAGGGCGATCCTGAGGCCCGCTTGGATCCTCGTCGTCTGGCTGAGGCGAAGAGTCGCGGAGTCCGACGCCGGCGCACGCGTGCGGCGCTCGTCGCGGTGGTGGCAACGATCGTGGTGGGCGGTTCCGCAACCTTGCTCGTGCCAGGACTCGATGGCGGCGGCAGCGACCGCGACACTGTTGCGCGCGACGTCGCCGCTCGTCCCACCGGCCTCAGCGAGCTCCAGGAGCGGGTGCTCCGTGACGTGCCGGGGGCCGAGCGGATATCCGCGTGGCAGGTCGCCATCCCCGAACCGCTCGGAGCAGTGGACGGGATGGAGATCCCGGGCGATGAGTTCGAGGTGCAGGGCGAGGCGTTCACCACCGGCGTCCCCAGCTACACAGGAGTGACGATGTACGACCGCCCGGCCTTTCCCGGCTGGCTGTACGACGGAGTCCTCGCGATCGAGACGGCCGCCGGTGACGAGGATGGACAGCCGGTCGGCTCCACGGACATGGGGATCGCGGTGGTCAATGGCACGCTCGAGGTTGCCTGCGTGTCCTTCCAGGGCGCCGACTGCGTGCCTGCGGTGATCCGCAACGAGGACGGTCAGCGGCATTACGAGTGGGGATTCGGCACCGACGACTTCCTCGATCCGGGCACGGGCCTGGAGGTGTTCGCCGGCGACGCCGGGTCCGAGGACGCGCCATCCCTGGCCGTGGCGGGTCTGCCCGACGACTCGGTCACCCGAGTCGAGTTCGTCAACACGGCCGGCACGATCGTCGAGGGGACGGTCGACCACACGATGGCACCGGGGTCGAGCATCGTGTGGGCGGGCATCCCCGGGGCCTTGGCACGAGTGGTCACCTACGACTCCCGGGGTGCAGTGATCGATGACCACTCCCTGCGCGACTGCGCGGGCGGCGTCGACTGCGAAGTTCGCTAGGAGCGGAGGCCCGGACACGTGCATCCGCGCAGCCGATGGGCGGCGTCAGACCGACGTGCTGCTCAGCGAGCGGGGTCGATCAGCGTCATGCCGGCCGCGGTCGTCCGGTCGAAGGAGGGCAGGAGCGCCGCGGCCTCGTCGAGCCCGATGGTGCGCCGGACCAGCTGATCGGGCCGGAGGAGGCCTTGCTCGACGAGGGCGAGCATGTCCGGGTAGTCGACCGCTGCCATCCCGTGGCTGCCCAGGAGGTCGAGCTCCCAGCCGATCACCCGATCCATCGGCACCCGCGGGTGACCGTCGACCGGCGGGAGCAGGCCCACCTGCACGTGGCGACCGCGGCGACGCAGGCTGAGGATCGCGTCGGCGCAGGTCTGCTCGCTGCCCACGGCGTCCACCGCGACGTGGCTCCCGCCTCCCGTGAGCTCGGCCACGGCGGCCGGGACGTCCGGGCCGTCGGCGAGCAGGACGTGGTCCGCGCCGAGGTCGGCGGCCAGGGCGAGCGCCTGCGGGTTGCGATCCACCGCGATCACCCGACATCCCAGGGCGCGCGCGATCATCACGGTGCTGAGTCCTACGCCGCCGGCGCCGAGCACGGTCACCGACTCGCCTTCGGTGACGCGTGCCCGTCCGACGAGGGCGCGGTACGCCGTGGCGAACCGGCAGCCGAGGCTGGCGGCGGTCGCGAAGTCGATCGACTCGGGAAGGCCGATCAGGTTGGTGTCAGCGGCGTGCAGGGCGACGTGCTCGGCGAAGGAGCCCCAGTGGGTGAAGCCCGGCTGCTGCTGGTCGGGGCACACCTGGGCGTTCCCGGCCAGGCACCACTCGCAGCGACCGCACCCGCACACGAACGGGACGGTCACGCGGTCGCCGACCGCCCACCGGCCGACGCCGGCGCCGACCTCCACGACCACGCCGGCCAGCTCGTGACCCGGCACGTGCGGGAACGCGATCTCGTCGTGTCCCGCCCACGCGTGCCAGTCACTCCGGCACAAGCCGGTGGCCATCACGCGGACCACCACGCCGCCGGCCGGACACGTCGGATCGGCGACCTCGCGGACCTCGGGTCGTCCCCGGACCGCATCGACGACCATGGCGCGCATCCGGGCATCCTGTCAGCCGACCGTCGAGTCGGGCACCTCACCTGCCGGGAGCCACAGCTCGCCGAGCGGACGGCCGCCGGCTCGCCCGATCGCCGCGACAAGAGGTTCGGCCCAGAGGTGCTCGAGGAGTGCCACGGCGGCAACACCACCCGGGGGGACCGCGTCTGCCAACGACCAGGCCTCGTCGAGCGAGATGTCCCCATCGGACTCCCCACCTCCGCCGAGGACCTCTGCCGCGATCCGCCCCAGGTCCGGATCGCTGCCAGCGGGCGGGTCGAGGACCTCGAAGGTCCCGTCGTCGCCACGCTCGACAAGCAGGACGTCGACCAACCGCACGACACCGCGCTCGCGGAGCCCGGCGAGCTCGGCCAGCACCTCGCCCGAGAACGACGGCGCCTCGAACCCGATCACCAGGACCTGGACCGGCCCGGTCACCGCTCGACCCGCTGCCGCAGCTCGTCGAACTCCTCCTGCGTCAGCACACCGGTGTCGAGCAGGTGCTGCAACGCCTCGACCGGGTCCCGGGTGGGCCGGGCCGGCGGCTGCACGGCTGGAGGCGGGACCGGCGGACGCGGCGGGTGCGCCGCGGCGTACGCCTGCGCCGGGGTGAAGCGGCCCCCGTAGTAGGGCACGCTTCCTGTCATCCCGGTCATCCGGATCTGTCGCGGCACGAGTACGACCACGGGCCGATCATGCCGCAGGGGAGGGTCCTTCCTCTACGGCTGACTCCGGGACGAAGCCGGCTACTGCTCGAGCGCCCGCAGGGCTCGGCCCTGCGAGCCGAAGAGCTGCCCCGTCGTCCGCGCCAGCTCGACGACGTCGGCGTCGCGCAGGCTCGTGAGCTGGTGGGGGTCGCGGTCCAGGTCGTAGAGCTCCCACTCCGCGGAGTCGTGGTGCTCGATGTAGGCGGTCGAGCCCTCGCGGAGCATCGACCAGTCGAGGTTCGTGTTCTCGACCAGCAACCGTCGTCGCCAGCCGGACCAGTCGCCGGACCTGAGCGGCTCGAGCATCGAGCGGCCGTCGAGGTCGCGGCCCGCGTCGGGGTCGAGGCCGGCCACGTCGAGGGTGGTGGGCATCAGGTCGACCTGTGAGACCAGTGCGTCCACGGTGCGCGGCTCCACGCCTGGACCGCGGACGGCGAACGGGATGCCCGCCGCCTCCTCGTAGGGCTGCGACTTGTGGAGCAGCCGGTGCTCGCCGAGCAGGTAGCCGTTGTCGGAGACGAAGAAGATCCAGGTCCGCCGCAGCTGGCCGCTGCGCTTCAGGACGTCCAGCACGCTCGCGATCTGGTCGTCGACGTCCTGCAGCTCCTCGAGCTTGCCCTCGTAGATCTTCCGCATGCGTTCACGGTCCTGCGGGGGGAGGTCCTGCAACCACGTCGGCTTGTCGCTCATGTCGGCCTCGTTGGACGCCGGTGGGGCCCAGGACACCCCGTCGAAGTCGTCGGCGTGCTCCTGGCTCGGTGTGTACGGGCCGTGCGGGGCCGTCGGCGCGAACACCGCGAACCACGGCCCGGTGTCCTGGTGGCGGCGGATGAAGCGCCGTAACCGCTTCGCGGCGAACCGGTCGAACGCTCGCTGGGAGGCGACCTTCCGGATGCTGCCGTCGACGTTGACCCGCGGGTCGTCGATCATGCCGTCGAGCAGCGCGACCCAACGGTCCCAGCCGGGGGCGACGTACGACGGTTGCTGGGCGAGCCCGTTCATGTACTTGCCGAAGTAGCCGGTGTCGTAGCCGGCTGCCTGGATCCGCGTCGCCACGGTGTCCCGGTCGTGTCCCTGGGCCACGAACGGCTGGTGGGTCATGTTGCTGCTGCACCCGTGGTTGTGGGGGTATCGACTGGTGAGGATCGAGGCGCGCGCCGGACCGCACAGCGGCATCGCGCTGTAGCCCCGGGGGAAGTGCACGCCCTTGCGGACGAGCCGTCGCCACGTCCGGTCCATCGACCTCAGCGTCGAGCGCATCTGGTCGTCCGTGATGATCCACAACACGTTGTCGGCCATGCTCTGCACCCTACGCACGGCCGGTGACGGGGCTGTGTCCCGACGGGGGGCTAGGCCATCCGGCGCAGCAGCCCGACCGGCACCCGCTTGACCACGAACCCGAGGGGCACCCAGGGCCAGGCGGGGACCACGGCCGACTTCTTCTGCTTCTCGATGGCCTCGACCATGGCGCGCACGCCCTTCTCGGTCGACGCCATGAGGGGCGTCCTCGCAGACGTCCCGGACATCTCCGAGACGATGTAGCCGGGGTAGAGCACGGTCACCTTGATCGGCGTGCCGTGGACGTCGGCGCGGAATCCCTCGGCGAGGTGGGCGACCGCGGCCTTGGTCGCGGCGTACGTCGTGATGTTCCTCGGCATGCCGCGGAGCGCGGAGAACGACGAGACCATCACCAGGTGCCCCGAGCCCTGCGCGCGGAAGATCGCGGCGGCCGCCTCGGTCTGGGCGAGCGCCCCGATGAAGTTGGTCTCGGCGGTCTGCTTGTTGGCGTCGAAGCGCCCGGTGCCGAGCGGCTGACCCTTGCCGAGCCCGGCGTTGACGACGACGCGGTCGAGGCCACCGAGCTCGTCGCGGAACTCGTCGAACACCCGGAAGACGGCGTCGTTGTCGGTGACGTCGAGCGCCTTGACGACGACGCGGCGGTCAGGGTGGGCGGTGGTGATCTCGGCGGCGAGCTCGGAGAGGCGGTCCGTGCGACGCGCGCAGAGGGCGAGGTCGTGGCCCCGCGCGGCGAGCTGGCGGGCCATCTCGGCCCCGAGCCCGCTGCTGGCGCCGGTGATGAGGGTCGTCGACATGGGGAGTCCTAGCGGTAGGTGATCAGGTCGGGGGAGAGGTGGTCGGCCGCGTTGAAAGTGACCAGCGTGGTGCCCCGGGAGCCGCGCACGATCGTCGAGGTGCCGGTGTTGATCGACACCGGGTTGAGCCGGAGCCACAGGTCGGTGCGGGCGCAGTCGGTGTCGGCGAGCAGCGACGCGGCGGCCCAGGCCACGGGCCCGCCGCTGGTGAGCACCACGGCCGTGCCGCTGCGGGGCAGCGCGTCCGCGAGCCGCGAGAGCGCAGCGCCGACGCGGGTGGTGAAGGCGGCGAAGGACTCGTCGTACGACTCGTCGTGCTCGCCTGACGTCCAGCGCTGCGTCGCCTCCTCGAACCACCGCTGGAAGGCGGCCTTCTCCGACTCGCCCTCCGCCGTCGTGGGCTGGTCGTGGACGGCGAGCACCTGCAGGTGGTCGAACTCGTTCCAGCCGGCGTCGACCTCGACGTCCCTCGCCCAGCCGGCGCCGGCGAGGACTCCGGCTGCGGTCTGGGCGTGCCGTCGCATCTCGCCGGCGACCAGCAGGTCGGGCACGACTCCGCGAGCCGCCAGCGCTGCGCCCAGCACCCGCGACTGCTCCTGGCCGGTGGGGGAGAGGTCGTCGTAGTCGGCGGCGCCGAACGAGGCCTGTCCGTGCCGCGCCAGCAGGATGCGACTCACGTGGCAAGCCCGTCGAGCCGACGGCCGATGATCTGCACGGCCGGCCCGAAGAGGGCGTACATCTCGTTGGTCGTCTGGCTGTGGAAGTACCGGTAGTAGATCTGCTGGGCGATCACGGCCATCCGGAACAGCCCGAACACCTCGTAGAACCGCCACTGCTCGGGCGTGACCGACCGGCCGGTGCGCTCGGCGTACGCCGCCACGAACTCGTCGCGGGTCAGCATGCCGGGCAGGTGCGTCGGCACCCGCCGCATCATCTGGAACTCCTCGGTGTCGTCGGCCTGCACCCAGTAGGCCATCGAGCCGGCGAGGTCCATCAGCGGGTCGCCGAGGGTCGCCATCTCCCAGTCGAGCACCCCCACGACCCGGGTCACGTCGTCCTCGGCGACGACGAGGTTGTCGAGCTTGAAGTCGTTGTGGATCACGCAGGTGGCCACGTCGTCGGGCTGGTGCGCGTCGAGCCATGCCATCACCGACTCGAGGGCGGGAACGTCCTCGGTCCGGGCGTTGCGGTAGCGGGTCGACCAGCCGTCGACCTGGCGCCGGACGTAGCCGTGCCCCTTGCCGAGGTCGGCGAGCCCGGCGGCCGCCGGATCGATGCCGTGCAGCTCGGCCAGCACGTCGACTGCATGCAGGCACAGCTCGCGCGCCTGCTCGGCCGACAGCGGCACGTCGGCGGGCCACTCGCTGCGGGGGATCACGCCGGGGATGCGGTCCATGGCGTAGAAGTCGCCGCCGATGACCTCGGCGTCGTCGCAGAAGGCGACCATTGACGCGACGTGGTCGAAGACGGGCGCGAGCGCCGACTGGATGACGTACTCGCGGTGCATGTCGTGCGCACCCCGCGCCTTCGTGCCGGCCGGCGCGCGCCGCACGATGAGGTCGCGACCGGAGGGGTAGCGCAGCAGGTAGGTGAGGTTGGAGGCGCCACCGGTGAACTGCCGGACCTCGGGCTCGCCGTCGAGCCCGTCGGGGGTGGAGGCGTGGGAGCGGAGCCACGCCGCAACCCGTGCGACGTCGAACGCGTCCTCCTCGCGCACCGCGCGCGCGCCCGGGACGGCGGTCACGCCTCGGCCCCCGCGTCGAGCTTCGCCGCCTGGTCGCGCATCACGGCGTCGTACGCCGGTCGGTCGGCCCACTTGAGGAAGTAGGCCTGGCGCGCCGCCTCGTCGGGGACGATGACGTCCTCACCGGCGTCCATGCCGGCCAGCACGGCCGCGGCGATGTCGTCGGCCGTGACCTGCGAGCGCTCGACGAGCCCGCTGACCACGCGGCCCACCGCCTCGTCGCTGCCCTGCATCGAGTCCATCAGGTTGGTGCGGAAGTAGGAGGGGCAGACCACGCTCGCCCGGATGCCGTACGACGCCAGCTCGTGGCCGCAGGTCTCGGTGAACGCCACGACCGCGGCCTTCACGGCGTTGTAGGAGCCCATCCCGCCCGGGTGGACGAGACCGGCGAGCGAGGCGACGTTGACCAGGTGACCGGCGCGCTGCTCCTTGAGCATCGGGACGAACGCCTTCGTGCCGCGGACCAGCCCGAACAGGTTGATGTCGGTGATCCACTGCCACTCCTCGAGCGTGCAGCGGTCGACGCGGCCGCCGCCGGCGACGCCGGCGTTGTTGACGAGCACGTCGAGACCGCCCCAGCGCTCGCGGACGGTGTCGACCGCCGTCGCCCAGTCGTCGTCGGAGGTGATGTCGAGGACGAGGTCGATGCCACCCTCGACGGACGACACGTCGACGCGGTCGGTGGCGAGCACCTCGTCGCCGCGCGAGCGGAACGCTGCGACCAGCGCGGCGCCCAGGCCGGACGCGGCGCCGGTGACCAGCACGCGGGCTCTTTCGGGGTCCCCGCGGCGTTGTTCGGAGGAGCGCAGCGGGGGAGAAGAAGGTCGTGGGGTGTTGTTCATGAGGCGTGCTTCCCGAGCTCGATCTTGGCGATGACGTTGCGGTGCACCTCGTCGGGGCCGTCGGCCAGGCGCAGCGACCGGGCGCCGACCCAGGCGGACGCCAGCGGGAAGTCGTCGCTGAGCCCGCCGCCGCCGTGCAGCTGGATCGCCATGTCGATGACGTCGAGGGCCATGTTGGGCACCTCCACCTTGATCTCGCTGACCGCGGAGTAGGCCTCGCGGCTCATCCCCTGGTCGAGGAGCCAGGCGGCGTGCATGACCAGCAACCGGGAGCGGTTGATCGCGATGCGGGCGTCGGCGATCCGCTCGCGGTTGCCGCCGAGGTTGGCGATCGGCTTGCCGAACGCGGTGCGCGACACCGCGCGGGCGCACGCCAGCTCGAGGGCGCGCTCGGCGAGACCGATGGCGCGCATGCAGTGGTGGACCCGGCCGGGGCCGAGCCGCCCCTGGGCGATCTCGAAGGCGCGGCCCGGGCCGAGCAGGACGTTGGACGCGGGCACCCGCACGTTGTCGAAGGAGACCTCGCCGTGGCCCAGCGGCTCGTCGTAGTAGCCCATCGTGGTGAGCATCCGCTCGACCTTCACGCCCGCCGCGTCGCGCGGCACGAGGACCATGGTGTGGCGCGAGTGCCGGTCGGCCTCGGGGTCGGAGAGACCCATGAAGACGAGCACCTTGCAGTCGGGGTTGCCGACCCCGGTGGACCACCACTTGCGGCCGTTGATGACGATCTCGTCGCCGTCGACCTCCGCGGTGGCGGCCATGTTGGTCGCGTCGGAGGACGCGACCGCAGGCTCGGTCATGCAGAAGGCGCTGCGGATCTCCCCGCGCAGCAGGGGCTCGAGCCACTGCGCGCGCTGCTCGTCGGAGCCGTACTTGAGCAGCACCTCCATGTTGCCGGTGTCGGGCGCGTTGGAGTTGAAGACCAGGGGAGCGAGGAACGAGCGCCCCATCGCCTCGGCGACCGGTGCGTAGTCGACGTTGGTGAGGCCCTCGCCGCCGTCGGTGCCGAAGTCGGCGGCGTACTGACCGGCGTGAGCGGCAGGGAGGAAGAGGTTCCACAGCCCCTGGGCGCGTGCCTTGGCCTGCAGCTCGCCGATGACCGGATCGGGGGTCCAGCTGTCGCCGCCGGACTCCCGCAGCCGGGTGATGCGTCGGTGCGCCTCGACCTCGATCGGCTCGATCTCGTCGGCGACGAACGCGCGCACCCGGTCGCGGAGGTCGGCGGCACGCGGGGAGAGGGAGAAGTCCATGACGTTGACCTTGGCACACTGTTGAGCAATGCTCAACAGCATGTCCGACGCCGACCAGACCGTCTCCGCGGGCGCCCCGGCCGTACGCCGCCGGCTGAGCGCGGACGAGCGACGGCGCCAGCTCGTCGCCATCGGACTGGCCAAGATCGTCGAGACGCCGATCCAGGACCTGGCGATGGACGACATCGCCACGGAGGCCGGCATCTCGCGCGGCCTGCTGTTCCACTACTTCCCCACGAAGACCGACTTCTACCTGGCCTGCATCGCGGCCGCCGGGCGCCGGATGCTGCGCACCACCGCTCCCGACGAGGGCGCGACGGGGGAGGAGCAGGTTGAGACCGTCACCCGGCTGATGATCGAGCAGATCGAGCGCCGGCGCGGGTTCTACCTCGCGCTCGTCCACGGCCACGGAGTCGCCGACCCGCGCGTCAGCGAGGTCATGGACTCGGTCCGCGACGGCAGCACGGAGCGCGTCATGAGCGCGATCGACGTGCCGGAGGCCCGCCGCGACGTCGTACGCGCGTGGTGGGCCTACACAGAGGACCGGGCGCTCACCTGGTCGGCAGTGCCGACCGGCGAACGCCCGGTCCCGTTGTCGCGGCTGGTCGAGGAGTGCGTCGCGGCGCTCCACGCCCTGCTGCGGATCAGCTCGTGATGAGCTCCTGATCAGCCCCTGGCTCGGAGTGGCCCGTCACTTGGTGACGCGCCCCTTGACAGCGAACCGCAGCTTGTCGTCGAGCGGCTTGCCCGCGCAGGCGAGCAGGGTCTTGCGGCCGCACTGGTAGCGGGTCGAGGCGTTGACCAGCGTCACCGTCACGGCGCCGACCTTGCGGTTGTCGAAGGGCACCTTGATCCGCCCGTCGCCTCCGCGGTTGAGCTTGACCGTCTTGACCTTGCGCTTGCCGTCGAGCTGGTGGACGACCACCACCGCGGCCGGCGTGGTGCGCTTGGCGGGTCCGGAGACCTGCAGGCTCAGCTTCCACTTCTTGCCGTCCAGACCCTTGCCGGGGCCGTAGACGTAGGACGCGGAGGCCAGGTGGTTGACCTTGGTGCCGAAGCGCTTGGCGCGCTTGCGCTTGCTCAGCAGCTTCGCGCCGCGGACCTTGGGGCCGGGGTACTCGGCACCCTCGGGGAAGTTGGCGGCCGGGGTCAGGTTGCCGGCGGCGAACCGGGCGTAGTTCTTGGTCAAGCCGCCCTTGCGCTTGAGCACCTTCTGCAGCGCCGGAAGGCTGTTCTTGCCGCCGTCCTTCTTGAGGGTGCCGGCCTGCTTCCAGGTCTTGAGCACAAGCCCGTTGCCGTAGCGCGCGGTGAGGTACTCCCAGAACACCCAGTTGCCGTACTGGAAGCCGTTGGTGCGGCTGAAGGCGTCGAGCGGGATGTTGGGCGCGTAGATCTGGCTGACGGGGAGGTACTGGCGGTTGTCGTTGACCGCGGTCGCGATCCGCTCCTCCATCCAGGTGGCCGTGGACTCCATCATCCACGGGTCCTCGGCGTAGTCGTAGGCGTACTGGACGGCGTGGAAGAACTCGTGCCCGGCGGTCACGACCAGGTTGTCGAGGGGCGTGCCGTTGGGGAACTGGGCGGCGGCGAAGTCGTTGTCGAGCACGCAGTAGCCCGAGGCGGTGCGCTTCTTGGCCCTCTTCTCACCGGCGCAGAAGCCGTAGAGGTCACCGCCGAGGTCCTTGAGGTAGACGTCGAAGAGGGGGCTGCCGCCCTGCGACCCGTCGCGCACCGGCGCGCGGTAGCCCATCTGGTCGACGACGGTGGTCCACACCGAGTCCATCACCGCCAGGTTCTGCGCGACCCAGTCGGGCGACGGCGGGGCGTCCGTGCCGGTCGGCACGTAGTGGACGCACAGGCGGGTGTTGCACACCGGCGGCGCCTCGGCGACGGTGTAGCCGAAGCCCTGCTCGTCGGTCACGCCGTCGGTGGGGCGGGCCAGCAGGGCGTCGGCCTGACGCCGCTCGGTGCCGGTGAGCTTGGAGCGCTTCATCCAGAGGTCGCGCAGCACCAGCGTCGCGGACTGGTCGCTCGGCCGGGCGTTGCCGGCGAGGACGCGGCGCGCGGTCGCGAGCGTCTCCGTGGCCGTCGGCTCGATCTGCTCCTCGAGGACCGGCACGGCCGGCTCGGGCGTGAGCTCGAGCAGGTCGGAGGGGTCGAGGACCCCGAAGGACCCGGGCGTGCCCGGACGGTCGGTGTCGGCAGCGACGGCCGGGGCGCCGAGCGCCCCGCCCACCAGTGCGATGGCCACAGCGGTGGTGACGATTCTGCGCATGGTTCCCCTCGTGTCGGTCATGTCCGGGACGACCCTAACCCGGCGACCCTGCCGGGCCCGGGTCACAGATCCGCGATGTGCTCGATGATCGCGGTGGTGGAGATCGCCGGGGTGCGGGCGAGGTAGACGACCTCGCAGACGTCCCCGAGCTCGTCGAACTTGCCGGCCCAGTCGTCGCCCATCACGAGGACGTCCGCGCCGTGCTCGACGACGTAGTCGCGCTTCTGCTCCAGGCTCTCCTCGACGAAGACGGCGTCGACGACCTTGAGTGCGCCGACGATCGCGAGCCGCTCGCGCTCGCTGAAGATGGGAGCGCGGCCCTTCTTGCGCTCGTTGAGGGCGTCCGCGGACACACCCACGACCAGCCGGTCACCCAGCGCGGCGGCGCGCTCGAGGACGCGCAGGTGCCCGACGTGGAAGACGTCGAACGTCCCGAAGGTGATCACGGTGCGAGGCATGCGCGGCATTCTGGCACGGTCGGGGAGGATGGCTGGCATGGCCGCCACCTCCGCCACCTCCTCCGCTCGCTCGTCGTCGAGCTCCCCGCCGAGCCCGCCTCCGATCTCCCTGATCACCCCCGATCCCGGGATGGACGAGGCCCGTCGCCGCGGGTTGCGTCGGATGCGGACCGTGGCCGTGGGACTGCTGCTGCTCGCTGCCTGCGTGTACGCCGCCACGCTGGGGCGCGACGGGTTCTGGGGGTTCGTCAACGCGGGCGCCGAGGCGTCGATGGTCGGCGCGATCGCCGACTGGTTCGCGGTGACGGCGCTGTTCAAGCACCCGCTGGGCCTGCCGATCCCGCACACCGCGCTCGTGCCCAAGCGCAAGGACGAGCTGGGCAAGGGGCTCGAGGAGTTCGTGGGGGAGAACTTCCTCCAGGAGGACATCATCCGCGAGCGGGTGGCCGCCGCGACGATCTCCGCCCGGGTCGGGGCCTGGCTGGCGGAGCCGGCCCACGCCCGGCGGGTGGTCGACGAGGTGGCCGAGGTGGCCGTGATCGCGCTCGGCAAGGTCCGCGACGACCATGTCGCCGACCTCGTCACGCACGCCCTCGTGCCACGGTTCCGCGAGGAGCCCATCTCGCCGCTCCTGGGGACGACGCTGATGGAGGTGCTGCGCGACGACCTCCACCACGGCCTGGTCGACCTCGCGGTCGACGAGCTGCACAGCTGGCTGGTCGACAACCCCGAGACGTTCACCCGGGTGCTGGAGGAGCGGGCGCCGTGGTGGGCGCCGCCCAAGCTCAACGACGCCGTCACCTCACGGCTGCACGTGCAGGCCCTGGCGTGGCTCGAGGACATCCGCGACGACCCGCACCACCGGGCCCGCGAGGCGCTGGACTCGATGCTGGGGCAGCTGGCCCACGACCTGCTCAACGACGAGGAGACGGTCCGCCGCACCGAGGCGCTCAAGGAGCGCCTGCTGGAGCACCCCCAGGTCGTGACCACCGCGATCTCGCTGTGGAAGGCGATGCGCTCGGCGCTGCTCGGCTCGATCCGCGACCCCGAGGGGGCCGTTCGCCAGCGGCTCCTGGCCGAGCTGAGCGCGTTCGCGGAGCAGCTGCGCGACGACGCCGCGCTGCGCGAGCGCCTCGACCGGATGGCCGCCGACCTCACGGTCTTCGCGGTCGAGCGCTACGGCGCCGAGGTGACGACCGTGATCACCTCCACGATCGAGCGCTGGGACGGCAAGGAGGCGGCGCGTCGCATCGAGCTGCACGTCGGTCGCGACCTGCAGTTCATCCGGATCAACGGCACGATCGTCGGCGGCCTGGTCGGCGTGCTGATCCACGCGATCAGCGTCCTGGTGAACTGACCCGCAGTTCCTGGACGAGTGGGCCCGGCTCGACGTTCACCCGTGCTTGGTACGAGCAACCTTCGAGTCAGCGGCGACAGGGCTTCATCACGGGCATGACCCGCGACCGGCTCTGGTGCGCGCGGGCGTACGCGTCGTCGAAGTGCGCGAGGTACTGGTCGTGCAGCCAGCGGTTGTCCACCACGCGGAGCATCACCTCGTCGTTGTAGAGGAGGCCGCCGCACGTGGTGTTGGAGGTGCCGGTCACCACGAGGTGCGTCGTCCTGCCGCGGAGCTTCGCGTGGGCCACGAGCATCTTGTCGTGGGTCAGCACGGTGCGGACCTGGCGGTCCGGGATGTCACCGCTGGGCAGCTCGCGCTGCACCCAGTTCTCCACCGTGTCGCGCGAGGTGACGATCCGCACTCGGCAGCCCCGGTCGGAGAGACGCGCCAGCTGGGCGCGTACATCGGCGCGCTGGATCACCGCGATCATCGCCGAGACGTCCCGGGCGCCGCGCGTGCAGGTGATGTCCTGCAGCGTCGAGAGCAGCAGGTCCTTGCGGTTGGGGTAGACGGCCGCGGTCACCGACCCGAACTTCTGCACCTTGCGATGGTCGTCCCACCGCTGGCCGCCGACCGTCAGGCTCTGTGCCTCCATCCGGGAGAAGTACTCCACGCCGAAGTTGTAGAGGGCCGGGTCGTCGATCTTGATGAACGAGTTGTACTGGCGGTACTGCCGGTCCTCGAGGTTGGCCGACGACGTCATGAACGACTGCACGCCGCCGATGTCGGTGACGTAGAACTTCAGGTGCTGCACGTCCTGGCTGTCGGGATAGGGGCCGGGGGCCCGCCACGGCAGGCAGGCGCCGTCGCAGATGGTGACGTTGCGTCGCGCCGGGTCCTGCTCCTCCAGCGTGGTGATCAGTCGTCGTCCCTGCTTGTTGAGGCGGAGGTCGTCGTCACCGACCAGGAGCACCGTGGCACCGCGGCGCTGGGCAGCGAGGATCGCGTCGGTGGGCGGCTTGATGTCCCAGCGGAACATCGCGATGCGGATCGTGTCGCCGGGGCCGGCCGTGTCGAAGAGCCGGCTCGGGCGGTCGAGGACGGTCGGGTCACTGGGGACCGTGGGCGGGGAGGTGAAGCACACCTCGACCCCGGCCTCCGCCTGGCACCCGGTCTTGCCCGGCACCTTGCCCGCCGGCTCGGCGGGTCGGGCGCTCGCCGGATCACCGGGCGTGGTGACGGCCATCAGGGGCGTCGCGAGGCAGAGCGACGCCGCGGCGAGGAGGAGGCTTCGGATGCGCACGGAGACCTACCCTAGAGACATGTCACCGACCAGCGAGCCCGTCGACGTCCCGATCCGTGACGAGTCGATCCGACTGGGCCAGTTCCTCAAGCTCGCCAACCTCGTCGAGAGCGGCGCCGAGGCCAAGCCGGTGATCGCGGACGGCGCGGTGCAGGTCAACGACGAGGTGGAGACGCGACGGGGCCGCCAGCTCGTCCCCGGTGACGTGGTCACGCTGGGCGGGCTGGCGGCCCGTGTCGCCACCGGGGAGGTCGAGATCGACGTCCCGTGGTGAGGCGACGGGGGTGAGGTGAAGGCCCCCCGGCTACTTCACCTCACGCGTGAGCACCCGCCAGGTGCCGACCGCCAGGGGCAGCAGCACCCACACGCCGACGCCGGTGCCGAGCTGGGCCCAGTCCTGGCCCGCCATCTCCCCGGCGAACAGCGGACGGGTGACCGAGTCCAGGTCGATCCAGCGGCCGACGTCGGCGAGCGAACTGAAGACCTGCGTGGCGATGGTCCAGGCCGTGGGCAGAACCAGGACCGTGACGATGGCGACCGGGGTGTTGAGGAACAGCAGCCCGAACGCGACGCCCTGCAGGACGTAGATGAGCAGCGCCAGCACCAGACCTGCTCCGGCCGCGGCGTCGAGGTCCCACGTCCCGGTGCCGGCCAGGTTGGCGAGCGCTGCGGCCGCGAAGGCGACCGCCGTGACGACCAGGCCCAGCGCGAGGGCGCCCAGCGCCTTGGCCAGCACGACGCGGCCGCGGCGCGGTTCGAGCGTGAAGGTGACCAACCCGGTGCGCTGGGTCCACTCCGCGGTCGCCGCCATGATGCCGATGACCGGCAGCAGCATCGCGAGCGGCAGCGTGGCGATCTGCAGCAGGTTGTCGAAGGTCGCGTCCTCGGCAGGTCCCCAGATGACGAACGCGGCCAGGATGAAGACGGTCAGCGCGGCCATGACGATGACCATCCAGCGACCGGCGCGGGTGTCGACCATCTTGCGCACCTCGGCCTGCAGGGTGCGCGAGAACGGCACTCCCGGACGCCCCGGCAGGGCGGAGGCGGTGCCGGCCGTGCCGCCGCCGACGGCGGGTGCGGTGCCGGGCTGGGTGTCGGTGCTCATGCTGCGTCTCCTTCACGAGAGGTGGCGGCCGTGAGGCCGAGGAACATCTCCTCCAGACCCTCCGAGCCGCCGGATCGCAGCTCGAGCAGGACGAGGGACTCGCGGGCGGCGATCTCGCCGACCACGCGGGGCTCGGCCTCGACGACCAGGCCCGAACCGGTGCGGGTGACGGGCACGTCGGCGGCCTGGAGCAGCTGGGCGAGCCGTGCGTCGTCGGTGGAGGACACCGTGGTGCCGCCGCGGCTGAGGAGCTCCTCCTTGGAGCCCATCGCCACGATCCGGCCGCGTCCGATCATCACGAGGTCGTCGGCGACGATCTGCACCTCGTGCAGCAGGTGGCTCGACAGGAGCACGGTCCCGCCACCGTCGGCGAAGCGGCGCAGCAGCCCGCGCATCCAGTGGATGCCCTGCGGGTCGAGCCCGTTGGCGGGCTCGTCGAGGACGAGGACCTGCGGCTCGCCGAGGAGGGCCGCGGCGATGCCGAGACGCTGGCGCATGCCGAGGGAGTAGTTGCGGACGCGGCGACCGGCCTCCTCGTCATTGAGGCCGACGAGCGCGAGCGCCTCCTCGACGCGGGTCCTGGAGACCCCGATCGAGATGGCGGCGACCCGGAGCACCTCGCGGCCGGTGCGGCCGGGGTGCTGCGCGGACGCGTCCAGCATGACGCCGACCTGTCGGCCGGGGTTGTGCAGGTCGCGGTAGGGCTGGCCCAGCAGGGTCGCGCGGCCCGAGGTGGGCGGCGTCAGCCCGGTCATCATCCGCATGGCGGTCGACTTGCCGGCCCCGTTGGGTCCGAGGAAGCCGACGACGCTCCCCGGGCGGACCTCGAAGGAGATGTCGTCGACGGCGGTGAACCCGCCGTAGCGCTTGGTGAGGTTCTCGACTGTGATCATGGCTCCAGCCTCGTGCCGCCGGTGGTGCCGGGACATCGGGCGCAGGGCTCGGCGGGGTCCGACCTGGGTATCGGACCGGGCTCCGGGACGACACCTTGGTCTGACGCGGGTGTCCCGGCCGTGCACCTAGGGTCGGTGCCATGGTGAGGACGGGTCGGCTCGCAGCGACCTGGCGCTACGCGCTCGCGGCCCTCATCAGCCTGGTCGCCTGGGGCGTCCCGCTGATCAGTGCCGCGGACCGCGCCTCCGAACCCATCGTCCTGTGGTGGCTGGTCGGCGACCCGCTGCTCGGGCTGCTGTCGTTCGTGCTCATCCGCTGGCGGCACCGCCAGCCGGCGCTCGTCGCCGGCCTGCTGGTGGCCTTCTCCTTCGTCTCCGCGTCCAGCGCCGGACCGGCGTCGTGGATCATCGGCTCGATCGCCTCCCACCGCCGCTGGCGGCTGCTCGCGGTCGTCGCGCCCCTCAACGTGCTCGCCGGGATCGTGCAGGAGCGGGTGGGTCTCACCGAGGACACCCTGCCCCTCTGGGCCTCCATCGCCTTCGGCTGCCTCGTCGTGGGCATCCTGACTGCCACCGGCTACGCGATGGGTGCCCAGCGTCAGCTCGTCGACTCCTACCGGGAGCGGGCGCTGACTGCCGAGCGTGAGCAGCAGGCGCGCGTGGCGCAGGCCCGGGCTGCCGAGCGCACCCGCATCGCTCGCGAGATGCACGACGTGCTCGCCCACCGCATCTCCCTCGTGGCCATGCACGCCGGTGCCCTCGGCTACCGCTCCGACCTGAGCGAGGAGGAGCGGGGGAGCGCCGCGAAGTCGATCGAGGACAACGCGCACCGGGCCCTCTCCGACCTCCGGGCCGTGCTCGGCGTGCTCCGCGACCCGACGCAGCCCGCGGACGTCGTCCCCGAGCGACCCCAGCCCGGCCTCGACGACATCGCGGCGCTGGTGGCCGAGGAGCGGGCCGGCGGGATGCGCGTACGCCTGTCCGACCGCGTCGACGACGACGTGCCGGCCGCCACGGGCCGCACGGCGTACCGGATCGTGCAGGAGGCGCTGACCAACGTGCGCAAGCACGCACCGGGCACGGCCGTCACGGTGGACGTGGCCGGATCGGCTGCCGACGGTCTCGTCATCGGTGTGCGCAACGCGGCGCCGGTCGGTCCGGCAGCAGCGCCGTCCCTCCCCGCGTCCGGGCTGGGTCTGCTGGGGCTGGCCGAGCGGGCGGCCCTGGCGGGCGGCCGGATCAGCCACGGCACCGACCCGGGCGGCGGCTACGCGGTGCGGGCGTGGATACCGTGGGACACGTGACGGGGGCGAGCAGCGGGGGCGTGGTGCGGCTCGTCGTCGTCGACGACGACCCCATGGTGCGGGCGGCCCTGCGCATGATGCTCGGCGGCGACTCGGGCCTGGCCGTCGTCGCGGAGGCGAGTGACGGCGAGGAGGCGCTGCGCGTCGTTCCGACCTCGGATGCCGACGTGGTGCTGATGGACATCCGGATGCCGGTGCGCGACGGGCTCAGCGCCACGGAGGAACTGCTGGCGGCCGACCCGGGCCTGAAGGTGATCGTGCTGACGACCTTCGACACCGACGACATGGTGCTGCGCGCCCTGCGCATCGGTGCGGCGGGCTTCCTGCTGAAGGACACCCCGCCGGCCCGGCTCGTCGAGGCGATCCGCACGGTGGCGTCGGGCCAGCCGATGCTGTCGCCCAGCGTCACCGCCCAGCTGATCGCCGCCGTCAACCGCACCGACCGGGCCGCCGAGGAGAAGGACCGGACGCGGTCGGCGCGCGATGCCCTCGACGCCCTCACCGAGCGTGAGCGCGACGTGGCCGACGCGGTCGCACGCGGCCTGAGCAACGCCGACATCGCGGCCGAGCTCTACATGGGTGTGCCGACCGTGAAGACCCACGTGGGGCGGCTGTTCACCAAGCTGGGCGTCGAGAACCGGGTGCAGGTCGCGATCCTGGTCCACGACGCCCAGGCGTAGGTGGTCCCTCAGCAGGCGGTCAGCGGACCTCGATCAGGTCGACCACGAAGATCAGGGTCTCGCCCGGCTTGATGACGCCGCCGGCGCCACGGTCGCCGTACCCGAGGTGCGGCGGGATGACCAGCCGGCGGCGGCCGCCGACCTTCATGCCCTGCACGCCGGTGTCCCAGCCGGAGATGACCTGGCCGATGCCGAGGCGGAACTGCAGCGGCGTGCCGCGGTTGTAGGACGCGTCGAACTCCTCGCCCGAGGAGTGGGCGACGCCGACGTAGTGCACCGAGACGGTGGAGCCGGAGGTGGCCTCGACACCCTCTCCCTCGACGAGGTCGGTGACCTCGAGGTCGGCGGGCACGTCGCCCATGTGCGGGTCGACGTCGGGCTTCTCGCTCACAAATCTCTCCAATCGTTGGTGTGTCAGGTCTGGTGCACGTAGTGGTCGAGCTGGTCGCGCTCGAACTCGAGCTCACCGATCCGGTTCTTCACCACGTCACCGATGCTGATGATGCCGGTCAGCCGTCCGTCGGCCACCACCGGGACGTGCCGGATGCGGTGCTCGGTCATGGTCTGCATCAGGTCGGTGAGGCCGTCGTCGGCCGCGCAGGTCCGCACGTCAGCGGTCATGATGGAGCTGACGGCGTGCTCGAGCACCGTGGCGTCCTGGTGCAGACGGCGTACGACGTCGCGCTCGCTCACGATCCCGGCGACCCGCTCGCCGTCCTCGCTCACCACCAGGGCGCCGACGTTGTGCTCGGCGAGCAGCGCGACCAGCTCGCGCACGGTGGCCTCCGGACCGATGGTCACGACCGCCTGGTTGCCCTTGTGCTGGATGACGTCCTTGATCTTCATGGTGCCGCCTCTCGTCCCGCAGAACTGGTGAGAAGTCACCGTAGCCAAGCCGGACAGTGAGGGACAGGGGCGAACGACCCGCCTCAGTCGAGCACCGGCGGCGCCTGCCGGGCCCGCAGGCTGCTGACCGAGCCCGGCCCACGGCGCGGCACGTCGGGGTCGGTGCCGTCGTCGTCCATCGCGCCGAGGAAGGACAGCGCGGCGTCGTGCAGGTGACCGTTGGACGCGAGCGCGTTGCCGCCCCACGGCCCGTCGGTGCCGTCGAGGGAGGTGAACCGCCCGCCGGCCTCGCGCACGATGACGTCCAGGGCGGCCATGTCGTAGACCGCGAGCTCGGGCTCGGCGGCGATGTCGACGGCGCCCTCGGCGAGCAGCATGTAGGACCAGAAGTCCCCGTAGGCGCGGGTGCGCCAGCAACGGCGCGACAGCGAGACGAAGTCGTCGAGCCGGTCGCGCTCGTCCCAGCCGGACAGGGACGAATAGCTCAGCGACGCGTCCTCGAGACGACGTACGTCGCTCACCTCGCACTTGGTGGCCTTGAGCAGCGAGCGGCCCGTCCAGGCGCCGTTGCCCACCGAGGCCCACCACCGGCGCTGCAGCTGCGGTGCGGAGACCACGCCCAGCACCACCTCGTCGTCGATGGCGAGCGCGATGAGGGTCGCCCAGACCGGCACCCCGCGCACGTAGTTCTTGGTGCCGTCGATGGGGTCGACGATCCACCGGCGCTGGCTGTGCCCGGTCGTGCCCTGCTCCTCGCCGATGACCGCGTCGCGGGACCGGACGCGTGACAGTGTGCGGCGGATGCCCTCCTCGACGGCCTTGTCGGCGTCGGTGACCGGCGTCAGGTCGGGCTTGCTCATGACGTGCAGGTCGAGCGCCTTGAAGCGGGCCTGGGTCAGCGAGTCCGCGTCGTCGGCCAGGACGTGGGCCAGCCGCAGGTCGTCGGTGTAGTCGGTGGAGCCGGTGATGGGCATGTCCACAGGCTATTCCCAGCCTCGCCCCCTAGCCTGCACGCATGGAGCTCAACGGTGTGCCGCTGCACCCCCTCGTCGTGCACGCAGTCGTCGTCCTCGGGCCGCTGGCAGCCCTGACCGGCCTGGTCTACGCGGCGGTGCCGAAGTGGCGCTGGTTGCTGCGGTGGCCGCTCGTCGTGCTCGCCGTCGTGGCAGCCGGCGCGTCGGTGCTGGCCACCCAGTCCGGGGAGGCGCTGCTCGAGTCGCGGCCCGAGCTCGCCCCGATCGTGGAGGATCACGAGGAGTCGGGTGAGCTGATGCGCAACGTGGCGCTCGGCTACGCGGTGCTGTCCGCGCTCGCGGCCTGGGCGCTGGGCGGCGTCTCCGCGCTGGCGTCCGGGAAGGGTGCTCGCGAGACGCGCTTCGGCGTCCCGGTCGCCGTGCTGCTGGCGGTCGGCGCGGTCGCGCTCCTCGTCACCGCCTACCTCGCGGGCGACTCGGGCGCGAGGGCCGTCTGGGGCTGACCCCGGCCCGGCCCGATCACCAGTCGGTGGCCGAGCGGGCCGCGAGCAGTCGGCGGAACGACTCGACCCGGTCGGGGTCGGCCTCGCCCGCCTCGATCGCCTCGTCGAGCCCGCACTCCGGCTCGTCGCTGCCGTGGGTGCAGCCGCGGGGGCACGTCTCGGTCATCTCGTCGAGGTCGGGGAACGCCTCGATGAGGTTCTCCGGCTGCACGTGGGCGAGCCCGAACGACCGGATCCCGGGGGTGTCGATGATCCATCCGGCTGCGTCGGGCAGCTCGAGGAGGTAGGCGCTGGTGGAGGTGTGGCGACCGCGTCCGGTGACGGCGTTGACGATCCCGACCTCGCGGTGGGCGTCGGGCACCAGTGCGTTGACGAGGGTGGACTTCCCGACGCCGCTGTGGCCGACGAACACGCTGGTGCGCCCGCGCAGCCGCTCGCGCAGCTCGGCCAGGTCGCCGGCGCCCTCGCCCTTGAGCTGGGTGACGACCCAGGGCACGCCGAGGGAGCGGTAGGTCGACAGCAGCACCTCGGGGTCGGCCAGGTCGGCCTTGGTGAGGCACAGCAGCGGCGCCATCCCGGCGTCGTACGCCGCCACGAGCGCGCGGTCGATCAGGCGCGGGCGCGGCTCGGGATCGGCCAGCGCGGTCACCACGACCAGTTGGTCGGCGTTGGAGACGATCACCCGCTCGACCGGGTCGTCGTCGTCGGCCGTGCGGCGGAGCGTGGTGGCGCGGGGGACCACCTCGACGATCCGGGCGAGCGACCCGTCGTCGCCGCTGGTGTCACCGACCACGCGGACGTGGTCGCCGACCACGACGCCCTTGCGGCCCAGGGGGCGCGACTTCATCGCCATCACCCGATGGCCGTCGACGAGCAGGGTGAAGCGGCCGCGGTCGACGGTGACGACGCGACCTGCGACGGCGTCGTCGTAGGTCGGACGGTCCTTGGTGCGGGGGCGGGTGCGGCGGCGAGGGCGCTCGTAGTGCTCGTGGTCGTGGTCCGAGTAGCGCCCGGTCGTCACGAGGTCGCCCCGGGCCCGTGCACGGCCCGGCTCCACGCGCTCGCGAAGTCGGGGAAGGTCTTCGCCGTGGTCGCGACGTCCTCGACCAGCACATCGTCGACCGCGAGGCCGAGGATGACGCCCGCGTGGGCCATGCGGTGGTCGGAGTAGGTGCGGAACGTGCCGCCGTGCAGGGTCGCCGGCCTGATCGTGAGCCCGTCCTCGCGCTCGGTGACGTCTGCCCCCAGCCGGCCGAGCTCGGCGGCCAGCGCGGTGATGCGATCGGTCTCGTGGCCGCGGATGTGCGCGACCCCCCGGAGGTGGGAGGGGGAGTCGGCCAGGGCGCAGAGGGCGGCGACCGCCGGGGTCAGCTCGCCCACGTCGTGCAGGTCGAGGTCGACCCCGGACAGCCGCGGGGGTCCGGTCACGGTGAGGTCACCGTCGACCAGGTTCACCTCGCAGCCCATGAGGGTGAGGATCTCGCGCAGCTCGTCGCCGGGCTGCGTGGTGGCGGCTGGCCAGTCGGTGACGGTGACCCGGCCGCCGGTGGCGGCCGCGAGGGCGAGGAACGGGGCCGCGTTGGACAGGTCGGGCTCGATGTCGTGGTCGACGGCGCGGACCGGCCCGGGGGCGACCGACCAGCGGTTGGCGTCGCCGTCGTCGACGTCGACCCCGTGCTGGCGGAGCATCTGCACCGTCATCTCGATGTGGGGGAGCGACGGCACCGGCTTGCCGACGTGGCGTACGTCGACGCCCTGGTCGTAGCGGGCGCCCGCGAGCAGCAGCGCCGAGACGAACTGCGACGAGGCGCTGGCGTCGATGGTGACCGTGCCTCCGGGCACGGAGCCCGTGCCGCGCACGGCGAAGGGGAGTGCCCCCCGACCGCCGTCGTCGACCCGGACACCGAGCGCGCCCAGCGCGGTCAGCATCTGGCCGACCGGGCGCAGCCGCATGTGGGGGTCTCCGTCGAAGCGGACCGTGGCGTCCGCCAGCCCGACGACCGGCGGGACGAAGCGCATCACCGTCCCGGCGAGGCCGCAGTCGACGTCGGCGTCGCGGTCCCAGGCGGCAGGCGCGACCGCCCAGTCCCCGGAGCCGATGTCGTCGATGCCCGTGCCGAGCGAGGTGAGGGCGGCGGCCATGAGCAGCGTGTCGCGCGAGCGCAGGGGACGTCGTACGACGCTCGGGCCGTCAGCGATCGCGGCGAGCACGAGGGCGCGGTTGGTGAGCGACTTGCTGCCGGGCAGCGAGACGACCCGGTCGACGGGGTCCGTGGGGCGCGGGGCCGGCCAGAGGTCACTCACCCGCGCACCCTATCGAGGTCAGGTCAGGTGGGCCTTGGCGAGCTTTGCCTCGCGGCGGGCGTCCTTGGCGACCTGCTTGGCCTCGCGGCGCACGTCGGCGGCGGCGCGACGGGCCCGCCAGGCCAGCCCGGGCTTGCCCTCGGTGTCGACCGCGGCGAGGAGCAGGCCGCCGAACACTGAGGTGTTCTTGTAGAACTGCAGGCGCTGGGCGTTCTTGGTCTGGGGGTCGTTCTCGTTCCAGAAGGCGTGGCCGGCGAGGGTCGTGGGCACGAGGGATGCCGCCAGCACGGTCGCGCTGAGACGCGGAGCGCGTCCGGTGGCCAGGGCGGCGGCGGCCAGGATCTGGGCGCCGGCGTTGATCCGGACGAGTGTGGCCGGGTCGGTGGGGATCGGGGCCTTGGGCACCGCCTGCCGGGCGACCGGCACCACCTTGTCGGTCACCTTCTTCGCCTTCGCCGCGTGAACCTCGGTGTTGCGGAGGGCGTTGATGCCGCCGGCGACGAAGATCGTGGCCAGCATGGGACGTGCGAGCAACCGGGTGATCGTCATGCGTCCCTGTCTACACGATGCGCGGGGGAGGGCGCTCCGTCCACAGGGGTGCGGCCCCGGGCCGAGCGCCGGGTGGTCAGCCGAGGGTCGCGCGCCAGGTGTTGTTGCCGCTGTCGGCGTCGCTCCCGGGTGGCGTCAGCGTCGCCACCACCGCGCCGCCCTGCGGGATGACCACCTCGACGGTGACGGACGTGTCGCCCGAGACCTGGCAGGTGGCGACCGTCTTGACGGCGGTGCACCGACCGTCGGCGGTGCGGACGACCTCTGCGTCGATGCCCTCGATCCGCAGCTGGGCGGTCGTCCCGCCGAGACCTGCCACCCGCACCACCACGGTGTACGTCGGACGTGCCCCGCCGACCGTCCCGGACACCGAGGCGTCGGCGGCCGGCGGCGTCGGGCTCGGGTCCTGGGTGGGGGTCGGGTTGGTCGTGGGGTTGGTCGTGGGGTTGGTCGTCGGGTTGGTCGTCGGGTTGGTCGTCGGGTTCGAGGTCGGGTTCGAGGTCGGGTTGGACGTCGGATTCGACGTCGGATTCGACGTCGGGTTCGAGGTCGGGTTCGAGGTCGGGTTCGAGGTCGGGTTCGAGGTCGGGTTCGAGGTCGGGTTGGACGTCGGGTTGGACGTCGGGTTGGACGTCGGGTTCGAGGTCGGGTTCGACGTCGGCGTCTGGCCCGGGACGGTGCCCTGCGTGTCGTCGCTGTCGAGCGTCGGGTCGGTGCCCTGCGTGGAGTCGGATCCCGGGGTGGTGTCGGTGGCGGGGACGGAGCCGGGGGTGACGTCGACGTCACCGGGCGGAAGGACGCGCGCCGGCGGACCGGATCGGAGCCGCAGGCTCCTCGGCGACCGGTCGCCGGTGATCGAGGAGGCATCCCCGCCGGCGCTCGTGGTCGAGCTGTCCGACGTCGCAGCACGTGTCGGTGCGGCGGTGGGTGTGGTGGGGCCGCGCAGCCCGAGGGCGATCCCGCCGGCGACGACGACGGTGCTCACCGCCACCCCCGCGACCGCGGCGACACCGGCGTTGCCCGTCAGCAGGTCGCGGACGCGGCCCAGCACCACTCCGATGCCGACCGGCGCCACGGCGGAGACGGCGGTGGAGCCGACGTAGGCGGTCGCGACGCCACCGAGGAGGAGCGGGGCGAGGAGGGCGCCGAGGTTGGAGTTGACCTCGGTGAGCTCGAGGTAGATCGCCATGCACGAGCGGCACTCGTCGAGGTGGTGCTCCACCTTGGTCGCGTCGCGGCGCGACGAGGCGCCACGGACGTAGGCCCCGAGCTGGCCGTGGGTCCACCGGCAGGTGTCCTCGTCGAGCTCCGCGGCGTGCTGGGTCAGGAAGGCCTGGCGGAGTCCCTCGCGGGCGCGGTAGGCGAGCGCGGAGACCGAGTTGGCGCTCATCCCGAGCATCGGTGCGATGTCGGCGGGCTTGTCGCCCTCCACCTCGGTGTGCCACAGCACGAGCTGCCAGCGCTCGGGGAGGCTGGCGAAGGCGGCTGCGGCTGCGGCGCTCTCGAAGCCCTCGACAACCGTGTCGCGGAACGGCACGCCCGGGTCGAAGGCCTCCATGTCGTCGGTCGTGTGCAGCCGGCTCCCGGCCCGGAAGCGGTCGACCTGGAGCCGGCGCACCGCGGTCAGCAGGTAGGCGCGGAAGGCGAGGTCGGGGCCGCCGCCGCGCTGGAGCACCGCCAGCACCTTGACGAACGCCTCGGAGACGAGGTCCTCGGCGTCCCCCGCGGGGACGAGCTGGCGCGCGAGCCGACGGGCCGCGTCGACGTGGCGCTCGAAGAGCGTGCCGTAGGCATCGAGGTCCCCGCCGCGCACCGCCGAGATCAGCTCGGCGTCGCTGGGCGCCTCGACGCTGGTGGTCACGCTCATGGTTCGACGCTCATGTTGGACGCTTCCGGGAACCTCACCCGACGGTCGTCGGGCCATCCGACTCTATCCCGCAGGGGCATCGACGGCCCCGGAAAGTGAAGAAACGGAAACGTCGGTCTGGTCCGCGTCATGGGTCGCCATGAGCACCGTCACATTCACAGAGCATGGGCTGGGCACGACCAGCTCATGACCGGAGGACCCGGAGGGGGGTATGCCGTGAAGATCTTCGCCACGCTGGGGCGACGACTCGCGGCTGCCGATCCTGGGGTGAGCGAGCCGGAGCCCACCGTCGAGCGGTCGGGGTTGCCGCACCGGTTCGAGGCTGTCGGAGAAGCGCTCACCTCAGGATCGGACGTCATCGACGTCTGTTCCGTCGCGGGCCAGGAGCTGGCCCGCGACGGGGCGTCCGTCGAGGAGACGCTCGCCGGGCTGCGCGCCACGTGGCAGGGGGTCACCGGCGACGATCCGTCGTACGACGTCGTGACGGCGCTGGTCACGGCGTGGAGCGAGACCACGCTGGGCTACCTCAACCAGCTCTCCTGCGAGGACCCGCTCACCGGGCTGTCCAGCCAGGCCCACCTGCGCAGCCGGCTCTCGGAGCTCTACCGCCTCGGCGGCGCCGGGACGGACGCCGGCATCGGGGGCTACGCCCTCGTCGTCTTCGAGATGCCGTCCGGCGGCGACCCGTCCGACGAGCCCGGCGACCACTTCACCCGGGCGATGCGCGTGGCGCGGTCGGGCGAGCTGGCGCGCACGGCGTTCGCCCGCGACGAGACCGTCGCACGCCTCGGCATGCACCGGGTGGGGATCCTGACCCGGCGCGACGACCACCTCGGACGGCGGGTCCGGGTGCTGCGCACCCTCCTCGACGGGACCGAGCCGCACGGCTTGGTGCGGGTGTGGATCGAGGGGCTCCCGACCACCGATGCCGTGGCCGGCATGCTGCTCGACGAGCTGGCCCGCGGCTGAGCGGACCACCGCGCCGGGCTCCCCTAGGGTGGGTCCCGTGTGCGGTCGCTATGCCTCGTCCCGGAGCCCGGACGACCTCGTCGAGGAGTTCGAGGTCGTCGACACCCGGATCGCTGCGCCGCTGGCGGCCGACTACAACGTCGCGCCGACCAAGGAGGTCTACGCCGTCGTCGAGCGCCCGCCGTCGCGGGAGTCCGGGGGGGACGCGTCCGAGCCCCCGCAGCGCCAGCTCCGCGTCCTGACGTGGGGGCTCGTGCCGTCCTGGGCCAAGGACCCCTCGATCGGCAACCGGATGATCAACGCCCGGATGGAGACCGTCGCGGAGAAGCCCGCCTACCGCAAGGCCTTCGCCACCCGGCGGGCGCTGCTGCCGGCCGACGGCTACTTCGAGTGGTACCCGACGTCGCGCACCAACGCCAAGGGCAAGCCGGTCAAGCAGCCCTTCTTCATCCGCCCCAAGGACGGTGGCGTGCTCGCGATGGCCGGGCTCTACGAGATCTGGCGCGACCCGACGAGGGCCGAGGACGACCCCGCCCGGTTCCGCTGGACCTGCACCGTGCTCACGACGGAGGCCGAGGACTCCCTCGGCCACATCCACGACCGGATGCCGCTGATGGTCGAGCGCGAGCGCTGGCACGAGTGGCTCGACCCGACCACGCCCGGTGACACCTCGCTCCTCGTGCCCGCGGCCCCGGGTCGCCTCGAGGCCTACGCCGTGCCGACGTTGGTCAGCAACGTGCGCAACAACGGACCCGAGCTCGTCGAGCCGCTGCCCCTGGAGGATGTCGAGTGAAGAAGGCTTCTGTCCGGACGGTCGCCACACCCCACGGTGAGGGTCGGCTGCACACGCGTCGTGCCACGAGCCCGATCGCGACGATGCTGCTGAGCCACGGCGCCGGCGGGGGCGTGGACGCGCGGGACCTGTGGGCACTGGCCGACGCCCTGCCCGCCCAGGGCGTCTCGGTCGTCCTGTTCGAGCAGCCGTGGCGGGTCGCGGGCCGCAAGATCGCGACCGCCCCGCCGACCCTCGACGCCGCCCTCCGGTGCGCCGCCGACGTGATGCGCGTGCGGACGCCCCTCGTCGTGGGCGGCCGGTCCGCAGGCGCCCGCTCCGCGGCCCGTACGGCGCGCACGCTGGGCGCATCGGGATGTCTGGCCCTGTCCTTCCCGCTGCACGCGCCGGGCAGGACCGAGCCGACCAGGATGCCGGAGCTGCAGGCCGTCGGTCTGCCGACGCTCGTGGTGCAGGGGGAGCGCGACCCGATGGGGCGGCCCGAGGAGTTCCCCGGCGACCTCGACGGGCTCGACGTGGTGGTGATCCCGGGCGGCGACCACGGCCTCAAGGTGCCCGCGCGGGGCGAGGTGAGCCAGGACGAGGCGATGGGGATCGTCGTCGAGTCGACGCTCGAGTGGATGGTGCGCGAGGTCGTCGGGAATCCCCGGCGGGGGTGAGGTGTTCAGGTCGGTGTGACTGCACTGACCCTCGATCGACCCACGGCGGTACTGTGGGAGGCGATGACTGAATCGCTCCGGGACGAGATGTCCCCACCTGCAGAGGTCGCCGTCGAGGACGAGACCTCCGACCAGCGCTCCGCACGCTTCGAGCGCGACGCGCTTCCCTACCTGGACCAGCTCTACGGCGCGGCGATGCGGATGACCCGCAATCCCGCCGACGCCGAGGATCTCGTGCAGGAGACGTTCGCGAAGGCCTACAGCGCCTTCCACCAGTTCAAGCCCGGCACCAACCTCAAGGCCTGGCTCTACCGGATCCTGACGAACACCTACATCAACTCCTACCGCAAGAAGCAGCGCCAGCCGCAGCAGTCGATGTCCGAGGACGTGGAGGACTGGCAGCTCGCCCGCGCGGAGTCGCACTCCTCGACCGGCCTCCGGTCCGCGGAGATGGAGGCGCTCGAGCACCTGCCCGACTCCGAGGTCAAGGACGCGCTGCAGCGACTGCCCGAGGAGTTCCGCCTCGCGGTCTACCTCGCCGACGTCGAGGGGTTCCCCTACAAGGAGATCGCCGAGATCATGGACACCCCGATCGGCACCGTCATGTCGCGCCTGCACCGCGGACGCCGCCAGCTCCGCGACATGCTCGCCGACTACGTGCGGGCCAACGACCTGCTGCCGGCGTCCACCGTGCCCGGCCTGGGAGAGGGGAACGAGTCGTGAGCAGCCACGAGCACGACATGGAGCACGGCAAGGACGACTGTGTCGACTACATCGAGCGCATCGTCTACTTCATCGACAACGAGCTCGACCAGGCCGACTGCGCCGTCGTCGAGATGCACCTGCGCGAGTGCGGTCCGTGCCTCGAGCGCCACGACCTCCAGAAGGCCGTCAAGCAGCTCGTCGCCCGCTCCTGCTCCGAGTCCGCGCCCGAGTCCCTCCGCGACCGCGTACGCCTGCAGCTCCGCGAGGTGCGGGTGCAGATCACCGAGGGCAACGCCTGAGCCTCGGCTCGACCCGGCCGTGCCCGACCCGATTGGCCGCCTCCGGGCGGATTTGAGACACTGCTCCGAGCACCGACTCCAGGAGGACCACCATGGGCAAGACCGGACGCAAGCGCCGCGCTCGCAAGAAGAAGGGCGCGAACCACGGCAAGCGCCCCAACGCCTGACGCGCACCCGCGCCGTCATCTCGTAGAAGTCCCCGCCACGGCGGGGACTTTTGCATGTCCGGACCTGCCTCAGGAGAGGGCGGCCACCTCGCCGCGCAGGTGGTGGTGTGCCTCGGCGCGCCCCGCCGCAGCGAGCAGCAGCCACTGCGCCGGCCCCTCCACCCGTCGTCCCGCCCCGGCTTCCCACGCCACGTCGGTGGCCACGAGGCGGACGTCGCTCAGGCGCGGACCGATGGGCATGCGCCGCGACCACCACAGCACGCGCTCGAGGGCCACGACGGCGGCGTCGGTCGGCATCGGATGGTCGACCTGCAGCGGGACGCAGATGTCCTGCGTGTGCACCAGGACGTCGAGCAGCGGTTCGCGCTCGGACACCAGCGGGACGGTCCGCCTCGAGCCCACGAACCCGCGCAGCCGCTCGACGATCTCCTCGTGGCCGAGCGGGCTGCGGATCGCGGAGTCGCGGACCATCGCGTGGTAGCGGAAGCCGGACCGGACGGCCGCGGCGAGGAGCTCGCGTGCGCCGGCGTGGGAGAGGGCGAGGTGGGCGGCCACGTCACGGACCGTCCACGCGGCGCACAGCGACGGCGTCCTCCACGCGTCGTCGGGGAGGCCGGCGAGCACGTCGGCCAGCGCGCTGCGCTCGGTGTCGATGTGGCTCCAGATCGTGTCGCTGTCCATGGTGTCACCTAGTAGTCAGATTATCTGACTATCATGGACCCGTGCAGACCACGACGTCAACGGACGACCAGCCCAACGTCGGCGTGCTGATGTACGTCGCCGCCCGGTCGCTGGAGGCCCGGGCGTACGACGCTGTGGTGGCCGCGGGCGCCACCGACGTGACCCCCACCCAGGCCCGCCTGATGGCCCAGGTCGACCCGGACGGCACCCGGACCGTGACGCTGGCGGCGCGTGCCCGGATCACGAAGCAGTCGGCAGGGTTCCTCGTGGACCAGCTCGAGGGCTCGGGCTACGTCGAACGCGTCCCGGACCCGGCCGACGGGAGGGCGAAGCGCGTCCGGCTCACGGCGCGTGGCCGCGCCGTGGGGGACGCCGCGGACGCGGTCGTCGCCGAGGCCCTGGGGGAGTGGGAGCAGCACCTCGGGGCGTCCCGCATGCGGGAGCTGGAGGCGACGATGAGGATGCTGCGCCAGGTCACCGACCCGTGGGCCTGACCGAGCCTGCCTTGTACGTTGGCGCGATGAGCGAGAAGAGCATGCGGGAGCGGATGCTGGCGGGGGAGCCCTACATCTCCGATGACCCCGTCCTGGCCGAGGAGTCGCAACGCGCCCAGGGGCTCGCGCACCGGATCAACACCATGGACCCCAACGACGCGAACGGTCGGCGCGTGCTGCTCGAGGAGCTGCTGGGCGGCCTCGGTGAGCACAGCGAGGTCCGGCCGCCGCTCCAGTGCGACTACGGCTACCAGACCACGATCGGCGCCCGCACCTTCGTCAACTGGGGCGTGACCTTCCTCGACGTCGCCGCGATCACGATCGGCGACGACGTCCAGATCGGCCCGAACGTCCAGCTGCTGACCGCCACCCACCCGCTCGAGCCCCAGCCCAGGCGTGACAAGTGGGAGGCCGCCGAGCCCATCACGATCGGCGACAACGTGTGGCTCGGTGGCGGCGTCATCGTCTGCCCCGGCGTCACCATCGGTGCCGACACCGTCGTGGGTGCGGGGTCGGTCGTCACCCGCGACCTGCCCGCCGGGGTCGTCGCCGTCGGGTCCCCGGCCCGGGTGCTCCGCGAGCTCTGAGTGCTGGTGCGGCCGGTCAGAGCCGCGACATGAACCGCTCCGCGTCGACGACGACCCGGGTGATCTCCCCGGCGGCGAGGACCTTCCCGCTGGCTGCGTCGCGGGCGCTCACGGTGAACCGGTGGAGGCGGCCGTCCTCGTAGGCGCTGGACGCGCTGACCTCGACCTCGGCGCCGACCGGGCTCGCCGCGAGGTGCTCGACCTGCACCCGCGTGCCGACGCTGGTCGACCCGTCCGGGAGCACAGGCGCGACGCACGCGCAGGTCGCGGCCTCCAGCCACGCCAGCAGTCGCGGCGTACCGAGGACGGGCAGCGACCCGCTGCCGACAGCCGCGGCGGTGTCGTCGTCGGTGACCACGTACGTCAGCGTGGCGGGCTCGAGCTGCGGCATGGGCAGGCCTTCCGGGAATCATGGGGTCGGTGGGGCAACCTGAGGGACTGACACACGTCTACCAGACATGAGCGCGAGGGCAGCAGGGGTGGGGATCGGGATGGAGCCGTCGGTGGACATCACCGAGCTCTACGCCGCCCACCGGCTCTCGCTGGTGAGGATGGCCGTGCTGCTGGTCGACGACTTCGCCTCGGCCGAGGACGTCGTCCAGGACGCGTTCGCTGCGCTCGCCCGCCGCCCGGACGCGGTGAAGGATCCGTCGAAGGCGCTGGCCTACCTCCGGGTGTCGGTGGTCAACACGGCTCGCTCGGCGCTGCGCAGGCGGCGTACGGCCCGCGCGTACTCGCCCCCTCACGACCTGTCACCACCCTCGCCCGAGGACAGCGCGGTGCTGGCGGAGGAGCACCGGGAGGTCATCGAGGCGTTGCAGCAGCTCGCCCCCCGGCAGCGGGAGGTCCTGGTGCTGCGCTACTGGTCGAACCTGTCCGAGGCCGAGATCGCGCAGACGCTCGCGATCAGCCAGGGCACGGTCAAGTCGACCGCCAGCCGCGCGCTCGTCGCGTTGGAGAAGGCCATGAAGTCCACGACGAGCTCGGGGAAGGGGGAGCGATGAGCACGCCGGACACGATGTCGGAGATGGAGGACCGGCTGCGCGCCGCGCTCGCCGCGCGCGCCGAGCAGGTGCGGCCCGAACACCTCGCCCCGCTGAGCCCCGTCGTGCAGCTGCGACCGCGCTGGCAGTCACCGTGGGTGCTGCTCGCCACCGCGGCGGTGGTGCTGCTGGTGCTCGGCGTGGTCCTGCAGGGGCTGTCCCGCAACCCGCGCTCCGACGACGTCGCGCCGAAGCCCGACGCACCGAAGGTCGAGGTGCCGTCCGACGTCGGTCGGAACTGGGAGCGCAACGACTCCGATCGACAGCCGCGGCTCGATCTCGACGGCGACGGCAGCTACGAGACGGTCGTCTTCCGGGGCGAGCCGACCAAGGACTTCGACGGCCGCTACCGGCTGGAGACGACGCTCAGCAGCACGGGCGAGGTGGCCTACGGCATCGCGGAGCTCGGGACGACGATCGCCACCAACGTGCTCGACCCGATCGACGCCGACGGCGACGGCGACCAGGAGCTGGTGCTCTACCACGACGACTTCGTCAACGGTGGCTATCCGCTCGTCTTCGACCTGCGGGACGGCCTCCTCGTCCAGGCGGTCGCGGCAGACCCCGAGCTGCTCCTGCGGGGTGAGGTCCCGGTGCCGGGCACCCGGACCGCGCACTACGAGATGGTGCGGATCCAGGACTACTGGTTGGAGGGCGGCAGGCTCTGGTCGAGCAGGTCGGTCAACAGCTATGCGGCCGGCAACATGACCCTCGCGCGTCCGAGGTCCATCGTGCTCGACACCTGGAGCTGGCAGCTCACCGACGCCGGCGTGCTCGTTGCGGTCGAGGAGGGCTGCGTGCGTGACAGCGCCGAGGGGGGCCGCACGCCCTGCGAGGAGGGCGCGATCGACGACCTCCCGACGGACGGCGACGTGGCGCGGCAGACGTTCGGGCCGGGAGAGGGCGCGCGGTTCGAGCAGGGCTACCGCTACACCGCACGGATCGAGGACGGGGCGCCGCCGGTCCTAGTGGTGGAGAGTGACGACGGTCCCGCGATCCGGCACGAGCTGGAGGTCGACGACCCGCGGGTCTCCACGGTGCAGCCGATCTCCGTCATGTCCGACGGCGCGTCGTTCCTCGTGACCTCCGCGTCGGACCCGTCGTACGTCCGGGTGCTCGCGCAGGACGGCGACCGACTGCAAGTCCTCGAGCCGGTGGGCGAGGTCGAGCTCGCCGACGACGATTCGTCGCGCACGTGGCTGACGAGCCGCGGAGGCCTGGTCACGGCCGTCGCCGACGACGACGGGACGTGGCGGACCTGGGGGTGGCAGCTGCTCCGTGGCGGACGGATGACCGGCATCCCGACCGGCACGGTCTGCTTCGACGACCCCACCGACCCGTCGACGGTCCGCCGCTGCTGACGCCTCAGAAGGTCTTGCTGAACGCCAGCAGGTCGACCCCGGGCACCGGCGACCAGTCGCGGCCGGGGTCACGGGTGTAGCCGAGGCGCCCGTAGACCTTGTGCGCGGCGGCCATCGTCGCGAGCGACGACAACGCCATGCCGGATGCCCCGTGCTCGCGGGCCCGTTCCTCGCACAGCCGGGCGAGGGCGGTGCCCGCACCCGATCCTTGGGCAGCCGGATCGACCGCGAGCATCCGGAACTCGCCCTCGTCGTCGCGCCCGATCTCGCGCCACGGGGAGCCGGGCGGGCAGTAGGTGACGACGCCGACGACCCGGTCCTCGATCGCGGCCACCCACACCTCGGCCTGCGCGTCACGGGTCGCGACGTCGTGCAGCCGCTCGCGGTAGTCGTCCTCGGCGCCGGTCAGGAGCGGGTCGTACGCCGCCACGCACACGTCGCCGGCGGCGGCGTGCTCCCCGGGCCGGATCCGGCGGATCTCCACGACGGGGACCTCAGATGCCGAAGGTGTTGCGCGGGTAGGCCGCCTCGACGTCGGTGATCACGTTGACGAGGTAGGGCACGCCCGAGGCGTACGCCCGGTCGAGGGCGGGCCCGATCTGCTTCGGGTCGGTCACGGTCTCGCCCGCGCCGCCGAGTGCCTTGACCACGTCGTCGTACGGCGTGCGCTGGGCGAGGTCGGCGACGACGTCGTAGCCGTAGAGCATCTGCATCGGGCCCTTCTCCAGGCCCCAGGCGGAGTTGTTGCCCATCACCATGACGACCGGCAGGTCGTGGCGCACCAGCGTGTCGACGTCCATCAGCGAGAAGCCGGCGGCGCCGTCGCCGAGGAGGAGCGTGACCTGGGCGCTCGGCCGCGCGACGCGGGCCGCGATCGCCGCGCCGAGACCGGCGCCGAGGCAGCCGTAGGGGCCGGGGTCGAGCCAGCCGCCGGGCCGCTTCGGCTCGACGTACTTCCCGGCGAAGGAGACGAAGTCGCCGCCGTCGCCGATCACGACCGAGTCGTCCTCGAGGCGGGGGACCAGCTCGCCGTAGATGCGGGCGGGGTGGATCGGGTCGGCCTCGGCGGTGAGGAGCTGCGCATCCCTCTCCGCGGCGGCCTTCACCTGGTCGCGCAGCGTGTCGGCCCACGCGTGCCAGTCGGGCTTGTCGCCGCCCTCGATCGCCCTCTGCAGACCGTCGAGGACCGTGGTCAGGTCGCCCGCGACGGACGCGGCGAGCTCGGCGTGACCGGAGACCTGGCCGGGGGAGTCGGCGATGTGGACGACGCGGGCGAACTCGCCCGTCGGGTTCTTGTCCGGGCCGCCGAAGGCGCCGTAGCCGAGGCGGAAGTCGAGGGGGGTGCCCACGACGACCACCAGGTCCGCCCCGGACAGCGCCGCACCGCGGGCCTTGGTGACCAGCGAGCGGTGCCCGCCGGGGATGACGCCGCGGCCCATGCCGTTGGTGAGCGTCGGGATGCCGAGGTCCTCGACGAAGCGCAGCGCGGCCGCCTCCGCGTGGTCGGCCCACACGTCGGTGCCGAGGATGAGGACGGGACGCTGCGCCCGCGCGAGCAGGCCGGCGATGGTGGCGATGGCGTCGCCGTCGGGCTCGATGCGGGTGCCCTCGCCCGACCCGACGGTGCCGGACGCCGAGTTGAAGAACTCGTCCATCGGCACGTCGACGAACACCGGGCCGCGGTGGCTCGAGCGGGCCAGGGTGAAGGCCTCGTCGACGCCGGCCGCGACGTCACCCGCGGTCATGATGGTGCTCGCCGCCTTCGCGACCGGAGCGATGATCGGCGGCTGGTCGAGCTCCTGCAGCGAGCCGGTGCCCCATCGGTTCTGCGGGGCGCGGCCGCCGACCACGACCATCGGGGAGCCGGCGAACTGGGCCTGCGCGATCGCGCTGATGCCGTTGGTGACGCCGGGACCGGCGGTGAGGACGGCGAGCCCGGGGACGCGGGTGAGCTTGCCGGTCGCCTCGGCGGCGAAGGCGGCGGTCTGCTCGTGGCGCACGTCGAGCAGCCGCATCTGCGGCTCCTGGCCATCCTGGTTGATCCGCACTGCGCCGTCGTACATCGGGAAGACGTGGGCGCCGGAGAGGGTGAACATCGTCTCCACGCCGTGCGCGCGGGCGACGTGCACGGCCAGCTCGCCGCTGTGACCGGAAATATCGCTCATGCCCCGCAGGTTAGCGGGTGTCTACTCGCAGGTAGGGAGCGTTGGTCATCCGCAGCGCGTCGATCACGACGAGGAGCAGGTCGGGCCGCACAGCGGGCGGCTCGTGACCCAGCGAGAGGTGCAGGAAGAGCGCGCGGAGGAACGCCTGCGGCGCGGCCGTCAGGGCGTAGGGGTCGTGGTCGACCACCCCTCGGTAGGGGTTGGCCGCGGCCCCGAGGCGGTGCACCCACGGCTCGAGGGTGTCGACGCCGAGCGTGTTGCGCCGCAGGACCTGCATCACCGCGGCGGCGAGGCGGTCCGGCTCACCGGAGGCCAGGGGAGCGTCGGCCGGCTGGTCGAGCAGGCGCTCGGCCACGATGTCGAGGAGCACCGTGTGCTCCGGCCCCGCGAGGTGGGGGGACTCGGCGAGCGCGCCCAACGTGTCGGCGCCGTGGGCGACCGTGTGCGCCCACCCCTTCTCCAGGACGTAGCCGCGGGTGTCGCGCTCGGCGAGGAACCAGGTCATCGCCCGGTCGCCCCACTCGAGGATCTTCGCGCCCGGCAGCAGGTGCCGCTCGTTGTCACGCTCGATGCACGCGCCCAGGATCAGGGCGCTGAAGCTGCGTCGGAAGACGCTGTCGGTCCCGTCCTCGCCGAGCCCGACCGAGAGCCCGGCGACCATGCCGTCGCCGAGCCCGGCGAGCAGGTCGTCGTAGACGCCGTTGGCGATCCACGTGGCGAGGGCGGGGAAGGCGGTGCCGTCGCGGACCTCGGGCCGGGTGGATCCGAGCATCGCGGTGAGCTCGGCCGTCAGCTCGTCGAGCGGGCGGTCCGAGGGGACCTCGAACCCGGCCTTCTGCACCTGGTCCCAGTAGCCGATCGACATGCGCCCCATCCTGCCAGCCCCCTCGGACGTTGCCCCATCCCGGCCTCGGACGCTGCCCCAGCCCGGCCTCGGGCTGGCCCTAGGCTGGCGGGGTGCCCTCCCTCCACGAGCTCGTGCGAGCCCACACCGACCTCGTCGAGGACGACGTCGCGTGGCTCCAGCTGCTCATGGCGGACTGGCAGATCCTCGCCGACCTCTCCTTCGCGGACCTCGTGCTGTGGCTCGCGGACCGCGAGGGCAAGGGCTACTGGGCGGGCGGCCAGATGCGCCCCACGACCGGCCCGACGGCGCTGGTGGACGACGTCCTGGGGACCTTCATCCCGACCGGTCGCCGCCGGATGCTCGACGAGGCCTTCACGACCGGGCGCCTGGTGCGCGAGGGCGACCCGGAGTGGCGCGACGACGTGCCGGTGAGGGTGGAGGTCATCCCCGTGCGCCGGGCCGGCCGGGTGATCGCGACGATCGGTCGCAACACCAACCTGCTCGGCGTACGCACGCCCAGCCGGCTCGAGCTCAGCTATCTCCAGACGGCGGCCGACCTGACGCAGATGATCGCCGCGGGGCACTTCCCGCTCAGCGACCAGCGCAGCGACCACGCCGACTCACCGCGGGTGGGCGACGGGTTCGTCCGTCTCGACCCGGCCGGCCGCGTCGTCTACGCCAGTCCCAACGGGCTGTCGGCCTACCGCCGGCTCGGCCTGCAGGGCGACCTCGCCGGCCTGGTCCTCACCGACCTGACGCGCGAGCTGGTGCCGGCCCGCAGGCGGCCGGACGAGGAGACGCTGAGCGCCGTGCTGGGCGGCCGCGACGGGCGCGCGACCGAGGTCGGCACCGACGAGGTCACACTCATCGTGCGCAGCATCCCGCTGCGTCCGCAGGGGGAGCGCAGCGGGGCGTTGCTGCTGGTGCGTGACGTCACCGAGCTGCGCAGCCGCGACCGCGAGCTGGTCACCAAGGACGTCACTATCCGCGAGATCCACCACCGGGTGAAGAACAACCTGCAGACGGTCGCCGCGCTGCTGCGCCTGCAGGCGCGTCGTACGGGCGCCGAGGACGCCAAGGCGGCCCTCGAGGAGGCCGTGCGCCGCGTGGGCTCGATCGCGATCGTGCACGAGACGCTGAGCCACGCGGTGGAGGAGACCGTGGACTTCGACGAGATCGCCGACCGGCTCGGCTCGATGGTCGTCGACGTCAGCGGGGTGGAGATGCCGGTGCGCGTCGTGCGGGAGGGTTCCTTCGGCAAGCTGCCCTCGGAGGCGGCCACCCCGCTCGCGATGGTGCTGACCGAGCTGCTGCAGAACGCCGTCGAGCACGGCTACTCCGACCAGGAGGTCGCGACGGTGGAGCACTCGGGCCGCGTGGTGGTCACCGCGCGCCGCATCGTGGGTCGGCTGCACGTCGTGGTCGAGGACGACGGTCGGGGCCTGCCCGACGACTTCGACCTCGACTCGTCGACCCAGCTGGGCCTGTCGATCGTGCGCACGCTGGTGGAGTCCGAGCTGGGCGGCGTGCTCGAGATCGGCCCCGGGAGCCGTGGCACACGGGTGCAGGCAGACCTGCCGGTCGACTGACGTCAGGCGGTGCGGATGCGCGCGCGGGCGTTGCGGCGCTTCAGCGCGCGACGCTCGTCCTCGCTGAGGCCGCCCCAGACTCCGTGGTCCTGGCCGGCCTCGAGGGCCCAGGCAAGACACTGCTCCCGTACCTCACAACGACGGCAGACCTGCTTGGCCTCCTCGATCTGGAGGATCGCGGGACCGGTGTTGCCGATCGGGAAGAACAGCTCAGGGTCCTCGTCGAGGCATGCGGAGCGGCTGCGCCAATCCATGGGTGGGGGATTCCCTCTTTCACATCACGTCGGGTTGCTGTTTACGGACGTTCAGCTGGGCCCGGGCGCCAGAAAGCGCAGCGACCAGACTTGCAACCTTTGAACGTTCACACAACCCCCAACGCTGGTCGTGTCCGTCACAACTACTGTTGTGCAGTGCCCGTTACGCCGAAGGCTGATCCCCCTGGTCCCGCCCCTGTCGCCCCACCCCCGCTGCAGGTGGCCGCCGCTCTCGTGGCGCTCGAGGCGTTGGTGCTCGTCGTTCTCGCCGTCCTCGAGCTGGCCAACCTCCGCTCGATCCGGCTCACCATGGGCGTCACGACGACGGCGTTCTTCCTCGCCGCCGCGGCCGGGCTGGCGTGGTGCGCCTGGTCGCTGTGGAAGACCCGTCGCTGGGCCCGCGGGCCGGTCGTGATGGCCCAGCTGATCCAGCTGGGACTCGCCTGGAACTTCCGCGACGCCCCGACCACGCTGATGGCGATCGGGCTGGCGGTCGCGGGCGTGGTGGTCATCGCCGGTCTGCTCCACCCGGCGACCACGCAGGTGCTGGAGGAGGACGCGGCCCAGCCCCGGACCTAGTCGACCTCGAGCGACGTACGCAGCTGGGCGAGCGTGCGCGTGAGCAGGCGCGAGACGTGCATCTGCGAGACGCCGATCTCCTCGGCGATCTGCGACTGCGTCATGTTCTTGAAGAAGCGCAGCAGCAGGATCCGCTTCTCGCGGTCGCCGAGCCCCTCGAGGAGCGGCTTGATCGACTCGCGGACCTCGACGTGCTCGATGTTGGCGTCCTCGACGCCGAGCGTGGCGAGCATGGCCGGCGGGCCGTCGTCGTTGTCGTCGGTGGCGTCGAGCGAGAGCGTCGCGTAGGCGTGGGAGGACTCGATGCCCTCCATGATCTCCTCCACCGTGCAGCCGATGACCTCGGCCAGCTCGCGAGGCGTGGGGGAGCGGCCGAGCTTCTGGGTGAGCTCGCCGGTGGCGCTCCCGATCTGCATCCGCAGCTCCTGCAGGCGGCGCGGCACCCGGATCGCCCAGCCCTTGTCGCGGAAGTGGCGCTTGATCTCGCCGATCACCGTCGGCGTCGCGTAGGTGGAGAACTCCACGCCGCGATCGGTCTCGAAGCGGTCGACCGCCTTGATCAACCCGATCGTGCCGACCTGCACGAGGTCCTCGAACGGCTCGCCGCGGTTGCGGAAGCGTCGGGCGCAGTGCTCCACCAACGACAGGTGGAGGTGCACCAGGTCGTCACGCGCCGTCGACCGCACGGCGCTGCTCGCCTCGTCGTCGCGCAGCACGCTGAACAGCTCGGCACTGCGCGCGCGTACGTGCTCGAGACCGCTGGGCACGACGTCGTCGTCGATCCCGCGGTCGTGGGCAGCCTCGGCTGCCGTGTCCCCCGTGTCCCCCGTGGCTGTGCTCATGTCAGAGCTCGGCACCTGTCATTCCCGCAGCGACCGCCGACGTCACCGTGAACCGGACGCGGAAGCGCCCGTCCTCGGATCCGGCCGACGCGTCCTGCGCCATCGTGTCGAGCACCTGCCAGGCGAAGCTCTCGGTGTCGAGCGGGGGGTCGTCGATCGCCTCGGCCTGCAGCTCGACGGTCATCGAGCCGCGGCCGAACCAGAAGCTCGCCACGAGGTCGACGCCCGGGTCGGCCTCGGGGATCACGAGCGCGCTCGCCTCGCCGATGGCGATGCGCAGGTCCTCGATGTCGTCGATCGTGAAGTCGAGCCGGGCCGCGAGCCCGGCGGCCGTGGTGCGGACGATCGTCGCGTAGGCCCCTTCAGCGGGGAGCCGGAGCTCGACGTCGGCGCGAGATGCCCCCGTGTTGTCTGCCATCTGCGTCAATGTCCCGTCCTCGAGCCCGATGCTCCGCACACAGTAACGGTCTCGATCAGCTGAACCACGGACACAGCTGGTCGCGGGTGTGCAGGTCGTGGCGGTGGCGCGGGTCGTGCAGCAGGGGAGCCGGTCTGCCCTCGCCCCGTCCTGCGGGCACCGGCGACGGCGTCACGACCGGCGTCACGACCGGCTCGAGCTCGACCACGACGCCGTACACCCCGTTGCCCTCGTCCTCCAGCGACACCGCGCCCAGGCGGCGGAGCATCCCCAGCGACGCGGGATTGTCCTGCAGCACCTCGGTGACGATGCGGTCCACGCCCGCCGGTCGCCGGCGCATCAGCACCTCGAGCAGCACGGTGGCCACCCCGCGGCCCTGCCACTCGTCCTTGACGGTGACGGCGAGGTCGGCGGCATCGGTGACGTCGGCGTAGCGCACCATCCGAGCCAGCGCGACGGGGTCGTAGACGTCGGGGCTCGTCTCGGCGCACAGCACGAGGGCGATGTGGTCGACGCCGTCGACGTCGTCGACGAGGTGGTCCAGCATCGCGTCGCTGAGGTGCCTGACCGGCGCGAGGAACCGCCGGCGCTGGGACTCGGGGGAGAGCGTCTCGAACTCCGCCATGAGCGCTGCCCGGTCGGTGCGCTCCAGGGGCACGACGAAGGCGTCCGTGCCGTCACGCAGCGCGACCTGCTCGATCATCGGCCCTCCGTCCGCTGGCCCGGAGCCTAGCCAGCGCGAGGGACCGGAACGCACGAACGCCGCACCGACCGGTGGGTCGGTGCGGCGCGTGGTTGGCGTGCGAAGCGGCAAGCCGCTCAGAAGAAGGCCCGAGCGATCCCTGCTGCGCGGTGCCCGCTAGGCCTTCTTCTCGGTCGCGATCTCGCAGGCTCGGTCGCGCTTCATGACTCGAAGGCCTTCACTTCGTTCAGGCCTTCTTCGTCTCCCAGAAGATCTCCGCGATCTCGTCGATCTTGGCGAGCAGCTCGTCGGCCTTGCCGGCGTCGAGCTCACCCTTCGTGCCGGAGGCACCGGCCAGCTTGGTGGCCTCGTTGACCAGCGTGTGCAGCTGGGGGTACTTCTCGAAGTGCGGGGGCTTGAAGTAGTCGGTCCACAGCACCCACAGGTGGTGCTTGACGAGCTCCGAGCGCTGCTCCTTGATGAGGATGGCGCGCGTGCGGAAGTCGGGGTCGTCGTTGTCCGCGACCTTGGCGATGATCGCCTTGATCGACTCGGCCTCGATGCGGGCCTGGGCGGGGTCGTAGACGCCGCACGGCAGGTCGCAGTGGGCGGAGACCTCGACGGTGGGGGCGAGCAGCTGGCGGAGCATCGGGTTCCTCTCGATCGGGAAGATGTGCGTCTGCTGCGACACTACTCCGCGTGAAGCGGCGTCTGCAGCGGGGTCCCGCCCCCCGGGGTGGGCGCTCCGGACCGCCGTTCGGGACGGCTCTGGTCCGGGGTCGGTCGATGGTTCCGACGCTGCGCGAGGGCGACCTGCTGCTCGTCCGGTACGGCGCCCCGCCCCGGCCGGGCGACCTCGTCGTCGCCCGCTTCGTCGACGGCACGGTGGCCGTCAAGCGCGCGGTCGAGGAACGTCGTACGCGCTCCGGCGCAGCCGGCTGGTGGTTGCTGAGCGACAACCCCGACGAGGGGGTCGACTCGCGACACCGCGGACCGGTCCCCGAGGTCGACGTGCTGGCCGTCGTCCGGCTGCGGGTGTGGCCTTCCCCACGCGTGGGACGCAGGCTCCGGGACCGCTGAGCTGTGCGAGTATCGCCGGCATGGTTTCGCACCCGCACGCCGGCGACCCGGTGTTCGACCTGCACGTCGGCGGCAAGATGGAGATCCTCTCGACGGTCGCGCTGGCCGGCCCCGACGAGCTGTCCCTCGCCTACACCCCCGGTGTCGCGCGGGTGTGCGAGGCCATCGCGGCCGACCCGTCGCTGACCCAGCACTACACGTGGGTGCCCAACACGGTCGCCGTCGTCACCGACGGCACCGCCGTCCTCGGCCTCGGTGACATCGGCCCGGCCGCCGCGATGCCGGTGATGGAGGGCAAGGCGGTGCTGTTCAAGCAGTTCGGGGGCGTCGACGCCGTACCGATCTGCCTCGACACCACCGACGTCGAGGAGATCATCGAGACCGTCGTCCGGCTCGCGCCGAGCTTCGGCGGGATCAACCTCGAGGACATCTCCGCGCCACGCTGCTTCGAGATCGAGGCGCGGCTCAAGGAGCGTCTCGACATCCCCGTCTTCCACGACGACCAGCACGGCACCGCCGTCGTCGCGCTCGCCGCCCTGACCAATGCGCTCCGGCTCACCGGTCGTGACGCCGCGACCGTCCGCGTGGTGGTGCAGGGCGCCGGTGCCGCAGGCGTCGCCGTGGCGCGCATCCTGCTCGAGGCGGGCGTCAAGGACATCGCGGTCCTCGACCGGCAGGGCGTACTAAGCTCCTCGCGGTCGGACCTGACCGAGGTCAAGGCGGCGCTGGCCCGCGACACCGCCGACCACTTCGGCCGCCGCGGCACGCTGGCCGACGTGATGGCCGGCGCCGACGTCTACATCGGCGTCTCCGGCGGTCAGGTGCCCGAGGAGATCGTGGCCTCGATGGCCGACGACGCGATCATCTTCGGCCTGGCCAACCCGACGCCCGAGGTGCACCCGGACCTGGCGCACAAGTACGCCCGGGTCGTCGCCACCGGCCGCTCGGACTTCCCCAACCAGATCAACAACGTCCTCGCGTTCCCCGGCATCTTCCGCGGGGCCTTCGACGTGCACGCCACCGCGATCACGGAGGGGATGAAGGTCGCTGCGGCCACCGCCCTCGCCGAGCTCGTCGGTGACGACCTGCGCGAGGACCTGGTCATCCCCTCGCCCTTCGACCCGCGGGTCCCGGGGGCGGTGCGGGAGGCCGTCGCCGACGCTGCCCGGCGCGACGGGGTCGCCCGGCGCTGATAGGCGCCCGCCCGCCCGTCCGCCCGCCCGTGCCGCTCGGTCCTTCGAGGACTTCCTCCGATTCCCGACCCGTTCGGGACGGGCGCCCCTGTTCCTGACGCTCGATCCGGCGGAAGGTGACCGGACGGGCGCCGGCCATTCGGGTCGGCGCCGACGCGGCCACGGGCCGTGCGAGAGAATGGAGGGAGCTCATGGGACGACTGCTCAGCTCGAGCCACTACTCGGCCATCACCTCGACGGTGGCCCTGGCCATCGCCCTGGGCGGCGGCACGGCGTACGCGGCACAACTCATCACGAGCAAGGACATCAAGGACGGGGAAGTGAGGCGGGCCGACATCGCCACGAGCGCTGTCGACTCCCGCAAGGTTGTTGACGGCAGCCTCAAGGCTCGTGACTTCGACTCCGGACAGCTTCCCAGAGGCCCCCAGGGGCCCCCAGGGGTCCCCGGGGCCTCAGGGACCGACCGGGCCGCAAGGCCCTGCCGGACTCCAGGGGCCCGCGGGTCCAGCAGGTGCAAGTGGCGACCTCGACCTCGTCTACGTCCGGACCGGACCCTTGGGCGCTGATCCCGGGGTGACGACGCTCTACCTCTTCTGCCCCGACGGCCTGTCCCCGACTGGGGGCGGGCTGGCAGCGACGGGGTCGGAGACGGTCTTGAGCATGCACGGCTCGTTCCCCTTCGACGACAACATGCTCGGGGGCGGTGCCGACAGCGACACGATCCCAGACAACGGGTGGGGCGTGCAGGTCAACAACGACGGGACGTCCGGCCTGATCTTCGCCGGCTACGCCGTCTGCGGTTCTGCGACGAGGGTCGACCAGGAGTACGTCGTGGTGAGCCCGGCAAGGACGACGAGCGAGAGAACCGCCGAAGGCGTCCGGATCATCGCTCGACCCGGCTGACCACCGCGTGCCCGCGCCAGACCAGCTGACACACGGCATGTCTGGCAGCATCGGGACATGGAGGTCGAGGTGTCGGTGACGGAGCGGCTCCGGTTCGACGACGGGTCACCGGTCAGAGCGGCCTCCGCGGTCGTCCGTCTCGGCGAGGGCCGCCTCGTGGTGTCGGACGACGCGACACACGCGGCGTGGTTCCGCCCAGGCGCCGAGTCGATGCGCGTACGCCTGCTCCCGCCTGTCGAGGGACACGAGGTGTTCGAGGAGGAGTCCGGCACGAAGCACCTCAAGCCCGACCTCGAGACGGCCTGCCGCGTCGAGGTCGACGGCGAGGAGGCGGTGCTCCTGATGGGCTCGGGCTCCTCGCCGAGGAGGATGCGGTGGTGCCTGCTCAGGATGAGGGACGGCGTGCCCGAGGTCATGAGCACAGACATGGACGGGCTGTACGCCGACGTGGCGAGGGCGCTCGACGTCGACCCGGACGACCTCAACCTCGAGGGCGCCTGCATCGTCGGCCGCAGCCTGCGGTGGTTCCACCGAGGCCTGCCCTCGGCCGGCCTGCTCAGCGGGAGCGTCGACCTCGACCTCGATGCAGCTCTGGCCGCCGCTGCCGGACAGCACGGAGCGGACCTGCCGGTCGAGTCGGCGCGAAGCTACGACCTCGGCTCCGTCGACGGCGTCGGCCTGGCGATCACCGACGTCGTCGCGCTCGCGGACGGTGACCTGCTCGCCTGCGCCGCGGCGGAGGACAGCCCCAACCCGCGCGACGACGGGGAGGTGACGGCGACGGCGCTCGCGCGGATCCGCGACGGCGAGGTCGTCGACGTCGTGCCCCTGCCTGACCACGACGGTCGGGTGCTCAAGGTCGAAGGCCTGATGGTGCTCGACGCCGACGAGACGGGGGCGACGTTGTACGCCGTCTCCGACGTCGACGATCCCGACGCGGCGTCCTGGGCGGCCACCCTCCACGTACGTCTCTGACCAGAGCGGCCCGGCGGTCGCCGTGCCGCGGCGTGTCGAACGACCACAACCACGAGTCGTACGCCGAACGGCAGGCGTGGCAGGTCGTGCTGGACGGAGATCTGGTCGTCCGACGCGCCTGCTACTCGAACAGCGGCCGCAGGTGGTCGTTGAGGAACATGCCCTGCGGGTCCAGCTCGCGGCGGAGCGCGACGAAGTCGTCGGCCCGCGGGTAGAGCTCGCGGAGCCGCTCGGGAGTCATGAAGTGCAGCTTGCCCCAGTGGACGCGGGCGTCGAACCCGGCGAGCAGTGCGTCGACCGAGCGCAGGTAGGCCCAGTAGTCGGTGCCCGGCGTGCCGGAGACGGAGATGACGACCGTGGGTGTCCGGAACTGCGGGGAGAGGAAGGCCTCGTCCGGCCCGACCGTGCGCACCTCGAGCGGGTAGACGGAGTCGGGGAGGCTGCGCTGCATCAGCTCGCGCATCGCGTGGAGCGCCTCGGCAGCGCGGTCGAGGGCGACGAAGTACTCCAGCTCGTGGAAGTTGGGGTCGTAGACCATCGGGAAGATCCGGTAGCACCGGTCGACGCGGCGGCCCACGGTGTCGTCGTCCGGCACGTCCGGGCCGACCTCGTCGTAGACCTTGACGTAGCACTGGTCGGCCAGGCGCTCGCCGTGGCCGTCGAGGTTGTAGAGGGCGCCCGACTCCTCGGTCGGCAGCCAGAACATCCCGAAGTGGCGGTGCTCGTCGACCAGCTGGTCCCAGTGCTCCATCACGTCGTCCCAGGTCCGGAGGCTGACGTGCTCACGCAACCGGTAGGCGTCGGTGACCTCGAGCTCGAGCTGCGTCACGACCCCGAGCATCCCCACGGAGACCTGGGCCGCGTGAAGCAGGTCGAGGTCCGCCTCGCCGATCTCGCGCACGTCACCGGTCGCCGTCACGAGGCGTACGCCGCGCACGACGCCGGACAGGCTCGTGTAGCGCGTGCCGGAGCCGTGCGTCCCGGTCGCCACGGCGCCGGCGATCTGCTGGGTGTCGATGTCGCCCTGGTTGCGCAGCGCCAGCCCGACCTCCCACAGAGGTTCGTAGAAGTCACGGATCAGCGTGCCGGGGAGCGCGGTCGCGCGCTTCGCCGCGACGTCGGTGCCGACGACGCCTCGCAGTGCCGAGAGGTCGAGCAGCAGGCCATCGGTCCGGACCACCGGGGTGAACGAGTGCCCGGCGCCCGCGACGCGGACACGCTGGCCGCGCTCGGCGGCCCGGCGTACGAGCGCGGCGACCTCCTCCTCGTCGCGGGGAGCGGCGGTCGACGCGGGCGCGAAGGACTGGTTGCCCACCCAGTTGGTCCAGGTCATGCGGGTCAGCCTGACCAGCGGCGGACCTGCCGTCAACGGGTGGGTTCACCGGCCACCGGGGACGGCCCGGCGGAGGTCAGAACCCGATCGACGGCTCCGGAGCGACCGTGGTGCGCATCGCCCGCGCCAGGTCGGCGTACGCGCCGGGGCGGTGCTCCTGCACGAGACCCGCGCGGAGCAGCCCGCCGATGCCGTGGCCGAGGTAGCCGGCGCCCAGGACGGCCACGTCGAGGGTGACGTCGGCGGGGGAGTCGGTGCGCGATGCCGCCCCCGCGCCCGAGGTGGTGGTGAGGCGCCAGCGCCCGGCGTTCCAGGGTGCGTGGCGGTCGTGCACCTCGACGACCACGTCGCAGTCGGACTCGTAGGTCCGGAGCGGCCAGGCCGCCCCGACGTCGACGAGCCGGATCCACGTGCTGTCCCAGGTCTTGATGTCGCCGGTTCCGCGGGGGCCGCCGACCCAGCCGAGGATCGGGTCGTCGACGCCGATGTTCTCCAGCTTGGTCGTGCCCATCAGGTCGAGGTCGACGACCCGGCGGGCCAGGGCGAGCCGTGCCGCGGGTCCGCCGGTGAAGGTGCCCACGACCACGGTGCCGGACGGACGGGCGTTCTCCCACTTGTGCTCGCGCCGCAGGCCGGTGAACCCGATGTCCTCGCCGTCATGGCGCGCGAAGATGATCCGGCGGCGCTCCTTGTCGCGCAGCTGCTCCGGCGGCTCGAGCGACAGGAGCGAGAAGAAGTCGGGCGAGCCGACGATCGTGCCGGGGAAGTCGCCCGCGTGGGCGAGCTGGCACGCGCGCATCCGCTCGGCGACGCCTGAGTCGGACATGGTCAGGAGGTGGGTGGTGATGCCGGCGACCTCGTCCTCGAGGTGCGGGGCGGTGAACGTCGTCCCGCGGCCGAGGTCGACCTGGTGGGTCAGCACCGCGTTGCCGTAGCCGTAGCGCCCGTAGATGGCGGCCTCGCTCGCGTGCAGCGCGGAGATCGCCGTACCGGCGTCGCGGGTGCGGGTGAGGTGGTCGGTCATCATCGCGGCCAGCACGCCGCGGCGGCGTGAGTCGGGGTGCACGCCGACCCACGTCAGGCCGGCGATCGGGACGAGCGCCCCGCCGGGCAGCGACATCTCCATCGGGCGTACGCCGTAGATGCCGGCGTGGTGGTCCTCCGGCCCGTCGGGCAGGTCGACCACGAACCGCTGGTCCTCCGGCAGGCCGAGCCGCAGGTGGTCGCGGTCGGCGTCGGTGACCTCGCCGAACCAGACGAGCTGGTCGGTGGCCAGGTACTTCGCGGAGTCCTCCGAGGGACGTACGTCGATGCTCACCGCCTCAACCCAACCGGTCGGTGCGAGGACCTGCAACCGGATAACGGGCGCCACTCGCTAGGTGGTCTCGGTACGCGCCGTCGCGGCCTCGCAAGCTCGGCCGCGGGCGCTACTCGACCTCCTCCCCACGCGGGGAGCGACTGCGTCGCGCCCCGCTAGGCTCGTGATCATGTTCGCCGTCTACGCCGAGTCCTTCTCCTCCGACGACCCGCTGAACGGCCTGGTGGTCGGCGAGCGACCGGCTCCCGAGGCCCCCGACGGGTGGGCGACGGTGACGGTGAAGGCCGCCAGCCTCAACCACCACGACCTGTGGTCGCTGCGGGGTGTGGGCCTGCGCGAGGAGTCGCTGCCGATGATCCTCGGCTGCGACGCCGCGGGTGTCGACGAGGACGGCAACGAGGTCGTCGTCCACGGCGTCATCGGTGACCCGCGGTGGACGGGTGACGAGGCCGACGACCCGGGTCGGTCCTTGCTGTCCGAGCGCCACCAGGGCACCTTCGCCGACCAGGTCGTCGTGCCGCGCCGCAACCTCGTCCCCAAGCCCGACTCGCTCTCCTTCGAGGAGGCGGCCTGCCTGCCCACCGCGTGGCTGACGGCCTACCGGATGCTCTTCGTCCAGGGCGGCTGCAAGCCCGGCGAGACGGTGCTCGTCCAGGGCGCCGGCGGTGGCGTCGCCACCGCGCTCATCACCCTGGGGCGCGCGGCGGGCCTGACGGTCCTCGCCACCAGCCGCGACGAGGCCAAGCGTGCGCGGGCCCGCGAGCTCGGCGCGCACGAGGTGTTCGAGTCCGGCGCGCGCCTGCCCGTGAGGGTCGACGCGGTCATGGAGACGGTCGGCAAGGCGACCTGGACCCATTCGATCCGCTCGCTTCGCCCGGGCGGCAGGATCGTCATCAGCGGCACCACGTCCGGCCCCGACGTCGGTGACGCCGGCCTCACGCACGTGTTCTTCAAGCAGCTCTCGATCATCGGCTCGACGATGGGCACCCGCGGCGAGCTCGACCTGCTGGTGAAGTTCCTGCACGCCACGGGCGCCCGGCCGCTCGTCGACCGGGCGATCCCGATGGAGGAGGCCCGCGACGGCTTCGCCGCGATGGCGGAGGGCGACGTCTTCGGCAAGATCGTCTTCACCCGATGACCCGCACGCACGTCCTCACCGGTGCCGGCTCGGGCATCGGGCTCGCGCTGGCCCGCCGCCTGGTCGAGCGGGGTGACCGCCTCGTCCTGCTCGCCCGCAGCGACGCCCGCGCGGCGGAGCTCGCCCGGACCTTCCCGGACGCCCAGCTCCTGGTCGCCGACCTGGCCGACCCGGGCACCCTCAACGGGGTGGGGCGGCAGGTCGACGGGCCCGTCGACTCCGTCCTCCACGTCGCCGGCGTGGTCGACCTGGCGCCGGTCGAGCGGCTGCGGCTCGCCGAGTGGGAGGAGCAGGTGACGGTCAACCTCACGGCGCCGGCGGTCCTGACCCGCGAACTGCTGCCGCACGTGCGCGCCGCCCGCGGCACGTTCGTCTTCGTCAACTCCTCCGCCGGGCTGGCCGCCAGCGCCGAGTGGTCGGCGTACGCCGCCTCGAAGTTCGGCCTGCGTGCGTTCGCCGACGCGCTGCGGGCCGAGGAGGTCGAGCACGGGGTGCGCGTCAGCACCGTCTACCCGAGCCGCACCGCCACCCCGATGCAGGAGAAGGTGCACGAGCAGGAAGGGCGCACCTACGACGCCTCGCGCTGGATCAGCCCCGAGACGGTCGTCGACACGATCCTGCACGTCGTCGACCTGCCGGCCGACGCCACCATCCCCGACGTGACGGTCCGCCCCGTCGTGCCGCGGTCCGGCACCTGACCCGCGCCCGGTTCGCGCCTGGTCCGACCCGGGTCAGGCCGGCTGCAGGACGAAGACCCGGATCCGTCGGCGCTCGCCGACGCGCTGCCGGTAGCGGGCGTAGCCCGGGTAGAAGCCTGCGGCCAGCGCGAAGACCTCCTCGGTCTCGGCGGGCGTCGCGGGCCGGGCGAGCACCTCGCGCGAGACGCCGCGGTAGGTGAGCGTCGCTCGCGGGTCGGCCTCGAGGTTGAGCGCCCACGCCGGTGTCGCGGCCTGGCCGAAGTTGGTGCCGAGCAGCGCCAGCGTGCCGTCGTACGGCGCCGCGATGAGGTGGCTGGTCCGGCGCTGTCCCGACCTGCGCCCGGTCGTCGTCACGTCGAGGACCTCCAGACCGGCGAGCAGCCCCGGCGCGCTGCGTCGTCCCCGGGTGACCCGACCGACGGCGTCGTCGAGGTGGCGGAGGACGTGGGAGAACACCCAGCCGCCGGCACGGGTGCTGGCGCCCCAGCGCACCGCCCGGTGCAGCGGGTTGCCCGTGGCGTGCGAGTAGCCGAGCTCGGCGGCCAGGTCGTGCCCCACCTCAGGTGCCTTCGCGCGAGCGCCAGTTGAGCGCGCCCACGAGCAGCATCCGCAGCTGGGTGCGGGCCTGGGCGAGGGTGCGCTCCTCGGAGTCGGGGTCGTCGACCAGCCGCTCGGCCATCGTGACCACGAAGGACACGATCAGGTCGGCCAGCAGCCCGATGTCGTCGCTGGAGTAGTGCTCGGCGGCACCGCTGCGGGCGATGTCGGAGGCGAGCTCCCGGGTGGTCTGCTCGATCTCGTGGCCGATCGCCTCCCGCACCCGCGGCGGGCCGGCGACCCGCTCCCGGGCGATGAAGGCGTAGTGCGCCCGGTTGTCCCGCACGTGCTCGGCGACGATCGGCAGCGACCCGTCGATGAAGTCGCGGTACTCCGGGGCGTGGCGCCACACGTCCGTCAGCATCGACCGGAGCGAGCGGAAGCTCTCGTCCACGAGGGCGAGTCCGAGCAGCTCCAGCGAGTCGAAGTGACGGTAGAACGCCGTGGGGACCACCCCGACCTGCTTGGCCACCTGCCGGAGCGAGACGGCGGACAGGTTGGAGTCGGCCGCGAGGGTGAGGCCCGCGTCGAGGATGGCTCGGCGGGTGCGTTCCTTGCGCTCGGCCCGGGTCTCTCCCGCGCCCTCGCCGGACGGCTGCTCGCCGGACAGCAGCTCGGGCTCGGAGGTCATGACGCGAGCCTAGGACACGCGGCTGCTAGTCCTCGGGGTCGTCGAGCCGGGCCAGCCAGGTGGCCAGCCGCTCGACCGGCACCTCGAAGTCGGGGTGCGCGTCGACGAACGCCTGCAGCTGCTCGGCGAGCCACGCCAGGGTGACCTCCTCGTCACCCCGGCGCCTCTCGAGCTCCTCGATCCCGCGATCGGTGAAGTACACCGCTGCTCTCCAGGCTCAGGCTCAGTAGTCGTGGCCGGCCGCGTGCGGCGACTCGAAGGCCGCGTCGAGCAGCGTCTTCTGCTCCTCGACGTGGCGCTTCACCGTGCCGACCGACGGCGACGCGGACGACGGGCGGGTGACGGGCTCGACGGTCATGTCGAGCTGCGGCCACACGTTGAGCTGGTAGTGCGGCCACGGGCCCATGTTGCGCGGCTCGTCCTGCACCCACCGGATGGCCTTGAGGTTGGGGTACTTCGCCACCTCGGCCTTGATCTCCTCGACGGGGTTCGGGTAGAGCCGCTCCACGCGACCGATGGCGAACGCGTCGCCGTTGTCGCGCTTGGAGCGATCGACCATGAGGTCCCACGTCACCCGGCCCGAGCACAGGATCAGCGTCTCGACCTTGTCGCGGTCGGCGTTGTCGTCGCCGATGAACGCGCGGAAGGTGGTGTCGCCGATGAAGTCGGCGGGCTGCGAGGCCGCCTCCTTGCGCTTGAGCATCGACTTCGGGGTGAAGACGATGAGGGGGCGGTGCTCCTCGCCGAGCGAGTGCCGGCGGAGCAGGTGGAAGTACGACGCCGGCGTCGAGGGCTGGGCGACGACCATCGCGTCCTCGGCCGACATCGTCAGGAAGCGCTCGATGCGCGCCGACGAGTGGTCGGGACCCTGGCCTTCGTAGCCGTGGGGGAGCAGCAGGACCACGCCCGACTGCTGGCGCCACTTGGTCTCACCGGCGGAGATGAACTCGTCGATGACGGTCTGCGCGCCGTTGACGAAGTCGCCGAACTGCGCCTCCCACAGGACCAGCGCCTCGGGCCGCGCCACGGAGTAGCCGTACTCGAAGCCGAGGGCGGCGTACTCCGACAGCAGCGAGTCGTAGACGTGGAACTTCGCCTGGTCCTCGGTGAGGTTGGTCAGCGGCGTCCACTCGTCGGCGTTGACCCGGTCGATGATCGTGGCGAACCGCGAGACGAACGTGCCGCGGCGCGAGTCCTGACCGGCCAGCCGCACCGGGCGACCGTCCATCAGCAGGGAGCCGAAGGCGAGGATCTCGCCGGTGCCCCAGTCGATGGGACCGTCGGTGATCGCGGCCGAGCGGCGCTGCAGCTGGGGCATCACCTTGGGGTGCACGGTGAAGTTCTCCGGCGGCGTGACGTAGCTGTCGGCGATCCGCTTGAGCACCTCGGGCGTGACGGCCGTGGAGAAGTCACCGGCCGGCTTGTCCGGGTAGTCCGGGACGGTCGTCCACTCGGTGGGCGCCTCGGAGCTCGCCTCGCGGACCTCGGTGAAGACCCGCTCGAGCTGCTGCTGGTAGTCCTTGAGGACCTGCTCGGCCTCCTCGATCGTGATGTCGCCACGACCGATGAGCGATTCGGTGTAGAGCTTGCGCACCGAACGCTTCTGCTCGATGAGGTCGTACATCAACGGCTGGGTGTAGGACGGGTCGTCGCCCTCGTTGTGGCCGCGACGGCGGTAGCAGACGAGGTCGATGACGACGTCCTTGTTGAACGCCTGGCGGTAGTCGAAGGCAAGCCGGGCGACGCGGATGCACGCCTCCGGGTCGTCGCCGTTGACGTGGAAGATCGGCGCCTGGACCATCCGCGCCACGTCGGTGGCGTAGAGGGAGGAGCGCGAGGAGCCCGGCGCGGTGGTGAAACCGACCTGGTTGTTGATCACCACGTGCACGGTGCCGCCGGTGCGGTAGCCGCGCAGCTGCGACAGGTTGAGCGTCTCGGCCACGACGCCCTGGCCGGCGAACGCCGCGTCGCCGTGGACCAGCAGCGGGAGGACCGGGAACTTCTCGCCCTGGTCGAGGAGGTCCTGCTTGGCGCGGGCGATGCCCTCGAGGACCGGGTTGACCGCCTCGAGGTGCGAGGGGTTCGCGGCCACGGAGACCTTGATCTTGTCGCCCGAGCCGGCGAGGAACTCGCCCTCGGCGCCGAGGTGGTACTTCACGTCGCCGGAGCCCTGGACCGTGCGCGGGTCGATGTTGCCCTCGAACTCACGGAAGATCTGGCTGTACTTCTTGCCCACGATGTTGGCCAGCATGTTGAGCCGGCCGCGGTGGGCCATGCCGATGGTGACCTCGTCGAGACCCTGCTCGGCGGCGGCCTCGCAGATCTCGTCGACGAGCGGGATGGTGGTCTCGCCGCCCTCGAGGCTGAAGCGCTTCTGCCCGACGAACTTGGTCTGCAGGAAGGTCTCGAACGCCTCGGCCTGGTTGAGCTTGAGCAGGATGCGGAGCTGCTCCTCGCGGGGCGGCTTCACGTGCGGCTGCTCGACGCGCTCCTGGATCCACTTGCGCTGGTCGGGATCCATGATGTGCATGTACTCGATGCCGGTGGTGCGGCAGTAGGAGTCGCGCAGGATGCCGAGGATGTTGCGCAGCTTCATGAAGCGCCGGCCCTCGCCGCCGAAGGACCCGGTCGCGAACTCGCGGTCGAGGTCCCACAGGGTGAGGCCGTGCGACTCCACCTCGAGGTCGGGGTGGCTGCGCTGGCGGTACTCCAGCGGGTCGGTGTCGGCCATGAGGTGGCCGCGGACCCGGTAGGCGTGGATCAGCTCGAGGATCCGGGCCTGCTTGACGATGTCGTCGTCATGGGTGGCGACCACGTCGCGGGCCCAGCGGATCGGCTCGTAGGGGATCCGCAGCGAGCGGAAGATCTCGTCGAAGAAGTCGTTCTCGCCGAGCAGCAGGCCGTGCACGCGCTTGAGGAACTCACCCGACTGCGCGCCCTGGATCACGCGGTGGTCGTAGGTCGAGGTCAGCGTCATCGCCTTGCTGATGGCGTTGCGGTTGATCGCCTCGTCGGAGGCGCCCTGCCACTCCGGCGGGTACTCCATCGCGCCGACGCCGATGATCGCGCCCTGCCCGGCCATCAGCCGCGGCACCGAGTGGACGGTGCCGATGCCGCCGGGGTTGGTCAGGGACATCGTGGTGCCCTGGAAGTCGGCGACGGTCAGCTTGCCGTCGCGGGCCTTGCGCACCATCTCCTCGTAGGCCGTCCAGAAGGCCGCGAAGTCCATCGCCTCGGCGCCCTTGATGTTGGGAACGAGGAGCTGGCGGGTGCCGTCGGGCTTCTGCATGTCGATCGCGAGGCCGAGGTTGATGTGGGCCGGCGTGATCAGGTTGGGCTTGCCGTCACGGACCTCGAAGCCGACGTTCATCTCCGGCATCGAGCGCAGCGCCTTCACGAGGGCGTAGCCGATGATGTGGGTGAACGACACCTTGCCGCCGCGAGCGCGGGCGAGGTGGTTGTTGATGACCGTGCGGTTGTCCCACAGCAGCTTGACCGGGACCGAGCGCACCGACGTGGCGGTCGGGACCGACAGCGACGCATCCATGTTGGCGACGGTGCGCGCCGGGGCGCCGCGGAGCACGGTGTACGTCGGCTCGTCGTCGGCGGGGGAGGGCGCGGCGGGCTTGGGGTCCTTGGCGACCGGGGCGCTGGTGCCCTTCGCCGGCTCGTCGGCCGCGGCCTTCGGGCGCGGGGTCGAGGTGGGCGTGGACGAGGCGGCCTTGGCCGGGGCCTTCTCGGTGGCCTTCTCGGGGGCCTTCTCAGCCTTGGCGGGGGCCTTCGCGGGGGCCTTGGCAGGAGCCTGGGACGTCGCCGGCGCCTTGGTCTGGGTGGTGGTCTGGGTCGCGGTCCGGTTCTGGCTGCTCTGCGCGGAGGGGGCGGACGGGGCCGCCTGGGCGGGGGCGGCGCTGCCGTTGCCGAAGTAGGACGCCCACTCCGGACCCACGCTCCCGGGATCCTTGTCGTACTGCTCCTTCATCTCCTCCACGAGCCACTCGTTGGCTCCCAGGTCAGATGACGGTGCAACCGAGGACTGGTTGCCGGACTGCCCGTTCGGGGACTGCGCCACGCTTGTTTCGCCTCTTCCAGATGTGATCGCGCGAGGTATGGACCAAGTCGACGACAAGGCTAGTCGCACACGCACGCAAATGCAGGGCCGGGTTCGTCTGGTGAGGCATGGTGTCGACCACACCCGTAGTCATTCAGTAGCCATTCTCGGGTTTCACCCTCGTTGTCCGCTCGAAACCTGCCTGGAGCTCCCCATGCCCCGCCCCTCACCAGGCCGCGCCCACCGGGCCCGCCGCCTCGTGGGACTCGCGCTCGTGCTGCTCGTCCCGCTCACCTCCGCCTGCCAGTCCTCCGCCGAGCCGTCGGCCGCTCCGGACCGGCTCAGCCGGTCCGACGCGCAGGCGACGCTGGCCTCGAACCCCGCGCCCACGAAGGTCGGGATCCACCGGGTCCACGGCCGGCTCCCGGTCGCCCGGCGCAAGGCCGTTCGCCGGCAGGTCGGCGCTGTCGTCGACCGGTGGTGGGAGGCGGCCTACCTGGGCGGCACCTACCCCCGCAGCAGCTTCCCCGCCGCGTTCCCCGGCTTCACCGCAGCCGCCGAGCAGCGCGCCCGGGCCGACAAGGCCCTGCTGACCAACCAGACCGCCGGCCCGCGCCTCGACTCGGTGACCGCTCGGCAGCGCAAGGTCACCCTCGACATCCTTGCCACCGACCGGCAGGCGAGGGCCGTGACCGCGCAGTTCGTCCTCAAGTTCGACACCACCGGTCAGAAGACCGGCACCACCACCGTGCGGGGGCGGCTCTTCCTCACCCGCAAGCGGGGCGCCTGGCGCGTCTTCGGGTACGACGTCGCGAAGGGAGCCCGGTGATGGGGCGGACCATGAAGCTCGTGCGCACGGTCGCCCTCGTGGCGGTGCTGGCCGTCACCGCGTTCGTCGTACCCACGTCGGCGGTGCAGCCGACCGACGTCAGCCTGGTGAGGATCCGCCACGCCGAGGGCGTCGCCGTCGGCGGCGAGGACGTCATCTGGATCCTGGCGGTCGGCTCCGACGCCCGGCCGGGTCAGGCGATGACGCGGTCGAGGGGCGACGCCCTGCAGATGGTCGGCATCAACACCCGCACGGGGTCCGCCACCGCCATCGGGGTGCCGCGGGACTCGTGGGTCGCGATCCCCGGCCACGGCCGGGAGAAGATCAACTCCGCGCTCTACTTCGCCGGTCCGCGGGGGATGGCCGGCGCGATGCGCAACCTGGTCGGCATCGAGCCCGACTACGTCCTGGTCACCCGGTTCCCGTTCTTCGAGGACATGGTCGACGACATCGGGGGCATCACCGTCACCAACCCGCGCCGCTTCCAGGATCCCTACCTGAAGAAGGAGGGGTTCAAGCAGGGCCGCATCCACCTCGACGGCTACAACGCCATGGCCTTCTCCCGGATCCGCAAGGGCCTGGTCGGAGGGGACTTCGACCGCTCGGCCAACCAGCAGCGGACGCTTCGCGGCATCCACGCCCGGATCCGCTCGCAGGCCGCCCGGCCCGGGTTCATCGAGCGTGGCGTGATGACGGTGATGGCCCACACCGACACCAACGCCTCGCCCGCCGAGCTCTTCGAGATCGCCCAGGCCGTCGCCCAGGTGGACCCGCGCAAGATCACGACGTGCGTGGTGCGCGGTCGGATCGGCTTCGTCGGTGCCGCCAGCGTGGTCTTCCCCGACGTGGCGCAGGCGCGGCGCCTGGGGCGCGAGGCCCGACCGGATGCCGCCCTGCGCGGCTGCTGAGGGTCAGGAGCCGTAGATCCGTCCCGCGGTGCGGGCCAGGTCGATGACGACGGCGTCGGAGTAGAGCTTGATCCGCAGGCCGATCACCTGCGACCCGCGGTAGCCGGTGTCGACGAGCTGGCGCTGGATCTCACCGACGCCGCCCGGCAGCTCGACGACCTCGCCGGGTGCGGGGACCGGCACCGGCTGTCCGGCGACGGTGATGGACCCGACGCCGGTCGAGACCTTCGAGCCCACCCGCTTGCCGGCCTTCTGGCGCATCGCCGCGCGCGAGCTGACGTCGGTGATGACCAGCTGGGCGGTGGGGATGGAGACCGACTCGATCGCGGTGCGGGACCAGCCCTTGGCGACCTTGCCGCGCTTCTTGCCGGTCCTGGCGCGGAACTGGTCGCCGTTGACCTGGTACGTCACGCCCTCGAGCAGCACCGGCACCGGGACGAGCTGGGTGGCGTGGGGGACCTGGTAGGTCTGCGTCCGTCCGCGGGTGCCCTGGCAGGGGAGCGCCTTGTGCTCGACGTTGCCGAACTTCAGCGCACCCTCGAGCGCCTGGTAGTCCATCGCCGTGCCGCCGGAGCGGAAGACGCCGACGGGCGCCGGGCCGCCCATCCGGACGCGGGCGGTGCCGAGCTCGACGAGCTGGCGGCGGTCGCCGGCGGTGACCTCGATCCGCAGTGCCGAGGCCTGCGACTGGGCGTTGCGGCTGTTGGCGCGGCCGTTCTCGTAGCCGAGCGCGATCGTGCCGAGGCCGGGGATGACGATGGGCTTGGTGACGTCGCTCAGGACCTGGAAGACCTGCTGGGCGACCTGCTGGGTCCCGGTGAAGACGGTGTCGCTGACCTGGTCGAGCGGGGCGAGCAGCTGCTGGAGCTCCGGCGGCAGCTGCTGCACCACGGTGTCGTCGAGAAGGTCGAGGGTGATGCTGGCGAAGGTGAAGCCCTCGTCGTGGCCGTAGCCCCGCGGGGTGTGGAAGGCGTGCGCGGTCGTCTGCAGGCCCTTGATGACCAGGCGGGGCGTGGTCAGCGGACCGACGGTGCCGCCGACACTGATGTCGCCGATCGTGTTGGTGCCGCGGACGCCGTGCGTCTCGCCGTCGGCGTACGTCTCGGTGCGGCTCGTGCTGGCCGAGACACGGATCAGCGGGTTGTCCGGGACCGACACGATGCTCTGCTGCTCGACGACCTTGCCGGCCGAGCGGGTGCACAGCTGCTGCGCGTGGGCGTCCTTGAGGTTGAGCGCCTCGACGCTGTCGGTCACCAGCTTCACGCCGTAGACGTCGCCGCGGTAGCCGAAGCCGGTGAGCTGGTCCGTGCTCGCCGCCCTCGCCGCCACCTCGGAGGTGCCCTCCGCCACGGCGACCGGCGCGGTCACCCCCGCAGCCACGAGACCGATGCTCAGACCCACGCCGATGGTCGCTGCCCAGCGACGTCGCCTGCCGTGTCCCACGTGGTGCTCCATGAGTCCTCCCAAGGAAACGGGGAGCCGATGCATCGACCGGTGTCCCAGTGACCGGCCGGTAGCTCCCTCGTCCGCTCAACGACGTCCCGGGGGATTGGTCACGCCGACACCCGGCAATCGTCGTACGACGCCCACGCGGCGCGCGGATCCCGGGACAAGGCCCGGGCCGGACCCGCCCGGGATGGGTCCAAGGACCCTGTGAAGGACCCGGGACGCCTCTCGATACTGAGAAGCGTCACGCAGCGCGCGGTTGCACGACGCACCGCACGCCCGGTGTGCAGGAACGGGGGATCCGATGGTCCAGGAAGTCTCTGCATCCCGCGGCACGGAGCCCGGACCACCTGCGTCGGAGGTCGAGGAGGAGGGCGCCGCCGCGTTACCGGGCTCGGCCGTCGAGGCCGGGCTGGTCCCGCTCGACCGGTTGCTGGCCGTGGTCACGCTCAGCCCTGCCGAGGCCGTCTTCGTGGCCGGTCGTCTGGTGGAGTCCACCGACGTGCCGCCCCAGGCCGACGGTGCACTGCCCCAGGCCGACCGCTGGGTGGTGAGCCTCACTGCCTCCGGGGGTGTCGCGGCGACGCGCGCCGGGCCACGGGGAGGTACCGCCGTCGCCGACCTGCTCGGAGCGCTCGTCCACAACGCTCGTCGACTGCCGGCCCACCCCACTCCTGGGCAGCTCGTGCTGCTGCGCCAGCTGGAGGAGGCGGCCGCCGAGGCCGTTCCCGAACCGGGCGCGCGGGCCGGCAGGCTCCGGAGGGCGCTGGTCGAGACCCTCGGTGGGGAGGCGTCCGAGCGCCTGGGCTCGCAGCTGGCTGACCTCGTCGGCGCGTACGCCCACATGGCGGGAAGCACCCCGGCGGCGACGGGTGTGGCGCGGCCCGCTCCGGACCCGCCGGGTCCTCAGCCGTCCACGCCGACGCGGTTCTCACCGGGCCGGCCACGGTCACGCGGCCCGGCCGCGGGCCGTCGTCGCGCACCGGGCCGCCGGGTGGCGCTCGCCGCCCTGCTCCTGGTGGTGGCAGTGGCGGGCAGCGGCTACGTGCTGACCCGTCGCACCGACGATGCGAGCGCCGGTGCGGACGGACGTGACCCCGCGACCGCCGCACCGACAGGGAAGGCGTCCGCCGGCACCTCGCCGAAGCCCTCGGACCGAGCATCGTCCGGGCCTCGTCCGCGCATCGAGACGCTCGCGCCGCGGCGTGCCGGTGCACTCACCGGTGTCGAGCTGCGACGGGCCGGTGCGTGCAGTCCGGGTGCGCTCTGTGCCGTCACGGTGACCGCTCGCTTCCGCCCGGCCCAGTCCGCGCAGACCCTGACCTGGCGGGTGGGCACGGCGACGTCGTGCGAGGGCAGCGTGAGCTGGTCACCTCCGGTCAGCGTGACTGCGCAACCCGGCTGGACCACGGTCTACGCCAGCTCGTCGGTGCCGATCCCGCGGCGACCCGCGGTGGCGCTCGTCGCCACGACGACCGCACCCGCACGCGCCCAGTCGGCGCCGGTGCCGGTCACCGGGTCGACGCTGCGCTGCTGACCGGCCATGCTGAGCGTCGAGCGGGGGTTGCTGGGTGGGCGCCGGTCCCGCCCGGGGCCCGGCCGGCCGGTACAGCTTCCAGACGCCGCTCTCGTCGACCCCCTCGCCGTCGGTGCGGTCGCCGTCCTGGTCGGACTCGGACTGGCCAACCTCGTCGCGCTCGGCGACCTGTCGGCCGTCCGGCACCAGCTCGTCGTCGTCGTCGGGGGCGTGGTGCTGTTCCTTGTCCTGCGGCGGTGGCGCACGGAGGGGCTGCGGTGGCTCGGCTGGGGCTGCTACCTCCTGAGCGTGCTGCTCCTGGTGGCGGTCGACGTGGGCGGCCTGACGGTCCGGGGAGCCCAGCGGTGGATCGCCATCGGCCCCCTCTCGATGCAGCCGTCCGAGCTCGCCAAGCTCGGCCTGCTCCTGGTGCTGGCCCAGGTGCTCGGCAGCGACCGGTCGTGGCCGCGCCGGTTGGCCACCGCCGTGCCCGTCGCCGCCCTGCCCGTCGCCCTCATCCTGCTCCAGCCGGACCTCTCCACCGCCCTGGTCCTGTGCGCGGTGGTCTTCACGATGCTCATGCTCGGCCGGATCCCCCTCACGGTGCTCGTGTCGGTGCTCGTCGCGACGGTTCTCACGCTCCCGTTCGTCGTGCACCTGCTCCACCCCTACCAGCAGGACCGGCTCAACGCCTTCCTGAGCGGATCGACGGGCGTCGACGGGCCCGGTTGGGCGATCCAGCAGATGCACATCGCCCTGGCCTGGGGCGGGTTGACCGGGGGCGCGGACCATCCGCTGCACGACCTGGTGGGGCTCTACCTCCCCGACCGGCACACCGACCTCGCCTTCGCCAGCGTCGTCGAGCAGTTCGGGATCGTCGCCGGCGCGCTGGCGGTCCTCGCCGCGGCGGTCCTCGTCTGGCGGGCCGTCGCCGCGAGCCGCCGCGCCCGCACTCGGCCCGCGGCCCTGGCCGCGGCCGGCTTCGCCGCACTGGTCAGCGTCGAGGTCGCGATCTCGGTGGCCTGCAACCTCGGCCTGGCGCCCACCGCCGGCGTGCCGTTCCCGCTCGTCAGCCAGGGCGGGACGGCAGCCGCCGTGCACATCGCTGCGCTCGGGCTCGTGCTGGCCCTCGGCGCCGACGGGGAGACCCACCGCCTGTGGAACGGGCGGCCGGACGCCGCCCGGCCCCGGCTCCTGCGCACGACCGCGGTCACGGTGACCGCCCTCCTCGTCGGCATGGTCGGCTTCGTCTGGCAGCTGCAGAGCGCGCAGGGCTCCCAGCTGCGCGAGGCCGCGCTCGACCAGATGCTGCGCTGCACGCGGGTCCCCGCGGCGCGCGGGGAGATCACCGACCGGCACGGGACGCCTCTCGCCCTCGACGTCCGGCGGCACCGGGTGGCGGTCGTGCCCGCCTTGGTGCGACCCACCGACGTCAGCAGCCTCGCCGCCCTCACGGCCCGCCCGGAGAGCGGCCTGCGGCGGCTGCTCCGCCGGGACCGGGCGAGCCGCGACGTCACCGTGGCCTCCCTGCCACCAGCGGCTGGTCGACGGGTCAGGGAGGCCGCGCTGCCCGGTGTCTTCGTGGTCCCGGACACCCGTCGGCGCTACCCCGCCGGTGACGTGCTCGGCCCGGTGCTGGGCTGGACGGGTGTCGCCACCCCCGTCGAGATGGAGCGCTGGCCCGACCTGGCCCTGGGCGCGATCGCCGGCCGCGCCGGGCTCGAGCAGGTCTACGACCCGATCCTGCGCGGCACCGACGGCCGCCAGTGCGTGTACGTGACGCCGGCCGGCACGCCCATGGCGATGGGGCCCTACACCCCGCCCCGCCGGGGGAACACGCTGCGCCTCACGCTCGACCTCGGCCTGCAGCGCGAGCTCACCCGGTCGCTCGACGCCGTGCTGCGCAGCAGGCCCGGCCAGCCGCTCGGGGACCTCGGGGGAGCGGTGCTCCTCGATCCTCGGAACGGGCAGGTCCTCGCCACGGCCAGCCGACCGTCGTACGACAACCGGGTCTTCGGCCCACCCGTCGACAACCGGGCGCTGGCCAGCGTGTCGCGCAGGGCAGGGAGCCCGATGCTCGACCACGTGACCCAGGTGGCGGCACCGCCGGGGTCGACGTTCAAGCTCGTGGTCGCGGCCGCCAGCATGCGGGACGGCACGGTGCCGCCGGACCGGGTCCTGCCGGGCGGCGGCTCCTGGACGCTGGGCGACCACAGCTTCGGCAACTGGATGTCCCTGCCGGCGCAGGACCTGCCGAACGCGATCTCGTGGTCCAACAACGTGTACTTCTACCAGCTCGCGTGGGCGATGGGCCCCGGGCCGATGATCAGCACGGCGCGGAGCCTGGGCGTCGGCCGGCCGACCGGCGTCGACCTGCCCGGGGAGAGCGCCGGCTACCTGGGCACTCCGGACTCGATCTCCCGCGACGGCGGGACGTGGTACCCCGGCTCCACCGTGATCCTCGGCATAGGGCAGGGCTACATCACGGTGACGCCACTGCAGGACGCCCTGTGGACCGCGGGCATCGCCACCGGGGCCGTGGTCACGCCCCACCTCGGCCTGGCGTACGGCGAGGGGCCGGGCCGGTCCGCGCTCCGGTGGCCGCGGCCGCGGCGGCTGCCGTACGCCGACAGGCTGGGACCGGTCCGCGAGGGCATGGCGCTGGCCGCGACGTCCGGCACCGCCAGCATCCTGACGGCCCTGCCGGTCCGGGCCGGCGCCAAGACCGGCTCGGCCCAGGACCCGTCCGCGCCCAACGGCGCGCCGGACTCGTGGTTCACCGCAGCCGCCCCGCTCGACCGCCCGCGCGTGGTGGCGACCTCGTTCGTGCGCGGCGGCGGTCACGGGGTCAGCACGTCTGGAGCCGTCGTGCTGCCTGTGCTGGAGTACTTCTTCGCGCACGAGGAGGAGATCCTGCGGACCGGGCCTCCCGCCCGACGGCGTCGCTGACCGGTCGGGTTCGTGGTCAGCCCGCCTCGATGAACGTGTCCTCGTAGGCACGGACCACGTCGGGGTCGCCCAGGCAGTGGGCCGCGCCCTCCGCCACGCAGGTGAGCGGCCGGTCAGCCATCCGGACGGGGAAGCCCAGCGCGGACTCGACCAGCTTGTCGAAGCCGCGCAGCAGGCTGGAGCCGCCGAAGACCACGACCCCCTCGGTGAGGACGTCGTCGGCCGCCTGCGGCGGCAGGTCGTCCAGCACTCCCGCGAGCGCGGCGATGATGGCGTCGGCCGTGGGTTGCAGCGCCTCGAGGACCTCGGCGGACTCCAGGGTCTTCAGGCGTGGCCGGCCGGTGGCCAGGTCGATGCCCTGCACCACCGTGGAGAGGCCCTCCTCAGCGTCCACGGCGCACTTCAGGGCCTCCGCCGTGAGCTCGCCCACGAGCAGCTGGTGCTCGGCCCGCAGGTAGCGGTACAGCGTGAGCGTCATCTCGTCGCCCGCGATCCGCGACGACCGGTGGGACAGGACGCCGCCGTAGCAGAACGCGGTGATCTCCGAGGTGCCCCCGCCGATGTCGAGGACCATGTGTGCCCGGGGCTCCAGGGGGTCGAGGCCGCAGCCGACGGCCCCCGCGATCGGCTCCGGGATCAGTGCCGCCTTCCGCATCCCGGCCTCGTCGGCCACCTCCAGCAGCGCGCGCCGTTCGAGGGCGGTCGCGCCGGCCGGCACCCCGATGACGGCGCGGGCGCCGATCCGCTGCCACGCCGGCAGGGCCGCCTTGTCCAGCAGCGCGGCCATGAAAGCCCGCGCCGCCTCGAGGTCGACGATCACCCCGTCGTGGAGCGGACGTACGGCAGTGAGCCCGACGGGGCAGCGGCCCATCAGGTCGCGTGCCTCCCGTCCGACCAGCAGTGGTCGCACCCGCCGCGTCCTCGCCTCGGAGGTGCGGACCACCATCACCGACGGCTCGTCCAGCACCACCCCGCGGGTCCGGTGGCACACCACCGTGTTCGCGGTCCCGACGTCGATACCGAAGCCACCGCTCATTGCGCCCCCTGTGTGGGATCCCAGGACCTGGTCCACGCTACGGCTCCGCCGTCGCCGTGACAGGGGTCTTTGGTCCCGGGAACAGGGACCCGGGCCCGAGGGCGCTCCGGGGGACCCCGCCCGGAAATGACGAACGGACCCACGAATTCGCAGGTCCGTCGTCGCGGATGTCGTGCGACATCACAGGGCGCCTCCGGCAGGATTCGAACCTGCGGCACCTGGTACCGGAAACCAGTGCTCTATCCCCTGAGCTACGGAGGCCCGCACCGCCCGGATCGCTCCGGGGCTGGTGCGCGGTGAAGACTACCGGTCGCCCGGCGCCGTGGTGAAACCGCCTCAGCGCAGGGCGAGCGACCCGGACGTGTCGGCCGGGAAGGGCAGGCTGTCGTGCTCGGCGACGCGGGCGTCCAGCTTGGCGGCGACGTCCGCGGGCCAGGGCGCGGTCCGCCGGGTCTCGAGGTCGATGTGCAGGAAGATCTCCTCGACCACGCACGCCACCTGCCGGTGCGTCTCGTCGAGCACGTAGACGAGCACGTGGGCGGCCCGCTCGGACCGCCCGAGCAGGCGCACCCGCGCCGACATCGTGTCGCCGGTGCGCAGCTCGTTGAGGTAGGTGACGTGGTGCTCGGCGGTGAAGCACGCGTGCCCGTGGCTCAGTGGCCACATCTGCGGGATGCCCACCTCGACGAGCGACTCGTCGAGCCCCTCGCTGGCGATACCGATGTAGTGGCGGACGTTGAGGTGGCCGTTGATGTCCTCGAACGGCATCGGCACGGGCTGCTCGACGTAGGCCGGGAGGTCGATCAGCTGGTCGTAGGTGGGGTGCGTCGTCACGCCCCGAACCATATGGCAGGACCATCGGGCGTCGGCGGGCCACGGCGTGAAACCGGTTCGGCCCGCACAGTGACCCGCCGATAGGCTTGCCCGGTGAATCCCGATCAGCTCTCCGAGACCATCGTCGACGTGCTGGAGGCCCTCGTGGCCGACGGCGCGATCACGCTGCCCGACGGCGTGCCGGCCCAGGTCACGGTGGAGCGACCCCGGCAGCAGGGCCACGGCGACTACGCCACCAACGTGGCGCTCCAGCTGGCCAAGAAGGCCGGGACCAACCCCCGCGCCTTCGCCGACCTCGTCGCCGAGCGGCTCCGCGCCGCCGACGGCGTCGCCGAGGTCGAGGTCGCCGGTCCGGGCTTCCTCAACGTGACGGTCGAGGCCGGGGCGCAGGGCCAGGTCGCCGCCGACGTCGTCGCGGCAGGGACGGCGTACGGCTCCTCCGACGCCTTCGCGGGGGAGAAGATCGACCTCGAGTTCGTCTCCGCCAACCCGACCGGGCCGCTGCACCTCGGTGGCGTGCGGTGGGCGGCGGTCGGCGATGCGCTGGGCCGGATCTTCGAGAAGACCGGCGCGGACGTCACCCGTGAGTACTACTTCAACGACCACGGCGCCCAGATCGACCGCTTCAGCTCCTCGCTCCTGGCCAGCGCGAAGGGCGAGCCCGCTCCCGAGGACGGCTACGGCGGTCAGTACATCCACGACATCGCCGCGGCCGTCGTCGACAGGCGCCCCGACGTCAAGGACCTCGACGACGCCACGGCCCAGGAGGTCTTCCGCGAGGTCGGCGTGGACATGATGTTCGAGGAGATCAAGAAGTCGCTGCACGACTTCGGCGTCGACTTCGACGTCTACTTCCACGAGAAGTCGCTGCACGACTCCGGTGCGGTCGAGCGAGCCATCGAGCGGCTCACCGAGATGGGCAACACCTACGAGTCCGCCGGCGCGTTGTGGCTTCGCACGGAGCAGTACGGCGACGACAAGGACCGCGTGATCATCCGGTCCAACGGCACCCCGGCCTACATCTCCGGCGACCTCGGCTACTACCTCGACAAGCGCGAGCGCGGCTTCGACCGCTGCTTCATCATGCTCGGCGCCGACCACCACGGCTACGTCGGCCGGATGAACGCCATGTGCAGCGCCTTCGGTGACGAGCCGGGCAAGAACCTCGAGATCCTCATCGGCCAGATGGTCAACCTGCTCCGCGACGGCGAGCCGATGCGGATGTCGAAGCGCGCCGGCACGGTCGTCACCATCGACGACCTCGTCGACGCGATCGGCGTCGACGCCAGTCGCTACGCACTGGCGCGCTACCACAGCAACAGCCCGATCGACATCGACCTCGACCTGTGGTCGCGCGCCACCAACGACAACCCGGTCTTCACGGTCCAGTACGCCCACGCCCGCGTGTCCAGCCTGATGCGCAACGCGGCCGACCTCGGTGTGACGGCAGTGTCGCACCCCGAGCTGCTCGCGCACGAGAAGGAGGGCGAGCTGCTGCGTGCGCTCGCCGAGTTCCCGCGCGTGGTCAAGGCAGCCGCCGAGCTGCGCGAGCCGCACCGGGTGGCGCGCTACCTCGAGGAGCTGGCCGGCACCTACCACCGGTTCTACGACAGCTGCCGCGTGCTGCCGCGGGGCGACGAGGACACCACCGACCTGCACCGGGCGCGCCTGATGCTGGTCGACGCGACCCGGGTGGTGCTCGCCAACGGCCTCGACCTGCTCGGCGTCTCGGCCCCCGAGAGGATGTGATCGGGCGTGCCCACCGCACACCCGTCTGGTTGGGCCCACGCGGACGGCGCGCTGCGCGGGCCGCACTGGCTGCGTGAGCCGAGCGACCCCGACGCGCTCGTCCCGCTCCTCTGGTCGCGGACGGCGACGAAGTCCGACGGCGTCCTGAGCGTCGGCGGCGTGCCGCTGCCCGAGCTGGTGCGCGAGCACGGCTCACCGGCGTACGTCCTCGACGAGGCCGACTTCCGCAGCCGCGCCGGCGCCTTCCGCGACGCCTTCGCCGACTACGACGTCTACTACGCGGGCAAGGCGTTCCTCTGCACCACCGTCGCCCGGTGGCTCGCGGAGGAGGGACTCTCGCTCGACGTCTGCTCCGGCGGCGAGCTGGCCGTCGCGGAGCGGGCCGGGTTCCCGATGGGGCGGGTCGGCTTCCACGGCAACAACAAGACCCTCGGCGAGCTCGAGCGCGCCGTCGAGCTGGGCGTGGGCCGGGTCATCGTGGACTCCTTCCACGAGATCGGGCGGCTCGCCGACGTCGCGACCGAGCTCGGCCGGACGGTGGGGGTGATGGTGCGGGTCACCGCCGGCGTCGAGGCCCACACGCACGAGTACATCGCCACGGCCCACGAAGACCAGAAGTTCGGCTTCTCGATCGCCAGCGGCGACGCGCTCGAGGCCGTACGACGCGTGCACGAGGCCCAGGGCCTGCGGCTGCTCGGCCTGCACTCCCACATCGGCAGCCAGATCTTCGACACCTCGGGCTTCGAGGTGGCGGCCCGTCGCGTGCTCGCGCTGCACGCCCGGGTGATCGAGGAGGTCGGCGTCGAGATGCCCGAGATGGACCTCGGCGGCGGCTTCGGCATCGCCTACACGACCCAGGACGACCCGTCCGACCCCGCGCAGCTGGCCACCGAGATCACGAAGATCGTCGAACACGAGTGCCGGGCCCTCGACATCGCGCTCCCACGCTTGTCGATCGAGCCCGGGCGCGCGATCGCCGGCCCGTCGATGTGCACCGTCTACGAGGTCGGCACGGTCAAGGAGGTCGCCCTCGACGGCGGGCTTGTGCGCACCTACGTCTCCGTCGACGGCGGGATGAGCGACAACATCCGCACCGCCCTCTACGACGCCGACTACTCCGCCACGATCGCCTCCCGCCCCTCCGGCGGCCCGCCCACGCTGTCGCGCGTCGTGGGCAAGCACTGCGAGGCCGGCGACATCGTGGTCAAGGACGAGTTCCTGCCCGCCGACGTGCGTCCCGGTGACCTCGTCGCCGTGCCCGGGACGGGCGCCTACTGCAGATCCATGGCGTCCAACTACAACCACGCGCTGCGTCCTCCGGTGATCGGAGTTCGGGACGGGAAGACTTTCACCGTGCTGCGACGAGAGACTGTGGCGGACCTGTTGGCGACCGATGTGGGTGTTCTCTGATGAGTTTCGGTGACAAGCGCACCTTGAAGGTGGCGGTGCTCGGCTGCGGTGCGGTCGGGTCCCAGGTGGTGCGGCTGCTCAGCGAGCAGCACGACGACCTGGCCGCGCGCGTGGGTGCGCCCGTCGAGCTGGTGGGAGTCGCCGTACGACGCCTTGACGCCGCCCGCGACGTCGACGTGCCCGACGGCCTGCTGACGACCGACGCGCAGGGCCTGGTCGCCCGCGACGACGTCGACCTCGTCGTCGAGGTGATCGGCGGCATCGAGCCCGCCCGGTCGCTCATCCTCTCCGCGCTCGACAACGGCGCGAGCGTGGTGACGGCCAACAAGGCCCTGCTCGCCGAGGACGGCCCGACCCTCTTCGAGGCGGCCGCCAAGGCCGAGCGCGACCTCTACTACGAGGCCGCCGTCGCGGGAGCGATCCCGATCCTGCGACCGCTGCGCGAGTCGCTTGCCGGCGACCGCGTCACCCGCGTGCTGGGCATCGTCAATGGCACCACCAACTTCATCCTCGACAAGATGGACACCTCCGGCGCCGGCTTCTCCGAGGCGCTCGAGGAGGCCCAGCAGCTCGGCTACGCCGAGGCCGACCCGACGGCCGACGTCGAGGGCTTCGACGCCGCAGCCAAGGCGGCGATCCTCGCCAGCCTCGCCTTCCACTCGCGCGTGACCGCCGCCGACGTCTACCGCGAGGGCATCTCCGAGGTCACCGCCGCCGACGTCGCCAGCGCCCGCGACATGGACTCCGTGGTCAAGCTGCTCGCCATCTGCGAGCTCCGCCCGGGCCCCGACGGCCAGGAGCAGGTCGCCGCGCGGGTCCACCCGGCGATGATCCCGCGCTCGCACCCGCTGGCGAGCGTCCGCGAGGCCTACAACGCGGTCTTCGTCGAGTCGGAGGCCGCCGGGCAGCTCATGTTCTACGGACCAGGCGCCGGCGGCGCACCCACGGCGAGCGCCGTGCTGGGCGACCTCGTCACGGTCGCGCGCAACCGCCTCGCCGAGACGCGGGGCGCCGGTGAGTCGGCCTACGCCGACCGCGCGGTCCTGCCGATGGGGGAGACCCGGACCCGCTACCACGTGGCGATCGACGTCGACGACCGCGCCGGCGTGCTCGCGGCGGTGGCCAACGCCTTCGCCGACCACGACGTGTCGATCCAGACCGTGCGCCAGGAGGGTCGCGGCGCCGACGCCCAGCTCGTGGTCGTCTCGCACGCCGCCCCCGACGCCGCGCTCAGCGCGACGGTCGACCAGCTCCGCAGCATGGACATCGTCCGTGAGGTCACGTCAGTGATGCGCGTCGAGGGAGGCGAGGAGTGACCGGCGGCGGCATGGGCGCCGGGACCGGCACCCACCAGTGGCGCGGCGTGATCGAGGAGTACCGCGACCTCCTCGACCTCCCCGAGGGGATCCCCGCCGTGACGCTCCGCGAGGGCGGGACGCCCCTCGTCCACTCCGAGTGGCTCTCCGGGCTCACCGGGGGAGAGGTGTGGCTCAAGGTCGAGGGCGACAACCCGACCGGCTCGTTCAAGGACCGCGGCATGACGGCCGCGATCTCCCACGCCCGGCACCTCGGCGCCGAGGCCGTCGTGTGCGCCTCGACGGGCAACACGTCGGCCTCGATGGCGGCGTACGCCGCGAAGGCGGGTCTCAAGCCGCTGGTGCTCATCCCCGAGGGCAAGATCGCCGCCGGCAAGCTCGCCCAGGCGGTCGTGCACGGCGCCCAGGTGATCATGGTCCGGGGCAACTTCGACGACTGCCTGTCGATGGCCATCGGCCTCTCGAAGAGCTATTCGGTCGAGCTCGTGAACTCGGTCAACCCGGTCCGCCTGCAGGGGCAGAAGACCGCGTCGTTCGAGATCGTCGACTTCCTCGGCGACGCCCCCGACGTCCACCTGCTGCCCGTCGGCAACGCCGGCAACATCTCCGCCTACTGGCTCGGCTACCAGCAGTACGCCGACCTCGGCCGGGCCACGAAGCGCCCGAGGATGCTCGGCTTCCAGGCCGAGGGTGCGGCGCCGCTGGTGACCGGTGAGCCGTTCCCCGACCCGGAGACCAAGGCGACCGCGATCCGGGTCGGCAACCCGGCGTCGTGGCACCTCGCCGAGCAGGCGGCCAAGGAGTCCGAGGGCGGCTTCGCGGCCCTCTCCGATGCCCAGATCCTCGCCGCGCAGATCGAGCTCGCCCGCAACGACGGCGTCTTCGTCGAGCCCGCCTCGGCCGCGGGCGTCGCCGGCCTGCTCGCCGCTCTGGAGTCCGGGCAGGTGTTCTCCGGCGCCACGGTGGCGATCACCGTCACCGGCCACGGCCTCAAGGACACAGCGACCGCGCTGGAGTCCTGCGGCGACCTGGTCGACACGGTCGTCGACGCCGACGTCGACGCGGCAGCCGCCGCAGCCGGCCTCTCCTGATGGCGCAGTTCGTCGACGGGCCGGTGCGGGTCTCGGTCCCGGCCACCTCGGCCAACCTCGGCCCGGGCTTCGACAGCCTCGGCCTGGCGCTGTCGCTGCGCGACGAGCTCGAGGCGGAGGTGCTGCCCGAGGGCCTGGTGGTCGAGGTCGAAGGGGCGGGTGCCGAGGGCGTGCCGCGCGACGAGTCGCACCTGGTGGTCCGCTCCATGCGCGCGGCCTTCGAGCTGATGGGGGAGCAGCCGCCCGGCCTGCGCCTGGCGTGCCGCAACGTCGTCCCGCACGCCCGCGGCCTCGGGTCGTCGTCCGCCGCGATCGTCGCGGGCGTCGTCCTGGCGCGGGCGCTGGTCGCGGGCGGCCAGCTGCTCGCCTCCGACGAGGCGCTCTTCGACCTCGCCGCCGACCTCGAGGGCCACCCCGACAACGTCGCCCCGGCGTTCTACGGCGGGTTCGTGATCTCCGGCCGCGAGGACGGGCACTGGTACGCCGTCCGGGCCGGGGTCGACCCCCGGGTCACCGCCGTGGTGTTCGTCCCGCCCACCGGGGTCGAGACGAAGGTCGCCCGCGGCCTGCTGCCCGACGTCGTGCCCCACGCCGACGCCGCCGCCAACTCCGGCCGCGCCGCCCTGCTGGTCGCCGCCCTCAACGGGCAGCCCGAGCACCTGCTCGCCGCGACCCGCGACTGGCTCCACCAGGACCAGCGCGAACCCGCGATGCCCGAGACGCTGGCGCTCGTACGACGCCTGCGCGCCGAGGGCGTGCCCGCCGTCGTCTCCGGCGCCGGCCCGACCGTGCTGGCCTTCGGCTCCTCCGACACCTCCGACCTGCTGTCACGGTGCCCGAGCGGGTGGACCCCGCACCAGCTGTCGATCGACGTCGACGGCGCACGGCTCACCTGAACGCTCTGGCACAGGTGGCGGCAGATCGCGTCTGGTGTGGGGTGCCGGGTGCGAGGTGCCGCCACCTTTTCGGGCAGCTCGTGGGGGGTGGCGGCGGATTGCGTCTGGGGTGGTCGGACACCTGCGATGTGCCGCCACCTCAGGTGCCGGGCGGTCGAGGCCGCTCTTCCGCACCGTCCGGCTCTCGGTCAGCCGAGCGCCTGCTAACCTGACCGCGCGCCGATCGGCGTACCTGCCCGTCCCCGTCCTCGCGATGTCTCGAGGTCCGCGTGGACGGGACCCACCATCCGCCTCGCCGGCCGTTCGACCGGTCCGGGAGGCGACGCAACGTGCGAAGGACCCACGTGACCGAGACCCCCTCTGCTCCTGCGGAGAACGCTGCCACCAAGCCTGCCAAGAAGTCGGGTGGGCTCAGTTCCATGCTCCTGGCTGACCTGAAGTCGATGGCCGCGGGCCTCGGCATCGCCGGAGCGGGCTCGATGAAGAAGGCGCAGCTCGTGGACGCCATCCGCGCGAGTCAGTCCGGTGGCGCCCCGGCCCAGTCGGCGCAGCCGACCCGGTCCGAGCAGCCGGTCAAGAAGCAGGAGCAGCCGGCCGAGCAGCAGGAGAAGCCGGCCCAGCAGCAGGCGCAGTCCGCGGAGACCGCCGCGGCCGCCGAGCCGGCGCCGCAGACGACGGTGCGCACTCGCACCCGCAAGCAGCGCCAGGCAGAGCAGCAGGCCGAGCGGTCGGAGCAGCAGCCCGAGGACCGGCCCGAACAGCGCGCCGAGCAGAAGCCCGAGCAGAAGCCCGAGCGGTCCGAGAAGCAGGACCAGAAGAAGTCGGACAAGCAGCAGGGCCAGAAGCAGGACCAGGGCCAGAAGCAGGACCAGGGCCAGAAGCAGGACCAGGGCCAGAAGCAGGGCAAGCAGAACCAGCAGCAGAACCCGCAGGGCAAGCAGGACCGTGACCAGAACCGGCAGGACCAGAGCCGGCAGGACCAGGCCCGCCAGGACCAGAACCGCCAGGACCAGCAGGCCCAGCACCAGTCCGACGACGACGAGGACGGCGAGGGCGGCAGCCGTCGCAACCGCCGCCGCCGCGGACGCGACCGGACGTTGCCCCGCCAGAGCGGCAGCCGCAACGAGCCCGACACCACGATCCTGGAGGACGACGTCCTGGTGCCGGCCGCCGGCATCCTCGACGTGCTCGACAACTGCGCGTTCGTGCGCACGTCGGGCTACCTCCCCGGCCCGGAGGACGTCTACCTGTCGCTGTCGATGGTCCGCAAGTACCACCTCCGCCGCGGTGACGCCGTGGTCGGTCAGGTGCGCCAGCCGCGCGAGGGCGAGCGTCGGGAGAAGTTCAACCCGATGGTCCGCATCGACAGCGTCAACGGCACCGAGGCCGAGGGCGCCAAGGAGCGCCCGGACTTCGCCGACGCGGTCCCGGTCCACCCGCACCAGCGGCTGCGCCTGGCCTCGGACGCCGACCTGATCGGTCGGGTCGTCGACGTCGCCGCCCCGGTGGGCAAGGGCCAGCGAGGACTGGTCCTCGCTCCGCCGCGCACCGGCGCCACCACGCTCTTCCAGTCGATCGCCCAGTCGGTGACGGCCAACAACCCGGAGTGCCACGTCATGGTGGTGCTGGTCGACACCCGCCCGGAGGAGGTCACCGACTACCAGCGGGCCGTCAAGGGCGAGGTCGTCGCCTCGACCTTCGACCGGCAGCCAGCCGACCACACCCTGGTCGCCGAGCTGGCCATCGAGCGCGCCAAGCGGCTCGTCGAGCTCGGCCACGACGTGGTCGTCCTGCTGGACTCGCTCACGCGCCTCGGGCGGGCCTACAACCTCGCCGCGCCGGCCAACGGCCGCGTCCTGGCCGGCCTCGTCGACGCATCCGCCGTCCACCCGGCTAAGGAGTTCTTCGGCGCTGCCCGCGCGGTCGAGGACGGCGGCTCGCTGACCATCCTGGCGACCGTGGCCGTCGGCACCGGCTCGGCCACTGACGAGTTCTTCCTGGAGGAGCTCGCAGGCGCCGCCAACCTCGAGCTGGTGCTCAGCGCCGAGCGCGCTGCGAAGGGCATCGTCCCCGCGGTCGACATCGCGGCCTCGGGCACCCGGCACGAGGAGAAGCTGCTCGCCCCGGCCGAGGGCGCGGTCGTCGGCGACCTGCGCAAGCAGCTCGCCGCAGCCGACTCCCCGCAGGCCGTGACCAAGGTCGTCGGCGCCCGCTGATCCGCGTTTCCCGAGCGGGAATCCACGGATTGGCGCCGTTGTTCATACCGGTGGCACACTTGTGCGCCGGCTCCGGTTCACGTCACTACGCATCCACGCGGGCGACCCGGAGCAATTCGAGAGGACACCATGAAGAAGGACACCCACCCCGAGTACGTCGAGACCCAGGTGACCTGCACCTGCGGCGCGTCGTTCACGACCCGCAGCACCGCGACCTCCGGCTCGATCCACGCTGACGTCTGCTCGCAGTGCCACCCGTTCTACACCGGCAAGCAGAAGATCCTCGACACCGGCGGCCGCGTCGCCCGGTTCGAGGCCCGCTACGCCAAGAAGGCCCCGGCCGAGACCAAGTAGTCCACGTCAGGCGCCGGTCGCCCGCTCACCGCGGGTGGCCGGCGCCTTGTCGTCTGCAGGTCGTCTGCAGGTCGTCCGCACGTATCCCCACCGACTCGAGGAGCACCGTTGTTCGAAGCCGTCGAGGGCATGCGCGAGGAGCACGCCGACCTCGAGCGACGTCTCTCGCTCCCCGAGACCCACGCCGACCAGCGCCTCGCCAAGCAGCTCAACCAGCGCTACGCAGAGCTGACGGCCGTGGTGACGACCTGGCAGGAGTGGCTCCGCCTGGGCGATGACATCGAGGCGGCACGCGAGCTGGCCTCCGACGACCCCGCCTTCGCGCAGGAGGCCGACGACCTCGCCAAGAGGCGCGACGCCGCGGGGGAGCGGCTGCGCCGGCTGCTGGTGCCCCGCGACCCCTCCGACGGCAAGGACGCGCTGCTCGAGATCAAGTCGGGGGAGGGTGGTGAGGAGTCCGCGCTCTTCGCCGGCGACCTCCTGCGGATGTACTCCCGCTACGCCGAGACCCGCGGCTGGAGCGTCGAGGTGCTCGACGCCACCGAGTCCGACCTCGGCGGCTACAAGTCCGTCACCGCGGCCGTCAAGGCCCGGGGGACCGTCGAGCCCGGCCAGGCGCCGTACGCCCTGCTGAAGTTCGAGGGCGGCGTGCACCGCGTCCAGCGGGTGCCCGTCACCGAGTCGCAGGGACGTGTCCACACCTCCGCCGCGGGGGTGCTGGTGATGCCCGAGGCCGAGCAGGTCGACGTCGAGATCAACGACAACGACCTGCGCATCGACGTCTTCCGCTCCAGCGGCCCCGGCGGGCAGAGCGTCAACACCACCGACTCCGCCGTCCGGATCACCCACGTGCCCACCGGCATCGTCGCGAGCTGCCAGAACGAGAAGAGCCAGCTGCAGAACAAGGAGCAGGCGATGCGCATCCTGCGTGCCCGGCTGCTCCAGGTCGCGCAGGACGCCGCCGACGCCGAGGCCAGCGAGGCCCGCAAGTCGCAGGTCCGCACGGTCGACCGCTCCGAGCGGATCCGGACCTACAACTTCCCCGAGAACCGGATCTCCGACCACCGCACCGGCTACAAGTCCTACAACCTCGACCAGGTGCTCGACGGCGACCTCAAGCCGGTCCTCGACTCGTGCGTGGAGACCGACATGGCCGCCCGGCTCGCGGCCCTGGAGGGCTGAGGTGCGGCCCAGCCAGGCTCGTCGCGAGGCGGCCGCCCGGCTCCGTGACGCCGGCGTTGCGTCGCCCGAGCGTGACGCCGACCTCCTCCTCGCCCACGTGCTCGACGTGCCGCTCGGCCGGCTGCCGCTGGTCGACGACCTCGGGGCGGGGGAGCAGGAGCGGTACGACGCCCTGCTGACGCGCCGCGCGGCCCGCGAGCCGCTTCAGCACCTCACCGGCACCGCGGCGTTCCGCCACGTCGAGCTGGCGGTCGGGCCCGGGGTCTTCGTGCCGCGCCCCGAGACCGAGCTGCTCGCCGGCTGGGCGATCGAGCAGGCGCAGTCCCTCGAGGGGGCGCCGGTGGTGGTCGACCTGTGCACCGGGTCGGGCGCGATCGCCGCCGCCGTCAAGGACGAGCTTCCGCACGCCGACGTGCACGCCGTCGAGATGAGCCCCGACGCGTTCCGCTACGCCGAGACCAACCTTGCCTCGTTCCCCGGCGTCGACCTGCGGCTCGGCGACGCCTTCGAGGCGTTCGACGACCTCGCCGGCACCGTCGACGTCGTGGTGTGCAACCCGCCCTACGTCCCGCTGGAGGCCTGGGAGTCCGTCGCCGTCGAGGCACGCGACCACGACCCCCACCTCGCGCTCTTCTCGGGGCAGGACGGGCTCGACGCCATGCGGCTCCTCGAGCGCCGGGCGGCCGCCCTCCTCCGGCCCGGGGGAGTGGTGGGGGCCGAGCACGCCGACGTCCAGGGTGCCTCGGCGCCGGCCGTCTTCGCGGCGACCGGGCGCTGGCTCGACGTGCGCGACCACCTCGACCTCGCGGGTCGACCGCGCTACGTGACCGCGCGACTGGCACGATGAGCGGCGTGGACAGGCTTGCGACCTCGACCGAGGAGGAGCGGGAGGCGGCGGTGACCGCCGCCGCCGGTGCCGTACGACGCGGAGACCTGGTGGTCATCCCCACCGACACCGTCTACGGCATCGCCGCCGACGCGTTCTCCCACGAGGCCGTACGACGCCTCCTGCAGGCCAAGGGTCGGGGCCGCGAGATGCCGCCGCCGGTGCTCGTGTCCGCCGCGACCACCCTCGACGCGCTCGCCGAGACCGTGCCGCCGTGGGCGCGCACGCTGGTCGAGGAGTTCTGGCCCGGCCCGCTCACGCTCGTCTGCCGGCAGCAGGGCTCACTCGTGTGGGACCTCGGGGAGACCCGCGGCACGGTCGCGGTGCGGATGCCCGACGACGAGGTCGCCCTCGCCGTCCTCGAGCGCACCGGTCCGCTGGCCGTGAGCTCGGCCAACCTCACCGGCCGCCCCGCCGCCACCGACGCCGACCAGGCCGAGGAGATGCTCGGCGACGTCGTCGCGGTGATCGTGGACGCCGGCGCGTCCCCGGGCGGCGAGGCCTCCACGATCATCGACGTCACCGTGCCCGAGGGCCGGGTGCTGCGTCTCGGCGCGTTGTCGCTGGAGCGGCTCAACGCGGCGATCGAGGAGCACGGGGTCGTGCTCGAAGACCAGGGCTAGGCCGGATGCGGGAGTACCTCCTCGTCTTCCTGGTCGCCCTGTCGGTGACCTACCTGCTCACGGTCGTCGCGCGGGAGATCGCGCTGCGCACGGGGGCCGTCGCCGCGGTCCGCGACCGCGACGTCCACGCCGAGCCGATCCCCTACCTGGGCGGGCTGGCCATGCTCGGGGGGCTCTACGCGGCCTACCTCGTCGCCCGCCACCTGCCGTTCCTGTCCACCAGCGAGGAGTTCGTCTTCCCCGACGCCGGGGCGGTGCTCCTGGCAGGAGCCCTCGTCTGCGCCGTCGGGGTCATCGACGACATCTTCGAGCTCGACGCGCTGACCAAGCTCGGCGGCCAGGTGCTCGCCGCCGGCCTGCTGGTCACGCAGGGCGTGCGGTTCTACTACTTCCCGGGCGCCGACGGCACGCAGTTCTCCCTCGACGACGTGCAGGGCGCCGTGCTCACCCTCCTCGTGGTCATCGGCACCATGAACGCCGTCAACTTCGTCGACGGCCTCGACGGGCTGGCCGCCGGCGTGGTGGGCATCGGTGCCGCGGCGTTCTTCCTCTACTGCTACTTCGCCTCCGCGCAGGCCAACCTCACCCTGGCCACGACCGGCGCCCTGCTGAGCGCCGCCCTCGCGGGGGCGTGCGCGGGCTTCCTGCCGCACAACTTCCATCCCGCCCGACTCTTCATGGGCGACTCGGGGTCGATGCTGATCGGGCTCGTGCTGTCGGCGAGCGCGCTGACCCTGACCGGGCAGTTCGTCGGCATGCCGGAGACGACCGGCAACAGCCTGTTCGTGACCGTGCTGCCGGTGCTGCTGCCGATCTCGCTGCTGATGGTGCCGATCGTGGACCTGGTCCTGGCCGTCGTACGACGCACGCGTGCCGGTCGCTCGCCGATGAGCGCCGACAAGCAGCACCTGCACCACCGCCTCCTCGAGATCGGCCACTCGCAGCGGCGCGCGGTGCTGATCATGTGGATGTGGGCCTTCACGATCGCCACCGGCGCGGTGCTGGTGAGCCTGTTCGACGACCCGCTGGTCTGGTGGAGCCTCGGCTCGATGATCGTCCTGACGGTGGCCCTGACCTTCGTGCTGCCGAAGCTGCACCGCCCGCGCAAGACCGGCCTCGGCGACACCGGGCTGCCCGAGAACGCCAGTGTCGAGGGGCGTGTCGAGGGGCATGCCGAGGAGCGCACGGACGACGCCGTCCCCGGCCCCTGATTTCAGCGCCCCAGTGACTTTGTGATAGTTTTCACGAGCAGGGAAGCACCGACCGTAGAGACCAGACAGGCCGCCGACATGACGACCGAGAGCCGCGCGAGCACCCGCCGCAGCAGCCTCGTGCCGGGCGTCCGGGTCGTCGCTCGAGCAGCCGCCCTGACGGCGCTCGCGGGGGTTGTCCTGGTGGTTGTCGCCGCCGTGGTGCACGGGGGAGAGGCGGCCGCTGCCGCCGCCGTCGGCGCCGGCCTGGTGCTCCTGGTGGTGTCCTTCGGCACGCTGTCCCTCCACGTCGTCGCGAGCGCGATGCCGACGGCGTCCCTCCTCGTCGCGATGGTCACCTACGCGACCCAGCTCGCGATCGTGCTGCTGGTCTTCCTCGCCATCACCCGGGGCGACGTCTTCTCGAGCGACCAGGCGCGCGGCTGGCTTGCCGCTGCGATGGTCCTCTCCACGCTCGTGTGGACGGCTGCGCACCTCGTCCTCACCGCGCGGGAGCGGGCGCCCTACTTCGACCTCCCGCCCGGGGGTGAGTCATGACCACCGCGACTGATAATGTCCGCAGCGCAATGGCCGAGTCCGGTGCCACTTCCTCCCAACCGTCACGCAGCAGTGCTCCCAGCTACCTCGTGGCCGGGGTGCTGTTCTACGGAGCGGTCGGTTGGCTCCTGGACCAGTGGCTGGGCACCCGCTTCCTGGTGGCGGCGGGGGTCCTGCTCGGCGGCGCACTTGGCACGTACATGATGATCGTGCAGCTCAAGCGGCAGACCGCCGCGGAGGAGACGCACGCCAGCACCAAGACGAGCGACAAGACGAGCAGCGAGGAGTCGGAGTGAGCATCACCCAGCCTGTGGCGGCAGAGGGCGGTTCGGGCTTCCACCCCCCGGGTCCCGGAAGCTTCGAGCTGCCGCCGATCTTCGGTGACGTCACCAAGCCGATGGTGCTGCTCGTCCTGTCGGCGGTGCTGATCTTCGGCTTCTTCTACTTCGCCTCGCGCAGCGCCTCCCTGGTGCCGAACCGGCTCCAGTTCGCCGGCGAGATGGTCTACGGCTTCGTGCGCAACAACGTGGCCCGCGACAACATCGGGTCCGAGCACTACATGAAGTTCGTGCCCTACCTGTTCACGCTGTTCACCTTCATCCTGGTGAACAACTACTACGGCCTGGTCCCGTTCCTGCAGTTCCCGAGCTTCTCGCGCATCGGCTTCATCGTGCCGCTGGCGCTCCTCACGTGGCTGGTCTACGTCGGCGCCGGGATCTGGAAGCACGGTCCGCTCGGCTACCTCAAGCACGCGACGATGCCCAGCGGCGTCAAGGGCCCGATCCTGCTGCTGCTGGTGCCGCTGGAGTTCTTCTCCAACATCATCATCCGACCCGTCACGCTGACGCTCCGTCTCTTCGGCAACATGTTCGCCGGCCACCTGCTGCTGATCCTGTTCGCCACGGGTGGATGGGCGCTGCTCTCCAGCGGCAACCTCCTCTACGGCGCCGTCGGCGTGCTGTCCTTCGGCCTCGGCATCGGCGTCAGCTTCCTCGAGATGCTGGTGATGTTCCTCCAGGCCTACGTCTTCACCCTCCTGACCTCCATGTACATCGGTGAAGCGCTCGCCGACGAGCACTGATCCGCACCACCCCACAAGTTTCGCCAAACAGCGGCGCGAGAGACGCGTCGCCGACGAAAGGAAAAGCCGTGGAAGGCTCCATCAACCTGGTCGGTCTCGGCCTGTCCGCCATCGGTCCCGGCGTAGGCATCGGCCTGATCTTCGCCGCGTTCATCTCCGGTGTCGCCCGCCAGCCCGAGGCCCAGAGCCGTCTGCAGTCGATCGCCATCCTTGGCTTCGTTCTCGCCGAGGCGCTCTTCATCATCACCGTCGCGCTCGCGTTCGTCCTGCCTCTCTGACGTCCGCCGCACCCAGCTCTAGACCGTAGGAGTTCGACTCATGGACCACATCGTCCTGGCGGCGGCGGAGGGAGAGACCCACAGCCCGGTGCTGCCGGTCTGGTCAGAGGTCATCCTCGCCTTCATCGTCTTCGCGATCCTCTATGTGCTCGTCACGAAGTTCGTCGTCCCGATGTTCGAGAAGACGTTCGCCGAGCGCACGGCGGCCATCGAGGGTGGGCTCAGCGCGGCCGAGACCAAGCAGGCCGAGGCCGACGCCAAGCTCGCCGAGCTCGAGAAGCAGCTCGCCGACGCCCGGCACGAGGCCGCACGCATCCGTGAGGAAGCGCGCGAGCAGGGTGCCGCGATCATCGCCGAGATGCGGGAGCAGGCTCAGTCCGAGTCCACCCGGATCGTCGAGCACGGCAAGACGCAGATCGAGGCCGAGCGCCAGCAGGCGGTCACCTCGCTCCGCGCCGAGGTCGGCGCCCTCGCGACCGGCCTGGCCGGACGCATCGTCGGCGAGAGCCTCGACGACGAGGCTCGCCAGAGCCGCGTGGTCGACCGGTTCCTCGCCGAGCTCGAGGCGCAGAACGGCACCACCTCGGGGAGCGTCAACTGATGATGCGAGGAGCGTCTGCCGACGCCTACGCCGCAGCCGCCGAGGCCCTCCCGGGCTCCGGCGACCTCGGCAAGGTGGCTCAGGACCTGTTCGGAGTCTCGGACCTGGTCCGCTCCGAGCCGGGCCTGCGGCGCGTCGCCACGGACGCGTCGGTCCCCGGCGAGGCCAAGGCGGAGCTGCTCCGCGGCGTCCTCACGGGGAAGGTCTCGACCGAGGCCCTCGACGTGGTGAGCGTGGCGGTCTCCCAGCGCTGGAGCGCCGGGCGCGACCTGCCCGACGCCCTGGAGCAGCTGGGCGTCGTGGCAGCGGTTCGCTCGACCGGCAGCGACGTCGCCCGCCTCGAGGACGAGATCTTCGCGGTGGGTCGGCTCGTGCAGGCAAACCCGGAGCTGCGCGACGCGCTCTCCGACCCCGCTCGCAGCCGCGACGACAAGTCGAGCCTGATCAGCGGCCTGCTGGGCGACAAGGTCCTTCCCGCGACCATCGCGCTCGTGCAGCAGTCGCTCTCGGGCAGCCACCGGACGGTCACGGTGGCCCTCGCCAGCTACCAGAAGGTGGCCGCCGAGGTCCGTGGGCAGGGCGTGGCGACGGTGCGCGTCGCGCAGCCGCTCGCCCAGGCCGAGCGTGACCGGCTGGCCGCGGCCCTCGCACGCACCTATGGTCGCGAGGTGCACCTCAACGTCATCGTGGACCCCGACGTCATCGGTGGCATCCGTGTGGAGATCGGCGACGACGTCATCGACGGCACCGTCTCCACCCGCCTCGACGAGGCCGGGCGCAAGCTCGCCGGCTGACCCGTGACCGACATCCAAGAACTTTTCGAGCAGACCCAGAGAACAGGTGAGATGAAATGACGGAGCTGTCCATCCGTCCGGACGAGATCCGCGACGCTCTTCAGCGCTTCGTGTCGGACTACAAGCCCGAGTCGGCCAGCAAGGAAGAGGTCGGCACCGTGGCCGAGGCCGCGGACGGCATCGCCCGTGTCAGCGGCCTGCCCTCCGTGATGGCCAACGAGCTGCTCGAGTTCGAGGACGGCACGCTCGGCATCGCGCTGAACCTCGACACCCGCGAGGTCGGTGTCGTGGTCCTGGGTGACTTCGACAAGATCGAGGAGGGCCAGGTCGTGCGTCGCACGGGCGAGATCCTCTCGGTCCCCGTCGGCGACGGCTACCTCGGCCGCGTGGTCGACCCGCTCGGCACCGCGATCGACGGTCTGGGCGAGATCACCCCGCTCGAGAGCCGTCGCGCGCTGGAGCTGCAGGCTCCGGGCGTCATGGTGCGCAAGTCGGTGCACGAGCCCCTCGCGACCGGCATCAAGGCGATCGACGCCCTGACGCCCATCGGCCGCGGTCAGCGTCAGCTGATCATCGGTGACCGCTCGACCGGCAAGACCACGATCGCCATCGACACGATCATCAACCAGAAGGCCAACTGGGAGTCCGGTGACCCGGACAAGCAGGTGCGCTGCATCTACGTCGCGATCGGTCAGAAGGGCTCGACCATCGCCGCCGTGCGTGGCGCCCTCGAGGAGGCCGGCGCGCTCGAGTACACCACCATCGTGGCCTCGCCCGCGTCCGACTCCGCGGGCTTCAAGTACCTCGCCCCCTACACCGGCTCGGCCATCGGCCAGCACTGGATGTACGAGGGCAAGCACGTCCTGATCGTGTTCGACGACCTGACCAAGCAGGCCGAGGCCTACCGCGCCGTGTCGCTGCTGCTGCGTCGCCCGCCGGGCCGCGAGGCCTACCCCGGCGACGTCTTCTACCTGCACAGCCGGCTCCTCGAGCGGTGCGCGAAGCTGTCCGACGAGATGGGCAAGGGCTCGATGACCGGTCTGCCGATCATCGAGACCAAGGCCAACGACGTCTCGGCGTTCATCCCGACCAACGTCATCTCCATCACCGACGGCCAGATCTTCCTGCAGTCCGACCTGTTCGCGGCCAACCAGCGCCCGGCGATCGACGTGGGCGTCTCGGTCTCGCGCGTGGGTGGCTCGGCCATGACGAAGGCCATGAAGTCCGTCACCGGCTCGCTGAAGGTCGACCTGGCGCAGTTCCGCGCCATGGAGGCGTTCGCGATGTTCGCCTCCGACCTCGACGCGGCCTCGCGCCAGCAGCTCGACCGCGGCCAGCGCCTGATGGCGCTGCTCAAGCAGCCGCAGTACTCGCCGTACCCGGTCGAGGAGATGACGGTCTCGCTGTGGACGGGCACGTCGGGTCGCCTCGACAAGGTCCCGACCGACGACGTGCTGCGCTTCGAGAACGAGTTCCTCGACTACCTGCGTCGCAGCCACGAGGGCATCCTCGCCGGCATCCGCGAGAGCCTGAAGTTCGAGGACTCCACCGAGGACCAGCTCGCCTCGGCCTACGACTCCTTCCTCGACCAGTTCGAGACTTCCGACGGCCAGAGCATCAAGGCCGGTAAGGAAGAGCACGTCGCCCTCGAGGACGAGGACGTCGAGCAGGAGCAGATCGTCAAGCAGAAGCGGGGCTGACGCAATGGCTCTCTCCGTACGCGAGTACCGCGCGCGGATCAAGTCGACGGAGTCGATGAAGAAGATCACGCGTGCCATGGAGCTCATCGCCGCGTCCCGGATCATCAAGGCGCAGCAGCGGGCCCAGGCGGCAGCGCCCTACGCCCGCGAGCTGACCCGTGCCGTGTCGGCCGTGGCGACGTACTCCAACGTCGACCACGCGCTGACCCTCGAGCCGGAGGACCCGAAGAAGGCTGCGGTCCTCATCGTCACCTCCGACCGCGGGCTCGCCGGCGCCTACTCCTCCAGCGTCATCAAGGAGGCTGAGCGTCTCATCGAGAAGCTCAAGGGCGAGGGCAAGGACGTCGACGTCTACACCAGTGGTCGCAAGGGCGAGGCCTACTTCAAGTTCCGCCAGCGCGCGGTCGCGCAGGCGTGGACGGGCTTCTCCGACCAGCCGACCTACGACGTCGCGGCCGAGATCGGCGCCACGCTGATCGAGGCCTTCCTCGCCGACGCCGACGACAGCGACACCGACGTCCGGGCCGTCGACGAGGTCCACGTGGTCTACACGCGGTTCCGCTCGATGCTCAGCCAGGAGCCGACCGCCGTACGCCTGCTGCCGCTGGAGGTCGTCGAGGGCACCGAGGCGCCCGACAAGGCCGACCTGCTGCCGCTCTACGAGTTCGAGCCGTCCCCCTCGGAGGTGCTCGACTCGCTGCTGCCGCGCTACGTCCAGAGCCGGATCTTCTTCGCCCTGCTGCAGGCTGCTGCTTCCGAGCTCGCCGCCCGACAGAAGGCCATGAAGGCCGCGACGGACAACGCCGACGAGCTCATCAAGAAGTACAAGCGCATCGCCAACCAGGCCCGCCAGGCTGGCATTACCCAAGAGATCAGCGAGATCGTCGGTGGCGTCAACGCCCTTGCCGACGCACAAGCCGGGAGTGAGTGAACATGACTGCCACTGTTGAAGAGACGACCACCGAGAGCAAGGGCGGCGCCGTCGGCCGCATTGCCCGGGTCATCGGCCCCGTCGTGGACATCGAGTTCCCGACCGACTCGATGCCCCCCATCTACAACGCCCTCACCTGCGAGTTCGAGCTGAGCGGCGAGACCAAGTCGATCATCCTCGAGGTCGCCCAGCACATCGGTGACGGCATGGTCCGCGCCATCTCCATGAAGCCGACCGACGGCCTCGTGCGAGGCGGCCAGGTCACCGACACCGGCGAGTCGATCACCGTCCCCGTGGGCGACGCGACGCTCGGCAAGGTGTTCAACACCACCGGTGACGTGCTCAACCTCGAGGAGGGCGAGACCTTCGAGCCCGCCGAGCGGTGGGGCATCCACCGCAAGGCGCCCGCCTTCGACCAGCTGGAGTCCAAGACCCAGATGTTCGAGACCGGCATCAAGGTCATCGACCTGCTCACCCCCTACGTGCAGGGCGGCAAGATCGGCCTGTTCGGTGGTGCCGGCGTCGGCAAGACCGTGCTCATCCAGGAGATGATCGCGCGTGTCGCCAAGGACCACGGTGGTGTGTCGGTGTTCGCCGGTGTCGGTGAGCGCACCCGCGAGGGCAACGACCTCATCGTCGAGATGGAGGAGGCCGGCGTCCTCGGCCAGACCGCCCTCGTCTTCGGCCAGATGGACGAGCCGCCGGGCACGCGCCTGCGCGTCGCTCTGTCGGCCCTGACGATGGCGGAGTACTTCCGCGACGTGCAGAAGCAGGACGTGCTGCTCTTCATCGACAACATCTTCCGCTTCACCCAGGCCGGGTCCGAGGTCTCCACGCTGCTCGGTCGCATGCCGTCCGCCGTGGGCTACCAGCCCAACCTGGCCGACGAGATGGGTCAGCTGCAGGAGCGCATCACCTCGACGCGTGGCCACTCGATCACCTCGCTGCAGGCGATCTACGTCCCCGCCGACGACTACACCGACCCGGCGCCGGCCACGACGTTCGCGCACCTCGACGCGACCACCGAGCTCTCCCGTGAGATCGCCTCGCTCGGCATCTACCCGGCCGTGGACCCGCTGACCTCGACCTCGCGCATCCTGGACCCGCAGTACATCGGCGAGGACCACTACCGCTGCGCGGTGCGGGTCAAGCAGATCCTGCAGCGCAACAAGGAGCTCCAGGACATCATCGCGATCCTCGGTGTCGACGAGCTCTCCGAGGAGGACAAGATCATCGTCTCCCGGGCCCGCCGCATCCAGCGCTTCCTGTCGCAGAACACCTACGTCGCCAAGCAGTTCACCGGCATCGAGGGTTCGACCGTCCCGGTGGCCGACACCATCGAGGCGTTCAACAAGATCGCCGACGGCGAGTACGACCACGTGGCCGAGCAGGCCTTCTTCATGTGCGGCGGTCTGGACGACGTCGAGCAGAAGTGGGCCGAGATCCAGAAGAGCCTCTGATGGCCGAGTCCACCGACAAGGTCCTCCAGGTCGAGCTGGTCGCCGCCGACCGGCTCGTCTGGTCGGGACAGGCCACCATGGTCATCGCCCGCACCACCGAGGGCGACGTGGGCATCCTGCCCAACCACGCGCCGCTGCTGTCCTCGATCATCGAGGGCGTCGTGGACGTGCAGACCGCCGAGGGCGAGACCTGGATCGCGGCTGTCGACGCCGGCTTCCTGTCGGTGGCCGACAACCGCGTCTCGATCCTGGCCGAGCGGGCCGAGATGTCGCACGAGATCGACCTGGAGAAGGCGCGCGAGGAGCTCGAGCGCTGCAAGCAGGCCGGCGAGAACGACGACGAGGCGCAGGAGAAGCTGCGTCGCGCCGAAGCACGCATCCGCGCCGTGGAGCGGGCCTCCTGACGAGGCTCGAAACCCGACCGCTAGGGTGAGCGCACGAACCGTCAGGTTCGTGCGCTCACTGCGTTCGGAGGGTGTGGATGCCGGTCTGGGAATGGGCGCTCGACATCGTCGGGCTCTGCCTGCTCCTCGCCCTGCTCTACGGCATCGCACTCATCGTCCGGCGCCGCCTCCTCGCGCGTCACGGCGGCACGTTCGAGCTGAGCTACCGTGCGCGCACCGAGCACCCGGGGCGCGGCTGGCTGCTGGGCATCGGCCGCTACTCCGGCCAGTCGCTGGAATGGTTCCGGATCTTCTCGCTGTCGCCGCGTCCGAAGCGGGTGTGGGCCCGTGACCTTCTGGACTACGCCGGTCGCCGTGCGCCGGCGGGCGCGGAGGAGATGTCGCTCTACGACGGCCACGTCGTGGCGGCCTGCCACTACGACCACGAGCCGCTGGAGATCGCGATGAGCGAGGCCTCCCTCACCGGCTTCCAGTCCTGGCTGGAGTCCGGTCCGCCCGGCACCGACTGGAACCGCCGCTAGTCACACCGTCGGCGCCGTCCCCGTCGAGCCGCCCACCCGCATCCGGACCGGCAGCAGCACGTCCTCGGTGACCTCGCCGGCGATGCGCGAGAGCACGGCCCGCGCGGTCGCCCGTCCCTTCTCGGCCAGCGGCTGCACGACGGTCGTCAGCTCGACGTCGAGCCACGGCGTCGCGACCCCGTCGAACCCGGCGACGCTGACGTCGTGGGGGACTGCCATGCCGCGCCGTCGCGCCTCGAGCACCACCCCCGCGGCCTGGACGTCGCTCTGGCAGACCACGGCCGTCGCCTGGCCGCCCCGGTCCCACCACGCGCCGACCGCGAGCTGCGCAGCCTCGAGGTCGCTCGCGCACGGCCCGATCACCTCCGCGTCCGGGTAGACGTCCCGCAGCCCGGCCTCGCGCTCGCGCTGGGGGTGCGAGGGGTCGAGGGTGAGGGTCGCGACCCGGCGGTGTCCCAGGTCGTGGAGGTGCCGGGCGACCTCGGCAGCACCGCGACGGTGCTCGACGTCGACGTAGGTCGCCCCCGTCCACGCCGGGCCCTCGACGACGACCAGCGGCACGCCGCGGGCCACCAGGTCGTCGTACGGGCCCCAGGTCTCGCACCCGCAGATGTCGTAGATGACCGCGTCGAGGGGGAGTCCTGCGTGCTCGTCGCCGTCCGGCATCAGCAGCAGACCGAGCCCCGCAGCGTCGAGGACCTCCGAGACGGCATCGAGCATCGGCAGCGCTGCCGGGTCGCGGAAAGCGGTGCTGAGCCGACCCACGGCGACGCCCACCACGCCACTGCGACCGCGGCGCAGGTTGCGGGCCAGCGGGTTGGGGCCGGCGTAGCCCAGGGCGCCGGCAGCGGCCAGCACCCGGTCGCGCGTCTCCCCGGAGACCGGCTTGTTGCCCGAGAAGGCGAGCGAGGCGGTGGAGAGCGACACGCCCGCGGCGGCAGCCACGTCGGCCATGGTGGGGGTTCGGGTTGGACCGGACACGTCTCGGACGATAGCATCGAATCGATTCGATCGAAACGTTTCGCCGTGTACCCGAGGAGCAGCACCGTGCCCACCCTGACCGCCGCACGCAACGCCGTGGGGCTGACGTTCTTCCTCAACGGGCTGGTGTTCGCCAGCTGGGTCTCCCGCATCCCCGAGGTGCGCGCCAGCTTCGACCTCACCAACGGGCAGCTCGGCCTCGTGCTGCTCGCCATCGCGCTGGGATCGGTGCTGGCACTGCCGACGACCGGCGCCGCCATCAACGCCATGGGCACCGTGCGCATCGTCCGGATCGGTGCCGGCGCGGCGACCCTCGGGATGGTGGCCGCTGCGATCGGCCTGGGTGACGCGCTGCCGCTGACGGTCGCGGGACTCTTCGTCTACGGGCTCGGCATCGGCGTCTGGGACGTGGCGATGAACGTCGAGGGCGCCGAGGTCGAGCGCGGCCTGCGACGCACGATCATGCCGCGCTTCCACGCCGGCTTCAGCGGGGGCACGGTGGTCGGCGCCCTGCTCGGGGTGCTGCTGATCGAGCTCGGCGTGCCGGCCCTGGTCCACCTCGTGGGGATCGTCCTGATCGCCATCGTGCTGGTGTGGCGCACGTCCCCGTCGTTCCTGCCCGTGCCGGAGCGGCACGAGGAGAGCGCCACCTCGGCCGCGCGCGCCTGGCTCGAGCCGCGGACCCTCCTGATCGGCGTCATGGTGCTGGCGCTGGCGATGACCGAGGGCACGGCCAACGACTGGCTGGCCGTCGCGTTGGTCGACGGTCACGACGTCTCCCACGCCGTGGGCGTGGCCGGCTTCGCCGTCTTCGTGCTGGCGATGACCGCGGGCCGCTTCGCCGGGACCGGCCTGATCGACCGGTTCGGCCGCGTGGCCGTGCTGTGGGGCACGATGGCACTCGCCGGCGCCGGCGTCCTGCTGATCGTCCTCGCCGAGCAGCCGGCGCTCGTCGTGGTCGGCATCGTGCTCTGGGGGGTGGGCGCCTCGCTCGGCTTCCCGGTCGGCATGAGCGCCGCCGCCGACGACCCGGTCCGCGCCGCGTCGAGGGTCAGCGTCGTGTCGACCATCGGCTACGCGGCGTTCCTCGCCGGCCCGCCGCTCCTCGGCTTTGTCGGCGACGAGGTGGGCACGCTCAAGGCGCTGCTGGTCGTCGCCGTGCTCCTCATGCCCGCGGCGCTGGTCGTGCCGGCGGCCCGCGAGCAGCGCGGGGTCCGGTCCGGCCAGCCGGTCGGCTAGGGCGTGAGGGACACGCCCTGGGCCCGACCGGCCTGGCGTCGGCGCTTGTCGACGTACATCGCGGCGTCTGCCTCGGCCTCGGTCTGGGTGATGGTCCCCGCGCGCTCCAGCGTGGCGGCGCCGATGCCGGCCGACAGCCCCGCCGCGGCCAGCTCGGAGCGGATCCGGTCGGCGTAGACGGCCACCTGCGACGCCGTCGTCTGGGGGCACAGGACACCGAACTCGTCACCGCCGAGCCTCGCCACCAGGTCGGTCTGGCGGGAGGACCCGCGCACGACCCCGGCGGCCCGGCGGAGCATGGCGTCGCCGGCGGCGTGACCGTCCCGGTCGTTGACCTGCTTGAGGCCGTCGAGGTCGATCATCACGATGCTCGCGTGGTCGCCGAGGCGGTGGTGGCGCGTCTGCTCGGTCTGGCAGGCGCGCTGCCACGAGCGCCGGTTGCGCAGCCCTGTCAGCGGATCGGTCTCCGACTCCTGGAGCGTGAGCTCGAGGCGACGCGCCAGGGACACGGCGCGGCCGTCGAGGTTGCGGACGACGCTGAGCAGGTGGCCGAGCAGCTCCAGCTGCGGTCCGAGCTCGGTGAAGGAGTCGGGGCGCGCCTCGGGGTCGATGCCGCAGATCGTGCCGAACAGCGTCTCGTCGTGGTTGTAGACCGGGATGCCGACGTAGCTCGCGACCGACAGGGCGCGCGCCGCACGGTTGGATGCGTAGGCCGGGACCCGCGAGATGTCCGGGGCGACGCCCGGAGCCCCGTTGACCCACATCTCGTGACAGAGGGAGTCCTCCCAGGCGGGCCCGTCGCCTGCGCCCAGCCCGAAGTCGTTGTCGGGCGTGACCTCGAGGTAGACCTGCCGGCCGTCGATCACGCGCGACACGGTCCAGAACTCCATCGGCACCTGGGCCTGCAGGTAGTCGAGGACCAGCCGCGAGGCGTCCTCGAAGCTGGTCATCGTGGCGAGCGCGGGCGGTGGCGCAAGGGCAGTGCTCTGCGTGGGCACGTCTCTCCTCGAACGTGTCGGTGGAAGGTCCGGATCATTGTCGCCGCAACGCGGTGAGCGCGCAGGCGATGCCACGGAAAGGTCAGCGTTCGCCGCCCGGCACCCACAGGACGTCGCCGTTCTCGCGGTTGGCGTGGCGGGCGAGGATGAAGAGCAGGTCCGAGAGGCGGTTGAGGTAGGTGATCGCGAGGACGTTCATGGTGTCCTCGTGCTCGGCCCACGCTGCCCACCCGGCCCGCTCGGCACGGCGTACGACGGTGCGCGCGACGTGGAGGTGGGCGGCCGCGGTCGTCCCGCCGTTGAGGATGAACGACCGCAGCGTCGGCAGCGCCTCGTTGTAGTGGTCGCACCAGGCCTCGAGCCGGTCGACGTAGTCCTGCTCGATCCGCAGCGGCGGGTACGCCGGGTCCGCGACGACCGGGGTGCAGAAGTCGGCACCGACGTCGAACAGGTCGTTCTGCACGCGGGTGAGGACCGTGACGACGTCGTCCTCGAGACCGCCGTGGGCGAGGGCGACGCCGATGTGGGCGTTGCCCTCGTCGACGCAGGCGTACGCCTCGAGGCGCAGGTCGGTCTTCGAGGTCTCGCTCATGTCGCCGAGCCGGGTGCGGCCGGCATCGCCGGTGCGGGTGTAGATGCGCGTCAGGTTGACCATGGCTCGAGCCTAGTCGCGGGGACGCGCCGAAAAGGTGAGGCATCGACGCAACCGAACGGGGTACAACTACGTCAGGAACAGTGACAGCGGTCACGGTCGGGCGTCGGGGGACGTCGGTGAGGAGCACACCGGATGGACATCGTCTCGGACATCGTCGCGGACGGGCACGTGATCGTGCTGCACGGGGACTTCGACGTGCGCAGCACGTGGGAGGTCCGCAACGCCATCTACGAGTGCATCGACGTCCACGACGACGACGTCGTCATCGACATGACCGACGTCTCCACGATCGACGCGACCGCCCTGCGCCTGCTCGCGGTGGCCACCCGCCACGCGTGGCTCGCCGGCCACCACCTGACCGTCCGCAACCCCGGCCCGGCCGTGCGCCGGATGGCGCACCTGACCCGGCTCGCCCATGCCATCGAGGTCGAGCGGGTGGCCGCGACCGCCTGAGCGTCGCTGCAGGTCGCCGCGGCTGAGGCATCCGTCACACGTCCGACCCGGTGACTGGCGGGTAACCGGCGTCCTACCCTGTCGAGCATGACCGAGACTGGTGTGCCGGACCGCCCCGCCAAGGACCGGCCCTGGGTGATGCGCACCTACGCCGGCCACTCCACGGCCGAGGCGTCCAACGCGCTCTACCGCACCAACCTGGCCAAGGGCCAGACCGGCCTCAGCGTCGCCTTCGACCTGCCGACGCAGACCGGCTACGACCCGGACAGCCCGCTGAGTCGCGGCGAGGTCGGCAAGGTCGGCGTACCGGTCCCGCACCTGGGCGAGATGCGCAAGCTCTTCCACGACATCCCGCTGACCGGGATGAACACCTCGATGACCATCAACGCGACGGCCATGTGGCTGCTCGCGATGTACCAGGTCGTGGCGGAGGAGCAGAACCCCGACCTCTCGCCCCACGAGGTCGCCCACCAGCTCGCCGGCACGACCCAGAACGACATCATCAAGGAGTACCTCTCCCGCGGGACGTACGTCTTCGGGCCCGAGGCCTCCCTGCGGCTGATCGCCGACATGATCGCCTACACGGTCCACGAGATCCCCACGTGGAACCCGATCAACATCTGCAGCTACCACCTGCAGGAGGCCGGCGCGACGCCCGTGCAGGAGCTCGCGTACGCAATGTGCACCGCGATCGCCGTGCTCGACCAGGTGAAGGGGTCCGGCCAGGTCTCCGACGACGACTTCGAGAAGGTCGTCGGCCGGATCTCGTTCTTCGTCAACGCGGGCGTCCGGTTCGTCGAGGAGACCTGCAAGATGCGGGCCTTCGTGCAGCTGTGGGACGAGATCACCCGAGAGCGCTACGGCGTGCAGGACCCGAAGATGCGCCGCTTCCGCTACGGCGTGCAGGTCAACTCGCTCGGCCTCACCGAAGCCCAGCCGGAGAACAACGTCCAGCGCATCGTGCTGGAGATGCTCGGGGTGACGCTGTCCAAGGACGCCCGCGCCCGGGCCGTGCAGCTGCCCGCCTGGAACGAGGCGCTCGGCCTGCCGAGGCCGTGGGACCAGCAGTGGTCGCTGCGCTTCCAGCAGGTGCTCGCGTTCGAGTCCGACCTGCTCGAGTACGACGACATCTTCGCCGGCAGCCACGTGATCGAGGTCAAGGTGGCCGAGCTGGTCGAGGGTGCCAAGGCCGAGATCGACCGCGTGCAGGCGATGGGCGGGGCGATCGCCGCCGTGGAGTCCGGCTACATGAAGCAGAACCTCGTCTCGGCGCACGCCGCCCGCCGGGCTCGCATCGAGTCCGGCGACGAGGTCATCGTCGGCGTCAACAGGTTCGAGACCACCGAGCCGTCCCCGCTGACCGCCGACCTCGACTCGGCCATCCAGGCCGCCGACCCCGAGGCCGAGCGAGCCGCCCTGGCCAGCCTCGAGGCGTGGAAGGCCCAGCGCGACGAGACCGAGGTCGCCGCGGCGCTAGCGGCGCTCGCCGAGGCCGCCAAGACCGACGCCAACCTGATGAAGCCGACCCTCGTCGCGGCCCGGGCGGGTGCGACGACGGGGGAGTGGGCCGGCACGCTGCGCGAGGTGTTCGGCGAGTTCCGGGCTCCCACCGGCGTCAGCGGCGCCGTCGGTGTCGCCGAGGCCGGCGCCGAGCTGACCGCCGTCCGTGACCGGGTGCGGGCGACCGCCGATGAGCTGGGCGGCCGGCTGCGGGTGCTGGTCGGCAAGCCGGGGCTCGACGGTCACTCCAACGGCGCCGAGCAGGTCGCCGTGCGTGCGCGCGACGCGGGGTTCGAGGTGATCTACCAGGGGATCCGGCTCACGCCCGACCAGATCGTCGCGGCGGCCGTGGCCGAGGACGTGCACCTCGTCGGGCTCTCGATCCTCTCCGGCTCCCACATGGAGCTGGTGCCCGACGTGCTCGACGGGCTCGCGGCCGCGGGGCTCGGCGACCTCCCGGTCATCGTGGGCGGCATCATCCCGGCCTCCGACGCCCGGGCACTGATCGAGCGCGGGGTGGCGGCGGTCTACACCCCCAAGGACTTCGGCCTGACCGGGATCATGGGTGGCTTCGTGGACGTGATCCGCGCGGCCCACGGGTTGGACGACGATAGGTAAGGCTGCCCTTACCCTCTGCTACCCTCCCGGCGTGGGCAAGCAGGACAAGAAGCACAAGAAGGCACGGGCCAAGGTCGAGACCTCGGTCCAGCTGACGATGCGCAAGCTCCCCAAGACCGAGTGCTGCGTGTCGAAGAAGCGCTGCCAGCGCTGCCCCCTGCGCATGCTCAAGGAGGGCACCCTGCCCGTCGGCTACACCGTCCACAAGCGCAAGCTGGTGCGACTCGATGGCAAGAAGGTCACCAAGAAGAAGCTTGCCAAGGCAGCCTGACCCGAGCCTGACCCGTCCCCCCAGACAGAGGAGCCCACGTGCCCGCGACCCGCTTCGCCGCGCAGCTCAACGCCCAGATCGGCAACGAGCTCGCCGCCCACAACCAGTACCTCGCCTGCGCCATCTACTACGACGCGCTGACCATGCCCCGCATGGCGGCGTTCTTCTACGGGCAGGCGCTCGAGGAGCGCGGGCACGCCATGATGATGGTCCAGTACCTCGTCGACACCGATGCCGAGGTCGTCATCCCGGCCGTCGACGCGCCGACCTCCACCTTCGCCGACCTCGTCGCACCGGTCGAGCTGGCGCTGGCCCAGGAGCGCACGGTCACCGACCAGATCAACGGCCTGCTGCGCATCGCGCGCGAGGAGGGCGACTTCGCCTCCGAGCAGTTCATGCAGTGGTTCATCAAGGAGCAGGTCGAGGAGGTCGCGACCATGAGCGACCTGCTGGCGGTCGCGACGCGCAACCGCGACGACATCGAGGACATCGAGGAGTACGTCGCCCGTGAGCACGGCGGCGAGGGGGACGACCCGACCGCGCCGCGTCAGGCCGGCGCCGGGGGCTGACAGACTGCCGCCATGGGGCGTGTGATCGTCGTCGGGGCCGGGGTCGTCGGACTCACCTGTGCGGTGCGGCTGCTCGAGGCCGGGCACCGCGTGGACGTCGTCGCGCGCGACCTCCCGCTCGAGACGACGTCGGTGGTCGCAGCCGCGCTGTGGTCGCCGTACGTCAACGAGCAGGAGCACGTGCTGCGCTGGTCGCGCCGCGCGTACGACGTCTACGCCGGGCTGGCGGCCGACCACGACACGGGCGTGGTGCTGAGTGAGGGCACGGAGGTGTTCCGCGAGGAGTCGCCGCCGCCCTGGTGGTACGAGGCGCTGCCCACCGGCGCCGGCCCGGACCGCGAGACCCGGTTGCCGCCCGGCTTCGCCGCGGGCTGGACGATGACCTGCCCGGTCATCGAGATGTCGGTCTACCTGCGCTGGCTCGTCGCACGTGTGGAGGACCTGGGCGGGACGGTCACCCGGATGAACCTCTCCAGCCTGCCCACCGACAGCGGTGCGCTCGTGGTCAACGCCAGCGGCATCGGGGCCAAGCACCTCGCCTCGGACCCGACCGTCGGACCGGTGCGCGGCCAGGTCATGCTCGTCGAGCAGGTCGGGCTCGAGCGGTGGGTGCTCGACAGCGACGCGCCGACCTACGTCATCCCGCGCAGCCGCGACGTCGTGGTGGGAGGCACCCACGAGACGGGGGAGTGGAGCCGGACCGTGGAGTCGGCCACCGCCGCGTCCATCCTGGAGCGCGCGACCGCGCTGGTCCCGGAGATCGCCGGTGCCCGGGTCCTCCGGCACAAGGTGGGGCTGCGCCCGGCGCGCCCGACGGTCCGGCTCGAGCGCGTCGGCGACGTGGTGCACTGCTACGGCCACGGCGGGTGTGGGGTCACCGTCAGCTGGGGCTGCGCCGACGACGTGGTTGGCTTGGTCGATGGGTGACCTTCAATGTTCCGCGCGGGTCTTCGTCGCGCGTCACGGTGCGGCCGACTACGAGAGCGAGCTCCTCAGTGACGCGGGCGGCTGGTTGAGCCCGCTCGGCCGCCGGCAGTCGCACGACCTGGCCGACCACGTGCACCGTGAGCGGGTCGCCCGGGTGTGGACCAGCGACCTCTCGCGTGCCGTCCAGACCGGGGAGATCGTCGCCGCCCGGACCGGCGTCGACGTCACCGTCCGCACCGGCCTGCGTGAGTTCGGCGTCGGCGACGCCGCCGGTACGACGGGTGACCCCGACCCCTTCGCGCCCACGTTCGCCGCGTGGCTCGGCGGCGACCTGTCCGCCCGGATCCCCGGGGGCGAGAGCGGGCTGGAGGTGGTGGCCCGCTACGAGGCCGTCCTCGAGGAGGTCGCCGACGCGCACCGGGGCGAGTCGGTGCTGGTGGTCAGCCACGGTGGGGTGATGTCCATGGTGCTTCCCCGGCTGGCCCGCAACCTCGCGCCCGACCACACCCGCGACCTCCCGCTGCCCAACTGCGGCGTGGTCGCGCTCGAGGCCGACGCCGACGGCTGGGTGGCCCGCTCGTGGGCGGGCCGGCCGCTCGCCTGACCCGGCGGCGTGCGCGCGGCAGCCGGCCAGCGTAGGCAGTTCGGCGGGCTCCACGCCGCAGTCACGCTTGCCTGACCCGACCGGCCTTCGAACTGCCTACGTTGTGCCTCGCTCCCGAGGATGCACCGTGAAGGCAGTTCAGGCGCGCGTCCGCCGATCCCACGCTCGACCGACGCCTCGGGGCCACGAACTGCCTGCATGGTGTCCGCCTCCGCGCGTACGGGGTCGGCTTTCGGATGTTCGACGAAGGTCAGCGCGTCACGCCGACGGCCCACAGCAGCACCGCGAGGGCGAGCATCGCGGCCAGCGCCAGCGCCATGCGTACGGCCATCCCCTTCATCCACATCGACATGAGCGTCTCGCTGCGGCCACGACGGTCGAGCGGCGTCACCTCGAGGACGGCCCCGCGGTCGATCGGCCCGTAGACGTGGGGATAGGTGTCGTCCCCGACGGGCTCGACCCGCACCTCCGCGTCCGTCAGCCGCGTCGGATCGATGGTGAGCAGCACGAGGTGCTCGCCGGCGCCGCGGTAGTAGCGGTCGAACACGCCCTGCACCTGGTCGCGCCGGCTGGCGTGGATGAACCCCTCCTCATCGAGGCTGCGCCCGATGGTCGAGGTGGTGTAGGTCCCGCTCTCCAGCGTCCGCCGCCAGTCCGCGGCCGTGGCGATGTGGAAGATGCGGTCAGGCGGGCTCGGTGTCACCGTGCGAGGGTAGCGACGTGACTGACCCGGGAGCGTCCAGCGGGCCGCACGCGGTCTGGACTCCGCCGCCCACACGCCCGGGGTGAGAGCGTGGAAGATCCGAGTCATCTGGTGACTCGGATCCTCCACGATGTCAGCGCGACGTCCGGACATCCGGCAGGTCGCGGGCTGCGCGGGGCTAGAAGAGCCGGTGCTCGGCGTCGTCCATCCCGCGGAGGGCGTCGTAGTCGACGAGGGCGCAGGCGATGCCGCGGTCGGTGGCGAGCACACGGGCCTGGGGCTTGATCTCCTGGGCGGCGTAGATGCCGCGCACGGGTCCCTTGCTGGTGAGCATCGGGTCGCGGTTGAGGAGCTCGAGGTAGCGCGTGAGCTGCTCGACGCCGTCGATCTCGCCACGCCGCTTGATCTCGACGGCGACGGACAGGCCCTCGGCGTCGCGGCACATGAGGTCGACGGGACCGATGGCGGTCATGAACTCGCGGCGGACCAGGGTGAGGCCGTCGGCGAGAGTGGCGGGATGCTCGGCGAGCAGCTCCTGGAGGTGCTTCTCCACGCCGTCCTTCTGCAGGCCCGGGTCGACGCCGAGGTCGTGCGAGGAGTCGTGCAGCACCTCCTCGAGGAGGATCCGCAGGGTGTCGTCGGACTTGGTCGCGGTCACCAGCCACTCGGCCTGACCGTCCTCGGAGACGCCCTCGCGGACGGTGCACGGGGGCGACATCCAGTTGAGCGGCTTGTAGGAGCCGCCGTCGGAGTGGATCAGCACCGACCCGTCCGACTTGAGCATCAGGACGCGGGTGGCGAGCGGGAGGTGGGCCGAGAGACGTCCGGCGTAGTCCACCTGGCAGCGTGCGACGACGATCCTCACGACGGGCGAATCTACAGTGACCCCGTGACCGACCACGCAGTGCGCCCCGCACGGGCGCGCGACCTGCCCCTGCTCGCCGCGATCGAGGACGCCGGCCTGCCGATGTTCGAGGCGGTGCTCGGCGACCTGACCGGTGACGCGCTCGCATCGCCGGCGACCAGTGGCCGCGAGCGGGCCGCCGGGCCGGGGTTCATCCTCGTCGCCGGTGACCCCGCGGTCGGCTTCGCCCACGTGCGCGACCTCGAGTCGCACGCCCACCTCGACCAGATCTCCGTGCACCCCGACCACGGCCGGCGCGGCCTCGGCACGGCGCTGCTGGAGGCGGCGGCGGAGCGGGCCGCGCTCAAGGGGCACGGGTCGCTCACCCTGACGACCTACGCCGACCTGCCCTGGAACGCACCCTTCTACGCCCGCCACGGCTTCGTCGAGGTCGCCGCCGACGAGCCGATGACCGGAACCCAGGTCGCGATCTCGGACAACGAGGAGCGGCTCGGACTCGGTCGTCACGGCCGACGCATCTGGATGCGTCGCGTCCTGCGCTCGCACCGCACCGCAGGCGAGCTCGCGGCGTTCCTCCCGAGGATCGACGCCTCGCCCCAGGACGTCGGCGTCCTCCGCGCCGTCGTACGCCGCCCGGCACCGGGGGCGCGCGAGGTGCTGGACGTCGGCCACCTCGACGTCCGCGAGGGCCTGGTCGGCGACACGTGGGCCGAGCGGGGGAGTCGTCGCATGCCGGACGGCTCGCCCCACCCCGACATGCAGCTCAACCTGATGAACCACCGCCTCGTCGAGCTCCTCGCCCAGGACCCGGACCGGGAGCAGCTGGCCGGCGACCAGATGTTCGTCGACCTCGACCTCTCCCACGACAACCTGCCCGCCTGGAGCGAGCTCCACATCGGTGGGCCCGACGGCGCTGTCATCGTGGTCACCGACCAGCCGCACAACGGGTGCGGCAAGTTCATCGCCCGCTTCGGCAAGGACGCCCTGGCCTTCGTCAACGGACCCGAGGGCAAGCCGCGCCGGCTGCGTGGGCTGTGCGCCAAGGTGGTGCGCCCAGGCCCGGTCCGACCGGGCGACGAGGTGCGCGTCGTACGCCCACCGGGCCGACCAGGAGAGTGACGGTTGCCACACTCTGCTCGGCTGAACGGCGTGGGAGCATGCGTCCATGACTGACACGGCTACAGCTACGTTCACCTCCGTCGGCGTCATCGGCCTCGGCACCATGGGCGCCGGCATCGCCGAGGTGTTCGCGCGCAACGGCTACTCGGTCATCGGGGTCGAGGTCAGCGACGCGGCCGTCCAGCGCGGACGCGAGCACCTCGAGCACTCCACGGGTCGGGCGGTCAAGCGCGAGAAGATGACGCAGGAGGCCGCCGACGAGCTCCTCGGCCGCATCACGCTGACGACGGAGATGGAGGACCTCGCCGACGCCGACCTGGTGGTCGAGGCCGTCGTCGAGTCGCTCGAGGTCAAGAAGTCGATCTTCCGGAGGCTGGACGGCATCGTCCGTCCTGACGCCGTCCTGGCGACCAACACGTCCTCGCTGAGCGTCACCGAGATCTCCACAGCCAACTCGAGCCCCGGCCGGGTGGTGGGCGTCCACTTCTTCAACCCGGCGCCCGTGCAGAACCTCGTCGAGATCATCCGCACGGTCGTCACCGAGCCCGACGTCCTCGCCGACGTGGTGACGCTGCTCCGCGACCTGGGCAAGAACCCGGTCGTCTGCGGCGACAAGGCCGGCTTCATCGCCAACACGCTCCTCTTCGGCTACCTCAACCACGCGGTCGCGATGTACGAGGGCAAGTACGCCTCGCGCGAGGACATCGATGCCGCCATGCGCTTCGGCTGCGGCTACCCGATGGGCCCGCTGGCGCTCCTCGACCTGATCGGTCTCGACACCGCCTACGAGATCCTCGACACGATGTACAAGCAGGGCCGCGACCGGCTGCACGCACCAGCGCCGATCCTCAAGCAGTACGTCACCGCGGGCCTGCTCGGCCGCAAGTCCGGACGCGGCTTCTACACCTACGAGGCGCCCGACAGCCCGGTGGTGGTCGACGACGCGCACACCCCGAGCGCCGACGACAAGCCGCAACTGGGGCACGACATCCGGCTGGTCGGCGTCGTCGGCACCGGGACGATGGCCTCCGGCATCGTCGAGGTCTTCGCCAAGGCCGGCTACGACGTGCTCTTCACCGGTCGCGGCCAGGACAAGGTCGACGGTGTCGTCACCGCCATCACGAAGAACTTCGACAAGCAGATCCAGCGCGGCCGTGCCACCGAGGAGCAGAAGACCGACGTGCTCGGCCGGGTGCGCGGCACCACGTCGCTCGACGACCTCAAGGACGTCGACCTCGTCGTCGAGGCGATCGCCGAGGACCTCGCCATCAAGACGACGCTCTTCGAGAACCTCGACGAGATCTGCAAGCCCGGCGCCATCCTGGCGACGACCACCTCCTCGCTGCCGATCATCTCGATGGCGAAGGTGACCAAGCGTCCGCAGGACGTCATCGGCATGCACTTCTTCAACCCTGCCGCGGTCATGAAGCTCGTCGAGGTCGTGTCCACCGTCGCCACCGACGAGGCAGTGACCGAGACCGTCCTCGCGCTGTGCGAGAAGGTCGGCAAGGTGGCGGTGCGGTGCGGCGACCGCTCGGGCTTCATCGTCAACGCGCTGCTCTTCCCCTACCTCAACGACGCGGTGAAGATGCTCGAGGCGCACTACGCCACCGCCGACGACATCGACACGGCCATGAAGCAGGGCTGCGCGCTCCCGATGGGTCCGTTCGAGCTGCTCGACGTGGTGGGCAACGACGTGTCGCTGGCGATCCAGCGCGAGCTCTACCTCGAGTTCCGCGAGCCCGGCTTCGCGCCGGCCCCGCTCCTCGAGCACCTCGTCACGGCCGGCTACCTCGGCCGCAAGACCGGTCGCGGCTTCCGCGACTACAGCGCGCGATAGGCGTCAACGCGCCGACCTGGTGCCTCGGTCCGCGCTGGTCAATCAAGGCAGAACTCGTTGCCCTCCGGGTCGGTCATCACGATGTGCCCCGCCGTCATCGGCGGCGCGGGTTCGTGCCGCTCCACCCGTGTCGCACCGAGGCCGACGAGGCGATCGCTCTCGGCCTCCAGCGCCGCCATCCGCTCGTCGCCGTCGAGCCCGGGCGCGGCCCTGAGGTCGAGGTGGACGCGGTTCTTCGCCGTCTTGCCCTCGGGCACCTGCTGGAAGAACAACCGGGGCCCGTCGCCGTCGGGGTCCTGCGCCGCGGACGCGGAGTTCCACTGCGACTCCGGGACGCCGACCTCACGGAGGAAGTCGTGCCAGGCGTCGAAGGGGTCCTGGCCCGGCGCGAGCTCACGTCCGGGTGGCGGCGGGTTGACGTAGCCCATCGCGTCGGCCCAGAAGCGGGAGAGGGCCTCGGGGTCGTGGGCGTCGAAGGTCACCTGGATGGTTCGGCTCATGCTGGTCATCCTGCCGCGCGCCACCGACATCGGCCATCGTCGCTCGAGCCCGGCAGCGCCTCCGGGCCGCGAGCGGTCAGCGGTTGTCGACGACGAGCGCCGCGAGGCGGGCGCGCGTGTTGATGTCGAGCTTGCGGTAGATGTGGGTGAGGTGCGCGTCGACGGTGCGCGGGGAGACGTAGAGCTCCTCGGCGATCTGGCGGCTCGTCAGTCCGTGCGCCACCCGCTCGGCGACCTGGCGCTCCGCGGCCGTGAGCGCGTCGAGCACCGACGGTCGGGCGGAGGCGGTCCGGTTGAAGACTGCCGTGACGAGCGCGACCGCATCGGCGGACAGGTCGTCACCGTCGAGCCACTCCTCGGGTGCCCGCGCGGCCGGCAGCACGTCGTAGTCGGCGGAGTAGCCCCAGCGCGCCGCCTTGCGCGGCGTGCGGAGCGCGAAGGCTGCCGCGGCCAGCGACCGCGCCTCGGAGAGGTCGCGCGCCCGCGCCACCCCGGCGAGGCCGTCGAGCACGTCGGCGGCGCGCAGCGGCAGGCGCATGGTGCTGCAGTGGTCGAGGGCGGTGAGGTAGGTCGTCGTGGCCTGGTCGAGATCTCCGAGATCCACCAGCGCGCGGCCGAGGAGTAGGCGGGCGTCGACCCCGTCACGGCCCAGGCGCGCGGAGTCGGCCAGTGCCACCACGTCGGCGGCGAGTCCTGCGGCCCGCTTGGCGTCGCCCTTGGCCAGCAGGTCGCGCCCGTCCTGGGCGAGGACGGGGAGACGAACGGCCCAGGGCAGCGTCTCCCGTACGACGTCGGTGGGCACCCACGTCGGGTCGAGGTTGCGCAGGAGCGTCTCGGCGAGCAGCCCGACCCGGTCCTCCGCGAGCTCGCGTGCCTCGACGACGACGGCCCGGGTGCCGGCGACGGCCTCGGCGATGCGGCCCTGCTCGAGGGCGATCCGGGCCAGGACGGTGCGCAGCGACAGGTCGATCCAGCGCTCGTCCCCGGTGATGCGGGCGGGCATCGCGGCGACGGCAGCCTCCGTGGCCTCGGCGAAACGGCCCTGCGAGGCGTAGAGGTCGGCCAGCGTGCGGGTGGCCTGGCGGGTGATCGAGCCGTCGGGGTCGAGGTCGATCGCGCGCCGGGCCTCGGCCTCGGCGCTGGCCAGGTCGCCGGCGTCGAGGTGCATCTCGGCCCGGATGGACGCGGTCTTGGAGAGCTGCTCCTCGGGGATGGGCGCGGAGGAGGCGTGCTCGTCGGAGCGCGCGAGGAGCCAGAGCCCCTCGTAGGTCCCGCGCATCTCGGAGGCGGCGATTCCGGCCCGTCGGGCGATCTGGGCCCCCATGGCGGGCGGTCCGTCCCCGCTGGCCAGGGCGCCCTCGAGGATCTCGACGGCCTCGCGGGCGCGCATGGAGGTGTAGAGGGAGGAGAAGATGCGGTTGGCCACCGAGTAGCCGTCCGCGCGCGTCTCGGGCTCTGCGCAGGCCGTCAGGACTGCGTGGCGCATGGCGGGCAGGTCACCGAGCCACTCGGCGTCGGCCGCGCCGTAGTTGTCGTGGGCCGGCGCGTGGGTCTCGGCCCAGGCGAGCAGCCCGGCCCGGACCGCTGCCACGTCGTCGGGGCGGGCCAGGGCGCGCGCCCGGCCGCGGATCGGCGACAGCATGTCGAAGTGGCCTCGTGCGTCGACCTCGAGCAGGCTGCGGCGCACCAGGTTGCCGGCGAGCTCGGCGGTCTCCGGGACGGACGCGTCCAGCACGTGCGCCAGCACCCCGAGGCCGACGTGGAAGTCGAGCAGCCCGATGCGGCGCAGGGCGGCGGCACTGGCCTCGTCGAGGAGGTCGTGGGCCGAGTCCACCGCCTGGTCGAGGCTGACCGCGGACATCGCGTTGCTGAGCCCGACGAGCGCGGACTGCACGGCGACCTGCTCGATCAGCAGCGGCAGTCCACCGGTAGCGCGCAGCAGGCGACGTACCTCGTGCGCCTGCTCCGTCAGGTCGACCTGCTGTCCACCGGCGGCGCGGATGCGGCGGAGGAACAGCTCGACGGCAGGGCCCTCGAGAGGGGCGAGCTGGCCGGGCACCGGCAGCGGTCCGACGCGGACGACGGACTCGGCCGGCTGGCCGGCGGTCGTCAGCGCCGTCACCACCACGCGTGCGTCGCTGGTCGCTTCGAGCACCGCCTGGAGGACCGGACCGGCCTCCGTCGTGTCGAGGTCGAGGCCGTCGAGGACGAGCAGGCACTCACGCCCGTCGACCGCGCGGCCGAGGGCACCCGTCAGCGAGTCGCCCGGTGCCGTCTCCGACTCGAGGCTCTCCAGTGCCGCGACGAGCACGTCGTCGATCGTGCGGAGGTTGCGGGCGTCGACCCACGAGGCGGCCGCGGTCGCGGCTGCAGCGACGTGGCGCACGAGCAGCGTCTTGCCGCTGCCGGGCGGGCCCACGACGGTGACCCACCGCGACTCCTGCAACGCCTCGTGCAGCGCTCGCTGCACGTCCTCACGACCGAGACAGGGGGACAGCACGACACGAACCTATCGCTCCTACGCACCTGAGTTACGTAGGACTACGGATGCCGGGACAGGACGGTCCGCGGGAGTCTTCTCGTACGCCGAGGGCATCGAGGCCGCGCGAGGGGATGGCCCCGCTGCCCACCGGCCGCTTGTCGGAGCAGGTCGCACATCGTCGGGGGTCGATGGGCGGCCTGCTCTTGCAGGGTTCCGAGCCGGCACGACCTTGCCGCCGATGCGTACTCTGGGGCCATGGAACTCGTGCTCCTTCTGCTCGTGATCGGCGGGCTCGTGGCGGTCGCCGTCACTGCCGGCAAGACGGGCAAGAGGCGTGAGCTGGCGCGCGCCGAGTCCGAGGTCGCCCCGGTGAAGAAGCTCGCCGAGGAGGACGTGACCGCCCTCGGTGTGGAGCTGCAGGACCTCGACATCGAGCTGGCCGGACACCCGCTCGACGCGGGCGCGAACGCCGACTACCAGCGCGCCCTCGACTCCTACGAGTCGGCCAAGGTCGCCGCCGCGGCGCTCAACAAGCCCGAAGAGGTCAAGCACGTCACCGAGATCCTCGAGGACGGCCGCTACGCGATGGCGTGCGTGCGCGCCAGGGTCGCGGGGGAGCCGCTGCCGCAGCGCCGCCCGCCGTGCTTCTTCGACCCGCGCCACGGCATGTCCGTCGCCGACGTCCCGTGGACCCCGCCGGGCGGCGCGCAGCGCGAGGTCCCGGCGTGCGCGCTCGACGCCGAGCGCGTGCGTGCCGGCGCCGAGCCCGACATCCGCAAGGTCATGGTCGGCTCGCGCCGCGTGCCCTACTGGCAGGGCGGCCGGGCCTACCAGCCCTACGCGCAGGGCTACTTCGGTGCCTTCTCGCCGATGGACTGGATGTTCATGGGCATGCTCTTCGGTGGCGGGTTCGACGGTCTCGGCGAGGGCATCGGGGCGATCGGCGAGGGCATCGGCGACATGTTCGGTGGCATCGGTGACGGCATCGGCGGCATGTTCGACGGGTTCGACGGCTTCGACTTCTGAGCCCGGGAGGGCGGCTCGACGGGTCGGTGGCCGCCACCTGACCCGGCTGCGGGAGGATGGCCGGGTGAGCCTGCACCGCACCGAGCTCGGTGACTCCGGTCCCCGCGTCGTCTTCTGCCACGGACTCTTCGGCCAGGGCAAGAACTGGACGCAGGCCGCCAAGGCCCTCAGTGCCGACCACCGGGTGCTCCTCCTCGACATGCCCAACCACGGCCGCTCGCCCTGGACCGAGACCTTCGACTTCCTCGAGCTGGCCGACCTGGTCGCCGCCGAGATCGGCGACGAGCCGGTCGCGCTCGTCGGGCACTCCATGGGCGGCAAGATCGCGATGTGCCTCGCCCTTCGGCACCCGGAGCTGGTCGAGCGGCTGGCCGTGGTCGACATCGCCCCCGTGGTGTACGACAGCGGGCGGGAGTTCGTCGGCTACATCGAGACGATGCGGGCTCTCGACCTCGAGGCGCTGGAGAGCCGCGGGCAGGCGGAGGCGGCCCTGGAGGAGGCGGTGCCCAACCGCGTGGTGCGCAGCTTCCTGCTGCAGAACCTCAGGCGCACCGACGACGGCTGGCACTGGCAGATGAACCTCGACCTGCTCGGGGAGCACATGGCCGAGCTGGTCGGCTGGCCGGGCGAGCGCCTGGGTGACGCGTCGTACGACGGCCCGGTGCTGTGGGTCGGGGGCGCCCGCTCCGACTACATCTCCGACGACCACGCCGGTGAGATGGACCGCCGGTTCCCGCGCAACCGGCGGGTGCTCGTCAAGGGGGCCGGTCACTGGGTCCACTCCGAGCAGCCGGACGTGTTCCTCGAGGTGCTCAGGCGCTTCCTGCCCTGAGGACAGCCGTCCTCAGGTCCGCTGGCGCGCCCGGTAGGCCGCGACGGCCTCCCGGTTGCCGCACGTGGTGGAGCAGTAGCGCCGCGAGCGGTTGCGCGACAGGTCGAGCACGACGTCGTCGCAGTCGTCGGCCGCGCACGTGTCGAGGCGCGACATCTCGTCGGCGCGGATGACGTCGACCATCGCCATCGCCGTCTCCACCACGACCCGCTCGTCGAGCGGGCGATCGGGGTCGACGGCGTGGAGGTGCCAGTCCCAGTGGTCGTGGCGCTGCAGCTGGGGGAGGGCCTTGGCGCGGGCGAGCATGTCGTTGACGATGCCCGCCGCCTCGTCGCGCTCGGCCAGCAGCAGGGACCTCAGTGCGGGACGCAACCGGCGTACGGACTCCAGCTCGTCGGGTGTCGCGTCGTGCCGACCCGTGTAGGGCCACGAGGCGAGGAACGCCGACAGGTCGTCGACCGAGCCGAGGGGTGCCCCCGGCTCGTCGGTGGAGTTGACCAGCGCGACGGCTGCCTGCAGCGACGCGTCCGTGTCATCCGTGAAAAGCATGTTGACACATTACAGGAGTCGCGCATAACGTCATGACCGTGACGGCTTTGACTCATGACAGCGCACGGTCGCGGACCACCACCGGCCTGGCCCTGGCGGTCGCGTCGGCCGCGTCCTTCGGACTGTCCGGCGTGCTGGCCCGCGGGCTCCTCGACACGGGCTGGAGCGCCGGGGCGACGGTGGCGCTGCGCATCGCGATCGCGGCCGCAGTGCTGGTCGTCCCGGGGATCCTCGCGGTGCGCGGGCGCTGGCACCTGCTGCGCGCCAACGCCGGGCTGATCACGGTCTACGGCATCGCGGCCGTCGCCGGCGCCCAGCTCTGCTACTTCTACGCCGTCACCTACATGCAGGTCAGCGTCGCGCTGCTGCTGGAGTACACCGCCCCGGTCGCCGTCGTCGTGTGGCTGTGGCTGCGCCACGGCCACCGCCCCTCGGGCACGACGCTGCTGGGCGCTGCCATCGCCGCCGGTGGCCTGGTGCTCGTGCTCGACGTCGTCTCGGGCGCGGAGCTCAGCGTCGTCGGCGTCCTGTGGGCCCTCGGCGCCATGGTCGGGGCCGCGACCTACTTCATCATCTCCGCCGACGAGGACAACGGGCTCCCGGGCATCACGCTCGCCGCCGGCGGCCTCCTGGTCGGCGGGGCCGTGCTGCTCCTCGCGGGCCTCAGCGGCGTGCTGCCGTTCCACGCCTCGACCGCCGACGCGGTCTACGACGGGCGGTCCGTCGCGTGGTGGATCCCGGTCGTCGCGCTCGGCCTGGTGACCGCCGCCTTCTCCTACGTGACCGGGATCGCCGCCGGACGCCGGCTCGGCAGCCGGTTGGCGTCCTTCGTCGCGCTCGGCGAGGTCCTCGCCGCGGTCATCTGGGCGTGGCTGCTGCTCGGCGAGCTGCCCCGCCCCGTCCAGCTGGCCGGCGGCCTGCTGGTGCTCGCCGGCGTCGTCGTGGTCAAGCTGGGCGAGTCCCGAGCGCCGCTCATGGTCGAGCCGCTGCCGGAGCCCGAGCGCGACCCGGAGCGCGACCTCAGCGGGCGTCCTGCCGCGTGAGGACGACCTCGCGGTGGAGCAGCAGCAGGGCCGCGGCGACTGGAACGGCCAGCAGGGCGCCGACGATGCCCATGAGCGATCCGCCCACGAGTGCGGCCACCACCGTCACCGAACCCGGGATGTCGACGGACTTCTTCATGATCCGCGGGTAGATGAGGTAGGACTCCACCTGCTGGTAGGCGACGTAGTAGATCAGCGCCACCAGCGCGACCGTCGGGGAGACCGTCAGCGCCAGGAGCGTCATGAGCGCTCCTGACACGAAGGCGCCGACGACCGGGATGAGGGAGAAGAGCCCGACGACGAACGCGAGCGCGAAGGCGTAGTCACCCAGCCCGACGATGAACGAGAAGATCAGCGTGCTCAGGCCCGCGCACAGCGCGACGAGGAACGCACCGGCCACGTAGGCGCCGGTGGAGCGGATGATCTTGTCGCCCAGCTCGCTGACCCGGGGCCGCTTCGATGCGGGCGCGAGGGAGTAGCCGGCGTGCTTGATGCTGGGGAGCGAGGCGAGGAAGTAGATCATCAGCACGATCACGATCAGGCTGTTGGCCACGGCGGAGAGCACCTTGAGCCCGACGCCGAGCGCGCCGCCGAAGACCCTCTCGCCGAAGTCGCCGTTCTGGATGTAGTCGCGCGCCTTGGCGATGACGTCGTACTTGGCGTCGAGCTGCTGCACCTGGGCGTTCGACTCCAGGTCGTCGAGCCAGCCGGGAGCGTTGCGCGTGATGGCCGCGATCTGCTCGCTGATCACCGGCGCGATCGCCACGACGAACAGCGCGAGGACACTGATCACCACGACGAGCACCAGCAGCACCGACAGCCCGCGCCGCAGGCCGCGGCGCATGAAGAACTCCACGGTTGGGTTGAGGCCGATGGCGAGGAACATCGACATCACGAGCAGGACCAGGACCGAGGAGATGCTGAGCAGCTGCTCGGTCAGGAAGATCGCGATCAGCGCGCCGAGGGCACCGAAGAAGCCGATGTTGAAGGGTGAGTGCCGCAACAGCACCGGTGCCGGCGCGGCCTTGGTCGGCACGTAGGGGGCAGGCGCGTCCTCGTCGACCACGAGGTCGGTCGCGTCGTCGATGTGCTCGGCGATGACCTCGGCCGACTGTGCCGAGTCCTGAGCCGACTGCTCTGCCGCGTCGGCGGCGGCCTCGGCCCGATCGGCGTCGTCGGAGACCTGGTCGGCGACCTCCCCGAGCGCTTCGGGGAGCTCGGCCGGGTCGTCAGCGGCCTCGCGCAGCGCGACGGTCGCGTCCGATCCGGACGGTCGCTCCTCCGAGCTGCCGGGGCCGGAGGTGACGAGATCCCGGAGCCGGACGCGCCAGCTCAGGACTCGTCCTCGCCGAAGCCCGCGACCACGTCGCGCAGGGCACCCAGCTGGGCGGTGATGGCGTCACGGCGCTTGGCGGCGCGGTCGACCTCGGCCTGGATGTTGGCCAGCTCGCGCTCGGCCTCGGCGACCCGGGTCGCCCCGATCGAGTCGGCCTGGGTGCGGGCCGAGGCGACGATCTGCTCGGCCTCGCGACGGGCCCGTGTGAGCAGGCCCTCCGACTCCGACTGGGCCTGCTGGCGGTGGGTGTTTGCCTGGGCCGTCGCCTCACGCGCGCGCTGCTCGGCAGCGTTGGCCCGTGCCTCGGCCTCGGCCACGAGCCGCTGGGTCTCGGAGGTGGCGTTGCTGTGGTGCTCGGTCGCCTCGCGGGCGAGCCGCTCCTTCTCGACGGCCAGCGTGCGGCGGGCCTCCTGGACCTCGCGGTCCGCTGCGGCGCGCGCCTGCTCCGCCTCACGGGTGGCGGTCACGCGCATCTCGTTGGTCTCCTGCTGCGCGGCGAGCCGGACCTGGTCGGACTCGCGGCGCGCGGAGGCGAGCAGGTCCTCGGCCTCGGCCTTGGCGAGGCTGCGCTCGGTCTCGGCGTCGGCGGTCAGCCGCGAGCGCATCTCGTCGAGCTCCTTGAGCTGCACCATGCGCATGTCGTCGGCCTCGCGAGCAGCGTCGGCGCGGATGCTGTAGGCGTCGCGCTCCGCCTGGGTGCGGATCTCGTCGCCCTCGCGGCGGGCGGCGGTGCGTACGTCTGCCGCCTCGTCCTCGGCCATCTTGAGCATGGAGGTGGCGCGACCGCCGAGCCCGGCGTAGGTCGGGTTGGTGTTCTCGGAGACCTCCTGGCGCAGCCGGTCGAGCTCGGACTCGAGCTCGATGACCCGCTCCTCGCTGCTGGCGAGGCTGGTCGCCAGGCCGGACTTCTCGCTGTGGAGCTGGTGGACCCGCTGGTCGACCGCTGCCTTGTCGTAGCCGCCGCGGCGCACCACGGGGAGGGGAGTGGCCGATTGGGCGGGCACCGCGGGGCGCGGTGCGGCCGGGGGGACCACCGGTGAGCGGCGGGTCGCCTCGGCGTCGGGAGCAGCGGGCGGGGGCGTCGGCCGGGCCGGCGTCTGGGCAGCCGGCTGGGGAGAAGTCCGGGCAGGCGCCTGGGCAGGCTCCTGCGGGGTCGGCTTCGCCGCAGCGCTCGGCTGGGGAGCCTTCTTCGCGGCAGTCTTCTTCGCCGCGGCCGAAGGTTCGTCCTTCGGGGTGACCGGCAGCACCTGGGTCTCCTCGCCGGCGGTCTCACGCCCGGTCGAACCGCCGGGAGCGGCCTTGTCGTCGGCGGACTCCGGCTCGTCGAAGATGGACAGGCCCTGGTCGGAAGCCATGCTGAGGCACCCTCTCTCACTCGTACGGACTGCGTCGGTGCCAGTCTCTCCGATGCCCTCCAAAAGACACACCCCGGCTCGCGGGCGACTTCGTGCGAGTCGCGCGAACCGGGGTGTGAAAGGTCTCAGGTCCGAGACCTCAGGCGGGATCAGACGCCGCGGAACCTGTTGATCGCGGTCTCGTGCTCGGCCCGCATCTCCTGGTTCAGCACGCCCAGCCCCTCCTCAGGGGCGAGGCAGAGGACGCCGACCTTGCCCTGGTGGGCGTTCTGGTGGACGTCGAGGGACGCCTGGCCGACCTCGTCGAGGGTGTAGGTCCTCGAGAGGGTCGGGTGGATCTTGCCCTTGGCGATGAGGCGGTTGGCCTCCCACGACTCGCGGTAGTTCGCGAAGTGGCTGGAGATGATGCGCTTGAGGTTCATCCACAGGTAGCGGTTGTCGTACTCGTGCATGTAGCCCGAGGTCGAGGCGCAGGTGGTGATCGTCCCGCCCTTGCGGGTGACGAAGACCGACGCGCCGAACGTCTCGCGGCCGGGGTGCTCGAACACGATGTCGATGTCCTCGCCGCCGGTGAGCTCGCGGATCTTCGCGCCGAAGCGCTTCCACTCCTTCGGGTCCTGCTGGGTGTTCTCGTCGTTCCAGAACTTGTAGCCCTCCTCGGAGCGGTTGATGATCAGCTCCGCGCCCATGCTGCGGGCGATGGCGGCCTTCTCCTCGTTGGAGACCACGCACACCGGGGTGGCGCCGCCGTTGAGGGCGTACTGCGTCGCGAAGCCGCCGAGGCCGCCGGAGGCGCCCCAGATGAGGACGTTGTCGCCCTGCTTCATGTCGCCGCCGTTCTTACTGACGAGCTGGCGGTACGCCGTGCAGTTGACGAGGCCGGGGGAGGCGGCCTCCTCCCAGGTCAGGTGCTCGGGCTTGGGCATGAGCTGGTTGGCCTTGACCATCGCGACGTCCGCGAGGCCACCGAAGTTGGTCTCGAAGCCCCAGATCCGCTGCTCGGTGTCGAGCATCGTGTCGTTGTGGCCGTCGGGGCCCTCGAGCTCGACGGACAGGCAGTGCGCCACGACGCGGTCGCCGGGCTTCCACTTCGTGACGCCCGGCCCGGTCTTGAGCACGACGCCGGCTAGGTCGGAGCCGACCACGTGGTACGGCAGGTCGTGGCGCTTGGTCAGCTCGCTGTTGCGGCCGTAGCGCTCGAGGAAGCCGAAGGTCGAGACCGGCTCGAAGATCGAGGTCCACACGGTGTTGTAGTTGATGGCGCTCGCCATCACCGCCACGAACGCCTCCCCGGGCCCGAGCTCGGGCAGCGGCACGTCCTCGACGTGGAGGGACTTGCGGGGGTCCTTCTCCTTGGCGGTGAGGCCCTCGAACATGTCCACCTCCTCCTTCTTCACGAAGGCGGCGCGGTAGGACTCCGGGAGCTCGAGGCTCGCGAAGTCCTCCGAGGTGGCGTTGCCGGACTGGATGGCGTCGAGGATGTTCTGCACGGGTGTCTCCTGGTGAGGCATCGGGTGAGGCATCGGTGGCACGATTGGCGGTCAAGATACCGGCGAGTAACCTCGAGCGGTCGGAGGTGTGACGTACGTCGCTGCGACGCAGGCGTCAGTGCGGGTGGGCGGCGGGCTCGACGAGCTCGACCAGCACGCCGCCGGCGTCCTTGGGGTGGATGAAGTTGACGCGGCTGTCGGAGGTGCCGCGCCGGGGGGCGTCGTACAGCAGGCGCAGGCCGCGCCCGCGCAGCACGTCGGCCACGTGCTCCACGTCGTCGACACGGAAGGCGAGCTGCTGGATCCCCTGGCCGTTGCGCTCGAGGAACTTGGCGATCGTCGACTCGGGGGAGAGCGGCGCCAGCAGCTGGATGCACGAGCCGGAGTCGCCCACCCCGACCATCGCCTCGCGGACGCCCTGCTCCTCGTTGACCTCCTCGTGGAGGACCTCCATGCCGTAGGCATCGCGGTAGAAGGTCATCGCCTCGTCGAGGTCGGGCACGGCGATGCCGACGTGGTCGATGGCGGTGAAGAGGTGGCGGACGTCGCTCAGCTCGGGGGTCATGGGCTCATGCTGTACGACGCCGGGCCCGGGGGCGAGGGGGTGTGACGGTCGCCACTCCCGGAACCGAGCGTCCCTCCCGGGACTATCCCAGCGTCGCGGTCCTGTCGTAGCGGCCGAGCACGGCCGCCGCGTCGATGTCACCGACGAAGCCGAGCGGGCTGGCGCACGGGCCGCCGTAGTCGCCCACGTAGAAGTCGTCGCCCGTCGGCATCCCGTAGTAGATGCTCACCGGGGCGGCCACGGGTGCGCCCACCAGGGCCCCGTCGACGTACAGCCGCAGCTCCTGGCCGTCGAACGCCCCCCGCACCGTGTGCCACGCACCGTCCCAGAGACCGGGGCCGGCGTCGGCCGAGAGGTGGAACTGGGTCCCGTCCGAGACGTAGAACCGCAGACCACCCTGCTCGCCCGTGTAGAGGCCGTAGGACGCGGTCTCGCACTGGAAGGCGCCTTTGGACATCACGTAACGGTAGGCCCCGGGGTCGGTGCTGCGCACCCTGGCCAGGACGGTCACCCCGTCCGGCTCGAGCGACGGGGCGTCAGGCATCCGGACGCTCTGCGAGCCCGAGAAGCGGAGGGCGGCGCGCTTGAGGAAGAGCAGCTTCGGCAGGGCGACCCACGTGGGGTCGTTGGCGTCGACGCCGGGGGTCGTCCCCAGCATGCCGCGGTTGCCGTTGGAGGAGAGGTCGTTGGCGACCTGGCCGGAGCCCTCGTCGAGGAGCCAGAACCCCCCGATGCCTCCGGTCCGGGCGCTTGCCGGCGGAGCGGCGAGCGCCACGGCGAGGGTCGCGGTCGTGGCCAGGGCGGCGACGGAGGTGAGGCTGCGGCGGAACCGGTGCATCGGGCACTCCTCGGGATGGGGGTGGGCGCGATTCCCGAGGACCGCTGTCGGCGCAAGCCCACCACGTCCGTCCACCCCCAGGGGTGAGGGAACGTACGGCCTCCCACAATTTGGTGACGGGGAGTCGGACCCCGTCGATGGTGTGACGAGCGCCTCACACGGGGCACTGGGGGCACCCTCCCGGCGGGGGTGCCGCGGTGGGTAGTGTCCGAAGGAGCACGACCCCCGAACTCGACCCGATCGCTGGAGGCACCCGTCATGTCTGGATCCGTCATCGTTGCCGGGGCTCGCACCCCGATCGGCCGCCTGCTCGGCGGGCTCAAGGACCAGTCGGCTGCCGAGCTCGGCGGCGTTGCGATCAAGGGCGCCCTGGAGAAGGCCGGCGTCCGCGGCGAGCAGGTCGACTACGTGATCATGGGCCAGGTCATCCAGGCCGGCACCGGCCAGATCACCGCCCGCCAGGCCGCGGTCAAGGGTGGCATCCCGATGAACGTCCCGTCGATCACGATCAACAAGGTGTGCCTCTCCGGCATCAACGCCATCGCGATGGCCGACCAGCTGATCCGCGCCGGCGAGCACGAGATCGTCGTCGCCGGCGGCATGGAGTCGATGACGCAGGCCCCGCACCTGCTGCCGAAGAGCCGCGAGGGCTTCAAGTACGGCGACACCGCGCTGGTCGACTCCATGGCCTACGACGCCCTCTACGACCAGTTCACCCACCAGGCGATGATCAACCTGACCGACGGCTGCAACGCCGCGGGCGCCAACCTCACCCGCGAGGAGCAGGACGCGTTCGCTGCCCAGTCGCACCAGCGCGCCGCACTGGCGTGGAAGAACGGGCTCTTCGACGACGAGGTCGTCCCGGTCACCATCTCGACCCGCAAGGGCGACATCACCGTCGCCGAGGACGAGGGCATCCGCGGCGACACCACCGTGGAGTCGCTCTCCGGGCTGCGCCCGGTGGCCAAGGACGGCAGCATCACCGCCGGCTCCGCCTCCCAGATCTCCGACGGCGCCTGCGCGGTCGTCGTGATGAGCAAGGCGAAGGCCGAGGAGCTCGGCCTGACCTGGCTCGCCGAGATCGGCGCGTCCGGCCAGGTCGCAGGCCCCGACTCCTCCCTGCAGCTGCAGCCCGCCAACGCGATCGCCAAGGCCGCGGAGAAGGAGGGCATCGCCGTCTCCGACATCGACCTCTTCGAGCTCAACGAGGCCTTCGCCGCCGTGGGCATCGAGTCGGCCCGCCAGCTCGGTGTCTCCCAGGACCGGGTCAACGTCAACGGCGGTGCCATCGCCGTCGGCCACCCGGTCGGCATGTCCGGCGCCCGCATCGTGCTGACCCTCGCGCTCGAGCTCCAGCGCCGCGGTGGCGGCGTCGGCGCCGCAGCGCTCTGCGGTGGTGGCGGCCAGGGCGACGCCCTGATCGTCCGCGTGCCCTCTGCGTGAGGAGCGAGTGACGCGCGGCGTGACGAGGCGGGGAGCCCACGCGGTCCCCGACCTGGTCGCGCGCGCTCGCGAGGGTGACCCCGCCGCGGTGGCGCGGCTCATCACACTGGTGGAGGACGCCTCGCCGCTCCTGCGCGAGGTGATGTCGGCCCTCGGCCCCGACGCCGGCAGGGCACACGTCCTGGGCATCACCGGCGCCCCGGGCGTCGGCAAGTCCACCTCCACCAACGCCCTCGTCGCCGGGATGAGGCGCGCCGGCAAGCGCGTCGGCGTCCTGGCCATCGACCCCTCCTCGCCCTTCTCGGGTGGGGCGCTCCTCGGCGACCGGGTGCGCATGGGCGACCACGCGCTCGACCGCGACGTCTACATCCGCTCGATGGGTGCTCGCGGTCACCTCGGAGGCCTGGCGTGGTCGACCCCGCAGGCGGTCCGGGTCCTCGACGCCGCCGGATGCGACGTCGTGGTCTTGGAGACCGTGGGCGTCGGCCAGAGCGAGGTCGAGGTGGCGGGCCTCGCCGACACCACGCTCGTGCTGCTTGCACCGGGCATGGGTGACGGCATCCAGGCCGCGAAGGCGGGGATCCTGGAGATCGGGGACGTGTACGCCGTCAACAAGGCCGACCGTGAGGGCGCCGACCGCACGCGGCGCGAGCTCCGCACCATGCTCACGATGGCCGAGCGCCGCGACGGCGCCTGGCGGCCGCCGGTGCTCCAGACGGTCGCCAGCACGGGGCAGGGCATCGACGAGCTGCTCGCAGAGCTCGACCGGCACGCCGCCTGGCTGCGGGAGTCGGGCGAGCTCGCCCGGCGTCGTACGGTCCGGGCCCGGCGCGAGGTGGAGGCGATCGCCCTCGCGGCGCTGCGCGAGCGGTGGGGGCGCGCCGACGCGGGCGCCGACCTCGACGCGCTCGCCGAGCGCGTGGTGACGGGTGAGGTGGACCCCTACGCCGCGGCCGACGAGCTGCTGGCCGACGGGCGGTCGTTCGGCTAGGCCGTCGTCGACAACGCCTGGTGGATGTCCTCGGCGAGCCGGCGGGTCCAGGCCTCCAGCACCTGCACGCTCACGCCCTGGGCGGTCACGGTGAGGAGGTGGCGCTCGCTCCCGGGCGACGGCACCGACGCGATCACGGTGTGACGCAGGCCGAGCGTGAGCTCCACCGTGTCGACGGCCCGGTCCGGGTCCGGCCCGCCCGGGATGCGGGCCGCCAAGGCCGCCCTGCTCTGACGCGCCACCCGGGCGACGTCGGCCTGTGCCAGGCCGTGGACGGCCAGCGCCTCGCCGTCCGCCGTCGCGAGCAGCGCTGACGACGGACCGTCGATGGCCCCCAGGACCTCGACGAGAGAGGCCCAGAGTCCTCCGACGGGCGAGTCCGGCCCCGGCGACTGCTCGAGGAGCGGCTCACGGCCCCGCCGGGAGGCACGTCCGGCCCAGGAGCCGCCCCGCGCGAGCGGGTGCGGGGTGACCAGTTCTGCGGTCAAGGGGGGACGTCCTTCCGAGTGAACGAGGGAGCGGCCGACCCGAGGTGGCAACGGGTCCTGTAGGTCCCGTGTGGCTTCCGTGTGGGTGAAATGTAACCGGGGCGCACGGCTTCGCGGGGCGATTCCGAGATGTTGCCCCGAGCTCGGTGGTGCCCGAGCAGGTCAGCCGTCAGCTGATGCGGAGGGTCTGCCCGGTGATGCGGGCAGCAGCGCTGCTCGCGAGGAACAGCGTGGCATCGGTCACGGCGTCACCGATCCGGGGCTGGCTGCGGACGATGGTGTCGCCGGCGACCCGGCTGCCGCCGACCGGCGCGGCGCTCGGTGCGTACTGGCGGGGGAGCACCGCGCGTCCCTCCTGGAGCACGGAGTTCACGCGCACGCCCAGTCGGGCCCAGTTGCGCCCGGCGCGCGCGGTCGACTCGGCCAGCTGGCGCTGGGCCGCCTCCGGGGTGCTGGCCAGCTGCAGCCAGCTGGTCACGGCGCCGGTGTTGACGACGCAGCCGCCGCCGAGGGCGGGGCTCTGGCCGAGCTTGAGCCGGAGCCGGGTCGTCAGGAAGGTGGGACCGAGCAGCCCGGACCGGGCGGCCTCGGTGATGAAGGCCTGCTCGTCTGGCGGCAGGCCGTAAGGGAGGTTGCAGGACGCCGCCAGCACGAGGACGTCGATGTGGTCGATGGTGCCGACGAGGTGGTCGATCGAGTCCTGCCGCGCGAGGTTGACCGACTCGTAGTCGAACGCCGAGAGGTCGCTGTCGTAGAGCGCGCGCAGCATCATCGTGCCCGTGACCGTCACCGACGCGCCGGAGGCGGAGAAGGCCGAGGCGATGCGGTGTCCCTCGCCCCGCGTGCCGCCGACCACCAGCACCTGGTAGCCGTTGAAGTCGTACGACCCCGCTGTCGTCATCGCGACGTGTCCTCCCCTCGAGACCCCGGCATGTTCTACCACGCAGTAGCTGTCGGGCGACAGGCCTGGGTGGGGCTCACTCGACGCGTACGTCGTCGTCCTGGCGCTCCTCGAGCAGGCCCAGCCGGGCGGTGCGGACGGCGGCGAACGTCCACAGCTTGTTGAGCACGAACGACAGGGGGGTCACCACCGTGATCACGATGAGCTGCGACCAGTAGAGCCGGTTGCGGAGCCCGGAGGAGTCGTCGAAGACGTCGCGGGGCAGGCTGATGGCGGAGTCGGGGTGCATGAGCAGCGTCAGCAGGGCCAGGCCGATGACCTGACCCACCAGGCCCACCGCGAGGAAGGGCCAGTACTCGCGCCACCAGGGCGCGGCGAGGTTGCTCTTGAACGTCCACGTGCGGTTGAGCTGGAAGTTCGTGAGGTTGGCGACCAGGAAGGCGATCGTCGAGTAGACGTGGTACCAGCGCAGGTTGAACCCGGACGAGCCGAGGGCCACGACGGCGTCGTCGAAGTGGGGACCGTAGCGGCGCAGCACCACCAGGGTCAGCATGTTGACCACCACGCCCGAGGCGCCCACGACGCCGAACCGGACGAGGAGGCCGACGTTGCGCCGGTGCCGCGTCACGAGCGCGGCTCCCCGGGATCCCATGTCGCGAGCCTAGCCGCGAGCGACGGGGAGCTCGCGGCTCCGGCGGGGGAGGTCGGGTGGCCCCGCGACGCAGGCACGAGGTCGCGACGGGTCGTGTCGAGACCGCGAGGCTGCCGACCCCCGCGCCCGTTCGAGGCCCACCTCCTTAGGATTGACCCATGACGCAGCAGCCGTTCAGCCGCCCAGGTGCCATCGACCTCTCCGGGCTCGGCCGGCCGCCGGCGCCGCAGCAGGCGGCCCCGGCCGCCGGAGCCGCCGCCGGGTCCGGGTCCGCCGGAGGGGCGTACTCCGTCGCGATCACCCAGGAGAACTTCCAGCAGGTGCTGCAGGAGTCGATGACGGCGCCCGTCGTCATCGTGTTCCACTCCGCGGCCCAGGCGCCGGGCAGTGAGCAGTACGCCGCCGACGTGGCCGCCGAGGCCGAGCGGCTGGAGGGCCGGCTGCTGGCCGCGCTGGTCGACGTCGACGCCCACCCCGAGATCGCCCAGGCCATGCAGATCCCGCAGGTGCCGCTGACGATGGTGGTCCTCGACGGTCGTCCGGTCAGCCAGCCGATCCCCGGGGCGTTGTCGCCCGAGGAGCTCTCCACGCTGTTCAGCCAGCTGGGTCAGCAGCTCACCGCCCAGGGCATCACCGGCCGGCACCAGCCCCGGGCCGGCGGCGCGCCGGCGGCCGAGGGGGAGGAGGAGGTCGTCGACCCGCGCTACGCCCCGGCCGAGGACGCGCTCGCCGCAGGCGACATCGACGCCGCGGTCGCGGAGTACCAGAAGCTGCTGGACGCCAACCCGGCCGACGCGGAGGCCGCCGGCGGTCTCGCGATCGCGAAGGTCATGCAGCGCACGCAGGGCGTCGACCTCAACACTGCCCGGGCCGCGGCGGCGGACAACCCCGACGACGTCGACGCGCAGACCCTGGTCGCCGACCTCGACATGCTCGGCGGGCACGTCGAGGACGCGTTCACCCGGCTGGTCAACCTGGTCGCCCGCACCTCCGACAAGGACCGGGAGAAGGCGCGTGACCACCTCCTCGGCCTCTTCGCGGCGGTCGGCAACGACGACCCGCGCGTGCTGGCGGGTCGTCGCAACCTGGCCTCAGCGCTCTTCTGAGTCCCGCTTCCCGAGGACCGAGCGTCCGGCCTCGAGCCGGGCGACCGGCACGCGGAAGGGCGAGCACGAGACGTAGTTGAGGCCCACCTGGTCGAAGAAGTGGACCGACAGCGGGTCGCCGCCGTGCTCGCCGCACACCCCGACCTTGAGGTCGGACTTGGTCTTGCGGCCCTTCTTCGTCCCCATCTCGACCATGCCGCCGACGCCGAGCTGGTCGAGCGACTCGAAGGGCGAGACGTCGAAGATCCCGTGCTCGAAGTAGCGCGAGAAGAAGGACGCCTCGACGTCGTCGCGGGAGAAGCCCCACGCCATCTGGGTCAGGTCGTTGGTGCCGAAGGAGAAGAAGTCGGCGGACTTGGCGATGCGGTTGGCCAGGAAGGCCGCACGCGGCAGCTCGATCATCGTGCCGATGGCGATGTCGAGCTTGACCCCGCGCTCCTCCTCGACCTCGGCGATCTGCTGGTCGATCTCGGACCGGACGATCTCGAGCTCCCGCACGCTCGCCACCAGCGGCACCATGATCTCCGGCCGGGGCGTGCCGTGCGCGGCCATCCGGTCGGCGGCGGCCTCGGCGATCGAGCGCGCCTGCATCCGGAACAGGCCGGGGATCTGGATCCCCAGGCGCACGCCGCGGAGGCCCAGCATCGGGTTCTGCTCGTGGAGCCGGCGGACGTGCGTGAGCAGTCGCTTCGCGTGCTCGTCGACCTCGCCGCGCTCCTCGGCGAGGGCGACCTCGACGCTGAGCTCGGTGAGGTCGGGCAGGAACTCGTGCAGCGGTGGGTCGAGCAGCCGGATCGTCACGGGCAGGCCGTCCATGGCCTCGAGGATCTCGGTGAAGTCCTGCCGCTGCAGCGGGAGGAGCTCGTCGAGTGCGGCCTCCACGCCTGTCTCGTCCTCGGCGACGATGAGCTTCTCCACCAGCTCGCGACGCTCCCCGAGGAACATGTGCTCGGTGCGGCACAGCCCGATGCCCTGGGCGCCGAAGCGGCGGGCCCGGGCGGCGTCGTCTGGGGTGTCGGCGTTGCTGCGGACCCGCAGCCGGCGAGCGCCGTCGGCGTGGGCCATGATCCGGGCGACCGCCTGGGCGAGGTCGTCGTCCAGCTTCTCGCCCTCGAAGTGGCGCACCACCACCGAGTCGGCGACCGGCACGGCGCCGGCGAACACCTCGCCGGTCGTGCCGTCGATGGAGATGACGTCGCCCTCGCGGATCGTCTCGCCGTCGCGGACGCGGAACTGCCTGGCCTTGGTGTCGACGTCGAGCGACTCGGCGCCGCACACGCACGTACGCCCCATGCCGCGCGCCACGACCGCTGCGTGGGAGGTCTTCCCGCCGCGGCTGGTGAGGATTCCGCGGGCCGCCACCATCCCGCGCAGGTCGTCGGGGTTGGTCTCCTTGCGGACGAGGATGACGTCCTCGCCGCGGTCGGCCCACTCCACGGCGGTGTCGGAGTCGAACACGGCCTTGCCGACGGCGGCGCCCGGGGAGGCGTTCATGCCCTTGGCGAGGAGCGTGCGGTCGGCGGACTCGTCGAAGCGCGGGAACATCAGCTGGGCCAGCTGGTCGCCGGTCACGCGCAGCACGGCCTCGTCCATCTGGATCATGCCCTCGTCGACCATGTGGACGGCGATGCGGAACGCCGCCTCGGGGGTCCGCTTGCCGACGCGCGTCTGCAGCATCCAGAGCTTGCCGCGCTCGACGGTGAACTCGATGTCACACATGTCGCGGTAGTGGCGCTCGAGCCGCGTCATGATCCGCATCAGGTCGTCGTGGGACGTCCGGTCGATCTCCGCCATGTCGGCCAGGGACACGGTGTTGCGGATGCCGGCGACGACGTCCTCGCCCTGGGCGTTCTGGAGGTAGTCGCCGTACTCGCCCTGCGTCCCGCTGGCGGGGTCGCGGGTGAAGGCGACGCCGGAGCCGGAGTCCATGCCGAAGTTGCCGAAGACCATGGCCTGCACGTTGACCGCGGTGCCGAGGTCCTCGGGGATCCGCTCCTGGCGGCGGTAGAGCCGCGCACGGTCGGTGTTCCACGAGTCGAAGACGGCGCGGATCGCGAGGTCCATCTGCTCGCGCGGGTCCTGCGGGAAGTCGCGGCCGGTCTCGGTCCTGATGATGTCCTTGAAGGTCTCCACCAGCCCGCGCAGGTCGTCGGCGTCGAGGTCGAGGTCGTTCTCCGTGCCCTTGGCCTTCTTCACCTCGTCGAGCGCCTCGGAGAAGAGCTCGGAGTGGACGTGCAGCACCGTGCCGCCGAACATCTGGAGGAGCCGGCGGTAGGAGTCCTGGGCGAACCGCTCGGACTCGCTGCGGGCCGCCAGGCCGCCGACCGAGGTGTCGTTGAGCCCGACGTTGAGGACCGTCTCCATCATCCCCGGCATGGAGAACTTCGCGCCCGAGCGCACGGACACCAGGAGCGGGTCGTCGGAGTCGCCGAGCTTCTTGCCCATCGCCTCCTCGAGCGCCGCGAGGTGCTCGGTGACCTCCTCGGCCAGCCCCTCGGGCTCGCCACCCTCGGCGAGGTAGGCGCGGCACGTCTCGGTGGAGATCGTGAAGCCCGGCGGGACCGGCAGGCCGAGGTTGGTCATCTCGGCCAGGTTGGCGCCCTTGCCGCCCAGGAGGTCCTTCTTGTCCTTGCTGCCCTCTGCGAAGTCGTACACCCAGGTCATGAAGGCATCCTGCCTCAGCGACCGGACTCCGTATACGGCTGATCGCCCGCGACCGCTGCCCGCACCCTCCGGGAGGTGAAGTCGGCGGCCAGGTCGTCGACCTCCTCCAGCGTGCAGAAGCGCGCGTCGCGGATCTCGCGCTCCTGCATGACCACGCGCGCGAGCACTTCGGGGCCGTGGGTGCCCCCGTCGAAGACCAGGCACACCGCGTCGTCCCAGCCGCCCCACGCAGGCAGCCAGTCGGTGAGCACCAGATCGCCGGGCTCGATCGAGAGGCCGAGCTCCTCCTCGACCTCGCGCTGCACCGCGAGCCGCGGTGACTCGCCGACCTCGACCACGCCGCCGGGCAGGTCCCAGTCGCGCTTGTAGGTCAGCTGGCACAGCAGCACGCGTCCCTCGGGGTCGCGCACGAGCATCTGCGAGATCGCCCGCTTGCGGGGGAGGAAGGAGTTGAGGAGTGACCGGAAGCTCTCCGGGTCGGACAGGGGAGGGTCCGTCGCGAGGCGGGCGAAGACGGCGTAGGACGTGGCGTCCGCGCGGTCGCCCATGCCGGGCGCGATGCGCTGCACGCCCTCGAGCCGCATGCCGGCGCGGGTCGCGACCCGGCGGCTGCGGTCGTTGCGGGGATCGATCCGGGCCTCGACGCGTTGCAGGCCCCACCCGCCCTGGTCGGGATCCGAGAAGGCCCAGTCCACCAGGACGCGTACGGCCCTGGCGGCATGGCCGTGGCCACGGTGGCCGGCGTACAGGGCCCACCGCAGGCTCGCCCCGGCGCCGCCCTCGCGGGTCAGGTCGACGCTCCCCACCAGGTGGCCGTCGTGCTCGACCACGAAGGACGCCTGCTCGCCCGCGCGGAAGCGCTGACGCCAGCCGGCGATCGCTGCGGAGTGGGTCTGTTCGGTGACGTCGGCCGGGTCCCAGCCGAGCCAGAGGCCCATCTCGTCGTCGTGACCGGCCACGGCCTCGGCGACGTCGTCGTCGCGCCATGCCCGCAGCGTCACGGTCCCGTCAGTCAGCGTCGGCTGTTCGTCAGGCACCCGGCCACCCTAGCGACGAGACCACAAGCACCATGAAGGCAGTTGGGGCGGTGCCGGGCTGCCGCCATGCTCACACCGGGCCGGTGTCCCGCGAAGTGCCTGCGTGGTGTCGCGTGGAGGCCTGGCTAGCGGACGACGTCGAAGCGGGCCATCATCCCGTGGTCCTCGTGGTCGAGCATGTGGCAGTGGATCATGAAGGGGCCGGTGTAGTCGGTGAAGCGGGCAGCGACCTCGACCTCCTCGCCGGGCTCGAGCCGCCAGGTGTCCTCCAGGCCCCGCTCCCACGGGGGCGGGCGCTTGCCGTCGCGCCGGAGGGTGCGCCACTGCTCGGCGTGGATGTGGACGTAGTGCGTGACGTCGCTGGTGTTGCGGAAGCGCCACCGCTCGACGGTGTCGAGGCGGGCGCGGTGGTCGACCCGGCTGGGGTCGAAGGCGCGGCCGTTGATCGTCCAGGCGCTGCCGTGGTGCGAGGACTCCTCGAGCCCGAACGTCCACGTCTGCGACACCTTCGCCGGGACGGGGGAGACCAGCTTCGGCGACGGCAGTCGCGACGGCAGCCGCGAGGCGTCCCGGGCCGGTGCGCCCACCCGGAACTCCATCACCGCGGTCTCGCGCGCGTCGTCCCCGGAGGTCCCGTTCGCGGCCGGCACCGACCCGAGCACGAGGCGCTGGCCCGTGGCGCCGCTGAAGTCCACGATCACGTCGGCGCGCTGGGCAGGCCCCAACAGCACGCCTGACCGCACGACGGCCCGGGGGAGCAGGCCGCTGCCGGTGCCGATCTGCAGGAACGGCCGGCCGTCGGAGAGCGTGAAGTTGTAGCTCGAGAACGGCGAGGAGTTCAGCAACCGCAGGCGGTAGCGGGTCGCCGACACGTCGAGGTACGGCGCGTAGCGGCCGTTGACCAGGACCTTGTCGCCGACCGTCGCGTCGTCCGGCGGTGCGTGGGCCCCCGTCCACGACATCTCGCCGTGGTGGCCCACCATCTCCGGGCCGTCGGCGAACGGGTCGGTCAGCTGGTTGCCGCTGGTGAAGGACCGTTCCGAGACCATCAGCGGCACGTCGCGGCGGCCCGTCGGCAGGCGCAACCCGCGGCTGGGCGGGTCGGTGACGATGAACATGCCCTGCAGGCCGCGCCAGTTGTTGCGGGCGGTGCGGTCCATCCGGTGGTCGTGGTACCAGAAGAACGAGCCGGGCTCGGGACGTCCGTCGACCACCAGCGGGTAGTCGTAGGTCCGCTCGCTGCCGCGCGCGATCAGGTGCGTCGTCGGCTGGCCGTCGTCCGCCGAGGCGTGGTGGTCGCCGTGCAGGTGCGTCGACATGGACCCGGCACCGTGGGGGAGCCGGTTGACGATGGTCACCTCGGTGCCGCGCCCGCCCCGACGCCTGATGGTGGGGCCGGGATAGCTGCCGTCGTAGGTCCACATCGACGTGCGCGGCCCGTCCGGGAGGGTCCGTACGTCCGCGCGGCGCATGACCAGCCTGATGTCCGCGCCGCGGCGGGTGCTGGGGACCACGAGCGGTTGCTCGAAGCGTGTGTCGACGGGCTCGACGCCGCCGGCGACGCCCTCGACGTTGATGACCCCGCGCATGCTGGGGTGGAACTTGCAGTAGAAGGCCCACGCACCGGCCGACAGCGCCTCGACACCGGGGACGGTCGCGGACGTGCCCGCGGCGACGCGTACGTCGAACAGGGGCGTCCCGTCGGCGGCGCGGGCCACCGACGTGACGGTGTGGTCCAGGGAGTCGAGGTTGACCACGGTGACGGTGCCCCCGCCGCCGACGGTCACCTCGGGCGGGGCGAAGCCGGTCCGGGCGCCGCCCGCCTCGATGACGATCGTGGCGTTGCGCACCGGCTCGGCGGAGGCCGTGGGCCCGTCCGGCCCCGGCCCCGCGTCGATGGCCACGAGCGCGAGCGCGCAGGCCACGACGACCACCAGCCAGGCCGTCGGCCTGCGACGCAGGATCCCCGTCATCGTCCAGAGTGTGCATCAGCGGCCGGGTGCCGGCATCCCCACAGATCGGTGGTCTGGACCTCGCCCGGACGTCACCGAAATCGGTGATGACGGGCCCGCGGGTGCGTGCCACTACTGGAAAGTGGTGCCGACGGCGCCGCACTTTCGAGAAGGGTAGGACCCACCATGCACGTGCCCACCGGAATGCGAAGGGTGGTGGCGGTCGTCTGCGCCACAGCGCTCGCAAGCTCGCCCGTCCTCCTTGCACCACCAACCGCCGGTGCCGCCGGTGCCGCCACGACCAGTGCGCGAGCGGCCACGCCGCACCTCACTGCGCTGCTGACCAAGAAGACGATCGTGGTGAGGGGGGCCGACGACCTCAAGGCCGGCCGTGCCCACCTCGAGGTCAGGGGCCGCGGGATCGTCGAGTTCGCGACGTTCAAGGCCGGCTACGACGTCGCTGACTTCACCGCCGACGTCAACAAGTTCGGCGCCAAGAACGACGTCAAGGCACTGAAGCGCGCCCTCAAGAACACCACGATCATCGGTGGCCTGTCCGGCGGCGGCACCGGCACCATCGTGTTCCCGAAGCCCGGCGCGTACACCCCGTTCTCCATCGGTGACCGTGGCGTGGTGACCGGCAAGACGCTCGTCGTGGACGGCCCCAAGCGCTCGTCCAAGACGCCGAAGACCGACGGCTCGATCATCGGGAAGAACGGCCCCTCGTGGGGAGGGGCCTCGCAGCTGCCCGCGAAGGGACGGTTCGAGTTCAAGAACAAGGCCGACCAGCCACACTTCGTGGCGCTGCAGCAGGTGGCACCCGGCACCACGACCGACCAGGTGCTGGAGGCCCTGCAGAGCGAGGAGGGAGACGGTCCGCCCCCGCCCTGGATTCTGCCGGCCGGCATGGAGACCGGGACGCTCAGCCCCGGCCGCAGCATGACGGTGGACTACGACCTGCCCGCAGGCCAGTACGTCGTCATGTGCTTCTTCCCCGACCCGAAGATGGACGGCATGCCGCACGCCCTGATGGGCATGCTGAGGATGATCAACCTGACCTGATCAGGCGGGTCCGTCCTCCTTGCGGAACCACACCGTCGCCAGGGGCGGCACCACGATGTCAGCGTGGGCAGGCTGACCGTGGTGCTCGCCCTCGGTGGCGGTGATGGCACCGAGGTTGCCCACGCCCGACCCGTGGTAGGACTCCGCGTCCGTGTTGAGGACCTCCGTCCAGCGTCCTGCCGACGGCAGGCCGAGGCGGTAGCCCTCGTGCGGGTTGCCGGCGAAGTTGGCCACGCACACCAGGTCCGGCTCGCCGGGGGAGCGGCGTACGAACGAGAAGGTGTTGGCGCCCGCGTCGTTGGCGTCGATCCACTGGAAGCCCGACGGCTCGTTGTCACGCCCCCACAGCGCGCCGCTCGCCTTGTACGCGGTGTTCATGTCGCGCACCATCGCGTGGACACCGGCGTGCTCGGGGTGCTCGAGGAGCCACCAGTCGAGCTCGCGACTCTCGGCCCACTCGGACTCCTGGCCGAACTCGCAGCCCATGAAGAGCAGCTGCTTGCCGGGGTGGGCCCACATGTAGGCGAGGTAGGCGCGCAGGTTGGCCAGCTGCTGCCAGCGGTCGCCGGGCATCTTGCGCAGCAGCGAGCCCTTGCCGTGCACGACCTCGTCGTGGCTGATCGGCAGGACGTAGTTCTCCGCGAAGGCGTAGACGAGCGAGAAGGTCATCTGGCCGTGGTGGTGGCTGCGGTAGAGCGGGTCCTTGGAGACGTAGTTGAGCGAGTCGTGCATCCAGCCCATGTTCCACTTGAACCCGAAGCCGAGACCGCCGTCGCTCGTGGGCCCGGTGACGCCCGGCCAGGCGGTCGACTCCTCGGCGATCGTGACGATGCCGGGCACCCGCTTGTAGACGGTGGCGTTCATCTCCTGGAGGAACTGCACCGCCTCGAGGTTCTCCCGGCCGCCGTCCTTGTTCGGCGACCACTCGCCGTGCTCGCGGGCGTAGTCGAGGTAGATCATCGAGGCGACACCGTCCACGCGCAGGCCGTCGGCGTGGTACTCCTCGAGCCAGTAGACCGCGTTGGCGTAGAGGAAGTTGCGCACCTCGTTGCGGCCGAAGTTGAAGATGTGGGACCCCCACTCCTTGTGCCAGCCGCGCTGCGGGTTGGGGTCCTCGTAGAGCGGGGTGCCGTCGAAGCGGGCCAGGGCCCACTCGTCGGTGGCGAAGTGCCCGGGGACCCAGTCGAGGATCACGCCGACACCGGCCTGGTGGAGCCGGTCGATCAGCCGCTTCAGCCCGTCGGGGTCGCCGAATCGCGAGTCGGGGGCGAAGTAGGAGGTGACGTGGTAGCCCCACGACCCGCCGAACGGGTGCTGCATCACCGGCATCAGCTCGACGTGGGTGAAGCCGAGGTCGGAGACGTAGGGGACCAGCGCGTCGGCGATCTCGTCCCACGTGTAGAGCTCGCCCGAGTAGTGCTTGCGCCACGAGGCGAGGTGCACCTCGTAGGTCGACATCGCCTCGTCGACGGGCTGGCTCGTGCGACGCTTCTCCAGCCACGCCTCGTCGTTCCACCGGTGCTGCGACTGCCACACTTTCGAGGCCGAGCTCGGCGGCTTCTCGGCGTACTGGGCCAGGGGGTCGGCGCGGTCGACCCACTGGCCGTCGGCGCCGCGGATGCGGAACTTGTACTGCGACCCGACGCCGGCGCTCGGGACGTGGGCGTGCCAGACGCCGGACCCGTCCAGGCGCGTCATCGGGTGTGCCGAGCCGTCCCACCCGGCCCACTCGCCGGCGACCTGGACCTCCATGGCGTTGGGGGCCCAGACGCGGAACGACGTGCCGTCCTCGCTGGCGTGCGCGCCGAGCACCCGCCAGAGCTCCTCGTGCCTTCCCTCACCGATCAGGTGCAGGTCGAGCTCGCCGGGAGCGTGGGTGTCCCGCGGGCCGGCCGCGGGGGCCGCCTCGGGGATGCTCTCGGGGGTGCTCGTGGGGTTGCTCGTGGGCTTGGTCATGACGTCTCCTCCAACGCTGCGAGAGGGATGGCGAGCCATCCCGGACGATTGCGTGCTTCGTAGACCGCCTCGTAGACGACCTTGTCCGCGAGGTAGGCATCGAGCAGTACCCCGTTTGCGCCGTCGAGCTCCTCGCCGCGCTTGTCTGTGTAGGCGGCGAGGAAGGCGGCGCGGTTGCGTGCTGCCCACTCGGACGCCCGGTAGTCCCGCTGCTCGGCCTCGCCACCGGCGTCGGCGCCACCGGTCATGGCGACCACGCGCGGGGCGTAGTCGAACGAGCGGATCATGCCCGCCACGTCGCGCCACACCGAGTCGGGCTTGAGCCGCTCGGCGAGCGGCTTGGCCGGCTCGCCCTCGAAGTCGACGATCTTCCAGCCCTTGACGGTGCGCAGGGTCTGGCCCAGGTGCAGGTCGCCGTGGACCTGCTGCACGTCGACGGCGTCCAGCTCGCGCAACCGGGCGAACGTCTCGCGCAGCCCGCTCTCGTGGGCCGCCAGGTCGGGTACGACGTCGAGCGCGGCGACGAGCCGGCTCTCCATCGCCCCGGCCAGCTCGCCCAGGGCGTCGGCCTCGCGCCGCTCGACCGGGAAGTGCTCGGCCAGGTCGGCGTGCACCTCGGCCAGCGCGATGCCGAGCCGCGCGGCCTCGCCCGCGAAGTCACCGCCGACCTCGTCGGCGTGCAGGTCGGCCTCGGCGAACAGGTTGCGCACGCTGGCCAGGGCCAGGTCCCAGCCGTCGCTCGCCGTGCGGAGGAACTGCTGGAGCATCGCGAGCTGGATGGTCGTGTTGGTGGCGTCGTCGACGAGGTCGAGCCACCCGTAGAGCGCGGCGACGTGCGTCGACCCGGCCTCGGTGAGGACCTGGTGGATCGCGATGTCGGGGTTCACCCCCGGAGTCACCTTGCGGAAGACCTTCATCAGCGCGTCCTCGCCGAACGCGACCGACGAGTTCGACTGCTCGCCGGAGAAGAGCGTCGAGTGAGCCTCGATGTCGAGGTCGTGGCCCGGCAGCCGGTGGAACATGAGGTCGCCGCGCACGTCGGACGGCGGCCTCGGCTCGACGCCGTGCCGGGCGAACGCCGCCAGCCACAGCGCCATCGCCTGGCGGTCGTGCAGCGCGTCGTAGACGAAGGAGGGGCCGAGCTCGTCGTCCTCCCACTCGCCGATGAGCGCGTGCGCGATCCGGTCCTGCGGCTCCGTGTAGAAGGCGAGCGGCAGCTGGTAGAGGTCGCTCGACCCGTCGGCGTAGGTCACCTCGGCTAGCTCGATGGTGACGTGCAGCCAGTCGGGTGCGTCGGGCAGCCGCCCGACCCGGCGTACGTCGCCGAGCTCCCAGTCGCGTCCCTTGCCGCCGAACCAGCGGGCCTCGTCGATCCAGGCCTTGATCTCGGTGCTGCTCACGGCTCCACCCCCGTGCTGTTCGAGTCCGTCAACCGCAGCCACAGGAAGCCGTAGCCACCCAGGGTGAGCAGGTAGGGCAGCTCGCCGACGGCCGGGAACGGCACGCCGCCCAGCAGCTCGACGGGGACCATGCCCTCCCACTGCCGCAGGTCGAGCTCGACCGGCTGCGGGAAGCGGGACAGGTTGTTGACGCAGAGGATCACGTCGCGGTCGTCGTCTCCGCGGTGCTCGCGGATGTAGGACAGGACGCTCGGGTTCGAGCCGCCGAGGTCGACGAAGTCGCCGAGCCCGAAGGCCGGGTGGCGACGCCGCGCGTGGACCAGGCGACGCGTCCAGTGGAGCAACGAGGAGGTGTTCTCCAGCTGCGCCTCGACGTTGACCGACTGGTAGCCGTAGACCGGGTCCTGGATCGCCGGCAGGTGGAGCTTGCCGGGCGTGGCGGCGGAGAACCCCGCGTTGCGGTCGGGCGTCCACTGCATCGGCGTACGCACGCCGTCGCGGTCACCGAGCCAGATGTTGTCGCCCATCCCGATCTCGTCGCCGTAGTAGAGGACGGGCGAGCCGGGCAGCGACAGCAGGAGCGCCGTGAAGAGCTCCATGCGGTTGACGTCGTTGTCGAGGAGCGGCGCGAGCCGGCGGCGGATGCCGATGTTGGCCTTCATCCGCGGGTCGTGGGCGTACTCCGACCACATGTAGTCGCGGTCCTCGTCGGTCACCATCTCGAGGGTGAGCTCGTCGTGGTTGCGCAGGAAGATGCCCCACTGGCAGCCGTCGGGGATCGACGGGGTCTGCTCGAGGATCTCCGAGATCGGGAAGCGCGACTCGCGGCGCACCGCCATGAAGATGCGCGGCATGACGGGGAAGTGGAAGGCCATGTGGCACTCGGTGCCGATCCACCGGCCGTCCTCGGTCTCCTCGGGGCCGAAGTACTCCACGACGTCGGCCGGCCACTGGTTGGCCTCGCAGAGCAGCACGCGCCCGGGGTAGTTCTCGTCGACGAAGCGACGGCACTTCTTGAGGAAGTCGTGCGTCTCGGGGAGGTTCTCGCCGTTGGTGCCGGGACGCTCGTAGAGGTACGGCACCGCGTCGAGCCGGAACCCGTCGAGGCCCATGTCGAGCCAGAAGGCCATCGCCTCCAGCATCGCGTCGTGGACCTTGGGGTTGTCGAAGTTGAGGTCGGGCTGGTGGTGGAAGAACCGGTGCCAGAAGTACTGCTGGCGCACCGGGTCCCACGTCCAGTTCGACGGCTCTGTGTCGACGAAGATGACGCGGGCGTCCTGGTAGAGCTCGTCGGTGTCGGACCACACGTAGAAGTCGCCGTACGGCCCCTCGGGGTCGCTGCGGCTGGCCTGGAACCACGGGTGGGCGTCGCTCGTGTGGTTCATGACGAAGTCGATGATCACGCGGATGCCGCGCTGGTGGCAGGCGTCGAGGAACTCGTGGAAGTCCTCGACCGTGCCGCACTCGGGGAGGATGTTGTTGTAGTCCGCGACGTCGTAGCCGCCGTCGCGCAGGGGCGAGGTGAAGAACGGCGGGACCCACAGGCAGTCCACGCCCAGCCACTCGAGGTAGTCGAGCTTCTCGATCAGGCCCTTGAAGTCGCCGGTCCCGTCGCCGTTGGAGTCGCGGAACGACCGGACCAGCACCTCGTAGAAGACCGCGGTGCGGAACCAGTCAGGCTCCGCGTTGAGCACGGCGGTCGCGCGGGTCGCGTCCGTCGGCATCTGGGACGAGGTGGGATGGTCGGTCAACGGGTCCTCCTGACGACGATCACGTGGGCAGGTTCGTAGCCGGGGTCGAGCCTGACGTAGTTGTGCGCGGTCCAGCTCCAGTCCTCCCCAGTGATCTCGTCGTGGGCGACGAAGGAGTCGTGCCACTCCAGGCCGAGTGCCGGCATCTCGAGGTGGATCATCGTCTCGCGCGTGCCGTGCGGGTCGAGGTTGATGACGCTGATGACCACGTCGTCGCCGTGCCTCTTCGAGAAGACCAGCACGTGGTCGTCGTCGCTGGAGTGGATCGTCACGTTGCGCAGCAGCTGGAGCGCCGGGTGGTGGCGGCGGATCTCGTTGAGCCGCGTCAGGTAGGGCGCGAGCGTGGTGCCCTCGGCGTCGCGCTTCTCCCAGTCGCGGATGCGGATCTGGAACTTCTCCGAGTCGAGGTACTCCTCCGACCCGGGCTTCACCGCGACGTGCTCGAACAGCTCGTAGCCGGCGTAGACGCCCCAGCTGGGCGACCCGGTGGCGGCAAGGGCGGCGCGCACCTTGAACGCCGCCGGTCCGCCGTACTGCAGGTAGGCGTGGAGGATGTCGGGGGTGTTGACGAAGAAGTTCGGCCGCATCAGGTGGTCGGACTCGCTCGAGACCTCGAGGAGGTACTCCTCGATCTCGCGCTTGCCGGTGCGCCAGGTGAAGTAGGTGTAGCTCTGGTGGTAGCCGACCGCGCCGAGGCCGTGCATCATCGCCGGCCTGGTGAAGGCCTCGGACAGGAAGAGCACGTCGGGGTCCGTACGGCGTACCTCCGCCAGCAGCCACTCCCAGAAGGCGAGCGGCTTGGTGTGGGGGTTGTCGACGCGGAAGATCCGCACCCCGTGCGACATCCAGAGCTTCACGACCCGCAGCACCTCGCGGCAGATGCCGGCCGGGTCGTTGTCGAAGTTCATCGGGTAGATGTCCTGGTACTTCTTCGGCGGGTTCTCGGCGTACGCGATCGTCCCGTCCGCGCGCGTGGTGAAGAACTGCGGGTGCGTGGTCACCCACGGGTGGTCGGGCGCCGCCTGGAGCGCGAGGTCGAGGGCCACCTCGATGTCGAGTTCACGAGCACGCGCCACGAAGGCGTCGAAGTCCTCGAACGTCCCGAGCTCGGGGTGGATCGCGTCGTGGCCGCCGTCCTTGCTGCCGATCGCCCACGGCGAGCCGGTGTCGTCGGGGCCCGGGGTCAGGGTGTTGTTCGGGCCCTTGCGGTTGACCTCGCCGATCGGGTGGATGGGCGGCAGGTAGAGGACGTCGAAGCCCATCTCCGCGACCCGGTCGAGGCGCTTGGTCGCCGTCCGGAACGTGCCGCTGGTGATCGTGCCGGTCTTCTCGTCGCGCGTCGCGCCCTCCGAGCGCGGGAAGAACTCGTACCAGCTGCCGAAGAGCGCGCGGGTGCGGTCGGCGCGGAACCGGAACGGCCCCGTGACGGTGAGCAGCTCGCGCAGCGGGTGGGCGAGGAGGACGGCCTCGAGCTCGGGGTCCTGGAGGGCGGCGAGGCGCGCGCCGACGGGACGCTCGGTGTCGGTCGCAGCCGCGATCGCGCCCGAGACGACAGCGGCGGACGGCTTGTCGAGCGCCTCCTTGCCCGTCCCGGCGGCCACCCGCTCCAGCAGGAGCCGCGCCTCGGTGAACATGAGCTCCACGTCGACACCGGCCGGGACCTTGATGCCCGCGTCGTGCTCCCAGGTCGCGACCGGGTCGGACCAGGAGTGGATCTCGAAGGTCCACTCGCCCTCGACGTCGGGCGTCACGTGGGCCACGTAGCGGTTGGGCGCCTCACCGTCGGGCCGCATCCGTAGGGGGTCGCGGGTCCGGCCGCGTGGATCGGTGGCGACCACCTCGGCGGCGAGCTGGTCGTGGCCCTCGCGGAAGACCGAAGCGCGTACGGGCAGCGGCTCCCCGACGGTGGCCTTGGCCGACTGGCGACCCAGGTCGACCACGGGAGAGACATCCATCACGGGTATCCGTCCAACCATGGCCCCACACTTGCGAACCCGAACCCCGCACGCAAGCCGACCGCGGTCGGGGCCACCCCTTGGGACGTCCCGACCGCGGTCGATGCCGACCGGTGTCGCGCGGTCAGCGCACCGCCGCCACGGTGATGGTGCGCAGCCGCGTACTCGACGGCGCGAAGGTGGTGGCGTCGGCGGGCAAGAAGCGCGCGCGCACGCTGGTGCGTCGATGGCGCAGGGCTTGCTTCGGCACGCGCACGCGCGCGGTGCCGTCCTCGGTGGAGACGACCTTCCACGTCCGGCCGGCGAGCCGGACCACGAACCTCCCGGTCTCCCGGTCGGAGGCGGAGCGAACGGTCAGGAACAGGACCGGGGCGGGCTTGCGCCGGGTCTGGAACGCTCGCTTCACGACCATCCTGGTGCGGGTCGCGACAGCGCCGGCGGCGGTGGCGGCCGTCGTGCCGGCCGTCGTGCCGGCCGTCGTGCCGGTGGTGGCGTCAGCCCCCGGGGTGGTGCCGGTGGTACCGCCGGTGTCGGGTGTCGTGCCCGTGGGCTGGTCGGGCAGTGTCGCGTCCTCACCGAAGACCTGGAGCTCGGAGGCGTGCACGATCGTGCCGCGGTCCGAGCCCGTCTTGCAGTCCGTCAGCACGGTCGTGCTTGCGGTCTGCTGACCCGCGTACGCCTCCTGGCCGGTGCACTGGTTCTCGAGGGTGACCAGTCGTACGGCGGCTGCCGCGGTGTCGGGCACGTCGAACTCGCGCATCGTGAGGGTCGGCGCGACCGGCCGGGGGAGCGTGCTCGGGAAGGCATCGGCGGCCGAGGTGTAGAACCGCGTCCAGGTGGCATCGGCCGACCCGCAGTCGGCGGTGCACGACTCCAGGGCGAACTGGCGCAGCGCGGTGAACCGCGAGCCCGAGTCGGGGTCGTCCTGGGCGAGCGGGATGTCGCTGGCGGACGCCGGGGCAGGGGTGAGGTGTGCGCTCACCTGGACCCGACGCACGGTGCTGACGTCACCGGCGAGGTCGACCGACACCGAGGGGTGGGACTCGTCGACCTGCGCCTCGGACACGCCACCCCAGTTGGTCGCCTCGGTCCCGTCGATCAGCGCCTCGGGGTTGAGCGAGCCGTCGGTGGAGCCGATGACAGAGGCGCCCGCCGCAGAGCTCGCGAGGTTGACCACGTCACCGAGGGTCTCGGTGCGTGCGCCGCCGTCGGCCGGGACGGTCATCGTCCACCGGGTGAACCCGCGGTCCGGCGAGACGGCCAGCATGGCGTAGGTGCCCGGCGCGAACGACGCGCTCGCGCCGAGGTCGCTGGTCGGGTCGGTGTCGGCGACCGGCGTCACGCGGGCCTCGTAGTCGCCGACGTAGATCTTCGCCCGGCCGGTGGTGGCGAACGTGATCGTGCTGCCCGGGCCGCTCGGTGTCGTGAAGTCCGGCACGGGCTCGTGGTCGTCGGCGTCCGCGACCGACGCGTGCACGCCCATGCCGCGGCGGGCGAAGGCTGCCCACAGGACGTCGCGGTTCGCGCCGGCGAAACGCATCTGGTCGGCGGCGATCATGGCGTCGCGGGCGTCCAGCATCGAGGTCGCACCCTGCTGGAGCAGGAACGCGTCGAACATCAGCTGCACCCAGCGCCGGTTGCCCGGGCAGGTGTCCACGGGACGGGGGGTGGCGGTCGGCGTGGCCTGCGCGCACGCGAGCTGCAGGTCCGCGTCGTCGTACGGGAAGCGGGCGTCGTACGTCTCCACGAGGGCCTGGCGGACCTCCCACATGGTGCCGTTCCAGATCTCGCCGTCGGCGTGGACCTCGGGACCGGTGGAGTCGAAGCCGTAGTCGGAGAGGTTCAGCGGGTTGTCGTCGATGGCGTAGTCGCGGATGGCGGTCTCGGTGTTGCCGGTGGCGTAGGCGCCGACGGCCCAGACGTTCCCGCCGTTGCTGTAGCCGTGGGAGAACTGGTACTCGCCGGCGACCAGGTCACCCCAGGACTCGCCCATCGCGCCGCCCTGCTCCGAGGTGAGTCCCTCGTCGGGGCCGGCGACCATCCGGTTGCTGATCGCGTGGGTGTACTCGTGACCGACGATGCCCATGTCGAGGCCGCCGTCCGTGCAGGGTGCGTAGAAGGCGCCGGCGATCGGCTCGAAGAGGTACTGGTTCGTGATGCCGGGGGTGCCGTCCTGCAACGTGACCTGGTTGGCGTTGTCGCGGCCGAGGAAGCTCGGGCTGCCGCCGGTGATGGCGCCGGCCTGGGCGTTGCCGACCTCCTGGTCGCCACCGACCCCGCCGCGGCTGCCGTTGTCGAGCTGCAGGTTGTAGTTCTCCTCGGTGAACCCGAGGTAGTAGGAGTAGTCGTGCATCCGGTTGTGGGCGGCGAACAGGTTGCCCACCGAGGCATTGACGTCGTTGCCGCCGGGCACCAGCTGGGTGGCGTCGCAGCGACTGTTGTTCCATGCGTCGGTGAACTCGGTGGTGTACTCCCGGGTCGGGGAGACGGGCGCCTGCGCGAGGCCGCCGGGGGTCAGGGGGCTGGCCCAGGCCTCGTGCGTGTCGGCGTTGTTGCCGACGGTGGTGAAGGTCGACAGCGGGCCGATGGTGTCCCAGGGGCCGAACGCGGCCACGTTGCGCAGCGGGGTGGCGGGGGAGGTGCAGCCGGCGTCGGAGCTCCAGCAGCCGACGACCGAGTTGGACGGGACCTCGTCAGGACCGTCGAGGGTCGGGTTGGCGGTGAAGTAGCGCCACCTCGGGTTGGCCACGAGCTCACCGGTGCTGGGAGCACCGGTGTCGCTCGTGCTCACGGCGACGGCGTACTGGCCGAGGACCACCGAGCCGGGCTCGAACTCGCAGACCTGCACGGAGTAGGTCCCGGCGGGGATGCTCGCCGCGGAGTACGCCAGCACCTCGGGGTTGGTGGCCAGGTCCTGCGACGTGAGCAGCGTCGAGCCCTTGAAGAGCTTCAGGACGAAGTCGTCGGTGGGCGCGCCGGTGGCGATGGCGTTGATCTGCCTGGTCAGGTCGTCGGTGAGGTCGAACGGGTGCTGCGGACCGCAGCCCGTCGCGGCGTCGACCGATCCCTGGAAGACGTTGGTGTAGGCGAGGTTCTCGGTCTTGTTGTGCCGGGCGAGGACCTTGCCGGTGACGCCGTCGACGAGGCTGGTGAAGGCGAGCGAGGCGCCGCCGGCGACATTGACGACGTTGGCCTCGAGCACGGGCCGCACGGTGCCGTCGGCCATCGGTAGTGCACGCAACCGGACCTGCTGCTCCTGGGCGAAGCCGGGAACCGTGAGGCGGGTCCAGCCTCCGCCCACGGTGCGGACGATGTCGCCCACCCTGCCGGCAGGTACGCCGACCGAGAGCTCCTCGGCCGCCTTCAACCAGCCCTCGAGCGGTGTGAGCGTCGCCGCCGGCATGGCGCTCGTCGTGCGGGCCAGCGAGGACGAGACGTACGCGACCTCGCCGTCGGCCACGCCGACGGTCACCAGGCCACCGAGCGCCGGCGCCACGCCGCCGAAGTCCTGCCGGAACAGCACGGCGCGCGCGTCGGACCTCGCGAGGGCCTGGGAGCTGACGACCGTGAGGTCGTCGACGGCCGAGGCATCCATCCCGAAGGCGGCGGCGTGGTCGCGCAGCCAGGCTCGGGCGGCCGTGACCGGCGCGCCCGGAGCGGCACCGAGGCTGCTGTCGGCCGGGAGGATCGACGCCGGCGTCCCGAGGGCGTTCCAGCGAGCCGTCACGTCGCCGATCGCCGACACGGCCTCCCGCTGGAGCCCGGTCGGGAGTGCCGTGCCACGGGTGTCGACGTCGCGCGGACCTCCGACCGGGTCACCGGGCGTGCGGACATCGGACGGGGTCGGGCCCGGCGTGATCGTCCCGGTCGTGGCGGTCGCCGAGGAGGCGATCGTGGGGATGGTGCTCAGGGTGGAGATCGCGAGGAGCGTCGCGGCGGCGAGGGAGGCGCGGCCGAGGCGGGAGCGGGGGCGGGTCATGCCGTCACAACGTCGCCGTGGTCCCGCGGGTTATGCACGGGTGTGGGCAGGCGTGAGGAGGGGCCGCTCTTGGATCGTTCCAAGAAATGGCCTAGCGTGCTGGTCCGTGCGAGCGTTCAGACGATTCACCGTCCGTCCCGTCCTGCCCGAGCCCCTGGGGGCGCTGGCTGCCCTGGCCGGCAACCTGCGCTGGTCCTGGCACCCACCCACCCAGGACGTGTTCTCCTCGATCGACGCCGAGCTGTGGCGCCAGGTCAAGGGCGACCCGGTGCGCTTCCTCGGTGCCGTGGGCCGCGAACGGCTCGACGAGCTGGTCGAGGACGGCGACTTCCGCGCGCGCCTCTCCGCCGCGCACGGCGACCTGCAGCGCTACCTCACCGAGGACCGGTGGTACGCCCGCAAGGCCGGCGACGACGCCCCGCGCGCCATCGCGTACTTCTCGTCCGAGTTCGGCATCACGTCGGTGCTGCCGCAGTACTCCGGCGGCCTCGGCATCCTGGCCGGCGACCACCTCAAGGCGTCCTCCGACCTCGGCATCCCGTTGGTGGGGGTGGGCCTGTTCTACCGCCACGGCTACTTCAAGCAGGCGCTCGACCGCGACGGCTGGCAGCAGGAGAGCTACCCCGTCCTCGACCCCGACGAGCTGCCGCTGACCGTGCTCCGCGAGGCCGACGGCAGCCGAGCGACGGTGTCCATCGCCCTCCCCGATGGCCCCGACCTGGTGGCGCGGATCCTCGTCGCCCACGTCGGTCGCGTGCCCCTGCTGCTCCTCGACACCGACGTCGAGGAGAACAGCGCCCACTACCGCGACGTGACCGACCGGCTCTACGGCGGCAACTCCGAGCACCGGCTGCGCCAGGAGCTGCTCCTCGGGGTGGGCGGCGTACGCGCCCTGCGGGTGTGGTCGCGCATCACCGGCGCTCCGGCGCCGGAGGTCTTCCACGCCAACGAGGGCCACGCCGGGTTCCTCGGCATCGAGCGCATCCGTGAGCTCACCGTCGACGAGGCCGGGCCGCACGTGGACTTCGACACCGCGCTCGAGGTCACCCGCGCCGGCACCGTGTTCACCACGCACACGCCGGTGCCCGCGGGCATCGACCGGTTCCCGCGCGAGCTCGTCTCCCAGTACTTCGGCGGCAACTCGCCGACGCCGGGTGTCCCGGTCGACCGGATCCTCGCGCTCGGCGCCGAGGACTACGACGGTGGCGAGGCCGGCGTGTTCAACATGGCGGTGATGGGCTTCCGCCTCGCCCAGCGCGCCAACGGCGTCTCCGAGCTGCACGGGCACGTGTCGCGCGGCATGTTCAACGGCCTGTGGCCGGCGTTCGACGAGGCCGAGGTGCCGATCACGTCGATCACCAACGGTGTCCACGGCCCCACCTGGATCGCGCGCGAGGTCATCGAGCTCGCCGCGAGCCGCGGCGGCGACATCGACGGCGACGACACCGACGCCCTGTGGCCGCTCGTCGACCAGATCAGCGACCGCGAGATCTGGGACCTCAAGCGCACGCTGCGCACCCGCTTCGTCGACGACGCCCGCGACCGGATGCGCCGCTCGGCGACCAAGCGGGGCTACGCGGCCGCGGAGACCACGTGGATCGACAGCGCGCTCGACCCCGACGTGCTGACCATCGGCTTCGCGCGGCGCGTGCCGACGTACAAGCGCCTCACGCTGATGCTGCGCGACCCCGCCCGCCTCAAGAAGCTGCTGATCGACCCCGAGCGGCCCATCCAGCTGGTCATCGCCGGCAAGGCGCACCCGGCCGACGAGACCGGCAAGCGACTCATCCAGGAGATGGTGCGCTTCGCCGACGACCCGGAGGTCCGGCACCGCATCGCGTTCCTGCCCAACTACGACATCGCGATGGCGCAGCCGCTCTACCCCGGCTGCGACGTGTGGCTCAACAACCCGCTGCGTCCCTACGAGGCCTGCGGCACCTCGGGCATGAAGGCGGCGCTCAACGGTGGCCTGAACCTCTCGATCCTCGACGGTTGGTGGGACGAGTGGTACGACGGCAACAACGGCTGGGCGATCCCGTCGGCCGACGGGATCGAGGACCCCGACCGGCGTGACGACCTCGAGGCCAACGCGCTCTACGACCTGCTCGAGGGCGAGGTCGTGCCGCGTTTCTACGAGACCAACGACGAGGGCGTGCCCCCGCGCTGGCTGGAGATGGTCCGCCACACGCTGAAGTCGCTCGGCCCCAAGGTGCTCGCCACCCGCCAGGTCCGCGACTACGTCCGCGAGCTGTACGCCCCGGCCGCGCACACCGCGCGCACGCTCAACTCCGACTACGTCGGCGCTCGCACCCTGTCGGGCTGGAAGCACGACGTCCGCGCCGCGTGGCCCGGCGTCCGCGTCGAGCACGTCGACTCCGAGGGCGTGGGCGACCAGGCCGTCGTGGGCGCGACGCTCGCTGTCCGCGCCTGGGTGGCGCTCGGCTCGCTCTCGGCCGACGACGTCGAGGTGCAGGTCGTGCACGGGCGGATCGGCTCCGACGACGTCCTCACCGCGACGTCGGCGACGCCGATGCTGGTGGGGGAGTCGTACGACGGCAACCGCCACCGCTTCGACGCCGCCGTGCCGCTCGCGGTCTCCGGCCCGTTCGGCTACACGGTCCGCGTGGTCCCGCGCAACGAGTCGCTGGCCTCCGTCGCCGAGCTGGGGCTGGTCGCCGAGCCGGCCTGATCGTCAGGCGGCCGAGCTCGTCGCGAGCGGGTTCGGTCGCCGGCAGCGGCAGGAGTCGCTGCACGGCAGGTAGGTGTGCGCGGCGTGGCCGCACCCCGGGCACGGCAGGTCGTGGCTGAGGTGGGTCCTGCTGGTCTGGACGGTGTCCCACATGGTGAGTCTCCTTCCGGTGCTGGTCGGGTCGTGTGTCCTCCAGCGTGCGCCTCGACGTACCCCTCGCGCATCCGGGTTATTACGTACGACGGCGCCCTCCCGCCGCGCCAGGCGTCCGCGTCCCGCCGGTAAAGGCGTTGCCGGGTACGGCGGTCACGAGGACGATCGCCCCATGCCCTCGACGCCTCCGCCCGGCATCCTCGAGCCCTTCCTCGCGGCCGCCGACGCCGCCGCCTCGTCGCGACCCGACGTGGACGCGGAGACCGCGCGCGAGCTGATGGCAGAGGCGGCGAGCATGCTGCACGACAGCCTCGCCCTGGACCACCTCGACGAGCACGACCTGCCGCAGGTGGTCGCTGCCCTCGCCGCCGACCTCACGGCCGTCGACCCGGGCGCGGCCGTGCGCGACCGCGCCGCCGCGGCCGGGGACGACCCGGCCCTCCACGACCCCGACGGCGTGCGCGGGGCGTACCTCGTGGTCGTGCAGGTGCTCGGGCTCTGACCGGAGACGCGCGGACCAAACCCCGGGGCAAACCGGGCGGCTGAGCGTGGGCCGGACCTCGACCGGCAGGTTCGGTCCGCGTGTCTACGCGCGCGGTCCCGCTCATCGCAGGCGCGCGACAAGCAGGCCGGGGCTCAGTCGTCGCGGGTCGCGGCGTGCTGGTCGACGTTGCGCACGTCGTCCGGCTCGGGCGAGCTGCCGGCGTCGACGCCGGCCACCATGTCCTCGGCGCGTACGCCGGCGGGGAGGGTCGTGAAGCGCGTGTCGCGCGAGCTCTCAGGTGCTCCCATGCGACGACCCTAACGCCGGATCGGACCAGTCAGCCGAAGGTCGCCCGGAGCCCGACGGCGGGACAGGTGGCCGGTCATTGACCGGCCGGACGTCCGGGGCGATGGTGGTGGCGGAGGAGTGACCATGGACGAGTACGCCAGCGTCCGCTACGTCGTGGACGACGTGCAGGCGGCGATCGACTTCTACACCGAGCACCTCGGCTTCACCGTGCTGAGCCACCCTGCGCCGCCGTTCGCCGACGTGGTGCGGGGGCACCTGCGGGTGCTGCTCTCCGGGCCGCCGAGCTCGGGCGCGCGGGCGACCCCGCCGGACGCGTCGGGGCCCGGACGCAACCGGATCCACCTGGTCGTGGACGACCTCGACGACCACCTCGAGCGCTTGCGGGCAGCCGGGGTCACCCTGCGCAGTGACGTCGTCGCGGGGCCTGGCGGCCGGCAGTTCCTCGTGGCGGACCCGTCGGGCAACCTCGTCGAGATATTCGAGGCCGCCCGCGGCTGATCAGCCGAAGGTCAGCCAGAGCCCGACGGCGGTCGGGACGACGGCGAGCAGCAACCACGGGGAGACGATCCGCTTGCCGTGGATCGCGCGGCCGACGGCGACGGCGAAGGCACCGAAGAGCCCGGCGATGACGTTGAGCCCGATCTTGGACGACGTGGGGGAGTCGTCCAGCATGACGGCTGCCACGACGAGGCCGACGACGAGGTGCAGGATCGTGGTGACGGCAAGCGTCGACATCACCCAGCGCTGGACGCGGGCGAGGTCACGGGCGTCCTTCTCGGGGTCCTGGACGATCCGGCGCGGGGCGTCGAGGTCGAGCAGGTGGCCGCGACCCTTCTCCGTACGTCGAGCGGGAACGCTGCCGGCCATGCGAGCCTCTCTCACGAATCGTTTGCTGTGACAACGATTGCTAGGCTAACGGAATGTCCGAGCCCCGCCGAATCGACGACCTCGACGACCCCCTCGCCCTCGAACGACAGGTCTGCTTCGCCCTCGCGGTGGCGTCCCGCACGGTCATCTCGGTCTACCGGCCGGTGCTCGAGCCGATGGGGCTCACCCACCCGCAGTACCTCGTGATGCTGGCGCTCTGGGGCGGGGAGCCGTTGTCCGTGACCGAGCTCAGCCGTCGGCTCGAGCTCGACCCGGCCACGCTCTCGCGGCTGCTCCGGCGGCTCGAGGCGGCCGGCCTGGTGCGTCGGGACCGCAACCCTGCGGACGAGCGCAGCCTCGCGGTGGCCCTGACGGACCGCGGCCGCGACCTGCGGACGCAGGCGCTCGAGGTGCCCGGCACGATCCTCCAGCGGCTGGGGATGGAGCTCGACGAGCTGCTGGACCTCCGCGACCGCCTCACCGAGGTGATCGGGGCCGCGAAGGCGGCGGTGGATGCGGGGGTGGAGGCGGGGGTGGAGGCAGCCACGGAAGCACGGCCCGCCTGAGCGGGTGCAGACTGCGCACGTGCGATCAAGTGCGCGGCCTCGTCGCGGGCGAGGGTGGTGGTCATGACGACAGCGGCCGACACCTTCGCCGAGTTCCTCGCCACCCTGGCCGAGACCCTCGACCTGGGCGGCGACGAACGGGCGCGTCGGCTCCACCTCTCCCGCTTCCACCTCGCTCGCGTCGTGTCGGCGGCGGGCGGTGAGCCGCCGGAGCGGATGCGCCGGAGGCTGCTGCTGGAGCGCGCGGCGTACCGCCTGCTGACGGGCGACGAGCAGGTGGTCGACGTCGCGTTCGAGGCCGGTTACGGCTCGCACGAGGCGTTCACCCGGGCGTTCGCGCGGGAGTACGGCATCGCGCCGAGCCGTTGGCGTCAGCACCCCACCCGCACCCAGATCGAGGGTCCGAGCGGCGTGCACTTCCACCCGCCCGGCAGCCTGCGGCTGCCGACCTCACGAAAGGTGACCCCGATGGACCTGATGACGCGCATGATCGAGCACCACGTCTGGCTGACCGGCGAGATGATCGACCGGGCGACCCGGCTCACCGACGAGCAGCTCGACGCCGCGATCGAGGTGCCGATCGGCACCATCGACGACGACATGACCATCCGCTCCGTGCTCGGCCGGCTCGTCGGGCAGCTCGCCCAGTGGAACGCCGCCGTCGACCAGCGGTCCTACGACTGGGACCAGGAGCGCGGCAAGTCGCTCAGCACGCTGCGGCGCGAGCTCGCCGAGGAGGGCCCCGCCTTCCTCGAGCAGGTCCGTACGACGATCGACGAGGGCCGTCTCGACGACACCTTCGTCGACGTCACCTGCGAGACGCCGCGGGTCTTCACCTACGGCGGGATGGTGGCGCACGTGCTCACCTTCGCCGCCGTACGACGCCTCGTGGTGCTGGGTGCCTTCGAGAACCTCGGCATCACGGACCTCGACGCCGGTGACCCGATGGAGTGGATGGGCGCCCCCGCCTGACCTCCGGGCGGGGCTCAGGTCTGGCGCAGCACCAGGACCGAGCGCGCCTGCAGTGCCATCGTCCCGCCCGCGACCACCGGGGTGCCGACGGCGACGTCGGTGTTGGTCGACAGGACGACCTCGCCGTGGTGGACCCACTGGTTGGCCGGCAGCACCAGCTCGACGTCGTCGACGCCGGAGTTGAGCCAGATCATGAACGAGCGGTCGCGCACCTGCTCGCCGTGCGGGCCGGGTGAACGCAGGGGAGCCCCGTTGAGGAACATCCCGATCGTGCGGATGCTGTCGTCGTTCCAGTCGTCGACCGTCATCTCGTGGCCGCTCGGGTGCACCCAGACGAGGTCCTTGATGCCGCCCTTGATCGTGGGCCGCCCCTCGAACCAGTGCCGCTGCCGCAGCGCCGGGTGCTCGCGCCGCAGCCGCAGCGCGGTCTTGGTGATCTCGTAGACGTCGAGCCACGCGTCGTCGGGGCGCCAGTCGATCCACGAGGTCTCGTTGTCCTGGCCGTAGGCATTGTTGTTGCCGCCCTGCGTGCGTCCGCGCTCGTCGCCGGCGGTGAGCATCGGGACGCCGCTGGAGAAGCACAGCGTCGCCATCAGGTTGGCCGCCTGGCGACGACGCAGCGCGATGATCTCCGGGTCGTCGGTCTCACCCTCGACGCCGCAGTTCCACGACCGGTTGTTGTCGGTGCCGTCGCGGTTGTCCTCGCCGTTCTCCTCGTTGTGCTTGTCGTTGTACGACACGAGGTCGCGCAGCGTGAAGCCGTCGTGGGCGGTGATGAAGTTGACCGAGGCGTAGGGGGACCGGCCGTCGTCGGCGTAGAGGTCGCTCGACCCGGCCAGCCGGGTCGCGACGGTCCGTACGCCGCGGGAGTGGCCGCGCCAGAAGTCGCGCACCGTGTCGCGGAACTGGTCGTTCCACTCGACCCACGGCGGCGGGAACTCCCCGACGCGGTAGCCGTCCATCGACGCGTCCCACGGCTCGGCGATCAGCTTCACGTGGCGGAGCACGGGGTCCTGCCCGATCGCGGTGAGCAGGTGGGAGCCCATGTCGACGACCTGGTCGGTGCGGGTCAGCGCGCTCATCAGGTCGAAGCGGAAGCCGTCGACGTGCATCTCGGTGACCCAGTAGCGCAGCGAGTCGAGGATCATCCGCAGGCTCTGCGTGTGGGTGGCGTCGACGGTGTTGCCGCAGCCGGTGACGTCCCAGTAGCGCACCGGCTCGGGGGCCTGGCCCGGCTTCGTCGCCGGCGGCACCACGCGCTGGTAGTAGCCGCGGTCGTCGAGGCCGCGGAAGCTGAGCGTCGGCCCGCGGGGGCCCGCCTCGGCGGTGTGGTTGTAGACCACGTCGAGGATGACCTCGAGCCCGGCGAGGTGGAAGTCCTTGACCATCTGCTTGAACTCGGTGACCTGCTGGCCGCGGTCGCCGGCAGCGGAATACGCGTTGTGCGGGGCGAAGTAGCACAGCGAGTTGTAGCCCCAGTAGTTGACCAGGCCCCGCTCGGCGAGGGCCGGCTCGGAGAAGAACTGGTGCACGGGCAGCAGCTCGACCGCCGTCACGCCGAGGTCCTTGAGGTACGCGGTCACGGCCGGCGCCGCCAGTCCGGCGTACGTCCCCCGGAGCTCCTCGGGCACCCGGTCGTGCAGCGCGGTCATCCCCTTGACGTGCATCTCGTAGATCACGGTGTCGCGCCAGCGGCGGTGCGGCGAGGTGTCCGGTCCCCACTGGAAGTCGTCGTGGACGACGACGCTGCGGGGGATGTACGGCGCGGAGTCGAGGTCGCTGCGGGTCGCGGGGTCGTCCTTGACGTAGCCGAAGATGGCCTTGTCGACCACGAGGTCGCCCGACACGGCCCTGCCGTACGGGTCGAGCAGCAGCTTGGCGGGGTTGAACCGCAGGCCGGCCTCGGGGTCCCACGGCCCGTCCGCGCGGTAGCCGTAGCGCGCGCCACGGGCCACACCGGGGACGGCGCCGTGCCACACGCCCAGTGCTTGCTCGGTGAGCCGGTGGCGCGTCTCGACACCGTCCTCGTCGAACAGGCACACCCACATCGCTCGTGCCTCGGGGGCGTACACCGCGAAGTTGGTCGACTCCCGCGACCACGTCGCGCCCAGGGGGTGGTTGCGACCCGGCCAGACCGCCATGGTCTCGCCGTCGTGGTTCCAGACTGCGCTCGTCTCGGGGGGCGGTGTCACGCGAGCCATTGTGGTGGCACAGTCCCGGCACGGCACAATGCGCCTCGCACCACGCCAACCGCGACGCCAACCGCGACGCCACCCACGACGCCGTCCCACGCGACAAGGAGCCACCATGGAGTTCGTCTCGATCGACGTGACCGACGGGGTCGCAGTCCTGCGGCTGGACCGGCCGAAGATGAACGCGATCAGCGTCCAGGTCCAGGCCGACCTGCGCGAGGCCGCCGCCGAGCTGACCGAGCGCGACGACGTGCGCTCCGTGGTGATCTGGGGCGGCGAGCGCGTCTTCGCCGCGGGCAACGACGTCAAGGAGATGGCCGACCTGACCTACTCCGACATGGTCAAGGTCTCCGCCTCGGTGAGCTCGGCCACCACCGCGATCGCGCGGATCCCCAAGCCGGTCGTCGCGGCGGTCAACGGCTACGCCCTGGGCGGGGGCTGCGAGCTCGCCCTCGCCGCCGACCTGCGCTTCGCCGCTGAGGACGCCGTCCTCGGCCAGCCCGAGGTGCTGCTCGGCATCATCCCCGGGGCCGGCGGCACGCAGCGGCTCGCCCGGCTGGTCGGCACGTCGCGGGCGAAGGACATCATCTTCACCGGACGCTTCGTCAAGGCCGACGAGGCGCTGCGGATCGGGATGGTCGACCGGGTCGTCCCGGCGGACAAGGTGCTCGAGGAGTCGGTGGCGTACGCCGCCCAGTTCAGCGGCGCCGCCGCGCTGGCCGTCCGGGCCGCCAAGGAGTGCATCGACCGGGGCAGCGAGGTCGACCTCGACACCGGCCTGGAGATCGAGCGCCAGCAGTTCGCCGGAGTCTTTGCGACCGAGGACCGTACCCGCGGCATCACCTCGTTCGTTGAGAACGGACCGGGCAAGGCAACCTTCGTGGGCCGCTGAGCGGCCCCGGGACGAGAGGAAGACCACCACGTGGCAACGAAGATCCGGGCGACGCTCGCCCAGCTGGTGTGGCTGGCGTGCGCGCTCGCGGCGCTGGTGCTCGCAGCGGGGGCGCTGCTGATCGCGCTGGACGCCAACAGGTCCAACGAGCTCGTCGACGCAGTCCTCACGGCCGCCTCGTGGGCGGACCTCGACGTGTTCTCCCGCCAGGACGGGATCAAGCAGTTCCGCGGGGAGGGCGCCGAGGTCAAGAACGCGCTCTTCAACTGGGGCCTCGCCGCCATCGCCTGGCTCGTGGCCGGTCGCGTCCTCTACCGCGTGATCAAGCCCTGACGCATGCCCGGGCCGGCCGCTGACCGTGACAGCGCCACTGTGAGCGACCGCACCCGGAACGCCATTCCGGTCGGCACTGACCGACCAGTAACCTCATAGCCACATCCGAGTGCACAGGAGGGGCCGCGAGGCCACACCACCATGAACATTGTTGTCTGTGTGAAGTACGTGCCGGACGCCACCGGTGATCGCAAGTTCGAGGACGACAACACCGTCGACCGCGTTGGCGTCGACGGCCTGCTGTCCGAGCTCGATGAGTACGCCGTGGAGCAGGCGCTGCAGTTCCGTGAGAAGCGCGAGGGTGAGGAGATCACCGTCACCGCGCTGACCGTGGGTCCGGAGAAGGCGGTCGACGCGGTGCGCAAGTCGCTGCAGATGGGTGCCGACTCCGGTGTCCACGTCGTCGATGACGCGATCGCGGGCTCCGACTACCTCGGCACCTCGCTGGTGCTCGCCAAGGCCATCGAGAAGATCAAGGCCGACACCGGCGCCGACCTCGTGATCTGCGGGATGGCGTCCACCGACGCGTCGGGCTCGGTCGTGCCGGCGATGCTGGCCGAGCGCCTCGGCATGCCCCAGGTGACGCTGGCCTCGGTCGTGGAGTCGCAGGGCGACCAGGTCCGGATCAAGCGTGACAACGAGGGCTCGACCGAGGTCATCGGCGCGACCCTGCCGATCGTGCTGTCGGTGACCGACCAGTCGGGCGAGGCCCGCTACCCGTCGTTCAAGGGCATCATGGCGGCCAAGAAGAAGCCGCTCGAGACGTGGTCGCTGAGCGACCTGGGCCTCGACGCCGACCAGGTCGGCCTGTCGGTGGCCTACACGCAGGTCGAGGACACCACCGCCCGCCCGCCGCGCACCGCCGGCGAGATCGTCACCGACGAGGACGGCTCGGGCGCCGGTGCGCTGGTCGAGTTCCTCGCGTCCAAGAAGTTCATCTGAGGAGCTTGTCGACATGTCTGAGGTTCTTGTTGTAGTCGACCACGCCGACGGCGAGGTCAAGAAGCCCACCTACGAGCTGCTCACGATCGCGCGCCGTCTCGGCGAGCCGTCCGCGGTGTTCTTCGGCTCGCCCGAGCAGGGCGACGCCGTGGCGGAGAAGGTCAAGAAGTACGGCGCCGCGAAGGTCTACGTCGTCGACGACGCCCAGATCAAGGGCTACCTCGTCGCGCCGAAGGCCGAGGCGCTGCAGCAGCTCGCCGAGAAGAGCAGCCCCGCCGCGATCCTGCTCCCGTCGACGTTCGAGAACAAGGAGGTCGCCGGTCGCCTGGCGATCAAGCTGGGCTCGGGCCTGATCACCGACGCCGTCGACGTCGCCGACTCGGGCGTGACCACGCAGAGCGTGTTCGCGGGCAACTACACCGTGCAGGCGAAGGTCACCCAGGGCACGCCGATCATCACCGTCAAGCCCAACTCGGCCGCCCCCGAGGAGGCCGACGGCGCGGCCACAGTGGAGGCATTCGCCGCGACCATCAGCGACGTCGCGAAGACGGCGCAGGTCGTGGCCACCCAGCCGCGTCAGTCCACGGGTCGCCCGGAGCTCACCGAGGCCGCGATCGTGGTCTCCGGTGGTCGTGGCACGGGCGGCAACTTCGAGCCGGTCGAGGGCTTCGCGGACTCGCTCGGCGCGGCCGTGGGCGCCTCGCGTGCCGCGGTCGACTCCGGTTGGATGCCGCACGCGTTCCAGGTCGGCCAGACCGGCAAGACGGTCTCGCCGCAGCTCTACGTCGCCAACGGCATCTCGGGTGCGATCCAGCACCGCGCCGGCATGCAGACGTCGAAGACCATCGTCGCGGTCAACAAGGACCCCGAGGCGCCGATCTTCGAGCTTGTCGACTTCGGCGTCGTGGGCGACCTCCACACGGTCCTGCCCGCCGCGACGGAGAAGATCACCGAGCGCAAGGGCTGACCCGCACCGCGTACGTCGAACGCCCCCGGCCGACCGGCCGGGGGCGTTCGTGCGTCGCAACCTGTCACCAGCGCTGGATCCGCACCGTCCACCCGTCGCCGCGCCGCACGATCCCCACGGTCTGGCCCTGGTCGATGCGGGTGCTGTCCATCTCGAACCGGCTGGGCCGGTCCCAGGACTGCTCGGTCCCGGCGCACCTGCCGGCCGTCGGCGCACTGGACCGCCCCAGGCGGTAGGCCCCGTCCGCGGAGAGGTGACGCAGGAGCACCGGCCACCTCCGCGAGTGCTGTCCCGCGACGAGCTGCACGGCTCCGTCCGGACCGTCCGGCACGACGACGTCGCACCTCCCGGTGACACCGCCGGGCAGGGTCACGACACCACGCTCGGGCGAGATGACGTGGGTGCTGGTCGGGCCCGGTACGGCGACGTACCGGCCGTCAGCTGACTGGCCCAGCGTGCGCGGGCCCATGCGCAGCGCCTGCCAGGCGAGGCCGTCGCGGGTGGTGAGTGCGACGTTGTTGCCCCCGCACGTGACGACCGCGACGAGGACCGCGAGGGGCTGGACGGTCTCGCTGCTGCCCCAGCGGCACCGGGTGCGCGACTCGTGCACCGAGACCGCGGGACCCCAGGCCTGGCCCACCGGGTCGTAGACCTGGGCCCGCACCCTGCGGCCCGAGCGCGAACCCAGGGCGACGAGCGGGACCCCGGGCGCCGTGAAGATGTCCGTGCGGAGGCCCCGCTGGACGAGGGTGAGGCCGGGGGCGTCGAGGGGTGCCACGCGTGTCACCGCCCAGGGGGACGAGGAGTCGGGCCGCGAGATGACGGCGACGGAGGCGGGGAGGGCGAACTCCCCGAACACGGCGGTGTTCGAGTCGACGTTGGCGAAGTTGCGGTCCTGGCAGGAGTCGTCGACCTCGACTTCCTGGCGCGTCGGCGCGGCGTCCCCGGTGCGGGTCAGGACGACCATCGCGCACCGCCGGCGCGACACGTGGGCGCCGTAGAGGTAGGAGATCTGGGCGTCGTCGGTGATCGTGACGGTGGTGGTGTACTCCTCGCGCGGTGCCTCGAACGCGTACCGCGTGAATCCCTCCGGGCCCCAGGTGACGTAGCCGTGGAACTCGGGCCACACCGCCCGGTTGCCGCCGGGGGAGATGCCGGGCTCGTCGTACGCCTCGCCCTCGAGCAGGAACGACGACCAGGTGACGGTGTCGGCGGACCACAGCGCGTGGGAGGCGGTGGGGGCCTGGTCGTCGGAATAGCTCCCGCGGTCGCACTTCGCCATCACGGCCACGGCGCCGTTGGCCGTGCGTGCGTCGACGTCACCGCACGAGAGGTCCTTCTCGCGCAGCACCTCCTGGCGCCCGCCCCACATCCGGGTGGCGGCGTCGTACCGCTTGCCCCAGACGGTGCGGTAGTCCTCGTCGACCCAGACGCGGAAGACGTCGCCGTCGGCGAGGGTCAGCTCGACGCCACCCTCGATCTCGCGTGGCAGGTCGGCCAACCCGGGGACGCCCCCCGGTGCGGACGGTGGTGCGGCGCCCGAGGTCGAGCCGGTCAGGACTGCCGCTGTCGTCGCCAACGCGACGATCACCCCCGTGATGCGAGACATGACGTCACCCTAGGTGCGCCCGCCCTACGCTGGACAGCATGAGCAGCGAGGAGGCAGTGCGCGAGGTCGCCGGTCGCGCCCGGACGGCCAGCCACGAGCTGGCCACCGCCACGCGGGCGACCAAGGATGCGGCGCTGCGGGCGATGGCCGACGCGCTGGTCGCCTCGTCGACCGAGATCCTGGCGGCCAACGCCGAGGACGTCGCCCGGGCCGAGGCCGCGGGCACGCCTGCCAACATCGTCGACCGCCTCCGGCTCGACGAGTCCCGCCTCGAGGCGATGGCGCAGGGCCTGCGTGACGTCGCCGGGCTGCCCGACCCCGTCGGGGAGGTGCTGCGCGGCAGCACGCTGGCCAACGGACTCGAGCTGCGGCAGGTGCGGGTGCCGTTCGGCGTGGTCGGGATGATCTACGAGGCGCGCCCCAACGTCACCGCAGACGCGGCCGGGATCTGCCTGAAGTCCGGCAACGCCGTGCTGCTGCGCGGCTCCTCCAGCGCCCGGTCGAGCAACGCCGCGATCGTCGAGGCGATGCGCGGTGCGGTGGCGCGCAGTGGCCTGCCGGAGGACGTCGTACAGCTCGTACCGGGGGAGACCCACGACGGCGTCAAGGCCCTGATGCGGGCCCGGGGCCTCGTCGACGTGCTCATCCCGCGAGGGGGAGCGGGGCTGATCCGCAGCGTGGTCGAGGAGTCGACCGTGCCGGTCATCGAGACGGGCGTCGGCAACTGCCACGTCTACGTCGACGCCTCGGCCGACCTCGAGCAGGCGCTCGCGATCGTGCTCAACTCCAAGACCCACCGCACCAGCGTCTGCAACGCCGCCGAGTCGCTCCTCGTGCACGAGGACGTCGCCGACGAGTTCCTCCCCGCCGTGGTCGAGGCGCTGCAGGCGTCCGGGGTGCTCATCCACGGCGACAGCGCGTTCGCGGAGTACGACGACGTGGTGCCCGTGACCGACGAGGACCACGCCGCCGAGTTCCTCGGCCTGGAGATCTCCGCCGCCGTGGTCCCCGACGTCGAGGGCGCGATCGCCCACATCCGCCGCTGGTCGTCGGGTCACACGGAGGCGATCCTGGCCCGCGACCAGGCGACCATCCGGCGCTTCGTCGCCGCGGTGGACTCCGCGGCGGTGATGGTCAACGCCTCCACCCGCTTCACCGACGGCGGCGAGTTCGGCTTCGGTGCCGAGATCGGCATCTCCACCCAGAAGCTCCACGCACGCGGCCCGATGGGGCTGCCGGAGATGACGTCGAGCAAGTACGTCGTGGTCGGCGAGGGCCACGTCAGGTGACCGTGCATCGGTGCCGGTAGGGTGAGCGCCATGCTGAGCACCGTCATCACGCTGGCCGCCGAGGCCGAGAGCGAGCCTGCCGTCCACCCCTACGTCGTGGGCGCCATCGTGCTGGGGCTGCTGCTCGTCCTGCTGCTGGCCGTGGTCTCCTTCGGTGGCGGTCGCGAGCACAGCTGATCCGGTGACAGGTCCCGTGGGGCAGCGTCGTGTCGGGGTGATGGGTGGCACCTTCGACCCCATCCACCACGGCCACCTCGTGGCCGCGTCCGAGGTGCAGGCCTGGTTCGACCTCGACGAGGTGATCTTCGTGCCCACGGGCGACCCGTGGCAGAAGAGCGACCGGCAGGTCACGACGGCCGAGCACCGCTACCTGATGACCGTGGTCGCCACGGCTGCCAACCCGCGCTTCAACGTCTCCCGGGTCGACATCGATCGCGAGGGCAAGACCTACACGATCGACACGCTGCGTGACCTCAAGGCCGAGATGCCCGACGCCGAGCTGTTCTTCATCACCGGCGCCGACGCGCTCGCCGACATCTTCACCTGGCGTGACGCCGACGAGCTCTTCGAGCTCGCCAACTTTGTCGGCGTCACCCGGCCGGGCTACGAGATGGACCCGGCGGCGATTGCCAAGATCCCCTCCGACCGCGTGACGATGGTCGAGATCCCGGCCCTCGCGATCTCCTCGACCGACTGCCGCGAGCGCAAGCGTCGCGGCGAGCCTGTCTGGTACCTCGTGCCCGACGGCGTCGTGCAGTACATCGCGAAGCACGACCTCTACACGGCTGCCGGCGCCATCGCCGACCACCCGACCAGCACCACCCACCGCACCAGCTCCACCTCGAGCAAGGACTCTGCATGACTGCCACCGACCACGCCCTCGAGCTCGTCGCCGTCGCGGCCCAGGCCGCGCACGACAAGAAGGCTGACCAGGTCCTGGCCTTCGACGTCAGCGACCAGCTCGCCATCACCGACGCCTTCGTGCTGGCCAGCTCCAACAACGAGCGAGCCGTCGGCGCGATCGTCGACGAGGTGGAGGAGAAGCTCCGCGAGGTGGGCGCCAAGCCGATCCGCCGCGAGGGTCACAAGGAGGGGCGCTGGGTGCTCCTCGACTACGGCGAGATCGTGGTCCACGTGCAGCACGAGGAGGAGCGGTCCTTCTACGCCCTCGAGCGCCTCTGGAGCGACTGCCCGCTCATCCCGCTGACCCTCACGTGAGGCGCCTCGTCCTGCTCCGGCACGGCCGCACGGAGTGGAACGACACCGGGCGTGCGCAGGGCCACGCCGACGTACCCCTCGACGAGACCGGTGAGGCGCAGGCCAAGGCGGTCGCTCCCGTCCTCGCCGCGCTGTCGCCGGTGGCGGTGTGGTCCTCCGACCTCGCCCGCGCCGCGGGCACGGCTGCCGTGCTCGCCGCGGAGGCCGGGCTGGAGCCGGCGCACGACGCCCGCCTGCGCGAGTTCGACATCGGCCCGCACCGCGTCGGGCTCACCGACGAGCAGTACGCCGCCGCCCATCCCGAGGAGCACGCGGCGCTGGTGGCCGGTGACGCCGCGTCCGTCCCGGGGCGCGAGACGCCGGACGACGTGGTGGCGCGCTTCCTGCCCGCGCTGACGTCGTACGCCGACGCGCTGGGGGAGGGCGAGACCGGGGTCGTCGTGTCGCACGGCGCCGCCCTGCGCGTGGTGGTCCCCGCCTTCCTCGGGTGGCGCGGGGAGGTCAGCGAGTCCCTCGGGGTGCTGAGCAACTGCGGCTGGATCGTGCTCGAGCACGGGGCATCCGCGTGGACCGGAGGGGTGGAGCGGTGGCGGCTCGCGGCCTGGAACCGGGTCGTGTGACCGATCGCGCCCGCGAGGTCGACGTGGCGCTCAGCCGCCAGCTCGCGAGGGTGATGGACGACGCCGTCACCGTGCCCGGCACCCGCTTCGGGCTCGGCCTCGACGCGGTGATCGGCCTGGTGCCCGGCATCGGCGACGCCGTCGGCAGCGCCCTGTCCAGCGTCATCGTCCGCGACGCGATCCGGGCCCGGGTCCCGATGCCGGTGCTGGCGTGGATGGGTCTCAACCTCGTCGTCGACGCGCTGCTGGGACTGGTCCCGGGCATCGGCGACGTCCTCGACGTCGCCCACCGGGCCAACCGCAAGAACCTCCGCCTGCTCCTCCGCGAGATCGAGCGCCAACCGCTGCGCGAGCCGCCGAGCACGGCGTACGTCGTCGGCGCGGTCGCGCTGATGATCGTCCCGGTGCTCGCCGGACTGGTCGTCACCGCGCTCGGGATCTGGCTCCTCTGGCGCTGGATGACCTGAGTCCGGACCCCGATTTCACCTGCCGGTCGGGTGTCGGCTAATGTTCTCCGCGTTGTCCTTCCGGCTCCACGGAAGGGCGATGTTGGGGCTGTGGCGCAGCTGGTAGCGCATCTGCATGGCATGCAGAGGGTCAGGGGTTCGAGTCCCCTCAGCTCCACCAACGAGAAGTCCGGCGCGAGAGCGCCGGACTTTTTCTCGTTTGGTGTGCCGGGCGCAGCTGGTAGTGGCTCCATCATTCCTGGGCGATGGCGTGCAGAGGGTCAGGGGTTCGAGTCCCCTCAGCTCCACCAACGAGAAGTCCGGCGCGAGAGCGCCGGACTTTTTCTCGTTTGGTGCGCCGGGCGCAGCTGGTAGCGGCTCCATCATTCCTGGGCGATGGCGTGCAGAGGGTCAGGGTTCGAGTCCCCTCAGCTCCACCAACGAGAAGTCCGGCGCGAGAGCGCCGGACTTCTGTCGTTTCCGGGGGATCGGGGAGCCGTGGCCTGCCCTGGGCGAGCCGAACGTCCCCGATCGGTGGCCGAGTCGCGAAGTCGGCGTTCGGATCGGCTCGATGGCACCATGTGCTCATGACCGCGACCGACGTCTCCACGGGCACCACCCCCGCCCAGATCTCCGAGCGCACCGCAGCCCACATCGAGGCCACCGAGCGCTACGCCGCACACAACTACCACCCGCTGCCCGTGGTGCTCGCCGAGGGCGACGGCGCCTGGGTCATCGACGTCGACGGCAAGCGCTACCTCGACTGCCTCGCGGGCTACTCCGCGCTCAACTTCGGCCACTCCAACGAGCGTCTCGTCGCGGTCGCGCGCGAGCAGCTCGGCAAGCTGACGCTGACCAGCCGGGCGTTCTTCAACGACAAGCTCAGCGGCTTCGCCGAGGCCCTGTGCCGCCTGACCGGCAAGGACATGATCCTGCCGATGAACTCCGGCGCCGAGGCCGTCGAGACCGCCATCAAGGTCAGCCGCAAGTGGGGCTACGAGGTCAAGGGCGTCCCGGCCGGCCAGGCCACCATCATCACGATGGAGGGCAACTTCCACGGTCGCACCACGACCATCGTGAGCTTCTCCGACGACGAGGTCGCGACCTCGGGCTACGCCCCGTTCACCACCGGGTTCCGTGGCGTGAAGTACGGCGACATCGAGGCCATCGCCTCCGCCATCGACGAGACCACCGTGGCCGTCCTGTTCGAGCCGATCCAGGGCGAGGGCGGCGTCGTCATGCCGCCCGAGGGCTTCCTGCGCGACCTCCGCGCGCTCTGCACCGAGCGCAACGTGCTGATGGTGGCCGACGAGATCCAGTCGGGGCTCGCGCGCTCCGGCAGGACGTTCGCCTGCGACCACGAGGACGTCGTCCCCGACATCTACATCATGGGCAAGGCGCTCGGCGGCGGCATCTACCCGGTCTCCGCGATCGCGGCCGACCACGAGGTCATGGACGTCATCACGCCCGGCTCCCACGGCTCGACCTTCGGCGGCAACCCGCTCGCCGCTGCGATCGGCACCGAGGTCATCACGATGCTCGAGGAGGGCACCTTCCAGGCCCGCTCCGCCGAGATCGGCGCGCAGCTCGAGGCCGGCTTCGGCCAGCTCATCGGCAAGGGCCTCTCCGACGTCCGCGTCCGCGGCGCATGGGCCGGCATCGACATCGACCCGACGCTCATGTCGGGCCGTCAGATGTCGGAGGCGCTGATGGCGCGCGGCATCCTCGCCAAGGACACCCACGGCTCCACCGTCCGCTTCGCCCCGCCGCTGGTCGCCAGCGACGAGGACATCGCCGGCCTGGTCGCCGCGGTCACGGAGATCCTCACCGGCGTCTGAGCCGCCATACCGGCTGGACGGGCCTTCTAGCCTGTCAGACATGGGAGCACGCTTCGACCACCTCGTCGTCGCCGTCGAGGACCTCGACGAGGCGGCCGCGCGGTGGGGTGCCGCCGGCATCCCCGCCGAGCGCGGGGGAGCGCACCCCGTCGGCACCGAGAACGTGCTCGTGCGCGGCCCCGCGCCCGCCTACGTCGAGCTGATCGCGGCCGGGTCGGAGGAGTCCAACCCGTGGCTCGACCGCATCCGCTCGGCTCGCGGCCCGATCTCGTGGGCCGTCGCAGTCGACGACCTCGACGAGGCTCGTACGGCGTTGCAGGCGGCCGGGTTCGAGCCCGACCCGCCTGTTCCCGGCTCGCGCCGCACTCCCGACGGCGAGCTGCTCGAGTGGCGGGTCTGCGACGTCGGCCCGGAGCCGTACGACGGTGCCCTGCCGTTCCTGATCGAGTGGACGACGTCGATGCGGCCCGGCCCCGCTGACGGCCCGGTCCTCGAGTGGATCTCGCTCGCGCCGCCCGACCCCGACCGGGTCGCCGAGCTGCTGCTGGTGCTGGGCTTCACCGGCCACCGCCACTTCCCGCGCCGCGCCTTCTTCGAGCGGGACGGGGTCTCGATCACGCTGGTGCCGCTCGGGGAGCCGGAGCACCTCGGCGAGGCGACCTGGGTGTCCTTCGGGACCGGTGCCGACATGCAACCGGCGTCCATCGTCCTGGCGATGCCGCACGGCCTGCCGGCCACGCTCGTCCTCGACCAGGTGGAGGTCACGACCCGCCCGGACCGGCGCCGGTTCCCCGAGAGGGCGTTGCTGCCTGCCGTGGACGAGGCGTTCGCACGACTGCGCGAGGACCTCGCCGACTGGCCTGACCCGCATCCCGACGGGCGTCCGGCCGCGGAGGAGGAGTACTCCCGGGTGACCGAGCCGGAGCGCTACCGGCTGCTCGCCGCTCGCGCGGACGCCTGGGTGGAGGCGATCGTCGCGGCCGGGCTGGGCGAGGCCGAGCAGGTCGATCCACGCTCCGTGTCGTGGGTGGGCGAGCAGCACCTGGCCCCGAGCCGCACCACCGTCGTGCGCGGGCGCCCGGGGACGCAACCGGTGGTGGTGGCGCTGCTGCAGGACGAGACCTTCGTCCAGGTCGGGGTCGGCGACCCGGTCGAGGTGCTGGACCTCCAGCCCGACTGCGGCTGCGACGCCTGCGACACCGGGTCGGCCGACCTGCTCGACACCGTCGACAGCGCGTTCGTGCTCGCCCTCCGCGGCGGCGTTCTCGTCGTCCGTGATGGCGACCGCGTGGTGCGGCGGTCGCTCGACGGGTGGTCGAGCAGCGGCGGGTCCGACGCCGAGCGCTGGCTGGACGACGCTGCGGCGGGACGGCGTACGGACGGCGTCGTCGCGGGCGAGCCCTGGCTCAGCTGAGCCGGTCGACCACCCCGGACAGGCCGGCCGCCCGCGCGGCCTGCAGCGGTGTCGTGGCCTCCAGCGGTGACCGGAGGGTGGGGGAGGCCCCGCGCTCGAGGAGCAGCATCGCGACCTCCGCGCGGCCCTCCTCGATGGCGGCGACGAGCGCGGTGGACTGCAGCTCCGGGTGCACGAAGTCGACGTCGACCCCCGCGTCGAGATGGTGCCGGACCAGCTCGACGTCCCCTGCGCAGGCCGCGGCGAAGAACGCCTTGTAGTCCCCGTGGGACATCAGGCGATGGTGAGTCCGCCGTCGACCGGGATCATCTGCCCGGTCACGTAGCCGGCGGCGTCGGAGGCCAGCCACACGGCGGTCGCCGCAAGCTCGCGGGGGTCGCCCTTGCGGCCGGCCGGCACCCGCGTCATCACCTGGTCGAGGTAGCCGTCGGGGTAGGTGGCGGTCATCTCGGAGGAGAAGAAGCCGGGCGCGAGCGCGTTGACGCGGATGCCCTTGCGGCCCATCCACTGTTGGGCGAGGTCGCGGGTGAGGCCGCCGAGACCGGCCTTCGAGGCGGAGTACGCCGCCTGCGGCAGGCCGCCGGTGGTCAGGCCGAGGATCGAGGAGATGTTGATGATGCTCGAGCCGGGCTGCATCACCCGGCCGCACGCCTGGGCCATCCAGTAGCAGCCGTTGAGGTTGACGTCGATCACCGAGCGGAACTCCTCGGGCGTCTCGCGGGTGGCGGGGACGGCGGTGCCGACGCCGGCGTTGTTGACCAGCACGTCGACCCGGCCGAACTTGGCGATCGCCTCGTCCACGAGCCGCTGGCACTGCTCGGGGTCGGCCACGTCGGTCGCGACGGTGTGCACCCGGCGGCCGGTGGAGCGCACGGAGTCGGCGACCCGCTCGAGCTTCTCCACCCGACGCGCACCCAGCACCACGTCGGCGCCGGCCTCGGCGAAGCAGTGGGCGAACGCGACGCCCAGCCCGCTCGAGGCGCCGGTGACGATGACGACCTTGCCGTCGAGGCGGAAGAGATCCATGACGCTCATGCTCGCTGACCCTAGGACGTGCCGCTCGTCACCTGGGCCACGGGGGTCGCCGGTGCCCGCGGCAGGTCGCGCACGGACCGGGAACAGAGCACCAGGGCCACCACGGCGACGTACGCCACCGCCGAGACGACGAGCACCTCCTCCACGCCGAACGCCACTGCCAGCGGCCCGAAGGCCAGCTGGCCGACGGGCAGCGCCACGAACGAGCCGAGCGCGTCGTAGGAGTAGGCGCGCGACAGCATGCCGTCCTCGATGTTCTCCTGCATCGCGAGGTTCCAGCCCATGCCGAACACCTCCATGCCGACGCCGGCCAGGAAGGCCGCGACGACGAGCCCGACCACATGGGGCGAGACCCCCAGCAGCAGGATGGGCGGGGCCATCAGGGCCACGCCCAGCATCCCGAGCAGGAGCGGTCGCTCGAGCCGCACGCGCAGCAGGACGACCGTGGTCAGCAGCAGCCCCGCGGCCTCGGCGGACAGGACGAAGCCCCATCCCTGGCGGCCGATCGTGTCGTCCGCGATCGCCGGGCCGAGGGTGAACCAGGCACCCGCGTGGATGAAGTTGAGGGCGCCGAACCCCAGGACCACCTGCCACAGCCACGGGGTGGCCCAGAAGAAGGTCCAGCCCTCGCGCAGCTCGCGGACGGTGTCCGCCGACTCGGCGCCGGGCTCCTTCGGGGGGAGCGTCACGGGCAGCAGGAGGGCGGCGGAGAGCAGCCAGGTGGCGGCGTCGACGGCGAGCGCCCAACCGGAGCCGACGGTGACGACGAGCAGGGCGCCGGCGGTGGGGCCGAGCACCATCATCCCGTTGCGGGTGAGGGAGACCAGGGCGTTGGCGGGCTGCAGCTCCGACCGCGGGACGAGCTGCGGGAGCACGCTCGCCATGGCGGGGAACGCGACGCCGGAGACGGCTCCCTGCACGACGGACAGCACGACGAGCATCCAGATCTCGGCGTGGCCGGACAGCACCAGTGCGGCGATCGCGCCCTGGCTCGCGGCCGAGCCGACGTTGGACACCTGCAGCACCAGGGTGCGGGGCAGGCGGTCGGCGATCACGCCGCCGTAGAGCAGGAGCGCGACCATCGGGATGGTGCGTGCGGCGAGCACCTGGCCGAGGGCGATGGGGGAGTCGGTGATGTCGAGCACCGCGAAGGCGAGCGCGATGCTGGCCATCATGTTGCCGAGGGTGTTGACGAAGCGCGAGGCGAAGTACCAAGCGAAGTTGCGGTTGCGCAGCGGGGCGATGGCCTCGGTCCAGGTCACCGGCCCTCCTCCTGCCCCGCGTCGCGCCGCGGAACCCAGCGGGCGGCGTCGCCCTCGAGCCCACCGGTCATCGTGAAGGCGTTGGTGGTGGCGCTGACGTGCACGGTCTCCGGGGTGTCGGCCGGCCGGGCCTCGGCGTGGAGGAGGTGGGAGGCCTCGTGCATCAGGTCGAGGGCACGTCGCCACACCTCGACCGGCACCCACGCCTCGAGGTCGCTCGACGACCCCGACCCGGGCCCGGCGTCGAGCAGCCGTCGCTCGACCTCGACTGCCGTGGCCCTGGCGTAGGCGATCCGGTCGTCGACGGGGCTCGAGCGGTCGGCGACCTCGCGCGTCGCGTCGTAGCGGTAGCGCTTGGCCACGCCGCCGCGGATCTTCTCCTCGCTCTCCACCACGAGCTCGCCGGCGTCGTGCAGCTGGCGCAGGTGGTACGACGCGTTGGCGTGGGTGATCTCCAGGGTGCGGGCCACCTCGGCCGCGCTCATCGCCTCGGCGGTGAGCAGCGACAGGATGCGCAGCCGCACCGGGTGCGCCGTCGCTCGCAGCCGCGCCACCGTGTCGTGGTCGGTCTCGTCCATGCCACCCTCCAAGAGTTCTTGGGGAGTAGCGTGCCCGGCGCCTCCAGCGACTGTCAAACCGTTCTTGACGGGTGGGTGTCCCAGCGCGGTCGGAGAGCACCCGCGACCGACCCTGAGGTCACCCTGACTCGCCCCCGGGAGGGGATGAATCCGGCTGGCCGGCGTGCTTGGCTTGTCATCGACAAGGCACGGGCACCCGGCCCGCCGAGGAGTGAGTGAGATGTCCGACCAGTACCCCAGCCCGTACGACCAGTCCGGTCCGGGCGGCCAGCAGCAGGGCGGCTACGGCCAGCAGCCGGAGCCCGCCTACCGCGCGACGCCGGCGACCATGTCGGCGCAGGAGGAGCGCACCTGGGGCGCGATCAGCCACGCCGGCGCCGTGGTGGCGATGGTCTGCTCGGCCGGCTTCCTCGGGTTCCTGGCCTCCATCGCGGTCTACGTCGTCTACAAGGACCGTGGTCCCTTCGTCCGCGCGCACTCCGCGAACTCGATCAACGTGCAGATCTCGATGTTCATCTGGCTCATCGTCGCCACGGTCCTCTACGTGATCCTGGGCATCATCACGCTGGGCATCGGCTTCGTCGTCTTCCTGCCGGTCTTCCTCGTGCCGCCGGTCGTGGCCGGCATCCTGCACGTCATCGGTGCGGTGAAGGCCTACAACGGCGAGTGGTGGAACCCCCCGATGACGCCGCAGTTCGTCAAGTGACGCTCACCTGAGCTCGCGCAGGACCTCGTCCTGCCACGCGAACGCTGCCCGGGTCCGGACCGCCAGGTCCGGCCCGGGCAGCACTGCTTCCACCTGCTCGGCCATCCCCGCGGGCAGGTCGGTGCGCAGGTAGCGCAGCCCGAAGTCGTGGCGCGCCGGGCAGTGCTGGATGCGCAGCAGCCGCACCAGCGGCTCGACCGCGAAGCGCAGGTGCAGGGCCGTCGCCTCGGCCAGGTCGCCGCGCACGATCGCCCGCTCGACCAGCCACGCCGCGGTCTGGCGCCGCGCGGAGGTCTGCGCCACCGCCTGCCGGCGCTGCGCCTCCATCTCGGCCTCGTCGTCGTCCTCGAGCACGAGCAGGCGGTCCGGGTCGTGCAGCACCAGCGGTACGCCGTGCCGGCGGGTGTCCATCGTGAGGCGGTCGGGCGTGGTCTGCACGACCACGTCGAGCAGCCGCGTCGGGCGGCCGAGGTCCGCGGCGTCGGGCTGCAGGTGGACGAAGCACTGCCGTCCCGTGGGCCACGTCGTCTCGGGCAGCTCCCACACGTGGTCGACCGGGAGCTCCTGCCGGAACAGCGCCAGCACGGCGTCGTACGTCGTCGCGGCATCGCCGCTGCACCAGGCCTCGACGTCGAGGTCGGAGTGCTCGTCCCAGCCGCCGGTCACTGCCGAGCCGTTGACCACGACCACCTGCAGCGTCGGCACACGGTCGGGGAGCGCGGTGAGGAGGCGGAGGCAGTCGTCGTACCTGCTCAGGTCAGCGGCCATGGGAGCGAGTATGATGTCTCCATGCAGAAGCAGCTCCTCCTTCGACAGCCGCGCTGATCGCGTCCCACACCCAGCGGACCGACCACGCGGCCACCCCTCCATGTGAGGGGTTTTTTCATGCCCGACCCCAGCACCACCCGCACCTGCAGAGGACATGCCATGAGCAGCCCAGACACGTCAGACACCGCAGCCCACGACGCTGAGCGCGCGACGTACGACATCGCCGCCACGGAGACGAAGTGGCAGCGTGTATGGGGGGAGCTCGACCCGTTCCGCGCCGACGACGACAGTCCGCGGGAGAAGCGCTACGCGCTGACGATGTTCCCCTACCCGAGCGGCGACCTGCACATGGGCCACGCCGAGGTGTTCGCGCTGCACGACGTGGTGGCGCGCTACTGGTGGCAGCGCGGCTACGAGGTGCTGAACCCGATGGGGTTCGACTCCTTCGGCCTGCCCGCCGAGAACGCGGCCATCCGCAACGACGAGCACCCCGACACCTACACCCGCGCCAACATCGCCAAGTCGATCGAGTCGTGCAAGAAGTACGCCGCGTCGTTCGACTGGTCACGCACCTTCAACACCTCCGACCCGGAGTACTACCGCTGGACGCAGTGGCTGTTCCTGGAGTTCTTCAAGCGCGGCCTGGCCTACCGCAAGAACAGCCCGGTCAACTGGTGCCCCAACGACCAGACCGTGCTGGCCAACGAGCAGGTCGTCAACGGCGCCTGCGAGCGCTGCGGGGCGGTGGTGACCAAGAAGGAGCTGACCCAGTGGTACTTCAAGATCACCGACTACGCCCAGGAGCTGCTGGACGGCCTGGACGACCTGCAAGACACCTGGCCGGACCGCGTCGTCACCGCGCAGCGGAACTGGATCGGGCGCTCCGAGGGGGCGCACGTCGACTTCGTCGTCCCGGGTCGCGAGGAGCCGATCACCGTCTACACGACGCGTCCGGACACGATCTTCGGGACGACCTTCATGGTCGTCGCCGTCGACTCGCCGCTGGCCGCTGACCTGGTCACCGACGGCCAGCGCGCGGCCTTCGAGGCCTACCGCGAGGAGGTGCGCCGCGAGACCGAGATCGAGCGGCTGTCGACCGACCGGCCCAAGACCGGAGTCGACCTGGGCGTCACCGCCACCAACCCGGTGACCGGGACGCAGATCCCGGTGTGGGCCACCGACTACGTGCTGGCCGACTACGGCACCGGCGCCGTGATGGGCGTGCCCGGCGGCGACCAGCGCGACTGGGAGTTCGCCACCGAGATGGGGCTGCCGATCGTCCGCACGACCGAGCCGCCGGCCGACTTCGACGGCGAGGCCTTCCACGGCGAGGGTGCCACCATCAACTCGCCCGCGCCGGGCGTGGACGCGCCGCTGGACATCAACGGGCTGCCGGTCGCCGAGGCCAAGAGCACGACGATCGCGTTCCTGGAGGACCGGAAGACCGGTCAGGGGACGGTCAACTTTCGCCTGCGCGACTGGCTGATCAGCCGTCAGCGCTACTGGGGCCCGCCCATCCCGATCATCCACTGCCCGGTGGACGGGGAGGTCCCGGTGCCGGAGGACCAACTGCCGGTGACCCTGCCGATGCTGAAGGGCTCGGACCTGAAGCCGAAGGGCACGTCGCCGCTGGGCGGCGCCACCGAGTGGGTGAACGTGGCCTGCCCGACCTGCGGCGGCCCGGCGACCCGCGACAGCGACACCATGGACACCTTCGTGGACTCGTCCTGGTACATGTTCCGCTACTGCTCGCCCCACGAGGCCGACCGCGCGTTCGACAGCGCCAAGGTCAACGCGTGGATGCCGTCCAACCTGTACGTCGGTGGCGTCGAGCACGCGGTGCTGCACCTGCTGTACGGCCGCTTCTTCACCAAGGTCCTGAACGACATGGGCCTGGTCGACTTCCGCGAGCCGTGGTCGGCGCAGCTGAACCAGGGCTTCGTGATCAACCAGGGCAAGAAGATGAGCAAGTCCCTGGGCAACGGCGTCGACCTGGGGAACCAGCTGGGCGCCTTCGGCGTGGACGCCGTGCGCCTGACGCTGGTCTTCGCGGGTCCGCCCGAGGACGACATCGACTGGGCCAACATGTCGCCGGACGGGTCGCTGCGGTTCCTGCAGCGGGCCTGGCGGCTGTCGGGCGACGTCACCTCGGAGCCCGGCGCGGACGTGTCGAACGGCGACGTGGCGCTGCGGCGTACGACCGCGCGGACGGTGCACGACGCCGCCGAGCTGGTCGAGGGCTTTCGCTTCAACGTGATGGTCGCCCGGGTGATGGAGCTGGTCAACGCGACCCGCAAGGCCATCGACTCCGGCTGCGGCCCGGCCGACCCCGCGGTGCGAGAGGCGACCGAGGCGGTGGCGATCCTGCTGTCCCTGGTCGCGCCCTACACCGCCGAGGAGATGTGGGAGCGGCTGGGCAACAACCCGGACCACGCGGTCACGGTCGTCCACGCCGGATGGCCGGCCGTCGACGAGGCGCTGCTGGTCGACGAGACGGTCACCGCGGTCGTGCAGGTCAAGGGCAAGGTGAAGGCGCGCCTGGAGGTGGCCCCGGACATCTCCGAGGCCGACCTGGAGGCGGCCGCCCTGGCCGACGCCGGCGTGCAGCGGGCGATCGACGGCGCGACCGTGCGCAAGGTGATCGTGCGCGCTCCCAAGCTGGTCAACATCGTCGTCTGACGTCCTGCCCCGACGAGTCCGACAAGTAGGGTCGCGCTATGCCTCGCGTGGTGGTGGTGACCGACTCGACCGCGAGCCTGCCCGCCGAGCTGGCGCAGGCGCGTGACATCCGGGTCGTGCCGCTCCAGGTGGTGATCGGCGCCCGGGTGCTCGACGAGGGACCCGACGGCGCCACGCCCGACGTGGTCGCCGAGGCGCTGCGTGACTTCGTGCCGGTCAGCACCTCGCGTCCGGCGCCGGCCCTGTTCACCGACCTCTACCGCTCGCTCGAGGCCGACGGGGTCGAGGAGATCGTCTCGGTACACCTCTCGGGCGAGATGAGCGGGACCTTCGAGTCCGCCCAGCTGGCGGCGCTCGAGGTCGAGCTGCCGGTGCACGTCGTGGACTCGGGGCAGGTCGGCATCGCGACCGGCTACGCCGCCCTCACCGCGGCCGACGTGCTGGACGCCGGCGGGACGGGGGAGGAGGCGGCGCTGGCGGCGCTCGCCCGGGGTCAGGCGGCCACCTCGCTGTTCTACGTCGACACGTTGGAGTACCTCCGCCGCGGCGGGCGCATCGGCGCCGCCGCCGCGATCCTCGGCAGTGCGCTGTCGGTGAAGCCCCTCCTCGAGATCGCCGAGGGTCGCGTGGCACCGCGCGAGCGCGTGCGTACGGCCTCACGCGCGCTGGCCCGGCTCGCCGAGCTCGCGGTCGAGGCGGCCGGCGACCAGCCGGTCGACGTCTGCGTGTCCCACCTGGCCAACGCCGGTCGCGCCGAGGAGCTCGCCGCCGCGCTGGCCGAGCGGCTCGCCGACGGGCTGGACGGGCGCGAGGTGATGTGTGGCGAGCTCGGGGCCGTGCTCGGTGCCCACGTCGGGCCCGGCATGGTCGCGGTCTGCGTCTCCCCGCGTCCCTGACCTCGATGTCTGAGGACGCCGTGAACGGATTCGGGTCGTGACCACGTTCACCACGTCCCCAGACGTCTGACGGTTCTCCACAGATCGGTCGGCGCCCCTGTCGACGGGGCTCGCGCGTTCCTAGCGTGGACGGCATGCGCCGATCCCAGTCGTCCTCCGAGCACGCCGAGGCGGTGTCGCGGCGGCTGGCGACGCTGAGCGCGGAGCTCGCCGCCGTGCGCGGTGATCCCGACGACGCAGCCGACCCGGCCCACGGGCACACGCGGGTCCGCGAGCGTCCCGACCCGTTCCCCGCGCCTGCTCCCGCGCCCGTCGTGCCGTCGGTGCCGGGCCGCCACGCGTCGCGCCGGCTGCGGGTCGGCGGGCTGCAGCTCGGCCCGGTGCACCTCGCCGTCGTTGCGGTGGTCGCGGCGCTCGCCGTCGGGCTCGCGGCGTGGTGGGCGGTGCGCGACCAGGCCAGGGCCGTGCAGGTCGCACCGGCTGTGTCCGACGCCGGGCCGGCGACGCCGCTCGCGCCGGTCGTGCCGCCGGACGGCGCGGGCGGTGGGTCCGGGCCTGCCGACCCCAGGGAGGACCTGGTGGTCGACGTCGCCGGCAAGGTACGACGTCCCGGGATCGCGGTGCTCCCCACCGGATCGCGCGTCGTCGACGCCCTGGAGGCGGCGGGCGGCGCCCGTCGCGGCGTCGACCTCACCGCGCTCAACCTCGCCCGGCCCGTCGTCGACGGCGAGCAGATCCTCGTGGGCGTCGCCCCCGCCCCGGGTGTGGCCGGCACGATCGACTCCCCGGTCCCCGGCGGTGAGGCGCTCGTCAACCTCAACACCGCCGACCAGGCGGCCCTCGACACCCTGCCCGGCGTCGGGCCGGTGACGGCCGACGCGATCCTCGCGTGGCGCGACAGCAACGGCGGCTTCACGTCCGTCGACGAGCTGCTGGAGGTCGACGGCATCGGGGAGGCCACCCTCGCCGACCTCGCGCCGCTCGTCACCCTCTGATCGACCGTGCCCGACCTGCGCGCGGTCGCCCTCGGCGTCGGCGCCTGGGCGGGCGCGCTCCTGGTGCTCGTCGCGCCGGGGTGGCAGGCCCTCGCGGCGGTCGCGCTGGTGGTGGCCGTCGTCGGGACCGGTGTGGTGCGCCGGTGGTGGTCCCTCGGGTGGCTCGGTCCGCTCGGAGCACTGGTGGCGGTGGCAGGCGTCGCCGCCCTGCAGCACGTCCTCCTCACGACGTCACCCCTCGCCGCGCTGGCCGATGAGGGCGCTGTGGTGCAGGTCGAGCTCGAGCTGACGTCGGACGTGCGGGTGGTGGCCGGGCAGTACGGCGACCTCCAGGTCGTCCGCGCCGAGGTGACCCGTCTCGAGGGGCGAGGGAGCGCATGGACGCTCGACGCGCCCGTCGTGGTGATGGCCGGTGCCGACTGGCCGCGGCTGCCCCTGGGCACCCGACTGGAGTCGACGGCACGGCTCGTCCCCGGCGACGGTGACGTCGCCGCGCTGGTCCGCCCGACCGGTGAGCCGGAGGTGGTGGCCGAGCCCGACGTGTGGTGGGACGCCGCCGCGGGCGTGCGACGGTCGGTGCGCGCCGCCGTCGCCGGGCGGGACGCCGACGCCCGAGAGCTGGTCCCGGCGCTCGTGGTCGGGGATGACGGCGGGCTCGACCCCGACCTCGCGGACGACTTCCGGACCACCGGGCTGACCCACCTGCTGGCGGTGAGCGGGACCAACCTGACCTTGGTGGTGGGGTTCCTGCTCGTCCTCGGCCGGTGGGCCGGGGTGCGGGGCCCGTGGCTCTACGCGCTCGGTGTCCTCGGCATCTGCGGCTTCGTGCTGACCGCACGCGCCGAGCCGAGCGTCGTACGCGCGGCAGCGATGGGTGTCGTGGCGCTGGTCGGGATGGGCCGCAACGGACGGTCTCGCGGGGTGCGCGGCCTGGGCGTGGCGGTGCTCGGCCTGCTGCTGGTCTGGCCGCGGCTCGCCGTGACGGCGGGGTTCGCGCTGTCCGCGCTCGCGACCGCGGGGATCCTCGTGCTGGCGCCGGTGTGGCGCGACGCGCTGATGCGGTGGACGCCGCGGTGGGTCGCCGAGGCGGTGTCGGTCCCGCTGGCGGCACAGGTGGCCTGCACGCCGGTGGTGGCGGCGATCTCGGGCCAGGTCAGCCTCGTCGCGGTGGCTGCCAACCTGCTGGCCGCACCGGCCGTCGCCCCGGCGACCGTGCTCGGGCTGTCGGGCGGGCTGCTGGGCCTGCTGTGGGGCCCGCTCGGTGTCGTGGTCGCAGCCCCGGCGGCGTGGTCGGCGGGCTGGATCATCGCGGTCGCCCGCTGGGGTGCGGGCGTCCCGACGGCGGCGGTCGACTGGGGCACCGGACCGGTGCCGCTCCTGCTGCTCACGGGGCTGTGCGTGCTCGCGGTGCCTCTCGCCCCGCGGGTGCTCGGCCGTCCGGTCACGACGCTTGCCTGCACCGGCCTCCTCGTCGTGGTGATGCTGGTCCGGCCTCCGACCCCGGGCTGGCCGCCGCGCGGCTGGGTGCTGGCGATGTGCGACGTCGGCCAGGGTGACGCGCTCGTCCTGCGCGCCGGTCCGGGGTCGGCGGTGGTCGTCGACGCCGGCCCCGAGCCCGCACCGACCGACGCCTGCCTCGACCGCCTCGAGGTCACCGCCGTGCCGCTCCTCATGCTCACGCACTTCCACGCCGACCACGTCGGCGGGGTGGCGGGTGTGCTGGACGGTCGCGAGGTGGGGGAGGTCGAGGGCACGGCGCTGGTCGACCCGCCCGAGGGGGCCAGCGCGGCAGCGCGCGCGGTCGGCCGCGACCCGGCCCCGGCGGCGTACGGCGTCACGCGGCGGTTCGGCGAGGTGACCCTGCAGACCGTGTGGCCTCGTCCCGGTGCCCGCCCGGTCGACCCCGCGGAGAGCGCGCCCAACAACGCCAGCGTCGTCCTCGTCGCCGAGGTGGGCGGGGTGCGGGTCCTGCTGACCGGGGACGTCGAGCCGTCGGCGCAGGCCGCACTGGCCCGCGACCTGCAGGGGTTGCGCGTCGACGTGCTGAAGGTGCCGCACCACGGCAGCCGTCACCAGGACCTCGACTGGCTCGCCTCGCTCGACGCGCGGCTCGCACTGGTGTCGGTGGGGGAGGAGAACGACTACGGGCACCCCGCCCCCGACCTCGTGGCCGCCCTCTCGGCTGCCGGCGCGAGCGTGTGGCGCACCGACGTCTCCGGCGACGTGGTCGTGGTGGTCCGGGACGGCGAGCTCGGTGTCGTCGCCCGCGGATAGGGTGGTCGCACCATGGCTCGCACCCCCTCCGCCGCGCAGGTCCTCGGCCACGTCGTCCTCGTGACGGGCAAGGAGGAATACCTCTCCGCCCGCACCGTCGCGTCGGTGCGTGACGCCGTCCGGGCCCACGACGCGGAGGCCGAGATGGCCGAGTCGACAGCCTCCGACCTGACCCTGGCCTCGCTCGGCGAGATGTCGGCGCCGTCGCTCTTCTCCTCGATCCGGTGCGTCGTCGTGCGCGGGCTGGAGGACCTCCCCGACGAGTCCGTCGACGGGCTGCTCGACTACTGCGGGGCCCCGGCCGACGACGTCGCGCTCGTGCTGGTGCACTCCGGAGGGCAGAAGGGGAGCGGTGTGCTCACCAAGCTGCGCAAGCTCTCGCCGGTGACCGAGGTGAAGTCGGAGGAGGTCAAGCCGAGCGAGATGACCGGCTTCGTGACCGCCGAGGTCTCCTCGCACGGCGCGCGGATCGACTCCGACGCAGCAGCCTTCCTCGTGCAGGCCGTCGGCACCGACCTGCGGTCGCTGGCCGCCGCCGCCGACCAGCTCACCAACGACTTCCACGGCGAGCAGCTCACGATCGACAAGGTCCAGCGCTACTTCGGCGGCCGCGCCGAGGCGAAGTCGTTCACCGTCGCCGACGCCGCGTTCGCCGGTCGTCGTGCCGCGGCCCTCGAGGAGCTGCGCTGGGCGCTCGACTCCGGGACCTCGCCCGTGCTGGTCACCTCGGCGATGGCCGCCTCCGCGCGCAGTCTCGCCCGCTACCTCGGGTCCCCTCGGGGCGCCCGCGACGCCGACCTCGCCCGCGACCTCGGCGTACCTCCGTGGAAGGTGCGCACCGTGCGCGACCAGTCCCGCTCGTGGACCGCCGAGGGCATCGCCGCCGCGGTCCGCGCGGTGGCACACGCGGACGCCGACATCAAGGGCCAGGCGCACGACGCGTCCTACACCCTCGAGCGGCTCGTGCTCACTGTCGCCGGTCTGCGCGACGGGCGCTGAGCCGACGCCTGCCCAGGGTCCGGGGGCAGCTTCTCGGACACGTGTGGCGGTGGCGGCCCTTGGCCGGGGACGTCATGGGCGGTGGTCGTCGGGGCAGCCCACCGCCATGACGTCCTGCTGACGAGGTCGTCCGAAATGCAGAACACCCGCCACGAGGGCGGGTGTCGCAGGTGAAGGTCCGCGTCAGAGCGAGGCGGCCTTCTTGGCGATCGAGGACTTGCGGTTCGCAGCCTGGTTGCCGTGGATGACGCCCTTCGAGGCGGCCTTGTCGAGGGCCCTCATCGCGTCGCGGCTGGCGGTGACGGCGGCGTCCTTGTCGCCCGCCTCGGACAGCTCGCGGAAGCGGCGCACAGCGGTCTTCAGGCGCGACTTCACGGCTTGGTTGCGCTGGCGCGCCTTCTCGTTCTGCTTGTTGCGCTTGATCTGGGACTTGATGTTCGCCACGTGTGAAATCCTCGGAGCTAGAACTGGTCTGGAATGGAAGTCTGGTGCTTGTCGGCTGCCTGGCAACCCCTCCCAAGATCAGCACGGGGAGGGTCGGGTGCCGGACATGCAGTGAGAAAGACTACCGCCACGCCTCGTGGGCGCCCAAATCGCCTGCACCGGTGCCGGAGCGCGTCCGACGTACGTCGAGGTGTGATCAGCGCCCGGTGCGTCGGGCCACGGCCTGAAGCATCCTCCTCGACTCCCGGACGCGGAAATCGTTGAGCGTGGGCAGGTTGACGTCGACCGCGACCACCGAGCGCACCGCGAGGTGGGCGCCGAAGCCGGCGAGGAAAGCCGTGATCGCCTCGTCGCCCACCTCCACGAGCGCTGGAGACGACGCCGCAGAGGTGTCGAACCACGGGTCCTCGACGCGCTCCAGCCGGGCGAGCAGCGGGTCGACCCAGGCGGGTCCGCGGGCGGCCACACCCCAGTCGACGAACACCACCTCACCTCCCGGGCGACGCAGCAGGTTGTCGACGCGGATGTCCCAGTGCACGACCTGCGACATGGGTCGGGCGCCGTGGTCGCGCAGGACCGCCGCCCAGTCGTGGGGGTCGTCGCGCAGCCACTCCGGCACCGGTGTCGCGGCAGGGGCGTCGGCGAGGGTGGCCAGGCTGTCGGCCCACTTCCCGAAGACGTGGGCGACGTCGACGAGGTCCACCGCCGGCGGCACGTCGCGCTCCTGCAGCACGACGGCCAGGCGGTCGACCGAACGGAGGACCGCGTCGACCTCCGCGGCATCGCCGAAGTCGGGATGGCGCCCGTCGACGTCCTCGATGAGCAGCGCGACCCACGCCCCGTCGTCGTACGACGCCAGCAGCGGAGCCCAGAGCTCGTGCTCGCCGAGGTGGTCGAGCACCGCGATCTCGCGGCGGAACAGTCCGGGGGTGTCGGGGTTGAGCTCGGCCCCCACCGCCTTGACGAAGGCGCGGGTGCCGTCGGCGCAGGTCAGGCGGGTGGCGCATCCCGGCGACATGCCGCCGACCTGCTCGCCCGTCCGGACGACGGGGGAGCCGAGCTGGTCCTCGACCCAGGAGTGGATCGCGGCGGGAACGGCGTCGTAGGTGAGGCGTACGCCGACCGCGCGCGGGGCGGTCACGCCCAGCCTCGCCGCTCCGCCAGCCAGTCCCAGCACACCTCGCCCTGCCAGCGCTGGTGGTCGCGGATGTGCGGCGACGTCGGCGGCACGGGCAGCTCGCACTGGGTGAAGAAGTAGCCGACGTAGAGGGCGAGGTTGATGTCGAACGCCTCCGGGTCGACGTCGCGCAGCAGCCGGCGCTCGGCGATGACGGCGTCGACGTCGATGCCCTCGCCGCGCGGCCCGATGAGGGCGGCGAAGGAGTCGAACCACGCGGCGCCGCGCACCGGCCAGTTCCAGTCGCAGATGAGCGCGCGACCGTCCGGGTCGATGATCGCGTTGTCGGAGCGGATGTCGGTGTGGACCAGGGTGTCGCCTCCGACGACCTCGGCGTAGCGCCGTGCCAGCGCCTCGGCCTCGGCCAGCCGGCCGGCGTCGAGGTCCGTACGCCGCTCGCGGAGCGCCGGCCAGCCCTCGAGGAGCGGGGCGAAGTCGTCGGCCGCCGTGTCGAGGTCCAGCCCCGGCGGGGGCGGGGTCAGCACGTCGGCGACGACCTCGAGGGAGTCGAGGAGCGCGTCGAGGTCCTCGGCCTGCCACGGCCGGTGCGGCGGGCGGGCGGCGACGTACTCGATGCCGAGGACCACCCAGTCGTCGTCGAGGTGCCACAGCAGCCTCGGGGCCGGCACCCCCTCCGGCAGGGCGGCGAGCTTGCGCGCCTCCTCGCGGTAGGAGTCGGCGAACATCCGCTGGGCCTTCGTCGAGGCCGCTTTCACGAAGTGGCGTGACCCGTCCTCGCAGACCAGCACGGAGGCGAAGCCGGGCGTGAACCCGCTCGTCTGGGAGATCGCCGAGACGACAGGGGAGCCGCACCGGCGCTCGATCCACGCCCGCAGGTGCGGCGGGAGGAAGGCCCACTCGAGCCGGCGCGCGGTCCGGCCGTGCGGAGCGGGGTAGGGGGCGATCGACGTGGAACGGGCCATGGGCGCATCCTCCACCACGCCGTCGGCGGTCACGACCGGATATCTGAGGACGTGACGAACGGGCCGGAGGGTCGTCCACGTCCACCGCGTCCTCAGATATCGGGTGGAGGCGGGAGCTGCCGACCCGGGAGACTTGCGCCATGCCTGAGCTCGTCCTGCCGACCACCACCGTCCGCGAGTCGTTCCTGGAGGCGATGGACGAGTTCGTCGCCGAGGGCGCCGAGTTCAGCCAGACGGCCGCGTGGATCGAGCACAACGCGCCCGGCTGGAAGGAGCCCGACGCCTTTGCGGCCTTCGTGGACACGGTCAGGGCGGACGCGCTCGCCGAGACGCCGCGGCTCGAGTGGCACGTGCCGTGCACGACGCTGTGGTGGGTCGACGGCGAGGACTACCTCGGCCGCATCGCCATCCGCCACGAGCTCAACGACTTCCTCCTCGACGTGGGCGGGCACATCGGGTACGACGTGCGCCCGACCCGGCGGCGTGAGGGCCACGCGACCGCGATGCTGCAGCACGCCCTGCCGTGGGCGCTCGGGCTCGGGATCGACCCGGCCCTGGTCACCTGCGACGACGACAACGTCGGCTCTATCCGCGTCATCGAGGAAGCCGGCGGCGTGCTCGAGGACGTGCGCGGGGTGAAGCGGCGCTACTGGGTGCCGACCGCGTCCTGAGGGTCCTGGTCAGGTTCCTGGGCCGGCACCGGCGTACGCCGGGTGCGCGTGGCCGCTCCGACGCCGACCACCGCGACCACGAGGCCGACGAGCTGGGTGGGTGACAGCGTCTCGTCGAGCACCAGCCAGGCGAGCACGGCCGTCACCGGCGGGCTGAGGAAGAACAGGCTGGCCGCCGCGCCCGAACCGCCGCGCAGCACGAGCAGGGCCAGCAGGACCAGGCCGACGATCGAGTTCACGACTGCCAGGAACAGCACGGACACGACCGCCTGCGAGGTGTCCGTCACCGGCCAGGCGCCCTCGGTGGTCCAGCCCAGCACGAGCAGCGGGGGAGCGGACACGGCGAACTGCGCCGCCGCGGACCACAGCAGGTCGGGCTGCGCGCCGATCCAGCGCTGTCCGAGGGTGCCGAGGCTGAGCGTGAGCATGCTCAGGCAGCCGACCAGCACGGCGACCGGTCCGCCGGCATGGCCGAGGTCGGCGCCGAGCACGAGCAGCACCCCCACGACGCCGGCGGCGAAGCCGGCCACCTGGAGCGCCGAGACCCGCTCCCCGAGGAGCACGGCCGCCAGCAGGGCGGTCAGCACCGGGCTCAGCGCGTGGAGGAGCGAGGCCAGGGTCGCGCCGAGGCCCAGGTCGAACGCGACGTACATCAGGCCGAACTGGACGGCGTTCATCACGAAGCCGACGACCGCGACGCGGCCCAACGTGCCGCGGTCCATCCGGGTCGGCCGCCTCAGCGCGAGGGCCAGGCCGGCGGCGAGGAGGGCTGCGAGGACGAAGCGCCAGCCGAGGACCGTGAACGGCGCCGCCGCGTGGACCGCGGCCGGGCCGGAGATGTAGCCGGACGACCAGATCAGCACGAACGCCGCCGCCGGGACGAACGGCAGGCTCGTTCCGTTCCGCGAGGTCACCGCTGCACGCTAGCGTCCGGACATGGAGGCACCGGCACCGGTCAGGAGGTCGGTGCCGCGCGCGCTGCGACGCGCCTGGCTGGCCGGCCTGGTGCTCCTCATCGTGGGGGTCGTCCTGCCCGGCACCCTGCTCTCGGTCCCGGGGCTGGTCGTGCTGGCGGCGGCGGCCGGCGTGACGGCCGCCCGCGACGACACCCCGCGCGGCTGGTACGCCCTCGCGGTGGCCGTGCCCGCCCTGCCGCTCGTGGTGGTGGCCGGCGTGATCGCCTGGATGGCGGTGCAGGGTGCCGACCTGCTGGTCGCCGCGCTGCTCGTCGTGTACGGCGGACCGGTGCTGGTCGGCTTCTGGGCGGTCTTCGCGATCGCGGCCGTGGTGGAGCTCGTCCGGGGGCGTCGGCGCCGGTTCGGTGCGGCAGGACCCGCGTGGGAGAATGACGCGACCCCGCCGTCGTACTCCTGAAAGCAGTCCGTGAGCCTCACCAACGCGCCGAAGCCTGGCTCCACCGACCCGTCGATCATCCGCAACTTCTGCATCATCGCGCACATCGACCACGGCAAGTCGACGCTGGCCGACCGGATGCTCCAGCTCACCGGGGTCGTCGACGAGCGGGCGTCGCGTGCGCAGTACCTCGACCGGATGGACATCGAGCGCGAGCGCGGCATCACGATCAAGTCGCAGGCCGTGCGGATGCCGTGGACCGTCCCCGTCGGCAACGCCGAGGACGCCGAGCCCGGCACCTACGTCCTCAACATGATCGACACCCCGGGCCACGTCGACTTCACCTACGAGGTGTCCCGCTCGCTCGAGGCCTGCGAGGCGGCGGTCCTGCTGGTCGACGCCGCCCAGGGCATCGAGGCGCAGACCCTGGCCAACCTCTACCTCGCGATGGGCGCCGACCTCCACATCATCCCGGTGCTCAACAAGATCGACCTCCCGAGTGCCAACGTCGAGAAGTACGCCGCCGAGCTCGCCGGCCTGGTCGGCTGCGAGCCGGAGGAGGTGCTCCTCACCAGCGCCAAGACCGGCGTGGGTGTCGAGGCGCTCCTCAACGAGATCGTGAAGCAGACCCCGGCGCCGGTGGGCGACGCGGACGCTCCGGCCCGCGCCCTGATCTTCGACTCGGTCTACGACACCTACCGCGGTGTGGTGACCTACGTCCGCGTGGTCGACGGCAAGCTCAGCCACCGTGACCGGATCAAGATGATGTCGACCAACGCCGTGCACGAGATGCTCGAGGTCGGCGTCATCAGCCCCGAGCCCGTCAAGGCCGGGGAGATCGGCGTCGGCGAGGTCGGCTACCTCATCACCGGGGTGAAGGACGTGCGCCAGTCGCGCGTGGGTGACACGGTCACCTCGCAGCACCACGGCGCCACGGAGTCGCTCGGCGGCTACAAGCACCCCAACCCGATGGTCTACGCCGGGCTCTACCCGATCGACGGCGACGACTACCCGTCGCTGCGAGACGCCCTGGAGAAGCTGCAGCTCAACGACGCGGCGCTGACCTACGAGCCGGAGACCTCCGGCGCGCTCGGCTTCGGCTTCCGCTGCGGCTTCCTCGGCCTGCTCCACATGGAGATCACCCGCGACCGGCTCGAGCGCGAGTTCAACCTCGACCTGATCTCGACCGCGCCCAACGTGGTCTACGAGGTCCTCCTGGACGACGGCACCGAGGTCGAGGTGACCAACCCCAGCGAGTACCCCGACGGCAAGGTCGCGGAGGTCCGCGAGCCCGTCGTGAAGGCGACGATCCTCGCGCCGTCCGACTACATCGGCACGATCATGGAGCTGTGCCAGCTCAAGCGCGGCAACCTGCAGGGGATGGACTACCTGTCGGAGGACCGCGTCGAGATGCGCTACACGCTGCCGATGGGCGAGATCGTCTTCGACTTCTTCGATCAGCTGAAGTCGCGCACCAAGGGCTACGCCTCGCTCGACTACGAGCGCTCCGGCGAGCAGGCCGCCGACCTGGTCAAGGTCGACATCCTGCTCCAGGGCGAGCCGGTCGACGCGTTCAGCGCGATCGTGCACCGCGATGCGGCCTACTCCTACGGCGTGATGATGGCCGGCAAGCTCAAGGACCTGATCCCGCGCCAGCAGTTCGAGGTGCCGATCCAGGCCGCCATCGGTGCGCGCGTCATCGCCCGCGAGACCATCCGCGCCATCCGCAAGGACGTCCTCGCCAAGTGCTACGGCGGCGACATCAGCCGCAAGCGCAAGCTGCTCGAGAAGCAGAAGGCCGGCAAGAAGCGGATGAAGAACATCGGCTCCGTCGAGGTGCCTCCGGAGGCCTTCGTCGCCGCGCTCGCCACCACGCAGCCGACGGAGAAGACCGGCAAGAAGTGACCGTCGTCCGTGCCGCCGACGTGCGGCCAAGACCGTGGGCCAACGGTGGCGGCACGACGCGTGAGCTCGCGGTGGCCGGCGACGGCGCGTGGCGGATCAGCCTGGCCGACGTGGACCGCGACGGGCCGTTCTCGACGTTCACCGGCCGACAGCGCCTCCTGACCGTCGTCGAGGGACCGGTGCTCGACCTGGAGGTGGACGGCGACGCCCACGTCGTCGAGCCGCAGCGTCCGTTCGCCTTCCCGGGCGACGCGACCACCGTGGCGTCCGTGCCGGAGGGGCCCGTGCGCGTGCTCAACGTCGTCGTCGACCAGGGGGTCGTCCGGCCCTACGTCACCGTGCTCGAGCTGGGCCGCTCCTCGACCCTCCCGCTGGGCGCCGACCAGGCGGCGTACGTCGTCTCCGGCGCACGCGACGGCCTCGAGACCGGCAGCCTCGTGCTGGGCCCCGGTGAGGTAGCCGGCCGGTGCACGGTCGCTGTCGTCACCCTGCAGCGCTCCTGACCCGACCGCCGGGTGGAACGGTCGCCCAGGTCGCGCCGTCCCACGCGCATGGTGGTCACCCGGATGCGCGCTGCGGGCGTGCTTCTCGCGGCATCGCTCCTCACCGGGTGTGGCGGCGGCTCGGAGTGCGAGGTCGCCGCCCACGTCGTCAGTGAAGTGAGTCCCTCGCTCGTCCTCGCCTCCGTGACCGGCACCGACGGGGGGCCCATCGACTCCGTCGAGCTGTCGCGCCTCCGCTTCGACGGCCACAGGGTGGATCGACGGTCGCTGGTGTCGTCGTGGTTGTCCGAGGGCCTGTCCCTCGACCGAGGTCGTCTGGTCTGCAGCTTGCCGTGCGGGCTGGCCGGGGCGACCGGGCGGTGGCAGATCCGCGTGACCGGACCCGCCGGGAGCACCGCGCTCGTCGACGTCCAGGGCCACCCACGGCTAAGCCCGGGCGGGTGCAGCCCGGTGGTGGGCCGGGTGCCGACGATCACCCCCGAGCTCACGCCGGGTGCCGACGCCTCCTGACGGCAGCGCGCGAGGCGCGTCAGCCGTTGCCCGGCTGCCAGCCGGGGTCGCGCCCGAGCCGGGCGAGCAGCCGGTCGGTCACCGAGGCGTCCGGGCCGACCTCGACGGCGTCGGCGCACACGCCCTCCGAGTGCAGGGCCGCGCCCCAGCCGTCCGCGGTGGCGTGCAGGTCGGCGGCCTCGGCGTCGCTGACCGACCACTCCTGACCAGTGGCGCGGGCGACGTCGGATCCGTGCACCACGAGGTCCCAGCCGTAGAAGTCAGCGACGGTGGCGGCGATCGTCGTACGGCCGAAGTAGCCGTCGTACTCCCGCGCGGCCACGCCGTCGGCCTCCAGAGCCGCCGTGACGTGCGCGCGCTGGGCCCGCCACGCCGCCGCCGGGTCGGCGAGGTCCGGCGGCGGACCGGCGTCGAGGCCCTGCGTGCTCAGGAAGTCGCGCTGGGTCTGGAGCACGTGACCGACGACGTCGCGGGCGCTCCAGCCCTCGCACGGCGAGGGCCCGTCCCAGTCGCCCCCCGAGACGTCGACCGTGTCCACCACCTGGGTGAAGCGGTCGGCGCGCTGCTGGAAGAGGGAGAGGTAGTGGTCGATGCCGGGGGTCGTCGTCTGGGTCATGCGACCACTCTCGTCGCTGTGGTGTCGGAGGTGATTGTGATAATCCGACACATGACCAGCCGGACCGGGGCGAGCGGCCCGCACCCGGTGGACCCGATCGACCGGGCCCACCTGACGAGCGTGAGCCGACCCTCCCCGCCGATCCACCGCTACGGCCCCAGCGAGCGCCTCGTCGGCCTGGTCGAGCGCTACTGGATCCCCGTGTGGTCGCTGGCCGAGCCGTCGACCCAGTCCACGCTCCAGCACCCGGTCTGCCTGGTGGTCGTCAGCAACACCTACGCCCGGTTCTACGGCGTGAGCCGGGGCCGCTCGAGCGTCACGCTGGAGGGCGACGGCTGGGCGGTCGGCACGATGCTCAGCCCGGCCGCGGGTCGTCTGGTCCTCGGACGGTCGGTCGCCGAGGTCACCGACACATGGGTCGAGCTGGCCGACCTCGTCACCGACCCGGCCGTCGTCGCCGGCGTGCGCGCTGCGATGGAGGACGACCCGCACGACCCCGCCGCCCACCTCGCGGCGATCGCCCACCTCGAGACGTGGCTGACGACGCACCTGCCCGTCGACGCGTCCGGCCTGCTGGTCAACCGGCTGGTCGCGTGGCTGGGCGACCACCCGGAGGTCACCCGCGTCGACGACCTGGCGCGCGAGGCGGGCCTGTCCGAGCGGAGCCTCCAGCGGCTGGTGGAGCAGCGCATCGGGCTGAGCCCGAAGTGGCTCCTCCAGCGGCGCCGCCTGCACGACGCGGTCGAGGCGCTGAAGGCCGGCCGCGGCACCCTCGCCGAGGTGGCCGCCGACCTGGGCTACGCCGACCAGGCCCACTTCACCCACGACTTCCGCACGGTCACCGGCATGACGCCGGGGGAATACCTCAAGGACCAGCCCCGGGACCAGCCCGTCAGGTCGCCTCGCGGCTGAGCGCCACCTCGGTGACGGTGATGCCGAGGGCCGACTCGAGGGCGGCGACGGGCTCGTCGAGCTCGGCCTTGCGCGGCCGCCTCGTCCGCGCGAACCACGTGATCTCGAGCGGTCGGCGCCTCGCGGTGCCGGCGGCTCGCCAGAAGCCGGTGATCCGTCCGTCGACCAGCAGCGGCGGGAGCAGCATCCCGTTGGACTCGTTCCACAGCCGCCGGTGGTGCTCGGACGTCGCGAACCGGTCGCGGGCCTTGGAGTCGTAGCCGCACAGCACGGCGTCGAACTCAGGCAGCAGGCGCACGCCCGGCAGGTCCCGCGGCGGCGGAGCGTCCGGCAGGTCGACGTACGCCCTGCCGTCCGGGCCGTCCTGCTCGACGACGTCCAGGCCCGCGAGCCCCTCCTCGACGGCCTTGAGCGGGACGCCGGCCCACCACGCGACGTCCTGCCGGGACGAGGGTCCGTGGGCGCGCAGGTGGAGCCGTACGACGTCGGCCAGCGTGACCGGTCCGGTGCGGTCGAACGTGCCGTAGACCGGCTTGCCCTGACCCTCCCACCGGTCGCCCGAGGCGGGTCTGCGGACCAGGGCGCCGTGGGCGAAGCCGAGGTACCGGCCCGGGCCGGCGGCCGCAGCGTCGAGGGAGGCGGGGGCGTGGCGGGCGAGCCAGGCGTCGACGTGGGCGCGGAGCTCGTCGGGGGTGCGCCACTCGCGGGCGTAGTCCTCGATGGAGACCCACAGGTCGGCGATCTGCGCGTCGCTGATGCCGAGCACCCGGGCCCACCGCTGGTGCTGCCCGACGCGAGTGGCCTCGGCGAGCACGGTGTAGGCCTCGGGGGTCGCGGTGTGGACGGTGCCCCGGATCGTGCTGCCGCGCACGATCTCGCCGGCGTCGTAGGCAGCAGTGATCTCGGCGTGGGTCACGCCGGGGAAGCGTGCGCCGAGGCCGATGAACGCCGAACGCGCGGTCTGGGTCTGCAGGTCGCCGATCGCGCGCACCCGCTCGGCCACCGTCCCCGGGTCGTCGGGGAACTGGCGGGCCAGCGACGCGGCCGCCAGGTCGTCCCAGCTGAGGCCCATCGCTCAGCCGCGCATCGGGCCGCCGGCCCGGCCGTAGGACTCGGCGACGATCTCGGCCACCACCGACAGGGCGATCTCGCCCGGTCCCTTGCCGCCCAGGTCGTGCCCCGCCGGCACGTGCAGCGTCGACACGTCGACCCCCTCCGCGGCGAGCTCGTCGAGGAGCCCGGCCGCACGGCCCCGACTGGCCATCATCGCGACGTACGACGCGTCCGAGGCCAGAGCGGCACGCAGCACGGCGGGCGCGTCGGGAGCGTCGTGGTCGCACAGGACCACGGCGTCACCGGGCCCCGGGTCGAGCCCGGGCCCGCCGTCGTCCACCGACTCGACGACCACCGTGCGCCCGGCCGTGGACGCGATGGCGGCGATCGACCGCGAGATCGGGTTGTCGCTGAGGACCAGGATCCGGCCGTGCCGGACGGCCTCGTCCGACCACGGCTGCTGCCGAATGCTCATGCACGTACTCGCTTCGCTCCGTGCGCGCATGAGGCACATGTCGCGCTGTACAGGATGATGAGCTCGCTGCGCTCGCTCATGCAATGCAGCCTAGGCTCGCGGGCATGCCGCTCACCATCCCTGCGGGGCTGCTCGCGCAGCGGGCGCTCGGTGACGACTGGGGGAGCTGGCTCGACCGGCTGCCGCGGCTCGCGGCCGAGCTGCTCGACGACTGGCGGCTGCGTCCGACCGGCACGTCGCTGCACGGCTTCTGCTCGCTGGTGCTGCCGGTGGTGGACGCCGACGGCACGACCGGTGCGCTGAAGGTCGGCTTCGACGGCGACGACGAGTCGCTCCACGAGGGCCTCGCCCTGCAGCACTGGGGCGGCCGGGGCGCCGTACGACTCCAGCGGGCCGACCCGCGGCGACGCGCGCTGCTGCTGGACTGGCTGCCCGGGCCGGACCTCGGTGACTCCTGGGACGTCGAGGCCTGCGAGGTGGTCGGCGAGCTCTACGGCCGGCTCCACATCCCGGCGATGCCGCAGCTGGCCGGCGTCTCGTCGTACGTCGAGCGGTGGCTGCGGGAGCTCGGCGAGCTGGGCCGCGACCTCCCCGTCCCGCGCCGCTACGTCGAGCAGGCCCTGTCGCTCGGCGCCGACCTGGTCGCCGACGAGGTGGCGAGCGTCGTCGTGCACGGCGACCTCCACTACGCCAACGTGCTGGCCGACGACGCGGGGGAGTGGCTTGCCATCGACCCCAAGCCGATGGCCGGCGACCCGCACTACGAGCCGGCGCCGATGCTCTGGAACCGGATGGACGAGCTCAGCGGCCCGGGAGCGGTCGGGTCGGTGCGCGACGGCCTGCGCCGGCGCTTCCACGCGCTGGTCGACACGGCCGGCCTCGACGAGGACCGCGCGCGCGACTGGGTGGTCGTGCGGATGGTGCTCAACGCGGGCTGGGCGGTGCAGGACGCGCAGCGCGCCGGTCGTCGCCTGTCGTCGGAGGAGCAGGACTGGATCACGCGCTGCATCGCCGTCACCAAGGCCGTGCAGGACTGAGCGAACCGGATGACGTCCTCTCGGCGTTGAAGCAGTGAGGGCCGCTCGGGCTCGTCCCTCCTGCACAGGGAGATGGTCATCACGCGCGCACGACACCTGGTGGCGACCGTGCTGGTCCTGGCGACCGGCTGCTCGACCGCGGCCGAGAGCCCGCCGGAACCGGCTGGCGCCGACCCCAGCGTCAGCGCGTCGGCGACGCCGTCGTCCAGCCCGGTCCGTGACATGGTGGGCGACTTCCCGCCCTTCCCGTCGGGAGGCCTGCCCCGGTCGACGGCTCGCGCCCTGCAGGCAGCCCTCCGCCACGGCGTCCTCGTCAGGCCGGAGATCCGGGGCGCCACCGCCTCGGTGATCGTGACGGGAGAGGGGAGCTGGTCGGGCGCCGTCGGCCGCGGGGCGCACGGACAGGTGTTCACCCCGACGTCCCGACAGATGACAGCGAGCATCGGGAAGACCATCACCACTGCCGCCATCCTGCGCCTGGTGGACGAGGGCGAGCTCGGTCTGGACGACCCGGCGACCGACCATCTTCCGCCCGCTCTCGCGTCCTTCGACCTCAACGACGCCAGCGTCCGGGACCTGCTGGGGATGCGCGGCGGCTTCGGAGAGCCGGACAGGTACTGGGAGCTGCAGGGCAAGGGCGTCAGCGTGAAGCGGTTGCTGTCCGGTCTGCCCGCCCCGCACTCGGCCGCTGGGGAGACGACGCAGTACACCAACGTCTACTTCGTGATCCTCGCGGCGATCGTCGAGCACCTCACGGGGCAGCCGTTCGCCGAGGCGGTCCTCGCAGGCGTGCTGAGCGACCCCGCCCTGAAGGGTTTTCGATTCCCCCTCAGGAACGCCCTGGCCGGGGACGGCGATGAGGTCGAGGTCGATGCCGCGACGCTCGCGCGGTGGGGGTACGAGCTGTACGGCGGCCACGTGGTCTCCGAGGCGATGGTCCGTGAGATGGCTGACTTCAAGGGTGAGTGGTACGGCCTCGGGACCATCGACATGTCCGGTGACGGCGACCTCGGCGTGCCAGCCCTCGGTCACGGCGGCGGCGACGTCTCCATCGCGAGTCGCCTGGTGGTCCTCCCCGAGGCGGGCGTGGTCGTCGCGATCCAGGCGAGCCCCGACCTCCTGGACCCGGTGTTCGAGATCGTGCCGGAGCTCGTCGACGCCGCCACGCGCCACTGACCAAAGTCGGAAAGTCGCTCGCCTGACGGGACTTTCGCCGCGTTTGCTACCGCTGGGTAAACCCAGTGATCTAGGTTACAGCCAAGTCAGCAGCAAGCCCCGCTGTGTGGTGCTGCCGCGCCACGCTCCGACGAATGAGTAGGTAACAGATGCCGACCACCATCGACACGGCCTTCCTCGACACCATGCCGCCCAACGTCGCTGTCCAGTTCTTCGACCGCGTCAGCGCGACCCCCGACGCCGAGGCCTTCCGTTTTCCCCGTGGCGAGGCGTGGGAGTCCGTCACCTGGAAGCAGGCCGGCGACAAGGTCGAGGCGCTCGCCGCAGGCCTGATCGCGCTGGGCGTCGAGCCCGAGCAGCGCGTCGGCATCGCGTCCGGCACGCGCTACGAGTGGATCCTCGCGGACCTCGCGGTGATGTGCGCCGCCGGTGCCACCACCACGGTCTACCCGAGCACCAACGCCGAGGACACCGTCTACATCCTGGGTGACTCCGAGAGCCGCGTCGTCTTCGCCGAGGACGACGAGCAGGTCGCCAAGCTCACCGCGCACCGCTCCGAGCTGCCCCACGTCACGAAGGTCATCACCTTCGAGGGCGCGTCGGACGGCGACTGGGTCATCTCCCTGGAGGACCTCGCCGCGCTGGGCGCGGAGAAGCTCGCCGAGCAGCCCGACGTGGTGCGTACGACGTCGCAGGCGATCCGTCCCGACCAGCTGGCCACCCTCATCTACACCTCCGGCACCACCGGCCGCCCCAAGGGCGTGCGGCTGCGCCACTCCTCGTGGGTCTACGAGGGCGAGGCGATCCGCGCGCAGGGCATCCTCGGCCCCGACGACCTCGAGTTCCGCTGGCTGCCGATGGCCCACTCCTTCGGCAAGGTGCTGATGTCCACCCAGATGGCGTGCGGCTTCGCCGCGGCGATCGACGGTCGCGTCGAGAAGATCGTCGACAACCTGGGCGTGGTGAAGCCGACGTTCATGGGTGCCGCTCCGCGCATCTTCGAGAAGGCCCACGGCCGCATCGTCACCATGCAGGCCGCCGAGGGCGGCGCCAAGGAGAAGATCTTCAAGAAGGCCTTCGACGTCGGCCTCGAGGTCGAGCGCCGCAAGCGCGAGGGCAAGTCGGTGCCGATCGGCCTCAAGGTGCAGCACGGGCTGTTCGACAAGCTCGTCTTCTCCAAGATCCGTGACCGCTTCGGTGGAAACGTCCGCTTCTTCATCTCCGGTGCCGCGGCGCTCAACCGCGACATCGCGGAGTGGTTCGGCGTCGCCGGCATCACGATCCTCGAGGGCTACGGCCTCACCGAGACCTCGGCGGGCTCGTTCGTCAACCACCCCGACCGCAACAAGTTCGGCACCGTGGGCCCGGTCTTCCCCGGCAGCGAGGTCAAGCTCGGCGACAACGACGAGATCATGATCAAGGGTCCCGGCGTGATGGACGGCTACCACAACCTTCCCGAGGAGACGGCCAAGACGCTGACCTCCGACGGCTGGCTGCACACCGGCGACAAGGGCGCCGTCGACGAGGACGGCCACCTGGTCATCACGGGCCGCATCAAGGAGCTCTTCAAGACCTCCGGCGGCAAGTACATCGCCCCGCCGGCGATCGAGTCGAAGTTCAAGGCCGTGTGCCCCTACGCCAGCCAGTTCATGGTCTTCGGCGACGAGCGCAACTACTGCACCGCGCTCATCACCCTCGACCCCGACGCGATGGCGGGCTGGGCCGAGGAGAACGGCATGGGCGGCAAGTCCTACACCGAGATCGTGCAGTCCGACGAGGTGCAGAAGATGGTCGGCGGCTACGTCGACGAGCTCAACAGCCACCTCAACCGCTGGGAGACCATCAAGAAGTGGAAGCTCCTCGACCACGACCTGACGGTCGAGTCGGGCGAGCTGACCCCGTCGATGAAGGTCAAGCGCAACGTGGTGCAGGAGAACAACCAGGCGCTCATCGAGCAGATGTACGCCTAGGACCGAGGCGACGGACGGGTGCCGGTGGGAGACCACCGGCACCCGTTCGCACGTGTGGCACGTGGTTGGATACCGGCGTGTCCCCCGCCCAGCCCGACGGTGACGTCGCCCCCGAGGACGGCCTGCTCCCCGACGAGGCGTGGGCCCAGTTCGGCAGCAAGCCCTTCGGCCTCTACATCCACGTGCCGTTCTGCTCGGTGCGGTGCGGCTACTGCGACTTCAACACCTACACAGCCCAGGAGCTCGGCGACGAGGTCGGCGCCAGCCGGTCGTCGTACGCCGAGGCGGCCATCCGCGAGATCCGCTTCGCGCGCCAGGTGCTCGGCCACCGCGACGTCCCCATCGAGACGATCTTCTTCGGCGGTGGCACCCCCACCCTGCTCAAGCCCGCGGACCTCGGGGCCATCGTGGCCAGCGCCGCGGCGGAGTTCGGCCTCGTCGACGACGTCGAGATCACGACCGAGGCCAATCCCGACAGCGTCGCCGCCTGGGACCTCGAGGAGCTGCGCACCGCCGGCTTCAACCGGATCAGCTTCGGCATGCAGTCCGCGGTCGACCACGTGCTGCGCACGCTCGACCGGACCCACGACCCGATGCGCGTACCCGCGGTCGTCGACTGGGCACGGCAGGCCGGCTTCGACGACGTCAGCCTCGACCTCATCTACGGCACGCCGGGGGAGTCGCTGGCCGACTGGGAGACCTCGGTCGACGTCGCCCTGAGCTGTCGCCCCGACCACATCTCGGCCTATTCCCTCATCGTCGAGGACGGCACCGCGATGGGCCGCCAGGTCAAGCGCGGCGAGCTGCCGATGCCCGACGAGGACGACCTGGCCGACAAGTACCACCTCGTCGACGAGAAGCTCTCCGCCGCTGGGATGAGCTGGTACGAGGTGTCCAACTGGGCCACGTCGCCCGACCACTGGTGCCGCCACAACCTCCTCTACTGGACCGGCGGGCACTGGTGGGGCGTCGGCCCCGGTGCGCACTCCCACGTCGGCGGGGTGCGCTGGTGGAACGTCAAGCACCCGGCGGCGTACGCCCAGCGGCTCGCCAGCGGCGTCTCACCCGCCCTCGCGCGAGAGGTCCTCGGCTACCACGACCAGCGGGTCGAGCGGATCCTGCTGGAGATCCGGCTCGTCGAGGGGCTCCCGGTCACCGCCCTCGAGGCCACCGGCCGCTCCCACGTCGCCCGCCTCGTGGCCGACGGACTCGTCGAGCTCGCCACCGAGCGCCTCGTGCTCACCCAGCGCGGCCGGCTCCTCGCCGACGCCATCGTGCGCGACCTGGTGGACTAGCCCCCTCGGTGGTCGAGTAGCCCGCGAGGAACGAGCGGGCGTATCGAGACCCATCAACCACGCGGATCCCGATACGGGTCGCCGGCCCTTCGCTCCGCTCATGGCCGGCCGAGCCCTACTCGATCTCCTGACCTCGTCAGCCCTTCGCTCCGCTCAGGGCTGGGTCGTGAAGTCGATCAGCTCCTCGACCCGGCCGAGGAGGGCGGGCTCGAGGTCGGCGAAGGAGCTCACCCGTCCGAGGATGTGCTTCCAGGCGCGCGCGATGTCGGCCTGGTCGCGGTGCGGCCAGCCGAGCTGCTGGCAGGTGCCGGTCTTCCAGTCGATCCCGCGGGGGACGGACGGCCACGCGTGGATGCCGAGCCGGTCGGGCTTGACCGCCTGCCAGATGTCGATGAACGGGTGGCCGACGACCAGGACGTGCTTGCCGATGGGGGAGCGGGCGATGCCCTGCGCGATGCGCGCCTCCTTGGACCCGGCGACCAGGTGGTCGACCAGGACGCCGACGCGGCGCTGCTGGCCCGGCTTGAAGTCGCGCAGGTGCTCGGCGAGGTCGTCGACGCCGCCGAGGTACTCGACGACGACGCCCTCGATCCGCAGGTCGTCGCCCCAGACCTTCTCGACGAGCTCGGCGTCGTGCCGGCCCTCGACGAAGATGCGGCTGGCGCGCGCGACGCGGGCGCGCGCGTTGGGCACCGCCACGGAGCCGGACGCCGTACGCGTGGGGACTGCGGGTGCACCCGTTCGCACGGGCCGGGTGAGGATCACCGGCCTGCCCTCGAGCAGGAAGCCGGGGCCGAGCGGGAAGGTGCGCCGCTTGCCGCGCCGGTCCTCCAGCGTGAGCGTGTCGATGTCACGGTCGACGGCGACGACCTCACCGCACCAGTCGGTGGTGACCTCCTCGACGACCATCCCGATCTCGGTCGGCACCTCGGTGGCGCGGCCGTTCTTGGGGACACGCCAGTCGCCGGAGAGGACGTCGGTTCCGTAGCGATCCTGAGGCACTGCTCCACGGTAGGGGCCCGCCGGCCCGCCGGCCGGGTGGCACGCCGTGCGTCGCGGATCACACCGGCACGAGGACGTGCCGGGGACTCAGCCCCCGGCGGCGTCGGAGTCGTCCGACTGGGTCGGCGCCTGGCTCGCGCCGTCGTCGTTGCCCAGGTCCTCCTGGGTGGCGTCCATCTCGAGCTCCTCGCGGCTCTTGGTGTCCTCGTCGTCGGGGTCGAGGGGCTCGGCCAGCGGGTTGTCCTCGCCGGGCTGCAGGTCGTCGGGCAGCTGGTCGTCGGAGATGCCGCCCAGGGTCGCGCCGTCGGGCGAGGTGGTGCCGCCGGAGTGGTCGGAGTCGGCAGGGCTGGTGCCGCTGCCCGCCTTGGGCGTGTCGGTCGACTCCGTGTTGTCGGTCTGGGACTCGCTGTTCTCGGTCATGCACCAGTCCTACTGGGCCGACCACCGCGGGACCAGCCCCCGGAGGGTGTGGGCCGGGTCGGGCGACTAGATGAGGGGGAGCCGCTTCTGGCTGCGGGGCAGGTGCTCGTAGCCCAGCTGGACGGCGCTCCCGAGCCGCTCGCGCTCCCACGGCCACTCGCCGGCGGCGAGGGCCTCGGACTGCGGCACCCCACGGGAGGCGAGGTCGCGGATGGTCTCGGCGATGACGCCGAGCTCGGTGCGCTGGTCCTGCACGAACTCCTTGTCGACGACCTTCCCGTGCCCCGGCACGACCACCGTGGCGTCGGTCATCAGGCCGAGGACCAGGTCGAGGGTCAACGGCCACTCCAGCGGCCACGAGTCGTCGCCGATGAACGGCGGGTCGGACTCCTCGACCAGGTCGCCGCCGAGCAGCACGTCGGCGTCCGGCACGCGTACGACGAGGTCGCCGGCCGTGTGCCCACGCCCGGGGTGGATCAGCTCGACCGCCCGGTCGCCCAGGTCGAGCTGGACCGCGGAGGAGAAGGTGCGCGTGGGCAGGCGGAGCGTGGTCGCGAGGATCTCGTCGCGGCGCGGGTGGCCGGTGTCCTGCTCGTACTGCTCGAAGGTGTGGGCCGACGACACCTCCATGTGCTCGGCCGCCCAGTCCGTCGCGTGGATCGGCACGTCGCCGAACTGCTCGACCATCGTCGCGTTGCCGAAGTGGTGGTCCCAGTGCTCGTGCGTGTTGACCAGCCCGGTCAGCGGACCCGCGCCGAGGCGGCGTACGTCGTCGGCGACGGTCCGCGCCTCAGCGGCCGACCCGTGCGTGTCGACCATCAGCAGGCCGTCGGACCCGCCGATCAGCGTGATGTTGACGTGCATCCAGTCGTAGTGGGCGACCCACACGCGCGGGGCGACCTCGGTGAACCGAGGGGTGTCGTCGGGCATGACCGCGAGCCTACGGACTGCTAGTAGTCTTGGCACTCCGGGCGAACGAGTGCCAGAAAACGCGATGAGCAGAGGAGTGGCTCGATGGTCGACGACCGCAAGCTCGACGTGCTCCGCGCGATCGTGGAGGACTACGTCGCGACGGAGGAGCCGGTCGGCTCCAAGGCGCTCGTCGAGCGGCACGGCCTGGGCGTCTCGCCGGCGACGGTCCGCAACGACATGGCGGCGCTCGAGGACGAGGGCTACATCCACCAGCCCCACACGAGCGCGGGGCGCGTCCCCACCGACAAGGGCTACCGGCTCTTCGTCGACAAGCTCGGCACGCTCAAGCCGATGAGCACGGCCGAGCGCCGGGCGATCGCGACGCTGCTCGACGGGGCGGTGGACCTCGACGACGTCGTGCAGCGCTCGGTCCGGCTGCTCAGCCAGCTCACCCGCCAGGTCGCGATCGTGCAGTACCCGACGCTCTCGCGCTCGACGGTCCGCCACATCGAGCTGGTGTCGCTGACGCCGACCCGGGTGATGCTGATCCTCATCCTCAGCACCGGGCGGGTCGAGCAGCGCCTCGTCGAGCTCGACGCACCCGTGGTCGACAGCGACCTCGCCGAGCTGCGGGTCGCGGTCAACCAGGCCAGCGTCGGCGTGCAGATCGCGGCGGCAGCCATCGCGCTCTGCGACCTGCCCGACGGCGTACGCCCCGAGCAGGCCGACTCCACCCGCGCGATCGTGGGCGCGCTCACCGAGGCGATGTCCGACCACCGCAACGACGAGCGGGTCGCGGTCGGCGGCACCGCCAACCTCGCCCGCTACGGCGACTTCGACACCGCCGTCCGACCTCTGCTCGAGGCGCTCGAGGAGCACGTCGTGCTGCTCAAGCTGCTGGGGGAGTCCGGGACCGACGCGCTGAGGGTGCGCATCGGCCACGAGGGCCCCTACTCCGAGCTCGCGGCCACGAGCGTCGTCGCCACCGGCTACGGCCCGCAGGAGTTCCACCTCGGCTCCCTGGGCGTCGTCGGCCCCACCCGCATGGACTACCCCGGATCCATGGCAGCCGTGCGCGCGGTCGCGCGCTACGTCTCCCGGATCCTCGATGAAGGAAACCAGTGACCCAGGACCCCTACGACATCCTCGGCGTCTCGCGTGACGCGAGCGCCGACGACATCAAGAAGGCCTACCGCAAGCTCGCGCGGCAGCTCCACCCGGACGTCAACCCCGACCCGGAGACGCAGGAGCGGTTCAAGGACGTCTCGCGCGCCTACGAGGTGCTGAGCGACCCCGGCAAGCGTGCGGCCTACGACCGTGGCGGCGACGCCTTCAGCCAGGGCTTCGGCGGCGCCGGGCAGGGCTTCAGCTTCACCGACATCATGGACGCGTTCTTCGGTGGCGGTGCCGCCGGCGGCGGGCAGACCCGTGGCCCGCGATCGCGCGCCCGGCGCGGCCAGGACGCGCTGATCCGGCTCGACGTCGAGCTCGCCGAGGCCGGCTTCGGCGTCACCCGCGACCTCAAGGTCGACACCGCGCTGCGCTGCGAGGCCTGCGAGGGCCAGGGCACCGCCCCCGGCACCTCGCCCACCACCTGCGAGACCTGCCACGGCCAGGGCGAGGTCGCCGTGGTCCAGCGATCGTTCCTCGGCGAGATCCGCACGCTGCGCCCGTGCGCGGCCTGCCGCGGCTACGGCTCGATCATCCCGGACCCCTGCCGTGAGTGCTCGGGCGATGGCCGGGTGCGTTCGCGCCGCACCCTGACGGTCAAGATCCCCGCCGGTGTCGACCACGGCACCCGCGTCCAGCTCACCGGCCAGGGCGAGGTCGGCCCCGGCGGCGGCCCGGCCGGTGACCTCTACGTCGAGATCCACGTCGAGCCGCACCCCACCTTCACCCGCCACGGCAACGACCTCCACACCACGATCTCGCTGCCGATGTCGGCGGCCGCCCTCGGCACCCAGCTCACGCTGCCGCTGCTCGAGGCCGACCTGCCCGCCGCGTCCGACGAGTCCTCGGAGACCGTGACGACGTACGACCTCGACATCCGCCCCGGCACGCAGTCGGGCAGCGAGCAGGTGGTCCGCGGCTTCGGCGTGCCGAGCCTGCGCGGCGGTCGTGGCGACCTCGTCGTCAGCATCGCCGTGGAGACCCCCACCCGCCTCGACCCTCGCCAGGAGGAGCTGCTGCGCGAGCTCGCAGCGATCCGTGGCGAGGAGCAGCCCGACGGCAAGAACGAGGCGCCGCACAAGTCGATGTTCGGTCGGCTGCGCGACGCCTTCCAGGGCTGAGCGGGGTGTCGCTCCCGGTCCACCTCGTCGAGTCCCTCGACGGAGCATCGCCCGGCACGCTCGTCGAGGTGACCGGCGACGAGGCGCACCACGCGGTCGCCGTACGACGCCTCCGCGAGGGTGAGCAGGTCGTCCTCACCGACGGCCGGGGCACCTCGGCCACGGGGTCGGTGGCGTCGACGGGCAAGCGGGTCTTCTCCGTCACCGTCGAGTCCGTCGCGCAGGAGCCCCGCCCGGAGCCGGCCATCACCGTCGTGCAGGCGCTCCCCAAGGGGGAGCGCGGCGAGCTCGCGGTCGAGGTCCTCACCGAGGTCGGCGTCGACCGCATCGTGCCGTGGGCCGCATCGCGCTCGGTCGCGGTCTGGAAGGGCGAGCGAGCGACGAAGTCCCACGCGAAGTGGCAGGCCACCGCCCGCGAGGCGGCCAAGCAGTCGCGCCGCTCGTGGCTGCCCACCGTCACCCCGCTGGCGTCCACGGCCGACCTCGCGGCCCTCGTCGCGGAGGCCGACCTCGCGCTGGTGCTGCACGAGAACGCCACCTTGCCGCTGGGCGCGCTGGTGGTCCCCGAAGCAGGCCGGGTCGTGCTCGTGGTGGGACCGGAGGGCGGCATCAGCCCCGACGAGCTGACGGTGCTGGCCGACGCCGGCGCCCACGTCGTACGCCTCGGGGCCGAGGTGCTGCGCACCTCCACCGCCGGTGTGGTCGCCGTCGCCGCGGTGCTGGCCCGAACCTCCCGCTGGGCCTGATCGGCGCGTCGTCACTCCACGGTGATCGTCTTCGTGTCGACGGCCGGGCCGGGGCCCTCGGTGCCCCCCGTGGGGTCGTCGGTCTCGCACTGCACGACCACCTCGCCGGAGACGTCGCCGAGCGGGAGGTCGACCTCGAACGGGAACAGCCGGTCCTCCATCCAGCCCGCCGACTGGTAGCCCTCGAGCGCGATCTCCTTGCCACCTTGCAGGAGTCGGCAGGGCCCGCTGGCCTCGAAGGAGTTGGCCACCCCCGTCACGGTCAGGGTGTCGCCGCTGACGGTGTCGCCCTCGGCGGGAGAGGTGATGTTGACGAGGTTGAGGGTGCGCAGCGCCCCGGCCGCCTCGAACGGCGTCCCGGTCGGCAGCCCGAAGAGAGGCGCGCCGCCCTCGCGCTGCACCTGCACCGGCACGCGCTCCTGCTGCACGCCTTGGAGCGTGTACACGAGCTGCTGGACGGCGAGCCTGGCGTCGCGCCTCGACATCCCGTCGGGGCGGTCGGTGAACCCGTCGGAGGGGATCTCGACGAGGAGGACCCCGTCGGTCGCCTGGACCGAGCTGATCTCCACGCCCGGCCAGAGGGTGCGGTAGTCCGGGTCGACGGGCTGGCCGCCGCCGGCGACGAGCCGGGCGGCCTCGGTCAGCGGGTCGCCCTCGACGCGCTGGAACTCGCGGAACAGGACGGTGCGCCCGCCGGGGCCGTCGCCCGCGAAGTAGACCGGGACCGCGGTGCCGGACGCAGGCTCCGACGGGGACTCGGCCGGTGACTCGGTCGGGGACGACGGGTCGGACTCCTGCCCGGCGTCGGACCCGGTCTCCGAGGGCTGCGGCTCCTCGGTCGCCGTGCCCGTGTCGTCGGAGACCGGCGTCGGGTCGTCGCTGCACCCGGCGAGGGCCAGGCTGCTCGCCACGACGACGGCCGCGACGCCCGCCCAGCGTCGTACGGCGCGGGCGCGAGCCGGTCGAGGAGTGGAGGGGAAGGTCATGATCGCCACGGTAGTGCGAGGCGCGGCCACCGTTTCCGGTCCCACGCCGCGCCGCCAGAGCCTAGGCTGGCGCCATGAGCGAGACGGCCCCCGACTGCATCTTCTGCAAGATCGTCGCCGGCGAGATCCCGGCCGACGTGCTCGGCCGCAACGACCACGCCGTCTCGATCAAGGACCTCAACCCGCAGGCACCGTTCCACGCGCTGGTGATCACGGTGGACCACCACGACAACGCCGCCGCCTCCGCGGCCGCCGACAAGGCCAGCATCGGCCACCTCGTCGCGCTGGCCGACGAGGTCGCCCGGGAGTCCGGCAACGCCGACTACCGGCTCATCGCCAACACCGGCACGGGCGCCGGCCAGACGGTGTTCCACACCCACCTCCACGTGCTCGGCGGCTCGCCGCGCATGTCCGAGACGCTGGTCTGAGCCGCCATGTCCCTCCGTGTGCCCTTCCTGCCGTCCCGCACCCGCCCCGCGCTCGCGGCCCTGCTCGCCGCCGGGCTCCTCGCCCTGTCCGCCTGCAGCGGCAGCGACGGCTCCGGCGACGCCGACCAGACGGCCACCCAGCCCGCGGACTCCCCGACGAGCGCGTCCACTGCGGACGCCGAGGAGGCCGCGCAGAGCGGGCAGGCCGGGCACAGCGGCCACTACGCCGAGCCGGCGAGGTCCCGACGCCTGCGCGCGGGTGAGACGCGTACGACGATCGCGATGCCGGGCGCCTACACGCCGTCCGCGCCCTACGGCACCGGCACCGACGACTACCGGTGCTTCCTGCTCGACCCCGAGCTCGACCAGGACACCTGGCTCACCGGCACGCAGGTGCTGCCCGGCAACCCCGACGTGGTGCACCACGTCATCCTGTTCCAGGTCCCGCCCCGGCAGGTCGCGGCCGCCGAGGCCAAGGACGCGGCGGAGGAGGACGAGGGCTGGACCTGCTTCGGCGGCACCGGGCTCGATCGCTTCCAGAACGTCGACCGGTCCTCGTGGATCGGCGCGTGGGCCCCGGGCGGCAAGGAGTCGGTCACCAAGCCCGGCTACGGCATCCGCCTGCGCAAGGGCAGCCGGATCGTGATGCAGGTCCACTACAACCTGCTCGCCGGGCAGCAGCCCGACACCTCCGCCGCCCAGCTGCGGCTCGCGCCCGGCACGAGGGACTACGAGGCGCTCAGCACCATGCTGCTGCCCGCGCCCGTGGAGCTGCCGTGCCGGCCGAAGCACTCCGACGGAGAGCTGTGCGACCGCGCCGCGTCGCTCGCTGACGTCAAGGAGCGCTTCGGCTCGGAGGGCAACACCGCCGACCTCCTCCACCTCCTGTGCGGTGGCGAGCCGCGCGCCGGCGAGGTCCAGTCGTGCGTGCGCACCCTCGGCGAGCCGATCACCATCCACGGCGTGGCCGGGCACATGCACCTGCTGGGCCGCTCCCTGAAGATCGAGGTCAACCCGGGCACCCCGCAGGCGCGGACCATCCTCGACATCCCCGTCTGGGACTTCGACGACCAGGGCAGCCGCCCGATCGACCCGATCCGGCTCGAGCCCTTCCAGCAGGTCAAGGTGACCTGCCGCCACGTCCAGTGGCTGCGCGACAAGCTGCCGTCCTTCGAGGGTCAGCCCGACCGCTACGTGGTGTGGGGCGAGGGCACGACCGACGAGATGTGCCTCGGGATGCTGCAGGTCACCCGCCCCTGACGGGGGCCACCCCACGTCAGGTGGGCCGCGCGTGGCCGGCTCGGTAGCATGGTGGGGCTCTACCACCGACCCGGAAGGCCGCCCGCACGGGCATCCATGACTGCGACGAACCAGCCAGGCTCCTCCCAGGAGCGACCGACCCACACCGTGGTCGTCCCCAACAGCATCGACATGGTGTCGGTCCTGGGCCCGGGAGACGAGCACCTCCGGCTGATCGAGCGGGCCTTCGACGCCAGCGTCCACGTCCGTGGCAATCGCATCACGCTCGCCGGCGAGTCGGCCGAGGTCGCCACCGCCGAGCGCCTCCTCGACGAGATCGTGACGCTGGTCCGCACCGGCCAGGGCGTCACCGGCGAGACGGTCGAGCGGATCATCCAGATGCTGCGCACCGAGACGCAGGAGCGCCCGGCCGACGTGCTGAGCCTCAACATCCTGTCCAACCGCGGTCGCACGATCCGGCCCAAGACGGTCAACCAGAAGCGCTACGTCGAGTCGATCGACAAGAGCACGATCACCTTCGGCATCGGCCCGGCCGGCACCGGCAAGACCTATCTCGCGATGGCCAAGGCCGTGCAGGCGCTGCAGGCCAAGGAGGTCAACCGGATCATCCTCAGCCGCCCGGCCGTCGAGGCGGGCGAGCGGCTCGGGTTCCTGCCCGGCACGCTCAGCGAGAAGATCGACCCCTACCTGCGCCCGCTCTACGACGCACTGCACGACATGGTCGATCCCGAGACGATCCCCAAGCTGCTCGCCGCCGGCACCATCGAGGTCGCCCCGTTGGCGTTCCTGCGCGGCCGGTCGCTCAACGACTCGTTCATCATCCTCGACGAGGCGCAGAACACCACGCCCGAGCAGATGAAGATGTTCCTCACCCGCCTCGGCTTCGGCTCGCGCATCGTCGTCACCGGCGACACCAGCCAGGTCGACCTGCCGTCCGGCACGAAGTCGGGCCTGCGGGTCGTCGAGGGCATCCTCGACGGCGTCGACGACATCACCTTCTGCCGCCTCACCGGCACCGACGTCGTGCGCCACCGCCTCGTGGGTCGCATCGTGGAGGCCTACGAGGTCTTCGACTCCGACAACGAGCGCCCGGGCCCGAAGAAGACCGAGCGGAGCCCTCGATGAGCATCGAGGTCCTCAACGAGTCCGGCCTCGACTTCGACGTGCGCCGCCTCTCGCGGCTGGCGCGCTTCGTGATGGACCAGATGCGCGTGCATCCGCAGGCCGAGCTGTGCATCAAGGCGGTCGACGAGGACACCATCGCCGAGCTCAACGGCCAGTGGATGGAGAAGGAGGGCCCCACCGACGTGCTGGCCTTCCCGATGGACGAGCTGCGCCCCGGCAAGGTCAACGAGGAGCCCGAGGAGGGCGTGCTCGGCGACCTGGTGCTGGCCCCGGCGGTGGCCGAGCGGCAGGGCGAGGAGGCCGGGCACGGACGCGAGGCCGAGATCGACCTGCTGACCGTCCACGGCATCCTCCACCTCCTCGGCTACGACCACGCCGAGCCCGAGGAGCACGCGGTGATGTTCGGGTTGCAGGGCGAGCTGCTGGAGAAGTGGCGCGCGTCGGCCGAGCCTGCCTGACATGACTGCTGACATCTGGCAGCTCGGCTCGGCCGCACTGCTGGTCGTGCTCGCCGGGCTCTTCTCGGCCGCCGACGCCGCCCTCGGCGGCTTCTCGCGCGCCCGTGCGGAGGAGCTCAAGGCCGAGGGCCGTCCCGGCGCGGTGCGCCTGGTCAAGCTTCTCGACGACCCCGCGCGCTACCTCAACACCGCGCTGCTGATGCGCCTGCTGTGCGAGATCAGCGCGATCGTGCTGGTCGCGACGTGGGCGCGCGACGCTTATCAGGGCTCGCCCGTCCCGACGTTCCTCACCACGATCGGCGTGATGCTGGTGGTGTCCTTCGTCGTCATCGGCGTCGCCCCGCGCACCATCGGCCGCCAGCACGACGTACGCGTGGCGCTGGCGTCGGCGGGCCCGCTCTCCCTGGTGACGACGATCCTCGGGCCGATCCCGGCGCTGCTGATCCTGCTGGGCAACGCGATCACGCCCGGCAAGGGCTTCAGCGAGGGCCCGTTCTCGACCGAGACCGAGCTGCGCGAGCTCGTCGACCTGGCCGAGGCCGGCGCGATCATCGAGTCCGGCGAGCGCAAGATGATCCACTCGGTCTTCGAGCTCGGCGACACCATCACCCGCGAGGTGATGGTCCCGCGCCCCGACGTCGTCTACATCGAGCGCCACAAGAACATCCGCCAGACGCTGTCGCTGTTCCTGCGCAGCGGCTACTCACGCATCCCGGTCATCGACGAGAACCTCGACGACATCGTGGGCATGGCCTACCTCAAGGACCTCGTCCGCCGCGACTTCGAGGCCCCCGACGTGGAGTTCACCCAGCGCGTCGACGAGGTCATGCGGCCGGTCCACTACGTCCCCGACTCCAAGCCCGTCGACGCCCTGCTCACCGAGCTGCAGGCCCGGCGCCAGCACATCGCGGTGGTCGTCGACGAGTACGGCGGCACGGCCGGGCTGATCACGATCGAGGACGTGCTGGAGGAGATCGTCGGCGAGATCACCGACGAGTACGACGCCGAGGAGGTCGAGGTCGAGCACCTCGAGGGCGGCGCCATGCGGGTGTCCTCGCGCTACCCGGTCGACGACCTCGACGAGCTGGTCGGCTTCGACGTCGAGGACGACGACGTCGACAGCGTCGGCGGGCTGATGGCGAAGCACCTCGGCAAGGTCCCGCTCCCCGGGTCGGTCGTGGAGTGCCACGGCCTGCGGCTTGAGGCCGAGCGCGCCACCGGCCGCCGCAACAAGATCGAGACCGTGCTCGTGACAGTGCTCGCCCCGGGGTCGGACGCCGCCGCCGACGACACCTCGGTCACCTCCGCCGGCCGCTGACGGACGGCGACCGGGCCGCTCACTAGGGTTCTCGCATGAGCAACGACGCCGTCGACCTCAGCGCCGAGGACGCCAAGCTGGTGACCCTCGCCCGAGCGACCCGGGCGCGGGCGCGGGCCGACGAGGGCGCCGCCGTGCGTGACCTCGACGGCCGTACCTACGCCGCCGCCAGCGTGCGCCTCCCGCACCTCGACCTGCCGGCGCTCGACGTGTGCGTGGCGATGGCCGTGTCGTCCGGATCGGCCGGCCTCGAGGCTGCTGTCGTGCTGGCGGACGACGAACCCGTCCTCGACGCCGTACGTGACTTCGCCGGCGCCGGCGTGCCGGTGCACCTGGGCGACGCACGGGGCGTGATCGCCCGCTCGCTCGCCACCTGAGAACCACTGGACTGCAACCTGCTCGCGCGCGCGGTCCCGGATCGCTAGCGTGGAGGGGTGCGAACGGCTGTTGGTCGCGAGCAGCATGCTGCCGGGGAGGCGAGGCTCAGGGAGTCCTACGCAGCCCTGCCGGCTGGTGCGCCGGTGCGACTGGCCAAGCGCACCAGCAACCTGTTCCGTGGCCGGTCGGCGTCAGAGGGTGGCCTCGACGTCTCCGGACTGACGGGTGTCGTCGAGGTCGACGGCGACGTGGCCGAGGTGCAGGGGATGTGCACCTACGAGCACCTCGTCGAGGTGACGCTCGCGCACGGCCGCATCCCACTGGTCGTGCCGCAGCTCCGGACGATCACGCTCGGCGGCGCGGTCAGCGGCCTGGGCATCGAGTCGACGAGCTTCCGCAGCGGCCTGCCGCACGAGTCGGTCCTCGAGATGGACGTGCTCACCGGGGCCGGCGAGGTGGTCACGACCAAGCCGGGGGACGAGCTCTTCGATGCCTTCCCCAACTCCTACGGCTCGCTCGGCTACGCGACCCGGTTGCGGATCGAGCTCGAGCAGGTGCCGTCGTACGTCGCGCTCCGGCACGTCCGCTTCCCTGACGCGGCCACGCTCGCCGGGGCCGTCGTCCGGGTGGTCGAGGAGCGGGCCTGGGCGGGGGAGCGCGTCGACGCGGTCGACGGCGTCGCCTTCGCCCCCGACGAGCTCTACCTCACCCTCGCGCGGTGGACCGACGACCCCGGTCCGACCAGCGACTACGCCGGCCAGCAGGTCTTCTACCGCTCGCTGCAGGAGCGCAGCACCGACCGGCTCACCGTGCACGACTACCTGTGGCGCTGGGACACCGACTGGTTCTGGTGCTCGCGCGCCTTCGGCGCCCAGCACCCGCTCGTCCGACGGGTCTGGCCGCGACGGCTGCGGCGCTCCGACGTCTACTGGAAGCTCGTCGCGCTCGACCGCCGTCTCGGCGTGGCCGACCGGCTCGACCGGCGTGCCGGGCGGCCCCAGGGGGAGCGCGTCGTCCAGGACGTCGAGGTCCCCGTCGAGCGGCTCCCCGAGTTCCTGGAGTGGTTCGACCGGGAGATCGGCATGCGCCCGGTGTGGCTGTGCCCGCTGCGGCTGCGTCGCGGGGCGGACGGCTCCGGCGACCGGCCCTGGCCCGGCTACCCGCTCAGCGCCGAGACGACGTACGTCAACGTGGGCTTCTGGGGCATCGTCAACGTCGGCCCCGACGCGCCCTCGTCCCCGCGCAACCGGGCGATCGAGGCGAAGGTCTCCGAGCTCGGCGGCCACAAGAGCCTCTACTCCGAGGCCTTCTACGCGCAGGCGGAGTTCGACCGCCTCTACGGCGGGGACCACCTGGCCCGCGTCAAGGCCGCCCACGATCCCGACGGCCGACTCACGTCCCTCTACGACAAGGTGGTGCAGCGACGATGATCTTCCACACGGATCCGGGCTCGGGACCCCGCCCACCGGCCCGCCTGAGCATCGGCGACGCGATGGACCGGCTGGTGAGGGGCGGGCTGCCGCTGCACTTCACGGCGTACGACGGCAGCAGCGCCGGCCCTCCGGACGCCGACGTCGGGATGCAGCTGCGCACCGAGCGCGGGCTCGCCTACCTGATGACGGCACCCGGCGACCTCGGCATGGTGCGGGCCTACGTCAGCGGCGACCTCCAGCTCTCGGGGGTCCATCCCGGCGACCCCTACGACGCGCTCGTGCTCCTCAAGGACCACACGAAGTTCCGGGTGCCGGCGCCGTCCGAGGCCGTGCACATCGCCCGCAGCCTCGGCCTCACGCACCTGCGGCCACCGCCCCCGCCGCCTCAGGAGCACCTGCCCCGCTGGCGGCGCGCGGTGGAGGGGCTGCGCCACTCGATGACCCGCGACGCCGAGGTCATCTCCCACCACTATGACGTGTCCAACCGGTTCTACGAGCTGGTGCTCGGCCCGTCGATGGCCTACACCTGCGCGCTCTACGAGACGCCCGACATGACCCTCGAGGAGGCGCAGGCGGCGAAGTTCGAGCTCGTCTGCCGCAAGCTCGACCTGCAGCCCGGCCAGCGCCTGCTCGACGTCGGCTGCGGCTGGGGGACGATGGTCCGCCACGTCGCCCGCGAGCACGGCGTACGCGCGCTGGGCGTGACGCTGTCGCTCGAGCAGGCGCAGTGGGCGAAGGAGGCGATCGACCGCGAGGGGCTCGGCGATCTCGCCGAGGTGCGCCACCTCGACTACCGCGACGTCGTCGAGTCCGGCTTCGACGCGGTCAGCTCGATCGGGCTCACCGAGCACATCGGCGTGCGCAACTACCCCGCCTACTTCCGCCACCTCCGCGACCGACTCCGGCCCGGCGGCCGCCTGCTCAACCACTCGATCACCCGGCGGCACAACCGCCGGCAGGAGACGGGCCACTTCATCGACCGCTACGTCTTCCCCGACGGGGAGCTGATCGGCTCGGGCACGATCATCCGCGCTGCGCAGGACCAGGCCCTCGAGGTGCAGCACAGCGAGAACCTGCGCCTCCACTACGCCGCCACGCTGCGCGACTGGAACCGCAACCTCGTCGAGCACTGGGACGAGTGCGTGGCCGAGGTCGGCGAGGGGACGGCCCGCGTGTGGGGCCTCTACATCGCCGGCTCGCGCGTCGGCTTCGAGCGCGACGAGGTCGAGCTGCACCAGGTGCTCGCGACCCGCAACCACGACGACGGCCGCTCCGACTTCCCGATGCGCCCCGACTGGTGAGCCACCGATAACCTCAGTGGGTGAGCACCCGTGCAGCGCAGTTCCAGGCGACCGTGCGTCGCCGCGAACCGCTCTCGGACCACCTCCTCCGGCTGGTCCTCGGCGACCTCGACGGCTTCACCTCGACCGGGATCGCCGACGAGTGGGTCGGCCTCGTCGTGCCGGGGCAGTTCCAGAGCCGCTACTACACCGTGCGGTCCTTCCGGGACGGCGAGCTCACCCTCGACGTGGTGGTCCACGACGTCGGCCTGGTCACCGAGTGGGCGATGCGCGACTGCGTCGGCGACACCGTGACGATCACCGAGCCCAAGGCGTCGTTCGCCCCGCCGCCCGGGGCGTCCTGGCTGCTGCTCGTCGGCGACCTGACGGCCATGCCGGCGATGGCCCGGATCGCCGAGTCCCGTCCCGACCTGACGACGTACGTCATGGCGGAGGTGCCCGACGACCTGTCCGGCTACCTGCCCGCCGGCGTCGACGTCACCTGGCTGGCGCCTCCCGCGCCCGGGCAGAGCGCGCTGGCCGAGGTGGTCGAGGGCATCGAGTGGCCCGAGGGCGAGGGCTACTTCTGGATGGCCGGCGAGTCCGCGCAGATGCGCGCGATCCGCAAGCACCTGATGCGCGAGGTCGGCCTCCCGAGCAGCCACTACGACGTGATGGGCTACTGGCGCGCCACCGCCGCGCGTCAGCCGCGCGCGGTCGACCCCGGACCGATCTGGCGCGCGGGCAAGGCGGCAGGCAAGACTGACGAGCAGATCTGGGCCGACTACGACGCTGCCCAGACCGAGGCGGCACCGACCGAGCAGGCGAGGGAGGCCAGCGATGGCTGACGACGACGACAAGGACCTCGCGCAGGTCGACGACGAGCTCGACGACCAGGTCGACGAGCCGGACGAGGACGAGGACGACGAGCTCGACGACGACTTCGACCTGTCCGGGGTCGCGCCGGCGGGCGCCTTCTACGAGGCGCCGGAGGGCTACCGCAGCGGCTTCGCGTCGTTCGTCGGCCGCCCCAACGCGGGCAAGTCGACGCTGACCAACGCGCTCGTCGGCCAGAAGATCGTCATCACGTCGTCCAAGCCGCAGACCACCCGCAACGTGGTGCGCGGGATCGTCCACCGCGACGACGCGCAGCTGATCCTTGTCGACACCCCCGGCCTGCACCGTCCCCGCACCCTGCTGGGCGAGCGGCTCAACGACCTGGTGCGCACCACGTGGGCTGAGGTCGACGTGGTCGCCGTCTGCTTCCCGGCCAACGAGAAGATCGGCCCCGGCGACCGCTACCTCGTCAGCGAGCTGGCCAAGGTGCGCCGCACGGTGCGCATCGCGGTCGCGACCAAGACCGACCTGGTGACCCCCGAGCAGCTCGGCCAGCACCTGCTCGACATCGCGGCGCTGGGGGTCGAGACCTCGACCGAGTGGGCCGAGATCGTGCCGGTCTCCGCCGTGGCGGGCGACCAGGTCGACCTGCTGGCCGACCTGCTCGTCGGGCTGCTGCCGGAGGGGCCGCCGCTCTACCCCGACGGCGACCTCACCGACGCACCCGAGGAGGCGCTGGCCGCCGACCTCATCCGCGAGGCCGCCCTCGAGGGCGTGCGCGACGAGCTCCCGCACTCGATCGCCGTGGTCGTCGAGGAGATGGGCCTGCGCGAGGGGCGTCCCGACGACAAGCCGCTTCTCGACATCGTCGCCAACCTCTACGTGGAGCGCGACTCCCAGAAGGGCATCATGATCGGCCACAAGGGCTCGCGCCTGCGCTCGGTCGGCACGACCGCGCGCAAGCAGATCGAGGCGCTGCTCGGCACGCCGGTCTACCTCGACCTCCAGGTCAAGATCGCCAAGGACTGGCAGCGCGACCCGCGTCAGCTGCGCAAGCTCGGCTTCTGAGGCGCCTCTCTTCTCCTTTTCCGCGACACCGGAGATCGTCGGCGTAGGGTGGCGGTGTCGAGGACAACCGACAGGCGTCGATCAACGAGCGTCACTCCTCCGCGATCGACCACCTGGCAGGACCGACACCCTTTGGCGCTCCATGCATCCCATCGCCCGACCCTCGTGACGGTGGTCAGGCGCGTCTCGCTGAGCCTGCTGGTCGCGGTGGTGGTCCCCGCGGCCGTCTTCTACGGCACCTTCGCCCTGGCCGGTGTGTGGGCCGCGATCGCTGGCGCGCTCGTCTGGTCGTACGGCGCCATCGCCTGGCGCGCGCTGACCCGGCGTCGTACGTCGGGGTTGCTGGTCCTGACCGCGGTCCTGCTCACGGGCCGGACCGCACTGTCGGTCATGGCCGACAGCACGTGGCTCTACTTCCTGCAGCCGGTGATCAGCGACGGCGTCGTCGCGACGCTCTTCCTGCTCTCGCTCGCAAGCGCGCGACCGATGGTGGCCCGCCTGGCCGGCGACTTCTACCCGATGGACCACGAGCTCGCCGTGCGTCCGCGGGTCCGCCGCCTCTTCCGACACCTCACCGCGCTGTGGGCGGCACTCGGGTTCGCCAAGGCAGGCATGACGCTGTGGCTGCTGCAGTCCCAGACACTGGAGACGTTCGTCCTGGTGAAGAGCGTCTCCATGCTGGCGATCAACGTGCTTGCGGCGTTCGCGACGATCGGCCTGGCCGCGCTGGTGGCGCGGAAGGAGGGGCTGATGGGCTCGACCCGCCCGGCACCCGTGCCGGCCGAGGCTCCCGCCTGACCGGACGACTCAGGCCGGCAGCCAGCAGATGCCGTAGCGCTGCCCGGCGTCCCACTGCTCGCGCGTGGGGCTCTCCTGCGACCACGTGAAGTCCAGGGCGTCGGTGGCGTCCGCCGCGACGTCGCGGCAGACCTGGTCCATCCGCGCGGCCACCGCGTCGCGGGTGGGCAGCTTGCGGCCCGGGATGTCAACGGTCGCGACCGCACGCCATGAGTGCTTCACGCCGCACGTCACCCGCCGGAACCCCCTGGTGCCGGGCGCCGCGGTGGCGCACATCAGTGGACCGTCCCATCCCTTCGTCCGGCGCGGGAGCCGAAGCAGCGTGCCGGGTGACGCCACGGCCACGATGTCGCAGCGGAACCAGTCGGCCCCGCCCTCGGCCCGCGCCTGGCTCGGGCTGAACCAGACGGCTCGCACCATGCTCAGCCTCAGCTCGCGCGGCGTACGTCCGAGGTGCCGGGGGAGCCGGGTGGTGCAGGCACGGCTCATCTGCCGCTGGGCGGCCTGCGAATCCACGCGCCGGGTGAAGCCGGACTTCGTCGTGAGGTCGAGCCGACCAACGAAGTAGGTCTGCGCCGTGTGCGGGCGACGGCACGCGACCGGCGCCGTACGGCCCACCACGGCGACCGCCTGGCGCATCGACAGGGCGTGGCACTCGCCGACCTCGGGCGTCGGGCCCGGGTCCGGGGCCGCGACCTCGGTCGGGGTGGCGGTCGAGGAGGGCGACGGCGTCGCGTCGTCCGCGGGCGCGTCGGTGGGCGAGGTGCAGCCCGACAGCAGGACGGCCACGGCGAGAAGGGTGGCGAGGGCCGCGTCAGGCCGTCTCATCCCATCACCAGGGCCGCGAGCGTCCCGCCCAGCTCGTACGCCGACTCGCGCTCCGCCTCGCCCACGTCGCCCAGCACCTCGAGGACCGGCGCGCTCTGCCGCCAGCCGAGCGCACCCACGATCGACTGCACCGATCGCACGGCCCCCGTCGTGTCGTAGCGCCCGTGGACGTAGAGCCCGAACGGCTTCCGGCCGCCCTCGACCGCCGCCGCCGAGCCGTCGTCGGTGAGGGCGCCGCCGGCCTGGAGGAAGATCGAGTCGAAGAAGTGCTTGAGTGCGCCGCTCATGTAGCCGAAGTTCGCAGGCGTCCCGAGCACGTAGCCGTCCGCGGCCAGCACGTCGTCCGCGTCGGCCTCGAGGGCTGCCCGGACGACCACGTCGACGCCGGTGATCGCCTCGTCCGAGGCGCCGGCGACGACGGACTCGGTCAGCGCGGCCACCGAGGCCGTCGGCGAGTGGTGGACGATGAGCAGGCGCGGCACGGAGCCGAGGCTACTCACGGCCCTGCGAGCGGCGTACCGTCGACGCGTGAGCTTCGAGGTGGCGGGGGAGGCCTACGACCGGTTCATGGGTCGATACTCCCAGCCGCTCGCGGTCGGGTTCGCCGACCTGCTGGAGGTGACCGCGGGGCAGCGAGCGCTCGACGTCGGCTGCGGGCCCGGTGCGTTCACCGCGCCGCTGGTCGACCGCCTCGGAGCGGAGCAGGTGTCCGCGATCGACCCGTCGGCACCCTTCGTCGAGACCTGCCACGCCCGCTTCCCCGGGGTCGACGTCCGCCGCGGCGCCGCCGAGTCACTGCCGTGGGACGACGACTCGTACGACGTGAGCGGCGCGTGCCTCGTCGTGCACTTCATGACCGACCCGGTCGGCGGGGTGTCGGAGATGAAGCGGGTGACCCGGGAAGGCGGCTGGGTCGGCGCCACGGTGTGGGACCTCGCCGGCTCACGGGCACCGATGGCGCCGCTGTGGACCGCCTTCGCCGAGGTGGCTCCGGAGCAGCCGGACGAGCGGGGCTTCCAGGGCGGCTCGCGTGAGAGCCTCCGCTCGATCCTGGAGGGGGCCGCCCTCCGTGACGTCGAGGTGAGCGAGCTGCCGGTCACCGTCACCCACCCGGGCTTCGACGAGTGGTGGCAGCCCTACCTGCACGGCGTGGGTCCGGCAGGGGAGGTCGTCGCCGCGCTCGACCCGGAGCGCAGGCGCGAGGTCGAGGAGACCCTTCGCCGCAGCCTCGGCGACGGTCCGTTCGACATCACCGCGGTGGCGTGGGCGGGCCGCGGACGGGCGTGAGCCCCGGCCTCGGCGCCTGACCCGGCCCCGACGCGTCTCACCCAGCGGGAGACGGGCGACGGCTGCACGCACACGGGGTTACAGTTGGTCCGTCATGATGCGCAGCCTTCTCCTCCTTCGCCGCCGCAGCGAGGCCTGACCCGGCCCCCTCGTTGCGGAGTGTGGCGCGTGCCGGTCGCCCGTTTCCGCAGATCGAGGAACTCATGACCAACCTGAGCAACACCGCCAACCAGCAGGGCACGAGCCCGATGCCGTTCGCCCGCTACACGCCGTTCGTCCCTGTCGACGTGCCCGACCGCACCTGGCCGACCTGGAAGGTCGAGAAGGCGCCGCGCTGGCTGTCCACCGACCTGCGCGACGGCAACCAGGCGCTCATCGACCCGATGACACCCGCCCGCAAGCTCACGATGTTCGAGCTGCTGGTGTCGATGGGCTACAAGGAGATCGAGGTCGGCTTCCCCAGCGCCAGCCAGACCGACTTCGACTTCGTGCGCAAGCTCATCGACGAGGACCGGATCCCCGACGACGTACAGATCTCGGTGCTGACCCAGGCCCGTGAGGACCTGATCGAGCGCACCGTCGACTCGCTGGTCGGCGCCCCCCGCGCGACCGTCCATCTCTACAACGCCACGGCCCCGCTGTTCCAGCGCGTGGTCTTCAACGTCACCCCCGACGAGTGCCGCAACATCGCCGTGCGCGGCACCGAGATGGTGATGAAGTACGCCGAGGAGCGGCTCGGCGGCCTCGTCGGCAGCGAGGCCTTCGGCTACCAGTACAGCCCGGAGATCTTCACCCAGTCCGACACCGACTTCGCGCTGAGCGTGTGCGAGGCGGTCTCCGACGTGTGGCAGCCCGAGGCCGGTCGCGAGATCATCCTCAACCTGCCCGCCACGGTCGAGATGTCGACGCCCAACACCTACGCCGACCAGATCGAGTACTTCGGCCGCGGCCTGACCCGCCGCGAGCACTCGGCGATCAGCCTGCACCCGCACAACGACCGCGGCACCGCGGTCGCGGCCACCGAGCTGGGGCTGATGGCCGGCGCCGACCGCGTCGAGGGCTGCCTGTTCGGCCACGGCGAGCGCACCGGCAACGTCGACCTGGTGACCCTGGCGATGAACCTCTTCAGCCAGGGCATCGACCCGCAGGTCGACCTCGGCGACATCGACGAGGTCCGCCGCACCGTCGAGTACTGCACCAACCTGCCGGTCCACCCGCGCCACCCCTACGCGGGCGACCTCGTCTACACCGCCTTCTCCGGCTCCCACCAGGACGCCATCAAGAAGGGACTCGAGGACCTCGACAAGAAGGCCGCCGCGCTGGGCGTCGAGGTCGGCGAGCTGCCCTGGGAGGCGCCGTACCTGCCGATCGACCCCAAGGACGTCGGCCGCACCTACGAGGCGGTCATCCGCGTCAACAGCCAGTCCGGCAAGGGCGGCGTGGCCTACGTCCTCAAGTCCGAGCACAAGCTCGACCTGCCGCGTCGTGCGCAGATCGAGTTCAGCCGCGTCGTCCAGCAGCGCACCGACTCCGAGGGCGGAGAGATCACGCCCGAGGAGATCTGGGCGGTCTTCCGCGCGGAGTACCTCGACCGCGAGACCCCGCTCAAGCTCAACTCGGTCCACACCTCCAGCGCGGCGGGGGAGAAGGACCAGCTCACCGTCGGGGTGTACGTCGACGGCGAGCGCCGCGAGCTGACCGGTGCCGGCAACGGCCCGATCAACGCGTTCACCAACGCGCTCAACGAGCTCGTCGAGGCCGAGCAGGCGGCGGGCAACCCGGCCTACGCCGCGCGCGGCGAGGTCCGGGTCCTCGACTACCACGAGCACGCGTTGTCGTCCGGTGGCGACGCCATCGCGGCGGCGTACGTCGAGTGTGCCGTCGGCGAGAAGGTGCTGTGGGGCGTGGGGCTCGACGCCAACATCGTCACCGCCTCGCTTAAGGCGGTCATCAGCGCGGTCAACCGCGGCTGAGCGCCGGCAGCGCTACATTCGGTCCATGTTGGTCAGCGAGCGGATCGGACAGTTCTTCGTCGAGTCCGATGGTGGGCGCGACCGGCTCGAGTACACCGAGTACGGCTCGGGCGACGACTGGGTCGTGCTGCTGCACGGCCTGCTGATGCCGCGCCGGATGCAGCAGCCGCTCGCCCGAGCGATGGCCGCGCAAGGGCTGCACGTGGTGACCCTCGACCTGCTGGGGCACGGCCGCTCGGACCAGCCGGCCGACCCGCTGGTCTACTCGATGACGTCGTTCGGCGAGCAGGTCGTCGCGCTGCTCGACCACCTCGGGGCCGAGCAGGCCGTCATCGGCGGCACCTCGCTGGGCGCCAACGTCTCCCTGGAGGTGGCGGTCATCGCGCCGGAGCGGGTCAAGGGCCTGATCGTCGAGATGCCGGTGCTCAACAACGCGCTGGTCGCCGGGATCCTCGCGTTCGTCCCGATCATGCTCGCCGCGCGCTACCTGCCGGTCACGGCCAACACCTTGCAGCGGGTCTCGCGGTCCGTGCCCCGCGGGATCGTCCCGTTCTGGGCCGGCATCTGCCTCGACACCGTCGACCACCGCGCCGAGTCCATCGCCTCGGTGCTGCACGGGGTGATCTTCGGCCGGCTGGCCCCGTCCCGCAGCCAGCGTCGTCGGATCCAGGCGCCGGTCTTCCTCGTCGGTCACCCGATCGACCCCATCCACCCGTTCGTCGACGCCGACATGCTGGCCGCGGAGCTGCCCAACGTCCGGCTCGAGCGAGCGACCTCGATCCTCGAGTGGCGGTTCCGGCCGGAGCGGCTGACCACCGCCGCTGCCGACTTCGCCCTCGAGTGCTGGCAGGAGCACCCCGCGACGACGAAGGCCACGACGAAGACCCGCACCCGGAAACGCTGACGCCGCACCCCGCCCGTACGGGCTTGCGCAGGCTCGGTGGGGGAGAATGACCTCGTGCCCCTGTACCGCGACGAGGCCGTCGTGCTCCGCACCCACAAGCTGGGCGAGGCCGACCGCATCATCACCCTGCTGACCCGTCAGCACGGGCGCGTGCGCGCGGTCGCCAAGGGGGTGCGGCGTACGACGTCACGCTGGGGCTCGCGCCTCGAGCCGTTCAACCACGTCGACCTCCAGCTCGCGGAGGGACGCAGCCTCGACGTGGTCACGCAGGCCGAGACGCTCGACCCGTTCCACGCGCGGCTGGGGCTCGACTACGACCGCTACACCGCCGGCACGGTGATGCTCGAGACCGCCGAGCGCCTGGTCACCGAGGAGAAGGAGCCCGCGGTCCAGCAGTTCCTGCTGCTCGTCGGCGGGCTGCGGGCGATGGCCGGCGCCGAGCACCCCGCCAAGCAGGTCCTCGACTCCTACCTGCTGCGCTCGCTGGCCGTCGCGGGCTACGCGCCGTCGTTCGACCACTGCGTGCAGTGCGGCGTCGAGGGTCCGCACCGATTCTTCAACCCGTCGGCCGGCGGCGTCCTGTGCTCCTCCGACAAGCTGCCGGGATCGGCCACCCCCGCCGGGGAGACGGTCGTCCTGCTCGGGGCACTGCTCGTCGGCGACTGGCCCGTCGTCCACGCCGCCGAGCCGCGCCACCTGCGCGAGGCCAGCAACCTCGTCTCGGCCTACCTCGCCTGGCACCTCGAGCGCGGCCTGCGCTCGATGGCGTACGTCGAGCGCTGAGGCCAGACGCGCGAGGCGGTCAGTCGGCTCGTCCCGCGGCCATCCCGCGCCGCGTACGACGAAGGGCGCCGGGCGCGCAGGCGGTGAGGACGACACCGCAGATGGCCATGAACCACGGGCCGCGACGACCGCTGTCGCCGAAGAACGTCTCGGCCACACCGAGGCCCCCGAGCGTGTAGACGACCGCGAAGACGGGGCCGGTCAGCAGGAAGGTCCAGGCGAGGATCCAGCCGGTGCGGTACTTCTGGGCCGGCGCACGAAGGAACGCGCCCCGCACCAGCATGGTCACGATGCCCACCCAGAACACCACCCACGCAGCGACCTCGAACCCCCGCACCACGGTCATCGACGGACCGTAGCCGCGTCCGCACGGCCGAGGACACACCCGCAGGAGTCACGGGCCGGCCACCGACATCGGCGGAGAATGAACAACCGACACCGACCGCCCGGTTCGCGCCGCGGGCACCACATCTTGGGGAAAGATCCTCGAGACGCTCCTGCACGCGTACCCGTACGCCACGGGACCTCGTTGAGCCCGGTAAGAGCCTGAGGGCCACGTCCGGCCCGGGCGAGACGGCTGTCCGGAGGCGATCATCATGACGAAGCAGTTGCACCCACTACCCCTACGACGATGGGTGGGGCGCGGTGTCGTCCTGGTTGCCGCCACGGTCGTGCTGGCTCTGTCCGCGGGCACGGGGGCGCACGCAGGTGATGCCGGACCCCTCGGCGACGTCACCGAGGGCCTCGGAGGTGCGATCCAGCCCGTGGTGCAGTCGGCGGTCGAAGCGGTCCAGTCGGCCGTCCCGCAACCGGTGCAGGAAGCCGTCGAGCCAGCCGTCGAGAACGTCGTGGAGCCGGCGGCGTCCGACGTCGAGCAGGCCGTCACGTCGCTACCGGGTGCTGGCAAGGCTGCCGAGCCGGCGGTCAAGGTCGTCGAACCGGTGGTGCGTCCGGCCGACGACCGTGCTGATGGCGGGGACGGCCGCGGCGCTGGGGGTCGGGCCGGTGAGCCAGTCGAGCAACCGGCGGGAGAGCCCGCGACAGGGACCGTCGATCCGGTCGACGGGCCGGCCCAGACCCCCGCCGCTGCCCAGGCGTCCGCTTCGAGTGGTCAGGCCGACAGCAATGCCGTCGGCGGCTCGGGCGACGGTGCGGCCGCCGGTCCCGCGTCGACCGGCCCCACACGCGTCGGACAACCGCCGTCACGAGCAGGTCTCTGCGACGAGCTGCCTCCACGCCCGATGGCAGTGTCGGCCATCGTGCAGCACCCCGACGAGCTGGACGCGGACCAGGAGCTGTGGAACCTGACGAACGCGCTCATGCACTCGTGGATCGATGGCGACGTGCCGGGCTCGGTCGACGTCGGCCCACCGAGTGATGAGGACGGCGACGCGTGGGCGCTCGGCCCGCTGGGGGGTGAGGAGACGGACCTCCGGGCGCCCGGACGGTGGGGCACGGTCGAGGTGCTGAAGCTGATCGGGCTGTTCGGGCTGCTCGGGCTGCTGGCTGCCGGTCTGGCAGTGGTCGTGGCCCGGCAGACCGAGTGACCTGAGGTCCCACCTCATGGCTGGTGCACGTCCACGCGCCTAGGCTGGCGCCGTGAAGCGACAGGTGAAGCCGCCGACCCCGCACCCGAGCGGCGCGACGCCGCCGCCGGTCCCGCGCGACCTCGTGCCCGAGCACGTCGCGATCATCATGGACGGCAACGGCCGGTGGGCGAAGGAGCGTGGACTGCCCCGCACGAAGGGGCACGAGCAGGGCGAGCACACGCTGTTCGACGTCGTCGAGGGCGCGATCGAGATCGGCGTGAAGGCCATCTCGGCCTACGCGTTCTCCACCGAGAACTGGTCGCGCTCGCCCGACGAGGTGCGCTTCCTGATGGGCTTCAACCGCGACGTGATCCGCCGCCGGCGCGACGAGATGCACGACCTCGGCGTACGCGTGCGCTGGGCCGGTCGCGCTCCTCGGCTGTGGCGCTCGGTCATCAAGGAGCTCCAGGTCGCCGAGCAGATGACCAAGGACAACGACGTCCTCACCCTCACGATGTGCGTGAACTACGGCGGCCGGGCCGAGCTCGCCGACGCCGCCCGCGCCATCGGCCGCGAGGTCGCCGCCGGCCGCCTCAACCCGGACAAGATCGACGAGCGCGTCTTCGCCCGGCACCTCTACGTCCCCGAGCTCCCGGACGCCGACCTGGTCTGGCGCACGTCGGGGGAGCAGCGACTGTCCAACTACATGCTGTGGCAGGCCGCCTACAGCGAGATGGTCTTCACCGACGTGCTGTGGCCCGACGTCGACCGACGGCACCTGTGGTCGGCCGTCGAGACGTACGCCAGCCGCGACCGCCGCTACGGCGGCGCGATGCCCAACCAGGCGCCCGACCACGCGCCCGACCAGGCTCCCGGCCAGCCCTAGCGGCAGGCGGGGCAGGTCCCGAAGATCTCGAGCGTGTGGCTGATGTCGGCGTAGCCGTGCTCGCTCGCGATCGCACTCGTCCACCGCTCGACGGCCGGGCCCTCGACCTCCACGGTCGCCCCGCACGTGCGGCACACGAGGTGGTGGTGGTGCGTGTCGGAGCAGCTGCGCCAGATGGCCTCGCCGTCCTCGTTGCGCAGCATGTCGACCTCACCGGCGTCGGCGAGGGTCGCCAGCGTGCGGTAGACGGTCGCGAGGCCGACCGACTCGCCCTGCTGCGAGATGAGGTCGTGGATCTCCTGCGCGCTGCGGAAGTCGTCGAAGCCCGCAAGCGCGGCGGCGACCGCCCGACGCTGGCGGGTCGGTCGGACCGAGGGCCGCGGGGTGGGGTCAGTGCTCGTCATAGTGCTCTCCGTGTACGGCGTGCCGGTGGCCGTCGTGGACGTAGTCGACGTGGTCCGCGTGCGGCACGGCCGGGTGGCCGCAGTCCGTGCCGTGCTGGTGCGGGTGCTCGTCGGTGATCGTGTGCGTGGCGACCTCGACGCTCGGGAACGGTGAGAGCATCCGACGGCGCCTGCGCAGCCACACGCCGATGGGCCAGGTGGAGGCGAACATCGCGAGGGCGAGCAGCACGATCGTCGGCCCCGGAGCCACGGTGGCCCGGAACGACAGGCCCGCGCTGAGCAGCAGCCCGCCGAGGGCCGCCAGGACGCCGACGACCATCGCGCCCGCGATCGTCGTACGGAACGAGCGGGCGAGCTGCTGGGCGGTCGCGACCGGCACCACCATCAACGCGGACACGAGCAGGAGGCCGACGGTGCGCATCGCGACGGTGACGGTCACCGCGGCGAGCACGGCGATCAGCAGGTTGTAGACGCGCACGCGCAGGCCGGCGACCCGGGCGAAGTCGGGGTCGCTGGAGACGGCGAACAGCTGGGGGAGCAGGCCGAGCGTGGTCACGAGCAGCACCACGGTCAGGCCGAACGTGAACCACACGTCGCTGGCGGTGATGCTGGTGAGCGACCCGAAGAGGTACTCCTGGAGCCTCGCCGCCCCCTGTCCGGCGAGGCCGGTGATCAGCACGCCGCCGGCGAGGCCGCCGTAGAAGAGCAGGGCCAGCGCGACGTCGCCGTTGGTGTGGCCCCGCTCGCGGATGACCTCGATCAGGACGGCGCCGAGGACCGCGACGACGACGGCGGTCCACGTCGGCGAGGTGCCGGTGAGCAAACCGATCGCGACGCCGGTGACGGCGACGTGGCCGATGCCGTCCCCCAGCAGGGCGAGGCGGCGCTGCACGAGGAAGGTGCCGATCGCCGGCGCGGCCAGGCCCGTCAGCAGCGCGGCGAGGAGCGCGCGCTGCATGAAGGGCAGCGAGAAGAGGTCGACGAAGTCGCTCATCGCCCGCCTCCCAGCTCGTCGAGCGGCGATCCCACGTGCGGGACGTGGTCGTGCGAGGCGGCCAGCGGGTGGTGGTGCCCGTGGGCGTCCTCCTCGTCGAGCGCAGGCCCGTCGTAGGCGATGCGGCCGTCGCGCATCACGACCGCGCGGTCGATCAGCGGCGCCATCGGGCCGAGCTCGTGGGCGACCAGCACGATGGTGGCGCCGCCGGCCTTGAAGGTGGCGAGCGCGTCGGCGAGGGCGCGCTGGTTGCCGAGGTCGACCCCGGCGGTGGGCTCGTCGAGCACCAGGAGGTCGGGCTCGCCGGCCAGTGCGCGGGCGATCAGGACGCGCTGCTGCTGCCCGCCGCTCAGCTGGGACACGCCGAGGCCGGTGCGGTCGGACAGCCCGACGACGTCGATCGCGTCGGCGATCGCCCGTCGGTCCTCGCGGGAGAGCGGGAGGAAGGGGCGCCGCCGGGTGATGCGCCCTGACGCGACGACCTCCCAGACGGTCGCGGGCACGCCGCTGGCCGCTGAGGCGCGCTGCGGCACGAAGCCGACCCGCTTCCAGTCGCGGAAGTCGGCGTACGGCGTTCCGAAGAGGCTGATGCCGCCGCCCGTCACCGGCAGCAGGCCGGTGACCGCGCGCACGAGGGTCGACTTGCCGGAGCCGTTCGCGCCCATCAGCGCCAGGAACTCGCCGGACCGGACGGTGAGGTCGATCCCGCGCAGGATCGGGCGGCCGCCGATCGCGACCGACCCGTCGCGGACCTCGACCGGAGGTGCTCCGGGGCTCACTGGCATCCGTTGGCCTTCCGGAGCGCGTCGAGGTTCTGGCCCATGAGGGAAAGGTAGTCGTCGTCGGACGTCTCGTCCGAGAGGCCCTCGACCGGGTCGAGCACCGCGGTCTCGAGGCCGAGGTCGCCGGCGAGGGAGTCGGCCATCTTGCTGCTGGCGAGGCGCTCGGAGAAGACGGTGGTGATGCCGTCGTCGGTGATCAGCTGCTGGAGCCGGGCCAGGTCGGCCGGCGTGGGCTCGGCGTCGGGGGAGAGGCCGGCGATCGCCTCGAACTGCAGCCCGTAGCGGGCGAGGTAGGAGAACGCCTCGTGGCTGACGACGGTCGTCGTTCGCTCGCACTGCGCCAGGCCGTCGACGTACTCCTGGTCCAGGGCCTCCAGCTCCGTGCGCAGGTCCGCCGCGTTAGCCTCGTACGCCGCGGCGCCGTCGGGGTCGAGCTCGACCAGCCGGTCGGCCACGGCGTCGCCGAGGTCGGCCATCAGGAGCGGGTCCTGCCAGAAGTGGGGGTCGAGGTCGCCGTGGTCGTGGCCCGCCTCCTCGTGTTCGTGCTCGTGCTCGGAGGCGGGCATGAGCTCGACCACGTCTGCCGCGTCGACGATCTCGGCGTCGGGCGCGTTGGCGTCGACGGTCTCGTCGACCGCGGGCTGGAAGTCGTGCTGGAGGACGATCAGGTCGGCCTCCGCGAGGGACGCGGTCTGCTTGATGTCGAGGGACAGGTCGTGCGGCTCGGTGCCCGGTGCTGTGAGGTTGGTGACCTCCCACTCGTCGCCCGCCACCTGACCGGTCACCCAGGCCAGCGGGTAGAACGCGGCGACGGCCGAGCGACCATTCCCGGCGCTGTCGTCGGACCCGCCGCAGCCGGCAAGGAGAGCGGCCGAGGCGAGGGCGGTGGCGAGGGCGATCGGTCGGGTGGCGGACAACATGAGAACGATTCTCACCCTGTTTGAGAACCGTTGTCAAACCGGGTGGACCACCCCGGCCGTAGGGTGAGCCCGTGCTCGTCGTGACCCGCCTCCGTACGCCCTCGTCCGATGCGGCAGCCGAGAGCGAGCTGCGCGCCGGACTGCTGCAGGCCCTCGACATCCTGGCCGCCAAGCCCGGGTGGGTCGGCGGCGACGTCGGCCGCAACGTCGACGACCCGACGCTCTGGGTGCTGACCACACGCTGGGAGAACGTCGGTTCCTACCGGCGCGCGCTGGGGTCGTACGAGGGCAAGATGCACATCCAGCCGCTGATGGTCCACGCGCTCGACGAGCCCAGCGCCTACGAGGTGGTCGAGGAGGGGACCGACCTCAACCAGGCGCACCCCCGCTCGATAGGCTGACCGCTCGTTTCTCCGAGCCGGCAGCCAGCCGGCCCGACCTGCCCACACCTGAGGACCTGCACCGTGGCCAAGCCCGCCCCCACCGCCCTGGACAACGTCGTCTCCCTCGCGAAGCGCCGAGGTTTCGTCTACCCCTGCGGTGAGATCTACGGCGGTACGAAGTCGGCCTGGGACTACGGCCCGCTCGGCGTGGAGCTCAAGGAGAACATCAAGCGCCAGTGGTGGAAGTTCATGGTGACGCGGCGCGACGACGTCGTCGGCCTCGACTCCAGCGTCATCCTGCCCACCCGCACGTGGGAGGCCTCCGGCCACCTGAGCACCTTCAGCGACCCGCTCGTGGAGTGCCAGTCGTGCCACAAGCGCTTCCGCGAGGACCACCTCCAGGAGGACCACGCGGCCAAGAAGGGCATCGACGACCCCGACACCGTCGACATCAACGAGTCGGTCGCCTGCCCCAACTGCGGCACCCGCAACGCGTGGACCGCGCCGCGCAACTTCAACATGATGCTCAAGACCTACCTCGGCGTGATCGAGGACGAGTCCGGCCTGCACTACCTGCGGCCCGAGACCGCGCAGGGCATCTTCCTCAACTTCGCCAACGTGGTGACCTCGAGCCGCCAGAAGCCGCCCTTCGGCATCGCCCAGATGGGCAAGAGCTTCCGCAACGAGATCACGCCCGGCAACTTCATCTTCCGCACGCGCGAGTTCGAGCAGATGGAGATGGAGTTCTTCGTCAAGCCCGGCGAGGACGACGAGTGGTTCCGCTACTGGATCGAGCAGCGCACCAAGTGGTACGTCGACCTCGGCATCAACCCCGACAACCTGCGCCACTACGAGCACCCGCAGGAGAAGCTGTCGCACTACTCCAAGGGCACGACCGACATCGAGTACCGCTTCGGGTTCTCCGGCCGTGACTTCGAGGAGCTCGAGGGCATCGCCAACCGCACCGACTTCGACCTCAAGCAGCACAGCGAGTTCTCCGGCAAGGACCTGTCCTACTACGACCAGGCCGCCGACGAGCGCTACCTGCCCTACGTCATCGAGCCGGCCGCCGGTCTCACCCGCTCGCTGATGGCGTTCCTCATCGACGCCTACACCGAGGACGAGGCCCCCAACACCAAGGGCGGCGTCGACAAGCGCGTCGTGCTCAAGCTCGACCCGCGCCTCGCGCCGGTCAAGGTCGCGGTCCTGCCGCTGAGCCGCAACGCCGACCTCTCGCCGAAGGCCAAGGCGCTGGCCGCCGAGCTGCGCGAGAACTGGAACGTCGACTTCGACGACTCCGGCGCCATCGGCCGTCGCTACCGCCGCCAGGACGAGATCGGTACGCCGTTCTGCGTGACGGTCGACTTCGAGACCCTCGACGACGACGCGGTCACCATCCGCGAGCGCGACTCGATGGCCCAGGAGCGGGTCAGCCTCGACGGCATCACCCGCTGGTTCGCGGAGCGCCTGGTCGGCTGCTGACGCAGGAGGCGATCTGCGTCGAACGCCGGCGCAACGCTTCGGACGCGAGGCATGATCCGCGGGTGCGCACACCTGTCGGCCGTCTTCTTGGCGTCGCTGCGTTCGCCCTCGTCCTCGTAGCCTTCGTCATCCTGGACGTGTGGCTGGGCGGGGACGGCCCGGCGCTCGAGCCCCTCGACGCGAGGGGCGACGAGGGCTCGGGACTGCCGATCCCGAGCACGGACCTGCCCGTTCTCGGTCCCCTGCCCGGCGACCCTGCGGACCTACCCAGGACGTTGTCCTTCGGTGCCGCCGAGGTCGTCCAGATGTCGATCGGGGAGGACGCCTGGGCACCCGTCGCGATCACGGTGCACGCAATCCGCCGCGGGGACGCCACCGCGATCGACCGGACCCGCCCCCACGGGCTCGCGCGGCCGCGCCACGTCTACTACGCCGACGTCACGCTGACGTTCGAGGGCCTCGGCGTCGTCGACGTGACGCCCTTCCTCACGCTCGCCCAGGGCTCGCGCGAGCTGAACATCCACCACGCCCCGTTGCCGCTGTACCGACCGTTCCCACCGTGCCCCGGCGCGGCTGACGGGGTCACCCTGCGGGCCGGCGAGCCGGTCGACGTCTGCATGGTCTTCCCCGGACCGCGACCCGAGCGGGTCCGCGGCGTCTCGATCCTGGGCGAGGCCGGCGTGCCGACCTGGGAGGGACCCGTGTCGTAGGCGGTCGAGCCGTGTGACCATGTCGCCATGCGGCGCACCACGCTCCTCGCGACAGCCCTCGCGCTGACGCTGGCGGGGTGCAGCGACCCGGGCCCCACCACGGACGAGGAGCCGACCGCCGCCGCCACGACCGCTGTCGACGACGGCACCGAGCCCGGCACCCGGCTCGAGCACGGTGAGACGGCGACCCTGGTGTGGCAGCCCACCCGCGACGTCGACGGCGAGCTCGAGCTGAGCGTCGACGAGGTCGCCGAGCAGCGACCGTCGGTCTTCGACGGGTGGACCCGCGACGGGGCGATCGCCGCGGCGCGGCCCTACTTCGTGACCGTGAACGTGGCCAACACCGGCGAGTCCGACCTCGGCGGCCAGGACGTCCCGCTCTACCTGCGCGACACCGCGGGCACGCTCGGTGCCCCCTGGACCCTCGGCGGCGACTTCACCGCCTGCCAGAGCGGCCCGCTGCCGGTGCCGTTCGAGCCCGGGGACGAGACCGGGATGTGCCTGGTCTACCTCGTCCCCGACGGCGGGCGGGTGCGCGACCTGGTCTTCCAGCCGACAGAGGGCTACGACCCGATCTCGTGGACCGGCAAGGTCCAGGAGCCGAGCACGGCGGAGCCCGGCCGAGAGCGCGGACGCGGCTGATTTTGGCCGGGCACGATCCCGCTCGGACAATGGGGGCATGACCGTCGTGCCCGACTCCCTCACCCTGGGTTCGCTGCGCGTCGACACCCCCGTCGTGCTCGCACCCATGGCCGGCATCACCAACGCCGCCTACCGCCGTCTCTGCGCCGAGCAGGGCGCGGGGCTATACGTCTCCGAGATGATCACCAGCCGCGGCCTCGTCGAGGGCGACGAGGTCACGAAGAAGATGCTGACCTTCGACGAGCTCGAGACGGTGCGCTCGGTGCAGCTCTACGGCACCGACCCGGTCTACATCGGCAAGGCCGTCGAGATCCTCTGCGCCGACCACGGCGTCGCCCACGTCGACCTCAACTTCGGCTGCCCGGTGCCCAAGGTGACCCGCAAGGGCGGTGGGGGAGCGCTGCCGTGGAAGCGCGGCCTCCTCGGCGAGATCCTCGAGCACGCGGTCGCCGCCGCGGCGCCGTACGACGTCCCGGTGACGATGAAGACCCGCAAGGGCCTCGACGACGACCACCTGACCTACCTCGACGCTGGTCGGATCGCCCAGGAGAGCGGCGTCGCCGCGATCGCCCTGCACGGACGCACGGTCCAGCAGGCCTACTCCGGCGAGGCCGACCGGGACGCCATCGCCGCCCTCGTCGACCACGTCGACATCCCCGTCCTCGGCAACGGCGACATCTGGGAGGCCGCCGACGCCGTCCGGATGGTCGAGCAGACCGGCGCCGCGGGCGTCGTCGTCGGCCGCGGCTGCCTCGGACGCCCCTGGCTGTTCCGCGACCTGGCCGCGGCCTTCCACGGCGAGGACGTCGCCACCCTCCCCGTCCTCGGCGAGGTCAAGGCGATGATGCGTCGCCACGCCGAGCTGCTGTCCGAGCACATGGGGGAGGAGCGGGGCTGCAAGGAGTTCCGCAAGCACATCACCTGGTACCTCAAGGGCTTCCCCGCCGGCGGTGAGCTGCGCCACCAGCTAGCCCTCGTCGACTCCCTCGCCTCCCTCGACGCGCTGCTCGCAGGGCTCGACGACACCGCGCCGTTCCCCGAGCGCGAGCTCGGCACGCCGCGCGGACGACAGGGGGCTCCACGCAAGCGGGTCGTGCTCCCCGACGGGTGGCTGGACGACACGGACGGGCGCGGCGCACACCTGCGCGAGGACGTCGACGAGACCACCGGGGGCTGATCCCGCGGGGTCGGCGTCGTACGCACGGATCCCGTCACGGGTGAGCCGGAACACGCCGGAATTTACCGGGGAAGATTGGGACAGGCCGAGTTTCCTGTGCTCTACTCGATGATCGCGTCGACGTGGGCACGAGTTCTTCCCCCGTTTCCGGGCTCGTGGATCGACGCAACGTCCCCCGTCAGCAAGTGCAAAGGATCAGCGCTGTGGCTCATCATCGCCACAAGCGGGAAGCCCCTGCTACCACCCCCCGTCCGTCTCGGATCCCCCGTTCCGTCCTCGTCTCCGCACCGCTCGCCGTCGTGGCGACGCTGTCCGCGGTGACCATGGGCGTCCTCGCCGCAGAGCCGGCGACCAACGACAGCCTGCTCGCCTCGTCCGGCACGTCCCAGCCAGCCGCTGGAGCGGCCGCCGACACCGTCGACGACACCGCACTCCGTCGGCGCAGCGAGACGACCACCGTCTCCCGCTCGCAGATCCGCACCGCTGCGAAGGCCGAGGCCGCCGCGCGCAAGGACATCAGCGTGGACCAGAAGGCGCGCCGGCTCGCCAAGAAGACCGACGACGCCGTGTGGACCACCGACGTCCTCAACCTCTGGGACGGCCCGTCCGGGGCGTCCGACAAGCTGGGCGTCATCGGCGCCGTCAAGCAGGTGTCCGTGACCGGCCGCACCCAGGCCGGCCGCACCCAGGTCGTCATCGACGGCCAGTCGCGCTGGGTCACCTCCGACTACCTCAGCCCCGAGAAGCCGAAGCCCGAGCCGAAGGAGCCTGCCGGCCCGAGCCTGGGCGGGGTCTGCTCCAACGGCTCGTCCATCGACGCCGGTCGCGCGTCGCTCTACGGCATCCACGACGTGGTGTGCGCCAACTGGCCCTCCGTGACCAGCTACGGCACGTGGCGCGGTGACGGCGAGCACGGCGAGGGTCGTGCCATCGACATCATGGTGAGCGGCGAGACCGGCTGGGCCATCGCGAACTTCCTGCGGGCCAACTACGCCTCGCTGGGCATCGAGTACATCATCTACTCGCAGAACATCTGGTCCGTGGAGCGCTCCGGCGAGGGCTGGCGCGGGATGTCCGACCGTGGGTCGACGACCGCCAACCACTACGACCACGTGCACGTCACGGTCTACTGAGATGTAGCCCGCCTCGGACGTCGTCGGCGTCCGAGGGGGGAGCTAGGCTGACCGGCCCATGAGCATCGAGGACCCGTACGACGACTCGGCGCGCGAGCGCATCGTCGCCGAGCCACCCAAGCGGGTGGAGGCGCCGGTGCGCCTCGCGTTCGAGCGCGACCGGGCGCGCGTCGTCCATGCGGCGGCGTCACGCCGGCTCGCGGCCAAGACGCAGGTCGTCGGACCACAGACCGACGACTTCGTCCGCAACCGCCTCACGCACAGCCTCGAGGTGGCGCAGGTCGCCCGCGACCTGGCCCGGGCCATCGGGACGCACCCCGACATCGCGGAGACCGCGGCACTCGCGCACGACCTCGGGCACCCGCCGTTCGGCCACAACGGCGAGCGGGTGCTGGCCGAGCTCAGCGCCGACTGCGGCGGCTTCGAGGGCAACGCGCAGACGCTGCGCCTGCTGACACGGCTGGAGTCGAAGACCTTCGACGCCGACGGTCGCTCGGTCGGGCTCAACCTGACGCGCGCGACCCTCGACGCCTGCACGAAGTACCCCTGGGTGCGGGCGGAGGCGACCGGGCCCCACGGGGTCCACGCCGACGGCACGCCGCGGGTCGTCGTGAAGTTCGGCGTCTACGACGACGACCGCCCCGTCTTCGACTGGCTGCGGTCGGGGGTCGAGGGCCGCCGGCGCTGCCTGGAGGCCCAGGTGATGGACCTCGCCGACGACGTCGCCTACTCCGTCCACGACGTCGAGGACGGCATCGTGGCCGGTCGCCTCGACCTGACCCGGCTCGACCGTGACGCGCTCTGGGAGACCGTCCGCTCGTGGTACCTGCCCGGGATCGACGACGCCGCGCTCGACGTGGCGCTCGCCGACCTGCGGGCCGTGGGCAGCTGGCCCCGGTCGTCGTACGACGGGAGCAGACGCAGCCTCGCCGCGATCAAGAACCTCACCAGCGACCTCATCGGCCGCTTCTGCGGCAGCGTGCAGCAGGCGACATTCGCCGCGACGGCGGGGGAGCCGCCGGTGCGGCACCGCGCCGACCTGGTGGTGCCCGAGGCCACCGAGGTCGAGATCGGGGTCCTCAAGGGGATCGCCGCCCACTACGTCATGCAGGCCGACGACCGGGTGGCGCTGATGCAACGACAGCGCCAGCTCGTCGCGGAGCTCGTCGAGGCCCTGTGGGTGCGCGGGGTCGACGCCCTCGACCCGGTCTTCGTCGAGGACTGGGAGCGAGCGGGCGACGACGCCGGCCGACGACGCGTGGTCGTGGACCAGGTCGCGTCACTGACCGACGCCAGCGCCGTCACGCGTCACGCCGCGCTGACCTGACAGGGGCCCGGCCCGAAGGCCGAGCCCCTGTCAGGCGTGCGTCCGGCGACCTACGGCAGGTTGCCCTGCGGGTACGGGTCGTCCTGGCGGGCCGTGCTGTCGGGGTGCAGCTGCTCCTCGAGGTCGGAGCGGTGATCGCCGCTGCCGCTGCCCGAGGGCGTCACCTTGTCGGCCGCCGTGCTGGCCGCCGAGGCGACCTTGTCCTTCACCACGGGGGCCTTGTCCTTGGCGAGGTCGGCCGCCTGGTGCGCCTTCTCCTGGACCCGGGGGTCCTCCTTGACGCGGGTGGCCGCCTTCTTGATCTGTTCGTAGCGCTCCCGGCCGGCACGCGTGCCGAGCACGTAGCCGACACCTCCGGCGACGAGCAGCATGAGCTTCTTCATGGGGTCTCCCTTCCCTGGTTGGCTTCTGTGCGAGCTGTGGTGCTCGGGGTGTTGCTCAGCGGTGTTGCTCAGCGGTCGCCGCGGCGCCGCCACAGCAGCAGGACCACGGCCATCGCCACGAGCGAGCCGGCGGCCGCGAGCACCTCGGTGCGGGGCTGGCCGGTGTCGGTCGTGGCGGCGTCCTTGAGCGAGGCCACCCGCTGCTGCGCCTGCGACTTCACGTCGAGCTTGGCCGCGAGCTGGTCGACGGTCCCGGCCAGCTGCTCGCGCTGCACCGCGATCTCGGCCTCGAGCTGCTCGGGCGTCTTCTCCGGCGTCTGGTCACTCATGGGTGATCTCCCTTCACCGTCGCGATGTCGTCCTTCAACCCCTGGATCGCCCGCTCGGGAGCGGGGGGTCCGGCCTCGGCGACCTTGTTCCTGCCGACCAGTCCGGCCACGGCAGCGACGGCGAGCAGGACGAGCGCCACGATGAGGGCGGCCAGCCAGGCGTCGACGACGAGCGTGAGGGCGAGGATCGCGGTCGCGACGAGCGACCCGAACGCGAAGAAGGCGAGCAGCCCGGCGACGCTGAACATGCCGATCCCGACACCCGCGCGCTTGCCCTTCTGGGCGACCTCCGCCTGGGCGAGGCGCATCTCCGAGCGGATGAGGTCGGGGACCTGCTGGGTGAGCTGGTGGACGAGCGCGCCGAGGGTCTGGTCCTGGGTCTGACTCTCTGGCGCTCCGTGCTGAGCGGTCATGCTTCGACCTTCCCAGACGCGCCCACGGGGCACCAGCGACGTACGCCCCAAGGGGTGGCCGGACGTGAGGATCCGGGCCACCGGCAGCCGTTGTGGAGACTCCGCCGTGCTCGTGGGAGGGCGCCCGTAGACTCCCCGGCGTGGTAGGCCGGATTCGCGACGACGACATCGCCGAGGTGCGCGAGAAGGCGCGGATCGACGACGTGGTGTCGGGCTACGTCACGCTCAAGCGCGCCGGCGGCGGGTCGCTCAAGGGCCTGTGCCCCTTCCACGACGAGAAGACGCCGTCGTTCAACGTCAATCCGGCCCGCCAGTTCTTCCACTGCTTCGGCTGCGGCGAGGGCGGTGACGTCATCTCCTTCCTCATGAAGGTCGACGGGCTCACCTTCACCGAGTCCGTCGAGCGGCTCGCCGACAAGTTCGGCGTCCAGCTGCGTCGCGAGGAAGGCGACGACGAGCCCGTACGACCGCGCGGACCGGCCCGCGGCCGACTGATCGAGGCGCACAAGGTCGCCCAGCAGTTCTACGCCGAGCAGCTGGCCGGCCCCGACGCCGTGGTCGCGCGGCAGTTCCTGCACGAGCGCGGGTTCGACCAGTCCGCGGCCGCGACCTTCGGGGTGGGGTTCGCGCCCCGCGACGGCGAGGCGCTGGTACGCCACCTGCGCGGTCGACGGTTCAGCGACGAGGAATCGGTGGCCGCCGGGCTCGTCGCGCTGGGTCGCTCCCACTACGACCGCTTCCGCGGCCGTCTGGTGTGGCCGATCCGGGAGGCCAACGGCGACACGATCGGCTTCGGCGCGCGCCGGATCTTCGACGACGACCGCATCGAGGCGAAGTACCTCAACACCTCCGAGACCGCGATCTACAAGAAGAGCCACGTGCTCTACGGCATCGACCTGGCCCGCACCGCGATGAAGGACAGCCAGCAGGCCGTCGTCGTCGAGGGCTACACCGACGTGATGGCGTGCCACCTCGCCGGCGTCAAGACCGCGGTGGCCTCGTGCGGCACGGCCTTCGGCCAGGACCACGCGCGGGTGCTGCGCCGCTTCCTCGGTGACCACGACACCACCAGCGGCGAGGTGATCTTCACCTTCGACGGCGACTCGGCCGGGCAGAAGGCAGCCATGAAGGTGCTCGACAGCGACCAGGTGTTCGCCTCGCAGACCTACGTCGCCGTCGCCCCCGAGGGGATGGACCCCTGCGACCTGCGGCTCAAGGAGGGCGACGAGGCCGTGCGCGAGCTGGTCGCCAGCCGGAAGCCGCTCTACCGCTTCGCGCTCGACAACGTCCTCACCCGCTACGACCTCGACCGCGCCGACGGCCGCGTCGACGCGCTGCGCGACGCCGCCGGGCTGGTGGCCGGCATCCGTGACAAGACCAAGGTCGAGACGTTCTCCCGCGAGCTCGCGCACATGGTCGGGGTCGACCTCGACCAGGTGCGGGCGGAGGTGCGCCGGGCGGCCGCCCGCCCCGCTGCCGTCAAGGACGAGCGCCGTCCGGTCCGCGGCGGCGACGCCCCGCAGGCGCCCGAGCCGGCTCGTCCGGCCCTGCCGAGCCTGTCCGACCCCCGGTTCCTCATCGAGCGTGAGCTGCTCAAGCTCGTCATCCAGCACCCCGCCGGGGTGGGCCGCACGACCGCCCACGTGACCACGGGCGACTTCACCCACCCGACGTTCCAGGGCGTCTGGGAGGCGGTGACCGCGGCCGGAGGGCCCGTCGCCGGTGTCGACGACGCGGGGTGGGCCGCCAAGGTGCGTGGGTCGGCCACCGACCCCGCCGTCGTCGCGGCGGTGACCGAGCTCGGGGTCGAGCCGGTCCGCGGCACCAGCGACCCCAACCCGACGTTCGCCGTCGCCTACGTCTACCGACTCCAGGAGCTCACCACGTCCCGCCGCATCGCCGACGTCAAGGCCCGCCTTCAGCGCACCAACCCCGTCGAGCAGGCGCTCGACTACAACCGGATGTTCGGCGAGCTGGTGACGCTGGAGCAGCACCGCCGCAAGCTGCGCGAGGGTGCCGTGGGCCAGCCGGGAGGGCAGTCCTGATGGTGCCCGTGAGCTGGCGGCGGCGTTCGCTCGTCCCCTCCGTGGAGGTGCCGCGCGGCGAGAAGGTGCTCGCCGTGACCACCACGACCGACGGCGCGGTGCTCGCCGGCACCCGCGACGCGTTCTACGTCGTCCGGGACGGCGAGACCCGGCGCGTGCCCTGGGAGCAGGTCGAGGCGGCCAACTGGGACCGCGACGCCGACACGTTCCGGCTCACCGAGGTCGGCAGCTGGGGCGAGGAGCGACCGGTGCACACCGCGACGCTCACCGACCCGGGGCGCCTGCTCGAGCTGGTCCGCGAGCGGGTCACCGCCAGCGTCGTGCTCCAGCGCCACGTGGCGCTCGGCCGACGCCGCGGGCTGCGGGTGATCGCGCGCCGCGCACCGTCCGGTGCGGGTGGTGTCGAGTGGGTCTACGAGTACGACGAGGGGGTCGATCCCGACGACCCGGAGGTCCGTGCCGCGGCCAGCGAGGCCCTCGAGCTGGCCCGCCGCGACGTCGGCCTGCCCTGATTTCACCCGCGGTGTCGAGGCTTGCTAAGGTTTCGCCTCGCTGCACAAGCGATCCCCTGTAGCTCAATTGGCAGAGCATTCGACTGTTAATCGGAGGGTTGTTGGTTCGAGTCCAACCGGGGGAGCAGTGATGAACGGCTCGTGACCTGCGGAGACGCAGGTCGCGAGCCGTTTCGCATTCCCGATGCAGGGGCCAGCCGCCCAGCCTCGCTACCCCTCGGTCGCCACCTCGAGCGGGGTCGCCGGCTCGCCGTCGCCGAACAACGTCGCGTACGTGGCTCCGGCGATGAGCCCGCCGAGGAGCGGCGCCAGGATGAACAGCCACAGCTGCCAGATGGCGTCCCATCCCGCGAACATGGCCGGACCGATGGAGCGGGCGGGGTTCACCGACGTGTTCGACACCGGGATGCTGACGAGGTGGATCAGGGTCAGCGTGAGTCCGATGGCGATGGGTGCGAAGCCCTTGGGAGCTCGGGTGTCGGTCACGCCGAGGATGACGTACAGGAAGAACGCCGTGAGGAGGACCTCGATGATCGCCACGGCCCACCAGTCGTAGCCCATCGGCGACCGGTCGCCGTAGCCGTTGGTGGCGAAGCCCGTCTCCGTGGAGTCGAATCCGGGGATGCCGTGCGCCACGACCCACAGCACGAAGGCCGCGGTGATCGCGGCAACGACCTGGACGACGACGTAGCCGGGCACCTCCTTCCAGGAGAGGCGCTTGCACATGGCCAGGCCCACCGTGATTGCCGGGTTGAAGTGTGCACCCGAGACGTGGCCGACGGCGTACGCCATGGTCAGCACCGTGAGGCCGAAGGCGAGCGAGACTCCGAGCCACTGGACGTTCTCGCTCGCGAGCACCGCCGTACCGCAGCCGCCGAAGACCAGCCAGAACGTGCCGAAGAACTCCGCCGCGAGACGCTGAGGGTTGGTGTGCATGGAGTGCCCCCTTCGGGCGATGACGGTTCGTCGCGGAGGAGGCGGCCTACTGGTCGTGCCGGTACTTGCGGTAGCCCACCACGATCCCGCCACCGACGATGACGAGGAGGACCAGAGCCACGATCAGGTAGACACCCGTGCTCGTGATCATGACAACCATGGCGCCCTCGCCCTCCCATCGCTCGACCGGTGCGCATCCGCGCGTTCGTGCGGTGGTGTCCGATCACCTCGGGCGACCGCCGGCTCCACACGCTAGCCAGCGCACGAACGCCGCACCTCATCCTCTCCGGGTGAGGCAGGCGCGACGCGTCACGCGTGCGAATCGTTGCGGGCCTATCCGGGTACGGCGGGCCAGGTCCCCGCTGCGTCGCGACACAGCGCGGACCAGGCCCGGGTGGTCAAGAAGCGGCCACCCGGGCCGCATCCCTCTGCCTGCCGGCTCGGGCTCCACCGGCCCATCTATACGATGCGCTCGGGGTCGAGCCACTGGGAGGGAAGGCGTGCGCATGGACCGTCATGAGTTCGGACGGCGGCTGGCAGAGGCTGCGCGGGGGATGTCGGAGGCCCGGCACCCTGCCGACACCCTGCAACGCATCGCCACGATGGCCGTCGAGCTGATCGACGCCTGCGACGTCGCCGGTGTCTGCGTGCTGCGGTCGGGGCGCAACGACACCTGCGCCCACACCCATGCGTCGCTGCAGGTGATGGACGACCTGCAGCACGACCTCGCCGAGGGGCCCGCAATGGGCGGACCGCCGATCGCCGACGTGGTCTCGGTGGGCGACCTCAGCACGGACGCCCCCTGGCCGCGGTGGGGGAGCGAGGTGGTCGACCGGACCGGGGTGCGGGCCTACCTGGGCTTCCGCTTGTTCGTCGAGGGCGACAGCATCGGCATGCTCAACCTCTACGCCTACGAACCCGACGCCTTCGACCACGAGGACAAGCTCGACGGCCTCGTCGCGGCGGCGCACGCGTCCGTGGCCCTCAGCGCGACCGTGCGGCACGACCAGATGCACACGGCCCTGACGAGCCGGCAGCTGATCGGCGAGGCGACCGGGATCCTGCGCGAGCGGTTCGCGCTGACCTCGGACCAGGCCTTCGCGGTGCTCAAGCGGCTCTCGTCGGAGCAGAACATCAAGCTCTTCGCCGTGGCCCAGCAGGTGGTCGAGACGGGCACCCTGCCCGGCTCGGCGTCCTGACCCGGTCCGGTCACCCGGTTGCCGTGAGGTAACGCTTCCACGGTCGCGTGTGAACTGTGCGTTACGCCGCCCCGTCCGGCGCAGGGCTGGGACAGGGTGGCGCCATGAGCGCAGGACCGATGGATGGCCACGACCGTTGCGAGTTCGTCGTACGCCCGGACGGGATCGTGGTCGGTGACGACGGCTCAGCGGGTGCGCTCGCCGCTGCTCTGCCCTACACGGGCCGGCTGGCGCGTCGCGCGGGGGAGCTGGTCGAGATCGGTGACCTACGGGCGCTGGAGGCGCTGGGCACGTGCCGCCTGACGGTCGGGGTGACCTGGACGCCCGCCGGGGAGGGCACCTACCGGGCGGTGCTCGCGCCCGCCGAGGCCCGCACCGTGCCGACCTTCATGGTGATCGGCGGCGCGGACGCCACGGCCACGGTCGTCCACTGCCTCGGCCGGGTCCAGGCGGTCGGGGGCGTCCGCTGGGCTGGTGTCGTCACAGCCGGGTCGCGCGTCGTCGCCACGGCGGGGGACGGGGCGGCGAGGCGCCACCTCGACGAGGTGGGCAACCGCATGCTCGCGATCCTGCGCTCGCTGGAGGACCAACCCGTGGCGGGATTCGTCCGGCTGCGGTTCGAGGAGGCGTACGTGGTCGGCGCGTCGCTCGGTCGCCACGCGCTGGTGGCCTGCACGGACGCGACGGACGAGCACGCGCTGCTCGCGACGATCGACGAGGTGCGCGCGATCCTGGCCGATCACGACCTGTCGTCGGTGCCGACGCAGGACGACCCCACTGCAGCCCATTCCACATCTGTCGACGAGACGGCCGACGAGGTCCTCGTGGAGGCCGCGCCGACCCCGCCGCCTCTGGTCGGCGCGCGGTTCGCCGGTGCTGGTGCGAGGCAGCCACGCGGGGGCAGGCGCCGGTTCGGGCGGGGGGCCCTCAGCCCCAGCCCAGGGGAAACACCTCGAACGTCGACGCATGGGTGACGCCGAGCCCCTGGCCGCCGCCGCGGAGGATCCCGTCGAGGAACTCCTCGGGGTCCCAGCCCTCCCAGCCGAGGCCCTCGATGTAGGCCCGGTGCTCCTTCAGGGAGGCGACGCCGGCCGCGAAGGTCTCGGTCACGTCCACCGCGTGCGTCGCCTGCGGTGACCCGCCCGCCCACACCGCCTTCACGCCGCCCCACGGCTCGAGGCCGTCGGTCAGCTGCTCGGGGAACACCCAGCGGTTGCCGGCGTCGCGGACCGCGTCGAGGAGCGCCCTGCCCACGGCGATGTGGTCGGCCTGGTTGAGGTTGGTGCCGCCGAACGTCTCGCGGAAGTTGATGGTCAGCGCGACGTCGGGTCGCTGCTCGCGCACGACCTTCGCGAGCGCGCGCCGCAGCTCGACGCCGTACTCCAGGACCCCGTCGGGCAGGCGCAGGAACAGCACCTCGTCGACGCCGACGGCGGCGGCGGACGCGATCTCCTCCGCCTCGCGCAGTGGTCCACACTCGTCGGGGTGGATCCCGTCGATCCCGGCCTCGCCGCTGGTCACCATGCAGTAGACGACCTTCTTCCCCTGGCCGGTCCACCGCGCGACCGCAGCGGCCGCGCCGTACTCGATGTCGTCCGGGTGCGCCACGACGAACAGGGCGCTCTGCCAGTCCTCGGGCAGCGGTTCGAAGGACGGGGGTGCGGGTCGTTCGGCGCTCATGCCCCGAGCATGGCACCGCGACGGCGGCGTGTCTGCCGGCTCGTGTTGTGTAGTGAAACGAACGACTTACTCCTATATGGTCGGGCGCATGACCTCGTACGCGCCCACCCGCCGTGGATTCCTCACCGCCGCTGCCGCTCTCGTCGGCGCCGCGGCCGTTCCCACCTCCGTGTGGCGCGCAGCCCCTGCGTCCGCTGCGTCCCCGTTCATCCTCAAGCCCACCCCGCCGGCCTACTTCACGGACTTCGGGACCAACGCCGAGATGCGCTGGGCCTCGGTCGACCCCCAGCGCTACCTCACGCCCCAGTCGCGCCTGTTCGTGCGCAACCACACCCGCACCCCGCAGGTCGACCGGTCGACCTACGCGCTGCGCGTGTACGGCGACGGGCTGGCGACGCCGAGGGGAGACGGGGAGGCGCTCAGCTTGTCGTTCGCCGACCTCCAGCGGCTGCCCCACCACGAGATCACCGCCGTGGTGGAGTGCACCGGCAACGGTCGGAGCTACTTCCGGACCCAGCAGGGACAGACCGTCTCCGGCACCGCCTGGACGCTCGGCGCCGTCGGCACCGTGCGCTGGAGCGGCGTCCGCCTGCGCGACGTCCTCGCCTCCGTCGGGCTGTCGCCGGACGCGGTGTCCATCCAGGCCACCGGGCTCGACGACCCTTTCGTCTCGGGTGGCACGGACTACGGCCGGGTGCGTCGTCCGTTCCCGGTGGAGAAGGCGCTCGACGACGCGCTGCTCGCGTGGGGGATGAACGGTGAGGACCTGCTGCCCGACCACGGCTACCCGCTCCGCCTGGTGCTGCCCGGCTGGGTCGGCATCGCGAGCATCAAGTGGCTCGGGTCGCTGGAGGTGTCGACGACGCAGCTGACGTCGCCGTGGAACACCACCTTCTACCGGATGGTCGGCCCCGACTGGCCGGCCGACTCCCCGCCGCTGACGGTCAACCCGGTGCGCTCGGCGTGGGAGCTGGCCCCGGACCAGGTGCTGCCGTCGCGGCCCGTCACCCTCAGCGGGCGGTCGTGGAGCGGCGCGGGCCGGATCAGTCGCGTCTCGGTGAGCCTCGACGGCGGGTCCAGCTGGCGCCCGGCCGTCCTGGACCGCCGGTCCCGCGAGGACGAGGGTTGGACGCAGTGGTCGGTGCGCTGGGGCAACCCGCGCCCCGGACGCCACGAGCTGCTCGCCAGGGCGACCGACGAGCAGGGCCGCACCCAGCCGTTCGTGGCCGCCTTCAACACGCAGGGCTACTTCTTCGACGCCGTCGTGCGCCATCCCGTGCAGGTCGTCTGACCGCCTGCGGGAGAACGGGAGGCCGTCAGGCCATCACGCCGACGGCCTGCGGGGCGAAGCCCGGGAAGACCTGCGCGACCGAGACACCGAACCGTCGGGTGACGACCTCCGCGAGCACGCTGCGGTAGTCGGTGGTGACCAGGAGGTCGGCGTCCGGTGTGTCGGACAGGCCGGGCCACGAGCCGTAGTAGCGGCCGCCCCGCACCCCGGCGCCGGCGACGAACATGACGTTGCCGAAGCCGTGGTCGGTGCCGTAGTCGTCGTTCTCCCGCACCCTGCGGCCGAACTCGCTCAGCGTCACGAGGGTGACCCGCTCGGCGGCCGGGCCGAGGTCGGCGAAGAACGCCGCGATCGAGCTCGCCAGGTCGCCGGCGTTGCGCTTCATGTCGCCCCACTCCAGCGTGCCCGCGTCGGTGTGCATGTCCCAGTCGCCCTGGTCGACGGTGATCACCTCGGTGCCGACGCCCGAGCGCACGATCCGGGAGACGTCCGAGAGTGCCTGGCCCAGCCCGCTGGCGGGGTAGGCGGTGGCGGGCGCGCCGGCCGGGGTGTCCCGGGCGGCGCCGAAGGTCTGCGCCCCCGAGATCGCGTCGCGCACTGCGCGGCTCATCCGGCTGCTTCCGCGCCACGCGTGCGTCAGGGACGCCAGCCGGCGTCCCTCCTCGTCGGCGCCGGCGACCTTGGCCTGGTCGACCCGGCCGACGACGAAGGCCGGCTGGGCGCCGAAGAGCGAGGTGGGCGCCTGGTTGCCCATCGCCGTGCCCTGCAGCGGCGAGGTGCCGGGCAGCTCGCCCAGCAGGCGGTTGAGCCAGCCGGTGCGCTCGGACGAGCCGGGAGCGGCGTCCTCGATGGCCTCCATGGCCGCGAAGTGCGAGCGGTTGGGCGCGGCCATGCCGGTGGCGTGCACGGCGGCCAGCGTGCCCGCGTCCCACATCGGCAGCAGCGGCGCGAGGGCGGGGTGCAACCCGAACATCGCGTCCGGTGCCAGCAGCGCGGTGTGGGGGATCGCGAGCCGCGGGCGCGCGGCGTAGTAGACGGGGTCGGCGTGCGGGACGACGAGCGAGAGGCCGTCGGCCGCGCCACGCAGCGAGAGGATCACCAGCACGGAGCCGCCGGGCGCGGCCAGTCGGGCGGCGCTGCGGCCGGTGACGGCGTACGCAGGCGGGCCGGTGCCCGTGAGCGACGGGCCGAGCGCGACGGCACCTCCGGCGAGGGCGGTGCCGAGCAGCGCACGGCGGCTCAGGGCCAGTCGTGCCTCGTCGTAGTCGGGGCAGCCGCAGGGTCGGGCCCCCGGAGCAGCAGGGGAGGCAGGGGTCGGGTGGGGAGCAGTCATGTCAGCACGCCAGGTGGTCGGGGGAGTCGAGGACGGCGGCCAGCAGCCGCGGGAAGCCCCACTGGTAGAGGGCGTGGTCGCGGTCGATCTTCTCCCTGGCCTTGCAGCCGGTGGCGATGGTCGCCGTCTGCACCAGACGCTTGCTCGCGGGCCGGTGCAGCAGGTCGCGGCTGACCGCGTCGACGAGGTCCTCGAAGCGCACCGGCTTCTTCGACGACACCCACGCACGCGGGGTGCGGTAGCGGATGCCCTCGGAGGGCCACCACCCGCCGGCCATCGAGTAGTGCAGGTCCATCGAGCCGAGCGCCCGCGAGGGCGAGGCCCACACGCGGTCGGTGACGGGAGTCCCGTCGGGGCGCGGCCAGGCATGGGGGGTGAGGCCAAGCCGGGACGCCTGCCAGAGGATCGCGTTGGACGCGGAGTCGTTGCGGCTCGGCCGGCCGACCTCGACGCCCAGGGCGCGATAGGTGGCGACGACGTCCTCGCCCGGGTCGCGCAGCTTGTCGCCCGCGGAGGACCGGAACTCCTTGCTGGCCGCCAGGGCGCGCAGCACTGGCACGATCGCGGTGTCGTTCTTCAGGTAGACCTTGGCCAGCCGCTTGACCAGCGACCGCGGCGGGTCGTCGCGCACGAACTTGGTCGCGAGCCGCTCGCAGACGTGCTGGGCGGTCAGCGGGTGGTGCGCGAGGTAGCGGAGGTACTCCCGGGTGACCTCGCGGCCGTCGGCCTTGCGGTTCGTGTGGGTGAACCCCTTGACCCGCACCTTCCCGGTCGCGTGGTCCTCCTTGACGTACGACGCCTTCCACGACTCCCAGAGGTCGACGTGGTGGCCGGTGAGGATCCGCGCCGACGCCTTGACGTCGTCCTCGTCGTAGTTGCCTGCGCCGAGCGTGTGCAGCTCGAGCAGCTCGCGCCCGAGGTTCTCGTTGGGTGCGCGCTTGGTCGAGGTCGCGGCGGAGAGGAAGATCAGCATCGCCGGGTGGGTCGTGGTCGCGGTCAGCAGCTCGTCGAAGCGGCCGAGCGCGTGGCGCCGGACCGTGTCGCCGTAGTCCACCCGCCAGGTGAAGTGGGCGTCGCCGCTCACCGGGACGTGGAGCATCGCCTCCCAGAACTCGGTCATCTTCTCCAGCACCGGGCGCCGCGTGCGGATGCGCCGGACGAGCAGCCAGCGGCCGTAGTCCTCCATGACCTGCCAGCCGCCGCGGACCTCCTGGACCTGGCGCTGCCAGAGATCGGAGGCCCGCCGGTCGAGGTCGGGCCACCACCGTCGGACGGCGTCGGCAGCCCCGTCGGGGAACGAGCCCGGGCTTGTGAGCTGCTGCTCGAACCACGCGGGCGCCCCGCCGGCACGGCGTACGTCGCGCGCGAGCGTTGCGTCGATGCCGTAGCCGAAGCGCGTCACAAGATGACGCTGCGACGGGGACAGCAGAGCAGACCGATCCTTGGCCACCGAGGTCCTCCCGTACCCGAGCCGCTGCGAAAGACGCATCACTGTCCCATGCCGGGCGGCGGACGCGAAGTCGAACGTCCGAATCCCGGTTGCCCGTCGGCTGGCGGGTGCGGTCGGATGGGCCGGTGGACACCGACGCGCAGATCGTGGAGCTCGACACGACCGACCCGCACGCCCTGATCGCCACGGCGGCCGCCTTCGAGGTCACGGCCACCTCGCCGAGCACCCACTACGCCCGCACGTGGCTGCAGGCCGTCGAGGGCGGCGAGGTCGTCGGGGTCGCGGAGCTCGAGCTGCCGCTGAGCGAGAACACCGACGTCGCGTGGGCCGAGGTCCAGGTGCTGCCCACCCACCGGCGTCGCGGCGTCGGCCGTGCCCTGTGGCAGGCCGTGGTGGAGCGCTCCCGTGCCGCCGCCCGCACCCGGGTCGGGGGAGAGGTGACCGTCGACGTCGCCACGCCCGGCCCCGCCCGCGAGTTCGCCGCGGCCATGGGCACGGTCGACAAGCACCGCGAGGACCACCTCGTCGCCGACCTCCCCGTCGCCACGTCGCCGGTCGACCCGGCGTACGAGGTCGTCACCTGGCGTGGCCGCTGCCCCGACGAGCACCGCGAGGCCTACCTCGCCATGCGCAACCAGATGAACGCCGACGTCCCGACCGGGGAGCTCGACCTCGAGCCCGAGGTCCTCAACGACGAGCGGCTGGCCACGTCGGAGGAACGGCTCATGCGGGCGTACGACGTCCGGGTGGCCGCAGCCCGCCGCCGCGCGGACGGCACGTTCGGCGGCTACTCGCTGCTGTTCGTCCCGCACGGCACCGACTACGGCTGGCAGGACGACACGCTGGTGATGCCCGAGCACCGCGGCCACCGCCTCGGAGCCGCCCTCAAGACCGCCAACTACGCCGACCTGCCCGACGACGTCCGGCTCGTCCACACGTGGACCGCGCCGTCCAACACCGCGATGCACCGCACGAACACGGGCCTCGGCTTCCGCGTCGTGGAGCACATGTACGAGGTCGAGGCCCCCATCGCCTAGTGTGCGGCCCGAGGGGCGGTAGCTCAGTCGGTCAGAGCAGAGGACTCATAATCCTTGGGTCGTGGGTTCGAGCCCCACCCGCCCTACGCAGTGCGCGTATTGCTTCGCCTCGAGGTCAGGATGCCGCTGTCAGCGTGCGGGACATGTCCTCGCTGTGTATGAAGTACGCGCCGCCGTGACCAGTCCGGGGGCGGACGGTCAGCTGCGCCTGAGGCAGCTGTGCTTCCCACCAGAGGCCATGCTTGAGCGGCAGCAGGTCGTCGTCGGCGCCGTACCACAAGAACGTCGGCTGGTGGATGGTCGTCAGGTCGATGTCCCAGTTCCTCCCGGCCGCGATGTTGTCGTGGGCCATGCCGTCGTAGGTGGTGAGCGCCTCGCGCACATCACGCGCGAACCGCTCGCGCCACTGCGGCGGGAACGCGTCCCAGTCGACGTCCCGTTTCCCGTCCGGCGACACCATGGCGTCGAACGCGACCATCAGCTCCTCGTCGGACTCCTTGGCCAACATGTCGTCGAACACGCCCGCCATCAGCTCGCGGTACGCCTCAACGGCCTCGTCGGTGCGTCCCGCGTCATCGAGGGCGAGGATGTCGAGCTCCGCAACCAGGTCGGGGTCGTCGGCGTCGAGGATGCGCCAGGGACCGATCCCGACACAGATGCCGAGCGCGGAGACCCGCTCCGGGTCGGCAGCCGCCGTCGCGGCCGCGAACGGGCCGCCGAACGAGATGCCGAGGACCGCGAACGTGTCTGCGCCCAGGGCTGTAGCGACGTCGAGGGCGTCGCGGCCGCATGAGGCGAGGCTGGGCTCCGCCCATGAGGACTGGCCGAAGCCGGGCCGGCTGAGGGCGAGCAGCCGCACCCCGGCCTCGCGGGCGCCGTCGTCGAGGTGGGTGGCCACCAGCCGGCATTGCGGCATCCCGTGTTGCACGAGGACGGCGGGCCCGTTCGGGTCGCCGCCGACGTAGGTGTCGACGCGGCGGCCGTCGCTCAAGGTCACGTGACCGAGCTCCATCCGAGCAGCGTAGCCCCGTGGGAGGCCAGGTTGAGCCCTAGCCGGTGGTGACCGGGGCCCAGAGGTAGCCGTTGTGGGAGATGGAGATCGTTCGCATCCCAGTGCGGGCGACGATCACTCCACCCGAGGTGGCGATCCCCACCGATCGGAAGGGGCCGAACAGTGCGCGCAGTGCGTGCCCCGGCGCGCTATCCCTCACCGGCGATGAGGAACCCGTCGCCCTGCTGCTCGAGCTGCAGCCGGCCCTGCTCCGTCCGCGTCTGGCCCGACGTGGTGACGAAGTCGATCGTGTACGTCGTGCTCAGCGACCGGGGATCGGCCTTGATGGCCCGCGGCGTCGCGGACTGGATGGTGCTCCAGAAACCGGTGTAGCCCTCGATGCCACCGCTCGCGGACTGGAACTCGGGCGTCAGCATCGCGAAGGTCGACTCCGGGTCCGAGGTGACGGTCGCGAAGTAGTCCTGGACGAAGGACCGCATCGCTGCGGGAGTCCCGCCCGCCGCGTTGGACGGACTCGGCTCGGTGGTTGGCTCCTCGCTGGCGGACGGGCTGTCGCTGGGGCTATCGGACGGGGAGTCCGAGGTCGGGTCCTGCGAGGCGCTCGGTGAGGCGTCGCTCCGTCCGGCGTCGCTCGGCTCCTCGTCGCGCGGCCACAGCAGCCACGTGCCGACGCCCGCCACCAGGACGAGCGCGACCAGGGCCGCCATCCAGCCGCGCGACCGTCCGCGCGAGGTGTCCGCGGCCGGGCTCACCGGGGTCGGGGCAGGTGTCGCTGACCGGCCGGCGCGCGGCGGTGTCGGGGCTGCAGCGGGCCCGGAGGTCGTGCTTGTGGTGGTGCCGCGCTCGTGCGGCGGAGGTGCCGGTGGAGCGGCGGCCATCACGGCGGTGGCCTGACCGTCGCGCCCGGTGGGCGCGGGCGCCTGCGACGGCTCGCCGCGGGCGATCCGGCGCAGGTCGTCGCGCACCTTCGAGGCCGGCCAGCGCTGCGCCGGTTCCTTGACGAGCATCGCGGCCAGGAGCCCGGCCGCCGGGTGGTCGTCGGGCAGGCGGGGCGGGTCCTCGTGGACGATCTTGTAGAGGCCCCCGAGCACGTTGTCCCCGACGTCGTACGGCGGCCTGCCGGCCAGCGCGTGGAACAGCGTGCCGCCGAGCGACCAGACGTCGCTGGCGGCGGTCGCGGGCTCTCCCGTGGCCACCTCGGGCGCGAGGTAGGCGGGGGACCCGGTGATCAGGCCGGTCTGGGTGAGCGCAGTGTCGCTGGCGGCCCGCGCGATGCCGAAGTCGCCGAGCTTGGCGCGGTCGTCGGCACCCACGAAGATGTTGCTCGGCTTGACGTCGCGGTGCACGATCCCGGAGGTGCCGGCCTGCACGAGCGCGTCGGCGGCCTGGGCGAGGATCGCCGCTGCGCGCCGGACGGGGAGCGGGCCGTCGTCCGTGACCAGCTCGGCGAGCGTGCGTCCCTCGACGTGCTCCATCACGAGCCAGTAGCAGTCCTCGTCCTTGACGAGGTCGAAGATCGACACGACGTGCTGGTTGCTGATCCCGGCCGCCAACCGCGCCTCGCGCTGGGCGCGCGACACGTCCTCGGTGGTGGTCCCGGGGAGCAGGCCGATGCGCTTGACGGCGACCCGGCGGTCCAACAGCTCGTCGTGCGCGAGGTGGACGACACCGGCACCTCCACGGCCGATCTCCTTCTCCAGGCGATACCTGCCTGCGATCACGTAGGCCCCTTCCGTGGCTGACCTTCAAGGCTAGTCACCTGCACCACGTCGCCCTCACACCCGTTGGGACCAGTCCGGGGTACTAGCACCATCGGCCATCTCGTCGGCGTCGCCCCGGGCGACGAGGCTGGGACCACCAACCGAGGAGGACCCATGAACAGCACGATCAGCAGCACGACCCGACTCGCCCGAGCACTCGCTGTCGGTGTCGCCATCGCCGGCCTGAGCGTCGGCACGGTGGGCGTCGGCACCGCCGGCGCCGCACAGGACGACGACGACCGCGTGATCCGCACCGGGAGCTGCAGCGCGGGCGCGGACTGGAAGCTCAAGGTCAAGACCGACGACGGGCGCCTCGAGGTCGAGGGCGAGATCGACTCCAACGTCGCGGGTCAGCGGTGGCGCTGGACGTTGCGCCACAACGGCTCGGTGAGCGACCGCGGCGTGGCCACGACCACCCCGCGCAGCGGCTCGTTCGAGGTCGAGCGCAAGGTGGTCGACCTCGCTGGCACCGACACCCTGGCGTTCCGCGCCGTGCGGGACGGCCAGGTGTGCCGGGGTGTGGTCAACTACTGACCACATCGGAGGTACGCCCCATGCGCTGGCTGACGAATCCCGTGGCACAGTTCCTGGCCGCGGGATTCGTCACGCTCGTCGTCGTCGTGCTGGCCACCAGTGCCCTGAGCCGCTCGGCAGCGGACGAGGAGGCGATCGCCGACGCACGCTCGCTGACCTGGGTGCTCGCGCGCTCCGTGGCCCAGCCGGCGATCCCGCCCGGCCTGACGGAGGGCGACGCGGCCGCCATCGACCGCATGGACCGTACGGCCCTCGACCGGTTGCTCGTCGACGACGTGCTGCGCATCAAGCTGTGGGACGCCGACGGCACCGTGCTCTACAGCGACCGCACCGAGCTGATCGGCGCGGTCTACCCGCTCGGTGACGACGAGCTGGAGGTGCTGCGCGACGGGGGGACCGATGCCGAGCTGTCCGACCTCGGCCGGCCGGAGAACCGCTTCGAGCGTGACCTGGGCGGCGACCTCCTGGAGGTCTACACCCGCGTCCGTTCGCCCGAGGGGGAGCCGCTCCTCTTCGAGGCCTACCTCGGCGTCGACGACATCCGCGCGAGCCGGGCGCAGATCCTCGACCGGTTCCTGCCCATCACCATCGGCGCCCTGGTCGCCCTCGTCGCGCTCGGCACCCCGCTGGTCCTCCTGCTGTCCAGGCGCCTGTCGCGTGCCGCGCGCGAGCGCGAGCGCCTGCTCGAGGCCGCCGTCCGCGCCTCCGACGCCGAGCGGCTGCGCATCGCCCGCGACCTCCACGACGGCGTCGTGCAGGACCTGTCCGGCTCGTCGATGGCCCTCTCGGCGCTGGCGGCCCACGCGGACGAGCCCGACCGCCGCGAGCTCGAGGACGTCGGACGGTCCTTGCGGGTGAGCATCCGGTCCCTCCGGTCCCTCCTCGTCGAGATCTACCCGCCCGACCTGCACACGGCCGGCCTGGCCGCCGCGGTCGACGACCTGGTCGCCCCGCTGGTGGCGGCCGGGACGACGGTCGACGTCGACGTCAGCGGCGCCGACGGTGCGTCCCGTCCGGCGGTCGCGCTGCTGTGGCGGGTCGCCCAGGAGTCGGTCCGCAACGTGGCGCGCCACGCCCGCGCCGACCGGATGTCACTGACCGTCCGTCACGAGGACGACCGGCTGGTGCTGGAGGTCGTCGACGACGGGGTCGGCTTCGACCCGGCCACCATGGCGACCGACGACCACTTCGGCCTGCGCGCGGCCGAGAGCCTCGTGCGCGAGCACGGCGGCACCTGGGAGGTCGAGTCCGCACCGGGCTCGGGCACGATGGTCCGCGTGGAGGTGCCGGTCGGATGATCCGCGTGGTGGTGGCCGACGACCACGCCGTCGTACGGCGCGGACTGACCGGTCTGATCGAGTCGACCGACGACCTCGAGGTGGTCGGCGTCGCGAGGGACGGCAGCGAGGCCGTCGACCTGGTGCGCGAGCACCGGCCCGACGTGGCGGTGATGGATCTGCAGATGCCCGTCCTCGACGGCGTCGAGGCCACCCGCGCGATCGTCGGCGAGGCGACCGGCACGGAGGTGCTGGTCCTGACGTCCTTCTCCGACTTCGCCCGCATCGACGCCGCCATCGAGGCCGGTGCGGTGGGTTACCTGCTCAAGGATGCCGAGCCCGAGGTGCTCCTCGACGGCATCCGCGCAGTGGCGCGGGGCGGCTCGCCCCTCGACCCCCGGGCCGCGCGACGGCTGTTGTCACGCCGGTCGACCGCCGCCGCCGAGTCCGAGGACGTCGAGGTCTCGGCCCTGTCACCGCGCGAGGCCGAGGTGCTCCGGCTCGTGGTCGAGGGCTTGCTCAACAAGCAGATCGCCCAGCGGCTCGGCATCACCGAGCGCACCGTCAAGGCGCACCTCACCTCGGCCTACCAGCGCATCGGCGTCGCCGACCGCACCCAGGCCGCCCTGTGGGCGCAGCGTCACCGCCTCGGCGGATCCGCGACGGGTTCCGGCTGACTACCCCTCGCCGGCGATGAGGAGCTGGTCGTCGAACCGCTCGAGCTGCAGCCGCACGCGCTGGGTGTTCCGCTCTCCGGTCCTCATCACGTAGTTGACGGTGTAGCCGACCGTCAGGTCCGACGGGTCGCTGGCGACCTCGGCCAGGGACGCCGACTGCACGCGGCCCCACCACCCCATGTAGCCCTCGTAGCCACCGCTGGCCTGCTGGAACTCGGGCGTCAGCCGGTCGAAGGCCGCCCGGGGGTCGCTCGTGACGGTGGCGAGGTAGGAGGTGATGAAGGCATCCATCTGCTCGCGGGTGTCCTCCGCCGTCACCGGCGGAGCGGTGCTGCCGGTGGTGGTCTCCGACGTCTCCGCCGAGCGTGTCTGCTGCTCGTCCGGCAGCGCCTCGGGGGTGCCGCGGCCCGCCCAGACGTACGCCGCTACGACGGCCGCGACCGCGAGCACCGCGACGGCAGCCAGCCACCCCCACCGGGCGCCGTGCCGGGGGGCGGGCGCAGCCGGAGGACCGGCCTGCACCGGCAGCATGCCGGTCACCTCGCGGGTGGGCGGCGGAGCGGGAGCCGGGGCCACGGTGGAGCGCTGCCCACGGGCGATGCGCGCCAGCTCGTCGCGCACGCGCGGCATCGTCCAGCGCGCATCGACCTCGCGGTTCATCATCACCGTCAGCAGACCGGCCATGGGGTGGTCGTCGGGCAACCGCGGCGGGTCCTCGTGGACGATCTTGTAGAGCGCCCCGATCAGGTTGTCGCCGACGTCGTACGGCGGCTTGCCCGTGACCGCGTGGTAGAGCGTGGCGCCGAGCGACCACACGTCGCTCGCCGGGGTGGCCGACGAGCCCGACGCGACCTCGGGAGCGAGGTAGGCCGGCGAGCCGGTCACCAGGCCGGTCTGGGTGAGGGAGGGGTCGTCCTCCGAGCGGGCGATGCCGAAGTCGTTCAGCTTGGCCGCGCCGCCCGCGATCATGATGTTGCTGGGCTTCACGTCGCGGTGCACGATGCCGTGGTCGTGCGCCTCGACCAGAGCGTCGGCGGCCTGCGCCAGCAGCGTCGCCGCCTCGGTGGCGTCCATCGCACCCGAGGTCCGTACCCGCTCGCTCAGCGTCTCGCCGTCGACGTACTCCATCACCAGCCAGCGCACGTCCTCCTCGTCGACGAGGTCGAAGACGGACACCACGTTGGGGTGGTTGAGCGCGGCGGCGAGCCGCGCCTCGCGCTCGGCGCGCTCGAGCTCGGCGCTGTCCGAGCCCGGGATCAACCCGATGCGCTTGATCGCCACCTGGCGGCCGAGGACCTCGTCGAGCGCGAGGTGCACCGTTCCGGAGCCACCGCGGCCGATCTGCCGCTCGAGCCGGTACCTGCCTGCGATCACGTGCCGAACCTCCTGCGTCCTCGCCCTAGGCTAGTGCCCGCGAACCAGTCCACCTCACCCGAAGGAACTCACGTGACCAGCCCCAACGTCCTCGACGAGCTGGAGTGGCGCGGCCTCATCGCGCACTCCACCGACCGCGATGCGCTCCGCGCCGCGCTGGGTGAGGGGAGCGTCAAGTTCTATGTGGGCTTCGACCCGACCGCCCCGAGCCTCCACATGGGCCACCTCGTGCAGGTGCTGACCGCGAGGCGGCTCCAGGAGGCGGGCCACACGCCGTACGCCCTCGTCGGCGGTGCCACCGGCATGATCGGCGACCCGCGCGACTCCGGGGAGCGCACGCTCAACTCCCTCGACACGGTCAAGGAGTGGGTCGAGCGCGTGCGTGGGCAGATCGAGCCGTTCCTGTCGTTCGACGGCCCCAACGCCGCGACCATGGTGAACAACTACGACTGGACCGCCTCGCTGTCGACGATCGACTTCCTGCGCGACATCGGCAAGCACTTCCCGGTCAACCGGATGCTCGCGCGCGACACCGTCAAGCGACGGCTCGAGTCAGGCATCAGCTACACCGAGTTCTCCTACGTGCTGCTGCAGTCGATGGACTTCCTCGAGCTCCACCGCCAGCACGGCATCACGCTGCAGTTCGGCGGTTCCGACCAGTGGGGCAACCTGACCGCAGGGGTGGAGCTGATCCGGCGCACCGACGGCGGGCACGCACATGCGCTCGCGACACCGCTCCTCACCAAGTCCGACGGCACCAAGTACGGCAAGACCGAGGGTGGCGCGCTCTGGCTCGACCCGGAGATGCTGTCGCCCTACGCCTTCCACCAGTTCTGGCTCAACGTGGAGGACGAGAAGGTCGGGGAGCTGCTCCGCGTGTTCACGTTCCTCTCCCGAGAGGAGATCGAGGACCTCGAGCAGCAGACGGCCGACAAGCCGTTCCTGCGTGCCGGCCAGAAGCGCCTGGCCGACGAGGTCACCGCCCTGGTGCACGGCGCAGACGAGGTCGAGCACGCCAAGGCCGCGGCCGCCGCGCTGTTCGGCGGGGGAGACCTGGACGGCATCAAGCCCGACACCCTCGCCTCCGCCCTGAGGGAGGCCGGCGGTACGACGCTTCCCGCCGGCGAGCTGCCCGGCATCCTCGACCTCCTCGTGGCCGCAGGTCTCGCGAAGAGCAAGGGGGAGGCCCGACGCACCGTCGCCGAGGGCGGCGCCTACCTCAACAACGTGCGGGTCGAGGACCCCGAGCTGCAGCCCTCCGCGTCCGACCTGGTCGCCGGGTCCTGGCTCGTGCTGCGCCGCGGCAAGAAGAAGTTCGCGGGCGTCGAGGTCTCCTGAGGACGTCGTCGGGCGGGTCCTTTCGGCCCGCCCGACACCCCCTCCCAACTGCCCCAGGGGTCACAACGGGCCTCTGACCTGCGGAAACGCAAGTGTGCTCGCGGTCACAGCGTTTCGATTTGCACGATCCGGGCGAACTGCATAATGTTCTCTCTGTCGCCAGGGAGCGGCGGGGAGCAAGACCGGTCAGGTCGGGCTCCCGGCCCCGGGCAGGACAACTCGAAGCGGTCACCGGTCACGGTGACACCACCGGGTCAGAGCGAAACAGCCGAGGATTTGCCACGGCAGAAAGTCGCTCGCTAAGTTTCACCAGTTGCCTCACGCAACCGAGATCCTCACCGGATCGCGATGTGGGTGCGTCTGATTCTTGAGAACTCAACAGTGTGTTTGATTAGTCGACGAATTAGTTTGTTATGCCCCGTTGACATCATGTTTGCTCACCGGCCTTTTGGGTTGGTGGGTGTGGTGTCGCGGTTTCTTTGACAATGATTCTGGCGGGACCCTTTCGGGGGTTCCATCGCTAGTTTTGTTCAGTCATGGATGTGGCTCTTATTGATAGTCCTGTTGGCCTCCTTTTGGGTGGTTGGTGGGTATGTTTTCGATGGAGAGTTTGATCCTGGCTCAGGACGAACGCTGGCGGCGTGCTTAACACATGCAAGTCGAGCGGAAAGGCCACTTCGGTGGTACTCGAGCGGCGAACGGGTGAGTAACACGTGAGTAATCTGCCCCTGGCTTTGGGATAGCCACCGGAAACGGTGATTAATACCGGATATGACATCTGACCGCATGGTTGGTTGTGGAAAGTTTTTCGGCCAGGGATGTGCTCGCGGCCTATCAGCTTGATGGTGAGGTAATGGCTCACCATGGCTTCGACGGGTAGCCGGCCTGAGAGGGTGACCGGCCACACTGGGACTGAGACACGGCCCAGACTCCTACGGGAGGCAGCAGTGGGGAATATTGGACAATGGGCGGAAGCCTGATCCAGCAACGCCGCGTGAGGGATGACGGCCTTCGGGTTGTAAACCTCTTTCAGCAGGGACGAAGCGCAAGTGACGGTACCTGCAGAAGAAGCACCGGCCAACTACGTGCCAGCAGCCGCGGTAATACGTAGGGTGCGAGCGTTGTCCGGAATTATTGGGCGTAAAGGGCTCGTAGGCGGTTTGTCGCGTCGGGAGTGAAAACCAGGTGCTTAACACCTGGCTTGCTTTCGATACGGGCAGACTAGAGGTATTCAGGGGAGAACGGAATTCCTGGTGTAGCGGTGAAATGCGCAGATATCAGGAGGAACACCGGTGGCGAAGGCGGTTCTCTGGGAATGACCTGACGCTGAGGAGCGAAAGTGTGGGGAGCGAACAGGATTAGATACCCTGGTAGTCCACACCGTAAACGTTGGGCGCTAGGTGTGGGGTCCATTCCACGGATTCCGTGCCGCAGCTAACGCATTAAGCGCCCCGCCTGGGGAGTACGGCCGCAAGGCTAAAACTCAAAGGAATTGACGGGGGCCCGCACAAGCGGCGGAGCATGCGGATTAATTCGATGCAACGCGAAGAACCTTACCTGGGTTTGACATACACCCTGCCGCTCCAGAGATGGGGCTTCTTTTGGGGGTGTACAGGTGGTGCATGGCTGTCGTCAGCTCGTGTCGTGAGATGTTGGGTTAAGTCCCGCAACGAGCGCAACCCTCGTTCTATGTTGCCAGCACGTAATGGTGGGGACTCATAGGAGACTGCCGGGGTCAACTCGGAGGAAGGTGGGGATGACGTCAAGTCATCATGCCCCTTATGTCCAGGGCTTCACGCATGCTACAATGGCCGGTACAAAGGGCTGCGATCCCGTAAGGGGGAGCGAATCCCAAAAAGCCGGTCTCAGTTCGGATTGGGGTCTGCAACTCGACCCCATGAAGTCGGAGTCGCTAGTAATCGCAGATCAGCAACGCTGCGGTGAATACGTTCCCGGGCCTTGTACACACCGCCCGTCACGTCACGAAAGTCGGCAACACCCGAAGCCGGTGGCCCAACCCTTGTGGAGGGAGCCGTCGAAGGTGGGGCTGGCGATTGGGACGAAGTCGTAACAAGGTAGCCGTACCGGAAGGTGCGGCTGGATCACCTCCTTTCTAAGGAGCACACACCCCGACATCTGGCCGGCCCATACTGGGTCGCGAAGCGCCCAGGTGCGATGGTGGTGTCTCACTAGTGGAATCGTCGACATCAGCGAGCTGGTTCGTCACGGGTTTCCGTGGAGAGCCGGGTACTTCTGGTTCACTCATGCCCTGCGTTGGTGGGGGTGGGGTCAAGCACACTGTTGGGTCCTGAAGGATCAGCCGTCGCGGCCGTCCTTGGCGTCAAAGCCGAGGGTGGTGTGTGTGGTTGGGCTTCTGTTCCTCTCTTCGCTCGTGCTCCTCCTTGTGGGGGGTGGGGGGGTTGGTGGGGTTGTTGTTTGAGATCTGCATAGTGGACGCGAGCATCTTCACTGCACGCCGTGATCGGGTGGCGCACCTTTTGGGTGTGGCTCCTGGCGATGGGTGTGTGGTGAGTGTGTAATTATCTTCGCGCCGTGGACTCGTTTCCTTACGGGTTTGCGGTGTGTGAAGAGTCTGCCGGCTCATTCCTTTGATTGGGGGGTGGGTCGGGTGTTCTTTGGTTTGTCTCGTGCGTTGTGTATGACGTGCGCGTGAATGGCGTGTGCTGTTTGGGCGTGTGTTGTTTTGACGTTGTTGAGACAAGCTATGAAGGGCACATGGTGGATGCCTTGGCATCAAGAGCCGATGAAGGACGTTGGAGCCTGCGATAAGCCCTGGGGAGTTGGCAACCAAGCTGTGATCCGGGGGTGTCCGAATGGGGAAACCCAGCACGAGTCATGTCGTGTTACCTGCACCTGAACACATAGGGTGTGTGGAGGGAACGTCGGGAAGTGAAACATCTCAGTACCGACAGGAAGAGAAAACAACAGTGATTCCGAGAGTAGTGGCGAGCGAAATCGGATGAGGCCAAACCTCGAGTGTGTGATACCCGGCAGGGGTTGCATTCGGGGGGTTGTGGGACCGTTCAGCTGAGTCTGCCGGCTCAGCACAGAGTAAGAAACCAGTGTGGAAGTCGAAGTCGGTTGGAAAGCCGTACCGTAGAGGGTGATAGGCCCGTAGACGTAAAGCGCTGGCTCTGGAGCGTGTTCCCAAGTAACACGGAACCCCTGAAATTCCGTGTGAATCTGGCGGGACCACCCGTTAAGCCTAAATACTCCTTGATGACCGATAGCGGACAAGTACCGTGAGGGAAAGGTGAAAAGTACCCCTGGCGGGGAGTGAAATAGTACCTGAAACCGTGTGCCTACAATCCGTCGGAGCTTCTGCCTTGTGCAGGGGTGACGGCGTGCCTTTTGAAGAATGAGCCTGCGAGTTTGCGGTGTGTTGCGAGGTTAACCCGTGTGGGGAAGCCGTAGCGAAAGCGAGTCCGAATAGGGCGTTTCAGTAGCGCGCTCAAGACCCGAAGCGAAGTGATCTATCCATGGGCAGGTTGAAGCGTCGGTAAGACGACGTGGAGGACCGAACCCACTTAGGTTGAAAACTGAGGGGATGACCTGTGGATAGGGGTGAAAGGCCAATCAAACTTCGTGATAGCTGGTTCTCCCCGAAATGCATTTAGGTGCAGCGTTGCGTGTTTCTTGCCGGAGGTAGAGCACTGGATAGCCGATGGGCCCTACAAGGTTACTGACGTTAGCCAAACTCCGAATGCCGGTAAGTGAGAGCGCAGCAGTGAGACTGCGGGGGATAAGCTCCGTAGTCGAGAGGGAAACAGCCCAGACCATCAGCTAAGGCCCCTAAGCGGTGACTAAGTGGAAAAGGATGTGGAGTCGCATTGACAACCAGGAGGTTGGCTTGGAAGCAGCCACCCTTGAAAGAGTGCGTAATAGCTCACTGGTCAAGTGATTCCGCGCCGACAATGTAGCGGGGCTCAAGTCATCCGCCGAAGCTATGGCATTCAGCGAATACATCAGCATCGACTTGATCGGTGTTCAGTGCGCTGGATGGGTAGGGGAGCGTCGTGTGGGCAGTGAAGCGCCGGAGTGATCCAGGCGTGGAGCCCACACGAGTGAGAATGCAGGCATGAGTAGCGAATCACGGGTGAGAAACCCGTGCGCCGAATGATCAAGGGTTCCAGGGTCAAGCTAATCTGCCCTGGGTAAGTCGGGACCTAAGGCGAGGCCGACAGGCGTAGTCGATGGACAACGGGTTGATATTCCCGTACCGGCGAAGTTGCGCCCATGACGAACCTGGTGATGCTAACCACCCGAAACTCATCGGACCGGACCCTTCGGGGCGAGGCTGGTGAGCGGAGCGTGGGACCCGAGCTGGTAGTAGTCAAGCGATGGGGTGACGCAGGAAGGTAGCCCAGCCACAGCGATGGTTGTCTGTGGGCAAGCGTGTAGGACGTGGTGTAGGCAAATCCGCACCATCCACTTCAGTGTGGAGTCTGAGACGTGATGCGGAGCCATATGGCGAAGTGGGTGATCCTATGCTGTCGAGAAAAACCTCTAGCGAGCAACGAGCCGCCCGTACCCCAAACCGACTCAGGTGATCAAGTAGAGAATACTAAGGCGATCGAGACAACCATGGTTAAGGAACTCGGCAAAATGCCCCCGTAACTTCGGGAGAAGGGGGGCCCGGATCGTGAACCCACTTGCTGGGGGAAGCGTGAAGGGCCGCAGAGACCAGGGGAAAGCGACTGTTTACTAAAAACACAGGTCCGTGCGAAGTTGTAAGACGATGTATACGGACTGACTCCTGCCCGGTGCTGGAAGGTTAAGAGGACCGGTTAGACCCTTTGGGGTCGAAGCTGAGAATTTAAGCCCCAGTAAACGGCGGTGGTAACTATAACCATCCTAAGGTAGCGAAATTCCTTGTCGGGTAAGTTCCGACCTGCACGAATGGAGTAACGACTTTCCCACTGTCTCAACCATGGACTCGGCGAAATTGCACTACGAGTAAAGATGCTCGTTACGCGCGGCAGGACGGAAAGACCCCGGGACCTTTACTATAGTTTGGTATTGGTGTTTGGTACGGCTTGTGTAGGATAGGTGGGAGACTGTGAAACCCTCACGCCAGTGGGGGTGGAGTCAACGTTGAAATACCACTCTGGTCGTACTAGATGTCTAACCTAGGTCCGTCATCCGGATCAGGGACAGTGCCTGATGGGTAGTTTAACTGGGGCGGTTGCCTCCTAAAATGTAACGGAGGCGCTCAAAGGTTCCCTCAGCCTGGTTGGCAATCAGGTGGCGAGTGTAAGTGCACAAGGGAGCTTGACTGTGAGACAGACATGTCGAGCAGGGACGAAAGTCGGAACTAGTGATCTGGCCACGGCATGTGGAAGCGTGGTCACTCAACGGATAAAAGGTACCCCGGGGATAACAGGCTGATCTTCCCCAAGAGTCCATATCGACGGGATGGTTTGGCACCTCGATGTCGGCTCGTCGCATCCTGGGGCTGGAGTAGGTCCCAAGGGTTGGGCTGTTCGCCCATTAAAGCGGCACGCGAGCTGGGTTTAGAACGTCGTGAGACAGTTCGGTCCCTATCCGCCGCGCGCGCAGGAAACTTGAGAAAGGCTGTCCCTAGTACGAGAGGACCGGGATGGACGAACCTCTGGTGTGCCAGTTGTTCTGCCAAGAGCACGGCTGGTTGGCTACGTTCGGAAGTGATAACCGCTGAATGCATCTAAGCGGGAAGCACGTTTCAAGATGAGGTTTCCCACCCAATAATGGGGTAAGGCCCCCCACAGAACATGGGGTTGATAGGCCGGAGGTGTACAGCAGTAATGCCTAGCCGACCGGTACTAATAGGCCGAGGGCTTGTCCCAACACCGTACAAAACCACACACACCAACTGTGTGACGTACGACCGCGCAAACCAACGAACACACACACTTGTTCGCGTCCACTAAGCAGTTCCCAACCAACAAACCCAACCCAGGACACCTGGGGGTTTGTAGAGGTTGAAAGAGTTACGGCGGCCATAGCGAAACGGGAAACACCCGGTCCCATACCGAACCCGGAAGTTAAGCCTTTCAGCGCCGATGGTACTGCAACCGAGAGGTTGTGGGAGAGTAGGACGCCGCCGGACAAACATTTGGCAGGGGCCACCAGTGATCTGGTGGCCCCTGCGCCATTTCTGGCGCGGTATGAGTAGCGTTGCCCCCGAACGGGGTGTCGAGGCGTGGAGAAGGGAAGTGCGGCTGTGGCCGAGGACCGTCGAGGACAGCGACCGTCACGAGGTGGGTCCGGCGGCGGACGAGATGGCTCGTCCGGCAGTGGCCGCGGCAGCTCGTCGTCCCGTGGCGGGTCGCAGAGCGACTCGCGAGGCGGCGCCCGCGGTGACTCCCGAGGGGGATCCCGCAGCGACTCACGCAGCGACTCCCGCGGTGACTCCCGTGGCGGCGCGAGCCGAACCGGGGACACCCGTGGCAAGTCGGGTGGCCGCGGCCCGTCGGGTGGCAAGCCGACGGGCGGCAAGCGCCCGGCCGGCGCCCAGCAGCGCGGGCCCAGGAGCCGCGCGGAGGAGAAGGAAGCCCGCACCGCCGACCAGGCGGCGTACGACGGACCGGACCTGCCCGAGCACATCACGGGCATCGAGCTCGACCGTGGGGTCCGTGCCCAGCTGAAGGGCCTGCCCGAGAAGCTCGCAGCCCGCGTCGCCCGGCACCTGGCAGCGGCCGGAGCCTTCATCGACGAGGACCCCGAGCTCGCCTACCGTCACGCCCTCGCTGCACGTGCCCGCGCCTCCCGCATCGCGGTCGTCCGCGAAGCGGTGGGCGAGACGGCGTACGCTGCCGGGCACTACGCCGAGGCACTGGCTGAGCTTCGTGCCGCCAAGCGGATGAACGGTGCGACCGACTACCTGCCGATCATGGCCGACTGCCACCGAGCACTCGGCAATCCCGAGCAGGCGATCAAGCTGGCCAAGACCCCGTCGGTCGCCAACTTCAGCTCCGAGGCGAAGGCCGAGATGACGCTCGTCGAGGCGGGTGCCCGGCGCGACATGGGCCAGCTCGACGCTGCCCTGCGCACCCTCGAGCTCGCGCCGCTGACGTCGAAGAGCCGTGCTGCCTGGGTGGTGCGGCTGCGTTACGCCTATGCCGACACGCTCGAGGCGGCCGGCCGCGAGTCGGACGCGCTGGCGTGGTTCCACCGCACGCACGCGGTCGACTCCGATGAGCTCACCGACTCCGCCGAGCGCGCGGAGATCCTGGAGCGCCGCCAGTCCTGATCGGACCTCATCGGCGTGACTGCTGGCGCTCGGGCGCCACATGGGTCACAATGGGGCCACTAATCACATACGTGTCACTCAACTCTTTGAGCACTGACGACAGAACGCTGGGGAAGGCGCATCTGGAGCGTCGGAACTCAAGGAGGTCACAGTGACCACACGCATTGCTTCCCGTCCGGACGGTCCGGCCACGAGGGGCATTCTTTACGTGCACTCTGCTCCCTCCGCACTCTGCCCGCACATCGAGTGGGCCGTGGGCGGGATCCTCGGAGTCGCCGTCTCGCTCGACTGGACGCCGCAGCCTGCCCAGCCGGGGTCCTACCGTGCCGAGCTGTCCTGGTCGGGTTCAGGTGGCACCGCAGCGGCGGTTGCGTCTGCCCTGCGTGGCTGGAACCACCTGCGCTTCGAGATCACCGAGGAGCCGACGAGCTCCACCGAGGGCACGCGCTTCTCGTGCACGCCCGACCTCGGGATCTTCCACGCCATCACCGGACCCCACGGCGACATCCTGATCCCCGAGGACCGGCTGAAGGCCGCGGTGGTGAAGGCCGCCCTGGGTGACACCACGCTGCTGCTCGAGATCGACAACCTGCTCGGCAAGCCGTGGGACGACGAGCTCGAGACCTTCCGCCACGCCGGCGAGGGTGCTCCGGTGCGCTGGCTGCACCAGGTGGTCTGAGGACGCCCTCAGAGGGGGATGTTGCCGTGACGACCGCGGCGTACGCCGACCGTGTCGATCTCGTGGCGCATCGCCTCGGCGATGGCGCTGCGGGTCCGGGTCGGCTCGACGACCTCGTCGACGACGCCGATCTCCACGGCCTTGTCCACGCCGCCGGCGATGCGCTCGTGCTCGGCTGCCAGCTCCGCCTCGACCTGCGGTCGGATCTCGGGGGAGACCTCCGCCAGCTTGCGGCGGTGGAGGACGCGAATGGCGGCCACGGCGCCCATGACGGCGACCTCGGCCCCCGGCCACGCGAACACCCGGGTCGCGCCGAGCGAGCGGGCGTTCATCGCGATGTAGGCGCCGCCGTAGGTCTTGCGGGTCACCAGCGTCACCCGCGGCACCACGCACTCGCCGAAGGCGTGCAGCAGCTTGGCGCCACGGCGTACGACGCCGTCCCACTCCTGACCCACACCGGGCAGGTAGCCGGGCACGTCGACCAGGACGACCAGCGGCACCCCGAAGGCGTCGCACATGCGCACGAAGCGGGACGCCTTCTCCGCTGAGAGTGAGTCGAGGCAGCCGCCGAGGCGCAGCGGGTTGTTGGCCACGACGCCGACGGTGCGGCCCCCGAAACGGCCGAGGGCGGTGACGATGTTGGGGGCCCAGCGGGCGTGGATCTCCTGCATGGTGCCCTCGTCGAGCAGGCCGTCGACGAGCGGGTGCACGTCGTAGGCGCGCTTCTTGGACTCCGGCAGGAGGGCCCCGAGGTCGCGGTCCTCGACGGACTCGGCCGCCAGGCTCCCCTGGGCGCCGAGGAGGGAGGCGACCGTGCGGGCACGGTCGAGCGCTTCGCGCTCGGACTCGGTGAGGATGTGGACGACGCCGGAGCGCCGGCCGTGCGGCTCGGGGCCGCCGAGACGGAGCATGTCGACGTCCTCGCCCGTGACAGAGCGGACGACGTCGGGGCCGGTGACGAAGATGCGACCCTCGGGACCGAGGATCACCACGTCGGTGAGCGCCGGGCCGTAGGCTGCGCCGCCGGCGGCGGGGCCGAGCACGACGGAGATCTGGGGGATGACCCCGGAGGCCTGCGTCATCACCTGGAAGATGCGGCCCACGGCGTGGAGGGACAGCACGCCCTCCGCGAGCCGGGCGCCACCGGAGTGCCACAGGCCGATGATCGGCACCCCGTCGGTGATGGCGCGGTGGTAGGCGTCCACCACGACGCGGCAGCCGACGTCGCCCATGGCGCCGCCCATCACCGTGGCATCGCTGCAGAAGGCGACGACGGACGTGCCGTCGACCCGACCGACGGCGGCGAGCATCCCCGAGTCGTCGTCGGCGGTGATCAGCTCGAGGGTGCCCTCGTCGAGCAGCGCCGTGAGCCGGTGGACCGGGTTGCGCGGGTCCTGCTCGCGGGGCAGCTTGGCGGGCTTCGTGGCCGTCGTCGTCATGGGGAGTCCTCTTCCGGTTCTCAGACGCTGCCGAAGGCGACCGCGACGTTGGCGCCGCCGAAGCCGAAGGAGTTGTTGAGCGCGACGACGTCGCCGTCGGGCAGGGCGCGCTTCGACGTCGGGATGTCGAGGTCGACCTCGGGGTCCTTGTCGTCGAGGTTGATCGTCGGCGGGCTGACGCGGTCGTGGAGCGCCATGACGGTGGCCACGGCCTCCAGTGCTCCGGCGCCACCGAGCAGGTGGCCGGTCATCGACTTGGTGCTGGTGACCACGCAGCGGTCCACGTGCTCGCCGAGGACGGCGTGGAGCATCAGGCCCTCGGCGATGTCGCCCTTGGGCGTGGAGGTCGCGTGGGCGTTGACGTGGACGACGGTGGCGGGGTCGACGTCGCCCTCGCGGAGCGCCATCTTGATCGCGCGGGTGCCGCCGCGACCCGCGGGGTCGGGCTGTGCGATGTCGTGGGCGTCGTTGCTGATGCCGGCGCCGCGCACCTCGGCGTAGATCTTCGCGCCCCGGGCGCGGGCGTGCTCCTCGGACTCGAGGATGAGCACGGCGCCGCCCTCGCCGAGGACGAAGCCGTCGCGGCCGGTGTCCCAGGGGCGGGAGACCGTGGTCGGGTCGCCGCCCTCCTCGCTGCCGGTCTTGGACAACGCCATCATGTTGGCGAACGCCGCCATCGGGAGCGGGTGGATCGCGGCCTCGGTGCCGCCGGCCATGACGACGTCGGCGCGGCCGAGGCGGATCAGGTCGATCGCCATGGCGATCGCCTCGTTGCCCGACGCGCAGGCCGAGGTGGGGGCGTGGACCGCCGCGCGGGCGCCGTACTTGAGGCTGACGTTGGCGGCCGGGGCGTTGGGCATGAGCATGGGGACCGCGAGCGGGGAGACCCGGCGCGCACCCTTCTCGAGGAGGGTGTCGTAGTTGTCGAGGAGCGTGGTGACGCCGCCAATGCCGGAGGCGAGCGCCACGCCGAGCCGCTCGGGCTCGAGGCCGGAGTCCTCCAGGCCCGCGTCGGCCCACGCCTGCTCGGCGGCGACCATCGCGAACTGGCTCGACCGGTCGAGACGGCGCGCCTTGACCCGCTCGAGGACCTCGGACGGCTCGACCGCCACGCGGCCACCGATCTTCACCGGCAGCTGGTCGACCCACTCGTCGGTGAGGCGCCGGATGCCGGACGTGCCGGACAGCATCGCCTGCCACGTGGAGGCGACGTCCCCGCCGACGGGGGAGGTGGTGCCGAGGCCGGTGACGACTACGCGGGTCGAGGGCATCTGATGTGGTTCCGTTCTCGCTGGGGATGAGGTTCCTGGGTCACGGGGGCCGGGGCTGGACGCCGGCCACCCGTGACGCGGGGGAGAGCGTCAGCCCTGGGCGCGCTCGATGTAGGCGACGGCGTCGCCCACGGTCTTGAGGTTCTTGACCTCGTCGTCGGGGATGGTCACGCCGAACTTCTCCTCGGCGGCCACGACGACCTCGACCATGGAGAGCGAGTCGACGTCGAGGTCGTCCACGAAGGACTTGTCCAGCTGGACGTCGTCGGCGTCGACGCCGGCCACCTCGTTGACGATCTCGGCGAGGTCGGCGCGGATTTCTTCGGTGCTGGCCATGGGGCCTTCCCTTCTTCTGGTGCTGCTTGGGCTGGTCTGTGGGTGGTGCGGGTCAGGGGACGGTGACGACCTGGGCGGCGTAGGACAGCCCGGCGCCGAACGCGATCAGCAGTGCGGTGTCACCGGACTTCGCCTCGCCCTCGGCCATCATCCGGTCGAGCGCGAGCGGGACCGAGGCGGCCGAGGAGTTGCCCTGGTCGGCGACGTCGCGGGCGATCTTCACCGAGGCGGGCAGCTTCATCGAGCGCGCCATGGCGTCGATGATGCGCATGTTGGCCTGGTGGGGCACGAAGACGTCGAGCTCGTCGAGCGAGACCCCGGCGCTGTCCAACGCCTGCTGACCGATCTTGGCCATCGCGAAGGACGCCCAGCGGAAGACCGGGTTGCCCTGCATGGTCAGGTGCGGCATCACGCCGGAACCCGGCTGGGTGTCGGTGCCGACGACGTCGCGCCAGTCCTCGCGCTGGCGGATGAGGTCGAACTGCTCGCCGTCGGAGCCCCACACCACCGGTCCGATGCCGGGGGTGTCACTGGGTCCGACGACGGCCGCTCCGGCACCGTCGGCGAAGATGAAGGCGGTGCCGCGGTCGGTGAGGTCGAGGATGTCGGTGAGCCGCTCCACCCCGACCACGAGGACATGGCGGGCGCTGCCGGCGCGGACGATGTCGGAGGCCAGGGCGATGCCGTGGCAGAACCCGGAGCAGGCCGCGGAGATGTCGAAGGCGGCCGCGCCGTCCGTGCCGAGCTCGTGCGCAACGGCCGTGGCCACGGCGGGCGTCTGGAGCAGGTGGCTCACGGTGGCCACGACCACGCAGTCGATCTGGCCGACGTCGAGCCCCGCCCGCTCGATGGCGATCCGCGAGGCCTCGACGGACATCATCTGCACGGACTCCTCGGGACCGGCCCAGCGGCGCGTCTTGATCCCGGAGCGCTGCTGGATCCACTCGTCGCTGGAGTCGATGGCGTCGACGACCTCGGAGTTGGGGACGAGGCGGGTCGGGCGGTAGGCCCCGACGCCCATGATGCGTGCGTGGGGGGCGCCCGTGCCGCCGGCGATGGTCGCCATCAGAGGGTGGCCTCGGGGTGGAGGCGCAGGAGGGGCTGTCCGGGCGAGACGAGGTCGCCGTCCTCGACCAGCCACTCGACCACGGAGCCACCGTGCAGCGCGGTGATGTCGGTGCGGTCGCGCAGGCTGGCGACGGCTCCGATGATGGCGCCGGGCGCGAGCAGGTGGAGCTGGGCTGCCTCGGGGGAGATGTGGAACGTGCCCTTCGCGGGCGAGACGACCATCCGCCACGTCGGCGTGGTCTCGATCATCGACGCCTCGCCGTGCTTGTCGCAGAACTCGCGGGCGTCGTCGAGCTGGTCGGGTGTCTTGAGCGCAAAGGTCTCGACGCCCTTCAGGGCGCGCTTCGCGATGCCGGTGAGCGTGCCGGCGGGCGGCATCTCCAGGATGCCGGTGACGCCGAGGTCGCTCATGGTCTCGAGGCAGAGGTCCCAGCGGACCGGGTTGGAGATCTGCCCGACCATGCGGCGCAGCACGTCGCGGCCGTCGTGGACGACCTGGCCGTCGCGGTTGGAGATCACCGGGGTGCGCGGGTCGTGGGTGGAGACCGACCGGGCCAGCGAGGCGAGGCGGTCGACCGCCGGTGCCATGTGGACGGTGTGGAATGCGCCGGCGACGCTGAGCGGCATCAGACGGGCCTTGGCGGGCGGGTCCTCGGCGAAGGCCGCGAGCTGCTCCGTCGTACCGGCTGCGACGACCTGGCCGGGGCCGTTGTCGTTGGCGGCGGTGAGGCCGTGGCGCTCGATGACCGCGAGGACCTCGTCGCGGTCGCCGCCGAGGACGGCGGTCATCCCGGTGGCGGTGGTGGCGGCCGCGTCGGCCATCGCGTTGCCGCGCTCGCGCACCAGCACCATCGCCTGCTCGGCGGTGATCACCCGGGCGCCCGCCGCGGCGGTGAGCTCGCCCACGCTGTGGCCGGCGACCGCGCCGATGCGTGCGAACGCGTCGGCGGGGTGCGGGAAGAGGTCGAGCGCCGCGATCAGCCCGGTCGCGACCAGCAGCGGCTGGGCGATCTTGGTGTCGCGGATCGTGTCGGCGTCTGCCTGGGTGCCGTAGTGGGCGAGGTCGATGCCGGCCACGGTGGCCAGCCAGTCGAACCGCGCAGCGAAGGTCGGGTCCTCCAGCCAGGGCGTGAGGAAACCGGGGGTCTGGGCCCCTTGACCAGGAGCGACAATGACGAGCACACGTCCACTGTGCCGGGTCGTGGCCGGTCGGCGCGGGTCCGACGCCGACGAAACTAACCCCCAGATCCTTGTAGGGTTCCTACAATTCCGTTCGACCCGACTGACGCCCTAGGATCAGCGCCAGCTGGAGGGCGAACGCTTCGCGCGGTCGGGTCGGTGACCACCCCGTGGTGTCGGAGATCTGGCGCAGCCGGTAGCGCACCGTGTTGGGGTGCACGAAGAGCGCGCGAGCCGTCGCCTCGATCGACGAGCCGTGCTCGAACCACGCCGACAGCGTCTCCAGCAGGGTGCCGCGAGCGGCCACCAGCGGGAGGTAGACCTCGTCGACGAGGTGGCGCCGCGCGTGGCCGTCGCCGGCGAGGGCCCGCTCGGGCAGCAGGTCGCGGCTGGCGACCGGGCGCGGGGCGTCGGGCCAGCCGCTGGCGGCCCGGTGGGCCGAGAGGGCGGCGCGGGCGGACGCGTTGGCGTGGGCCAGGTCAGCGGTCACCGGTCCGACCACGACGGGCCCGTCACCGAAGTGGTCCAGCAGCCGGGTCGCGGCGGGGAGCGGGTCGGTGACGCCGCCCAGCACGACCACCAGCCGGTCGCCCTGCGTGGCGCACAGCGCGTCCATCCCGCCGGCGCGCGCCGAGCGGCGTACGGACTCGAAGACGTCGAGCTCGGCCCGGTGCGGAGGCGTGGCGCCCAGCACCACGGCCACGTCGCCGTGCGCCCCCCAGCCCAGCGCGCTCGCGCGCGACAGCACGCTCTCGTCGGCCTCGGCGCGGACGACCGCGTCGACGACCAGCGCCTCGAGCCGGGCGTCCCACGCGCCGCGGGACTCGGCAGCGCGGGCGTAGACGGCGGCGGTGGCGAACGCCACCTCGCGCGCGTAGAGCAGCACCGCGTCGTGCACCTCGCGGGCGTCCTCGGGGTCGAGGAGCGTGTCGATCGTCGTCTCGACGACCCGGATGCTCAGCCGCACCAGCTCGACGGTCTGCTGCAGCGAGATGACGCCGGTCAGCTCGCGCGGCGCGGCGCCGAACACGACGACGTCGAGCGGGTCGTGGGCCGACGCCTCGACCTCGTGGTCGTACCAGTCGACGAACCCGCGGATGCCGGCCTGCACGATCAGGCCGACCCACGAGCGGTCCTCGGCGCTCAGGTCGTCGAACCACGGCAGGTCCGTCGACATCCGGCCCGTGGCGGCGGTGCTCAGTGCGCCCGTGGAGTTGCGCAGGGCCTCGGCTGCGCGGCGACGGGACGGGGTCACGGGACGACTGTAGTGGGGTGCGTCACGTAGTGGGATTCCCACGAACCGTGGAGCGTCGAGAGCGGCCCACCGTGGCGGCGTGTCCGTTCCTACGCCGCTCGACGCCCCAGGTCACGACTTGGCATCGCCGCGAGGCGGGTGGGGTACGGGGCAGCACGCTCTGGTTGAATCCCGAACAGTCCGCACCCCCTGAGATCGAGGTGGAAGGTCGAGTGACCCGTCGCAGCAGCCCGCAGGTCGAGCACGTGACCGTGCACGGTCACCGACGCGCCTACGTCCGCGCCGGATCGGGGCCCGTCGTCCTCCTGCTCCACGGCCTCGGCTGCGACCACACGACCTGGGGACCCGTCATCGACTCGCTCTCCCGGACGCACACCGTCATCGCGCCCGACCTGCTCGGGCACGGGTCGTCCGACAAGCCGCGCGCCGACTACAGCGTGGGCGGCTACGCCAACGGCATGCGGGACCTGCTGACCGTGCTGGGCATCGACACCGCGACGGTCGTCGGGCACAGCTTCGGCGGGGGAGTGGCGATGCAGTTCGCCTACCAGTACCCCGAGCGCACCGAGCGGCTCGTCCTCGTGGGCTCCGGCGGCCTGGGGCCCGAGGTCAACCCCGCGATCCGCGCGATCACCACGCCGGGCTTCCACCAGGTGATGGGCCTGCTGGCGGCGCCGGGGCTGCGCCACGCGGCCACGACGACGATGCGGATCCTCGCCCGGAGCGGGATCAGCCAGCTGCGCGACCTCGGCGAGGTCGCCGCCATCTACGACTCCTTCAAGGACCCCCGTGCCCGCGCCGCGATCCGCCACGTGGTCCGCGCCGTCGTGGACTGGAAGGGCCAGATCGTGACGATGGCCGACCGGGCCTACCTCACCGAGGCCATGCCGATGTGCGTGATCTGGGGCGCCGACGACCACGTGATCCCGGTCGGCCACGCGAGCAACGCCAGCGCCCTCGCGCCGACCGCGCGCGTCGAGATCATCCCCAACGCCGGTCACTTCCCGCACCGTGACCACCCCGAGCGCTTCGCGAAGATCGTGCGCGACTTCATCCGCGCGACCGAGCCCAGCCGCTACGACCGTGACCGCTGGCGCGACCTCCTCGACGAGGGGGCGCCGGTCCGCCCGGCCGGGGCGCGCGCCGGCGACGGCCCGGTCGACCCGCGGGGCGACGTACGACACGCAACACCCGCCTGACCCGGGCGGGTCAGGCGGGTGTCATCGCTCGTCGTCGCGGGGTTGACGCCGGTCAGGCGTCGCCGCCCTCCTGCTTGATGTCCTTGGTCGCAGTGGGGTCGTCGATCTTGTAGCGCTGCGCGGCCTCGACGACCTTCTCCACCGGGAAGTCACCGGCGTCGGCCAGGGCCTGGAGGGCCTGCACGACGACGCTGACCGCGTCGATGTGGAAGAACCGGCGGGCGGCCGGGCGGGTGTCGGCGAAGCCGAACCCGTCGGCACCGAGCACGCGGTAGTCGGCCGGGACCCAGCGGGCGATCTGCAGCGGGACGGCGCGCATGTAGTCGGACACGGCGACGACCGGCCCCTGGGCGCCGGCGAGCTTGTCGCTGACGTAGGCCGTGCGACGGTCCTCGCCCGGGTTGAGCAGGTTCCACTGCTCGGCGGCGGCGCCGTCGCGGGCGAGCTCGTTCCACGAGGTGACCGACCACAGGTCGGCCTGGACGCCCCAGTCGTCGGCGAGCAGGCGGGCGGCCTCCTCGGCCCACGGGAAGCCCACGCCGGACGCCATCAGCTGGACCCGCGGGCCCTCGCCCTCGGCGGTGGCGACCTTGTGGATGCCCCGCAGGATGCCGTCGACGTCGACGTCGGAGGGCTCGGCCGGCATGGAGACCGGCTCGTTGTAGACGGTGAGGTAGTAGATGACGTCCTCACCGGTGCCGTCAGGCCCGCCGGTGCCGTACATCCGCTCGAGGCCGTTCTGCATGATGTGGCTGATCTCGTAGGAGAACGCCGGGTCGTAGTGGACGATCGCCGGGTTGGTCGCGGCCAGCAGCGGCGAGTGCCCGTCGGCGTGCTGGAGGCCCTCGCCCGTCAGCGTCGTGCGACCGGCCGTGGCGCCGATGAGGAAGCCACGGGCCAGCTGGTCGGCCATCGCCCAGATGGAGTCGCCCGTGCGCTGGAAGCCGAACATCGAGTAGAAGATGTAGAACGGGATCATGTGCTCGCCGTGCGTGGAGTACGCCGACCCGGCGGCCGTGGCCGACGCCATCGCGCCCGCCTCGGAGATGCCCTCGTGGAGCATCTGGCCCTGCGCGGACTCCTTGTAGGACAGCAGCATCTTGCGGTCGACCGACTCGTACTGCTGGCCGCCCGGGTTGTAGACCTTGGCGCTCGGGAACATCGAGTCCATGCCGAACGTGCGGTACTCGTCGGGGGCGATCGGGACCAGGCGGTCACCGATCTCCGGGTCCTTCATCCAGTCGCGCAGCAGCCGGACGACGGCCATCGTGGTGGCGAACTTGTTCTTGCCAGATCCCTGCTTGAGCTCGGCGTAGAGCTCGTCGCCGGGCAGCTTGAGGGCGGCGGCGCGGTTGACGCGGCGGGGGATCGAGCCGCCGAGGGCCTGGCGCCGCTCGAGCATGTACTCGATCTCCGGGGCGTCGGCACCCGGGTGGAAGAACGGCGCGCCGCCGGTCTTCTCGTAGGACTCCTCGAGGTCGCGATCGCTGATCGGCAGGTAGAGCCGGTCGCGGAACTTCTTGAGGTCCGGGAGGGTCAGCTTCTTCATCTGGTGGGTGGCGTTCTTGCCCTCGAGGGCGTCGATCGTCCAGCCCTTGATGGTGTGGGCCAGGATCACCGTCGGCTGACCGGTGTGCTTGGACGCGGCGTCGAACGCGGCGAAGACCTTGCGGTAGTCGTGACCGCCGCGGGGGAGCTTCTCGATCTGCGTGTCGGACATGTGCTCGACCATCTTGCGCAGGCGCGGGTCGCCGCCGAAGAAGTGCTCGCGGACGTAGGCGCCGTCCTCGGTCGAGTAGGTCTGGAACGCGCCGTCGGGCGTGGAGTTCATCCGGTTGACCAGGACGCCGTCGACGTCGCGCGCCAGCAGGGCGTCCCACTCGCGGCCCCAGACGACCTTGATGACGTTCCAGCCGGCACCGCGGAAGTTGGCCTCGAGCTCCTGGATGATCTTGCCGTTGCCGGTGACCGGACCGTCGAGCTGCTGCAGGTTGCAGTTGATGACCCAGGTGAGGTTGTCGAGCTCCTCGCGCGCCGCGACGCGGATCGCGCCCAGCGACTCGGGCTCGGCCATCTCGCCGTCGCCCATGAAGGCCCACACCCGCTGCTGCTTGGTGTCCTTGATGCCGCGGTTGTCCAGGTAGCGGTTGAAGCGGGCCTGGTAGATCGAGCCGATGGCCGTCAGGCCCATCGACACGGTCGGGAACTCCCAGAAGTCGGGCATCAGGCGCGGGTGGGGGTACGACGGCAGGCCGGCGCCCTTGCCGTGCTGGACCTCCTGGCGGAAGCGGTAGAGCTGCTCCTCGCTGAGGCGACCCTCGAGGAACGCGCGGGCATAGACACCCGGCGAGCCGTGGCCCTGGATGTAGATCTGGTCGCCACCGCCCTCGTGGTCCTTGCCGCGGAAGAAGTGGTTGAAGCCGACCTCGTAGAGGCTCGCCGAGGACTGGTAGGTGGCGATGTGGCCGCCGACCTCGAGGCCCTTGCGGTTGGCCGACGAGACCATGACCGCGGCGTTCCAGCGGATGAACGCACGGATGCGGCGCTCGACCTCCTCGTCACCCGGGAACCACGGCTCGCGCTCCGGCGGGATCGTGTTGAGGTAGTCGGTCGAGCGCAGGGCCGGGACGCCGACCTGCTTCTCGCGCGCGCGCTCGAGGAGGCGCAGCATCAGGTAGCGGGCGCGGTCGCGGCCGCGGTCGTCGAGCATCGCGTCGAACGACGCGAGCCACTCCTGCGTCTCGTCCGGGTCGATGTCGGGCAGCTGCGTGGGAAGACCCTCGTGGATCACCGACGCGATGGCCGGGTTCTTGCTGGACTTCTCGTCGGACTTCTCGGCGTCACTCACCCGCTCATCGTGTCACGACCGTCGGCGCCACGAAATCTACCCATGGGTAGTCCCACAGGCCGTGCGGCGCGACCGCGGCCGCGGTCCGCGACGGGCGTGCGAGAGGACGGGGCGTGGACCGGGGTTGCGGCTCCTGCTGTGTTCCTGTGGACTGTGCGCATTCACGCCTGACCTCGACTGGTCGGGCACCCCGAACACAGGAGGCACTGCGTGAGCTCGACGGTGGGCGATTCTGCCCCGGTGACAGGAACGGGGGACCGCCTCGGGCTCAAGCCCGGCATGGTCGTCCAGGAACTCGGCTGGGACAACGACACCGATGACGAGCTGCGCGTCGCGGTCGAGGACTGCATCGACGCCGACATGGTCGACGGCGACTACGGCAACGTGGTCGACGCGGTCCTGCTCTGGTGGCGCGCCGACGACGGTGACCTCGTCGACGGCCTCGTCGACGCCCTGACCGACCTCGTCGGCGGCGGATCGATCTGGCTCCTCACCCCCAAGGTCGGCCGACCCGGCACGGTCGACGCGTCCGACGTCACCGAGGCGGCGCCGATCGCGGGCCTCTCGCAGACCACGACGGCGGCGGTCAGCAAGGACTGGCAGGCCACCCGGCTGGTCGCGCCGAAGACCCCCGCGTGACCGTTCGCGACCTCCCGTCCACGCTCGCGTCCCGGGCGTCGGGGGTCGCGACCACCGTCCGCGTGCTGGGTCGCGCGGGCGTGATCAGGCCCCACGGACCACGCACCCTGCTCGACATCGGCCGGCTGGTCGTGCGCTGGGGCACCGGCCCGGCGGGTGGCTTCGCCACGCTCGCTGCCCGTGAGCCGCACCAGGTGGGCGTGGTCGACGAGCTCGGCGAGCTCACCTGGGGCGAGCTGCAGCGTCGCTCGAACTCCCTCGCACGGGCGCTCGCGGAGCGCGGTGTCCGCGAGGGCGACTCGGTCGCGGTGATGTGCCGCAACCACCGTGGCTTCATCGACGCCACCATCGCGATCGCCAAGCTGGGCGCCGACATCCTCTACCTCAACACCGCCTTCGCGGGACCGCAGCTCGTCGACGTGCTCGAGCGCGAGGCGCCGAGCATGGTGATCCACGACGAGGAGTTCAGCGGGCTGCTCGCCGGCGCCGACCTCGAGCGCCGGGTGCTGGCGTGGACCGACGGCGACTCGGAGGCGCCCGGGACCCACGACACCCTCGAGCACCTGGTGACGGCGTACGACGAGGGTGACCTGCAACCGCCCGCCCGCCACGCCCGGATCGTGATCCTCACCTCGGGCACCACCGGCGCGCCCAAGGGTGCGCCGCGCAAGGAGGCCGGCATCGACGCCGCCGTGTCGCTGCTGTCGCGGATGCCACTGCGGGCGGGGTGGCGCACCCACATCGCGGCGCCGCTGTTCCACACCTGGGGCTTCGCGCACCTGGCGCTGGCGATGCTGCTCGGCTCGACCGTCGTGCTGCGACGCACCTTCGACCCGGTGGAGGCGCTGCGCACCACGCAGGCCGAGCGGTGCCAGTCGATGGTCGTGATCCCGGTGATGCTCCAGCGCATCCTGGCACTCGACCCCGCGGAGCTCGAGGGGGTCGACCTCTCCCGCGTCGAGGTGGTCGCGTCGTCGGGCTCGGCGCTGCCGGCCACCCTCGCGCAGGCGTGGATGGACCGCTTCGGCGACAACCTCTACAACATCTACGGCTCCACCGAGGTGGCCTACGCCTCGATCGCCACTCCCGAGGACCTGCGGGCCGACCCGACGTCGGCGGGCAAGCCGCCGCACGGCACCGTCGTGAAGATCCTCGACCACGACGGGCACGAGCTGCCGCGGGGCGAGACGGGCCGGATCTTCGTGGGCAACGGGCTGCTCTTCGAGGGCTACACCAACGGCGGGTCCAAGGAGGTCGTCGAGGGACTGATGTCGTCGGGGGACCTCGGCTGGTTCGACGAGGCCGGTCGCCTGCACGTCGCGGGCCGTGACGACGACATGATCGTCTCCGGCGGCGAGAACGTCTTCCCGCAGGAGGTCGAGGACTGCCTGGTCACCCACGAGGGTGTGGGGGAGGTCGCCGCCGTCGGCGTCGTCGACGAGGACTATGGTCAACGACTGCGCGCCTTCGTGGTGCGCACCGGCGAGGTGTCGGAGGACGACCTGCGCGAGCACGTGAAGGCCAACCTGGCCAGGTTCAAGGTGCCGCGCGAGATCGTGTTCCTCGACGAGCTGCCGCGCAACGGCACCGGCAAGGTGCTCAAGCGGGAGCTGGCCGGGTGGGACACCAGGGACGACCAGGCAGACGACCAGAAGGACGGCGAGGGACCAGCGTGACGGGCAACGGACTGTGCATCGGCGACGAGGCACCGGACTTCACGCTCCGTGACCAGTTCGGCCAGGACGTCCGGCTCAGCGACTTCCGGGGCCGCAAGGCGGTCGCGCTGATGTTCTTCCCGTTCGCGTTCACCGGCGTGTGCACCGGCGAGCTGTCGGGGGTGCGCGACCGGCTCGACGAGTTCCTCACCTTCGACACCGAGGTGCTGGCCGTGTCGTGCGACTCGGTCTACGCCCTTCGGACCTTCGCCGAGGCCGAGGGGCTGAACTTCCCGCTGCTCTCGGACTGGTGGCCCCACGGCGCCGTGTCGCGGGCCTACGAGGTGTTCGACGAGATCAAGGGCGCGCCGCGCCGGTCGTCGTACGTCATCGACCGTGAAGGCCGCCTGCGGTGGTCGGTGCACAACGCGAACCCCGACGGCCGCGACCTCGACGAGCACCTCCACGAGCTCCACGCGGCGCTCGAGACGCACCTCGTGTGAGCTCCGGTCTAGACCGATCCGGATCAATTCCGCGAATCCTCACCGCCGTTTGGGGCCGGGTGTAATCTTCTTCTTGTTGAACCGCTGGTGACCCGAGACGCCAGCGGTTCAACTCATTTCCGGACCCGGTCGCGCCGGCCCTGAGGGGCCTGGTGGACGCCGGCCGATGGTTTGCTGCGCCGGGTGCGCGGTCCCGTAGTGTGTGCCCCTGCGCGTCGGTAGCTCAGCGGTAGAGCACTCGGTTTACACCCGAGCGGTCGGCGGTTCGAAACCGTCCCGACGCACCCCTCCCGCACGCCGGGGACCGGATGAGAGGCCTCTCATCCGCGCCTCACGGACGGCTCACGCCGCCGCAGCACTCTTCTCGTGCACCGGGCCGAACCGGCCCCCGACGAGAGGAACCACGATGAGGAAGATCCTTCCCACCACCCTGCTGGGTGTCGCCGGCCTGACCGCCTTCGGCCTGATCGCCATGTCGACCCCGGTCGTGTCCGCCACGCCGGACGAGGCCGCCAAGCGCGACGACGACGCGCCCTCGCTCGTCCTGGTCTCCGACGACGACGATGACGACACCAACGACGACGACAACGACGACGACACGAACACCAACAGCCCGTCGTACACCGACCAGAGCCGCGACACCAACGACAACACGAACAGCCGGGTGACCGACGTCAGCCGTGACCGCGACAAGAGCCGGGGCGACAAGACCCGCGACTGGACGCGCGACGGTGGCGACAAGACGCGCGACAAGACGGCCAACAACACCAACGACCGCAGCCGCAACGACACCCGCGGCTGACCGCGGGCGGTGAGGGAGGCGACGTGGGAGACGAGATGGGCAGGAACGACGACGGCTGGCACCTCGACGAGGGCGAGCTCCTCGCGCCCGGCCTGAGCGCGCTGCGCCGCCTCGGTGGCGGGGCCGCCTACGAGGCCTGGCTGTGCTTCGACGAGGTGACCTGGTCGCCGGTCGTCGTCAAGGCGCTGCGTCCCTCCCAGCTCGAGGACGAGTCCTCCCGGCGCGGCCTGCGCCGGGAGGTCCTCGCCCTCGCCACGGTCAACCACCCGGTGGTGGTGCGCGGCCTCCGGGACGGGCAGGACGGCGCCCGTCCGCACATCGTGCTGGAGCACGTCGACGGCCCGCGGCTCTCCAGCCTGGTCCGCCGCTACGGGCGGCTCCAGGAGCAGCAGTACCTCCCGCTCGCCATCGACGTCGCCGCGGCCCTGCACTACTTCCGCCACATCGGCTGGACCCACCTCGACATCAAGCCCAGCAACGTCATCATGGGCGCCCCCGCGCGCCTGATCGACCTGTCGGTGGCCCGCCCCGAGGAGGACGCCCGCCGGCTCCGCCACCCGATCGGCACCGACGCCTACATGTCGCCCGAGCAGTGCGACCCGGGAGCCGCGCACCAGGATGGTGGGCCCGTGCCGTCCTACGCCTCCGACGTGTGGGGCCTGGGCGCGACGCTCTTCCACGCGGTCGCCGGCCGGCGACCGTTCGAGCTCGGCGACCCCGTCGCGGACGACGTACGCCGCCGGTTCCCGCAGCTCGTGGACGCCCCCGCGGCGCTGCCCGACGACGTACCGGCCGTGGTCGCCGAGACGGTCCACGCCTGCCTGCGCCGCGACCCCGACGACCGTCCGCTGCCCCACGAGGTGGCCGAGGCGCTCGAGCCGGTGCTGGCCGGGCTGCCGCGCGGCTCGCTGGCAGGCTTCAAGATCAGGGGCTGAGCCGGTAGCCCACCCCGCGCACGGTCGCGATGGTGTCGGTGCCGAGCTTCTTGCGCAGGTAGCCGACGTAGACGTCCACGACGTTGGAGCCGGGGTCGAAGTCGTAGCCCCACACCAGGTCGAGCAGCTGCTCGCGGGTCAGGACCTGGCCCGGGTTGAGCAGGAAGATCTCGGCCAGCGCGAACTCGCGTGCGGAGAGCTCGGACTCGCCACGCGGCCCGGCGATGCGGCGTGTGCGCCGGTCGAGCCGCAGGCCGCCGACCACGAGGTCGTCCCCGGCGACCTGGGCGTCGGCCGGCACCAGCGCACGGAGCCGCAGCCGGATGCGGGCCATCAGCTCGGCGAAGCGGAACGGCTTGGCCATGTAGTCGTCGGCGCCGCTGTCGAGGGCGGTGACGGTGTCGGTCACCGAGTCGCGGGCGGTCAGCACGATGACGGGCATCCGGCTGCCCTGGGAGCGCAGCTGGTCGAGCACCTCGAACCCGTCCATGCCGGGGAGCCCGATGTCGAGCACCATCAGGTCGAAGCGTCCCGACAGCGCCTCGTCGAGCCCGCTCGGACCGTCGCCCGCCACGGTCGGCTGGTGGCCCTCGGCGCGCAGGCCCTTGGCCACGAACGAGGCGATCCGCTCCTCGTCCTCCACGATCAGGATCTGGGCCATCTGGTGTCCGTCCTCGTCAGGTCGTCGGTCAGGTCGTCGGTCAGGTCGTCGGTCATCGTTCGATCTCCCGGTCAGGCAGGACGATCTCCACGTGTGCGCCGCGGGGCTCCGCGTCGGTGATGCGTACGTCGCCCCCGTGGGCGTCGGCGATCGCGCGCACGATGCTGAGCCCGAGGCCGAAGCCGTCGTCCCCGGCCCGCACGCTGCTGCGGCCGAACCGCTCGAGCACGGCCTCGCGGTCCTCGGCCGGGATCCCGTCACCGGAGTCGCGTACCCACAACCGAACCAGGCCGTCCTCGCGGGCCGAACCGACCGCCACGGCGGAGCCGGGGTCGGTGTGCTTGACCGCGTTGTCGGCGAGCTGCAGCAACGCCTGGGTGACCCGCTGCTCGTCGAGCACCGCGCGACCGCGGGCGACGCCGTCGAGCTGCCACTCGCGGTCGCCGAGCGCGGTGGCCTTGGCCAGCACCGACTGGGTGAGCTCGGCGAGGTGCACCTCGCCGAGGACGAGGAAGTCGGGCCGGCGGCTCTTCGCGAGCAGGATGAGGTCCTGCACGAGTCGCGACATCCGGTCGACCTCGTCGAGGAGGAGCTCGCGGGTCTGGGCCAGCTCGGCCGGGTCCTCGCCGTCGAGCAGCTCGAGGTGTCCGCGCAGGACGGTGAGCGGGGTCTTGAGCTCGTGGCCGGCGTCGTCGAGGAACTGGCGCTGCGCGGCGAAGCCGGAGTCGAGCCGCTCGAGCATGCTGTTGATCGTGCGGGTGAGCGCGGTGATGTCGTCGTTGCCGCGCTCCGGGATGCGGCGCGAGAGGTCCGTGGTGGTGATCTCGCGGGCCGTGCTCTCGAGGGTGCGAAGTGGTGCCAGGAGGCGGCCGGACTGGAAGGCGGCGATGGTGGTGATCAGCCCGAGCGAGAGCAGCGCGATGAGCGTGTAGGTCTGCAGCGTGCGGTCGAGCTCCTCGTGCTCGTCGCGCAGGAAGTTGACGATGACCAGCGAGCCCTCGCCCTGCGTGTTCGTGACGGGCACGAGCGTCACCCAGGTCTCGCCGAAGGTGGGCGACTCGATGACGCGGGTGCCGCCGACGCCGTCGAGGTCGGCGAGCGCGTCCTGGTAGGCGGGCTCGTCGAGGACCTCCTGGCCGTAGCGGTTGACGGTGCGCTCAGGGGTCTCGCCGCGGACGTAGCCGACGAGCATCTCGTCGTCGTCGGGGACGTTGCGGGTGAGGAAGACGTTGAGCACGCGGCCGACGTCGTCGAACTCCTCGCCGGTGTTGGGGTCGATGCGGAGGGCGCGGAACTCGGCGATCTCCTGGCTGATCTGCGCGTTCACCTGGCGCTCGATGCGCGCGGACTCGAGCGCATAGACCAGCAGTCCCGCCCCGGCCATCGCCACCGCCGTGAGGAGCGCGATGACGACCGTGATGCGGGTGCGGACCGAGACGCGCGCGAAGCGTCGGCGGGCACCGTCAGTCGTCCCACTCGTCGTCGGTGTCGTCATCGTCCGGCCCGTCGTCGTCATCCCGCTCGTCGTCGTCATCCTCTCCGACCGGTGTCGGCTGCGGCGTCACCACCCGGGCCTCGTCACCGTCGCCACGCTGCGCGTCCTGCCCGGGCCCGTCGTCCGGTCCGTCCGGGGCCAGCCGCGGCGTGCGGGGGGACTCCCGGCCGGGCGGGGGAGTGGCGGGGTCGGTGGTGGCCGGATCGGTGGTCGGGTCTGTGGTCGGCGCTTCGGTGGGGGCGTCGCGCAGGATCACCGGACTGTGGTCGGCAGGTGCCGGTGCTCCCGGCGAGGCCAGCGACCCGGCGACGTACGCCGTCACCGGCACCACGACCGCCAGGAGGAGGAGCACCCTCGTCACCTGTCCCATGGGGGTCATCGTGCGCAGCCGGCGTGGGGGCTGCGTGAGACGCGGATGAGAGCCTTCTTAGAGTCCGCTCCCGGTCCGCTTGTCGACGCCCTCGTGCCGTCCGTCGCACCCGCCGTCCGACCTCTCGCAGTGACAGGTGACGCGTGCCACAGTGGGCGCATGATCGTCCCCTTCAGCGTCACCGACTTCATCGAGCGCGCTGCGGCCGTCTACGGCGAGCGCCCGGGGTTCATCGACGAGCCCGACCAGCCCGCCGCGTCGCTGGGCACCCTGACCTATGCCGAGGCGTACGAGCTGGCGCGCCGGCAGTCCGCGAAGCTGGACGAGCTGGAGCTGGAGGTCGGCGACCGGGTCGCGATCATCAGCCACAACTCCGCGCGCCTGCTGACGTCGTTCTTCGGGGTGTGCGGCTCGGGGCGGGTGCTGGTGCCGATCAACTTCCGGCTGCGACCGGACGAGATCGCCTACATCGTGGCCCATTCCGGCGCGCGGGTGCTCTACGTCGACCCGGAGCTGGTGGACTCGCTGAAGGGCGTCGACGTCGAGCACACCTTTGTGCTCGGCGAGGACGGGTCGATGTACGCCGAGCCAGGCGTCGAGCCGCGCGCGTGGGAGCCCGACGAGAACGCGACGGCGACGATCAACTACACCTCAGGCACGACCGCGCGGCCCAAGGGCGTGCAGCTGACCCACCGCAACCTCTGGACCAACGCGGTGACCTTCGGCCTCCACGCCGGGGTGAGCGACCGCGACGTCTACCTCCACACCTTGCCGATGTTCCACGCCAACGGCTGGGGGATGCCGTTCGCGATGACCGGCCTCGGCGTGCCGCAGGTGGTGCTCCGCAAGGTCGACGGGGCGGAGATCCTGCGACGGGTCGAGCAGCACGGCGTGACCGTGATGTGCGCGGCCCCGGCCGTGGCGGCCGCGGTGCTCGAGGCCGCCCAGGACTGGGAGGGCGAGATCCCCGGTCGCGACCGGGTGCGCATCATCATGGCGGGCGCACCACCGCCCACGAAGACCGTCGTGCGGGTCGAGGAGGAGCTCGGCTGGGAGTTCGTGCAGATCTACGGCCTCACCGAGACCTCGCCGCTGCTGACCGTCAACCGCGGCCGCGCCGAGTGGGACGACCTGCCGGCCGAGGAGCGGGCCGCCCGCCTCGTGCGTGCCGGCGCGCCCGCCATCGGCGTACGCCTGCGCACCGACGCCGAGGGGGAGGTGCTGGCGCGGTCCAACGTCATCCTCGAGGGCTACTGGGAGCGGCCCGACGAGACGGAGAAGGCGCTCGTCGACGGGTGGTTCCACACCGGTGACGGCGGGGTGATCGGCGACGACGGCTACCTCACGATCAGCGACCGCAAGAAGGACGTCATCATCACCGGCGGCGAGAACGTCTCCTCGATCGAGGTCGAGGACGTGCTCTTCTCGCACCCGGCGGTCGCCGAGGTCGCGGTGATCGGCGTGCCGAGCGAGAAGTGGGGCGAGACCATCAAGGCGCTCGTCGTGCTGGCCGAGGGTGCGAACGCCGACGAGGCCGAGCTGATCGCGTGGTGCAAGGAAAGGGCCGCGGGCTACAAGGCGCCGACGTCCATCGAGTTCCGCGACGAGCTCGCCCGCACGGCGACCGGCAAGCTTCAGAAGTTCAAGCTGCGCCAGCCCTACTGGGAGGGGCAGGAGCGGCAGGTCAACTAGCCTGCGCGCATGCCCAGCCTCGCCGACGTCGTCGCCCTGCTGCACGCCTGGTACCCGCCCCGGACGGCCGACTCGTGGGACGCCGTCGGCCTGGTGGCAGGGGACCCGTCCGCGGAGGTGGCGCGGGTGATGTTCGCCGTCGACCCGACGGTCGAGGTCGCCCGCGAGGCGGTCGAGTGGGGCGCGGACCTTCTCGTCGTGCACCACCCGCTGTTCCTCACGCCCGTCAGCTCGGTCGCCGCGGACACGCCCAAGGGGCGCACCCTGCACACCCTGACCGCCGGTGGCTGCGCGCTGCTGGCCGCCCACACCAATGCCGACCAGGCGGTCTCCGGCGTCTCCGAGTCGCTGGCTCTGGCGCTCGGGCTCACCGACCTCGCGCCCATCCGGCCGGCCCCGGCGGGACCGCTCGACAAGGTCGTCGTGTTCGTGCCGGTCGACTCGGCGGAGGCCGTCCGCACGGCCATGACCGACGCGGGCGCAGGTCGGCTCGGGGACTACGACTCGTGCACGTGGACCAGCGCGGGCGAGGGCCGGTTCCGCCCGCTCGAAGGCGCCTCGCCCGCGATCGGTGCGGTCGGCGACCTCGAGGTGGTCGAGGAGGCCCGGGTCGAGGCGGTGGTGCCGCGTGGTCGTCGTACGGCGGTGGTGCGGGCGCTGCTGGCCGCGCACCCCTACGAGGAGCCGGCCTTCGACGTGGTGCCGCTCGCCGACCCCGGGCTGGCGGCCACCGGCACCGGACGGATCGGCACGGTCGCGGAGATGACGCTCGAGCAGCTCGCCGCGCGGGTCGCGGATGCGTTGCCCGCGACGGCCCACGGCGTACGCGTGGCCGGTGACCCGCAGCGGCCGGTGCGGAAGGTCGCGGTGTGCGGCGGGGCGGGGGACTTCCTGCTCGACGAGCTCGCCCACAGCGACGTCGACGTCTACGTCACGAGCGACCTCCGGCACCACCGGGCGGCCGAGTTCCTCGAGCACGACGGGCCGGCCCTGGTCGATGTCGCGCACTGGGCGGCCGAGTGGACCTGGCTGCCGGCGGTGGAGGCTCGGCTGCGCCGGGAGATGGGCGATAGGGTCGACACCCGGGTCAGCACGCGGTGCACCGACCCGTGGACGTTCCGCCACTGAAGCAGCAGGAGAGCCGTTGAAGGCCGATCCCACCCACCAGCACGCGCTCCTCGACGTCGCCGCGCTCGACTCCCGTGCCGCCCAGCTGCGGCACCAGCGGGGCCACCTCCCCGAGATGGCCGAGATCAGCGCGCTGGAGGCCGAGCGCACCCAGCTGACCGACCAGGTGCGCGACGCGCGCATCGTCGTGGACGACCTGACCGTCGAGCAGAGCAAGGCCGACCGCGAGGTCGAGCAGGTCAAGACCCGCCGTGAGCGCGACCGCTCCCGGATGGACAGCGGGCAGATCACCAACCCCAAGGACCTCGAGCGGATGCAGCACGAGCTCGTCTCGCTCGAGCGCCGGATCTCCACGCTCGAGGACGCCGAGCTCGAGGTGATGGAGAAGCTCGAGGAGGCGCAGCAGCTGTTCGACGGCCTCGGCATCCGCGCCGAGGACATCGACGCCCGGCTCGCCGAGCTGGTGGCAGCGCGCGACGAGAAGCGCGTCGAGATCGACCGCTCGCTCGACGAGGTGTCGGCCGCACGCGGTCCGGCGACCGAGGGCATGCCCGAGGACCTGATGGCGCTCTACGAGCGGCTGCGCGAGCAGAAGGGCATCGGTGCCGCGCTGCTCCGGTCCCGCCAGTGCGGCGGCTGCAACATGACCCTCGACGCCTCCGAGCTGTCGCGGATCAGGTCCGCTCCGGCCGACGAGGTCATCCGCTGCGAGGAGTGCCAGCGCATCCTGGTGCGCACCGACGAGTCCGGCCTCTGAGGAGCTGACGCGTCGTGCGGTTCATCGACGCGGAGCTCGTCGCCGAGCGCAGCCGCATGTCGCTGCGTGCCCGCGTGGCCCGGCTGCGGGCCAAGGGCTGGGTGATCGGCCAGTGCGCGATCGCCGCCGGCATCGCGTGGTGGCTGGCCGCCGACGTCTTCAACCACCGGCTGCCGTTCTTCGCGCCGATCGCGGCCGTGGTGTCCCTCGGGATGTCCTACGGCCAACGCCAGCGCCGGGTCGCGGAGGTCACCGTCGGAGTGGCGCTCGGCGTCTTCCTCGGCGACGCGGCCACCCACCTGATCGGCTCGGGCGGGTGGCAGATCGCGCTGATCGTGGCCGCCGGCATGTCGATCGCACTGCTGCTCGACGCCGGGCAGCTGATGGTCATCCAGGCCGCCGTGCAGGGGATCGTGGTCGCCGCCCTGGCGCCCGCCCCGGGCGACGCGTTCCTCCGCTGGACCGACGCGATCATCGGGGGATCGGTGGCGCTCGTGGCGGCGACCGTCGTCCCGCGCGCACCGCTGCGCAAGCCGCGCGACCAGGCGGCCGTGGTGGTGCGCAAGATCGCCGAGCTGCTGCGCTCGTCCGCCGACCGCCTGGGTGACGGTGACGTCGACAAGGCGCTGGCCGTGCTGCGCGACGCCCGCTCCACCGACGCGCTCATCGCCGAGCTCCGTGCGGCGTCGTCGGAGGGGTTGTCCGTCGTGAGCTCCTCGCCGTTCCGGCGACGCCACGGCGAGCACCAGCGACAGCTGGCCGAGCTCGTCGAGCCGCTCGACGTGGCCCTGCGCAACACCCGCGTGGTCGTGCGCCGGGTCGCGGTGGCCTGCTACCGCCGCGAGCCCGTGCCGGCGTCGTACGCCTCCCTGATGCGCGACCTGGCGGACCTCTCCGAGCGAGTCGCCGACGAGCTGGTGGCCAACCGGATGGCGGGGGCGGTCGTCGACGACCTCATCGCCCTCGGGCGGGCCACGGCGCAGGTCGAGCACAGCGACGACCTGTCCGCCGAGGTGATCCTGGCCCAGGTGCGCTCGATCGTCGCCGACATGCTGGCGCTGTGCGGGATGGACCCGCTCGAGGCGACCGACATGATCCCGCTGCGCTAGACCTCGGCGACCACCACGTCGAGCTGGGTGCCCTTCGCCGTGGGCTCGCCCGTCTCGACGGTCCAGCCGAGCCGGGTGAGGGTGTCGGCGAGCGCTGCGGGCGTGCGGGGGTTGGCGCCGTCCTCGAGCAGCGCGCGCACGATGCGGCCCTTGGTCGCCTTGTTGAAGTGGCTCACGACCGACCTCTTGCCGGCCGACTCGTGGAGCACGCGCACGGTCGCGACGCGGCGGGCCAGCGACGCGTCCGGCCGCCAGAAGGCGGCGTACGTCCCGGAGCGGAGGTCGACCAGCAGGCCGGTGCCGACCGCCTCGGTGACGGCCCCGCCGAGGACCTCGCGCCACGCGCCGGCGACCGAACCGGTGCCGGGCAGGGTGGCGTCGCCGGAGAGCCGGTAGGCCGGGATCCGGTCGCCGGGCCGCACGATGCCGAAGAGCGAGCTCGTGATCGCCACCCGCGCGGTCGCCCGGCGGCGGGCCCCGGTGGAGAGGGTGTCGAAGCCGAGGGCGTCGTAGAGGACACCGGTGTAGATCGCGTCGGCGCGGGCGGTCGGGGCGTCCTCGAGGTCGGCGTTGCGCTGCACCAGGTCGCGCTGGGCGGGACCGAGGCCGAGCACGGCGGCGGCCTTGTCCGGGTCGTCGCCGCACAGCCGCACGAGCGACTCGAGCAGCGTCGTCCGGGTGGTGGTGAGGGACGGCGAGGAGAGCGAGCCGAGGTCGAGGGCCTTGCCGCGACGGGGCGCGGTCTTGCCCTCGCTGGGCGGCAGCAGGATCAGCACGGGCGCAAGCGTAGGCAGCGCGGGCGGCCACGCCACGGCTAGGGTCGTGACATGCCCAGCAACCGTGTGGTGAAGGTCCGCTCCAGCGGGGACAGCGTGACGGCACAGGAGATGCGCGACGGCATCGCCGCGATCCAGGCGGAGCTCGACGTCACGCCGACCTTTCCCCCGGCCGTCGAGCGAGCAGCCGCCGAGGCGGCCGCGTCGCCCCGGCTGCCGGAGCTCGACCGCACCGACATCCCGTTCGTCACGATCGACCCCGAGTCGGCGCGCGACCTCGACCAGGCGATGCACATCGAGCGGTCGGGGGACGGCTACGTCGTGCACTACGCGATCGCCGACGTCGCGGCGTTCGTCGCGGCGGGCGACCCCGTCGACGTCGAGGCCAACCGCCGGGGCGAGACGCTCTACGGCGCCGACTCCAAGATCCCGCTGCACCCGACCGTGCTGAGCGAGGGGGCCGCCTCCCTGCTCCCCGAGGAGGTGCGTCCGGCGCTGCTGTGGACGATCAAGGTCGACGAGACGGGCGAGGGCACCGACGTCGAGGTCGAGCGGGCGCTGGTCCGCTCGCGCGCCAAGCTGTCGTACGAGCAGGTGCAGGCCGACCTCGACGCAGGGAAGGCCGACGAGCTCATCGGCCTGCTCAAGGAGGTCGGGGAGCTGCGCCTCGCCCGCGAGGCCTCCCGCGGCGGCGTCTCGCTGCCGCTGCCCGAGCAGGAGCTCGTCGAGACCGGTGACGGGCACTGGGAGCTGGAGTTCCGGCGGCTGACGCCGGTCGAGACGTGGAACGCGCAGATCTCCCTGCTCACCGGGATGGCCGCTGCCTCGCTGATGGTCTACGCCCGCGTCGGCATCCTCCGGACCCTACCGCCGGCCGACCCCCACGACGTGCAGCGCCTGCACCGCACCGCTCGTGCCCTCGGCATCTCGTGGCCGGCCGAGCAGCTCTACCCCGACTTCATCCGCACGCTCGACCCGTCGAAGCCGACGCACGCCGCGATGGTCGTGGCGTGCACCCGCCTGTTGCGCGGCGCGGGCTACGTCGCCTTCAACGGCGAGCTGCCCGAGCAGGCCCAGCACTCCGCGCTCGCCTCGGAGTACGCCCACGTCACGGCCCCGCTGCGTCGGCTCGCCGACCGCTACGCAGGCGAGGTCTGCGTCGCGTTGTGCGCCGGCACCGAGGTCCCGTCGTGGGTCATCGAGGCGATGGGCGGGTTGCCCGAGACGATGACCGAGTCGGGGCGTCGGGCCAACCGCTACGAGAACGCCGTCGTCAACCTCTGCGAGGCCGAGCTGCTCCACGACCGGGTGGGTGAGCGCTTCGCCGCCGTCGTCGTCGACCTCGACGAGAAGAGCAAGCAGAAGGGCGACGTCACCATCCAGGACCCCGCCATCGAGGCGACGGTGACCAGCACCTCGGACCTCCCCCTCGGCGAGGAGGTCACCGTCGAGCTGGCGACGGCCGACCCGACGACGCGCACCGTGGAGTTCCGGCTGGCGTGAGTCGGCTCCCGGACGACAAGCAGCGGCTGCCCGAGCACCATGCAGGCAGTTCGCCGGGCCGGCAGCCGCGCTGAGCGTGAGCAAGCCTCATGACGGCTCGAACTGCCTGCATGGTGTCCGTCCGCTCGTCGTCCGACGCGCCGGCCGGTGAACCGTCGCGGCGTCAGGCTCGTACGCCCGGGGGAGGAGGTGTCCCGTGGTCGGAGTGCGGCGCGGCCTGGCCGTGTGCCTCGTCGGGGTGGCCGCCCTGCTCGCTGTGCTGGACGTGGGACCCAGTGCGTGGGGCGTCGGTCTGGCCTGCGCCGTCGTGCTGGCGGTCGCGGCCGGCCGCCGGGCGACCGTCGACCGAGTCGCGGCACTCGGGCCGGCGGACCTGGTCACGCTGACCCGCGCGACGCTCGCCTGCGGGATCGCCGCGCTAGTGGCGGAGGCCATCGCCGGGGCCGACGTCGTCGGCGTCCTGGTGCCGCTCGCGGTCGTCGCGCTGGTGCTGGACCTCGTCGACGGCCGCGTCGCGCGGCGTACGGGCACCGCGTCGGCGTACGGCGGCCGCCTCGACGGCGAGGCCGACGCCTTCCTGATCCTCGTGCTCAGCGTGCTGGTCGCGCGCGAGCACGGCGCGTGGGTGCTCGGGCTGGGCGTGATCCGTTACGCGTACGCCGTCGCGGCGCGTCTCCTGCCCTGGATGCAGCAGCCGTTGCCGCCGCGCTACTGGCGCAAGGTGGTGGCGGCCTACGTGGGCATCGCCCTGACGCTCGCGGCGTCCGACCTCGCACCGGCAGCGACGACGTACGGCGTGCTGGTCGTCGCGGCCCTGCTGCTCGCCGAGTCGTTCGGCTGGGACGTGGTGTGGCTGTGGCGGCGCCGACTGAACCGGGCGGGCGCCGCGGACGTACTCCCGGCAAAGGTCCTCGAACACGACAGGTGAGTGGCATGCGCGTCCTCGCAGCGTTATCGGTGCTCGTCTCGGCGGCGGTGCACCTCTACCTCTGGCTCGACTTCGCCCGGGACGACGACTTCCTCGGACCGTCGTTCATGCTCAACGCGATCGCCGGAGCCGTGATCGCGGTGCTGCTGCTGGTGTGGCGGCACTGGGTGCCGGCGTTCCTCGCGCTCGGGTTCGGGGCGAGCACGCTGCTGGCCTTCGTGCTCGCCACGACGGTGGGCCTGTTCGGCGTCACCGCGAACTGGACCGGCTGGGCGGTGTGGGTCGCGGCCGCGGCCGAGGTCGTCGCGATCGTCGCGGGAGCGCGCCTGCTCGCCGCTGACAACCCGCTCGCCTCACGCGTCAAGTCGTAGGACCACCCGCCCGCTCGTGGTCCGCACCTCCACGCTGGCGATGTCGTCACGGGGGACGGAGGTGGCGGCCGGGACCTCCATGGTGGCGCCGCTCAACGAGGTCCAGCTCCCGACCTGCTCGGACCGTCCGTCGGAGGCGGTGACGAACAACAGGTAGTCGACCTGCTCGGGCAGCTCCACCTCCGCGGCGTCCTTGTCGTAGGTGCAGGTCAGCAGCATCCGGGTGCCCCAGGCGACCTGCTCGAGGCCGAGGCTGGCTTCGACGGGCACGTGGCCCATTGGGGCCATCTCGTGCGTCTCGACCGTGTCGCTGCCGTCCGGCGACTGCGGCGAGGACGTGCTGGTGCCCGGCCCGGAGACCGGCGCGTCGGCGCGATCGAGGACAGCAGGCACGGCGAGCGCGACCACGGCCGCCGATGCGGCCGCGAGCCCGGCGACGACCAGGACGCGCCGGCGGCTGCGGACCTCGACCGCGCGGGTGAGCGAGGGCAGCAGGGTCGCCGGGAGGGGCGGGTCGGCAGGCGGGTCCTCGAGGACGCCTGGGTCGACGAGGTCGAGCAGCCCGGGCATCCCGGCGAAGGAGCGGACCGAGCGCGAGCACTCGTCGCACGTGTCGAGGTGTCGCTCGAAGTCGAGGCGCTCCGCGGGGCTGAGGGCACCGAGCACGTACGCCGCGTCGTCGTGCGCGTGGGGGCAGCTCGTCGGGGTGCTCATGCGGAGACCCCCATCTCCTCGAGCGCGAGCTTGAGCGCCCGCAGCGCGTAGTGGGTGCGGGACTTCACGGTGCCGGGCGGTACGCCGAGGCGGCGGGCGACCTCGGCGACCGGACGGCCGCGGTAGTAGCACTCCAGCAGCACGGTGCGGTGGTCCTCGGAGAGGTGGGTGAGCGCCTCCGCGACGACCCACGACAGGAGGAGCTGGTCGTCGGCGTCGTCCTCGGTCGAGCGGCGCTGCTCGGGGACCTCGTCGACGGGGGTCTCGGGACGGGCCTTCCGGCTGCGCCAGTCGTCGATGACGATGTTGCGGGCCACCGTGAAGAGCCACGAGCGGACCGCCGCCGGAGGGCTGTGGAGGATCGTGCCGTGGCGCCAGGCCCGCAGCAGCGTCTCCTGGGTGACGTCCTCGGCGTGGCCGCGGTCGTTGCCCACGAGGCGCAGGCAGAAGCGCCAGAGCACCTCGGCGTGCTCGTCGTGCACCCGCTGCATCAGCGCGACCTCGTCCTTCGGCATCCCACCCTCCTGCCCGGGAGGACGACGGCGTCGTCCGGATGGTTCAACGCGTGACCGCCCGTGCCGTCCCAGTGTGGTCCTCGGGGCCGTACGCGCGGAGGAGCTCGTCGCGGAAGGCGTCCATCCGCCAGACCGGGGCGTCGTCCGAGGGCCGCATCCCGGGGTCCCAGCCCCAGTCCGATCCTCGCGGGCCGAGGGCCTCGACGACCGCCGGGTCCTTGGCGATGACCGTGACCGGCACGTCGTGGCCGGGATCGTCGCCCGAGCCGCCGGACACGATCGTCGCCGGCTGGTGGTCGCCGAGCAGCACCACCACCAGGTCGTCGTCGGCGTACGTCGAGAGGAAGGAGACGACCGACTGCAGGGAGTAGGCGATCGAGTCGGCGTACGCCGCGCGCACCCGGGCGGCGTCGGGCCAGATGTCGGCCTCGGAGGGCAGCGTCTCGGGCATCCCGGCGTAGACGCTCCCGTCGCCGACGGACTCCTGCGGCAGCAGCTCGGGGGTGCGGGACCACGGCGCGTGGCTGCTGATCAGGTCGATCTCGGCCATCACCGGTCGCCGGTCACGCGGCGCGAGCTCGGCCTGCTGGAACGCCTCGAGGGTGAACTGGTCGGGCATCGTCGGGTAGCCGAAGCGCGGCCCGCGATAGCCGACGTTGCGCGAGTCGTAGACGTGGTCGAAGCCGTAGAACGCGCCCTGCGGCCAGTCGCGGTCGTTGGCCGGTACCGAGGCGACGGTCCGCCAGCCGGATCGGCCGAACAGGCTGGAGAGGGTCTCGCGGTCGGTGGTGACGAGGTGGTCGTAGCGCTGCTGGCTGTCGACCCAGAGGCCGGACTGGAGCGTCGCGTGCGCGAGCCAGCTGATCGCGCCGAAGGTGGGCGAGGTGAGCCAGGCGCTGCGCGCGCGGTAGCCGTCGCGCTCGAGGCGGCGGGTGCCCTCGTCGAGCGTGGCCTCCACACCGGGGGAGAGGCCCGGGTCGTCGAGCGCGACGCGTCCGTAGCTCTCGACGAAGACCACCAGCACGTCCTTGCCGCGCAGCCCGGTGAGCAGGTCGGCCGCCGGGGTGTCGCGGGCGGGATCGTCGGCCGCTGCGCGGGCGAACTCGCGCTGGTCGCGCAGCTGGGACGGCACCCGGGTCACCTGCGCGAGGGCGTACGACGCCGCGGCGTCGGAGGCGACCGGGACGGTGCCGGCGCGGGTGCCGAGCAGGCTGAGCGCCACCCACACAGGCAGCAGCACCGAGACGACGCGCACCGTGGCCGGTCGGTGCCGGACCGCCGATCGGCAGACCCGGCGCAGGGCGAGCGGCACGACGAGGAGTGCGGCGAGAAGCACGAGCCCGGCGACCGCCAGCAGGACCACGCCGAGCGCCCCCGGGGCGGAGCCGCGGACGGTCCCGACGAGGTCGCTCGCGTAGCGCCAGTCGATCATCGGGTCGAAGGGGCGGTTGAGCGCCTGGCCGAAGCCGAGGTCGAGCAGCTTGAACACCGCGAGCACCCCGAGCAGCAGGCCAGCGGTCGCCACGACGAGGCCGCGCACGCGCCGGGCGCGGTCGGGAAGCGCGAGCAGCAGCGCGACGAGGACGACCAGCTCGACCGGGAGCCGCAGGAACGCGCTCGGCGACATCTCGTCGAGCCGGTCGGGGGCGGTGAGGACCACCAGCACGAGCCCCAGCGCGAGCAGGGTGAGGCCCGTCGCGGCGAGTCCACGCCACCGTTGAACCGTCGGCACGTCTGCTCCGTTCACCCCGGGTACGAGCACGTCGTCGAGGGATACGGGACCAGCGCCGTCGAGGTTCACCGGGCGAGGAGGAGCGGATGCGGGCACGGGCCTTCTGGCTCCGCGAGCCGGGCGCGGGCGAGATCCGTGACGTCTCGCTGCCCACCCCACGACCGGACGACGTGGTCGTCCGCACGCTGCGCTCCGCGGTGAGCCGCGGGACCGAGAGCCTCGTCTTCGGTGGCCGGGTGCCGGCGAGCCAGCACGACGCCCTGCGGGCGCCGTTCCAGGACGGCGACTTCCCCGGGCCGGTGAAGTACGGCTACCTCAACGTCGGTCGGGTCGAGGAGGGCCCGGCCGACCTGCTCGGCCGCGACGTCTTCTGCCTCCACCCGCACCAGACGGCGTACGTCGTCCCGGCCGGGGCGGTCGTGCCGGTGCCCGATGGCGTACCGGTGGCGCGCGCCGTGCTGGCCGGGATCGTCGAGACCGCGGTCAACGCGCTGTGGGACGCGCCGCCACTGCTCGGCGACCGGATCGCCGTGGTGGGCGCCGGCGTCCTCGGGTGCAGCGTCGCACGGCTGGCGTCGCGCGTGCCCGGCACCTCGGTGACCCTGGTCGACGTCGATGCGTCCCGTGCCCCGGTGGCCGCCGCGCTCGGCGTGGACTTCGCGCTGCCGGACGACGCGCCGCCCGGGTGCGACCTCGTCGTGCACACCAGTGCGACGTCGGCGGGCCTGCAGCGCAGCCTGGACCTGCTCGCGAGCGAGGGGACCGTGCTCGAGCTCAGCTGGTACGGCGACGAGCCGACGACCGTGTCGCTCGGGGGCAGCTTCCACTCCGGGCGGCTCGCCCTGCGTGCCAGCCAGGTGGGCCGGGTGGCGCCCGCCCGGCGTGACAGCCGCACCACCGCCCAGCGGCTCGCGCTGGCCCTGGACCTGCTCCGCGACGACGCGTTCGACTGCCTGCTGACCGGGGAGTCGCCCTTCGAGGACCTGCCCGAGGTGATGCCACGACTCGTCTCCCGCGAGCTGCCGGCGCTCTGCCACTCGGTCACCTACCCGGCCGGTGTGGAGGAGGTCCCGTGTTCGGCGTGACCGTCCGCGACCACATGATGGTGGCGCACAGCTTCCGTGGCGAGGTGTTCGGGCCCGCGCAGGCGCTGCACGGGGCGACGTTCGTGGTGGACGCGACCTTCCGCGGCGAGAGCCTCGACGCCGACGGCATCCTCGTCGACATCGGCCGGGCGGCCACGGCGCTCGCGGAGGTCGTCGGGACGCTGTCCTACCGCAACCTCGACCAGGAGCCGGTCTTCGCCGGCACCAACACCACCACCGAGGTGCTGGCCCGCCACGTCGCCGACCGCCTGGCCGAGCGGATCACCGCGGGCGACCTGGGGCCCGCCGACCACGTGGACCGGCTGGTCGTCACGCTGCACGAGTCCCACGTGGCGTCCGCGAGCTACGAGAGGTCGCTGTGACGGCGGGGGTCCTGCACGTCCTGGTGCCGCGAGGGGTCGACGACCCGCTCCGGCCGAGCGGCGGCAACACCTACGACCGCCGCGCCTGCGTGGCGCTGCGCGACCTCGGCCGGCAGGTCGAGGTCGTCGAGGTCGAGGGCGGCTGGCCGTGGACCGCAGATGTCGGGCGGGACGGCCTGCGCCGGGCCCTCGACGGGATCCCGGACGGGGCGGTCGTGCTGGTCGACGGGCTGCTCGCGTCCCGGCTCCCGGAGGTGATGGTGCCGGCGGGTGCGCGGCTGCGGGTCGTGCTCCTGGTGCACCTGCCGGTCGGTGTCGACGACGTGCTGGCCCGGATCGTCGAGCGGCAGGTGGTCGCGGCCGCAGCGTCGGTGGTCACGACGAGCGCGTGGTGCAGGGACTGGCTGGTGCAGGAATACGACGTCGCGCCGTCCGACGTGCACGTGGCGCACCCCGGCGTCGACCCTGCAGCCCTCTCCACGGGCACGCCGGCGGGGACCAACCTCCTCTGCGTCGGGACGATCAGCCCGGTCAAGGGACAGGACCAGCTGCTGGCGGCGCTGTGCGACCTGCGCGACCTGACGTGGCACTGCACCTGCGCAGGCGCCGACTCCGTCGACCTGGACTTCGCGGACCTGGTGCTCAAGACGAGCGCCGAGATGGGGCTCGCGGGCCGCTTCGCGCTGGCGGGTGCGCTGACCGGCGACGCGCTCGAGGCGGCGTACGCCGGTGCGGACCTGCTGGTCCTGCCGAGTCGCGCGGAGACCTACGGGATGGTGGTGGCCGAGGCGCTGGCGCACGGCCTGCCCGTGGTGGCGACCGACGTCGGTGGGGTGCGCGAGGCGCTGGGAGAGGTGCCGGGAGACGGGGTGCCGGGGATCCTGGTCCGCCCGGGGGATCCCGGCGCGCTGGCGGCTGCGCTGCGCTGGTGGTTGACGGACGCGGGCCTGCGTGAGGAGCTCCGGGCGCGGGCGGTCGAGCGGCGCGGGCACCTGGCGGGCTGGTCTGTCACGGCCGCTCGCGTGGCCGCGGTCGTGCGGGGGGTGGCGGCGTGAGGAGGGCGTGGCGCCGACTGGCGGGGGCAGCGATCCTCGGGGTGGTCGTCTGGCAGGTCGGCAGCGACTCGGTGGTCGACGGTCTGCGGTCGCTCGACGTGGGTGTGCTCCTGCTCGGTCTGGCGATTGCCGCGGTCACCACGGTCGCCTGTGCGTGGCGCTGGCACCTGGTGGCGCGCGAGCTCGGCGTGGAGATCGCAGTGCCCGCCGCAGTGGCGGCCTGCTACCGCGCACAGCTCCTCAACACGGTCCTGCCAGGTGGGGTGCTGGGCGACGTGCACCGCGGGGTGGCGCACGGTCGCTCGACGGGGGAGACGGGGCGCGCGCTGCGCGCGGTCGGCTGGGAGCGGGTCGCCGGGCAGGCGGTCCAGGCCGCTGCCGCGGTGCTGCTCGTGGGACTGCTGCCGTCGCCCGTGCGCCCCGTTCTTCCCTGGGCGCTCGCCACCCTCGTCGTGGTCGCTGTCGTCGCGGCGCTGGCGGTCCGGTCGGCGCGGGGTGACGGCTGGTGGAGCCGGCTGGCCCGCACGGCACGCGACGACGTACGTCTTGCGCTGCTGGTGCGGCGGTCGTGGCCCGGTGTCCTCGTCGCCTCGCTGGTGGCGCTCGCCGGCTACGTGGCGACGTACGTCGTCGCGGCTCGCGCCGTCGGCGTGCAGGCTCCCGTCTCGACGCTGCTCCCGCTGGTGCTCGTCGTGCTGGTCGCCGCCGGTCTGCCCCTCAACCTGGCGGGCTGGGGTCCGCGGGAGGGGATGGCGGCGTGGGCGTTCGCCGTGTCGGGGCTGGGCGCCGCGACGGGGGTGGCGACGGCGGTGGCGTACGGCGCGATGGTGCTCGTCGCCAACCTGCCCGGGCTCGTCGTCGTGCTGGCGTCCGGCGGACCGACGACCGTGCCTGCCACGACCAGGGGGTCCGTCCGTGCCTGAGCGCCCGTACACGATCCTCAGCTGCAGCATCTCGCTCGACGGCTACCTCGGCGGCGCCACCCGGGAGCGGCTGGTGCTCTCCAACGACGCCGACCTCTGCCGGGTGGACCGGGTGCGGTCGGAGTGCGACGCGATCCTCGTCGGCGCCGGCACGGTGCGCGACGACAACCCTCGGCTGCTGGTGCGCGACCCCGTCCTGCGCGAGCGGCGACGCGCCCGGGGGATGGCCGAGTCGCCGACGAAGGTGACGATGACCAGGCGCGCCCGGCTCGACGCCGCCAGCAACTTCTTCGCGACCGGCGACAGCGAGAAGATCGTCTACTGCGCCACCCCCTCGGTACGCGCGGCACGGAGCCGGCTGGCGCACGTGGCGACCGTCGTCGACGGCGGTCCGGACGTCGAGGTGGACCGGCTCAGCGCGGACCTGCACGACCGCGGCGTGCGACGGCTGATGGTCGAGGGCGGGGGACGGGTGCACACCCAGTTCCTCACGGCCGCGGCCGCCGACGAGCTGCACCTGGTCGTCGCCCCGTTCTTCGTCGGCAGCTCGCAGGCGCGGCGCTTCGTCGGCGACGGCGCCTTCCCCTGGAACCCCGGCCACCGCGCGCGGCTCGCGGAGACCCAGCAGATCGGCGACGTCGTCTTGCTGCGCTACGCCCTCTCGCCGCGCTTCGAGGAGACCGGATGAGCATCGAACCCGTCCTCGGCGGGCTGCCCGCTGCGTCCGTCCGGCGAGCGGTGGACCTGCCGTTGCGACTGGCCGACGGCACCTCGGTGCCCGCCCGGCTGACCACCTTCCACGGACTGGTCGACGGTCGGGAGCACGTGGCCATCGGGCTGGGGAGCCGTGCGTACGACGACGCCCGCCCCGTCGGCGTACCCCTCGTGCGGCTGCACAGCGAGTGCCTCACCGGCGACGTGCTCGGCAGTGCACGCTGCGACTGCGGGCCCCAGCTGGAGGAGGCGATCAGACGCGTCAGCCACGCCGGCGGTTACCTGCTCTACCTGCGCCAGGAGGGACGCGACATCGGGCTCTACAACAAGATCGACGCCTACGCCCTCCAGGACCGCGGCCTCGACACCTACGAGGCCAACCGGGCGCTCGGCTTCGCCGACGACGCGCGCGACTACACCGTCGCCGTGCAGATGCTCGAGGCTCTCGGCGTCGACCGGCTCGACCTGCTCTCGAACAACCCCGACAAGGCCGCCCAGCTCGAGGCGGCCGGCCTGCGGGTCGAGCGCCGGGTGCGCACCGGGCTGCACCTGAGCGCGGTCAACCACGGATACCTGGCCACCAAGGCTGCCGGTGGCCACGTGCTGCAGCTGCCGGGGCTCTGAGTCGCGCGGCCGGTCGCTACGGGATGTGCACCTGGACGGTGTCGACCGTCATGTAGGGGATGCCGAGCGTGATCCACGTGTACACCTTGAAGTTGGTGCCGTTCGTGCCGGTGAGCGGCCGCCCCTGCGGGTCCGTGAGCGTCGACATCGCCTCGACGCGGCCCACGACCCCGAAGAGGTAGTCGCGTCCGCCCTGGACGAGGAAGCGCTTGCGGAAGGGGCGCGGCGTGAACAGCGAACCCGGCAGCTTGGCGCGCTCGGGTCCGTAGCTCTGGTCGCGGGTGATGCCGGCGATCGGCGACACGGCGTGGTCGAGCAGGTCGAAACCACCGGGAATCACCTGCCAGGACGCCAGCACGACGCTCGCTCGCAGCGTGACGTGGCCTGCGGAGAGAGTCGGGTAGTAGTCGAGCACGGCGGCGAGGATGCCGTCCTTGACGTTCACCATCGGCTGGAAGTCCACGGTGCCGAGGGTGAACGTCGGGGAGTACCGGATCCCGATCCCCGCTTCCGAACGGACGTCGGCGCCCGGCGACGTCCACGGCACGATCGCGTACGTGAACAGGTCGCCCGTCTGCGCCGAAGCCCAGTCCGGTCGCGTGGGGCTCCCCGTCGTGGGCCACGCCAGGGCGTAGCGCTGCTGGTCGGGGGGCGGCACCATCCAGTGGTCCCGGTAGTCGGCGTCCCTGGGGATGTACAGCCCCGCCGGCCACCGGAACCGGTCGAGCTCGACGTCGAGGTCGAGCGTGGGCTTCACCCGGAAGGCGTCCGACCACTCGACATCGGTCCAGACGTCCCAGATCCGGTCCGCCACGTGACCGCCGCGCGTGGGGAGGACCTCGGCGATCTCGGACTGGAGCCCACTCGACCGCAGTGCGTCCTCGACGTGGGTCATCGCGTGGGTGGACGGCGGCGCCGACGCGGGGAGCTCGAGGAGTGCCGGGTCGACCTCCTGCGCCTCGGGGAGACGCTGCGATTCATCCATGGTCATGCTCCTCACCCGGGGCTGCACAGGGATGGCGGCACGACGGCGGCCCCACCATCGAGGCATAGCGCAACCCCCGACCCGGCACAAGGGCGGGCCAGACAGCTCGGAGGCCGGTCGGTCGCGGACGAAGCGCCCGGCGCGCGCTACCCGGCGGGCGTCCCAGCGCCTCCGGCGCGACGGCGCATCGGGATGTAGAGCACGGCGGTCAGCACGACCGCGAACGCGGAGGTGAGCGGGGCGATCATCGCGAGCAGCGATGCGCCGACCACCAGGACGGCGAGCGTGGCCGCCGCATCGGCGGCCCGGACGCGGGTGGTGGAGGGTTGGCTGCTCACCTCCCCACTGTGGGCGCCCATCCGACCTCGTGCCCCCCATGAGCACCCCAGATCAGACGGAGGTTCCATCCAGACCCGGCGGCGACGTCCTCTCGTCCAGCTCCGCGAGGAAGTCCCGAGCCTCGGGAAGGGCAGGATCGGACGGGTCTGCCCGCCGCACGGCACCCCGCAGGATCTTCGCCGCCTGCACCGGGTCGCCCTTGCTGTCAGCGAGCACGACGGCGTTGAGCAGGCCCTCCCGCAGCGGGGACGCCTCGCCGACCGGGTCCGGAGGGCCGTCGCGGAAGAACCGGATCCAGTTGCCCGCAGGGTCGATCAGGCTGAACCCGGACACGCCTCCGACGTTCTTGCGGGGCCGAGGGCGGGTGATGCGGGGAAGACCTGACACCGGGAGCTTTCCGTAACGGGCGCGGAGCCCGGCTGCGAAGGTCTCGAACATCGCCTCGGTGTCGGCGACCAACACCCCGCAGGTGCTGTGCGAGTGTTCGGCGACGTGTCCCTCGAGTCCGTAGTACTGGATCGGGAACCCGTGGCCCTCGAGCGCGACGAACGGGTTGGGCCTGGTCTGCCGGTAGGTGACCGTGAAGCCGAGCGCAGTGAGGAACTCCGCGACCTCGTCGATGTCGGCGCAGGGCAGCATCGGGATGACCGTGGGCGGCATGCCCCAGCGTCCCACAGGAGGGCGCACCCGCCCGGACGTAGGCTCTCGACATGGAGCTGATCCTGATCGTGGTCGTCCTCGCGGTGCTCGGAGCTGTCGCGGTCGGTGCGTCGCGCCGCAACAAGGAGCGTGAGCTGACCCGGCGGGAGGACGAGCTCGCGCCGGTGAAGAAGCTGGCCTTCGAGGACATCACCGCTTTCGGTGAGGACCTGCAGCAGCTCGACCTGGAGATGAGCGGTCACGAGCTCGACGCCGGCGCCACGGCCGACTACCAGCGGGCACTCGACTCCTACGAGTCCGCCAAGACGGCCGGTGACTCGATCAGCGGTCCCGAGGACATCCGGCACGTGACGGCGATCGTCGAGGACGGTCGCTACGCGGTCGCCTGCGTGCGCGCCCGCGTCGCGGGCGAGGCGTTGCCGACCCGGAGGCCGCCCTGCTTCTTCGATCCTCGCCACGGCCCCTCAGTGGGTGACGTCCCCTACGTCCCTCCGGACGGTGTCGAGCGGGACGTGCCTGCCTGCGCCCTGGACGTCGAGCGCGTCCGCGCCGGCGCCGAGCCGGACGTGCGCAAGGTGATGGTCGGACCGCAGCGAGTCCCGTACTGGCAGGGCGGCCGCGCCTACGAGCCCTACGCGATGGGCTACTTCGGCGCCTTCGGACCCATGACCTGGATGTTCATGGGCGGCATGATGTTCGGCGACCTCGGTGGCGGCTACGACGGTGACGGTGGGGGTGACGGCGGCGACGGCGGCGACGGCGGCGACGGCGGTGGCTTCGACGGGGGTGGCGACGGCGGAGGCTTCGACGGCGGGTTCGACGGCGGCGGCTTCGACATGGGCTTCTGATCCATCCGATGCCGGGTCTCGTCCCCGGTTCACGGGAAAACGGCGGCAGTTCGGCCGGACCCGGGCAGGGGTGACCCAGGCTGGCTCCCACACCCGCTCGCGCGTCGCACGGCTGGGAACTGGTGAGGAGCGGTTCACATGGCCATCGCCATCATGCATCCCGGAGCACGACTCCTCGCGCCCGCCCTGGACGCCCTGGCCGATGTCGTCGCCGGTGACTGGACGAGCGCCGCACGCATGTGTGCCGCCCGGCTGAGGGATCCCAGTGCCTGCGCGCTCGACCTCGACGCGGCCGCCACTCGCGCCGGCGTCGCCCGCAGCCAGCACCAGCCGTACCGGTACCGGGTGCACCACCGGATGCTGGTCGTGGATGAGCACCCGGCCCTGCTCTGCGCCGCCCTCGACCTGCAGATGAAGCTGTGGATGGGGCAGTGGGACGCCCTCGAGCTGGTCGCCCCGTCCAGTGGCAGACCGGTGCAGGGCTGGCGGCCCTCCGAGGTGGTCGAGGTGCGCATCCGGCACCAGCGTCCCGACGCCTGGTCCAGCCGCCTGTACGCGTGCCAGAACCTGTCCGTGGCGCCCACGACCGCACGGTTGGCGCACCACGTCCTGACGAAGCTCGACGGCGGAGTCGTGCTCCATCGCTACGACGTGCCGGCCGGACCCGCTGCAGTGCACGTCGGTTGACCCGAGGACCACATCACCCCGGCACCTGCGCCGGGACGTCGGCAAAGTCCCGATCTTCCCGAAGCGTTCGGGACTGCCGTCCCATGTGTGGCGTGCGGCTGGCGCCCATCCTGAATGGCATCGGATGCGGGGAAGGGACGAGGACATGGACACACACCGAGGCACAGCTGGACGAACCACAGGGCCGCGCCTGGTCCTCGCGGGCTTCGCGCTCGTCGCGCCGCTGCTTCACGCAGTTCCCGCGAGTGCAGCCGCGGGGACGTGCGAGGGCCGGCCCGCGACACACCTGGGCACGCCCGGGGACGACGTGCTCACGGGGACCAACGGCGACGACGTGATGGTCGGGCTGGGGGGCGACGACACGATCTCGGGACTCCTCGGCAACGACGTCATCTGCGGCGATGAAGGGACGGACCGTCTGGAAGGGTTCGCGGGCGACGACCGCATCCTCGGCGGGTTCGACAGCGATGCCGGCGGCGACGTCATCTGGCCGGGTGTGGGCAGCGACTACGTCGACGCCGGCCTCGACCCCCTGACACGCGACGACTACTCCCTCCCCGCGGACACGGTGCTCTACTCGGACCTCCTCGCCGCCGGCTTCCCGGGCGGGATCAGGGCCGACCTCACTCCCGTCGGCGGACTGGGCTACGTGGCAGAGCCGTCGGGCACCGACCAGATCGTCGTGACCGAGGCCCTGAGCATCGTGGGTACACGAACCGCGGACGTCCTGGTTGGCTCGCCGTACCTCGACGTGCTGATCGGCCGCGGAGGTGCTGACCAGATCGACGGCGCCGGCGGCAACGACACCCTCGTCTCCGACTTCACCGACACGGACCTCGACCCGGCAGCTGACGCCCCGGACGACATCGACGGAGGTCCGGGCATGGACTGGATCCGCCTGGGGCAGGCCGGAGGTACGGCGCGTGGCGGGGAGGACATGGACCACCTCGAGGTCCACCCGGAGACCGCCCCGGCTGTCCTGCGCGGTCAGAGCGGGCCCGACGAGCTCCTGGTCGAGGCCGTGGAGGACGTCGACGTCGATGGCGGGGGAGGCCACGACAACATCTTCTTCAGGCTCGCCCCCTCGTCCCGCCGGTTGTCGGTGGACGGAGGCGGTTCGCGGGATCTCGCCATCCTCAACGTGCGCAAGGGCGGCTTCGCGAAGGGCTCGACGATCACCGTGGACCAGGGCCGCGGGATCCTCCGGACCAGGGCGCGGGCCGGTCGCGTGCGCAGCCTCGAGGTCATGGCGATCTTCAGCAAGGACGAGCGCTGGCGGTTCCGCGGCACCCCCCACAACGACGACCTGATCATGCAGGGCGGACGCAGCCTGGAGGCCGTGATGCGCGGGGGCCGCGACTCCGTCGTCGCCACCCGAGGGCGGGACGTCCTGGACCTGGGCGCTGGTCGCGGCGACTTCGCGAACGGCCGCAAGGGGAGGGACACCTGCCTCGGCGCCGAGCGGGTCACGAGCTGCGAGGACCCGGGCTCGGGCCGGTCGGATCGAGCCGAGGGTCATGCGGCGCGGGCACGCGATGCCGTCGAGCGACTCGAGCGCGGCGCACAGATCGTGCCCCGGCCGCTGCTCATGGTCTCCGGGCAGCACGGGTGAGCGGACGTCGTCGGAGGCGTCTGTTGGTGCGATCGGTCACCAACGCAGCGAACCCGGACCATCTGCGGGTCCAGATGCCCCGGCACGCGGCGCAGGACCAGACGGCGAGGTCGCATCCTCCGACGGCTCCGGCTCGGACAGGTCAGCCAGCACGAGGTTGAAGCGGCGTCGTTGAGCACTGATCACGACGTCCTCGGACTCCGCGACTCCGGTGCGCGGGTCCAGCGCAGTGAGCACGTATCTACCCAGCGGCGGCAACCCGATCTCGTAGTGACCTTCCTCGTCCGTCCTGGTTGCTCCCGCGGACTCGCCCGACGAGTCAGTGAGCACGACGAGCGCGTCGTCGATGGGCCAGCCGCCGCGAGAGATGACGCCCGCGACCGTGAGGCGATGGTCGAGCTGCAGCATGGGTACGGCGTCGGGCCTGAGCTGGCGGAGCTCGGACCGTGCCGCCCAGCCCTCCGCGGAGCAGATGACGAGGTACTCGCCGGCTCCCGGCAGCACGACAGACCAGCGTCCGTCGTTGTCGGCCCGCGCCCAGTCCGCTTGCCGTCCGCTGCGGTCGAGGACGGAGACGACTGCCAGTCGCGCGGGCACGCCGTCTGCACGCTGCACCCGGCCCCGCACGACGACCTCGGTGCCGACGTCCGCACGACGCACCGAGTCGGCGCGCACAGCAGCCGGAGTGTCACCGGGTTCGAGGGGACGGGTGGCGAGGACGGGTGCGATGCGGGCCGGAATGAGGAACCCGACGACTGCAGCGAGGAAGGCAGCACCTGCCGCCAGCCAGCTCATGGAGTGCAACGCCGCTTCGGACGGATAGCCCCCGGCGACGAGCCCAGCAGCAAAGACTGCCGCGACGGTGGCCGAGCAGGTGGAGGTGCCGATCGAGCGAACGACGGTGTTGAGACCGTTGGCGGCAGCCGTCTCGCTGATCGGCACCGACTGCATGATGAGCACCGGCATGGCCGCGAAGCTCACCGCGATGCCCACCGAGACGATGCAGACCCCGAGCACCAGCTGGGCCAGGGTGGCGTCGAGCAGCACCCGGACGACGTACCCGAAGCCGGTGATGCACAGCCCCGTCACCAAGGTGATGCGAGCGCCGAACCGGCGGGTGACCTCGGCCGACACCGGTGCCATCAGGACCATCAGCACGCCGCCGGGCAACATCGCGAGCCCGGCCTCGGTGACGTCCAGACCGAAGCCGACGCCGCTGGCGACAGGTATCTGCAGCTGCTGGGTGGCCACCAGGAGATTGGCGAACATCGCGAACCCGGCCAGGAGCGAGGCGATGTTGGTGAATAGCACGGGACGCCGTGTCGACGTGCGCAGGTCCACCAGGGGCTCGCCGGTGCGCAGCTCCCATGGCGCCCACAACGCGAAGACCAAGAAGGCCACGGTGAAGCTCAGCAAGGTCCATTGCGAGGTCCAGCCCCAGACGCCGCCCTTGGAGATGCCCAGCAACAGGGAGGTCAAGGCGATGGACATCAAGATGGCACCCACCCAGTCGAAGCGACCAGGCGTCCTCACACCGGACTCCGGCACCACGACCAGGACCAGGACCAGCATCACGGCAGCCATGACGACGCTGCCCCAGAACACCGCCTGCCAGCCGAACGTCTCGTAGATCACCCCCGACAGGGGAAGCCCCACCGCGCCGCCGATCCCGAGCGTCGCACTCATCAGGGCGACCGCGCCACCGATCCGCTCCGGCGGCAGCTCGTCACGCATCATCGAGATGCCGATCGGGATCAACGCAGGTGCGAAGCCCTGCAGGCTTCGAGCGGCGATCAGCGCGACCAGTGAGTCGCTCACCGCCCCGAGGAGCGAGCCAGCGAGCAGGACCAGCAGCGAGACCACGATCATGAGTCGCTTGCCGTGCATGTCAGCGAGCCGGGACAGGATCGGCGTGGCCACTGCGCTCGTGAGGAGGGTGACCGTGACCAGCCACGAGGCGTTGTCCGAGGACGTGCCCAACAGTCCCGGGAAGTCCGGCAACAGGGGCACGACCAACGTCTGCATGAGCGACACGGCCGTGCCGCACAGTGCCAGCACCAGGACGATGAGTCCCGAGCGGCTCGACCGTTCCGGAGCCACCCCGGTCGTCGTGGCCGTCACGGTCACCGGCAGGACCGCCCATCGACTCCCATGCAGCCGACCCTAGTCTCGCTCCTCAGGCGGCGAGACCTGGGGATGCCGGACATGGTGGGCGTACCGTCGAGGTAACCGAGTGAGGGGTGGTTCGCCATGGCTGACACACCTGAGCCCCCATCGGAGCCTGCCATGGTCGAAGCCCTCACTGCCTCGGCTCGCGAGTGGCACAAGCTGCAGGTCGCTGCCTTGGCCTTCGTGGGACTGTGCGGCGTGCTCACCGGCGACAACGGCACCAGGCTCCCGATGTGGTTGCAGTCGGTCGCCGGGGTCCTCGCGCTCCTCGCCCTTGCGTGCGCCGCATTCGGGCTCTTGCTCGTGGCGGTTGTGGCGTGGCCGCTCGGCGTGCTGAAGGACGCCACGGCTGGTGCCCGCCGGCTCCGAGCCGGCGTCGCATTCACGTGTTTAGCGGTTGGACTGACCGCGCTCTCGGCATCCAGCAACTGGTGGCCACAGTCCGGTGCTGAACGGCCTGTCCAGGTCAGCACCAACGATGGCACGGCCTGCGGCCCGGTTGTCGACAGCGCCGCCGGGTGGGTCGACGTCGAGGTGGGCGGCACCGTGGTCCGCGTGGATCTGGCGAGTGTGGTCTCACTTCGGCCCGTGGAGTCGTGCTGATGCACCCGGGTCGGCTCGGTTCCGGGTCACCTGCGCGGGTCACCCGTCGTCTCGGCGCTTGAGGATGAGCCTGTCATCGTCCGCCGAGACGACCTGCATGTGGCGAGGCACCCCTTGCGCCGCCCCCTCGCTCAGCGTGATGGTGTCGCCCTCGAGCGTCCAGATGCCGGTGGCCTCTTCGGGGACATCGGTGGCGCCGAGGCCGGCCTCCGCAAAGGTTCCGTCCGGACGCAGGTCGAGTGTCATCCGGCCCCGGGACGGAGGGAGGTCGGTTCCAGCGGGCCGGAAGACCATCTCACCGGCTGTGTCCTCCTCGTGAGCGTGCACCCAGCACCCGCTCACCTGGTAAGTCATCACGGACGGCTACGCCGTCGCGAACGACTTGCGGGGCCCGGCGAGGCAAGCACTCATCCGGGCAACCTGTCCTGCGGTGAACATGAACATCGCAGCGTCGTCGACGTAGTCCATGTAGTTCATGAACATGTCGCCGTTCGGGCCGTTGCCGCAACTGATCACTGGGAAGCTGGGCTTGCCGTAGTTCGGCCCTCTCGAGTTGGGGGTGTCGGAAACTAGGTCGCCTCCGCTGCAATCGAGGGTGTCGCCCCAGATGTGTCGCAAGTTGAGCCAGTGCCCGACCTCATGGGTCAGGGTGCGGCCTCGGTTGAACGGCGCGATCGCGCTGCCTTCGGTCCCGAAGGCGGAGTGAAGGATCACCACGCCATCGGTTGCCTTGGGGCCGCCGGGGAACTGGGCGTAGCCGAGCAGCCCGCCTCCGAGCGCGCACACCCAGACGTTCAGGTAGGCATCGGCGGGCCAGGCTGTGGACCCGCCTTGGCTGGCCTTCTTCACGCCGTCGCCGGGGCCGAACGAGGCACGGTCGGTCTGGACGCGGACGATGCCGTCGGTCCTCTTGCCGTCGGGGTCCTTGGTGGCGAGCTTGAACTTGATCTTCGCGTCAGCGGCAAGCCCTTTCCACGCGTCGGGCACCTTGGCGGTGTCGGGGTTGGTGAACCTGTAGTCCTGGTTCAGGACCGCGATCTGGCTCTGGACCTGGGCCTTGCTGATGTTCTCCTTCGGCTTCTTGTAGACCACGTGCACCACGGTGGGGATCGTGATCAACCTGCGGGCCACCCGTTCGGCCTCGCCCGAGGTGACGGCTCGGGCGGTGAACGCCTCGGCGCGCTGTTGATTGGTCCGGAATGACGGCTGTTCCTCGAGCAGGCGCTCGTACTCCTGCATTGCTGCGCATTGCCGACGTCTGGGAGCCATCTGCACCACCTCCCGGTCCCGGGTGAACCGCTGCTCCTACGGATCCGGTTCCTCACAAGTGAGGTTCTACTTCGCTTTCTGGCCTGTCAAGGAAGGAGGACGGCCCGAGGCGGGTGCCCCAGCGCGGCTCGTCTGCGCCTCGCCGCGGGATCGGGATCAAGGCGTCCGACGAACGGGGTCAGTCGATTGCCACGGGTGGCCCATGCCACGTGGCGCGTTGCGCGTGGGTCCTTGCATGGCAACGTGACCAATTTTGGCCATGCGGGTAGTCGCGCGACCCGAGGAACATCAAGAGCATCCCTCGGGAGGGGACATGACTCGGACACGGCACAGCATCGCAAGCCTGACACGCGGCGACGTCGCTGCCGCGGCGACAGAGGCCTGGCATCCGGTCCTCGACACCTATGCGCGCGGCGTCGATCTCATGCGGGAGCTGCCCGTCGACAATCCTGCATCCTGGCTGTGGGCGGCCAACACCCACGGATTCCCGCCGGGAACCTCGGCTCGGCCCGCGTGGGGACAGTGTGCGCACGCCTCGCTGTTCTTCCTTCCTTGGCACCGCGCCTACCTGGCATGGTTCGAGGGCACGATCCGCGCCCTCACCGGCGATGATGACTGGGGCCTGCCCTACTGGGACTACTCCGACCCGGACAACCCCGACGCACCTCTCCTGCCTGCGGAGTTTCGGGCACCGACTCGGATCGTCGACGGCGCGGTGGTCGACAACCCACTCTTCGACCCAGCTCGCAACGACGGACCGATCCCGGCCGACGACGTCGACCTCCTTCCCGCCCTCAGTGAGTCGCGCTTCGTCGGCGGGGTCCCCGACGTCGGGTTCGGAGGAACGGACCGAGACCGCCGCTTCGGCGACGTGGAGAGCACCCCCCACAACTGGGTGCACGTCGACATCGCAGGACTGATGGAAAGCCCGGCGACCGCCGGCCGGGACCCGATCTTCTGGCTCCACCACGCCAACATCGACCGGTTGTGGGAGGTGTGGCTCGCCCTGCCGGGATCGATCCGGCTCACGGACCCCGGAGGTGCCTCGGCGTTCCTGGTCTCGCAGTGGCAGTCGGCGATCTTCTGGTTCGGCTCCGAGCAGTCGCCGTCGACGTACACGATGGCGGACGTCGAGGACCTGACCAGCCTGAAGATGGACTATGGGTACGAGTCGATCGAGCTGCCGGGGGTCCTGACACAGGCAATCGCATCCGCCCGCCCGCCAGAGCCGGCCGGAGGAGGCCCCATGCCGTTGGACGATGCCGAGGCCCGGTGGGAACCGGTGGCCGCCACCTTCGACCTCGACTCCGAGGAGGAACGTGATGTGCCCTTCCAGGCCGGTCCGCGTGGGCTGGACGACGCGCTGCCCTCGCGGTTGGTGCTGGAGCTCGCCGGCGTCCGCGCCGAGCAACCGCACGCGGCGTACGTCGTTGAGGTGCGGTCCGCGCCGGACCAGCCGGCCCATCGCGCCGGCAGGTTCGCGACCTTCGGGCTGGCCGGGACTGCGCCCGAGGAGGAGCGCAACTACCTCGTCGACGCCTCGGCGATCCTGCCTGACCTGCTGGCAGAGGACTGGACCGGTGGGCAGCTGTCGGTGAAGCTCGTGCCAGAGGAGGGACGGCCCGACTCGGACGACCCCGACCGGGCCATCCACATCCAGCAGCTGACGGTCTACACCCAGACGCCATGAGCGTGCTCCAGGCCGCGCCGCTGGCCGATCGCCTCTCGGACTCGGTCCGCGCCACGACCGCGCGGGTCATCCTCGGTGCTACGGCGACGGCCTGGCTCGCTCTGAGCATCCCCTGGCCAGGCCGTGGATCTGCCGGGCAGACGCACGACCACCACGCGCACGCCGTATCGCCGGTCGCCGATGTCGTCGACCCGTGGAGCCTGACCTGGATGAGCTCCTGGCTGCTGATGGTGATCGCCATGATGTGGCCGCTGGCCGTTCCCACGGTCGGCGCAGTGTCCCGCTCGAGCTACCGCGGCTGGCGAGCTCGGCTACCGGTTGTCTGCCTCGCGACCGTGACCGCCCTGTGGCTGGCCGTTGGCCTCGCCGGCGCCCTGCTTGCGCGCTCGCTCGGCGTACCCGCTGGCAGTGTCTGGTGGCAGCTCGCGTTCGTCGGCCTCGCGCTGGCGGCTTTTCGGTCGGCGCGACGCACCCGCGTGCTGGAGACGTGCCTGCGGCTGCCGCCATTGGCCCCGGGAGGTCGTCGCGGTGTGGTCACCGCAGCCAGGGCGGGACTGCTGACCTGGCGTCGATGTGTGGTCCTGTGTGGGCCGGTGATGCTCGCGATGAGCGTCGGACACAGCGCGGTCCTGATGGTGTGCGCCTCGCTCGCCGCGTGGTGGGAGTCCTGGCACCCGAGGGCATGGCGCGATCCAGTGCCCGTGATGCTTGTCGCTGCCGGGGGACTGTGGCTGCTGGTCTCCCATGCATTGGCGCAGGGAGTCGGCCATGGCTGACGTCGTCGCTGAGGTCGACCTCCTGGTCCAGGACGGCTCTCTCGCATTGGCCGAGACCGGCGTGCCGGGCGGAGGCGCGGTCAAGGAGACGAAGGAGCTCAGGCTGTCCGGCGACGTCAACGACCGCTTTCTGGACGGACCGGCCTGCCGCCGGATCGCCATCGTCGACTTCGAACCCGCCACAGGCCTGCCCTCGTCCCCTCCGGCCACCTTCACCCCATTCACGTCGAATCCGCGCTCCGGGAAGTACGTCGCCGACGGCGACGAGACCTCGGCGACGAACATCGCGATCAACGCGTTCGGAACCGTCTTCCAGACCGTGCGCATGTTCGAAGGCCGGGACGCTCTGGGCAGACGGGTCGACTGGGCGTTCGGCAGCGAGCAGCTCCTCGTCGTACCCCGGGCGGGGGAGTGGGCCAACGCCTTCTACGAGCGGGCCACTCGCAGCCTTCAGTTCTTCTCGTTCGTCGGCGAGTCGGGTGCGCGGGTCCACACTGCCCTGAGCCGCGACATCGTGGCCCACGAGTGTGGGCACGCGCTGCTCGACGCGGTGGCGCCGTCGCTCTACGACAGCTCGACGCCGCAGTCGGTAGCGATCCACGAGTCCGTCGCGGACCTGGTCGCGGTGATCATGGCCCTCGACAGCAGGCGCCTGCGCGAGGCAGTCCTGGCTCGGAGCGACAACGTGCTCGCTGGAGCGAACGCGTTCACTGCGATCGCCGAGGAGTTCGGCATGGCTCGGCCAGGTGCGGACGGCATAGCCCGGCACGCTTTGCGGGAGCTGGAGAACGACGAGACCTTGGAGACCCTCTCCGGCGCCAGACCCCACATCCTCAGCACGCTGCTCTCGGCCATCTTCTACGACACGCTCAACGTCGTCTTCGCCAAGCTGTTCCAGGAAGCGAAGCTGCCCGACGCCAACGGAGTCACGCCAACGCCAGCGGCCGCGGCCAACAAGGCGCTCGGCACAGCCCAGATCGTCTTCCGCCGGTTCTTGCTCCGCGGGATCGACTACCTGCCGCCCGGTGAGCTCAGCTTCGCCGACGTCGGCCGCGCCACCCTGGCCGCCGACCGGGCCGCCCGCCCTGCGGCCAGCGAGGTGCGCGAGAACTTCTCCCACCAGTTCGTCAAGCGGCTGGTGGTTGCGACCGCGCAGGAGCTCGAGAGCCCCCAGCCCCAGAGTCTCGCTGTGCCCCCGGACCAGGTGTCGTCTCTCCACGACAGTGACTGGGCGGCCTACCAGTACGCCACCCGGCACCGTTCGACGCTCGGGCTCCCGGACGGCGTGTCGTTCACCGTGCTGCCCCGGGTCGACAGCACGAAGGTGATCGGCGCCAAGGGTGACGACGGTGTGGCGCCGATCCAGCGGGAGCTGATCGTCAAGATCGCTTGGAACGACACCGAGGATTCGACAGGCACTGTCGGTGGGATGCGCGTGGTCCCCACCGGGGCAACCGTCGTGCTGAAGTGGGACACCGGCGAATGCCTGGCCCTGGTGCGCAGCGATGTGACCGGAGTCGAGCACCGGCGCGACCGGGACCGGCTCCTTGCGCAGCTCGAGGAGGACGGAGCGCTCGCCACCCACGACGGTGCTGACGTCGGGGAGAGCGTCGGGCTCCGTAGCGACGGCGACTCGGGCCTGCGCGCCAGTCACCGGTTGCTCCACCTGGCGGGGTGGGACGGATGAGCGACCTCGTCGTGCGCGCCTACAACGTCGGGTTCGGTGACGCCATCCTGGTATCGGTGCCGGAGCGCACGAGCAGGGGCAAGGAGAAGACACGGCACCTGCTCTTCGACGTCGGCAACCTCCTGGCCGGGGACGGCAATGACGACGCGGTCTTCACCGGAGTCGTCCAGGACATCGCTGACCGCACGGGTGGCACCGTCGACCTCTACGTCATGACGCACGAGCACCTCGATCACGTGCAGGGGCTGCTGGCAGCAAGACGGGCCGGCGTCGACCTCGCGGCGAAGCACGCCTGGCTCACCGGGTCGGCGCACCCCGACTACTACACGACCCATCCCGACGCGAAGCTGAAGAAGCGCTCGCTCGAGCTGGCGCTGGAGGACGCACACCGCATCGTGCAAACCGCGCCCGACCCGTGGCTCGAGATGATGATCCGGAACAACTCCACGCTGCTACCGCCTGGTGCGCTCGGCCTGAAGACCAGCGACTACGTCGACCACCTGCGCAAGATCGCCCCGCCCGACCAGACCCACTACGTCGACCGCACCACCGACCTCGCCGGGAAGCACCCGTTCAGCGAGGCCACCGTGCGGCTCCTGGCCCCGGAGGAGGACACGTCCTCGTACTACGGGCGAGGTGGACCGACGTTGACCGTCGCAGAGGCCGACGCCGGGGCGGCCGCAGCCACCGCGTCGGAGGCACCGGTCGGGCTGTCCGTCCCGCCGGTGGGAGTGGATCCCGGCGCATTCTTCGACCTCCAGGCGGCGCGCCGCCGCAACACTCGCCGCCAGATCATGGAGATCGACCAGGCCAACAACAACACCAGCGTGGTCCTGGAGCTCGAGTGGCGCGGCTGGCGGCTGCTCTTCGCCGGAGACGCCGAGCTGAAGTCATGGAAGACGATGCACGCCAACGGACTCGAGCCGGCGCACTTCGTCAAGATCTCCCACCACGGCAGCCACAACGGGACGTACGACGACCTGTTCGACGAGCTGATGCCGCAGCAGAGCCCCGACGGACGCGAACGGCACGCCCTCGTGTCCACGCACGACGGCGACTGGGACAGCGTGCCGGATGCGGACGGAACCCTGTCGCTCTACCGGCCACCGCGCTGCACCCTGCACGACACCCGGACCGTCGCTCGCGGCGCGTCTCTCGAGATCAGGTTTGCGGGCTAGCCCCGGACCGTCGAACCGAGCAGGCGGAGGTAGACAGATGAGTGAAGGCGAAGAACCGTTCGCGGCCCCCAGCGAGGAGTTCGCCGCGGCAGAACCTGTGGCAAGGCAGCCCGGGGAGGGGGACGATGCCCCAACGACGGGACTGGCGCTGTGCCTCTCGGGTGGTGGCTACCGAGCCATGCTCTTCCACGTCGGCGTCCTCTGGCGGCTGAACGAGGCCGGGATGTTGCGGGAGCTGGACCGCATCGCGAGCGTCTCCGGTGGCTCGATCACGGCCGGAGTCCTGGGCCTCAACTGGAGCAAGCTGGACTTCGACGAGGCTGGTGTCGCGGGGGACTTCAACGACCAGCTGGTCGAACCGGTCAGGCGCATGGCCGGCGTCGGTATCGACGTCACCGCGGTGCTGGCGGGTCTGGGACTGCCGTTCACCTCGGTCTCGGACCGGGTGGCGAAGGCATACCGCAAGCATCTCTTCGGGAAGGCGACCCTGCAGTCGCTGCCCGACGCGCCGCGGTTCGTGTTCAACGCGACCAACCTCGAGTCCGGGGTGCTGATGCGTTTCAGCAAGGCCTATCTGGCCGATTATCGGGTCGGGCAGGTGCTCAACCCAGACCTGCCGCTCGCGGTTGCGGTGGCCGCGTCCTCGGCGTTCCCGCCGGTGCTCTCGCCGTGCACGATCGACCTGGAGCACGAAGACTGGGTGACCCTGCCGGGCAACGACCTGACCACGCCTGACTTCCGCGGCCAGATCCGACTCAGCGACGGTGGGGTCTACGACAACCTCGGCCTGCAACCTGCCTGGAACCAGTTCCGCACCTTGCTCGTGGCCGATGCCGGCGGGCACATGGGTGCGGATCCCTCCCCGGCCACCGACTGGGCGCGCCACAGCGCACGGGTGCTGCAGGTGATCGACAACCAGGTGCGCTCGCTGCGCAAGCGCCAGGTCATCGAGGCCTTCAGGGCGGACCGTCGAGCCGGGGCCTACCTCGGGATCCGGAGTCATGTTGAGGACTACCACTTGGCGGACGCCATGCCCGCCGATCCCACGGTCACGATCAGGCTCGCCGCCACGCCCACCCGACTGGACGACCTCCCGGCGGAGCGTCAGGAGATGTTGATCAACTGGGGCTACGTCATCACCGACACGGGTGTCCGCAAGCACGTCCGTCCCGCCCTCCCGCGCGGCGAGCTGCCGTACCCCTCACGACCGTTGGTCAAGTGACATGTCCGAGTCCTACGAGGTCGAGGACCGGCGATAGCAGTGCCCGGGGGCGTCGAGTTCACCGAGTCCGCGGACACGCCGCGCAGCCACATCGCGCTGCGGATCATCGCTCAGGATCCGTCCGTCAAGGGCGACGACGACAAGATCCTCACCGCAACGGTCCGGATCCCCTGGTCCCGGATGGAGGACGGCCCGCGCGGCGCACGCCTGCATGTGGTCGACTTCGACGCCTCGACCGGGAGATACCTCAAGCATCCGGGGCTGCCCAACGACGACGAGTTCGCGGACGCCGAAGACGAGGAGCTCGAGACCAGCCATGTCTTCCATGCGCAGCAGGTCTACGCGGCGGCGTCCCGGACGCTGTCGGCCTTCGAGTCTGCACTCGGGCGGCGGCTCGCGTGGGGCTTCAACGGACACCACCTGTACCTGGTGCCGCACGCCTTCGCGGAGGCCAACGCCTACTACTCCTTCGAGGACAGGGCGCTGCTCTTCGGCTACGTGCCCGGTGACGACGAGACGGTGACCTACACCTGCCTGAGCTACGACGTCGTCGTGCACGAGACCACCCATGCGTTGCTCGACGGTCTGCGCCGCCGTTTCCTCGAACCCGGGCTCCCGGACCAGGCGGCCTTCCACGAGGGCTTCGCCGACATCGTCGCGCTGCTGTCGGTCTTCTCGATGCACCCGGTTGTCGAGCAGGCGCTCGGCAAGGCCGACAAGAACGGCCGGATCAAGCGACGACAGGTCGAGCGAGACCATCTGCGCAGCGGCGTGCTCACCGGAGTCGCTGAACAGCTCGGCAAGGTTCTCACCCAGGGACGCGGCGCACTGCGGCGGTCCGCGATGACCCCTCCGCCGCCGGACTGGGCCGAGCTCCCGCAGTACGAGGAGCCGCACCGACGCGGTGAGGTGCTCGTGGCGATCGTGCTGGACGTCCTCCTCGACATCTGGGTCAAGCGACTCGAGCCGCTGCTCCAGCCGGATGAGGAGGCCCGCGTCGCCACCCTGGACCGTGCGCGCGCCGCCGAGGAAGGTGCGCGGGCAGCTGCCCAGCTGCTCACCATGATGATCCGCGGCCTGGACTACCTCCCACCGGTGGAGTTCGAGTTCGGCGACCTGCTCGACGCCGTGCTGCTCGCCGACGCCGAGGTCGTCCCCGATGACGACCTCGGTTACCGGGACATGCTCATCGACCGGTTCGACAAGGCCGGCGTCGAGCGTCCGAGGAACCGCGTCACCAACGTCGTCGAGGCCGAAGTCGCGCCCCACTACCTCGGCTTCAACTTCGCCGCACTGCGCAGCGACCGGGACGAGGTGTTCCGGTTCCTCTGGCAGAACGCGCAACGGCTCGACGTCTGCACGAAGTACTACACCGTCATCGAGTCCGTCCGGCCCAGCCAGCGCGTCGGGCCGGACGGCCTGATCGTGCCCGAGTTCGTCGCCACCTATGTCCAGATGCTCGACCTCAGCGCCGGGGAGCTCCGGCAGATGGCCGAGCTCGCGACCCCCGAGACCCTGGATCCGGCTACCCCCGTCCAGCTGCTCGGCGGCGGAACCCTGGTCTTCGACCAGTTCGGACGGCTGAAGCTGCACATCCACAAGAACCTCGACGACTGGCGTCGCCAGCTCCGCCGGTTGGAGTACCTGCACCGCACCGGCCGCTACGACACCGACAAGCGCCTGGGCTTCTCCGAGGGCGCTGCGCGCGGGCAGGCGTTCGCCGAGCTGCACAACACCGAGCTCGGTGCGGGGGAGGCGTGGTGAGCACCGTCGAGCGGGTCAGGGTCCGGATGTACCAGGTCGGGTTCGGAGACTGCTTCCTGCTGTCGCTCGAGTACGACGAGCCCCTGCAGGATGGCCGTGCCGAGCGGCACGTCCTGATCGACTACGGCTCGACACGGTCGGCCCGCAAGGACCGGGCCAAGGGCCGGATGAAGGACGTGGCTCCCCTCATCCGCGAGCACACCCACGGCCAGCTCGACGTCGTGGTCCTCACCCACCGCCACAAGGACCACCTGTTCGGATTCGCCGACGACGCCGGGGCAGCGACCCTGAGGATCCTCGAGCCCAAGCTGGTCCTGCGTCCATGGACCGAGGACCCGAGCCTGCCCGCCAGGGCAGACGGTCCGGCGTCGGGGGCCGGGGCCATGGTTGCCGGCCCCGACGGCATCGGCGCCGCGTCGGCCAGGTTCGCCCGCAACCTGTCGGACGCCCAGGAAGCCGCCGGCCAGCTCGCTGCCCGGCCGGGGCTCCATGCCGGGCTCAAGGCGGCAGCCGACGAACAGCTCAAGAACGCCGACGCGATCGCGCTGCTCGACGAGCTGGCCACACAGCAGGCCGGCGCGTACCTCTTCGCGGGCTGCGACGCCGGTACCGCGAACCTGGTGCCCGGTCTCGAGGTCACGGTGCTCGGCCCCGCGACGGTCGAGCAGGACGCCCGCGTGGCCAGGCAGACAGAAGAGCACACGGAGTACTGGATGGCCGCGCTGCGCGCGTCGCTGCACGAGGCAGCAGGCCCTGCGACCACCGCCCGAGCCGGCGCGGAGTCGACGGTCCCGGTCGGGCCCGGCCCCGTGCGCTGGCTGATCGGACGGCTCGGGGAGCACAAGACGCACTCGGTCGCCCGGCTGGTCCGCAAGCTCGATGACGCGCTGAACAACACCAGTCTCATCCTGCTGATGGAGGTCGGCGGCCTCAGCATGCTCTTCCCCGGCGACGCCCAGATCGAGGACTGGCAGCACACCCTCGACCGGATCGCCGGCGATGCCGAGCTGAAGAAGAAGCTGACTGGCATCGACCTCTACAAGGTGGGCCACCACGGCAGCCGCAACGCCACCCCACGCTCCTTGCACGCACTGTGGGCCGACCGCTCCGACACGCTGCCGCCCCTCACCGCACTGATGTCCACCCGCCCCGACGTGCACGGGGGGAGCGAAGCCACTGCCGTACCCCGGGCCACCCTGGTCACCGCACTCAAGCAGGTGGCCACCCTGATCTCCACCGACGACCTCGACCGGGGCCAGGCCTTTGTCGAGATCGTTGCCGAGACCACGGGTGGTCCGTTCAGGTTGGCACCCTGATGACCACCGCCACCTACGTGTGGTTGCCCCGGTGACTGAACCGGACGGTCTTGTCTAGACCTGTGACCGCAGGAACTCCTGCACCAACCGCTCCTGCTGTTCGCTGGTCGCGTGGGACAGCTCGAGCGTCTGCTCGCCGATCGTGAGCTTCACGGACCTACCGGGATCCTGGCGGCGTTGCAGCCACGTGCGGATCGTGGAGACGAGCACGTCGAGCGCACGCACCGAGCCAGTCACCTGGACGAGGAGGGCGGCCGCGGCAGCCATGTCGAGGCCCTTGCTTCCCGGTGGGGCTGGCCCACCCGGAACCGTGGACACTGACTCGACATCGAGCTGCGTGAGCTCGTGCCGCAGGTCGAGCATCAGCACCTCGCGTGCCTCGAGGTCGCTGCCCGGCTCGACCAGCTCGACCTTGACGACTGTGTCCATGTGGGCCACCCCCGGCGTCTTCGCTGCCGTTCCTGATCCTGACTCGACCACGGAGTCGCGCCGCGGTCAATCCCCGGAGGCTCGTCGGACTGGTCGCTGGTGCCGTTGCGGCGTATAACGAGTTGAGGGGGCGCCATGGCAGTCTCGACCGAATCCCTCGGTGACCGACGCTTCGCCCTGCTGCTGGCCGTCAGTCAGTACGCAGACCCGGCGTTGAGTCGGTTGCGCTCTCCGGCAGTGGATGCGGTTGCTCTGCGGGACCTGCTGGCGGATCCGGAGATCGGAGCCTTCGCCGTCACCTCCGTGTTCGACGAGAAGGCGCAAGCCATGCGTCTGGCCGTGGAGGAGTTCCTGGCCGACCGGCACCCCGACGACCTCGTGCTGGTCTACCTGTCGTGCCATGGGCTCGTCGATGCGCGTCGCCGGCTGTACTTCGCGGCGCGCGACACCCTGAAGAACCGGCTCGCCTCGTCCGGGGTCGAGGCGCACTGGTTGCTGGAGCAGCTCGAGGACTGCCGGGCTCGCCGCCAGGTCGTGGTCCTCGACTGTTGTTTCAGTGGGGCCTTCGCACAAGGGGCCAAGGGCGACACGGATCTCGACCTGGGCGAGCGATTGATGGGAGAGGGGCGAGGACGAGTCGTGCTGACTGCGTCGCGAGGCACTGAGTACTCCTTCGAGGGGGATCCCACGGAAGGCCGGCCACCGCCGGGCTCGGTCTTCACGACTGCCCTGGTCAGCGGGATCACGAGCGGGGAGGCCGATGCCGACGACGATGGGCAGATCTCGGTGGACGAGGCATATGCCTACGCCTTCGAGAAGGTTCGCGAGGCTGGTGCGCAGCAGACCCCGCAGCGATGGCTCTACGGCGCAGAGGGCTCGATCGTGCTCGCCCGGACGCCCGTCGACATCGGCTCGACGACCCGGACCGAATCACCATCACGACTGACGTCTCCGGAGCCCCGGATCGAACCAGCTCCGGCGCCGGCCGGCTCCGAGCCGCGTCCGCTCCCACACCGGTGGCGCCCATGGTTGCTGGGCGCCGCAGCTGCACTGGTCGCGCTGGCTGGTGCACTGGGTGCCGCCCAGCTCTTCGGACGAGACGACGGCGGCAGCCCGGAGGGTGGCGGCGTGTCAGGGCCCCACCAGTTCACCGTGGAGGCACCCTGGCGCCTGGTGGTCCGCGGCGACGACGTCGGCGACGGCTGCACGGTGACGGTCACCGACGAGGGCGGCCAGACGCAGACCGTCGAGGGTGTCTACTCCACCGAGTACTTCCATATGCACACCAGCGGCACGGTCGAGTGGGAGGCCGATCACCCTGCCTGCCAGGTGCTGCAACAGCCGACCGCCAACGAGCAGCAGCTCCCGCTTGTCTGGCGGATCAGCCAAGGAGACACGCCTGCCTTCAGCCCGGGCGACGCCGTCACGGTGGAGGTACTCAGCTTCAACGGAAACGACGACTGCGACCTGGAGCTGCACGCCGTCGCGGACGGCCGCGCGATCTCGTTCGGGACTGTTCGGAACAAGGCCGAGCCCGAAGTTCTCGACACCTACGGGGACTCGCCGGTCTACATCGCGGACCCGGCCTGCTCGATCCGCCTGACTGATGGCCGCTGACCACGATCGGGGTGTGGGGAGTGGGTCGGCCTGTAGGCCGGGTTCTGTCCCGCAATGCGGGGGCGACCATCCATCTGCGACGACCGTTGCCGGCCGCCTGGTGCGATCTACCCGGATGCTCGGGCGGGCCGCCCTCGAACGCATCCTGTCTGATCTTGCTCCGGGTGGGGTTTGCCTAGCTGCGCCGGTCGCCCGGCGCACTGGTGGTCTCTTGCACCACCGTTTCACCCTTACCGGTCCGAGGACCGGCGGTCTGTTCTCTGTGGCACTGATCCCGCGGGTTGCCCCGGGTGGCTGTTGGCCACCACCCTGCCCTGTGGAGCCCGGACCTTCCTCGACCCACCACCGGAGCGGTGAGCCGCGGCCGCCCGGCCGACCCACTCGGGAGGAGTCTAGGGGTGCGTCAGCACCTCGGCGCCATCCTCGGTGACGAGCAGGGTGTGCTCGAACTGCGCGGAGCGGCGCAGGTCCTTGGTGACGACGGTCCAGCCGTCGTCCCACATGTCGTAGTCGGGCGTGCCGAGGTTGAGCATCGGCTCGATGGTGAACGTCATCCCGACCCGGATCTCGTCGTCGAAGCGTTCGTCGTCGTAGTGGGGGATGATCAGGCCGGAGTGGAACGAGGTGCCGATGCCGTGGCCGGTGAAGTCGCGGACCACGCCGTAGCCGAAGCGCTTGGCGTAGGCCTCGATCACCCGGCCGATGATGTTGACCCGGCGCCCGGGCTTGACCGCCTTGATCGCCCGGTCGAGCGCCTCCTTCGTGCGCTCGACGAGCAGCCGCGTCTCCTCGTCGACGTCGCCGGCGAGGAAGGTGGCGTTGGTGTCGCCGTGCACGCCGCCGATGAAGGCGGTGATGTCGATGTTGACGATGTCGCCGTCCTCGACGACGCGCGCGTCGGGGATGCCGTGGCAGATCACCTCGTTGACGCTCGAGCACAGCGACTTCGGGAAGCCGCGGTAGCCGAGCGTCGAGGGGTAGGCGCCGTGGTCGCAGAGGAACTCGTGGCCGATGCGGTCGAGCTCGTCGGTGGTGACACCGGGTACGACGTGGGAGCCGACGAGGTCGCGCGCCTGCGCGGCGAGGCGGCTGGCGACTCGCATGCGCTCGATCGTCTCGGCGTCCTTGACCTCCTCGCCGGTGAACCGCTGCGGCGCCGGCCGGTCGACGTACTCCGGGCGGGCGATGTGGGCGGGCACGGCACGACGCGCAGATACCTCTGCGGGGGATACGACAGGCACGGCGCGAGTGTATTTCACAGGTCTCGATACGCCCTTTCGCGACCTCGTCCCTCAGTCGCGGGGCTACTCGACCTCCCGCCACACGCCGTGCGCGACTGCGTCGCGCCCGGCTAGTGTCGTGACATGAGCGAGAACGAATACTGGTTCTGCCTGACGCACCACGCAGTGGAGGGCAGGGACGGCTGCAAGAACAGCGACCGCCTCGGCCCCTACGCCTCGGCTGCGGAGGCCTCGCGCGCCCTCGAGAAGGTCGAGGAGCGCAACGAGGAGTGGGACAACGACCCGAAGTGGAACGACGACGGCGCCGGCTCCGGCGACGGCGTCACCGACGGCACGCCGGACAACTGATCACTTCTTCTTGTTCTTCTTGCCCTTGACGGGGTTGGCCGCCTGAGCGACGTCGGCTGCGGCCCGGACGCTCTTCAGCGCCCGCTTGGTGTTCTTGTCGAGGGTCTTGGTGAGCTCGGCGATCGCCGCCTCGTACTGCTTGCTCACGCGCGCGGACGTCTCGGCCGCCACCCGCTCCGCGGTGTCCTGCGCGACCTTCTGGACCATCGCCGCTGTCGACATCGCCTGGGTCCCGACGTCGGCGGCGCGCTCGACATGTGAGCGGCGCGCCGCAGCTGCCACGGGCTTGTCGGACGCGGTCGTCCCCGACGTCGTCGGGCGCGCCGCCGCCCTGGCGACCGTCGCCTTCTTCGCGGGGGCCTTCTTCGCCGTCGACTTCCTGGCCGGTGCCTTCTTGCTCGGTGCCTTCTTGGCGGCGCTCTTCGTCGTGGTCCTGGTCGCCGTCTTCTTCGTGGGGCCGGCCTTCTTCGTTGGGCCGGCCTTCTTCGCGGCGGTGCTCGTGGACTTCGTTGCCGTGGACTTCGTGGCCGCCGACTTCTTCGCGGGTGTCTTCTTCGCAGTGGCGGCGGCGGACGACGTCGTCTTCTTGGCCGGAGTCCTCTTGGCGGTCGACTTCTTCGCGGGTGCCTTCTTCGCGGTGGACGTGGTGGCTGCCGTCTTCTCGGCCGGGGTCTCGCTCACGGAGGTCTCCTCGCGTCGTCGGAATCCCTGATCCTGCCGCGCCGGGCGGACGTTGTCACCGGCCGGGGCGTCGGTGTGCCCCGGCCCGCGGTGCGCGAGGCGTCAGAACGTGTGCTCGGCGGCCGGGAAGGTGCCGCCGCGGACGTCGTCGGCGTACGCCCTGGCCGCCTCGAGCAGCACGCCGTGCACGTCGGCGTACTGCTTGACGAAGCGCGCCATCCGGCCGGTGCGCAGGCCGAAGGCGTCCTGCCAGACGAGGACCTGGCCGTCGCAGCCGGCGCCGGCGCCGATGCCGATCGTCGGGATCGTCAGCTCCTTGCTGATCTGCTCCGCGACGTCGCCCGGGACCATCTCCATGACGACGGCGAACGCGCCCGCCTCCTGCACAGCGCGGGCGTCGGCGATGACGCGGTCGCTCGCGTCGCCGCGGCCCTGGACGCGGTAGCCGCCGAGGGTGTGCTCGGACTGCGGGGTGAAGCCGATGTGCGCCATGACGGGGATGCCGCCCTGCGTGCACTTCTGGATGACCGGGGCCATCTCGGCGCCGCCCTCGAGCTTGACGCAGTGGGCGCCGGCCTCCTTCATGAACCGGACCGCGGTGAGGTAGCCCTGCTCGGGCGAGGCCTGGTAGCTGCCGAACGGCAGGTCGCCGACGACCATCGCGCGCTTCACCGAGCGCGCAACGGCGCGGGTGAGGGGGAGGAGCTCGTCGACCGTGACCGGGAGGGAGGTCTCGTTGCCGAAGACGTTGTTGCTCGCGGAGTCGCCGACCAGCAGCAGGTCGATGCCCGCCTCGTCGAAGGTCGCGGCGGTGTACATGTCGTACGCCGTCAGCATCGTGATCTTCTCGCCGCGCTCCTTCATCTCCCGCAGGTGATGGGTGCGGACCCGCTTGGCGGGGGCGGCCTGCTGCGATGCAGCCGGGCCGGAACCGTAGGGGGCGGTCTCTTCAGGCATGCTCACTCCTCGTCATCTCGCGGCTCCCTGATGGAGTCCACGGACCACTTGTCAGGCTAGTGCCGACCCGTGGGTACGGCGCTGTGGCGACGGTCACGCTCAGCGCGGCGACACCCGTACGACGCGGTCCCGCACGCCGTTGTCGGTGGTGACGAGCAGGTCGCCGTCGCGGGCCGACGTGATCGACCGCAGCCGGCCGAACTGCTGCAGCCGGGGCGGGCGGGTGACCGAGGTGAGGCTGCCGGCTGCGTCGAAGCGCAGGAACAGGACCTCGGAGCCCTTGAGCGCAGCGACGGCGAGCGTGCCCTCGAGCGCGCCCCACTGCGGACCACGGACCCACGCAGCGCCCGAGGTGGCGATCGTCGGTTCGCCGGAGGACCAGACCGCGTCCTGCTGCTCGCCCGGCAGCGACTGGTCCGTCATCGGGACCGACTCGTCGTAGCCCGGGACGGGGTTCCAGCCGTAGTCGCCGCCGGCGACGAGCAGGTTGACCTCGTCGTCGCGGTAGCTGCCGTGCTCGACCGACCAGACCGAGCCGTCGGCGCGCTGGGCGAGGCCCTGCACGTTGCGGTGGCCGTAGGTCCACACGAAGCGCCGCGCGCTGCTCGCGTCGGCGTACGGGTTGCCGGCCATCGGTGCGCCGGTGCCGCGGTGCACGCGCAGCACCTTGCCGCCGAGGGAGTCGAGGTTGCGGGGGTTCGTCCCCACGGCGGCGTCGCCGGTGCCGATGAACAGGGCGTCGCTGTCGCGGTCGAGGAGCAGCCGGCAGCCGCCGTGGCGGCCCGAGGTCGAGGGGAGGCCGGTGAGGAGCGTGCGGTGGCCGCTGAGGCGGGTCCACTTCCTGTCGACGCGCCAACGGCTCACCTGCACGTGGTTGCCGCCCCTTGCACTGCCGTGGCACGCCCACAGCGTCCGTGCGCCGGGGTCGACCGCGAGGGACATGAGCCCGGTCTCGCCGGAGACCCACACCAGCTTCGAGAGGTCGGCGAGCGTGCGTCGCTTGCCCTTGCGTACGACGCTGAGGCGGGCGCGGTCGCGCTCGGAGACGACGAGCCGGCCGCCTGTGGCCTGCTGGACGTCCCACGGGTGCTCGAGGCCGCGCGCGACCGTGCGTACCCGCAGCTGCGGGGCTCGCGCCTCCTGATGGCCTGCGGCGTCAGCAGCCGCGACCGACGGCGGTGGCCCCGTCAGCAGGCCGCCGGCGAGGGCGCCGGTCGCGAGGACCGTGGCGAGGGACAGGGACAGGCGGGTGGTGCGGAGGCTGTGGCGCACGCGGGCGACGCTACGGCGAGCGGAGCCGGCGGGTAAAGGTCCATCGCCCGTCAGGGATTGCCGAGCAGGCCGGCCAGCGGCCGGGCGAGCTGGATCCCGATCATCGTCGTGTCGTAGCCGAGGCGCTCGTTGAGGGTGCGCATCGCGGCGTTCCCGTCCTGGGTCCAGGTGTAGACCTCCTCGATGCCGTGCTCGGCGGCCCAGGCCAGGGTGACCAGCTTGAGGTGCACCGCGAGTCCGCGGCGGCGCCAGTCACGGCGTACAGCGGTGAGGCCGTTCTCTGCCCGGGTCGGCTGGTCGGGGTCGAGCCCCACCCCGGCGCACCCGACCACCTCGCCGTCGTGGAGGGCGAGGAACATCGGGTCGACCAGCCAGTCGCGCGCCCACCGCTCGGGGCTGACGTCGAGCGGGGTGTCGACGGCGAAGTCGGCGAGTGCCTCGAGGCCGAAGCGCTCGTACGACGCTTCCCACAGGCCGGGCCGCTCCTGCGCGGTGACGACCTCGATGCCCTCGGGTGCGGGGGTCGGCTCGACGGGTCCGGTGAGTCGGTAGGTCTGCTCGACCTCGCGGTTGACCTCCTCGAAGCCGAACCGGTGGGCGAAGGCGAGGGAGCCGTCGTCGTCGGCGCCCGCGCGCACCGTCGGCAGGCCGAGCTCGCCGACGTGCGCGACGAGGCGCTCGAGCAGGGCGGTGCCGACGCCCCGGCGCCGATGGCCTTCCAGCACCCGCGGGATCACCGAGCCGCCGCCGCTCGAGTCGGACGGTTGGGCCAGCCCGTGCCCGACGACCTCCCCGTCGGCACGGGCCAGGAGCATGAGCCGTTCGGGCTTGTCGCCCTCCCGCAGCTCGGTGAGCGACTGGGTGCGCTCGTAGGGGATCACCGCGATCCGGACGCGCCGCCACGCCTCGTAGTCGTCGTCGGTGACGCAGCGGGTGATCTCGAGGGCCATGGGGAGAGCCTCCCTGCTGCCCGCCCGGGTAGTCCACCGGGTTCTGGTCGTCGTACAGACCTCCGGCCGACCGTTTCCCGGTGGACCACCCCGGGGTGGGGGGCAGGATCCCTAGAGTGGCGGCGTGGACTTCTACTCGGCCTACGCCCAGGGCTTCGCCCGGATCGCGGCAGTGACCCTGCCGGTGCACCTCGCCGATCCCGTCGCCAACGCAGCTGTCGTGATCGAGCAGGCGCGGGCCTGCCACGACGACTCCGTCGCCGTCGCGGTGTACCCCGAGCTGTGCCTGACCGGCTACTCGGTCGACGACCTGTTCCTGCAGGACACGCTGCTCGCGACGGTCGAGGAGGCGCTCGCCGAGATCGTCGCGGCGAGCGCCGACCTGATGACGATGCTGGTGATCGGCGCGCCGGTCGTGCACGGCAACAGGGTCTTCAACGCAGCCGTCGTCGTGCACCGCGGCTCGATCCTCGGCGTCGCCCCGAAGTCCTACCTGCCCAACTACCGCGAGTTCTACGAGCGGCGCTGGTTCGCGCCGGGCGACGACCGCGAGCTGGAGTGGATCACCGTCGCCGGGCAGGACGTCCGCTTCGGCCCCGACCTGATCTTCCGGTGCCTCGACGTCCCCGGCCTCGACCTGCACGTCGAGGTGTGCGAGGACATGTGGGTGCCGGTGCCGCCGAGTGCGGAGGCCGCGTTGGCCGGCGCGACGGTGCTCGCCAACCTCAGCGGGTCGCCGATCACGATCGCCCGCGCGGAGGACCGGCGGCTGCTGGTCCGCAGCGCGAGCGCACGCTGCGCAGCGGCGTACGTCTATGCCGCCGCCGGGCAGGGCGAGTCGACGACCGACCTGAGCTGGGACGGCCAGACGATGGTCTACGAGTGCGGTTCGCTGCTGGGCGAGAGCGAGCGGTTCCCCGACGGTCCGCGGCGCACGGTCGTCGACGTCGACCTCGACCTGGTCCGCCAGGAGCGGATGCGGCAGGTGACCTTCGACGACAACCGACGCACCCACCACGAGCGGGTCAACCGCTTCCGCACCGTCGAGTGGGAGCTCGAGCCGCCGACCGGCGACATCGGCCTGCTGCGCAAGGTCGACCGCTTCCCGTTCGTGCCCGACGACGCCGAGCGGCTGGCCCTCGACTGCTACGAGGCCTACAACATCCAGGTCACCGGCCTCGAGCAGCGGCTCAACGCCATCGGCTCGCCCAAGGCCGTGATCGGCGTGAGCGGCGGCCTCGACTCGACGCACGCGCTCATCGTCGCCTGCAAGGCGATGGACCGGCTCGGCCGCCCGCGCAGCGACGTGCTCGCGTTCACGATGCCCGGCTTCGCGACGGGGGAGACCACCAAGTCGTACGCCACCCGGCTCTCGCAGGCGCTCGGCGTGACCTTCGAGGAGCTCGACATCCGGCCCGCGGCCGAGCAGATGCTGAAGGACCTCGGACACCCCTACGGCCGCGGCGAGAAGGTCTACGACGTCACCTTCGAGAACGTCCAGGCCGGGCTGCGCTACGACTACCTCTTCCGCCTCGCCAACCAGCGCGGCGGCATCGTCGTCGGCACCGGCGACCTCTCCGAGCTCGCGCTCGGGTGGTGCACCTACGGCGTGGGCGACCAGATGTCGCACTACACGGTCAACGCCGGCGTCCCGAAGACGCTCGTGCAGCACCTGATCCGCTGGGTGATCAGCCACGGCGAGTTCGACGAGGCCGTGGGGAAGCTGCTCGGGGAGATCCTCGAGCTGGAGATCACCCCCGAGCTGATCCCCGTCGAGGACGGGAAGAAGCCGCAGGCGACGCAGGACACGGTCGGTCCCTACAACCTGCAGGACTTCACCCTCGCGCTCGTCGTACGCCACGGCTTCCGGCCGCGCAAGATCGCGTTCCTGGCCTGGCACGCGTGGAAGGACCTCGAGTCGGGGGAGTGGCCGCCCGGCTTCCCCGAGGACGCGCGGGTGGCGTACTCGCTGGAGGAGGTCCGCACCTGGCTGGTGGTCTTCGTCAAGCGGTTCTTCGCCAACCAGTTCAAGCGCTCGGCGCTGCCCAACGGCCCCAAGGTCAGCCCCAGCGGCACGATGAGCCCGCGCGGTGACTGGCGGATGCCGAGCGACGCGAAGGGGACGGCCTGGCTGGCCGAGATCGACCGGGACGTGCCTGCCTCCTGAGCGCGGACGGGCCTTTGCCTGCCCTTAACGACGGGCTGGAGCGCGGTTAGCCGCGCCCGCGCGAACCTCCTGTCACGACGCCGCACCCGGCGTCGGACGACGAGGAGGAACCGTGCAGAAGAAGAAGGCAGTCATCGGCGGCGTCGCAGCGGCGGCGGTCGTGGTCGGGCTCGGGTCGTGGTGGGCCGTCGGCAACGCCGTCGAGGCCCAGACCACCGAGCGCGGCACCTGCGGCGGCGCCACCTGGGAGCTGAGCGCCGAGGCCGAGGACGGCGGCACCGAGGTGAGCGCCGAGCTGCAGTCGGCCGGACCCGGCGAGGAGTGGGAGGTCGAGCTGACGCGCGACGACACCTCCCTGCTGACCGGCACCCGCACCACCGACGAGGACGGGGAGATCGACGTCGACGCCTACAGCGACGGCAACCCCGGCGACGCGACGTACGCCGTCACCTTCACGCCCGCCGACGGCGAGCCCTGCACCGCCACGCTCGGCTCCTGATCCACCCCACCAGACACCCCGATCCACCCCACCTGAGGAGACACCCCATGAAGAAGACGCTCATCGCCACCACCCTCGTCGCGACCGCTGCGGCAGGCACCACCGTTCTCGTCGCCGGCCCCGCGAGCGCCGACGTCGAGCGACGCGGCACCTGCGCCGGGGCGACGTACGAGCTCAACGTCGACCGCGAGCGCGGCGGCTACGACGTCGACGCCGACATCGAGAACGCCCGCGCGTTCAGCGAGTGGACCGTCGCGGTCCGCCACAACGGCAAGGTCGCGGTGTCCCGCACCCTCAAGGCCGACGACGAGGGCGAGCTCGACCTCGACACCTTCCGCAAGAACACCCGCGGCAAGGACACCTTCAAGCTCACGGTGACGCCGGCCGGCGGCGGCGCCTGCTCGGTGAAGGTCTCCGTGGCCTGAGACCAGCTCACCGGCAGGAGCCCGGGTCAGTCCGTCCGCAACGTGACGGAGACCCGGGCTCCTCCCATGTCCGAGGCACCCGTCGTGATCGCACCGCCGGAGTCCTCGGCTGTGCGCGCGGCGATGGAGAGACCGAGGCCGGTCGATCCCGAGCCGCTCTCGCCGCGACCCGTCGCGTCGAGGCCGGCCGGCAGGCCGGGACCGGCGTCCTCCACGACGAGCTCGACCAGGTCGTCGGTGGCGTCCAGCGTGATGCGTACGGCGGCGTCGTCGGGCGTGTGGGAGAAGACGTTGTCGAGCAGCACGTCGACCAGCGCCTCCAGGTCGGCGCGGCTGGCCCGCAGCAGCGGCCCGGACGCGGTGAGGTGCAGGTCGTAGGCGCGGCCCTGGTCCTCGGCCAGCGCCTCCCAGTGGCGCACGCGCTCGGTGACGACCGCGACCGCGTCGGTGCGCGGGTCGAGGCCCTCGCGCTCGGAGCGACGGGCCTCGCGGACGATCTCGTCGACGGTGGCCTGCAGCGCGTCGAGGTCGCCGGCCAGGCGGTCGCGCAGGACCGGGTCGTCGACGGTCTCGACGCGCAGTCGCAGCGCCGTGACGGGGGTGCGCAGGCGGTGGGAGAGGTCGGCGACGCTCTCCCGCTCGCGGGCGAGCAGCAGCTGGATGCGGCCGGTGAGGCGTTCGACGGCGCCGGCGAGCTCCTGCACCTCGGGCGGACCCTCGATCGCCGCCACCGGGGTGACGGCGCCCGGGCGGCCGAGCGTCTGCGTGTGCTCGGCGAGCTGGCGGATGGGCAGCACGAACGACCGGCCGAGGCGGTCGACGACCACCAGTGAGCCGGCCAGCAGCGCCAGCGCCAGCACGGCCAGCAGCCCCCAGGCGACGCCGACGACCGACGTGATGCCCGGCTCGTCGACGACGATCCGGATCACCGGGGTCTGGGAGGGCAGGGCGGAGTTGCCGCCCCGCGACACCGGCACGAGGATCTGCGACCCGCCCGGCACGTCGTCGACGCGGGCGCGGCCGGTGTTGCGGGCGTCGAGGACCAGCTCGTCCTGGCCGCGGTCCGGTCCGATCTCGAGGCCGTCGGGGTAGAGCACCGTCACCTGGGTGTGGCTGTCCTTGTCGTTGAGCCGGTCGACGTACTGCCCGACCGCGCCGGCGTCCTGCCCGGACACGACCGTCTCGACGGCCTGCACCTCGAGGGCCGCGCGGGCCAGGCGGTCCTCCAGCGCGTAGCTGCGCACGAGGATCGCCATCGGCACGAGCATGGCCAGCAGCACCATCGAGATGGCCGCGGCCGCGGTCACCAGGAGGCTGCGGCGCACCTCAGCCGTCCTCGGTCGGCGCGGGCACGTCGGGGACCGGTGCCGCGAGGCGTACGCCGACGCCGCGCACCGTGGTCAGGTAGCGCGGGGCGGCGGCGGTCTCGCCGAGCTTGCGGCGCAGCCACGACAGGTGCACGTCGACCGTCTTGTCCGACCCGCCCCACGGCTGGCGCCACACCTCGACGAGCAGGTCGCGCTTGGTCACCACCTCGCCCGGCCGCTCGACGAGGTGGGCGAGCAGGTCGAACTCGCGCGGCGTGAGGTCGACCTCGGTGCCGTCGAGGTGCACCCGTCGGCCGGCGAGGTCGACGGAGAGGCCGCCGACGGTGATCGTCGACGGCCGCTGGCGGCCCGCCTCGACCCGGCGCAGGACCGCGCGGATGCGGGCGTCGAGCTGGGCGCTGGTGAACGGCTTGACGACGTAGTCGTCGGCGCCGGCGTCGAGAGCCCCCACGAGGGAGGGGTCGTCGGCGCGGGCGCTCGCGATGATCACCGGCACCTGGCTGACCGCACGGAGCATGGAGAGCACCTGGGTGCCGTCGACGTCAGGCAGCCCGAGGTCGAGCACGACGAGGTCGGGACTGGAGTCGACCGCGAGCTGCAGGCCACCCATTCCGGTGGGCGCGGAGGTCACGGTGTGCCCGCACTCGCGCAGGCCGCGCACCAGCAACGGCCGGATCCGGTCGTCGTCCTCGATGATCAGCACCTCGGCCACGTCGCGACCGTACCGCCCGCGACCGCACTGATCCGCGGGACGAGCAAGCCTTAGCAGTGCCTTAACCACCGCCTCACCTCACGCTGTCGTGCGGACGGGCACCATGGTCCCGTGAGACGTCGGATGCTGCTCGTCGGCCTGTGGGCCGCCACCACGGTCGTCGCCGTGCTCGTCGGCGTCTTCGCCGTGTCGACCGTCGGCGCCACGATCCGCGACCGTGGACCGGTGGGCGACGAGGTCGCCCGCGACGTCTCGGTGTCCTCCGCGTCGGTGCCCGAGCCCGAGGGTCCGGGCGTGTCCGAGGAGATCTCGGGGGAGTGGGGCGCCTTCCTCGTCGAGTGCCGCGACACGTGGGCGTACGGCGTCGGCGTACGCCCCGACAAGGACGCCGGCTGGCGCATCGTCAGCTGGGAGAAGGGCCCGGACGACGACGTCGACGCGGTCTTCAGCGACGGGCGCAACTCCGTCGACCTCGAGGTGTTCTGCAACCGCGGCCGCCCCACGCTCGCCGAGCTCGAGCGCAACACGCTGGGCGAGGACTGACCGGTCCGCCCCATCCCGTGCAACCTTCGGGTGAGCAGGTGCGTCCAGTCAGCGACAGACCACCTCACGGGGAGACCGAGATGACCTACCGCACCACCGTCCTGGCCCGCACCACCGCGCTCGCGAGCGCCGCCCTCCTGACCGGCTCGCTGGCGTTCGCGCCCGCCCAGGCCCAGCCCGCCCAGGCCCAGCCCGCCCAGGCCCAGCCCGACGACCGCAGCGCCGCTGCGCGCACCACGCTGACCTTCACCGTCGACGACTGCGAGGGCTGCGAGGTCCAGCTCGTCAACGCGCGCGGCACGCTCGACGCCGACGTCGTCCACGTCTGGGAGTCGCAGACCAAGGAGGTCAGCGGCGGCGCGGTCACCTTCCGCGTCCCGACCCGCCGCACCTGGGGCATGTCGGCCACCGTCGTCGCGCCCTGGGAGGGCTTCACCGGCTATCGCACCACGGTCGCGTGGCGCTACAACGGCGAGCGCGTCGGCGACACCGTCACCCTCGAGGAGGCAGTGACCAAGACCAAGGCGTCGGCTTGCTGGGAGGGCGTGCGCAGCCGGGAGGTCGTCGTGCCGCTCGTCGTCGAGAAGGTGCGCGTGCGCGGCCAGAAGAAGGAGGTCGACGGCAGCATCGCCTTCGTGCCGACGACCCAGAGCTGGCTCGCGCCGATGCGCAAGGTCTGGGACGGCGTGCTGGGCTCGCAGGACGTCAACATCTGCCGCTGAACCTGCTGCGGGATCTGACGCTGTGCGACCCGGACGTTTCCGGGACGCGGGTGCGGGGGAGGATCCTCCGCATGAGCGACGACGTCACGGCGACCGGTCCCGCGGAGCCGCGCAGGCTTCCGCGGGACTACCCGCCCTTCCTCTACATCCCGTGCGTGTCCCACGTGACCGACGGGAGGTACGCCGAGGCGGTCTACCGCCAGACGAAGGACGGGCGCACCGCCCTGCTCGTCTACTCCGCGCTCGACCGGCTGCAGGCGTGCCAGGGCGAGGACCAGCCGTGGTTCGGGCTGCCGCTGCAGAGCCTCCAGATGCTCCACGACGTGCGGCCGTTCGACATCGTCTACACCGACGTCTACGTGCCCGAGGAGCGTCGCGCCCCGGAGGCCGGGGTGCCCGCATGAGCGCCGCGGACGGCGGCGGTGGCGGTGGTGGTGCCTCCAGCCTGGTCGTCGACCACGCCACCCTGACCCGGGTCGCCGAGCAGCTCGGGCAGGCCGGGTCGACCTTCGACTCCGTCGGCACCTCGCGCCCCGGCGCGGGCGGCACGGGGCAGGCCGAGCCGCTGCTGCTGATGATCCTCGCCGCGGCCAGCGACGCGGCCGCCCGGCTCGCCTTCGAGTCCACGACCATCGCGGCCGCCGTGGAGGACTGCAACAGCACGGTCGCCACCGTCGACGCCCACGAGGCCGCGTCGTTCCTGATCAACGGGGTGGACACCGATGGCTGACCTCGACACCGAGATCGAGGGCGAGGTCGCCAACGTCCGTGCCGTCGGCCGGTGGCTGCGCCAGGACCTGCGCACCGGGTTCGACGGCCTGGCCACCACGGTCGCGCAGCAGCGCACCGACGCCGCCGGTGACTGGCAGGGCGAGGCGGGCACGGCGTTCTCCGGGCGCGCCCGCGAGCTCGCGCAGTCCGGCGACGACGGTGCCTCGATCACCGGTCACGTCGCGACGCTCGTCGACGACCTCGCGGAGGACATGCGCACCGCCAAGGACGCCATGGCCGACGTCCGCACCGCCGCACGCGAGGGCGACCTCGTGGTCGACGGCTTCACCGTCCGCAACCCCGGCGACGGGCCGCCTTCCGCCGGCCAGTCGCCCGCTCCCGACGCCACGCCGTCTGAGTGGGACGCGTGGGAGGCGCGCGACGCCGCCGTCCGACGCCACAACCTGAAGGTCGAGGTCTGGAACCAGTGCGTCGAGGACGCCACCGCGGCCTGGGACGCCTGGCAGCGCGCCCTCGAGGCGGGGGCGTCGGCGTGGGAGCGTCACGACTCGGCGTACGTCGGCGTGTCGGGCCAGCTGATCTCGGCGGGCATCCAGCTCGAGCTCATCCGCCGCGCGACGCCGCACCTCACCGGCGAGGTCGACCGGATGCTGACGCGTGCCGCCGAGCTGCGGGCTCACGCGGACGCGCTGCGGACCCCCGACGGCCGGGTCACCGACCCCGGTCGCTTCTACGACCTGATGGACGAGGCCGACCGCCTCGACGACGCCCACCCGTCCGCACGACGGGCGCTGTCCAGCTGGGAGCTGCCCAAGGGCCTGACCCGCGGGTTGTGGGTCATCGACATCGCCACCGCGGGCTACAGCATCGCGTCCGACTGGGAGGAGGAGGGGCCGGCGCAGGCCATCACCTCCAACGCGGTGCCCGCGGCCGCGTCCATCCTCGCCGGCACCGCGTCCGGTGCCTACCTCGGCGGCGTGGTCGGCAGCTTCATCCCGATCCCCGGCGTCGGCACCGCGGCCGGTGTCATCGTCGGCGCGGCCGTCGGTACGGTGGTGGGCGCCTTCACCTCCGGGGCCATCGACAGCCTCTTCGACTCCGGCGCCGACACCCTCGGCGACTGGGGTGGCGCGGTCGTCGACGGGTTCGAGGAGGTCGGCGAGACCTTCAGCTCGATCGGCGAGGGAGTGGGAGACGTCTTTGACTCGATCTTCTGAGCGGATGGCGGGGCGCAACGTCTTCACCTCCGGTCCCGTCGGGATCTTCACCGCCCTCGTCACCGGCCTGATCGGTGCCGGGGCGCTCTACCTCGCCGCCACGACCGAGGAGCGGCGACTGCTCAACCTCGTCCTCGGCGCCTTCATGCTGTCCGTGGCGGCGATGGTCGTGCTCGGCCAGCGGCGCAGCGTCTCGACCTGGCGCCGGACGGAGCTGCGCGGACGCCCGGCCTGGGCGCTCGCCCTCGGCGAGCGCGGGCAGGTGCCCGCCGTCGCCCTCGTGCTGACGACCCTCGGCATCGGTCTCGCGCTGGCGGCGGTGCTGGACGACCGGACGGGCGTACGCGTCGTGGCCGGCATTCCGGCGCTGTTCCTGCTGGTGCTGGCGGCCGAGCTGTGGCGTGCGTGGTCGCGTCGCCCCGAGCTGCGGATCTCGGCCGACCTCGTCGAGCTCCACGGCGCCGGCATCGACAGCGAGATCGCGTGGGACGACGTCGGCACCGTGGTGCCGGAGAACCTCGGCACGCGGTGGGCGGCTCTCGTGCTGACCGCTGTGGCCGGCGCGCCGTCGTACAGGTGGACGCTCAGCAGGTTCCTGCTGCCGACCGACCGCGAGCCCGACCCGCCCGGCATCCACCTGCGCTTCGGGCTGGTGCCCGACGAGGCCCAGCTGCGACGCGTCCTGCGCGAGCTCCACGTGGCCGACCGGGCCCGACGCGAGGCGATGATCGGCGGCGGGCTGCCGTCCGACGCCGGTTTCTGATCCGGCTGCTGACACCGGCCGACCGCCGTACGACCGTGCCCCTAGGGTGGTGCCATGGGCAAGCAAGAGGACTTCGTGCTCCGGGCGCTCGAGGAGCGTGACGTCCGGTTCGTGCGACTGTGGTTCACCGACGTGCTGGGCTTCCTCAAGAGCGTGAGCGTGGCCCCGGCCGAGCTCGAGAACGCCTTCGAGGAGGGCATCGGCTTCGACGGCTCGGCCATCGAGGGCTTCGCCCGCGTCTACGAGTCCGACATGCTCGCCCACCCCGACGCGTCGACGTTCCAGATCCTGCCCTGGCGCACCGGCGAGGACGGCGGCCCGGCCACGGCCCGCATGTTCTGCGACATCGTGATGCCCGACGGCAGCCCGTCCTACGCCGACCCGCGGCACGTCCTGAAGCGCACGCTGAGCGCGGCGGCCGACAAGGGGTTCACCTTCTACACGCACCCCGAGATCGAGTTCTACCTGTTCAAGGACGTGCCCGGGAAGGGTGACGAGCCGGAGCCGGTGGACCGCAGCGGGTTCTTCGACCACACCGCGCAGTCGCGCGGCGCCGACTTCCGCCGCGAGGCGATCACGATGCTCGAGGCGATGGGCATCTCGGTGGAGTTCAGCCACCACGAGGGCGGTCCCGGCCAGCAGGAGATCGACCTGCGCTACGCCGACGCGCTCACCACCGCCGACAACATCATGACCTTCCGCACCGTCATCCGTGAGGTCGCGCTCGGCCAGGGCATCTGGGCCTCCTTCATGCCCAAGCCGTTCACGACGCACCCCGGGTCGGGCATGCACACCCACGTGTCGCTCTTCGAGGGCGACCGCAACGCCTTCTTCGAGGCCGGCGCGCAGTACCAGCTCTCCAAGACCGGTCGGCAGTTCATCGCCGGCATCCTGCGCCACGCCGCCGAGATCAGCGTCGTCACCAACCAGTGGGTCAACTCCTACAAGCGGCTCCTCGGCGGCGGCGAGGCCCCGTCGGGCGTCTGCTGGGGCCACAACAACCGCTCCGCGATGGTGCGCGTGCCGATGTACAAGCCCAACAAGGGCCAGTCGACCCGCGTCGAGCTCCGCACGATCGACCCCGCCTGCAACCCCTACCTCGCCTTCGCCGTGGTCCTGGGGGCGGGCATGAAGGGGATCGAGGAGGGCTACGAGCTGCCGCGCGAGGCCGAGGACGACGTCTGGTCGCTGACCGAGCGCGAGCGCAAGGCGCTGGGGATCTCGCCCCTGCCGCGCAGCCTGTGGGACGCGATCGGCATCGCCGAGGACTCCGAGCTGCTGGCCGAGACGCTCGGCGAGCACGTCTTCGACTACTTCCTGCGCAACAAGCGCGCCGAGTGGGAGGAGTACCGCACCCAGGTCTCCGCCTACGAGCGCGACCGGATGCTGCCGGTCCTCTGAGCCCGGCCGTTCTCCGATGACGTCCGCCGGGACCTACGTCCGCAAGGGCTTCGTCGACGGAGCCGCGGCGGCCCGCGGGATCGAGCAGCTCGGCGACGCCGGCCTGCCGCTGACCGACGAGCTCGCCGCGTCGGCCGATCCCGACGCCGCGCTCGACGGGCTGCTGCGGCTGGTCGACGCCCTCGACGAGCAGGCGGAGGGTGCCGGGCGGGAGATGCTCGCCGAGGTCGCCGACGACGAGGGCACCGCCATGCGGTTGTGCAGCGTGCTCGGCGCGAGCACGGCGCTCGCCCACCACCTCGCGCGCCACCCGGAGCAGTGGCGCGAGCTGACCGACCCCACGCTGGGCAGCACCCGCCCGGCGGCGTACGCCCTGCGCGAGGCGTTGCTGACCGCGGTCGGCGCCGACCCGCACGCCGACGAGCCCGTGGCCGGGCTGCCGGACAAGGAGGCCGTCGACGCGCTGCGGGTGGAGTACCGCCGCCACCTGCTGCGGCTGGCCTCGCGCGACCTCGCCCACCACGTCGGTCTCGACGACGCCGCCGCCGAGATCTCCGACCTCGCGGGTGCGACCCTCGACGGCGCGCTCGCCGTCGCCCGCGCCCGGGTCGGCGAGCCGGCGCACGCCGTGCGCCTCGCGATCATCGCGATGGGCAAGTGCGGCGGCCACGAGCTCAACTACATCTCCGACGTCGACGTGGTCTTCGTCCACGAGCCGGTGGACGGCGCCGACGAGGGAACGGCACTCCGGGCGGCGACCCAGCTCGCCTCGCACCTGATGCGCATCTGCTCCGACCACACCCGCGAGGGCACGATCTGGCCGGTCGACGCCAACCTGCGGCCCGAGGGCAGCCAGGGTCCGCTCGTGCGGACGCTCGCCAGCCACGAGGGCTACTACGACAAGTGGGCGAAGACCTGGGAGTTCCAGGCGCTGCTCAAGGCGCGGGCGGTGGCCGGCGACGTCGACCTGGGCCGGCGCTACTGCGAGATGGTCGCGCCGATGGTGTGGAGCGCAGCCGGTCGCGACGGCTTCGTGTCCGACGTGCAGGCCATGCGGCGGCGGGTGGTCGACCACATCCCGGCCCACGAGGCGGAGCGGCAGATCAAGCTCGGCTCGGGCGGGCTGCGCGACGTCGAGTTCGCCGTCCAGCTCCTGCAGCTCGTGCACGGCCGGTCCGACCCGTCGCTGCGAGAGGGCGCGACGCTGAGCGCGCTGGCCCGCCTCAGCGAGGGCGGCTACGTCGGCCGCGTGGACGCCGAGAAGCTCCACGAGGCCTACACGTTCCTCCGCACCCTCGAGCACCGGATCCAGCTGCACCAGCTGCGGCGTACGCACGTCCTGCCCGAGGACGAGGCGTCCCTGCGGCGGCTCGGCCGGTCGATCGGCATCTTCTCCGAGCCGGCCGCCCAGCTCGACCGCCAGTGGCGCCACCACCGGCGCGAGGTGCGCCGGCTCCACGAGAAGCTCTTCTACCGCCCGCTGCTCGGCGCGGTCGCCAAGCTGCCCGGCACCGAGGCGCGGCTGTCGCTCGAGGCGGCGGAGGCCCGGCTGTCCGCGCTCGGCTACGCCGACCCGCGGGCCGCGCTGCGCCACCTCGAGGCGCTGACGAGCGGCGTCTCGCGCACCTCCGACATCCAGCGCACCCTGCTGCCGGTGCTGCTGGAATGGTTCGCCGACTCGCCCGACCCGGACGCCGGGCTGTTCGGCTTCCGCCGGATCAGTGAGAGCCTGGGCCGCAGCCCGTGGTACCTGACGATGCTGCGCGACGAGGGCCAGGTCGCCCAGCGGCTCGCCGTCGTCCTCGGCACCTCGCGCTACGCGACCGACCTCCTCGAGCGCGAGCCGCAGGGCGTCAAGATGCTGGGGGAGTCGCTCGTCCCGCTGAGCGCCGAGGCCGCGCTGGCGGAGATGCAGTCGCTCCTCGAGCGGGCCGAGACGCCCGAGGCCGCGGTCGTGGCGGTGCGGGCCGTACGCCGCCGTGAGCTGCTGCGGATCGCGTGCGGTGACCTCGTGGCGGGCACCGACGTGGCGGTGGTCGGGCAGGGCCTGAGCCGGCTCACCGACGCGACGCTGCAGGCCACGCTCGACATCGCGACCGAGTCCGTGCGCCGGCAGCGCGGGCTGGACGCCCCCGCCAGCCGGATCGCGGTGATCGCCATGGGGCGCTACGGCGGCTTCGAGCTGTCCTACGGCAGCGACGCCGACGTGATGTTCGTCCACGAGCCGGTCGACGGCGTCGAGGCGCAGGCCGCATCGTCGTACGCCACCGCCGTGGTCGCGGAGGTGCGACGCCTGCTGTCGCTGCCGGCGAGCGACCCCCCGCTGGAGGTCGACGCCGACCTGCGCCCGGAGGGCAAGAACGGCCCGATGGTGCGCACTGTCGAGTCCTACGCCGCCTACTACGCGAAGTGGTCGCACGTGTGGGAGTTCCAGGCGTTGCTCCGCGCCGACGCCGTCGCGGGCGACCCCGACCTGCGTGCCCGCTTCACCGAGCTCATCGACCCGCTGCGCTTCCCGGCCAAGGGGATCCCGGAGTCCGCGGTGGTGGAGGTACGCCGGATCAAGGCGCGCGTCGACGACGAGCGGCTGCCGCGCGGCGCCGACCGTCACACCCACCTCAAGCTCGGGCGCGGCGGCCTGGCCGACGTCGAGTGGACGGTGCAGCTGCTCCAGATGCGGCACGCCGGCAGGGTGGAGGGACTGCGCACGCCCCAGACGCTGCCCGCGCTGCAAGCGGCTGCCGACGCCGACCTGATCTCCTCGGAGGACGCGGAGACCCTGGCGGAGGCGTGGCGGCTGGTGAGCCGGGTGCGCAACGCCGTGACCCTCGTCCGCGGCCGGCCGTCCGACCAGCTGCCCCGCGACTCCCGCGAACGGGCGGCGGTCGCGCGGGTGCTGGGCTACCCCCAGGGGGCGTCGGACCAGATGGTCAACGACTACCTCCGGACCACGCGGCGTGCGCACGCGGTGGTGGAGCGAGTGTTCTGGGAATGAAGCGTTTTGCTTCATCCATGGACAAATGAAGCAATGACCTTCATCATCGAGAAGTGTCCGAGACTGCTGTCGCCACCCTGATCGGGGACCTCGTCGGGTCCCGATCATCGCAGGACCGCGCGGTCCTGCACCAGCACCTCGACGCGGCCCTCGCCGAGGTCAACGACCTCCTCCGCCCGCTGCGGCCGATGTGGATCACCGCCGGCGACGAGTACCAGGGTGCCTTCGCGACGGTCGCCGAGGCCGTGCGGGCCACGCTGCTGGTCCGGGTGCGGTTGCTGCCGGCGTACGACATCCGGCACGGCATCGGCTGGGGAGCGACGACCATGCTCGACGGGGAGGCGGGGATCGAGGACGGCCCGGGATGGTGGGCCGCCCGCGCTGCCATCGAGGCGGCGGCGAGCGCCGAGGCCAGTGCCGCCCACCGCTGGCTCCGGACGGCGTACGTCGTCGCGGACGGCGCCGCGGGCGCGGCGGACCCAGGGTTGGTCAACGCCGGGCTCGTGCTGCGCGACGAGCGGGTCACCGGCCTGTCGGAGCGCTCGGTGTCGGTGCTGCGTGGTCTGCTGTCACACGTGACCCAGCGCGACGTCGCCGAGGCGTTGGGGATCAGCGCGTCCGCGGTGTCACAGCGGGTGCGTGCCGACGGGCTGGCGGCGATCGTCGCCGCCCACGACCTGCTCGCGCCGGCTGATCCCGGCATGGGGACTGGGGGAGGAGATCGATGAGCTGGCTCGGGATCCTGCTGATCGGCTTCGCCGTGACCGACCTGACCCACTCGGTGCGCCGCACGCGCTACCTGCCCGAGTGCGTCGGGGCCCTGGTGGCGCTCTGCGTCGGCCTGCTCGCGGGCCTGACGTCCGGGCGTGACGTCGCCGCGCTGCTCGTGATCGCCGCCGTCGTGCTGGTGTGGGGGCTGACCGTCACGTGGGGCTTCGGCCACCCCGGGCCGAAGGCCGCCCGCCTTCCGCTCGCCGTCTTCCTCGCGTCGCTGGTGGGGGCGATCGCCTGCTCGGGGCTCGCGCCGTCGGCTGCCGGCCCGCTCGCGCGGTGGCTGGAGTCGCTGGCAATCGCCGACCTCAGCGCCGTCTCGCCCGACCGGTTCCTGCTGCTGTCCGGTGCCTTTGCCATCCAGCTCTCCACCGGCAACGTGCTGGTCCGGCTGGTGCTGAAGGCGACCGGCACCATCAACCCGCGATCCGACGGAGGCATGCCGCCGACCCAGCTCAAGGGTGGCCGGCTCCTCGGACCGCTCGAGCGGATCTTCATCCTCGCCCTCGCCCTTGGTGGCCAGGTGACCGCCGCCAGCGTGGTCGTCGCGGCGAAGGGACTGCTCCGCTTCCCCGAGCTCTCCTCGCGGCACGAGCAGCAGACCGTCCACGAGATGACCGAGTACTTCCTGCTCGGGTCGTTCGCGTCGTGGCTCGTGGCGCTGGGGTCATTCGTGCTGGTGGCGTGATCGCTCTCTTCAGTGTTCGAACATGCTTACGAATATGGCTGAATGCGTGTAGGATGGCGATGAACCTCAGTTGAGAGGTGTGCCACGAAGGCCTCGGCCCAGTTGGCGTCCTGGTGACGACCCGTTGACCTGCCGCACGTGTGTGCGGCGTGGAACCGTCGTCGAAGGAGGCCGCCCGTGATCGGCGCCACGGTCGTCGTGGCGGCGGTCTTGGCGGTCATCTCGGGTGCTCCTCGGTTGGGGTTGACCTGCAACCTGAGCCTAAGAAGGTGGCCGGGTAGGGCCCAATCCGAAACGGCGTCTGACCTGCGAAAACGGTGCGCTGCAGCCCAATCCAGGGACCCGGTCAGTCCGAGTCGCACATCGAGGAGCGGATCATGTGGACCACGGAGGACCCCACGACCCCGTGGTGAGGACTAGCGACGGTCCGGGTCGTCGTGCAGTCCCAGTCCCGCCTGCGGGTCTGCGAAGCCTTGGCGGTCGTAGGACGAGGCCCCGGCGTACCGCTTCTGACGCCAGGCCGCCCACGCGAACAGGCCGACCAGCAACCCGAGCAGGATCCAGAACAGCAGCATGGCAACCACCTCTTCCACCACAGGGTAAGCCGCGGGCCGGTCGGTGCTGCGGTGGTCTAGTGGGGGAATTCCTAGGATCTGAAGGCGCAGCACTGCGTGTCTGGCTCTCGTTTCCGCCGCTCACGAGGCCATTGGGAGCCCGTCACGACCCCGAGACCTACCAGCAGGGCATACACAACGGCGTCCTGCTCTGCAGCCACCACCACCATCGAGCCCACGAACCACGATGGCGCCTCCAACGCCTCCCCAACGGCGACTACCGCTTCCACCCACGCAGATAGGCGGCGAAGCAAACGTGCGCCGGCGACCTTCCGCGGGTTGTGCCTCACGACTCCGCACGTCGGCGACCGGTCCAGAGAGGCGCCCCAAGCAGTGCCAAGCCGACCGACAACATGACGCTGCCGCCGATCGCGAACAGCAGCACGTCGTCGGTGACCGGCTCGTTGCGGGACAGGGCGACGAGAAGCGTCGTGGGCGTGGCGACTGCGAGCCAACCGATGAGCCGCCACGGACGCGCATGCGTGCTGAACGCGAGTCCACCGAACAAGAAGGCCGGAAGCATCACCATGCCGGGGCTCGCGAAGAGCAGGAGGCCCGGTGCACCGAGCAGCGCCCACCACGGCTTCCGTCCGCCGCGCCGGGCCGCTGCCAGGAGCCCGCTGCCCAGACCCAGCCAAGCGGCGAACCCCAGGATCATCAGGGTCCCTGTCCAGCTGAACTCCGGCACGTCGGTGATGGCGCGCATCCAGATCCGGGCCGCCAGGCCCCACGCAAGACCGAGGACAGCGCCGCGGCCCGCCCCCAGCAGCAGGCCAGAGACGCCGGTCGTCGGTGCGGGGAGCCGACTGTCCGCGGTCACGTCGTCTCGCGGCGCGGGTGCCGGTGCTGCGGCCACCTCCGTAGCGGGCGGGTGCCCCGAGGTGGGAACGTACGAGAATGGTGCGTGCTCGGTCATGGCGTCTCCTTGAGGAGGGTGGTTCCGACACCTCACGGACCCCTCCTGTGAGGTGAGCGGGTGACAGCGTGAACCAACCGAAATCAGCTCGACGGCCCGGTCACCCGGGAGGCGTCGCGACTCGTCTGTGAGGTGATGGAGTCCGTGTTCGCGCCCGAGGACCAAGCCTCGTCGCCGGCCGCGTCCGCCACGCCGGTGGACGCGGCAGACAGGCTGGTGCTGACGCTGTTCCGGGCCGAGGGTGCTCGCCTGGTGTCGCTCGCGAGGTTCTTCACCGACGACCGCGCTGCCGCCGAGGACCTCGTGCAGGAGGCTTTCATCCGGCTGGCCCGGTCGGCGCACCGGATCTCCGACCAGGACCGCGCAGCGGCGTACCTGCGCTCCATCGTGATCAACCTGGCGCGGGACCACAACCGCCGCGGCCTGGTGTCGTTCCGGCACCGTCCACCCGCGGTCGCCGACGAGCCGTCGGCCGAGGACCAGGCCACGCGCCGGGAGTCGCAGCGCGAGGTCGTCGAGGCGCTGCGCGCACTCCCTCGCCGCCAGCGCGACTGCCTGGCACTCCGCTACTACCTCGAGCTGCCCATCGACCAGATCGCCGCGACGCTCGACATCTCCGCCAACTCGGTCAAGACGCACCTCAAGCGGGGCCTGCGTTCCATGGCGGCCAGTCTCGACAGCACCCGGGAGGAACAATGAGTGGTCTCGAAGATCGTCTGCAGGAGGCCCTGCAGCGCGAGGGTGGTCGCACGACGGCGTCGCCTGACCTGTTCCAGCGCGTCGCTGACAGCATCGACGCCGACCGTCTGCGGCGGTCGCGTCGCGCCCGCGGCGTGGCTCTCGGAATGCTGGCCCTCGGGTGCCTCGCCACACTGATCGCCATCACCACACCGCGAGACGAGGAAGGAGTGCACATGTCCTGGTGGGTCCTGGAGCTCGGAACCAACGCAGTTCTGGTCGCCGTCGCCGTGTGGCTCGGCCCGTTCATCAAGCGGTTCGGGCGGGCGTACGCTGCCGACGTCTTCCACGACAACCCGATGACCGGCAAGAGCTACATCGTGCTCACCGACATCGTCTACTACCTGATCTTCGCGGCCTACATCTTGTTCACCGTGCGCTTGGAGGCGATGCCAGGGAGCCTGGGCGAGGTGACGGCCGGGCAGGTGGAGAACGCGTGCGTCAGGGTCGGGGGGATCCTGCTGATCATCGGCGTCCTCCACGGCCTCAACATCGTGCTGATGCCGGTGCTCGGCCGACTGTTCTCGCTGAACCGGCGGCTCCCGCGCGACCACTGACCCTGACCACCGACAACCCGGCACGCGGGACACCGCCGCCTGTCAGCGTGACTGAGCTGCTGCGCAGGCGCACGACCGATCGGCTGAGTGATGAGATCCACCCGCGACGCCGCGATCAGCGCGGCAGAGGATTCGGACCGGTGGCGGTCACGAGCCGCTGGGGTGCCCAATCGTCGACGTGGTGGAACCCGTCGCCGAAGGGGCCGGCGTCGAGCTCGACGGACGCCCTCAACGAGAGGCGGTAGAACTTCACGTGGGTGAAGTCCTCGAACAAGATGTAGACGGGGTCGGGTGTGCTCTTCGGTCCCTGGAACTGCTGTCCGGTCAGGACGGGTTTGTACGTCGTGACGAAGGCGTCGAAGGCGTCGCCGACCACGACGCCGAGATGTTCCAGTCCCATCTTGTAGACGCGCTGGTGCACAGGAGGGATGAGCTCGATGAGGGGCACGAGCTTGCCGTTGAGGACTTCGAGCGGCTCCGCAGGGACGATCAAGGAGATCGGGCGGCCGTTCCAGACGTTCTCCCGGTTGCAGACCGCGTGGCGCTCCAGCAGGTTGCGCACATGGACGTACTGGTCCCACTCCGGCACGCGGAAGGCGAGGTGGCTGAGCGGGTACGGGCCGATGTCGACACCACGTGCGAGCAACCGTTGGTGCTGCTGCGCGGCGAAGGCCTGGTAGTCCCCGATGATGTCGCCCAACGGATCGGCCATCGCCGCCTCCTTCCGCCCGCCATCGTAGGACCCACGAGTGCGGCCAACGCGGGAGAAACGACTCGTGGCGCAGAAGCTCGTGGAAGAGGACAGTGAGGCCATGGACGCATCCCAGCAGACAGCAGACGAAGTCGCAGAGCGGCTCTTCGGATCTCTGCTCGGCACGGTGGAGATCATGTCGGTCTACCTCGGAGACCGTCTCGGTTGGTACGTCAGCCTCGCCGATCAGGGGCCAGCGACTGCTGTCGAGCTCGCGGCCCGCACCAACACTCAGCCGCGTTACGCGCGTGAGTGGCTCGAGCAACAAGCGGTGATCGGCCTGCTCTCGGTGGAGCACGACGCTGCAGCCGACGAACGCGTCTACGCGATTCCCCCCAGCACCGCAGAGGTCATGACTGACGTCTCGAGCCTGGCCTATCTCGCACCCATGGGCAGGATGTTCGGGGCCGTGGGTCCAGCACTGCCTCGGTTGCTCGAGGCCTACCGCGACGGGGGCGGCGTCAGTTGGGACGACCTCGGCCCCGACGCCCGAGAGTCGCAGGCTGACGCCAATCGGCCGTGGTTCGAGAGCCAGCTCGGCCCCGCGCTATCTGGGATCAGCACGTTGCACGACATCCTCCGCCGGCCAGGGGCCAGGTTGCTCGACATCGGCAGCGGTGGCGGGTGGTCGAGCATCGCCCTTGCTCGCGCTTACCCGGACGCCTCCGTGATCGGTATCGACATCGACGAGCAATCGGTCACGATGGCCACGGTCAACGCCCGGGCGGCCGGCGTGGCAGACCGGGTCACCTTCCTCCACCAGGACGCCTCGACCTTGCCGGCCGAACGCTTTGACGCGGCATTCGCCTTCGAGTGCGTCCACGACATGCCACGACCGATCGACGTCCTCTCAGCCGTCCGCAAGGCCTTGGCACCCGGGGCGCCGCTGGTCGTCATGGACGAGGCTGTCGCTGACGAGTTCGCACCCAACGGCGACGATCTCGAACGCCTGATGTACGGCTTCAGTCTCTTCGTCTGCCTCCCCGACGGCCTGTCGAGCACGCCGAGCGTCGGGACCGGCACCGTCATGCGCCCATCCACCCTGCGTGGATATGGCGAGGCAGCAGGGTTCACGGACTTCGAGATACTGCCCATCGAGGACTTCGGGTTCTGGCGCTTCTACCAACTGTCGTGACAGCCCACCGAAGTCACCGGCGGCGGTGGGTGGCCTGCTCGCCGGAGAGATCAGTTCACGCACGGCGTCGCGGGATCAGCTCGATGGTCTAGCAGCATCTGGCGTCGTGGCGGTCGCCTGACGGCGCGATCCGGAGAGCTCCGGCCACGCCAGGGCCACAAGCGCGACTCTCGCGATCCCGAACAGCCAGGGAATGGGGAGAGCGAAGCCGATCCAGAAGACTGCCTCCAGCGGCAGCAGTCCCAGGTTCAGCACCGCCCCTCCCTTGCGCATCTGCCACAGCAGCCAACCCGACCAGACCGCAGCCAGCACAAGGCCTGCGTACGCCAGAAGCAGGGCTATCACACGGTCCTGTGCTAGCTGGGTGGACCAGAGGCCGGCGTACATGTCGAACATGCCCCACAGCGAGGGAAGTCTGCCGTTCTCGGCGAGGAAGATCGCCACAGGCACGGCCGGGACGCCAAACATCGCGGCATAGGTCCAGGTCACCAACGCTGCGGTCCGCGAGCGGCTCATCGAGGTGCCTCCTTCCGCTCGGGTTCCAGGTCCTCCACGATCAAGGCCAGACCGAGGGCCAGGAAGGCGAGCGCATAGAGGCCGACGGCGAGCGGGAGAGCCGGGGTGAACTGCAGCGGCATCATGACGACCATCCAGACCCCGAGGACGAGCGGGGTGTATCGGCGCCAACGCGACCAGACTCCCGCCCGCAGCGCGGCCGCGCCGGCCATGATCAGGCCGACCGCGGTGAGCATCGTTCCGACCCCGAAGCACGAAAGCACTGCGACCGAGATGGGGTCGTCGAGGGCGGCGTCGAACGCAACCAGCGACAGACCGTGCGCGACGACGTAGAGCAAGGCCCCGGCCACGGCGAGCCGCCCTCCGACACGCCCGGCCGTGGTAGGCGCCGCGCCGCTACGCGCGAAAGCCACGAGTCCCACAACGATCAGCACCTGACTGGCGGCCCAGATCAGCGACGTGGTGATCGCGGTGGCGCCGTCCCACGGGTAGGACAGCTGCTCCTCGGAGATCGGCGAGGCGCTTCGGTAGGCCGCCGTGATGATGGCGCCGTCGCCCTGCACGGCGGCAGCGATGATGATGAGCAAGCCCGGTGCCAGGGCGGTGCGCAGATCGCGGCGCAGCGGCCGGGTTGGGGTGGTCGGCTGCACGGAGTGGGTCGTCATGGTGGTCCTCCTGGGACGGCATGGCTGGGTGCTGTCGACGCTAGGAACACACGCCCCGGGTGCACATGAGGGGAACCACTCAAGTAGGCGCTCAACCAGGCCGCGACAGCCCGGCTCTGGGAGCCCTACGGTGGTGATCATGGAGGACGAGCTCCGCGAGCAGCTCGGCCGGGCTCGTGAGCAGTACGCCGCAGGCGCCGTGGCGGAGGCCGTGCGCAGCTGCGTTGCGATTGTCGAGGGCTGCACCGAGAACACTGACCCGTCGCTGATCGCGGCTACGGCCACCCTGGTCCGCGGGCCACTCGATCCCCTGCTTCGCGCGCGAGTGCACGCGCTGGCCAGCGACGCGCTCGCGCTGTTGAAACGCGCCGGACCGGCCGGGCAGGAGGCGGCAGCGCGGGTGGTGGCCCAGGTCGAGGCGACCCGTGACGTGTTCCGCGCCATCGAGCTGGTCGACGTCGACGGTGAGGTAGGTGCCGAGGTCGAGTTCGTCGAGATTCAAGCGCGCATCGCCGCGCTGCAGGACCCGCTCCTGGGGGCGGACCGCCTGGCGCTGGCTCGCCGCGCAGTTGCGCTGGGCCAGACCGTCAGCGACCGGGAGATGCAAGCCTGGGGCCGGCTGTGGTCGATGGACGTTCACGCCGCCAACGGCCAGCGGACGGAGCTGTTGGGAGAGTTGGCTTCGCTGACTGTGCTCGCCGAGCAGTTGGGTTCGGCCTGGCAGTCGCGGGTGCTCCTGGTGCGGGCCTCGCAGGCACTCGTCGACGGGCGGTTCGACGACGGCGTACGCCTGGCCGAGGACGCTGCTCGGATCGGAGGGGAGCACAGCGACGCGGCGTTCCTGCGGCTGCCGTTCGCGTTCGAGGCCGCGCGCCATCAGGGCACGGCGAAGACCTTGCTCGAGGAAGTGCGTGAGCAGGTCGAGCACCTCCCTTTCGTCGCACGCACCTGGCTGTGCGTGGCGCTCAAGAGCGCGGGCCTTCGAGCGGAAGCCGCCGACGAGTGGCGAGCGCTCGCAGCCCAGGTCGCGGCAGTGCCGGTGGAGGCGCCGGAGTTCTTGATGGCGATCGCAGACGGCGCGGACGTCTGCGTCTGGCTGGGTGACGAGGCCAACGCCGCAAGGCTGTACGCCACCCTCCTGCTGTACGAGCACCTGCACGTCGTCGCTCACGCACACGCGCCGTACCAGGGTCCCGTAGGGCTGGCGCTAGGCCGCCTGGCTCGACTGCTCGGCGACCTGACCACAGCAGACGAGCATCTGAGATCCACATTGGTGCGGTCAGAGGAGATCCACGCTCTCCCGTCAAAGGCGTATGTGCTGGCCGAGCTCGCCGCCGTCGAGCCGACCCGCTCGCGAGCCCGCCGCGAGCACGCCCACGGCGCCCTTGATCTGGCGCGGCGACTCGGCATGGCACCGCTGGTCGACCAGCTCGACACGCTGCTCGGCCCCGGCGAGAGGGATCAGGTGCTCACCCCTCGCGAGGCCGAAGTGACGGCGCTGGTCGCTCAGGGGATGAGCAATGCAGCGATTGCGCGGCAGTTCACCTTGTCCGAGCGCACGGTCGAGAACCACATCAGCCGGATCCTGTCGAAGCTCAACCTCAGCTCGCGCACCGCACTGGCTCTCTGGCACGAACGCCGCTAGCCAGCACCTTGCGTTGCCACTGGACGGAAGTCGCCGGGGTCATACGCTGGCGCATGGTCATCTTCGCAAGCATCGCGGCCAGTCTCGATGGTTTCATCCGAGCAGAGAACGGCGACATGGCGTGGCTCAACGACGCCATGCGAGGTGATGAGGACTACGGAATGAAGCAGACGATGCAGCGGGGTGGAGCCTACGTACTGGGGGCCACGACGTATCGCGAGTCCGTGGGAATGTTCGGCGGCGGCAGGTCCACTCCGCCCACCTTCGTGATGACGCACTCCGCACCCGAGGAGGCGCCATCAGGAATCACTTTCACGTCAGAGGACATTCGCACCGTCGTGACCACCGCACAGTCCACGACCGACAAGGACGTGAATGTCTTCGGTGGAGGCGATGTGCTGACGCAGGCCCTTGCCGCCGACGCCCTCGACGAGCTGATCATCGCTGTGATACCCGTCGTGCTGGGCCGCGGGACTCGACTCTTCGGTGATCTCGAACAGTCCAGACGGCTACGCCTGACGGACTGCACGTCGTTCAACAGCGGCATCGTCCTGTTGAGGTACGCGAAACCCTAGGGAAGCCCGCCCGGCCCCGGCGAGTGCGTCACGCCGCCGCTGTCGGCGCGTGGCCGCGGATGTCGGCGAGAACACAGGCGCTGCGGCCGCTACCGCGATGCCGGGACTGCATCCCGGTTGCGCAACGTCAACCATCCCACCAGCATCCAAGCGAGACCAACGCACACGAGCGGGATCTCGAGGAGCCGCTCGTCGATCTCGGCCAGAGCACCTCCAACCGCAAGTGCTGGCAGCGTGCCTACGCCGATCCAGAACGTCAGCGGGGCGGGTGCTCGGCCGCTCCTCGGCAGCGTCAGCTGCCCCATCAGCAACGCCAGGGACGACGCAGCAATCGACGCGTCCCAGCCCTTGTCGAGCAGCTCGCTCACGAACGCCACCAGCCCGGCAACGACAGCCAGCCAGGCCAAGGACGCGACCACTCTTCGGCGCACCTGCCGAAGAGTGAGGTGGGCAACGCCCAACAGGCTCAGGCCGAAGAGCGGAAGGGCGACGTCGAACATCAGTGGCGGTTGGTCGTCTGCGGCAAGGATTGCGACGCCCTTGATGACCCAGGCCAGCCCGCCTGCCAGACCAGCAGCTCCGCCGATCCAGATCAGCCGTGGGCTGCCGCCGGACTGCAGGCCTTCAACGTGCGCCACCCGATCAAGGATGCGCTCACAGGAGCCCCAGCGCGAGCAACCACCCTCGGCACCGAGCGAGCGGGGAGGACCCCAGCCGAGTGCCTCGAGGGAGTGGTCTATGCAGCCCGCGACAGCCGGTTGTCGCAGATCGTTGCCGCGAGGAGAGTGAGGAGGTTACCCAACTGCGAAGGAGTTGAGCATGCCCCTGATGTCCCCCCGGCCGAGGAGATCCTCGGTGTTCCTCGCGGTGTTCGCCCTGCTGCTTGCCGCCATGCCTGCACTGCTGGCAAGCAACGTCCACGCCGCGTCCGCTACCAAGGCCAAGACCTGGAACGTCATGGTCGGCGCAGAGTCGAGCTCAGGCGCCGTACAGACGATGGCGTACGGGCCCAAGAAGATCTGGATCAACGCCGGCGACACAGTGCACTGGGTCGCCAACTCGATGGAGCCGCACACCGTCTCGTTCATCGACGACAAGCACCCCGCCGTCGAGTTCAGTCCGATGACCACCTACATGACGGCGCCGACGTCGAAGGGCTCGATCTCCAAGCCGGGGCAGTTCCGCAGCTCGGGGATCATGGCCCCCGCACCCGACGCCCTCTTCCCCGACGCCGTCACGTCGTACGACCTGAAGTTCAAGAAGCCGGGCAAGTACAAGTACTTGTGCTACGTCCACGGCGAGGCCATGAAGGCGGTCGTCGTGGTCCGCAAGGCCGGCACTCCCTATCCGCACACGCAAGCCGAGTACAACGCCATGGCCACCAAGGCGTCGAATGCGGACATCGAGCATGGGCTCAACCTGTGGTCTGACGCACTGGGCGCCGCCAGCTCCCACCACGTGTTCATGGGCGCTGCCGACATGCGCGCGCAGGTCAACCGGTTCATCCCCGGCAACATCGTGGTGAAGGTCGGCGACAGCGTGACCTTCGACATGGCGAGGAACGTGTTCCCGGTCCCACACACGGTCACGTTCGGACCTCCGCCGGCGAACCCGTTCGCGCCCACCGGTGACCCGACCAACTTCCAGGGTGCTGCCCTCAGCTCTGGGGTGATCCTGCCTGCAGGGTTCGGGCCGCCGCCGAGCACGTTCACGGTGAAGTTCACCAAGGCAGGCACCTACTCGTACGTCTGCCTCATCCATGCCGGGATGGGCATGGTCGGTCAGGTGGTGGTGCAGTAGCTCGCAGACTGGAGGTGCGCAACGTCGAGAAGCCCAGGCGGTGCCTAGGCTGGGACCGCCATCCCCGAGCACGAACCGAGGTACCTGTGCCCGCCAGCCGTTCCGCCCGACAGAGGAAGGCCAGCGCCGAGGCAGGAGCGCTGGCCTTGGTCCGCATCGACGTGAGCCCCGACGACTCCTTCGCCTACACGATCTCGTGCACGCAGTGCGAGGTCCCGCGACCCGGGACCGGCACGCGCGCCTGGAGCACGCGCCGGCCGGGGGAGGACAACGGGTACATGGCCGCGATGGATCGATGGATCCTCCACCTCACGTCCAAGCACCCCGACGCCGAGGCCCCGTGTCTCAACTACCTGGCCGAGGCCCGCGCACGTCTCCAGGAGCGACGCGACGCTCGGGACTGAGGAACCTGCCCTGCCGCTCCGCACGGCGGCCGCGATCCGACGTTGCCCCCGCGCAAGCACCAGGCGCTTGGATCGCTCGGCCGCCGGTGCCTAGGTTCGAAGCATGCCACTTCCCAAGATCACTCTCGGCGCAGTCAACATCGAGGCCGCCGATCCAGAGGCACTCGCGACGTTCTGGACAGCTGTCACCGGGAGCGGCCGAGAATCGTCCGGAGGTTCCGTCTATCTGCCTCCGGCCCAACCTGGTGGACTCGCCATGTTCTTCCAACCCCTCACCGGTCCGCGGCCTGACCGTCAGACGATGCACCTCGACCTGACAGTCCCATGGGGCGAACGACGAATCGAGGTCGCTCGACTGGAGAAGCTCGGTGCGACCACGCGCTGGCATGTGTTGGACGAGCACCCCCACGTGCAGTGGACAACGATGGCCGACCCTGAGGGCAATCTCTTCTGCCTTGCGGAGCACCCGCCCAAGCCCTGAGCCCTACGGTTCTGCCGTGCCGCAGACAGGGCTTCCGTCAGTCGGCCAAGGCGGCCGCATCGGAGGGGATGTCCTCCTTGTGGGCGTTGATGAAGATGACCGACACGAGCAGGGCCACCGCGAAGAAGGCGGCGCCCCAGTAGAACGCCACCTGGTAGCCGTGGATGAACGCGAGAGGCAGGACCTGCTGGCCCTCCTCGGGGCTGGCCGGCGGGTTGTCGGTGAAGTACGCCGTCACCGCCCCGGCGAAGATCGTGTTCAGGAGCGCCGTGCCGAGCGAGCCGCCGATCTGCTGCGAGGTGTTGAGCACGGCGGAGGCAACGCCCGCGTCGTGGCTACCGACCCCGACCAGTGACGTACTGGCTGCGGGGATGAACACGCCGGCCAGTCCCACCGACATGATCACCATCGCCGGGAAGACCAGCGCCCAGTAGGACGAGTCCTGGTCGATCCGGGTCAGCAGCAGCATCCCGACGACGGCCATGGCGAGTCCCGGGACCATCAGCGCCCTCGGACCGAGTCGAGGGAGCAGCTGGGCCACGACCCCCGCGGCCAGGATGATGCCGAGGCTGAACGGCAGGAACGCCAGGCCGGCCTCGAGCGGGGTGTAGCCGAGATTGACCTGGAAGTAGTAGGTGAGGAACAGGAACATCGCGAAGAGCCCGGCGCCCACCAGCAGGAACACCAGGAACGACCCGCCGCGGTTGCGGTCCATGACGACGCGCAGCGGTAGCAGCGGGTTGCGGGCCCGTTGCTCCCAGAGCACGAACCCGACCAGCAGGACCACCGCGGCAATCAGGAAGGTCACCGTGCTCGGATCGCCCCAGCCCTGCACCTCGGTCGAGGTCGGGTCGTCGGGGTGCGCCGCACGGGCGGCCTCGGTGAAGCCGTAGACGAGGCAGAACAGGCCACCGGTCGCGAGCAGGAGGCCCGGGACGTCGTACCTGGTGTCGCCGTGGGCCTTGCTCTCGCGGACCAGGGGGACGGCCGCGGCAGCGACGATCAGGGCCACGGGCACGTTGACGCCGAGGCACCAGCGCCAGGAGGCGTACTCCGTGAGCACGCCGCCCACGATCAGGCCGATCGCTGCCCCGCCGCCCGCGAGCGCCCCGAACACCCCGAACGCCTGGGCCCGCTCCTTCGGCTCGGTGAACGTGACCGTCACGATGGACAGAGAGGCAGGCGCCATCAGCGCTGCGAAGCCACCCTGGAGGGCGCGGGCGGCGAACAGCAGCTCCTGGTTGGGTGCGAGCCCGCCCAGCGCGGACGCACCGGCGAACCCGAGGAGGCCGATGATGAAGGTGCGCTTGCGGCCGGTGTAGTCGGCGATCCGGCCACCCAGCAGGAGCAGGGCGCCGAAGGCCAGGGTGTACGCCGTGACCATCCACTGCCGGTCCGCGTTGCTGATGTCGAGGTCCGCCTGCGCCGACGGAAGCGCGATGTTCACGATCGAGGCGTCCAGGATGATCATGAGCTGGGCGGCCGCCAGGACGGCCAGCGCCCACCAGCGACCCGGGTCGGGGCCGTCAAGGTCCGACGGGTTGTTGCCCGAGCGGGCAGGGGGTTCGCTCACGACACCTCATCTCACGATCCATCCGCGTTGGTCGGATGCCGGCTGACCCTGATGAGTGGCCACACTGCCGTTGATGGACCCGAACCAACTTTCATGGAATGCCCGACCCGAAGCCCCGGTCAACCCACAAATCGACGATGTTGCCCCGGTCCGACCTCCTACACTCGCCTGATGGCGGACCTCGACGCTGTCGAAGCTCGGATCTGGGCGCTCCTCGACCCGTACCGGGACGAGCTCGAGGACGCGACCATCTACGGCATGCCGTCGCTGCGCTGGCCGGGATCCGGCAGTCACGACTACTTCGCCGCAGTGAAGCGGAGCGCGCACAAGGTCAGCCTCTACGCGATCGCCGTGGACACCTGGCCCGAGACGCTCGAGGGTTCCTCCGAGGAGCTCCGGTCCCGACGCACCGGCAAGGCGACCTTCTCCTTCCCGTCCCTGGACGAGGACCTCGCCTCGGAGCTCGAGAAGTTCCTGGGGCGGCTGTACCAGCCGTATCGCGAGCACCACGCGAGCCGCCCGAATTCGTAGCGGCTGCCCCGATAACGTCCGGGGGTGGCCAGCTCTCGTCGATCCAGTGCGCGTCGACGCAGCGCGTCCCCGCGCCGGAGCGGCCCGCGGAAGCAGCAGCGGCCGCTGCCGGTCGCGGGGCCGGGCGAGCGGCTGTGGGTGCTCGACGTCCCGTACGGGACGCAGGTCGACGGCGCCACCTGGCACCCCGCCGTCAGGACCCACCTGTACGTCGGGCGCGCCCTGCCGAAGCACCTCGCGCCGTACGCACCGGGCGCCCACACGCTCGGTCGGTTCATCGAGAACACCCTCAACCCTGACGATCCGACGCCTGCCCCCGAGCCGACCGACGACCTCGAGCCCCGCCGGATCCAGTTCGAGGCAGCCGATGCGATCGCGGCGCGCGCCGACGCGGGAGGACGGCAGTTCCTGCTCGCCGACGAGCCCGGTGTGGGCAAGACGATCTCCGCGGTCCTCGGGGCGACGGCGGTGGGCGACCTCCGCGGCGCAAGACGGGTGCTCGTCGTGGCCGACCGGCCAGCCGCGATCACGATCGGCCACTGGTGCCGCACGATCACGGCGCTCGGAGACGGCGGTCTGGAGTGGGTCGTGATCACGTGGGACCGGCTCGAGAAGGTCAAGGACCACACCTGGGACGTGATCATCGCGGACGAGGCGCACGCCCTGCGACGTACGACGACGAAGCGGTGGAAGCTGTGGGCGCGGATCTCGGGTCACGGGAAGCCGCACGACGCGGCGCCGTTCGTCATCGCGACCACCGCGACGCCCGGACACACCCCGCTCGAGCTCCCGTACCTCGCGCCGGCGTACGCGCAGGTGCTGGGCGAGTCGATGCGGGAGTGGACCTCGGCGACGCAACCCGGGGACATGTTCGCCACCGCGCTCGAGCGCCACGGCGTCGGGGTGGAACGGGGACGCTACGGCGCGACGTGGACCACCGATCCGGCGCGGCGCGCGGCGGACCTCAAGCTCGTGCGCGGCTGGCTCGACGAGGAGCGGCCCCCGGCGATGCTGCACCGCGCCGCTCCGTGGGGGCCGGTGCCGATCTCCGGCATGCCCGTGACGCTCGCGCCGGCGGAGCGTTCGGCGTACGAAGCCGAGTGGGGGGAGTTCTGCCGCGAGATGGACATCGCGCGGCGCGGCCGCAACGTTGCGAAGGGTCGGGCCGCTCTCCTGCGGTTCCGGCAGAAGGCCGGACTCATCCGCGTCGACTCGACGGTCGCCTGGATCGCCCAGCAGGTCGAGGCCGAGCGACAGGTGGCCTGCTCGGTCGAGTTCGTCGCGACCGCCGCCGACCCGATCGCCGACCGGTTGCGCGACTCCGGCATCGAGGTCGCCACCATCTACGGCCGCGACCGGTTCGACCCGGAGGCCGAGCGGCTGCGCTTCCAGACCGGGCAGGCGAAGGTCTGCGTCTTCACCACGGTCGCCTCGATCAGCCTGCACGCCGGCGAGACCCTGGCCGACGGCCGCAGTGCGAGCACGGAGCCTCGGGTCGGTGTCTTCCACCAGGCGCGCTTCTCGGGCATCGCCGGTCGGCAGGTGACCGGCCGCACCCACCGCGACCACCAGGTCTCGCCGTGGCACATCGCGTATGCCGAACGAACCGTCGAGGAGCAGGTCGGCAAGGTGATGGTGGAGCGGATCGCCGCGGCCTCCGACACGGTGGGTGGCGACACCACCGGCCTCGCCGACCTCGCCCAGCTCCTCGGAGCCGACTGGCTCCCGATGACGACCCTGACCGAGGACGGCGCCTGAGCAGGCTCGCCTCAGAGGCGCAGGACCCGGCCGGCGACGACGAGGTGGACCTCGTCGCAGGCGGCGGCGACCCGCTGGTTGACGAGGCCGAGCAGGTCGCGGAAGAGCCGGCCGGAGCGGTGCTCGGGCACGACGCCGAGGCCGACCTCGTTGGTGACGAGCACGACGTCCTGCTCGCAGCGGTTCAGCGCCTCGACCACCTCGTCGGTGCGGGCGAGGACGAGGGTGTGGACGGCGTCGGAGTCGTGCTCCCAGGCGTCGTCCGCGTCGATGATCGCGGTCAGCCAGGTGCCGAGGCAGTCGACGAGCAGCGGGTCGGCAGCCCCTCCGATCACGCCGGCGAGGTCCTGCGTCTCGAGCGTGCCCCAGGCGTCGGGCCGACGGGCGCGGTGGGCGTCGATCCGGGCGGCCCAGTCGGGGTCCTGCTCGCGGTCCGGCGGCGTGCCGGTGGCGACGTACGTCGCGGGGGCGCCGCCGATGAGGTCCTCGGCGTGGGTGGACTTGCCCGACCGCACTCCGCCGGTGACCAGGATCCGCATGGCGCGCATCCTGTCAGAGTCAGGCGGTGGCTGCCGCCAGCACGAGCACGGCGAACGAGATCTCCACCGCCGCGCCCAGCACGTCGCCCGTGATCCCGCCGAGCCGTCGTACGCACCGCAGCAGCAGGGCGAGCACGACGGCCACCATGGCCACCACCCCGATCACCGTCGACCACGCCGACCCCAGGCCGTGGCCGGCCAGCCCCACGACGACCGCGACCAGCACCAGCGACGCGGCGGCAGCCACGACCGGCACCGAGCCCACGTGGGTCACCCCGAGCCCGTCGGCGCGGGCGGCGGGCACGCCGCGCACGCAGGCCAGCGCCAGCGCGGCCCGGGACGCGCACACCAGGACCCCGACCACCCACCAGCCGTGGTCGTGCCGCACCACGGCTGTCAGCCCGGCCGCCTGCAGCCCAGCGACGAGCACCACCGCGACGACGCCCGCAGGCCCCACGGGTCCGGTGCGCATCACCTCGAGGGAGCGTGCGGGGGAGTAGGACGCGGTGAGGCCGTCGGCGGTGTCGGCCAGGCCGTCCCAGTGGAAGGCGCGGGTGCCGAGCGCGAGCACCAGCAGCACGACGTACGCCGTCGCGAGCGCCGGCAGCCCGACCCAGCCGGCGACCAGGGCCACGGCCGCCGCGGCCAGCCCGAGGGGGAGCACCGCCAGCGGCGCGAGGACCATCGCGAGGCCGGCGACCCGGCGGTCGACCCGGCTCGGCGGTGGGACGCGGACGGCGGTGAGCGTGCCGGAGGCGAGCAGCCACGCGTCGCGGACGATCACGAAGGCAGGATCTCCGAGAGCAGCGCCACGTCACGCAGCACCGCGACCCCGGAGCGCAGCACCGGCAGCGCCGTGACGGCGCCCGAGCCCTCGCCCAGGCGCATGCCGAGGTCGAAGAGCGGCTCGAGGCCGAGAGACTTCAGGGCGTGGGCCTGGGCGGGCTCGGTGGAGCGGTGGCCGGCGAGCCACCAGGCGGCGGCTCCCGGTGCGTGGGCCTCGGCGACGACCGCGCAGGCGACCGACATGAGGCCGTCGAGCAGGACCGGCACGCCGCGGGTGGACGCTTCGACCAGGAACCCGACGGTGGCGGCGAGGTCGGCGCTGCCGAGTGCGGTGAGCACGTCGATCGGATCGGAGGTGCGGCCCTCAGCGCGCGCGAGGGCCTGTGCGACGACGTCCCGCTTGCGGACCCAGCCGTCGTCGTCGATGCCGGTGCCGCGACCGGTCACCTCGTCGGCCGGGAGGCCGAGGGTCGCGGCGACGAGCGCGGCGGCGACCGTCGTGTTTCCGATGCCGAGGTCACCGGTCATCAGCAGCTGCGCGCCCTCGTCGACGAGCTCCCCGGCCAGCTCGGTGCCGAGGGCGATCGAGCGCTCGGCCTCCTCGCGGGTCAGCGCGTCGGCCAGGTGGATGGCGCCGGAGCCGCGCCGGACCTTGCGGGCGGTGACCTCGGCCGGGAGGTCGCCGAGGTCGGCGTCGACGGCGACGTCGAGCACCGTGACGGCGACGCCGTGCTCGCGCGCCAGCGCGCTGACGCCGGCGCGGCCCGCGACGAGGGTGCGCACCATGGCCTCGGTGATCGCCGCGGGATAGGCCGACACCCCGTGCGCGGCGACGCCGTGGTCGCCGGCCAGCACCACGAGGCGTACGTCGGTGAGCGGCCGCGGCGGCACCACGCCCTGGGCCGCCGACAGCCAGACGCCGAGCTCACCGACCCGGCCGAGCGCCCCCGGCGGGGTGGCCAGGCCGGCGAGGCGCTCGCGGGCGAGGGCGGCGATCTCGGGGGAGGGCGGGGCTACGCGCGGTGATTCGTTCATGGCGGCAGCAGCCTAGTGACGGCTGTGTCGGCGCGGCCTGCCAGTCTTGCCCGCGTGACCGGCCACTCCGTCCTGCAGCTCCCGGTGCCGGCGCTGGAGGGGTGGGTGCGCAACCGGACGGCGCACTACGACGCCGGGTTCGTCTCCGCCGACCCCCGCTTCGGGCACGCGCACATCACCGCACTCGGACCGTTCGCACCGGCCCCCAGCAGGACGGACCTCGAGACCGTCGCGGGGCTCGCGAGCGCGACGCCGCCGGTCCGGGTGCGCCTCGAGCGCCTCGGCCAGTTCCCCAACGGGATCATCCATCTCGTCCCCGACCCCGACGACGCGCTGCGCGACCTGACCGCGCGGCTCGTGGCCGCCTTCCCCGCGTGGCCGCCGTACGGCGGTGAGTTCGGCGCCGACGTGCAGCCGCACCTCACCGTGGACGCGGCGTCCGACGAGGTCGACCTCGCCTCCACCGCGGCGCTGCTCGCGGACGTCGTACCCGTCGACGTCGTGCTCGACCGGCTGCAGCTCGCGTGGTGGGAGAGCGACCGGTGCCACGTGGTGGCGGAGTGGGCGCTCGGTCGTTGACCGGCGTGCGGACCGGCATGGCAGGATCACGGCATGGCTTCTTGGGCACACCTCGAGATCACTGTCGATGACCAGGGCAACGTGGAGGTCGGCGGCTACAACGCCGACCCCGAGGCGCTCGTGGAGGGCACCGAGTCGTGGGAGGACCTCCTCTCCACCCTCGGCGTCAATGGCTGGGAGCTGGTGCAGGTCATCCCGGGCGTCGAGACGACCTACTGGTTCAAGCGCCACGCCTGACGTCTGCCTGACGCCGGCATGAGCGACCTCCTGGACCGCTTCCGGGCGGCGTCGGCATCGGCCGACTGGATCTTCCACCGCCCGCCGTCGACACCCGCGGCGATGCTCCGCGAGCTCGCCGACCACGCCGAGGCCAACGACCTCGCCTGGGACCGCTACGGCGAGCGCGGCGCCGTCGCCCAGCTCGAGGCCGAGGTCGCCGAGCTGCTCGGCAAGCCCGCCGCGGTGATGTTCCCCAGCGGCGTGATGGCGCAGCAGGCGACCCTGCGGGCGTGGTGCGACCGGGCCGGCTCGCGCCGCGTCGCGCTGCCCGACCTGTCGCACCTCGTGCACCACGAGCAGGACGGCCCGCGCCGGGTGCTGGGCCTCGAGCTCGAGTGGCTCACCACCGGCCGGCGCACCGCCACGGCCGACGACCTCGCCGCGGTCGGCGGCCGGCTGGGCGCGGCGATGGTCGAGCTGCCGTTGCGCGACGCCGGCTGCCTGCTGCCGTCGTGGGACGAGCTGGTCGCGCTGTCGGCGGCCGCCCGCGAGCGCGACGTACGCCTGCACGCCGACGGGGCACGGATCTGGGAGTCGGTGTCCTACTGGGACCGCAGTCTGGCCGAGGTCGCCGCGCTGTTCGACTCGGTCTACGTCTCGCTCTACAAGGGACTCGGCGGCTCCAGCGGCGCGCTCGTGGTCTGCCCGGACGACCTCGCCGGGGAGCTGCGCTCGTGGCGGCAGCGGATGGGCGGCACGCTCTTCTCGCTCACCGCGCCGGCGGTGGGCGGGCTGATCGGCCTGCGGGAGCACCTCGGCCGTTTCGGTGACTACCGTGCGTGGGCCGTCGAGCTCGCGGCGGCCCTGCGGGAGCAGGGGTTCCGGACGTTCCCGGACGAGCCGCACATCGGCACGTTCCTGGCCTACGCCCCCGGCACCGCCGACGAGGTCAACGAGCGGGTCGTCGCCTTCGTCGAGGAGCGGGGCGTCGTCGCGTGCGGACTGTGGCGCGACGGCGAGGTGCCGGGCTGGGTCGAGACCGAGCTGACCTGCTACGAACCGGCGATCCGCCACGACCCGGCCGAGGTGGCTGGTTTGATGGCGGCGGCCGTCGGGAAGAGTCCACCCGGCACCTAGCGGAGCACGGGGGAGTGGCAGTGACGGTGGGCGGGTGCGTACGACGCGCGGTGCAGCACGCAGCAGTGGTGGCCGTCCTCGCCGGAGGAGCCTCGTGGGGGCTGGCCTCGCCGGCCGCTGCTGCTGGTGACCTGTGCGACCGCGGCGTCGTCTTCGACGAGGCCGACGTCCTCGACGACCGGGTCGTGGCCCGTGCCGCGCGCGCGGCCTTCGGCGACGGGCGGGTGACGGTCAAGGTCATCGCCTGGCAGGACACGCCCGGCACCGGCGACCTCTACGACGCGCTCCTCGCGGCCCGCCGGCAGTGCAACGGGTGGGGGTTCACGGGCGGCGGCCGGCAGTCGCTGCTCGTCCTCGGGGTGTCGGTCGACGGGCGCGAGCTCGGCAGCCACTACGACGGGCGGGCCTTCGGGCGCTTCGACGCGGCCCGCGACGACGTCGAGCTCGACGGGATGGGTCCGGCGTTCGGCAACGGCGCCTGGACGGACGGCATGCTCGCCGGCGTCGATGGCTACGCCGACGCGTACGCCTCGCAGGGGTCGGGTCAGGACCCGGGCGACCACCTCGACGACTTCCCGGGCGGGTTCCCCGACGACCCCGACGACACGGGCTCGAGCGGCGGCGCGGACGTGCCGGGCTGGGCGCTCGGGGTGCCGGTCGGTCTCGCCGCGGTCGGTGGTGCCGGGTGGGGTGCCACGCGCGTACGCCGCCGCCTCAAGGCACGCGCGGCCGCCCGGGCCGCCCTCGGCACGGCGACGAGCGCGATGGCCCAGGCGTGGTTCGAGCTCGACGAGAGCAACGAGCTGATCGACGCCCGCGTCGCCGCGCTGCCACCGGTCAGCGACGCGGTCGCCGACCAGAGCCGCGCCGAGCACGCGCAGGCCGTCACGGTCCGTGATGCCGCCACCGGGACCTACCTGCGGCTGTCCGAGCTGCACACCGACACCGCGATCGCCGACACGGACACCGACGAGGCGCTGCGCGCGACGCACGACGTCGATGCGGCGACCCGCGACCTGCGGGACGCGCAGGCCGCGATGGCAGCGGTCGAGGTGCGGCTCTCCGCCTACGACACGCTGCGCGCAGAGCTGCCCGCCCGTGTCGCCGCGCTGCGTGCCCGGGCGAGCGTCGTGTCCGGGCTGATCGCCGACCGGCAGGGCGAGGGCTACCGCACCACCGACAACGACCCCGCGCCGCAGGCTGCCGAGGAGGCGGCTCGGAAGGTCGAGGCGCTGGTCGCCGAGCAGCGCTTCGGGGACGCCGGCGCGGCGGGCGAGCGCGCCGACACCGACCTCGCCTCCCACGAGTCGTGGCTCACCGGCCTCGCGGCGTTCCGGGCCGCGCTGGAGCGCGACACCGCCACGCTGAGGACGCGCACGGCCGAGCTCGACCGGGCGATCGCCGACGCGTACGTCACCACCGAGGGGCTCGAGGCCGACCAGGACCCGAGCTGCGTCGACGGGGTGCGCGTCGCCGTGGACCGCGCGGCGGCAGGGCGGAAGGCCCTCGACGGGACGATCCGCACGGTGGAGGCCCACACCTCGATGTCCGACCAGCAGTTCGCGCGGGGCCGCGAGGAGCTGACCGCGGCCCAGCAGTCGGCCGACGCGATCGCGGCCGACGCGGCGCTGCCGGCGCAGCGGGTCGAACAGCTCCGCGCTCTGTCGGTCGACCTGCCGCTGCGGGTGCAGCGGGCCGTCGTCGAGGCCGACGCCGTCCAGGGGCAGGTCACCACCCACCCGGCGGCGATGACGTTCCTCGCCGTGGTGCCCGACGTCTCGACCCTGCGGGCCGGCGCGGTCGCCGTCGGCGACGACCTGACCACGCCCCGCCCGCCCTACCTCCGTCTCGACCAGCAGCTGGGCGAGGTCGAGGCCGGGCTGGTGCGGGCACGGGCCGAGGTCGACCGGGCGATCGCCGACCACGAGGCGTCCCAGCGTGCGCTCGAGGACGCCGCGTCGGCCATCGCCGCCGCCCGGGGTGAGGTGCGGCACAGCGACGTCTCGCGCGCCGCCCGCGACCTGCTCGAGGAGGCCGCGGCGCTGCTCGCCCGCGCCGAGGCCGAGACCGGATCGCTCGCCGCCATCACGTCCGGAGCCGGCAACGCCAAGGACGCCGCCGACCGGGCAGGCGCCCGGGCGCGCAAGGACCGCCGCGACGCCGAGCAACGGCGCGAGGCTGCGCGCCGGGCGGCGGCCGCCAGTCGGCGCAGCTCCGGCGGGGGCGGCTTCGGGGGCGGCTCCGGCGGGGGCGGTGGCTCCCGAGGGGGCGGCGGCGGAGGGTCGCGCAGCTTCGGCGGGGGCGGCGGCTCGCGGGGCGGCGGCGGTGGGGGCTCGCGCGGGTTCTGACGACCGAGCGCGGGTGCCCTACATTCCTCCCGTGAGTGCCCAGGCCCCTTCTGCAGTGATCCTCGTCCGCGCGACCAGCTTCGTCCCCAACCCGGCGACCGCTGCCGACAACGCTTTCCAGGCCGATGCCCCGGCAGGCCAGAGCGAGGAGGCGACGTCGGCCTGTGCGCTGGCCGAGGAGGACGCCCTCGCCACGGCCCTGCGGGAGGCGGGCGTACGTGTCCACGTCTTCGAGGACGACGACCACACCCGCCCGGACAGCGTGTTCCCCAACAACTGGGTCTCCACGCACGCCGGCGGCACGGTCGCCGTCTACCCGATGTATGCCTCCAACCGCCGCCACGAGCGCCGGGCCGACGTGCTCGAGATGCTCAAGTCGGAGTACCGCGTCCAGGCGATCGTCGACTACAGCGGCCTCGAGCCCGACGGCATCTTCCTCGAAGGCACGGGCGCGATGGTGCTCGACCACGTCTCGCGGGTGGCCTACACCGCCCGCAGCTACCGGGCCGACTCCGCCGTCCTGGAGCGGTTCTGCACCGACTTCAACTACGAGCCGATGGCCTTCGACGCCGTCGACTCCGAGGGCGTGCCGGTCTACCACACCAACGTGATCGCTTGCATCGGCACCGACGTCGCGATGATCGCGCTGGAGATGATCGCCGACGAGCAGCGCCGCGAGCAGGTGCGGGAGCGGCTGGCCGTGACCGGACGCACGATCGTCGAGCTGACCGAGGAGCAGATCCGCGAGTTCGCGGGCAACGCCGTCGAGCTGTGCGGTCGTACGCCGGACGGCAAGCGCCGCTACATCATGGCGATGTCGGCCCGGGCCAAGCGGTCGCTGCGGCCCGAGCAGGTCGCCGCGATCGAGGAGTCGTGCGAGATCGTCGCCGTCGACATCCCGACGATCGAGCTCGCCGGCGGATCGGTGCGTTGCATGATCGCCGGCATCCACCTCGACCGTCGTCCGCCGCTGGAGCAGGTCGAGCTCACCGAGGCGGTCGCGGCGATCAACGAGGACAACCCGGTCACGCCCGACGGTCGCTACGTCGACGGCAACGCCTGACCCGACCGTCCTCCCGCACGCTCCCGCCATCGCGCAGGGGAACCGTGACCGCCCCGGCGGTGTAGACACGGTGCTGGGACCCAGCCTGGGGTCGAGGGACGGGAGGGACGATCAGCACCGACGACGGCAGCCACGACCTCGCGGACGACGCCGACCTGGTCGTCCGGGTGCGCGCCGGGGACACCGACGCGTACGCCGTCCTCGTGCGCCGGCACGCCCCCGTGGCGATGCGCACGGCCGCCCTCCTCGGGGCGGGGAGCGACGCCGAGGACGTGGTGCAGGAGGCGCTGGTGAAGGCGTACCGATCGCTGGGGTCGTTCCGCGAGGACCGGCCGTTCCGGCCGTGGCTGCTGCGGATCGTCGCCAACGAGACCCGCAACGCCCACCGCTCCGCCGTACGACGTGCCGGTCGTGAGGCGCGGGAGGCCCGCCCGCCGCTGACCGACCTGCTCGACCCGTCCGCGGAGGTGGTCGGCCGGGAGGACCGGGAGCGGCTGCTCGCGGCGGTCGGCAGGCTGCCCGACAAGCTCGCCCACGTGGTGGCCTGCCGCTACCTGCTCGAGCTCGACGAGGCGACCACGGCCGTCGTGCTCGGCGTGCCCCGGGGCACGGTGAAGTCCCGGCTGAGCAGGGGCCTCGCGCGGCTGCGCGACGACCTCGCCACGACGATCGAGGAGGTGGACCATGCCTGACGCCCTGGAGGAGCGGCTGTCCGCCCTGGCCACCGACCTGCAGGTGCCGGTCCCGGACGGGCTCGAGCGGGCCGTGATGGACCGCGTCGCCAGGACGCGTCCGCGCCGGCGGTGGCGGCGGTGGCTGGCCGGCCTGGCCGCCGGCCTGGTCGGCGTCGGTGTCGTGGCGTCCCCGGTGGGTGCGGAGATCCGCGGGTGGCTCGGCCTGCCCGGGGTCTCGGTGACGTCGGGCGACCCCGTCACCGAGACACCGACGGTGCCGCCGGCGCCCGGCACCCCTGACCTTCAGCGCGCGGAGCGGCTCGCCGGCTTCACCCCTGTCGTGCCCGCCGAGCTCGGTGCCCCCGACGGCGTGGAGGTCTCGGCGGACCGGCTCGTGGTGTCGCTCAGCTGGACGACGGAGGACGGCACGGTCCGGCTCGACGAGCTGCGCGGCGACGTCGAGCCGCTCTTCTGGAAGACCGCCGACCGGGCCGAGCACGTCCTCGTCGCCGGGACCGAGGCGCTCTGGCTGCCGACGGCGCACCGGGTCACCGTGGTCCCCGACGGCGGCTCGGAGCGCGAGCTCCCGTCCCGCCTGGCCGCCCCGACCCTGCTGTGGCTCGACGGCGACCTCACCCTGCGGCTGGAGGGCGACCTCGACCTCGCCGCCGCGACGCGGATCGCCGAGTCGGCCGGCTGAAGGGAACCTCCGCCCGCGCGGCGGTGTATCCCCGGCAACCCCGTCCCGAGGAGGAGCCATGCGCAGGATCCTGGCCGTCGCCGTTCTCGCTCTCGCCGCCGCCGTGGGACTGCCGGCCGCCTCGCAGGCCGGTGGACCCACGAGCGTGCTCATCACCCAGCCCGGCCAGTCTGCCGGCGCGCTCTACTACGACGATGCGGCGTACGACGCCCTGCTGGGGCTGCTGCCCGCCGACGAGACGCGGGGCGAGCCGCTGGCGCCCGGTGGAGGAGTCGACTACAACCTCACCTGGCTGGTGCACGACGTGATGCCGTGGCGCTTCGACCGCGTCCACGTCACCCCCGACGGGACCGCCTGGGTCTCCACGACCTTCTCGGCCGAGGCCACGGGCGAGTGGGTGGAGGTCGCCGAGGCGGACGAGCTCGAGGCCGTGCTGACGCAGGTGCTGGACGACTCGGTCGCCCCCGAGGTGGTCTCGATCCCGGCCGACGCGACCCCTGCCCCGGCACCTGCACCGGCTCCCGCAGAGCCCGGGACGGCGTGGTTCTCGCTCACCGGCTGGCGCTGGGCGGTGCCCGGCGTGCTCCTGGGCCTCGTCGTCGGCGCCGTCGCCGCTCGGCGCTCCCGGGACGAGGAGCCGCGTCAGGTGCTGATCAGCTCGGAGGCGTAGACCCGTCCGGGTGCCTCAGGTGACGAGCTGCACGAGCAGCACGACGTTGAGGACGATGATCGCCCCCGCGGCCGCCACTCCCGCCACGGTCGTCACGCGCCGGTTGACCAGCGACCCCATCACGTCGCGGCGCGCGGTGAACCACACCAGCGGCACCAGCGCGAAGGGGATGCCGAAGGACAGGACGACCTGCGAGGCCACGAGCGCAGCGGTCGGGTCCACCCCGAGGGCGAGGACGACGACCGCCGGCAGCAACGTGACGAGGCGCCGCACGACCAGCGGGATCCGTCGCCGCAGGAACCCCTCCATCACGACCTGGCCCGACAGGGTGCCGACGCTGCTGGAGGCGAACCCCGAGGCGAGCAGCCCGAGGGCGAAGAGCAGCGCGGCCCCGGTGCCCAGGGTCTCGCCGAGACCGGCGTACGCCCCCTCGATGGTGTCGATGCCACGCCCCGCCAGCGCTGAGGCGGCGACGAGCAGCAGCGAGAGGTTCATCAGCCCGGCGATCGTCATGGCCGTGACCACGTCGATGCGCTGGCCGCGCATGACCGTGCGCCGCGCTTCCTCGGTGCGGGCGTGCAGCCGCTCGCTGGTGAGTGCGCTGTGCAGGTAGATCGCGTGGGGCATGACCGTCGCGCCGAGCATGCCGGCGGCGAGCACGACGCTGTCGATCCCGTCGAAGCGCGGGAGGGTGCCGTCGAGCACCGCCATCGCGTCGACGCCGCTGATGGCGATGTCGTAGACGAACCCGACGAGGATCACCCCGAGCAGGCCGATGATCACGGTCTCGAAGTGCCGGTGCCCGGCGCCCTTGACCGCCAGCAGGGCGAAGGCCACGACGGCGGTGATGGTGCCGCCCACCAGGAGCGGCAGGTCGAACAGCAGCTTGAGCGCCAGCGCGCCGCCCACGACCTCGGCCAGGTCGGTCGCGATGGCGACCAGCTCGGCCTGGCCCCAGAGTCCCTTCACGACCGGGCGGGGGAGGTGCTCGCGGCACAGCGCCGGGAGGCTGAGGCCCGACGCGACGCCGGCCTTGGCGGAGAGGTACTGGATGAGCATCGCCATGATGTTGCTGACCACGACCACCCACACCAGGAGGTAGCCGTAGCCCGACCCGGCGGCGATGTTGGTCGCGAAGTTGCCCGGGTCGACGTAGGCCACGGCGGTCACGAACGCCGGGCCCAGGAGCGGCCAGATGCGTCCGGGACGTGCGGGCGTCACCTCGGCGTCGACACTGCGGCGACGCGTCGGGGGAGCGGCATACCTCTTGGTCTGGAACACGTCAGCTCCCCATCCCCACCTGGGCGCGCGCGCGGGCGGCGCGGCGACGGTCCACACCGCGGGTGATGACCTCCGCGACGAGGAAGAGCACCATCATCGGGATGGCCAGCATGAGCATCGAGAACGGGTCGGTCGACGGCGTCGCGATCGCCGCGAAGACCACGGTCGCCATCATGATGATCGACCGGTGCTGTCCGAGCTGCGCGCCGGTCACGACACCGGCGAGGTTGAGCAGCACCAGGAAGAACGGCAGCTCGACGGCGAGCCCGAACACCAGCAGCATCCGGGTGAAGAAGGAGAAGTAGTCGCCGAACTCGACCAGGTTCTCGAGGCCGTCGGGGGTGAAGCCGATCAGCACGCCGAGGCCCTTGGGGAGCACGTAGTAGCCCAGGGCCACGCCCCCGATGAACAGGGGGCCGGCGACCATCGCGAAGACGCGTGACCACCGCCGTTCGCGCTCCAGCAGCCCGGGTACGACGAACGCCCAGGACTGCCACAGCCAGTAGGGGCTGGCGGCCATGAGGGCGGCGACGCCGCAGAGCTTGAGGTGGAGCATCAGCGGACCCGTGGCCCCGGCGACGTACGCCGAGGTCGTGGTGTCCGCGCCCACCAGGTCGCGAGCCTGGTTGTAGGGCCCGAGGACGAGTGCGAGGAGCGGGTCGAAGAAGAGCAGCGAGACGCCGAACGCCACCACGAGGACGAGCGCGGACCGGATCAGCCTGGCCCGCAGCTCACGGAGGTGGCTGGCCAGCGACATCTGCCCGGGGGTCGAGCCGGGATGGCTGGGTGCGACACGGAGCATGTCGGTGACACTGGCGATCGACATTGCTGGTCCTCTCAGCCGCGCGAGGCGTCCTGGCCGCGGGGCGTCTCGACGATGATCGGGTCGACGGCCACGTCAGCCGGAGCGGCCACGTGCTTCGGCTCGGCCTCGTCCTTCGTGGCCGACTTGTCGTCGTCCATCAGTCCCTTGGTCTCGGACTTGAAGATGCGCAGGGCCTGGCCGGAGCCGCGGGCCAGCTCGGGGAGCTTGGAGGCTCCGAAGAGCAGGAGCAGGACGGCCAGGATGATGAGCAGCTCCATGCCGCCCAGCCCTCCGATCAGGAGGGGCGTCGTGGTGGAGGTCATGCGGTCTTCCTTTCATCGGGTGATGCGGGGGTGAGGATCTCGTCGACGATCTCCTCGACGGTCTCGTCGTCGACCTCGTCCTCCTCGTCGCGCTCGGCGAGCGCTTCCTCGACCTGGCGGCGGATCAGCTCGCGCGGGTTGAGGTCACGCAGCTCGAGGTCGGCGTAGTCGTCGCCGAGCGAGGAGCGGAGGTCGTCACGGACGGAGTCGCCCATCCGCTTGGCGGCCCTGATCCCGTGGGCCAGCTGCTTGGCCAGCCCGGGGAGCTTGTCGGGTCCGAGCAGCACCACGCCGAAGAAGGCGATGACGGCGAGCTCAGGAAGTCCGATGCCGAACATGTGGTGTCCTCTCAGCTGCCCCGGGGCGGCCCGGACGCCGTGTGGCGCCCGGACCGTCCGGGGAGGGAAACGCTCAGGCCCGGTGCTTCGCCGGCTGGCGGCTCAGCACGCGGTCGACCTCGGCCGACCAGTGGGCAGGCCGCATCGCGGCGTGGTGCACTGACGGGTGCGTGGCCAGCCACGAGGCGCGCAGCACCACGAGACCGAGCACGAACATGCCGAGCAGCTCGATCGCGGGCACGACGATCAGGCGCTCTTGTTGACGGCGCCGTTGACGCCCCTCGGGAAGAAGCCTCCCTTGGTGACCGACTTCGGGTTGAGGTAGACGACGTTGAGCACCTGGCCGGGCGTACGGCTGAAGGCGATGCCGTTCTTGTCCGTGGGGACGAGGTTGGCCTTGCCGGCCTCCGAGCCGATGCCCTGGTCCTTGCCGGACTTGCCGTCGAGGCTGTCGCGGGCGTTGGAGATGGCCTTGGCGGCATCCTGCAGACCCTTGGAGTACAGCGCGCTGCGCACGATGCCGGCGTGGTAGGCCTCGACGGCCAGGATGCCGGCGGCAGCCTCCAGGTAGGTCTTGTTGCTGATGAGCGGCGCCGCGCCCTTGTAGGCCGTGACGCCCACGTCCTCGAAGATGTAGGCCGCGAGGAGGAAGTTGTCCTCGTTGGCGTACGGGTCGAAGGTCTGGCCGGGCTGGATCAGGCCGGCCGCGGTCGCAGCAGCGGTGAAGCTCTCCTGGATGTTGATGGCCGGGCGGGCCACCTTCGCGCCGCCGAGCGCCTTGCGCAGGAAGGTGACGTGGTCGAGTTCGTCGGTGGCGATCTCCTCCGCGTACTTGCGGATCGCCGGGGTGGCGAAGGAGACCTGACGACCGCCCTTCACCCCACCCTTCTTGCCCTTGCCGGACGTGAGCTTGTCGTCCAGGCCCTTGCCGAACGCGGCGTACTGGTAGAACTCGGCCTCGAGGTACTCGAGGTTGAGGGCGAAGTTGAGGACCGCGCCGTCGCTGACGCCTGCGGCCTGGGCCGACCCTGCGGTGGTCGCGCCGAGCGCACCGGCGCCGACCACTCCGAGACCGGCGACGCCGGCCGACTTGAGGAACAGGCGGCGATCGGTCTCGTTCTCCGCGCTCCGGTTGATCATGTCTGTGACTACTGCCTTGCCGAACATGCGTACTCCATTCGGATGTCGCTGTGCGTTCAAGGACGCCGCGCCTCCGGCGGCCCACCGGGACCGTGGCCCGGCTGGTGTGACCGTGTGCTTCGGTGCTGCCCGAGCAGACGGATTGGCCGGATGTGACCCGGACCACCCCCGGGGGTGGGCAGGCGTTGCCTACCGGGTCGTGCGCTCGGAGGCGTAGAGGCGGTAGAGCCAGTACGCCGAGACGGCGCACAGCAGGTGCCAGGCGGCGTGGCCCTGCAGCAACGAGTCGGGGTCGCACCACCCGGCGTTGCTGAGCAACCAGATGGTGAAGGCGACCAGCATCGAGGCCAGCGCGACGACGCCGTGGCGGAAGACCCGGCTGGTCTCGCCGCGGCGCCACAGCGCCGTCTCCAGCACGACCGCCACGACCAGCAGCACCCCGAAGGCGAGGTTGCCCGAGTAGTGGACGACGGGGACCGGGTCGGGCCACAGCCCGACGAGCTCGCACGCCGCGACGCAGACGACGTACGCCGTCACGAACGACGCGGTGCCGCGCCGGGTCCAGCGCACCCACGCCCAGGCCGCGGCGAAGCCGGCGATGAGGTACATGCTCAGCATGTCGAGGTGGCCGCCCCACTCGCTCTGGGTGGCGTGCATGGCGGCGGAGCCGGGCCCGAGCAGCACGACCACGCAGGCGTAGAACGTGGCGACGGTGGTCGACATGACGTGCTCGACACCGGGGTGCTCCGTCGCCCGGCGCTGCGCGTGCCGGGCGACCAGGAGGCCGGCGACGACGAAGCCGAGGTTGGACAGCGTGTTGGCCGGCTGCGAGATCGCGCCGTCGTACGCCCGCTCGCAGAAGTTGGCGCCGCGACCGACGTCCGGTCCCAGCCAGCCCTGCGCGACCGCCACGGCGAGCAGCGCCGTCGACCCGACCGCGACCCCGGCGGTGGTGATGAGGGGCCGCGGCACGGGTCGATCGTAGGCGGACCTAGGCGCGGGTGACCTGCACGACCGTCGGGCGGGGTCCGGCGAACTGTCCTGCGGCAGGTGCCGCGCCGGCGGGCACGTAGTCGGGGAAGCGCGACTGCGGGGCGGCCCACGAGCCGTCCTCGCCCGGGTGCTGGACGGCGACGAACACCGAGTCGTCGCGGTCGCGGATGACCGGGCCGCAGGTCTCGGCGCCGGACGGCACTGCCAGGAACTGCTGCACGTGGCCGCGCTCGGGACCCTCGACCGGCACCTTGAACAGGCCGTCGCTCACCTTGATCGCGCTCGGCTGGCCGTCGGTGGAGACCCACAGGTTGCCGAGGCTGTCGAAGGCCACGTTGTCGGGGCAGGAGATCGGCGACACCGGACCCGTCCAGCCGCCGAAGTAGCGCCCGGCCGAGGCCTCGTCGCCGCAGATGAGGAACAGGTTCCACCCGAACGTGTCGGCCGTGTGGTCGCCGCCGGTCGGGATCATCTCCACGACGTGGCCGTCCTTGTTGGCCGGGCGCGGGTTGGGCTCGGTGGGGCCCTCCTTGCCGACCTTGCCGCGGTCGGTGTTGTTGGTGCAGGCGACGTAGATGCGGCCGTTGTGGAGGTTGGGCTCGACGTCCTCCGGGCGGTCCATCTTGGTGGGCTGGACGGCGTCGGCCGCCAGGCGCGTGTAGACCAGCACCTCCTCCAGCGTGAACCCGGCGACCATCGACTGACCGCCGCGGGTGAGCGGGATCCACTCACCCGAGCCGTCGCTGACGCCGTCCTCGAGGCCGTCGCCGGTGAAGCGGGCCACGGACAGGTCGCCCTCGCTCAGCAGCGTGAGGTTGTGGCGCCGGGCCTTCGGGCTGGTGCCGGGCCGCAGGGTGTCGCGCGAGACGAAGCGGTAGACGTAGTCGAAGCGCTCGTCGTCACCCATGTAGGCCACCACGTGGCCGCCGCGGTTGACGATCACGTTGGCGCCCTCGTGCTTGAAGCGGCCCATCGCGGTGTGCTTCACCGGCGTCGAGGACGGGTCGCTCGGGTCGATCTCGACGATCCACCCGAAGCGGTTGGGCTCGTTGCGGTAGTCGGCGGTCGTGGCGTCCCAGCGCGGGTCGACCGAGCGCCAGTTGCGCGAGTCCTGCGTGGCGGAGAGGCCGTATCGGGTCTCCTTCGGGTCGGTGCCGGTGGCGCGGAAGTACTGGTTGAAGTTCTCCTCACCGGACAGCACGGTGCCCCACGGCGTCGTACCCCCGGCGCAGTTGTTCATCGTGCCGCGGACCGTGAGACCCGTCGGGTCGGCCGCCGTCCTGAGCAGCTCGGACCCGGCGGCGGGGCCGTCCATGGTGAACGGGGTGTCGAGGGTGATCCGGCGGTTCAGGCGCGCTCCGGGGACGTACGTCCACACGTCTCCGCGCTTGCGGCGCCGGAGCTCGACCACGGACATGCCGTGCGCGGCCCAGGCCGTGCGGATCACGGTCGCCGGGTCGGTGCCGGGGGCGAACATGATGCCCTCGTTGGTGTACTCGTGGTTGCACACGAGCAGCGCCTCGGTGCCGGAGCGGTTGGTCTCGATGATGTCCAGGTAGTCGTTGTTGTAGCCGAACTGTCCGGCCTGCGCCTCCGGCGTCTGGTGGGTGCCGTCAAAGGCGGGCGCCCCCGGCAGGATCGGGTCACCCCACCGCAGGATCGGGTCCCAGCGGTAGCCGGCCGGGACGGTGACGTCGTCGACGGTGGTGGCGGCGGGAGCGATCGGCATGAACGGCAGGTGGACCGGCTTGCCGTGACCGCCCTTGCCGGGCTTGGGGCCGGCCGGAGCGGCGGCCGCGCGGGCCATCGGGACCGAGGTGAGCGCGGCGACGGAGAGGCCGGTGCCGACGACGGAGCGGCGGCTCAGGACCGTGGCGGCGACGTCTCGGAAGTACGACGTCTCGGTGGTGTTGGGCACCGGGGCGGAGCAGGCGTCACCGCAGCGCAGGTGGCAGGTCACCGCGCTGCGGCTGCCGTGGGTCTGGCCCGCCATCGGCAGCAGCGTGCGGGTCGGGCTCGGGGTCTGGCTCGGGCTCGTGGCAGGGCGAAGCGGCATGGGGGGAGTCTCCGGAGGTCGTCGGGACGGACAGGCCGACTCTCGTCATCCGGGTGGCCCCCCGAGGGGCCTGCGGGTGGACGTCAGGTGAACGTCCGCAGGCTCCTCGGCGAAGCGGCTGCGGGACGTCAGGGCCTGCCGAACCGCTGGACGAACCGCCTCTGCCACGGCGTCTCCACGGCCGCCGGGTGGTAGGAGCGGCGCACGAACGCCACGGCCTCGTGCGTGGGCATGCCGTCGATGACCGCGAGGCAGGCGAGAGCCGTCCCGGTGCGACCGCGACCACCGCGGCAGGCGACCTCGACACGCTGGTCGGACGACCGTCGCCAGGTGTCGATGAGTGCCTCCCGCGCGTCCTCGGGGTCGGAGGGCGTCCGGAAGTCCCGCCACCGGATCCAGCGCGACGGCCAGCCGGGCGGAGGAGGAGCCTCGGCTGCCAGGTGGAGCCCGAAGTCCGGCCTGCCGGCGCCGCCCACGTCGGCCAGCGGGCACCCGCGGAGCGTGCGCCCGCTGGGCAGCACGAGCACGCCCGGCGTCGTCGGCTCCCATCCCGCTCCCACTGCGCGACCGTAGCGCCCGCTGCAGGTGGGCTGCCTGAGATGCTGTCGCCCGTGATCCCCAGCCCCCGGCGTACGGCCATGCTCCTCGTCGGATGTGTCGTCCTGGGCGTCGGCGTCGCCCTGCTGCTGGCGGCCGACCTGGGCTCGGACGGCTACTCGACCTTCGTCAACGGCCTGGCCATCACGACCGGGGTCGACTTCTGGATCGTCAACCTCGTCGTCGGTGTCGTGCTGGTCGCGCTGGCCGCGCTGCGGAAGGTCTACCCGGGCATCGGCACGGTGGTGCAGGTCGTGCTGGTCGGGGTGACGGTCTCGGTGGTGCTGGACCTGATCACGACGCCCGACGCGCTGGTCTCGCGGGCAGCCCTCCTGGCGGCGGCCTTCCCCGTGCTGGCGTTGGGCATCGCGCTGTACCTCGGCAGCCACACCGGCGCGGGCCCGGCCGAGGCGGCCGCGCTCGCCTGGGACCCGCCGGTGCCCTTCAAGTGGAGCTACAGCGTGGTGCAGGGCGGGGGAGCGCTCGGCGGATGGCTGCTGGGGGCGACGGTGGGTGTCGGCACGTTCGCGGTGATCCTGCTCCTCGGTCCCGCGGTGGACCTCGCGGCCCGGTTGTTGTCGCTCGATCTCCACCAGCAGGCGGATCCCGAGCACCACGCCGCGACCTAGTCTGGCGGCATGCTCATCGCCGAGGAACTGTTCCTGCTGCTGCGCCGCGACGACGGCAAGCCCGAGAGCGCCATGGCGCAGCGGAGCTACGGCCTCGCCGCCGCAGTCATCGCCGACCTGGTCGTCGCCGAGCGCATCACCCTGAGCGAGGACGATAAGGACCCCCGCATGACCGTGCTCGTGCCGGGGCCGGTCGGCCACCCGGCCCTCGACGCCGCGATGGTGCGGCTCGAGCAGAAGGACGGCAAGAAGCTGTCGTCGCTGGTCACGGACGGCAAGGTCGCCGTCGAGCGTGAGGTCGCCGCCGCACTGAGCACCGCGGGCGTCGTCGACGTCGAGGCGAAGCGCGCCCTCGGGCTGGTGCCCGAGAAGTACCCGGTGCGCGACCCCGAGCCCGAGCGACGCCTCCGCGAGCGGCTGCGGGTCGTCCTGCAGGGGGGTACGCCGACGCCCGCCGACGCGAGCCTGCTCTCCATCCTCCAGGGCCTCGACGTCGCCCCGAAGGTGCTCGAGGAGGAGAAGGGGACCCTCGGCAAGCGGCACCTCAAGAGGCGCATCGAGGAGGTCTCGACCGACGTCGTCGCCGGTGAGGCGGTGGCGAAGGCCGTCGCGGCGATGAACACGGCGATCGTGACGGCCGTGGTCGTGCCGATCGTGGTGTCCTCCGGCGGCAGCTGACGCCTTCGGACGTGGAGCGGCCGCGGGACCGCAGCTCACTGCGCAAGGGCTGCGACCCCGCGACCCGGGGATGGATCCGGCGGTCGATCAGACGGTCAGCTCGGCGCGGCCCGATCCTGACTGCGCGATCTCGATCTTGCGGGGCTTGGCCTTCTCAGCGACCGGGACGACCAGCCGCAGCACCCCGTCGGCGTACGCCGCTTCGATGCGGTCGAGGTCGAGGTTGTCGCCCAGCACGAGCTGGCGGCTGAATGCACCACGGGGACGCTCGGACGCCAGCGGCTCCCAGTCGCCGTTGCGGGCCACCCGCTCGGCGCGCACGGTGAGGACGTTGCGCTCGACGTCGAGGTCGATGCTGTCGGTGGTGACGCCGGGCAGGTCGAACTCGATGACGAACCGGTCGCCCTCGCGCCACGCGTCCATCGGCATGACCGCGGGACGGTTGGTCGTGCCCAGCAGCTGCTGGGTGAGCCGGTCGAGGTCACGGAACGGGTCGGTGGTTCGAAGCAACATCGTCTCCTCCTGGATCTGCCGGGTGGACCTGCAGGTCTCGAGGTCCACGACCTGTATTGATGGGTACAGGTTTTTTATACTCACGCGATGAGGCAGGATCAAGTCGTCCGGCTGAGAATTTCGTGAGATCCAGGGGGTGCTCGGTGGCAGGCAGCGACGACGGCGTGTACGCGATCTCCGTGGCCGCCTCGATGGTGTCGATGGAGATCCAGAACCTCCGCGTCTACGAGCGCCGTGGGTTGCTGACGCCCGACCGGACGGCAGGCGGCAGCCGGCTCTACAGCGACGACGACGTCGTCCGTCTCGAGCGCATCCGTGACCTGCTCGCCGACGGGCTCAACCTCGTCGGCATCGCGCGCGTCCTCGAGCTCGAGGACGAGGTGGACCGGCTGCGGGCGCGCCTGGGTGAGCAGTCAGCCTGACGCGGGGCGGCTGGTCAGCACCCGCACCGCGAAGTCGGTGGTGAAGTCGTTGTCGAGGAAGCCGACCACCTTGGTGACCCGGTCGAGATCGAGCGGCAGCAGCCCACGTGAGCCGGGGACGTCGGGGGTCAGGCCGAGGTCGAGGTCGTCGCGCCCGGACATCATCTGCACGTTGAACTCGTAGCGCTCGCGCGCGCCCGAGGCTGACAGCCGGCGTACGACGGTGGCGCCGACGCGCCGCCCGCCGGTCTCGGCCGACCAGTCGTCGAGGGCGCCGAGCAGGGCGGTGCCGCCGTTGTGGTCGATGTCCGACCACGCGGCGTCCATCGAGCCGGCGACGTCGAGCAGGATCGCGGCGGTCTTCTCGCCGATGCCCTGCACGCCGGGGAGGTTGTCGCTGCTGTCGCCGCGCAGCGCGGCGAAGGCCAGGTAGTTGGCCGGGCGGACGCCGTACATGTTGAACAGGCGCGCCGGGTTGAGCATGGGCGAGCCGTGGATCCCGCCGTCGATGAGCCGCAGCACCCGCGTGTGGTGGCTGATGTGGGCGAAGGCGTCGCGGTCCGAGGTGATGATCACGCAGTCCCAGCCGTTGGCCGTCGCCCACGTCGCCCCCGAGGCGTTGACGTCGTCGGCCTCCAGCCCGGGCGGGGTCAGGGTGGCCAGCCCCAGCGCGTCGAGCAGGGCGGCTGCCCGGTCGAGCTGGTCGATCAGCTCGGGGTCCTTCTCCGCCCGGCCGGCCTTGTAGTCGGGATAGAGGTCTCGCCGCATCGACCCGGACCGGTCGTCGAGGCCGAAGACGACGGCGTCGGGGGCGAAGGAGTCGATCGACTCGAGGATCTGGCGCAGCATCCCGTGCAGCGCCCAGATCGGGCGACCCTGCCGGTCGCGCAGCCCGGTGTGCGACCGCGCGTGGTGGTTGCGGTGCAGCAATGACGGCGCGTCGACGACGAGCAGCAGCCGGCGGGTGCGGGTGGTCGGTGTCATGGCGATCGGCGACAGCCTAGGCGAGGCTCGTAGGGTCGGGGGAAGTGAGCCGAGCCCGAAGCACCGAGGAGACGCCTTGATCTTCATCACCGCCAAGTTCCCGATCAAGCCCGAGCACGCCGACGACTGGCCCGAGCTGTCGCGGGCCTTCACCGAGGCCACCCGCGCCGAGGACGGCTGCCTGTGGTTCGAGTGGTCGCGCAGCCTGGAGGACCCGAACGAGTACGTCCTCGTCGAGGCCTTCCGCGACGGCGACGCTGGTGGCGCGCACGTCGGCTCCGACCACTTCAGGGCCGCGCAGGCCGAGCTCCCGCAGTACCTCGCCCGCACGCCCGACATCGTCAGCACCGAGGTCGACCAGGACGGCTGGAACGAGCTGGGAGAGATGAAGGTCGGCTGACCCTCAGGCGCCGAGACCGTCGAGGTAGCCCGCGAAGCCGTCCGGGGCACGGCCGGTCCGGCGTCCCGAGGTGACGACCGGCACGGCTCCGGTCGCCAGCGTCGGCACCCCGGCCTCGCGCATCGCCGTCACCAGCCCGACGTCCTCGTGCGTGGGCAGGAGCGGGAACCCGCCGACCGCCCGGTAGGCGTCCAGCGTGAAGCCGAGGTTGGCGCCGTGCACGTGGTCGTGGCCGTCCGCGGTCGTGTGGCGCTGGTGCCAAGCCGACAGCGCTCCGGCGGACACGTCACCGGGTCGCGGCTCGACGGTGCCGACCACGAGGCCGAGGCCGTCGGCCGCCCACCCGAGGTGCGAGGTCAGCCAGTGTCGCGGGACGACGCTGTCGGCATCAGTGCTCGCCACCCACAGGGAGCGGCTGCCGACGCCGGCCGCCCACGCCGCGGCAGCCTCGACGCCCTCCGAGCGGGCGACGCCGACGCAACCTGCGTGGGCGGTGACCGCGACGACGCCGTCGCGGTCACGCACCACCTGGGCGGAGCCGTCGCGACACGCGTCCAGGACGACAACGACCTGCGTGGGGACGTCTGCGTACGCCGCACGCAGCGCGTCGACGGCGGCCGCGACCGCGTCGAGGCAGGCGGGCAGCAGGACCTCCTCGTCGCGGGCCGGCACGACGACGGCCACGGCGTCGGGACGCGTCACGTGGACCGTCCCAGCACGTGCAGAAGGAAGTCGGGCTCCTGGTGCTCGACCAGCACGCGACCTCCGGCAGCGACGAAGGCGTCGACGAACGTGTCGTGGACCGCGGGCCCGGCGAGCGGCCAGCCGACGGGCTGGTGGCGCCAGTGGCACAGGAGCACGTGCCCGTCGTCGGCCAGCGAGGTGAGGCAGAGCCGGACCAGCTCCGCGAGCCCTCGGGGGCTGAGAAAGTAGCCGACCTCGGACACCGACACCAGGTCGTAGCGGGCCGCCGGCCACTCCTCCGGCACCCGGGCCAGCTCCACCTCCAGCCCGTCGATGCCGGCCGTGCGCCGACGGGCGAGGTCGACGGCCGCGGGGCTGTCGTCGACTGCCAGCAGCCGGTCGGAGCGGGTCGCGAGGTCGACGGCCAGCGCACCGACCGAGCAGCCGACCTCGAGCGCGAGCGGGTAGCGCTCGCGCGGCAGGCTGGCGAGCGACACGGCGCGCTTGCGGCGCTCGTAGGAGGAGTCGACGTCCCACGGGTCGGGTCGCTCGCGGTGGACCCGGTCGAGGGACTCGTCGTCGGCCTCGGGCCCGCCGACCAGGAAGACCTCCTGGTCGCGGTCGAAGTGGGCGAGCAGGTCGGGGCCGAGGAGCACCTCGTCACCGGGTGCGGCCGAGAGCGGCCGGACCTGGCTCTCGTGGGCGGCGACGGCTGCCCGCTTCGCCGTCCGGGCGTCCATCGACAACGGCAGCCGCGCGACGTGGGCCGCCGCGAGGTCGTCCGGCCGACCCCAGTGCCACCACCAGACGGGGTACTCCCAGAGGAGCGCATCGGTGCGGTGGGCGGCGGTCGCGGCGGCCCGCCCCACCGCCTCGTGGTCGGGGTGGCCATCGCCGCGCCACGGCGCGCAGAGGAGCACGTCGTCACCGTCGGTGCCGATGGCCTCGACGAGCGCTGCCACCAGCTCCTCGTCGTGCTGGGCCACCGCGCCGTCGGGCAGGTCGAGGCAGGTGACGTGCGCATCCGGGGCGAGCACCTTGGTGGCGCGCCGCAGCTCCGCCCGGCGCGCCTCCGCGAGCCGGTCAGGGGAATGGGTGGGTGAGTGCGGGTGCGAGCCCTCGCCGGCCGTCGCGGTCATGACCTCGACGCTCCGACCTGCGCGGGCGGCGGTGTGCAGCAGGCCGCCCGCCCCGAGCGTCTCGTCGTCGGGGTGCGCGCCCACGACGACGACGCGGCCGCGCGACCCCGGCAGCTCGAGGGTCGGCACGCTCGCCAGGACGTCGGACCACGACGAGGCCGTCGTACCGGGGAGGTCGTGCCGGAAGCGGGGAGCGATCACCAGCGCGACCCCGGGTCGTCGAGGACCTGCCGCCCGAGGGACGCCTGGTCGCGCTCGGCGTGCCACTGGCGGAGGTAGAGCTCGAGGTCGGCCACCCGGCGCGCGTGAGCCTCGTCGGTGGCCAGGGGGCCGGGGCCCAGTGCGTGGGCGGCGCGCCGCAGGACGTCCTCGCACGCATCGGCCACCACCTCGCGCACGCGCAGCGCCGCCCGCCAGCCAGCCGGTCCGGCGAGGTTGCCGGCGTCGAGGGCCGCGGCCGCCTGCTGCAGCACGGCCCGGGCGCCGTGCAGCCGCGCGTCGACGGCGCCGAGGTGCATCAACGCCACTTGGTCGGGCTCACGCGTGCTGGACGCCGCCACCAGGCGCCTCGCGACACCCACCGCCCCGCCGAACCAGACGGCGGCCACGCCGATCGCTCCCCACGCGAAGCCCGGTCGTTCGAGGTACCACCCGGGCACCCCGACGGCGCGCGCGTCCACCCCGTCGAGGTCGAGGGGACCCGAGTCGACCGCGGTGAGCCCGCGCGCCACCCACGTCCCGGCCACGGCCGTCACGTCCGGGTGGTCGAGGTCGACGGCGAAGAGCTGTCGCTCCTGGCCCACCCACGCGCTGATGAGCGCGTGGTCGAGGTCGCCCCCCAGCGAGCACCAGTGCTTGCGCCCGTCGAGGACGTACGACGACCCGCTCGGCGTCGCTCGCAACGGCTCGCCCGGACCCTCGGCGGCGAACACGCCCCACGTCCCGTCGCCGATCTCCTCGCCCGCCTGCCCGAGGATGGCGTGCGCGTCGAGGTGCGGCTCCAGCACCCGCGCGACGGTCAGGTCGGCCGCGGCGACGCTGGCGAGGGCCGACCACAGGAACGCGGTGCTGCCGCTGCCGGGATGCGGAAGCCGGCCGCCGACGTCGCGGGCGAGGTCCAGTGCAGCACGTACGTCGCCCGCTGCCGCGGTCGCCTGCTCGGACAGCGCGGTGAGCTCGCGTTGTTGCTCGGTCGTCGTGGCTCCGAGCTCGACGGGCCGGGCTCCGGCCCTTGCATGGTCGTCCGTCATCTGTCCCCCCGGGCTCGCGCGCCACCTCCCGGCGCGTGGCGCTACGCGCCGAGCAGGACGCTACGAGCGCGCACGCCCCCGCGGGACCTCCCAAGGGCTGGGGGTCTGGTGGCCCGCGGTGGTCGAGGAGGGACGACGTCCCGTCACGAGACCAGTCCACAGAGGGTGGCCAGGAACCGTCCACAGGCGTGGCCGCTGTCGGTGGTCACCGATAGAATCGAACACA